>CAVZPH010000010.1:0-27552 GCA_963777075.1 uncultured Actinomycetota bacterium | reverse complement strand
CCAGGTTGCCGAACAGTGGTCCCGGCGAACTTGTCGAGCAGCCCGATCAGGTGCCGACGAGGCGAGGAGTGCTGGCAGGCCGCACGGGTGATGCCGAAGTCGGCCCGTGCGCGTGGACGAAGTCGATCAGCCGTCGAGGGCGAGGGCTCGCGGAGTAGTCGCGTCGACGATCGACGAGCATCCAGGACGAGCAGCCGCACCGGCTCGAGCCGCCTGGACGATGCCCTCGACGTCGTCGGCGAAAGCGGTGCGCGTTCGGCGTCAAGAGGTCGCACGTCGTACCGGAAGACGACGGGCCCCGGAAGGCTCTGGACGCCGGGCGCGGCCAGGCGTACGTCGGCTGCCCACCCTCGTCCACGCTTCCACGACGAAGTTCTTCGGCCGGTACTGCCGCCGGAGAAGCCCAGCACGGAGAGCACGACGGCCAGCACGATCCCCTGCTCCACCCCGATGGCGACCACCGCGGCCGCCGTCGTGCAGGCGATGACGAACTCGCTGCGCCGCCGCGCCAGAGTTTGCGCAGGCCTCGCACGTCGATCAGCCCAACGCCGATGAGGAAGACGATCGCCGCGAGCGCCGCCTCCGGCATGAGTGCGAGGACCCCGGTGGCGACGAGCAGGACGAGCAGCACGACGGCCGACATCGTGAGGTTCGCGACCTGGCTGCGGCCGTGCTGGCTGTCGAGGACCTCCGTCTTCGTCGGGCTGCCGTTGACGACGAAGGTCCCCGAGAGGCCGGCCCCGAGGTTCGCGAGCGACAGGCCGAGCAGGTCCTGGTCGAGGTCGACCTTGCGGCCGTGCCTCAGCGCGAAGCTGCGCGAGGTCGCGGCGCTCTGCGCGAGGACGAGGACCGCGCAGGAGACCGCGATGCCGAGCACCCTCGGGACCTCGGACCAGGCCACGCCCTGAGGCAGCCCGAGCCGCGGAAGGCCGCCCGCGACCGCGCCGACGAGAGCGACGCCATGGGAGCCGAGGTCCATCAGGCGCGCCGCGAGGATCGCGAGGACGACGGCGACGATCGCCCCGGGGACGCGTGGTGCGAAGCGGCGAAGCCGAGGATCGCGCGATCGCGCCGACCGACGGCCAGCGTCGTCAGACTCGTGCCTCACGGCCGTGACACGTCCCACTGCTGGCGCCCACGGCCGCCGTGCCGCCGATCCCCAGCAGAGCGGGACCTCGCCGTGAGCACCTGGATCCCGCCCCGGTGAGGAAGCCGATCAGCACCGAAAGGCTGCGGACAGTCGCCAACCCCAGCCGCAGGAGGCGGGCAGCAGCAGCAGCCCTCCGCAGGATCAGCGCGATCAGGCTGCCCCAGGTCGAGCCGGCCTCCGACCCGGGGTCACGCCGCCATCGCCAGCCCGGTGAGTCCGCCGCGACGACGGCGGCGTCGCCGGTCCGCTCGACGACAGCCCGGGAGAAGCCCACCGGCGCGAAGAGCACCCGTCGGAGAAGGATCGTGTCGGCCGGTGACGACGGGGTGCTGGATGATCAGATCTAGCCCATCACCTCGAGATAGCGACGGCGGCGAGCGTGAGGCCAGGACGACGTCGAGAAGCAGTCGCGCCGTATCCGCACACGGGTCGCGGGACAAGGTCACGCGCACGGGGCCGCAGCCGCGTGCCGGCGGCCCGGGGCGGGCGGCGCCACCCCCGGTACCCCGGCACGTCCCCGAACCACGCCCCTTCGAAGGACGTGCCCCGTCACCGAATTGTCCCACGTCGAGCAAGGGTTCCGTCGCGAGAGGTGTCGGACCCCTCTCTCGCGACGAAACCCCTTCCTCGGCGGCGAGGGGCGTGCCTGCGACGGCCACCAGCCTGCAGATCAGTGCGGGCGTCGACGATCTCGTCGTCGGAGCCGCCGAGGAAGTTCCCCCGCATGACGATCGGCTCACCGAAGATGGGCCGCCGAGCGGCGACCACGCGCGCCAGGCCGTCGGGGGCGAGGAACCGCGGGTCAGCCGCTCGGAGCCAGGCGGGAGGTAGGCGAGCTCCCCGCGCTCGACGGCGACGCCATCGACCTCGACCGGGCCCGCGTCGGCAGACACCGTGCTCGAAGGACGCGTAGACCGGCAGCGTCAGCGCGCCGTCGAGGAGGAACTCGGCGCCGAGCAGGCGGCGTTTCGCCGTGGCGATGCGGGCGAGGCTCGGCCCGCCAGGGTGCCGAGGAAGACGCGCGGCGCCTCCGGGAAGCCGACCGCCGGTGGCGCGTGCGTGGTCGACGGCCGGCGGCATGTGGCGCGCCGCGCCGGGACGCCGTCCACAGCTGGACGCCGTGCAGGACGGATCGTCGACGGGGCGGACGCCTCCAGTGCGCGATCCCCAGCCGGCCGTCATCAGGTTGACTCGCCCGGGCGGACCATGCGTGGGTCCCAAGGCTGTCTCGGTGCTCGACCTCACCGGTGAACAGCGAGCCACCGTCTGCCGCCCGGTCTGCGGGTCCAGCGGCACGTCCATCCCCAGTGACGGCGACGTCGTCCGGCCCGTCGTGGTCGGGAAGCACCACGCGCCGATCAGCGATCGGGCGCGCTGGGACGGGTGCGGCGACGAACATCAAGCCGGCCGCCAGCGAACGTCGCTGCGGGCGACGATCTCGAGCCCCTGCGGGCCGCGGCGGCTCGATCCCACGGGGCGCCTCGTCGACGGGTCGGTGAAGGTGCTCATCGATTCCTCCTCGCTCGGCGCCTCGGCGGCCGACCACACCACCATCCTCACCCCTGGCGCGCACAGGACCAGCCCCCGCAGGGTGCGTCGGCCGAACTCTCCTCCTACCCTCGGCCATGAGCAACCGCCACCGAGCCCCGACCCGCCACCTACCTCGTCGCCGCGACGACGCGACCTCGCGGTACACCCTGACGGCGACGGCCAGGAGGTCGAAGAGGCGAGTCGTCCTCGACGAGGGCCACGTCCTGTTCACTGGCGCCCGAGATCGCCAAGGACGCCGGCCGCGGCGGCTCGGCGCCCTCCTGGTGCGCAAGGCCCTCGCCGATGTTGCCGCGGGCGCGAGCTGACCGTCGTGCCGCTGTTGCTCCTTCGTCGCCTCGTACCTGCGCCCCACCCCGAGGAGGCCGACCTCGCGGAGGTCTGAGTCCGGGTATGATCGTCGCCGCACGTCGGCCTCGGCCACGTTGGCGGGGTCTAGTTCATGGCGAACTTCAGCTTTTCCAAGCTGATAGCGCGGGTTCGATTCCCGTCACCCGCTCCGTAGCTGGTTCCCGAAAGCCGCCGTGGTGGTTCCGGTGTGCTGTGTCCCGCATCCCGTGGAGTGACCCGTCCGGACGACGCCGTCGCCGACCGCCACAGACGCGGCAGCAGGTAAGGGTCGGCGAGCACGGCGGGCGGGCTCACCGGAGGCCTCGCTTCGCCGAGAGACGACCTACGACCGCCGGGCGGACCGCGCCAGCGCAGCCGCGAGTCCCTCCCGGGCGCCGCGCGTCGGGGCGACGGACATCAGCCCGCGGTACAGCGTGACGAGCGCATCGGCGTCGACCTGGCCCGTACGCGCTCGGTCGCAGTGCACCGACTGGATAGCCGCCTCGAGCTGGAACCGGCCCAGCGGCTGACCGAACGACGCGGCGCGCTTGAGCAGGGACTCGCCCTCGCGGATGAGCTCGGGCGACCAGAGCGCCGGGTCCTGGTCGTCGAGCCCTGGCCACGGGTCGCCGACGCGCGCCGGCGCTCGGGACTGCGCGAGGGTGAGCAGCGCCGCCAGACCCCAGGCCTCGGGCTCGGTCCGGAGCAGGGACGCCGTCAGCACGGCGAGCCAGCGCGCCTCGTCGGCGATCGACGGCCGCACCTCGTCCCCCTGCGACAGCCAGTCGATCGCGTAGGCGCCGTAGATCGCCTCGAGCACCGAGGGCAGGCGGGCGGGCAGGTCGGTGCGGGTCGGCACGACGAACGGGATGCCGGTGTCTCGGATGCGACGCTTCGCCCGCACCAGTCGCTGCGCCATCGCCGCGGGTTCGACGTCGAAGGCCCTGGCGATCTGCGCGGCGTCGAAGCCGAGCACCGTCTGCAGCATGAGCGGCGTGCGGATGCGGGGATCGATCGCCGGGTGCGCGCAGACGAACAGCAGCTCGAGGCGCTTGTCGCCGATCGCGTCGGCGTCCTCGACGAGGGCGGCGACGTCGAGCGCGTCGACGACCTCGAGGTCGTGGGACAGGGGCACCGAGGTCCGGCGGGCGGCCGAGCCGACGACATCGCGCAGGCGGTTGCGGGCCACGGTGAGCAGCCACCCTTCGGGGTTCTCGGGGATGCCCGACGTCGGCCACGTCGCGAGCGCGCGCTCGAAGGCGTCCGCGAGCACGTCCTCGGCGAGGGCGAGATCCCGGGTGGACGCGGCGAGCAGCGCGAGGAGCCGGCCGTAGCCCGTCCGCGCGGCACGCTCGGCGGCGGCGCGGACGGGCTCGGCGTCGTCGTGCATCAGACCTGCGGGGCTCCGGTCCACGCGCCGTCGACGAAGCGCGTCGCCGTCGGGCGGATCTCCACATGCCCCCAGCGCACCGAGGGCGCCTGCTGCGCCCAGGCGAGGGCGGCATCCAGATCGGCGACGTCGATGACGACGGTTCCCCCGAGCTGTTCCTTCGTGTCGGCGAACGGGCCGTCCTGCACGACCAGCTCTCCCGTCGCGAGGCTGATCGTCGTCGTCGCGGTCGAGGGCATGAGCACCTCGGCCGAGGCGAGCACCCCGGCGGCGTCGAGCGCCTTGGCGTAGTCGTCGAACGCCTTCATGCCCTCGGCGAGGGCTTCGGCACCGAGGTCCTCGGCGGACATCTCGGGGTAGTGCAGCAGAAGCGAGTACCGCATGAGCCGCTCCTTCCGTCTCGTGCTCCGATAGTGACACCAGGATGACGATCGGGTCCCGCCCCGATCGACACATGGCCCGCTCACAAGCGCCTCAAAGGAACCTCAAAGACGAGGGCGGTGCGATGAGACCCATCGCCAACCAGGAGGCGCGAGCGTTGCGTCGCCATCCCGAGGAGCCCGGTCATGAGAACCACGAAGCGCACCCGCACCGCCGTCGTCAGCACCTTCCTGCTGGGAGGGCTCCTGCTGACCGGATGCTCGACGGCGGCCGAGACCTCCGACGCGGTCATCGCGACCACCGTCGAGAACACCGGCACGACGGTCGCCGAGCTCACCACCGGAGCAGTGGCCACCGAGGTGCTCGCCGCCAACGCGAATGCGACGACGGTCAACGACGACGAGTGGACGATGGACGGCGCCGTGACCATCACTCTCGACGGCTCGACCGCCTCCGCGGACGGCGACGGGGTCGTCGTCGACGGCTCCACCGTCACGATCACCTCGGCGGGCACCTACGTGCTGACCGGGCAGCTCGACGGCCAGGTCACGGTCGACACCGCGGACGACGGCGTCGTGGCCCTGGTGCTCGACGGCGCGGAGATCTCGAGCTCGACGAGCGCAGCGATCGCGGTCCTGAGCGCCGAGGACGTCGTCGTCTCGCTCAGCGGCAGCAACGGCCTGGCGTCCACCGGTGACGACGAGGAGGCCAACGCCGCGCTGTACAGCGACGCCGACCTCACCCTCACCGGCGACGGCTCGCTCACGGTGACCAGCACGCAGAACGACGGCATCACGAGCCTCGACGACCTCGTCGTGCTCTCCGGCGAGATCACCGTCACCGCGGGCGACGACGGCCTGCGCGGCAAGGACTCGCTGACCATCGAGGGCGGGACCGTCACGGTGGACGCCGGCGGCGACGCCCTGAAGTCCGACGACGCCGAGGACGAGACGCGCGGCTACGTGCACATCGCCGGCGGCTCGATCGCGCTGGTCGCGGGCGACGACGGCATCCAGGCGCAGACCGACGTCGTCCTCACCGGCGGGCAGACCACGCTCGCCGCGACCGACGACGGCGTGAAGGCCGAGGTCCACGTCGTCGTGGCCGGTGGCACCACCGTTGTCGAGAGCTCCTACGAGGGGGTCGAGGCGTACTACGTGACGATCGAGGGCGGGACGCTCGACGTCGCCGCGAGCGACGACGGCATCAACGCCACGAGCGGGACCAGCACCACGACCGACATCGGCGGGATCGTCGAGGCCGACGACGGCGCGATGGTCACCCTCACCGGCGGCGAGACGACGGTCGACGCGGAGGGCGACGGCATCGACTCGAACGGCTCGATCCTCGTCACCGGCGGGACCACCACGGTGTTCGGGTCACCCGAGGACCGCGAGGGGGCGCTGGACACCAACGGAACGCTCGTCGTGAACAGCGGGACCGTCCTCGCGGTCGGGACCAGCGCGATGGCCGTCTCGCCCGACGAGAACTCCGCCCAGGGCTGGCTGAGCGCCTCGCTCGACCAGACCTACGGCGCGGGCCAGAGCGTTCAGGTGCTCGACGCCGACGGCTCGGTGGTCGCCGAGCTCACCTCGGTGAAGTCCTTCCAGTCGGTCGTCCTCTCGGCGGCCGGGATCGTCGACGGCGCCACGTACACGGTCACGGTCGACGGCCAGACGGCCGCGACGGTCACCGCAGGCGAGGCGGCCGCGGGCGGCATGGCCGTCGGCGGAGGGCGCACCCGCCCCTGACGCGACGGGGGCTACTGCCCCGCTGCGCCGCCGTCGACCGTCGGGTCGTCGTCACCGCCTGGCCGGACCCGCTCCACCGCCAGGCGCGTGATGCGCCGACGGTCGACGGCCGTCACGACCACGTCGTGCTCGTCGACCGGCACCCGGTCGCCGACCACGGCCAGCCGCCCGAGCCGGCCGATCACGTAGCCGGCCGCCGTCTCCCACGGTCCGTCGGCGAGCTCGACGCCGGTGATCTCGGCGAAGTCCTCGATCGTGACCCTCGCGTCGACCTCGCGCCGCCCGCTCGCCTCCTCGGTCACCACCGGCTCCGGGACGTCGTACTCGTCGTGGATCTCCCCGACGAGCTCCTCGACCATGTCCTCCAGGGTGACGATCCCGTCCGTGCCGCCGTACTCGTCCACGACGACGGCGATGTGCAGCCCCTGGGCTCGCAAGGAGGACAACGAGGGGAGCAGCCGGTTGGACACCGGGAGGAAGGGGATGGGCCGGGCGAGGTCGGCCACCGTCCGGCCGTCGTCACTCGCTCCGAGCAGGTCACGCACGTGCAGGAAGCCGAGGACGTCGTCGAAGCCCTCCCCGATCACGGGGTAGCGAGAGAACGGGCTCGACCGCACCAGGGCAGCGGCCTCGACCAGCGACAGGTCCCCCGGGAGGAAGGTCACCTCCCCGCGCGGGCGCATCACCTCGCCGATCGTGCGCTCACCGGCGTCGAAGACGTCGTTGAGGATCGTGCGCTCATCCTCCTCCAGGCTCCGATGGCCGGTCACGAGGTGACGCAGCTCCTCCTCGCTCATCGCCTCGGTGGTGGCGTGCGGGTCACCACCGAGCAGCCGCACGACCGCGTCCGTGGACACCGAGAGCAGCCACACGACGGGGCGCATCACCGAGGCGAACCTGTCCAGGGGAGGCCCGACGATCAGCGAGAGCGTCGCCGCCCGTTGGAGCGCGAGCCGCTTGGGCACGAGCTCGCCGAGCACGAGGGAGAGGTAGGCGATGCCCACCGTCAGCAGCACGAGGGCGAGAGTCTGGGCGACCGAGTCCTGCAGGCCGAGCCGCACCAGGGCGGGAGCGAGGTCCGGTGCCAGGGTCGAGGCGCCGTACGCCGCGGAGAAGAACCCGGCGAGGGTCACGCCGATCTGCACCGCGGCCAGGAAGCGGTTCGGGTCCCGGGCGACGGCCGCGACGCGCGCTCCCCGGCGCCCCTGGTGCGCCAGCCGGTCGACCTGGCTCGGGCGCAACGAGACGAGCGCGAGCTCCGTGCCCGCGAACACCCCGCCGATGACGACGAAGAGCACCACGAGGCCGAGGTTCGCGAGAGTCCCCAGGTCCATCAGCTCCGCCCCCGTCCGGACCGCTCGTCAGCCACGAGGCTCGACGGATGGGGGCGGCCGGGACTGGAGGGATCACTCATCCCTCAAGTCAACGAGACAGCCGTGGACCGGTCAAACCGAGGCGTCGCGGCGGCCGAGGAGCGTGGCAACCATCGGCGCGAGCAGCGCCACTCCCGCGGCGATGAAGGCGGCGGTCGCGACGGTCGGGTCCAGCAGCGGGCCGTTGGCCCGGCCGAGGCCGATCCACATCAGCCCCCAGGCCATCGCCAGCCCGATCGGGACGGTCACGCCCGGCCGGCGCGCGCCGAACATGGCGTAGGCCACCGCGAGTGCCGCGCCCGCCGCGAGGACGATCGCGGACCAGGCCTTCGCTCCGAGGCCGAGCTCCCCGACCTCCGCGACCGTGAGGAAGGCGGTGATGTTGGCGAGCGTGGCGACGCTGACCCAGCCCAGGTAGAGCCCGATCGTCACGTCGGTCACCACGGAGCTCGCCGTCCGGGTGGGAGCGAGGCGCACCAGCCGGACGTACACCGAGGCGAGGACGGCCAGCAGTGCCAGCATCACCACGACGCTCGCGCCCACCGACCCGGCCTGCACGACCCCGATCCATGCGGCGTTGAGAAGCATCGAGGCCAGCACCCACCACGACACGGCACGCAGGCGGGCGTCGGAGGCCTGACGCGGCAGCGCCTGCAGCACGGCGAAGACGACCAGCCCGGTGTAGATGACCGACCAGATCGAGAACGCCGGGGTGTCGGGGGCGATCGGGGTCGCAGTCGCGGACAGGGCGCCACCGGCGGCCTCCGCGATCGGCTGGCCGCCGAACGCACCAGAGCCGATCGCGGCACCCAGGATCGCGACGAGCGCGCCGATCAGGACGGTGATCTGGCGCATCCGGTCCCGGGACGTGCTGGTGGCCGCGGCTGCGGGGTACGTGGTCTCCATCGGACCAGCATGCCGATGCTCAGCCTGCTGAGCATCTCGAGAGGCCTCGCCCGGCGCTCACCACTGCGAGCGCGCGTAGTCCTTGAGGAAGCAGCCGTACAGGTCCTCGCCGGCCTCGCCGCGCACGATCGGGTCGTAGACGCGCGCCGCACCGTCGACGAGGTCCAGCGGAGCGTGGAAGCCCTCCTCGGCGAGTCGCACCTTGGTGTGGTGCGGGCGCTCGTCGGTGATCCACCCGGTGTCGACGGCCGTCATGAGGATGCCGTCGGTCAGCATCTCGGCGGCGCTGGTGCGCGTCAGCATGTTGAGCGCTGCCTTGCTCATGTTCGTGTGCGGGTGGCCCGGTCCCTTGTAGCCGCGGGAGAACACGCCCTCCATCGCGGAGACGTTGACGATGTAGGTCCTGCGCGCGGCCGAGGCGGCGAGAGCGGGCCGCAGCCGGCTGATGAGGATGAACGGCGCCGTCTGGTTGCACAGCTGGACCTCGAGCAGCTCCATGGGGTCGACCTGCTCGACGGTCGCGACCCAGCTGTTCGTGTCGGCGACGTCAGGGATCAGGCCTCCGGCGTCGATCGAGGTGCCCGCGACGAGGCGCTCCAGGCTCGCGGCCTGCGCCGTCAGCGACTGCGCGACGAGGTCGTCGGCAGCAGCACGGGCGGCGTGCTCGATCGCGAGCGCGGGGCTCGTCAGCTCGGTGACCGACCCGGCGAGGGCGCGCGGGTGCGCGTCGCTCGTGTGCCCGAAGGTCGTGATCATGCGCGTGCCCTCCTCGGGCAGCGGCGCGGACTCCGCGTCGGCGATGCGCGAGTAGGCCCCGGGCAGGCGGCGCACCGTCTGCGCCGCGTTGTTGATGAGGATGTCCAGCGGGCCCTGCGAGGAGACGTGGTCGGCGAGCGCCACGACCTGTGCCGGGTCGCGCAGGTCGATCCCGACGACATGCAGCCGGTGCAGCCAGGAGCTCGCGTCGTCCATCGCACTGAACCGCCGGACGGCGTCACGCGGGAAGCGCGTCGTGATCGTCAGGTCCGCCCCGTCGCGCAGCAGCCGCAGCGCGATGTACATGCCGATCTTGGCGCGACCGCCGGTGAGCAGGGCACGGCGCCCGGTGAGATCCGTGCGGGCGTCACGCTTGGCGTGGTGCTGCGCCGCGCAGCTCGGGCAGAGCTGGTGGTAGAACGCGTCGACGACGGTGTAGTCCTCCTTGCAGACGTAGCAGGCGCGCGCGCGCAGCAGCGTCCCGGCCGTCGCCGCCGTCGCCGCCGACGTCAGCATCAGGCCGTCGGTCTCGTCGTCGATCCGGCCCGGGCTCCCCGTCGCGGTCGCGGCGACGACGGCGGCGTCCGCCTCGGCGATCATCCGGCGCTTCTCGTCGCGCCGGTACTTCTTGGCGGCCTTGAACAGCGAGGACGAGGCGCGGCGCGCCGCGGCATGCTGCGGGTGGGTCTCGGGGAGCTGGGCGACCTGGTCCATGACCCGCAGGAAGGTCTCGAAGTCGGCAACGGGGACGACGGGCTGCTCGGCGTCGCCGTCGGGGACGTCACCGGGCAGCTGCGCCGGGTTCGTCGGGTGCGCGCTCATGCGGCGTCCGTCCTGCGTGGGGAAGGCCCGTCGCGTTCGGCGGGCCCGAAGAATGGTACGCGGCCCGAGCGGGGGCGAGCGGGCCACGCTGGTTCACCATGGCCTCGGCCGGTGCGTGATCGCCCTGGCGCGCGGGAAGGACGGACCGGTCGCTTCCCGCAGCGCTCGTACTCAGGGAAGCGCGACGCTCCCGCAGTCCAAGGGAGCCTGCGCGAAGGTCGTCCCCTGGATGGTCGGCGTGATGTCGGCCACCACCTCCCGCGTACCCGGGGTGTCCCTGAGCACGTCGACGCTCAGCACGGCCGTCTCTCCCGGGAGGATGTTCACCCACATCACCTGGACGGGGCGATCGGTGTCGTGGTTCCCGGTCGCCTGGACGCCGGCGCCGTTGACGGACGCTCCGAGCAGAGTGGATCCCGCCGGCAGGTAGGCGAAGACCACGAGGCGCTGCTCGCCCGGGGACAAGCCCCGGCCCTGGTGCGTGCCACCGGAGATCGAGCTGCTCAGGTCGGGCGCCGCGGCCGGGTCGACGGTGTTCGTCAGGGACAGGGTCACTCGATCGACCTGACGACCGTCGGCCGTGCAGGCTGCAGCGCTCGTCGTCGCGACCGAGGTGAGGTAGAAGTTCAGCTTCGAGCCGACCTGGTCGTTCAGGTACATCCCCACGACGTCCGTCTCCGTCGTGCTCTCGATCAGGCCCCGCGCCATGTAGTGGGTCGCGGCGAACGCCTCTGTCGCGCTCGGGTCGGAGAGCCAGACGGTGAGGTCGCGGTCGGCGGCCGCCATGCCCATCAGGTCCAGCATCACCATCGGCTCGAAGTCCCCGGACATGACCTTGGCGAACGTGCCGGCGACGGTCTCGGAGTACACGGCGCCCTGAGCGGCGTCGTCGATCGCGCGCACCCCGGTGTCGTACCGCGTGTAGACCTCGTTGAACAGCAGGCTGACGACGTTGTCCGCCGTCACCACGTCGCCCGTCGAGATCGGGATCGGGCCGACGGCC
This sequence comes from uncultured Actinomycetota bacterium, assembly GCA_963777075.1. Lineage (GTDB taxonomy): Bacteria > Actinomycetota > Actinomycetes > Actinomycetales > Cellulomonadaceae > Actinotalea. The sequence continues at coordinate 16,142 of CAVZPH010000010.1, read as the reverse complement.
TTGACCAGCAGGGCGAGCGCCCTCGCGTCCATCGAGATGACGCCGTCGACCTCTGTCCCGAAGGTCTCCCTCCACTCAGCCTGGACGATCTCGGCGGCGGTCACCGCGCTCGGGCGCAGGGTCGCGTTGGCAACGAAGCGCCCGAGCGCACCCGGGTAGATCTCGTCGAAGCCGTCGGGAACCGGGACGAGGGACGCGACGCGTCCGGGGAAGCTCCCGCCGGACGTCGGCACCACGCTGCCGAGGCTGATCGCCCCGCGATCGACGGTGATCTCGGCGAAGGCGAGCGCCGTACCGCCCAAGGACCTGAGCTCTGCCGTGTTGAGGAACATCACCACGTACCGGCGCGGACCGTCGGCACCGAGGACGGCCGGCAGCGCGCGCACGACGGGCGCCGCGGTGGACAAGGCGTTCGCCGCACTGTCGATCACCCCGACGAGCGTGGTCTTCGCGTCCTGAAGCTGCTGGACGGTGCCGTCCGTCGGGACGGCGTCCGAGCTGCGCCCGCAGCTCGGTGAACCGGTCGGCGACCGAGGTGATGTCCGAGGCCGCCTGGACGACGAGTCCGAGCGGGAGGACGCCGTCCTGCGGCTTGAGAGCCGCGGGAGTGAGGTCCGCAGCACTGCCGACCAGTGGATCGGCAGCCGTCATCGCGTCGTCGATCACGACGGCAAGCCCCCGAAGGGCGGTCAAGTTGGGCCCGAGCTTCGGCAGGTGCTCGGCAACGGTCCACAACGGGTCGTCTGTGCGTTCACGCGCCGTGGTGGCATGCGCCCGCATCGCGACGAAGACCTCCGCCGCGGCCGGGTAGTCGCTCGCGCCGACTGCGTCCTTGAGATCGGAGACGAGGCCCTGGGCCTGCTCGAGCTCCCCTTTGGCCTGCCATGCGCGCATCCCGACCCACGCCGCGGAAGCGGCGACCACGAGCAGCACGAGGAGGAGACCGAGGCCAACCCACAGCCGGCGACGTGTGCGGGCCGGCGTCACGTCGTCGGTCGAGGCGGCGTCGTCGTCGGGGGCGACCCCCGCGGCCTGGGCTTCGCGGGCGCCTTCGTCCTCCTGCCGGCGCCATGGGGACCGGCGACGTCGAGGACGCGTCACGATCCCCCCTCGTCGAGTCGTCAGGGCGATGCACACCCACGGTGGCGCGAGTATAGGCGGGGCTCCTGCGCGGCACCTGGCCGCCTCGGTCCGCAGCCGACCTCGGTCGTCTCCGCAGCGGGCCCGGAGGGCTCAGGCCACCGCGAGCGCCGCGTACCGCCCGTCCCTGGCGAGCAGGGCCTCGTGGTCGCCCTGCTCGACGACGCGGCCGTGGTCGAGCACGGCGATCTGGTCGGCATGGCGCACCGTCGTGAGGCGGTGCGCGATGGTGATCGTCGTCCGGCCGCGCGCGAGGCCGTCGAAGGCGAGCTGGACGGCGCGCTCGGTCTCGGTGTCGAGCGCAGACGTCGCCTCGTCGAGCACGAGGATCGCCGGGTCGCGCAGCAGCGTGCGTGCGATGGCGATGCGCTGGCGCTCGCCTCCGGAGAACCGGTGCCCGCGCGAGCCGACCATGGTGTCGTAACCCTCGGGCAGTCCGGCGATCACCTCGTGGACCTGCGCGGCGCGCGCGGCCGCCTCGATCTCGGCGTCGCTCGCCTCCGGGCGGGCGTAGCGCAGGTTCTCCCGGACGCTCGCGTGCAGCAGGTACGTCTCCTGAGAGACCACGCCCACCACGCGGGACAGCTCCGCGAGCGCGAGGTCCCGCACGTCGACACCGTCGATCGTCACGCGGCCCGTGTCGACGTCCTGGAGGCGCGCGACCAGCGAGGCGAGCGTCGACTTGCCCGAGCCGGTCTCGCCGACCAGGGCGAGCGTCGTGCCCGGCGGCACGTCGAGGGAGACGTCCTCGAGCGCAGGCGTCGTGGACCCCGGGTAGGTGAACGTCACGCCCTCGAGGCGGACGTGTCCGCGGACCTCGCCGAGCGGCACCGGGTGCTCGGGCTCGGCGATCTCCACCGGCAGGTCCAGGTACTCGAAGATCCGGGCGAACAGGGCGAGCGAGGCCGTGAGCGTGACGCCGACCGACAGCAGGCCCATCAGCGGCCGGAACAGCCCGGACTGGAGGGCGGTGAACGCCACGAGCGTCCCGATCGTCATCCCGCGGCTGGTCGCCGGCAGCCCGGCCGAGAGGTAGATCGCCGCAGGGATCGCCGCGAACATCACGCTCATCGCCGCCATCCGCCAGCGGCCGGCCAGGTCCGAGCGCAGCTCGAGGTCGATCAGCCGGGACGAGGACGCGGAGAACCGCTCGACCAGCGCGGGCCCGGAGCCGAGCGTCTTGCTCAGCTGGACCCCGCTGACCGAGAGCCCCTCCTCGATGACGACGTTGAGGTCGGCGAGCTCGCGCTGGCGCTGCGCGACGATCTCCCGCCGCATCCGGCCGACCCGTCGCGTCAGGACGATGGCCGGCGGCACGACGAGCAGCGAGATGAGCGAGAGCCGCCAGGACAGCGCGAGCATCGCCACCGAGGTCGCGACGGCCGTCGTGAGGTTCGAGGCGATCGAGGTCGCCGTCGAGGTGACGACCTCCTGCATCCCGCCGATGTCGTTGGTGATCCGGGACTGGACCTCGCCGGTCCGCGTCCGCGTGAAGAAGCCGAGCGACTGGCGCTGCAGGTGGGAGAAGACGTCCGTGCGCAGCCCGTGCATCACGCGCTGGCCGACGCTCGTGCTGATCCAGGTCTGCGCGACGCCGAGCACGGCGGTCACGGCGGCGACGGCCACCATGCCGAGGACGAGCCACAGGAGCAGCCGCACGTCCTGGCGCGGCAGGGCGACGTCGATCACCTCGCGCAGCAGGAAGGGCTGGGCCATGCCGATGACGGAGGCCGCGACGATGATCGCGGTGACGACGGCGAGCGGCATCCGGTACGCCGCGAAGAGACGGGCGATGCGGCGTCGCGAGACATGCGCCGCCTGCTCGCGCTCCTCCGGGGTCAGGCGCTGCATGCCTGCGCTCCGGTGGCCGTGACCCGTCGCGCCGGGCTTGGCGCCACGCCCCGTCGGCATCTGCGGGTTCGACATCGCCCCACCTCCCTTCCTGAGGTTCCCTCACTATGAGGCACCAACAGGATTCTTGCTAGGTTTGTTCCATGGAGAGCACGCAGGCGGACACCCCGGAGACGCTCGCCGAGACGTTCTGGTCGGTGTCCCGCACGCTACGTCACGCCACCCACACGGCCCTCGCCCCGCTGGGCATCACCCCAGGCCAGGGCCGCGCGCTCGGCGTGCTGCTCAAGCACGGGACGATGCGGCTCAGCGAGCTCTCCGAGCACCTGCGCATCGCCGCCCGCTCGACGACGGAGGTCGTCGACGCCCTCGAGGCGGACGGCCTGGTGACCCGCGCGCCCGACGCGAGCGACCGCCGCGCGACGCTCGTCGCCCTGACCGAGCACGGCACGCAGATCGGCAGCCGCCTCTCCGACGCGCGCCTGGCCGAGGCCGAGGCGTTCTTCGGCAGGCTCGACGAGCGCGACCGCTCCGAGCTCCGCCGGATCCTCGACCTCCTGCGCGCGCCGGAGGGCTGAGGGCACCGGCCGACGACCGCCGGACCGGTACCGTTCCCTCCACGACGACGACCGGGACGAGCGGGGCGGAGGGCGCAGTGACCGACGTGCTCTCCTCGGTGCGGCCGCAGGACGACGACTCCGCCGGCCTCGACTGGTCATGGCTCCCCGAGGGCACGCCGGCACCGACCGCCGCCGCGCTCACGCGCGGCGCGCCGTCAGACGGCCACCCTGCTCGACGACCGCGGCGTCACCTACGGGACGGACGCGCCCGGCAGCCGGTCACGCGACTGGCGCCTGGACCCCGTGCCCGTCGTCATCGACGAGGCCGAGTGGTCGGGCCTGGAAGCCGCCGTCGCCCAGCGGGCCGCACTGCTCGACGCGATCCTCGCCGACGTCTACGGCCGGCGGACCCTGCTCGCCGACGGAGTCATCCCGCCGGAGGTCGTCCTGGCCCACCCCGCGTTCCTGCGCGCGGTCGACCGCCTCACCACCCCCGGCCCGCACGGGCTGGTCCTCACCGGGACCGACATCTCCCGCGACCCGTCCGGCGCGTGGCTCGCCGTCGCCGACCGCACGCAGGCGCCGTCGGGCGCGGGCTACGCGATGGTCGACCGCCGCGTCATCGCCCAGTCGATGGCGGGGGTGTACCGGCAGACGTCGATCCGGCGGATCGGTCCGTTCTTCCACGCGCTGCGACGCGCCCTCGACCTGGCCGCACCCGCCGGCGTCCGTCAGCCGCAGGCCGTGCTGCTCACCGCCGGCCCCTTCTCCGAGACGGCCTTCGACCAGGCGTACCTCGCCTCGATGCTCGGCATCCCGCTCGTCGAGGGCAGCGACCTCGAGGTGCGCGAGGGCAAGGTCTGGCTCCAGGGGCTGGAGGGCTCCGAGCAGGTCGACGTGATCCTGCGGCGCGTCGACGCCGAGTGGTGCGACCCCCTCGACCTGCGCGCCGACTCGCGGCTCGGGATCCCCGGGCTGGTCCGGGCCGTGCGGGCGGGGACGGTCGCCGTCGTGAACCCGCTCGGCAGCGGGGTGCTCGAGCACCCGGCGCTCGGCGCCTACCTGCCCCGGGCCGCGCGCGTCGATCCTCGGCGAGGACCTCGCGCTCGCGTCACCGGCCACCTGGTGGTGCGGCGAGGCGGCGGCCCGCTCGCACGCCCTCGCGCACCTCGACAGCCTCGTCCTCAAGCACACGACGCGCCGGCCAGGAGCGGGCCGTCCTCGGCTGGACGCTCGACGAGGCCGCCCGCGAGCGCCTCGCCGCGCGCATCACCGCCGACCCCCTGCACTGGACGGCGCAGGAGCGCGTCGACGGCGCCACCACGAGCGACGACGGCGCCCGCCCCGCCGTCCTGCGCACCTTCGCCGTCGGGCAGGACGGCGGCTACCACGTGATGGCCGGCGGTCTCGCGCTCGTCGCGCCCGACCGCCAGCGCGTCGTCTCCAGCTCGCTCGGTGCGATCGCCAAGGACGTCTGGGTGATCGCGGCCGAGGCCGAGGCCGCCCAGGACCCGTGGCTCTCGTCGACCGTCGACGAGCCGATGCTGCGCCAGCTCGTCGCCGTCTCCCCGCGCACCGCGGAGAACCTCTTCTGGATGGGCCGCTACGCCGAGCGCTCGGGCGACCTCGTGCGCCTGCTGCGCGCCACCGTCGACCGCTGGTACGACCACGCGCGCCGTCCCGCGAGCCCCGGCGGGCGCGCGCTGGCCGTCCTGCTCGACGCTCTCGACGCGCGGCTGCCCGCGGGCTGGGCCCGCCCCGCGGACGACAGCTCCGAGCCGCGCCACCTGCGCAGCCTCCTGCTCGCACGTGACGAGCCGGGCACGGTCGCCTGGTCCGTCCGCCGGATGGCCGAGGCGGCCGCGGCCGTCCGCGACCAGCTCTCCAACGACACCTGGCTGCCGCTGGCCAGCATGGAGCGCGCCCTGGAGGAGGAGTCCGAGGCGAAGCGGGCCGTCGGCTCGACGACCGGGCCTGCTCCCCGTCCTCGACCGCCTGCTCGAGGCGCTCCTCGCCGTCGCCGGAATCGAGTCCGAGGGAATGGTGCGCGACGTCGGCTGGTACCTGCATGGACGCGGGCCGCCGCCTGGAGCGCGCGCTGTACGTCGTCGAGAGCCTGGACGCGACGCTCGTGAGCACGCGTGCGGAGGAGGTCGACGCGTACGTCCTGGAGTCGGTGCTCATCGCGCACGAGTCCTCGATCACCTACCGCCGCCGGCACTCCTCGCGCCCGGACGTGGCCCAGCTCCTCGACCTGCTGCTCGTCCGACGCGAGCAACCCGCGCTCGCTCGCCTTCCAGGTCGAGCGGCTCCGCGACGACCTCGCCCAGGTGCCCTCGCGCTCCTCGACGGAGGCGCGCGACCGCCTCGCGGCCGACCTCGCCGAGCTCGTCGCGGAGATCGACGTCCGAGCCGCCGCAGCCGCGATCGACGGGCGCCGTGAGCGCCTCGCCGAGCTGCTCGACTCGCTGCGCTGGCGGCTGCGCGCCCTCGCCGACGAGATCGCCTCCGTGCACTTCGTCCACCCGACGCCGAGCCGTGCGCTCGACGACTCCTGGGGGCTGTCATGAGCCGCACCTACGACCTCGTCCACCGCACCAGCTACTCCTACGACGAGCCCGTGACGGGCTCCTACGGCCGCGCCGTCCTCGTCCCGCGGGACTTCCCCGGCCAGGTGCGCCATGCCGTCGAGGTGCAGCATCGACCCGCAGCCGGCCGACCTCGCCGAGCATGTCGACTACTTCGGCAACACCTCGACCTACTTCGCCGTGACGACCCCGCACACCGCGCTCGTCGTCACCGCACGCTCACGCCTGACCGTCGACCGCGTGCAGCCGGACGTCGCGAGCCTGCCCCGCGCGGCCTGGGGCGACGTCGGGCGCGCCGTGCGGCCGGGCGGGACGCTCGAGGCGGGGGTGAGCACGAACCACGACGGCGGCGCTGCGGCCGACGGCGACCGACGGCATCGGCCTGGTCGCGCTGCGCGAGGCCCTGCTCCCCTCGCGCAACGTGGCGTTCTCCGACGAGGTCGCGGCGTGGTCGGCCCCGTCCTTCACCGCCGGGCGGCCGCTCGCCGAGGTGCTCGCCGATCTCGCCCACCGCATCCGCACGGAGATGACCTACCGCTCCGGCTCGACGACGGTGCACACCACCCAGGTCGAGCTGCTCGCCCAGCAGATGGGCGTCTGCCAGGACTTCGCCCACCTGATGATCGCCGCGCTGCGCATGCACGGCGTGCCCGCGCGCTACGTCAGCGGCTACATCGAGACGGTGCCGGCCCCCGGCAAGGAGAAGCTGCGCGGGGCCGACGCCTCGCACGCCTGGGTCTCGGCCTGGATCCCCGGCGCGGGCTGGGTGGAGATCGACCCGACCAACGACGCCTTCGTCGACGAGCGCTACGTGGTGCTCGGCTGGGGCCGCGACTACTCCGACGTCCCACCGCTGCGCGGGGTCATCTTCACCGAGGGCTCGGGGTCGAGGCTCACGGTGTCCGTCGACCTCGTGCCGGCGGGCGCCGAGCCGTTCGTCTGAGGACAGCGCTGGAGCGGCGACGACCGGGCGGCACTCGTCGCCGTTCACCGGATCGTCGTCGTCGCGCCGCGTGTCGTTCCCGTGCTCGTCAGCGTCGGACGCCTACCGTGGGACACAGCAAAGGCCCCTCGGAGTAAGCGTCCGAGGGGCCTTGCTGTGATCTCCGGCCTTGAGTCAGGTCTCCCCGTCACGTCGGCCCCGCGCTGGTGATGCGGTGGACCCGTCGCTCCACGGCAAGCCGCGAGCTGATGGCCCAGCAACCACACCCGATCGGTCCGTACGTCCCACCGCGGCACCATCCGCGGGCCTCCGGGTTGCCCCGTCGAGCACTCTCCGGGTCTCCCCGTCGAGCAGGTGCGCCGTTCTCCGAACGAGCCGGTAAGTGGATCCCCACCCCAGGTACCTCCGAGGTCGAGGTCCGAGTCTCCCCGTCCCACAACCCAGGCTTCCCTGTGGCTGACCGTCCGGGTTTCCCCAGCCGATCCGGCGATCCGTCCTTGCCGATGACCTATTTCTAGACCCCCGTCGAGCAGCCCCGCAACAGGTTCTGACCAGCGGTTTTATTCGCGGAGTTAGTCCCAGGTTCATCCACAGGTCGACCTGCGGAAACGTCGTCCGCGCACAGGCCTGTGCACAAAGAAAGTGCAAAACTCCGGTCGACGGGAAGCCAGGGCCTAGCCCTCGACGTCCCGCAGGTGGTGGACGACGTCATGCGCGAAGTACCGGCCGATGCTCTCGACGGTGAAGTGCGAGCCGTTGCTGCGCAGGCCGGTCCGCCCCCAGGCATCGTCGGGCACCTCGGCGAAGGTCACCGCGAGCGCGGCGGCGGCCAGGGTGAGCTCGTCGGCGACGCGCGAGGGGTCCTGCTCGCCGTAGCGCTCCTCGAGCGCCGTGGCGTCCTGGTCCCAGTTCGCGAAGCTCGGGGCCTCCTGCGTGAGCATGAGGCGCACCCGCTCGTCGAAGACGCGCAGCACGTCGCGGACATGGCAGGCGTACTCCAGCGGCGACCACACCTCCGGCGCCGGGCGCAGGCTGACGTCCGGGCGGGCCAGGACCGCGCGCCACCGCGTCGCCCAGCCGCCGATCTCGCCGGGCAGGTCCCGCACCGCGAGGTCCGCGGCGAGGAAGCCGCACTCGGGGCAGGGGCGCTCGAGGACCCAGGTCCAGTCCTTGGTGTCGGGAGGGATCGTCATGCCGGGACCCTAGCCGTCGCCGTCAGCGGGGCCGCGCAGGCCCGCCGACACCCTCTCGGGGCCAGGTGCGACAATGGGCACGTGCCGAAGATCATCGGTGGCTCCCTCTCGGAGCACCGCGAGCAGACCAGGACCCGGCTCTTCGCCGCCCTGGAGTCGCTCATGCTCGCGCGCGGCTTCGACGCCATCACGCTCGCCGACATCGCGGCCGAGGCCGGCGTGGGGCGCACGGCGCTCTACAACCACGTCGCGCGACAAGGAGGACCTGCTCCTCGCGTACATGGCCCACGAGACCGGCGCCTACGTGGCCTCGCTCGAGGCGGCCCTGCGAGGCATCGACGACCCGGTCGAGCAGATGCGCACCTACGTCCGCCGGCAGGCCGACCTCAAGCGCACCTACCGCGTCGCACCCGGGCCGGATCTCCGCTCCGTCGTCTCCCCGCAGACCCAGGGCAAGCTGCGCGAGCACGCGATGCTCGTCGGCGCCGTGCTCCGCGGGATCCTCGAGGCCGGGGTGGCCCAGGGGGTCTTCGCCGACCAGCCCGTCGGGCCGACGGTCTCCCTCGTCAACGCCTGCCTGTCCACGCTCGCCCCGACGGGCAAGAACTCCGCGGAGACGGTCGCCGCGACGGAGGAGTTCATCCTCCGGGCGATCGGCGCCACGACGGGTGCCGACTCCGCCACGGCGCCGCTGGCCCATGCCGCCGGGCGCTGAACCGAGCGCTCCTCAGCCGTGCAGCGGCAGGGTCAGCACGGCCGGCCCGCCCTCGACCACCCGCACCGGAACACCCCAGTCCTGCTGGTTGAGGTGGCAGGCCGGGTACTCGATCGCCGGGTCGTCGTCGCAGGACGCCGCCTGGGCCGTCACGTGCAGCACGCCCTCGTTCACGGCCGGGTTGATCCGCAGCACGCGCTGGAGCGCGACGTGGTCGCCCGCCCCGTCGAGCAGCAGCTCGGCCGGGGTGGCGGAGACCTGGAGGCGGGTCGACGGGCCGTAGCGGTCGTCGTACTTCTGCCCGCTCGCCGGGGTGAAGACGACGTCGAGCCGCACCTCGCCCGAGCCGATCTCGGAGACGGGCCGCTTCGTGCGATGCGCCCCGGAGTCGAGGATCTCGCCGGCCAGCAGCGCGGGGAGCCGCAACCGGGTCAGCCGGTGGGCGGCCGACTCGACGACGAGCAGGTCGATCGAGCCGTCCTCCTGGACCTCGACGAGCAGGCCTGAGGGCTCGGCGAGGTCGCGGGCGAGCGTGGTGACCTCGCCGGGGCCGGAACCCTCGGCCGCCGGCGCCCAGCGCCGGACCGCACGGTTGTAGGTGTCGGCGATCGCCACGGATCCGTCGGGGAGCATGGCGACGCCGAGCGGGTGCTGGAGCAGGGCGGAGTCGGCCGGCCCGTCGCGCAGGCCGAAGTCGAACAGCCCCTGGCCGACGGCGGTCCCTACGGTGTGCTCGGGCGAGCGCGCGTCGAGCCAGCGCAGGGCCGAGACCTCGGAGTCGGCGAACCAGACCCGCCCGTCGGGACCGACGGCCAGGCCCGAGGTCTGCGCCAACCACGCCTGCTCCGCGGGACCGTCGAGCAGGCCCTCGTTCATCGTGCCGGCGAGGTGCCGCAGCGAGCCCTCCTTGTCGTCGAAGGCCCACAGCGTGTGGTTGCCGGCCATCGCGACGACGAACGCCGCGAGGTCCTGCGACCACGCGACGTCCCACGGGGAGGAGAGCTTCATCCGGCGTGTGGCGGAGACGGCCTCCTCCCACGGGATCTCGTTGTCCGCGGCGCCGACCATGTACTGCTCGCCCGTCCCGGCGACCGTCGTCACCCTGCCGTCGGCGAGTCGCACACCGCGGAGCAGGTGGTTGACCGTGTCCGCGACGAGGACGTCGTAGTCGAGCCAGGACCTCAGCTCCTGCGGCACCAGGCACAGGCCGTTCGGCTCGGCGAAGCGCGCCTCGTCGGGGCCGCCGTCGGCCCAGCCCCGCTCGCCCGAGCCGATCCGGCGCACGAGGGTCTCGCCGTCCGCGGCGAGCTCCGCCAGGGAGTGGTGCCCGGCGTCAGCGACGAGCAGGTTCCCGAGGGTGCCCGCCGGCGAGCCCTCGGGTGCCGGGAGCCGGACGACCTTGCCGGGGAAGCGCAGCGTCGTCGACTCGGCGACCGGCGGGACATACGGACCCTCGCCCGCGTCGATCGGCCGCAGCGTGCCCTTGGCGCGATGCTCGGCGACGAGCTCGCGGACGAGCACCTCGAGGTTGTGCGCATGACCCTCGCCGGCCATGTGGGCGACGATGTAGCCCTCCGGGTCGATCACGACGAGCGTCGGCCAGGCGCGGGCCGAGTACGCCGACCACGTGGTCAGCTCGGGGTCGTCGAGCACCGGGTGGTGCACCTCGTAGCGCTCGACCGCCGCCGCGAGCGCGACCGGGTCCGCCTCGTGGACGAACTTCGGCGAGTGCACCCCGACGATCACCAGCACGTCGCGGTACGCGGCCTCCAGCTCACGCAGCTCGTCGAGCACGTGCAGGCAGTTGACGCAGCAGAAGGTCCAGAAGTCGAGCACGACGACCCGGCCCCGCAGGTCCGCGAGGGTGAGGTCCTTTCCGCCCGTGTTCAACCAGCCGCGGCCGACCAGCTCGGAGGCGCGGACGCGGGGCAGGCGTGGGGTGCTCGAGGTCACGGCTCAAGTGTCCATCACCGTCCACCGCCATGCGCGCCTGCGCTGAGGGTCTGCTAGGCGACGGGCGGGTTCCCGTCGCGTCGCTCGATGACCTCGCGGTGGGTCGTGCTGGTGCGCTGCGCGTTCATGATCAACGAGATGACCAGGGCGAGCACGCCGGCGGCCATGCAGATGTAGCCGACCATCTGCAGGTCGACGACCTCCGTGGTGTCGTTCACCGCGAACGCGAGGATCGCGCCGACGACGATGAGGAAGATCCCGCCACCGATGCCCATCTGTGCCTCCTGTCCGTGACCGCGTCATGCGGCCGCGCCCACCACCATGGCCCGCCGGGCACCGATCCGCGCGTCGAGCGGGACGTGCGCACGTCGCGGCCGCAGCAGGCCTCGTCGGAAAACTCCTCGCATCCGAGTGCATCCAGACCGGCCCACCCGGCAGTAGAGGGGGTGTCAGAACGAACCGAGCCCCCCGGGGCCGCACCCAGGAGGAACCATGCGCACTCGACTTCTCGCCGGCAGCGTCGCCGGACTCGCCCTCGTCCTCGCCGGAGCACTGCCGGCCTCCGCCGCCGACGGCGACGCCTCGCTCTCCGTCCTGCACGGCGTGCCCGGCCTGACCGTGGACGTCTGGGTCAACGGCGAGCGCACGCTCGACGACTTCAAGCCCGGAGACCTCGCCGGCCCGCTGATGCTGAAGCCCGGCACCTACACGGTCGCCATCACCGCCTCGGACGCCGCTGACGCGAGCTCCCCGGCGATCGGCCCCGTCGACCTGCCGCTCGCCGCGAACATGAACTACACGGCCGTGGCCCACCTGACCGCCGACGGCAGCCCCACCGCGACGCTGTTCACCAACGACGTGTCGACGACGAAGGCGGGCGAGGGCCGACTCACCGTCCGTCACGTCGCCGCGGCCCCGGCCGTCGACATCCTCGCGGGCGGCACCGCCGTCATCACCAACCTGGTGAACCCGAAGGAGTCGATCCTCAACCTGGCAGCCGGCACCGTCCCGGCAGCGGTCGCAGCGACCGGCACGACGACGCCCGTCATCGGCCCGGCCGACGTCGCCGTCAAGGAGGGCGTGAACACGATCGTCTACGCCTGGGGCAGCCTGGCCGACTCGAACCTCGCGCTCGCCGTGCAGACCATCGACGGGCTGCACTCGGCCCCTGCCGGTGTCCCCTCCGGTGAGCTCGGCCTGGCCGACCAGTCCTCCTCGACCGCTCTGTGGATGATCGCCGGCGTCATGCTCCTCGCCGCCGGCGGCGCCACCGTCGCCGCCCGCCGTCGGACCGTCGCGGTCCCCGCCGCACGCGACTGACCGATGAGCACCGGTGGGCCGCGGGGGCTCCAGACCCCGCGGCCCACCGGCACGCACGTCCCCACCGACCACCCCACCACCACCCCGAGTCAGGAGGGGACGATGTCCCGGACCACGGACCGCACCGCCGCCGTCCTCCTCATGGTGGCGCTCGTCCTCGGTGCCTGCGGTGCACCCGCCGCTGACGCACCCGCCCCCCTCGCCACGCCGGCACCGGAGGTCACGACGGCGGTTCCCACCTCCCCGGCCCCCGTGCCCTCCTCCGACCTCCTCCCCGTGCCCGTCCGCAGTGCCGGGCTCTCCGCGCAGGACGCCGCCGAGGAGACACCGCCCGTGCGGCTCACCGTCGAGAGCCTCGGCATCGACCTCCCGGTCGACCCGGTCGGGGTCGAGCCGGACGGCCAGATGGAGATCCCGCCGCGCGCCGATCGCGCCGGCTGGTACCGCTACGGCGCGGCACCCACGGACGCGGAGGGCACCACGGTCATCGCGGCCCATGTCGACTCCGTCGCCTCGAAGGGGCTCGGGCCCTTCGCCCGACTGCGCGACCTCGGCGTCGGCGCCACGGTCACCGCGACCCTGGCGGACGGCACCTCGGCCGCCTTCACGGTCGAGGAGGTCCGGACGGTCCCCAAGACGGACGTGGCCTGGGACCAGGTCTTCGTCCGCGACGGCGCACCGCGACTCGTGCTCATCACCTGCGGCGGCAGCTGGCAGGCGTCCGAGCGGCACTACTCCGACAACGTCATCGTCGTGGCGAGCCCGGTCCGATGACCGCCACCGTCACCTCGCTGGCCGGCTGGCAGCCGCGCGGCACCGCCCGGCGGCGCACCGCAGCACGCCGGGCGGCGACTCCTGGCCCGTGGCACGATGATCACGAGAGTGACGAGCCGACGAGGAGGCCGGACCTGCCCGGACCCGAGGTGACCAGGCTGCGGGAGCCGTCCAGCTGGGACGACGCCGAGCTGGCGCATGCCTTCTCCGCGGGCGACGAGCTCGCGCTGGCCGAGGCCTACCGGCGCTGGTCGGCGTTCGTCCACACGCTCGCCCTGCGATCCCTGCGCGACCACAGCGACGCCGAGGACGCCACGCAGCAGGTCTTCGTCAACGCCTGGCGCGGACGTGGCGGCTTCGACCAGGCCCGCGGCCCGCTCGCCGCCTGGCTGACCGGGATCACGAAGACGGTCGTCGCCGATGCCTTCGCCCGGCGGGCCCGGCAGCAGCGCGACACGCGGGCGGCGGTCGCGACGATCACCCCGGTGGTCGACGCCGATACCGTCGGCATCGCCGACCGCCTGATGGTCGCCGACGAGATGACCCGGCTGGGCGAGCCCCAGCGCACGATCCTGGCCCTCGCCTTCTGGGAGGACCTCACGCACGACCAGATCTCCGAACGGCTCGAGCTCCCGCTCGGGACCGTCAAGAGCCATATCCGGCGCAGCCTGCTGCGCCTTCGCACCCGGTTGGAGGTGGACCATGCAGCATCCGGAGCCTGAGGTGCTCGCCCTCGCGGCACTCGGCGAGACGCTGGACGAGGCCACCCGCGCCCATGTCGACGGGTGCACCGAATGCGCGGCCGAGGTCGCCTCCTACGCGGGAGCCGTCGCCGTCGGGCGCACGGTCGCCGCCGGCGAGGTCCTGGTCGCGCCACCCGCCCACGTCTGGGGTCGGATCCGTGACGAGCTCGGTCTCGCGGCCGACCTCGAGCCGGGTGCCGCGCCGGACCACGGGGCCGTCCCCGAGCCCGTCGTCGAGCAGGACTCCCCGCCGGCCGCGCTCCTGCCCGAGCAGGCCCCCGGAGCCGCCGTCGCCCATGCCGGAACCGGAGCCCGCGCCTCCCGGCGACGAGCCGCCGACGGCGCAGGTCCGCACGCTCCGCGACCGCACGGCCCGCCCCAGCAGCGGCGAGACCCGCAGCCTTCCCGTCCGCTGGCTCGCCGTCGCGGCCGCCGCAGGCCTCGTCGTCGGCGGGGGTGGCGTGGCGCTGTGGAGCAACCTCGGCACCCCGGCGCCCGCCGTCGTGGAGGCCGCCGCCCTCGAGCCGCTGCCCGACTGGACCGGCGCGAGCGGCGAGGCGCGCGTCGAGGTCGCGGCCGACGGCAGCCGCAGCCTCGTCGTCACGCTCGGCGGGGCCGCCTCCGACGGCGGCTACCACGAGGTCTGGCTGATCGACACGGGCGTGACGAAGCTGGTGAGCATCGGGGTGCTCGACGGCTCGACCGGCACGTTCGCGCTGCCGCCTGGCCTCGACCTCGGGGAGTTCCCCGTCGTCGACATCTCCGAGGAGCACTTCGACGGTGACCCCGCCCACTCGGGCGACAGCATCGTGCGCGGGATCCTCGAGACCTGAGCCTCAGCCCTCCCGCTCGAGGCGTGCGTCGCGGGCAGCGGTGCGCGCGAGCATCGCGTTGTAGGCCTCGAGCTCGGCATCGCCGTCGCGGTCGGCCGCGCGGTCCTTGCGGCGTGCGGTGCGCTCGTCGGCGCGCGTCCACGCCACCGCGAGCACGATCGCCACGACGAGCATGGGGATCTCGCTGATGCCCCAGACGATCTCTCCCGCCACCTGCTGGTCGGCGAGAGCCGTCCCGCCCCAGGTCCGGCCGAGCAGCCCGAACCACTCCGGGACGAGCAGGGCCGTGTCCGACATGAGCGCGACGCCGAAGAACGCGTGGAAGGCCATCGTCGCGAAGAGCAGGACGAGGCGCAGCGGGTAGGCGGGCCTCGTCGGCCCGGGATCGACCCCGATGAGGCCGTTGAGGAACAGGTACCCGGCGAGGGAGAAGTGCAGCACCATCCCGGCATGCCCGACGTAGGTCTCCAGGGAGTACCGGAAGAGGTCGGTGAAGTAGAACAGGTACATCGAGCCCGCGAAGTTGGCGGCCGCGACGAGCGGTGTCGAGAAGAACCCTGCCCAGCGCGAGTGCACCAGACCGAGCAGCCACTCCCGGGGCCCGAGCGAACCGTCCGTGCGCGCCGGCAGGGCACGGGAGGCGAGCGTCACCGGCGCCGCGAGCACGAGGAAGATCGGCACGATGAGCATCAGCGTCATGTGCTCGATCATGTGGGCGCTGAGCAGCACGTGGCCGTACACGGCGGGCCCGCCGGAGGTCGCCCACGCGAAGACGAGCATCCCGAGCACGGCCATGACCGAGCGCCCGAGGGGCCACGCGTCGCCCCGCCGCGCGAGCCGGCGCACCCAGCGCAGGTACACCAGGACGGCCGACAGCGCCGCGAGCGCGAAGAGCAGGTCCCAGCGGAAGCCGGTCAGCCACTGGTCGAGGGTCGGCGCAGGGGGCAGCAGGTGCCCGGTGACGATCTCGGAGGGCGTGAGCTGCCCTGTCGGGACCAGCGTCGCGGGGGGCTCGGCCGCCGCGAGCGCGACGGCGACGCCGGAGACGAGGCCCATGATCCCGAGCTCGACGGCGACGAGCCGCCAGAACAGCCACGGCGCACGCCCCGGCGTCGCGGACACGAGCCGCGGCACCACGGCCCTGCGGTGCGCGAGCCCGACGAGCCCGAGCCCGGCGAGCAGCACGACCTTGACGAGGACGAGCAGCCCGTACCGCGTGCCGAGGTCGGCAGGTGAGTCCATCCGCAGCGCGGCGTTGACCACCCCCGAGACGGCGACGCCGACGTAGCACCACGCGGCGATCGTCGAGAAGCGGGCGACGGAGGCCGACAGGTCGCGCCCGAGCCGATGGGCCACCAGGGCGAGCGCGACGAGACCGCCGATCCACGTCGCGGCCGAGACCAGGTGCAGGAACATCGTGGAGACCGCGAGGTGGTGGCTGACGCTCCCCGAGGCGTGCCCCGTCTGCGCCTGGAGCGCGAGCGCGACGGCGGCGAGCAGGGCGGTCAGCAGCGCCCCGAGCGGTGAGC
>CAVZPH010000009.1:0-77205 GCA_963777075.1 uncultured Actinomycetota bacterium | reverse complement strand
GCCCCCGCTCGCCGGGAGCAGGCGCAGGAGGTCCTCGGGGAGCTCGGCGGGGTCCACCGCGACCGTCCTGGCCACGAGGGGCGAGGGCAGCGCGAGGGGCTCGGGCGAGGCCAGGTCGAGCGGGGCGGGGGCGGCGTCGTTCATCGCGGTACAGCGTAGGACTGCCGAGGGGCCCCGGCTCGCCCATGCCGCGTCTGCTGGCAGACTTGCGCGATGCGAGCCAGCCTGGACAAGCAGCCCCACGAGGTCGCGGCGATGTTCGACGCGATCGCCCGGCGCTACGACCTGACCAACGACGTCATCTCGCTCGGCCAGGACCGGCGCTGGCGCAGGGCGACGGTCGAGGCCGTCGGAGCCTTCGCCGGGGAGACCGTCCTGGACCTCGCCGCCGGGACGGGGACCTCGAGCGAGCCCTTCGCCGCCGACGGCGTCAACGTCGTCCCCTGCGACTTCTCCGTCGGGATGCTCGCGGTCGGCAAGGCGCGACGCCCGGACCTGCCCTTCACCGCGGGCGACGCGACCCGGCTGCCGTTCGCCGACGCCTCCTTCGACGCCGTGACGATCTCCTTCGGGCTGCGCAACGTCGTCGACACCTCCGCCGCGCTCGCCGAGATGCTGCGGGTGACCCGTCCCGGCGGCCGGCTCGTCGTCTGCGAGTTCTCCACCCCCACCTGGGCGCCGTTCCGCACGGTGTACCTCGAGTACCTCATGCGCGCGCTGCCTCGGGTGGCCCGAGCCGTCTCCAAGGACCCGGACGCCTACGTCTACCTCGCCGAGTCGATCCGGCAGTGGCCGGACCAGGCCTCGCTCGCCGGGCTCATGCACGAGGCCGGCTGGGGGAACGTCGCCTACCGCAACCTCACCGGCGGCGTCGTCGCCCTGCACCGCGGGACCAGGCCGGACGTCGACGAGGGCTGAGCCGGGCGCGGCAGGCGCTCGGCTCCTGCGGCGTTAGACTTCCGGGGCAAGACGGCAACGACAAGGACGTGGACGGGTGGGCGTGGCTTCTGTGCGGCAGGACGATGCTGACGTCATCGTCGTCGGTGCCGGTCCTGCCGGTTCCACCGCCGCGTACTACCTGGCGCTGGCCGGGCTGGACGTGCTCGTCCTGGAGAAGACGGCCTTCCCGCGCGAGAAGGTCTGCGGCGACGGGTTCACCCCGCGCTCGGTCCGCGAGCTCGTCGCGATGGGCGTGCCGATGCGGCCGGAGGACGGCTGGATCCGCAACAAGGGACTGCGCGTCATCGGCGGCGGCCACCGCATCGAGCTGCCGTGGCCGGTGACCGAGACCTTCCCGGAGTACGGCGTCAGCCGCACGCGCAAGGACTTCGACGACGCCCTCGCCCGGCACGCCCGCTCGGCCGGCGCGAAGATCCTCGAGCGCACGAACGTCAGCGGACCGGTGCTCGACGAGCGCACCGGGCAGATCGTCGGCGTCACGGCCCGCCCGGTCGACGACGACGGCCGTCGCGCGGGTGACGAGGTCACCTTCCGCGCGCGCACCGTCATCGCCGCCGACGGCGTCTCGGCCCGGCTCGCCCTCGCGATGGGCATCGAGAAGAACGTCAACCGCCCGATGGGCGTCGCGGTCCGCACCTACTTCCGCACCCCGCGTCACGACGACGAGTGGATGGAGAGCCACCTCGAGCTCTGGGACGGCGAGCCCGGCAGGTCGGCGCTGCTCCCCGGCTACGGCTGGATCTTCGGCCTCGGCGACGGGACAGCCAACGTGGGCCTGGGCAGCGTCAGCTCGACGGCGACGGCCACCAAGATCGACTACAAGGACCTGCTCCAGCGCTGGGTCGCGCACACCCCGGCCGAGTGGGGATTCACCCCGGAGAACCAGGTCGGCCCGGTGCGCAGCGCCGCGCTGCCGATGGGCTTCAACCGCAAGCCGCTGTACACCCGGGGCCTGCTGCTCGTCGGCGACGCCGGCGGCATGGTCAACCCGTTCAACGGCGAGGGCATCGCGTACGCCATGCAGGCGGCGCGCATCGCCGCCGACGTCATCGCGCAGTCGCAGGCGCGATCGACCGACTCCGGGCGCGAGCGGGTGCTGCAGAGCTACCCGCGCGTCATGGCCGACGAGCTCGGCGGCTACTACACGCTGGGGCGGATGTTCGTCCGACTCATCGAGCACCCCGAGGTCATGCGCATCTGCACGCGGTACGGTCTGCCTCGACCGGCACTCATGCGACTGACGCTGAAGCTCCTGTCCGACGTCTGGGACCCGCGTGGCGGGGACATGTCGGACCGGTTCATCGCGGCGCTCTCGCGGATGGCGCCGGCCGCATGAGCCGAAGCACCTCGGCCCGGGGCGCCGCCCGCGACCCAGGTCTGTCGCCCGACGTCGTCCGTCCGCCACCGCGGGCCGGTCCAGGAGGATCCGATGAACCCCTACGTGCCGATCCTGGTGCTCATGGCCGTCGGAGCCGTCCTCGCGCTCGGTGGCGTGGGTGCCAGCGCGATCATCGGGCCCAAGCGCTACAACCGGGCCAAGCTCGAGGCCTACGAGTGCGGGATCGACCCCACTCCGCATGCCATCGACGGCGGACGCTTCCCGATCAAGTACTACCTCGTCGCGATGACCTTCATCGTCTTCGACATCGAGGTCGTCTTCATGTACCCGTGGGCCGTCGGCTTCACCGAGCTCGCGCTCTTCGGTGTCGTCGCGATCCTCACCTTCCTCGCTCTCATCACCGTGCCGTTCGTCTACGAGTGGCGCCGTGGCGGGCTCGAGTGGGACTGACCGGACCGTAACGACCCCTGGGGCGGCCCCGCCGCGACCAGTGACGCACCAGGAAGGAGGATCGCCATGGGTATCGAAGAAGCAGCACCGCCGTTCATGCTCGCCAGCATCGAGGACCTCGCGGGGTACTTCCGCAAGGCGTCCCTGTGGCCGGTGACCTTCGGGCTGGCCTGCTGCGCGATCGAGATGATGGCCGCGGGCACCCCGCGCTTCGACCTCTCGCGCTTCGGCATGGAGGTCTTCCGCGCCTCGCCGCGCCAGGCCGACCTGATGATCGTCGCGGGCCGCGTGAGCCAGAAGATGGCGCCGATCGTCCGCCAGGTCTACGACCAGATGGCCGAGCCCAAGTGGGTCCTGTCGATGGGCGTCTGCGCCTCGAGCGGCGGGATGTTCAACAACTACGCGATCGTCCAGGGCGTCGACCACATCGTCCCGGTGGACATCTACCTCCCCGGCTGCCCGCCGCGTCCCGAGATGCTCATCAACGCGATCCTCGAGCTGCACCAGCAGATCCAGGCCGAGCCGCTCGGCGCGAACCGCGAGGCCGCGGCGCGGGCGATCGAGGCGGCGGCCCTCGCGGCCACCCCGACCTCCCAGATGAAGGGACTGCTGGCGTGAGCGAGGAGCAGAACCTGCCCGTCCCGAGCCAGGGACCCGGCCCGGAGGTCGTCGACGTCCGCACCGGCCTCTTCGGCGTCCACGGCACGGGGGACACCTCGGGCATGGGCGGGCTCGTGCGCACCGTCGCGATGCCCGGCGCGTCCGAGCGCCCCTACGGCGGCTGGTTCGACGAGGTCGTCGACATCCTCGCCGAGGTGCTCGACGAGGCCGGCACGGCCTTCGACGACGCGATCGAGAAGGTCGTCGTCGACCGCGGCGAGCTCACGCTCTTCGTGCGCGCACCGCACCTGCGTGACCGTCTGCCGGGCCCTGCGCGACGACCAGGACCTGCGCTTCGAGCTCGGCCTCGGCGTCTCCGGCGTGCACTTCCCGCACGAGACGGGCCGCGAGCTGCACGCGGTCTACCACCTCATGTCGGTGACGCACACGCGTCGGCTCCGCCTCGAGGTCGCGGTCCCGGACGCCGCACCCGCACATCCCGTCGAGCGTCCCGGTCTACCCGGGCCACGACTGGCACGAGCGCGAGACCTGGGACTTCTTCGGGATCGTGTTCGACGGGCACCCCGCGCTGGCGCGCATCGAGATGCCTGACGACTGGCAGGGTCACCCGCAGCGCAAGGACTACCCGCTCGGCGGGGTCCCCGTGGAGTACAAGGGCGCGAGCATCCCGCCGCCCGACGAGCGGAGGTCGTACAACTGATGGCTGACTCCCGCACACCCCGCGCAGGGGCCCCGATCGTCGACGACGAGGGCGTGACCGTCCTGGAGGCCTCCGGCGGCGACTGGTCCGAGATCGCCGAGGAGGCCGCTCGCCTCGGCGAGGAGCGCATCGTCGTCAACATGGGCCCGCAGCACCCGTCCACCCACGGCGTGCTCCGGCTCATGCTCGAGATCGACGGCGAGACGGTCACCGAGGCCCGCTGCGGCATCGGCTACCTGCACACCGGCATCGAGAAGAACATGGAGTACCGGTCCTGGACCCAGGGCACCACGTTCTGCACCCGGATGGACTACCTGGCCCCGCTCTTCCAGGAGACCGCCTACTGCCTCGCCGTCGAGAAGCTCCTCGGCATCACCGACGACGTCCCCGAGCGCGCGACGGTCATCCGCGTGCTGATGATGGAGCTCAACCGGATCTCCTCCCACCTGGTCTGCCTCGGCACCGGCGGCAACGAGCTCGGCGCGACGACGATCATGACGATCGGCTTCACCGCGCGCGAGGAGATCCTGCGGATCTTCGAGCTCATCACCGGGCTGCGGATGAACCACGCGTACATCCGCCCCGGCGGCGTCGCCCAGGACATCCCCCCGGGGGCCCTGGACACGATCCGCGGCGCGCTCGTGACGATCCGCGGCTACCTCGGCCCAGCTCGGCGACCTCATGCTCGCCAACCCGATCTTCAAGGGCCGCCTGGTCGGCGTCGGGCACCTCAACCTGTCCGGCTGCGATGGCGCTGGGCATCACCGGACCGGTGCTGCGCTCGGCCGGCCTGCCCTACGACGTGCGCAAGGCCGAGCCGTACTGCGGCTACGAGACCTACGACTTCGAGGTGCCCACCGTCGACCGACGTCGGACTCCTTCTCGCGCGTGATCCTGCGCCTCGAGGAGTGCTACCAGTCGATGCGGATCGTCGAGCAGGCGCTCGACCGCCTCCAGGCGACGGCGGGCCAGCCCGTCATGGTGGCCGACAAGAAGATCGCCTGGCCCGCCCAGCTCGCCATCGGCTCCGACGGCATGGGCAACTCGCTCGAGCACATCCGGCAGATCATGGGCACCTCGATGGAGGCGCTGATCCACCACTTCAAGCTGGTCACCGAGGGCTTCCGGGTCCCGGCGGGCCAGGTGTGGCAGTCGGTCGAGGCGCCGCGCGGCGAGCTCGGCGTGCACCTCGTCTCCGACGGCGGCACCAAGCCGTACCGCGCGCACTTCCGCGACCCGTCCTTCAACAACCTGCAGGCCGTCTCCCTGATGTGCGAGGGCGGCCAGCTGGCCGACGTCGTCGTCGCGGTCGCGGCCCTCGACCCGTGCTGGGAGGGGTGGACCGCTGATGGCGACCCACGAGCCCTACGAGGGCGCGAAGCTCGCGCGGCTGGAGGCCGACGCCGCGGCGGCGATCGGCCCGCTACCCCGAGCCGCGCTCGGCGCTGCTGCCGCTGCTGCACCTGGTGCAGTCGGAGGACGGCTACGTCACCCCCGACGGCATCGCGTTCTGCGCGCGCACGCTCGGCCTGAGCACGGCGGAGGTCTCCGCCGTCGCGACGTTCTACACGCAGTACAAGCGGCACCCGAACGGCGAGTACACCGTCGGGGTCTGCACCAACACGCTGTGCGCGATCATGGGCGGCGACGAGATCTACGCCGAGCTGTCCGAGCACCTCGGCATCGGCCACGACGAGACCACGGCCGACGGCTCGATCACGCTCGAGCGCGTCGAGTGCAACGCCGCCTGCGACTACGCCCCCGTGGTGATGGTCAACTGGGAGTTCTTCGACAACCAGACGCCGCAGAGCGCGACGGCGGTCGTCGACGCGCTGCGGGCGGGCGAGCCCGTCGCGCCGACGCGCGGTGCTGACACCGTGGTCTCCTTCCGCGAGATGTCGCGCGTCCTCGCCGGGTTCACCGACGGGCGTGCGGACGAGGGTGTCGGCGCCGGCCCCGCGACGGTCGTCGGCCGGCGGCTGGCCCGTGAGCGCGGCTGGACAGCACCCGCCACGACGAGCCCGGCAGCGTCCGGCACGAAGGAGGCGTGATGGCCACCGAGCAGCCCGCCGTGCTGACCCCCGTCCTGTCCGATCTCTGGGACACCGAGCGCTCGTGGACCCTGGCGACCTACGAGGCCAACGGCGGCTACTCGCGCGCTGCGCACGGCGCTCGCGATGGAGCCGGCCGACCTCGTCGCCGCCGTCAAGGACTCCGGGCTGCGCGGCCGCGGCGGCGCCGGCTTCCCGACGGGCCTCAAGTGGAGCTTCCTGCCCGCCCCCGACGGCGGCCCGCGCTACCTCGTCGTCAACGCCGACGAGTCCGAGCCCGGCACCTGCAAGGACATCCCGCTCATGATGGCGAGCCCGCAGCAGCTCATCGAGGGCGTCGCGATCACCTCCTTCGCGATCGGCTGCCACCACGCCTTCATCTACGTGCGCGGCGAGGTGCTGCACGTCTACCGCCGCCTGCTGCGCGCCGTCGAGGAGGCCTACGCGGCCGGATACCTCGGCAAGGACGTGCTCGGCACGGGCTACGACCTCGAGGTGACCGTGCACGCCGGCGCCGGCGCGTACATCTGCGGCGAGGAGACGGCGCTGCTCGACTCCCTCGAGGGCCGACGCGGCCAGCCGCGCCTCAAGCCGCCGTTCCCCGCCGTCGCGGGCCTCTACGCCCGCCCGACGGTCGTCAACAACGTCGAGTCGATCGCCTCGGTCCCCTCGATCGTCCTCAACGGCGCCGACTGGTTCGCCGGGATGGGCACCGAGCGCTCGGCCGGCTACGGGCTCTTCTCGCTCTCCGGTCACGTCCAGCGCCCCGGTCAGTACGAGGCCCCGCTCG
The DNA here is from genome assembly GCA_963777075.1 of uncultured Actinomycetota bacterium. Classification (GTDB taxonomy): domain Bacteria; phylum Actinomycetota; class Actinomycetes; order Actinomycetales; family Cellulomonadaceae; genus Actinotalea. The sequence continues at coordinate 70,294 of CAVZPH010000009.1, read as the reverse complement.
GCATCACGCTGCGCCAGCTCCTCGAGCTGGCCGGTGGGGTCCGTGAGGGCCACGAGCTGAAGTTCTGGACGCCGGGCGGCTCCTCGACCCCGCTGTTCACCGCCGACCACCTCGACGTCCCGCTCGACTACGAGTCCGTCGCCGAGGCCGGCTCGATGCTCGGCACGCGTGCCCTGCAGATCTTCGACGACAGCACCTGCGTGGTGCGGGCGATCACCCGCTGGACCGAGTTCTACAAGCACGAGTCCTGCGGGAAGTGCACGCCCTGCCGCGAGGGCACGTACTGGCTGACCCAGATCCTGCAGCGCATCGAGGCGGGCCGGGGCACCCCGGAGGACCTCGACACGCTCCTCGACGTCTGCGACAACATCCTCGGCCGCGCCTTCTGCGCGCTCGGCGACGGTGCGACGTCGACCATCACCTCGGGGATCGCGCTGTTCCGCGAGGAGTTCGAGGCCCACATCGAGGGCCACGGCTGCCCGTTCGACCCGGCCGCCGCCGCCCTGTTCGAGTACACGCCACGCACCGGCCCGGCCCTGTCCGGGTCCGCGGCCAGAACGGTGGGAGCATGACGACGACCACGCCGAAGGCGGCGCAGCAGGACGCAGCACCGCCGCCGGTCACGTTCCTCATCGACGACGTCGAGGTGAGCGTGCCGAAGGGCACCCTGGTGATCCGCGCGGCCGAGCAGATCGGCGTGCAGATCCCGCGGTTCTGCGACCATCCGCTTCTCGCGCCCGCCGGCGCCTGCCGCCAGTGCCTCGTCGAGGTCTCGGTCCCCGACCGCGAGGGCACCGTCCGCCCGATGCCCAAGCCGCAGGCCTCCTGCACGCTCGAGGCCACGCCGGGGATGGTCGTGCGGACCCAGCTGAGCTCCGCCGTGGCCGACAAGGCGCAGCACGGAGTGATGGAGCTGCTGCTCATCAACCACCCGCTCGACTGCCCGACCTGCGACAAGGGCGGCGAGTGCCCCCTGCAGAACCAGGCGATGAGCAACGGTCGCGGGACGAGCCGCTTCCACGACGTCAAGCGCACCTTCCCCAAGCCGCTGCGGATCTCGACCGAGATCCTGCTCGACCGCGAGCGCTGCATCCTGTGCCAGCGCTGCACGCGCTTCTCCGACGAGATCGCCGGCGACCCGTTCATCGACCTTCAGCAGCGCGGTGCGCGGCAGCAGATCGGCACCTTCGACCCGGCCGTGCTCGGCTTCGACGGGGCCGGCGCGGTGGAGGTCTTCCACGGAGCGCAGCCCGACGGCTCCTCGGCCCCCGGCTCGAGCACCCCGCTCGGCCCGGTCGGCGAGGCCACGACGGACACCACCGGGCGCCCGTTCTCCTCGTACTTCTCCGGCAACACGGTGCAGATCTGCCCCGTGGGCGCGCTGACCGGCGCGGCGTACCGCTTCAGGTCCCGCCCGTTCGACCTCGTCTCCACGCCCGGCATCGCCGAGCACGACAGCAACGGCGCGGCGATCCGCGTCGACCACCGTCGTGGTGTGGTGCTGCGCCGGCTCGCCGGTGACGACCCGGCCGTCAACGAGGAGTGGATCAGCGACAAGGACCGCTTCGCCTTCACCTGGCAGAGCGCACCGGACCGCCTGACGACGCCGATGGTGCGCGAGCTCGTCGACGGCGTGCGCGGGGAGCTCCGGCCGGCCAGCTGGTCCGAGGCGATCACTCGCGCCGCCGAGGGCCTCGCCGCTGCCAAGGAGGCCGGTGTCGGGGTGCTCCCCGGCGGCCGCCTCACGCTCGAGGACGCCTACGCGTACAGCAAGTTCGCCCGTGTCGCCCTCGGCACGAACGACATCGACCACCGGGCGCGTCCGCACTCCGCCGAGGAGGAGTCCTTCCTCGCGCATGCCGTCGCCGGCCGTCCGCTCGACGTGACCTTCGCCGACCTCGAGGCCGGCCCCGCCGTGCTCCTGGTCGGCTACGAGCCGGAGGACGAGGGCGGGATCGTCTTCCTCCGCCTGCGCAAGGGCGTGCTCGCGGGGCGCACGCGCGTCTTCTCGGTCGCGCCGTTCGCCTCGCGCGGGCTCACCCGGCTCGACGCCACGCTGCTCCCGGCAGCACCCGGTACCGAGCCCGAGGTGCTCGACGCCGTCGTCGACGGTGCCGAGGCAGAGCTCGGCGCGGCCGCCGCCGCGCTCAACGGCGGAGTCGTGCTGGTCGGCGAGCGTCTGGCGACGGTCGCGGGCGGGCTCTCCGCCGCCCTGCGCCTCGCGTCCCGTCTCGGTGCGCGGCTCGCCTGGGTCCCTCGCCGCATCGGCGAGCGTGCCGGGGTCGAGGCCGGGACGCTCCCGGGGCTGCTCCCGGGTGGCCGCCCGGTCGTCGACGCCGCTGCACGCGTCGACCTCGCCGCGGCCTGGAACGTCGAACGGCTTCCCTCGGCGGCCGGTCGCGATGCCGACGCCCTGCTCACCGCCGCCTCGCAGGGCCGGCTCGGGGCGCTCGTCGTCGGTGGGGTCGACCCCACCGACCTCGGCGACCCGCAGCTCGCGCTGCAGGCGCTCGAGGCGGTGCCCTTCCTCGTCTCGCTCGAGGTCCGTGCCTCGGCCGTCACGGCCATGGCCGATGTCGTGCTCCCGGTCGCGCCCCCCGCGGAGAAGCCGGGGACCTACCTCGGCTGGGAGGGTCGTCCGCGGCCCTTCGCGCAGGCGCTGACCTCGACGGCGATGCCGGACCACCGGGTGCTCGACGTCCTCGGCTCTGCGCTCGGCGCCCCCCTGGGGCTCCGCACGCTCGCCGACGTCCACGCCGAGCTGAGCCAGGTCGGTGCCTGGGACGGCACCCGTCCGCCCGCCCCGCACATCGCCTACCCCGAGCCGCCCGCGCTGCACGAGGGCCAGGCCGTCCTCGCGAGCTGGCACCTGCTGCTCGACGAGGGCCGGGGCCAGGACGGCGAGCGCTTCCTCGCCGGAACGGCCCAGCGGCCCGTCGCGCGGCTCGGTTCGGCTCTCGCGACGCAGCTGGGCGTGCGCACCGGGGACGAGGTCACCGTCGCCACAAAGCACGGCTCGATCACGCTCCCGGTCGTCGTCACGGCGATGCCCGACGGCGTCGTCTGGCTGCCGACCCGCTCACCCGGGTCCCATGTGCGCGAGAGCCTGCGGGCCGACGCCGGCGCTGTCGTCACGGTCACCGCTGCAGTCGAGGGAGGCACGAAGTGACCACCATCGTCACCGGACTGCTGGCCGCCGCCCCCGCCGGGGCGGACTTCAGCAACGACAACGGCTGGATCGTCCTGCTCAAGGCCGTCGGCATCATCGTCTTCCTGCTGACCAGCGTGCTGCTCGCGATCTGGTTCGAGCGCAAGGTCATCGCCCGGATGCAGATCCGGCCGGGGCCCAACGTGCACGGCCCGTTCGGCCTGCTGCAGTCCCTCGCCGACGCGATGAAGCTCCTGCTCAAGGAGGACGTCACCGTCAAGGCGGCCGACAAGGTCATCTACATCGTCGCGCCGATGATCTCCGTGTTCGCCTCGCTGCTCATCTTCGCCGTCATCCCGATCGGGCCCGAGGTCTCGATGTTCGGGATCCTCACGCCGCTCCAGCTGACCGACTTCCCGGTCGCGGTGCTCTACGTGCTCGCCGCGGCCTCGATCGGCGTGTACGGCATCGTGCTCGGCGGCTGGGCCTCCGGCTCGACCTACCCGCTGCTCGGCGCGGTGCGCTCGACGGCGCAGGTCATCTCCTACGAGCTCGCCATGGGCCTGTCGCTGGTGAGCGTCTTCGTGTTCTCCGGCTCGATGTCCACCTCGCAGATCGTCACGGCGCAGCAGCCGATCTGGTGGTTCCTCCCGCTCTTCCCGCCTTCGTGATCTACGTGATCTCGATGGTCGGCGAGATCAACCGGCTGCCCGTTCGACCTCCCCGAGGCCGAGGGCGAGCTCGTCGGCGGCTTCATGACCGAGTACTCCTCGATGAAGTTCGCCTGGTTCTTCCTCGCCGAGTACATCAACATGATCAACGTCTCGGCCATCGCGACGACGCTGTTCCTCGGCGGCTGGCGCGCGCCCGTGCCGCTGTCGCTCATCGGCGACGGGATGCTCAACAACGGCTGGTGGCCGCTGCTGTGGTTCCTGGCCAAGATCTGGATCTTCATGTTCCTGTTCGTGTGGATCCGCGGCTCGCTGCTGCGCCTGCGCTACGACCAGTTCATGCGCTTCGGCTGGAAGATCCTCATCCCGGCGGCGCTCGTCTGGATCGTGGCCGTCGCCGGGGTCCAGGGCGTGCGCCGACTTCACCGACGTCGACCTGCGCACGATGCTCTTCGTGCTCGCGCGGGGTCGCTCTCGTCGGGGTGGTCGTCTCCTTCCTCATCCCCGAGAAGAAGCCGCAGCCCGATGCGGGACCGACGCCCTTCGACGCCTTCGCCGGCGGCTACCCCGTGCCACCGCTGCCTGGCCAGACGCTTCCCGTCTCGCCGCGCCGCCGCCGCAGCGGAGGCCGCGAGACCGTGACGGTTCGAGTCCCGCACCGCCGATCTCGAGGCCGGCCCCGCCGGCGAGGAGGAGATGCCTCGGGCTGACGGATCATCCGCAGACAGCCGGGGAGCTCGGTCGCCCCGTCGCGCCGGAGCCGCTACACGACCTGCGCCCGACCCCGTCGGGCATCGGCGAGCTGCTCACGCCCGTCGCCGGCTTCGGCGTGACCTTCTCCTCGATCTTCAAGCCGACGGTCACCGAGCAGTACCCCTTCGAGAAGGTGCCGACCAAGCCGCGCTTCCACGGTCGGCACCAGCTCAACCGGTACCCGGACGGCCTGGAGAAGTGCATCGGCTGCGAGCTGTGCGCCTGGGCCTGCCCGGCCGACGCGATCTTCGTCGAGGGCGGCGACAACACGCCCGACGCGCAGTTCTCGCCCGGCGAGCGCTACGGCCGCGTCTACCAGATCAACTACCTGCGCTGCATCTTCTGCGGGCTGTGCATCGAGGCCTGCCCGACGCGGGCGCTGACGATGACGAACGACTTCGAGCTCGCCGGCCCCTCGCGTGCGGGGATGATCTACGAGAAGCAGGACCTGCTGGCGCCCGCTGGCCGACGGCATGCTCGCCGCCCCGCACCCCATGGTGCCCGGGCACCGAGGACACCGACTACTACCGGGGCGAGGTCACCGGCCCGGTCCCCGAGCAGGTCGACTGGGTCGCCCAGTGGCGTCCCGAGGACCCGTCCCTCCCCGCCGCGAGCGCGGCGGCGGCACGATGAGCGCGCTCGGCAGCGGTCGCGCGGCCCTCGCGACGAGCCTGACCAGCACGGGTCAGACGCAGGGCGGCGAGGCCGTCCTGTTCTGGTTCCTCGCGCCCGATCATGGTGATCGCCGCCCTCGGCGCTGCTGTTCGCCCGCAAGACGGTCCACGCCGCGATGAGCGTCGTCGTGGTGATGATCTCCCTGGCGATCCTCTACATCGCGCAGGACGCCCCGTTCCTCGGCGTCGTCCAGGTCGATCGTCTACACCGGCGCCGTGATGATGCTCTTCCTCTTCGTGCTCATGCTCGTCGGGGTCGACGCCTCGGACTCCTTCGTCGAGACGATCACCGGTCAGCGCTGGATCGGCTTCCTCCTCGGCGGCGGCCTCGCCGTCGTCCTGGTGGGCGTCGTGCTCAACGGCCTCCGGGATGACCCCGACGGGCCTGGAGAAGGCGAACGAGGGCGGCAACCCCGCGCGCGTCGCCGAGGTGATCTTCGGCGACTACGTCTTCGCGATGGAGGTCGTCGGGACGCTCCTGGTGCACCGCGGCCGTCGGCGCGATCGTCATGACGCACCGCCAGCGGCTGACCCCGCTCGTCGGGCAGCGCGAGCGGGCCGCCGCCCGTGTCGCGAGGATCGCGCAGGGCGAGATCCTCACCCCGCTGCCCGCCCCCGGCGTGTACGCGAGCTCCAACGCGCTCGACGTCGCCGCGCTCGGCCCCGACGGCCGTCCCGCTCGAGTCCTCGGTCCCGCGCGTGCTGCGGATCCGCGGCCAGGAGCGCTCGATCGGCGAGGTCCATGCAGCCACGACCAGCAGACGGGCACCGCGATCGGCGCGGCACCCTCCGCGCCGGCCCTCACCGAGGAGACCGAGTCATGAGCCTCACCCACTACCTGGTCCTGGCGGCGATCCTCTTCTCGATCGGCGCCACGACGGCGCTGCTGCGGCGGAACGCGATCATCGTGTTCCTCGGCATCGAGCTGATGCTCAACGCGACGAACCTCGCCTTCGTCACCTTCTCGCGGATCCACGGCAACCTCGACGGCCAGGTGATGGCCTTCTTCACGATGGTCGTCGCCGCGGCCGAGGTCGTCGTCGGGCTCGCGATCATCGTGACGATCTTCCGCACCCGCCGCTCGGCCTCGGTCGACGACGTCAACCTCTTGAAGAGCTGAGGGGCGCCCCGTGAACCTGCTCGACCTGCTCCCGACCGAGGAGTCGACGGCGATCGCCGCGACGGCCGCGACCGGTGCCATGAGCTCGGCCTGGCTGCTCGTGGCCCTGCCGCTGCTCGGCGCGGCCGTGCTGCTGCTCGCCGGCCGCCGCGCCGACCGCTGGGGCCACTGGTTCGGTGTCGCGGCCTCCGGCTCCGCCTTCGTCGTCGCCTTCGTGCTGTGGATGTCGATGCTCGGCTCGCTCGGCCGCCGAGCGCGTCGTCGACCTGCACCTGTTCTCCTGGATCACGGCCGGCGCCTTCACCCTCGACGCCGGCCTGCGCATCGACCCGCTGTCGATGACCTTCGTGCTGCTCGTGACCTTCGTCGGCACGCTGATCCACGTCTACTCCGTCGCGTACATGGAGCACGACGTCGACCGGCGCCGGTTCTTCGCGTACCTCAACCTGTTCGTCGCCGCGATGCTGCTGCTCGTCCTCGCCGACAGCTACGTGCTGCTCTTCGTCGGCTGGGAGGGCGTCGGTCTCGCCTCGTACCTGCTCATCGGCTTCTGGAACCACGAGCTGCCGAACGCGGTCGCCGCCAAGAAGGCGTTCATCGCCAACCGCATCGGTGACCTCGGCCTGCTCGTCGCGATCGCCCTGCTGTTCGCGACCTTCGGCGCGACGGACTTCGTCGACCGTCTTCGCGCACGCCTCCGGCGCGAGCACCGGTGCGCTCACCGCCATCGGCCTGCTGCTGCTGCTCGGCGCGACCGGGCAAGTCGGCGCAGTTCCCGCTGCAGTCCTGGCTCGGCGACGCGATGGCCGGCCCGACGCCCGTCTCGGCGCTGATCCACGCGGCGACCATGGTCACCGCCGGCGTCTACCTCGTGGTCCGCTCGGGCCCGATCTACGACGGCGCGCCCGACGCCCTGCTCGTCGTGGCGATCATCGGCGCGATCACGCTGCTGTTCGGGGCGATCGTCGGTAGCGCGAAGGACGACATCAAGAAGGCGCTCGCCGCCTCGACGATGTCCCAGATCGGCTACATGATGCTCGGCGCGGGCCTCGGCCCGATCGGCTACGCCTTCGCGATCTTCCACCTGCTCACGCACGGCTTCTTCAAGGCCGGGATGTTCCTCGGTGCCGGCTCGGTGATGCACGGCATGGACGACACCGTCGACATGCGCCGCTACGGCGGGATCTCCGGCTCATGAAGATCACCTGGGTCGACCTTCGGCCTCGGCTGGCTCGCGATCCTCGGCGTCCCGCCGTTCTCCGGCTTCTGGAGCAAGGACAAGATCATCGAGGCGGCGTTCTCCACCGCCGACGGCCAGGGCTGGCAGCCGTGGGTCTTCGGCATGGTCGCGATGATCGGCGCCGGGATCACCGCCTTCTACATGTCGCGCCTGTTCTTCATGACCTTCCACGGCACGGCGCGGTGGACCGACGGGCACGGCGGCGGGCCGGCCGACCCGGCCGCCCCGTGCGTCACCCGCACGAGTCCCCGGCTCTGATGGTCTGGCCGATGATCATCCTCGCGGTCGGCTCGGCCCTGCTCGGCGGGCTGCTCGCCGTCGGCGGGGCGTTCACCACCTGGCTCGAGCCCGTCACCGGCCATGTCGAGCACGGCGAGCCGGTGCTCCCGGTCCTCGTCATCACGATCACCACGCTCGTGCTCGTCGCCGCCGGCGCGCTGCTGGCCTGGCGGCAGTACGGAGCCGCACCGGTCGCCGTCGTCCCGCCGCACGGCTCCCCGCTGACTCGCGCCGCTCGGCGCGACCTGTACCAGGACGACGTCAACGACGCCGTGCTGGTGCTGCCCGGGCAGGTGCTCACCCGTTCGCTCGTCTTCGGCGACCGGCAGGTCGTCGACGGGCTCTTCAGCGGGCTGGCGCACCTCGTCGCCTCGTCCGGTGAGGTGCTGCGCCGGACGCAGAACGGCTTCGTCCGCTCCTATGCGGCCACCATGCTCGCGGGCATCGTCGTGCTCGTCGCGATCGTCCTCGCGTTCCGGATCTGAGGGAAGTGACCATGCCCGAACAGTTCCCCTGGCTGACCACGCTCATCGTGGTCCCGCTGCTGGGTGCCGCGGTGGTCTGGGCGCTGCCCGGAGCCGCCCGTCGCCTCGCCCGACCCGTCGCCGTCGGGGTGTCCCTCCTGGTGCTCGTGCTGGGGGTGCTCGCCGCGCTCTCGTTCGACACGGCCGACGGCGGGACGCACCAGCTCCTCGAGACCCACGCGTGGATCCCCGCCATCGGTGCCAGCTACGCGGTCGGTGTCGACGGTGTCGGCCTCGCGCTCGTGCTGCTCTCCGTCGTGCTGACCCCGCTCGTCCTGCTCGCCGCCTGGCGCGAGCAGCCCGACGTCATCCCGGCGGCCGAGGGCGAGGACGACGGCCTGCCCACGCTCGACGAGGGCGGTTCGCGCATCCGCCACTACGTGGCGCTCGTCCTGGTGCTCGAGGCGTTCATGGTCGCCGTCTTCGCCGCCCGCGACGTCTTCTTCTTCTACGTCCTGTTCGAGGCGATGCTCATCCCGGTGTACTTCATGATCGGGATGTTCGGCGGTCTCCAGCGCCGGTACGCAGCGGTGAAGTTCCTGCTCTTCTCGCTCGCCGGTGGTCTCGTCATGCTCGTGGGCGTCATCGCGCTGTACCTGCAGGGCCCGCGCGGCGAGCAGGGCTTCCTCACGACGAACCTCGTCGGCCTCGACCTGCCGGTGACGACGGAGCGACTGCTCTTCCTCGCCTTCTTCCTCGCCTTCGCGATCAAGGCGCCGATGTTCCCGGTGCACACCTGGCTGCCGGACACCGCCGAGCAGGCCCCGGTCGGCACCTCGGTGCTGCTGGTCGGCGTGCTGGACAAGGTCGGCACCTTCGGGATGCTCACGCTGTGCCTGCCGCTGTTCCCCGCGGCCTCGCGCTGGGCGGCCCCGACGATCATCGTGCTCGCCGTCATCTCGATCCTCTACGGGGCGCTGCTGGCGATCGGCCAGCAGGACCTGCTCCGGCTGATCGCCTACACCTCGGTGAGCCACTTCGGCTTCATCGTGCTGGGGATCTTCGCCTTCACCTCGGTGAGCATCCAGGGCGCCTCGCTCTACATGGTCAACCACGGTCTGTCGACGGGCGCGCTCTTCCTCGTGGCGGGCTTCGTCATCGCGCGCAGCGGCTCGGCGCGGATCGCCGACCACGGCGGTCTGCAGAAGGTCGTCCCGGTGCTCGCCGGGACGTTCCTCGTCGCCGGCCTCTCCGCGCTCTCGCTGCCGGGCCTGTCGACCTTCGTCAGCGAGTTCCTCGTGCTGGTGGGCACCTTCGGTGCGAACCGGCCGGCGGCGATCGTCGCGGCCACCGGGGTCGTCCTCGCCGCGCTGTACATCCTGCTCACCTACCAGCGTGTCTTCACCGGGCCGACGCCCGAGGGCCTGAAGGCCATCCCCGACCTCTCGCTGCGCGAGCGCTGGGTGGTCGGTCCGCTGATCGCCCTCATGCTCGTGCTCGGCTTCTACCCGGCCCCGGCGCTCGACCTCGTGCGCGAGCCGGCCGCCGTGACCCTGACCCAGGTGGGAGTCGCCGACGTGACACCGACGATCGCAACGAACGACGGGAGCGGACAGTGAGCTTCGTGCCTCCCGAGATCGCGTGGGCCTCCCTCGCGCCGGTCGCCGTCGTGCTCGGCGCCGGGATCGTCGGAGTCCTCGTCGAGGCCTTCGTCCCGGCGCGGCTGCGCCGCATCCTCCAGCTGTCGATCTCCCTGCTCGCGATGGCCGGCGCCCTCGTCGCGCTCGCCGCGCTGTGGTCGGACGTGCGCGCCACGGGCGGCATCGTCGTCCTCGGCGGCGCGATGGTGATGGACGCGCCCGCCGTGCTGCTCCAGGGCATCCTTGCCGTCATCGGCTTCCTCGCCCTGCTCGTCATCGCCGACCGCTCCCAGACGGGTGAGGACGCGTTCGCACCCTCCGGTGCCGCCGTGCCCGGATCGGAGTACGAGGCCCTCGCGACGCGTCGCGGGCTCGTGCAGACCGAGGTCTTCCCGCTCACGCTCTTCGCCCTCGGCGGGATGATGATCTTCCCGGCCGCCGGTGACCTGCTCACGCTCTTCGTCGCGCTCGAGGTGCTCTCGCTGCCGCTGTACCTGCTGTCCGGGCTCGCCCGGCGCCGGCGGCTGCTGTCCCAGGAGGCCTCGCTCAAGTACTTCCTGCTCGGGGCGTTCGCCTCGGCCTTCCTGCTGTTCGGGATCGCGCTGCTCTACGGGTTCTCCGGATCGCTCCGACTCGCGGACATCGCCACGTCCATCGGGAGCGTCGTCGGCTACGACCCGCTGCTGCTGGCCGGGCTCGCGCTCGTGCTCGTCGGCCTGCTGTTCAAGGTCGGTGCCGTGCCGTTCCACGCGTGGACCCCCGACGTCTACCAGGGTGCGCCCACACCGATCACCGGCTTCATGGCCGCCTGCACGAAGATCGCGTCGTTCGGCGTCCTGCTGCGCCTCGTCTACGTCCTGGTGCCGCCGGTCCAGTGGGACATCCTGCCCGCGCTGTGGGGCGTGGCCGTGCTCACGATGCTCGTCGGGACGGTCATCGCGATCGTCCAGACGGACGTCAAGCGGATGCTCGCGTACTCCTCGATCGCGCATGCGGGCTTCCTGCTCGTCGGCGTCACGTCGATGACGCAGTCCGGGATCTCCTCCGTGCTCTTCTACCTGCTCGCCTACGGCCTCGCGACCGTCGGCGCGTTCGCCGTGGTGACCCTCGTCCGCGAGGTCAACGAGGGCCCGGGCGGTCCGGTCATGGCCGAGGCCACCTCCCTGACGCAGTGGACCGGGATGGGACGCCGTCACCCCGGCCTCGCGCTCGCCTTCACGCTCTTCCTGCTCTCGTTCGCCGGCATCCCGCTCACGGCGGGGTTCATCGGGAAGTTCGAGGTCTTCACGGCAGCGGTCGACGGCGGTCACGCGTGGCTCGCCGTCGTCGGTGTCGTCGCCTCGGCCGCCGCGGTGTTCTTCTACGTGCGGCTCGTCGTCCTGATGTTCTTCACCGACGCCGCGGGCACGGCCGGCGAGCGGACGACGGTCGTGCGGTCCGAGGGCATGACGGCCGTGGCGATCGGCGTCGCCGTCGTCGGGACCATCGCGCTCGGTGTCGCCCCCTCCCCGGTGCTGCGGCTCCTGGCAGACGCTGCGATCCTGATCCGGTGACCCTCCCGCTCGCTGACGACGCGCTCGCCGATCTCCTCATGGACCGCCTGGCGCAGGTCGAGGACCGACTGCGTGCGGCGGTCAGCCATGCCGATGTGCTGGCCGACACCGCCTCACGCCACCTGGTCAACGCCGGAGGCAAGAGGCTGCGCCCGCTGCTGACCCTGCTGGCGGCCGAGCTCGGCGACGGCGCACGCCCCGAGGTGCTCGAGGCGGCCGTCGCCGTCGAGCTCACGCACCTCGCGACGCTGTACCACGACGACGTCATGGACTCCGCTCCGCTGCGGCGGGGCGCTCCCTCGGCGCACGAGGTCTGGGGCAACCACGTCGCCATCCTCACCGGCGACCTGCTGTTCGCCCGGGCGTCCTCGACCGTCGCCACCCTGGGCGCGCGGGCCGTCCTCATCCACGCCGAGACCTTCGAGCGGCTGTGCCTCGGCCAGCTGCACGAGACCGTCGGTCCCGGCGACGGCCGACCCCGTCGACCACTACCTCCAGGTGCTCGCCGACAAGACGGGCTCCCTCATCGCGACCTCGGCCCGCTACGGAGCGCTCTTCGCCGGCTGCGACGAGGCGACGGTCGCCACGATGCAGACCTACGGCGAGAAGATCGGCCTCGCCTTCCAGCTCGCCGACGACGTCATCGACCTCACCTCCACGGGCGGGGAGACCGGTAAGACGCCGGGGACCGACCTGCGCGAACGCGTGCCGACGATGCCCGTGCTGCTGCTGCGCGCCAGGGCGGCCGAGCCGGACGCGAGCGCCGAGGACCGCGCCCTCGTCGCACTGCTGGACTCCGACCTCTCCGACGACGAGGTCCTGGCCAGGGCCGTCGCCGCGCTCAGCGGCCACGCCGTCGTCGAGCAGACACGAGCGCTCGCCGCGCAGCGGGCGGCCGAGGCGGTCGCCGCGCTGGGTAGTCTGCCCTCAGGTCCGGTCCGCGACTCCCTGGAGTCGTTCGCACGTTCCCTGGTGGAGCGCGCGGCCTGAGATGTCACCCGTTCGGCCTCATGTCGAGGCGGGAACGTGCCGATGTCGAGGGTCGGAGCCGACGCCCGGAGGGGGTGAGCTGTGCGCACGACGTGGGGATCTGCGACCGACCGCGGTCGCGTGCGCCGGCTCAACGAGGACTCGCTCCTGGCTTACCCTCCCGTCTTCGTCGTCGCCGACGGGATGGGCGGCCACGCGGCTGGTGACGTCGCCAGCCGGATCGCCGTCGAGGAGTTCGCCGGTCTCGCCGGGCGGCTGATGGTCACGGCCGACGACGTGCACGAGTGCGTCGGGCGGATCTCGCAGCGCATCCGCGGCTCGGTCGGGGAGCGCAGCGCCGGGACGACCGTCGCGGGCGTCGCCGACGCGAGCACCTCGGACGGCTCCTACTGGCTCGTCTTCAACATCGGCGACTCCCGCGTCTACCGCTGGGCCTCCGGGGCCCTCGAGCAGATCAGCGTGGACCACTCCGTCGTCCAGGAGCTCGTCGACCGTGGTGAGCTCTCCGCCGCCGAGGCCGCCGGCCATCCCGACCGGCATGTGATCACCCGTGCGCTGGGCACCGACATCGAGCCCGAGCCCGACTACTGGCTGCTGCCCGCCGGTACCGCCGACCGCATCCTCGTCTGCTCCGACGGGCTCACCTCCGAGCTCTCCGACGAGGACCTCAGCCTGATCCTGTCGACCGTCCACGACCCGCAGAACGCCGCGATCGCCCTGGTCGACCTCGCCGTGCGGCGCGGGGGCCGTGACAACGTGAGCGTCGTCGTGGTCGACAGCGCGGGCGGCGCCCACCGCGACGAGATCGAGCAGACCGCCGACACGCCGGTGCGTGCGGCGCCCGACCGGGCCACCGAGGGGCTCGGGGCCGTCGAGGACACCCACGAGAGCGTCGCCCATGCCGTACGAGGCACCGTCCTGCGGTCGGGCTCGGACCAGAACGAGGAGGACCGATGATCGTCCCTGCCTACACCCCGGGCGGCTGGTGGGTCGCCGTCGCCGACGGGGGCTGCGTCGTGCTCCCCGGTGAGGTCGACGCGTCGACGCTCGTCGCCGTCTGGACGGACCTGCGCGAGGGCGCGGGACTGACCGAGCTGCTGACCGACCTGCTGCGGCCGGGCATCGCCGCCGTGCCGCCGTTCGCTCTCGTGGACGTCGAGGGGCGAACCGTCCACGCGGTCGTCCGGGGGGACGTCGTCGTCGAGGTGACCACGGGCGAGGGCGTCCGCACGATCACGGGCTCGCGGATGACCACCTGGGCCGAGGCCGTGCTCGGGGACGCGCGGCGCATCGTCGTGCGCACCCCTGGCGCGGAGGCCGCCGACCTGTCCGCTGCCGTCCCTCTGCTGTCCGGGGTCGTGCAGGCCGGCGCCGTCGTCGTCGACCTCAGCGCCGTGGCCGGCTCCGCAGCCCACCCGCCGCTCGCCGTCGTCCCGGCAGCCGAGCACCGCCCGGCGCCCGCGCCCGCCGCGAGCCCGATGCTGTCCGTCGTCCCCGCTGAGCTCGAGCGTGAGGTCAGGGCACCCCAGGACGAGGTCGTGCCGAGCTGGGCGCCCGTGCGACCCATCCGGAGCGAGAACCTCGGCCAGCCCGGGCACCCGGAGCACCCCGAGCCGCCGGCCGAGCAGCCGCGGGAGCTCTCGGCCCCCGAGCACGCCGAGCACCTCGACGCGGGGACGGCCCCGCTGCCGCTCGGGCGCCTCATGGCGGGGCCCGCCTCGGAGCGCCGACCGGTGGCGAGCCCGCCGGGCGGACCGGCCGAGCGCGAGATCCTCGGCCCGCACGAGGACGACGACGGCGGGCAGGGCCAGGACCACGACGGCTTGACCGTCCTCAGCTCCGACGTGGTCGCGCTGCGCCGGCAGCTCCCCGAGTGGGCAGGCGACGCCGTCCCGTCGATCGCGGTGCCGACCCCGCGCAACCCCGCGCCGTCCAAGCTCGTGCTCTCGACGGGCCTGGTCGTCTCGCTCAACCGCCCGGTGCTGCTCGGCCGCGCGCCCCAGGTCACGCGCGTGTCGAACAACGAGATCCCGCGCCTGGTCACCCTCGCCAGCCCGAACCAGGACATCTCGCGCACCCATGCCGAGGTCCGGATGGACGGGGAGGACGTCGTGGTGACGGACCTCCGCTCGACCAACGGGGTCCTGCTGCTGCGCCAGGGCTCCGGGCCGCAGCGCCTGCACCCGGGCGAGCCGACCGTCGTCGAGCCCGGTGTCGTCGTCGACCTCGGCGAGGGCGCCACCTTCCTCGTGGAGGCGGGTGGGTGAGCGCGCGCCGCGAGCCGTCGAAGCCGCCCGAGATCCCGGGGTACGAGTACGTCCGCCTCCTCGGGATGGGCGGCTTCGCCGACGTCTTCCTCTACCGCCAGCTCATGCCTCGTCGGCCGGTGGCGGTCAAGGTGCTGCTCGCGAGCTCGCTCGACGACCAGACGCGGGCGCGCTTCCGCACCGAGGCCGACCTCATGGCCACGCTCTCGCACCACCCCTCGATCGTCACCGTCTTCCAGGCCGACGTCGCCTCGGACGGCCGCCCCTTCCTGGTGATGGAGTACTGCTCGCGCGCCGGGCTCGCCGAGCGGTACCGCACCGAGCGGATGGGCGTCGCGGAGATCCTGCGGATCGGGATCCGGCTCGGCTCGGCCGTCGAGACCGCCCATCGCGCAGGGATCCTGCACCGCGACATCAAGCCGGCGAACGTGCTCACGACGGACTTCGGCTGGCCCGCGCTGACCGACTTCGGGATCGCGGCGACCGCCGGCCTCGCCGCCGGTGCCGCCGTCGGCATGTCGATCCCCTGGGCGCCCCCGGAGATGCTCGCCGACGAGCCCACGAGCGACGAGCGCTCGGACGTCTACTCGCTCGCGGCAACGATCTACTCGCTGCTCGCCCGTCGCTCGCCCTTCGAGTCGCCGGACGGGTCGAACACGGCGGCCGACCTCATCGTCCGGATCGAGCGGGCGCCGCTCGCCCCCACCGGGCGCGGGGACGTGCCGGAGTCCCTGCAGGACGTCCTGTCCCGTGCCATGGCCCGTGCGCCGGAGCGGCGCTACGGCTCGGCGATCGCCCTGGCCCGCGCCCTGCAGCAGGTCGAGGCCGAGCTCATGCTGCCGCTGACGCCGCTCGACCTGCCCGACGAGTTCAGCACCGAGACCGCCACGGGCGGCGACGGTGAGGCAGGCCAGACGACGCGGCTGCGACCCGTGCGCACGATCTCCTCCGAGGAGCCGGAGGCCGACGCGGCCGATGCCGTCGAGTCACCGCACGGCGCGGGCGCCCTCGACCCCGAGGACATCCCCGAGCGCTGGCGACGCGATGTCGAGCAGCTCCTGGCCGCACGCGCGGCCGAGCCGAAGCCGGAGCGCCCGCGGCGTTCCGTCGCGACGCTGGTGGCCGGTTTCGGCATCGTCGCGGTCGTCGTGGTCGCGGCGGTCCTGGCCCTGCGCCCGCCGCCACCGGGCGCCTCCGCCCCCGAGGTCACCTCCCGCCCGACGGCCGTGCTTCATGCCGTGCCCTCGCCGGCCGATCTCGTCGGCGTCGTCGACGGCGGCACGGCGACGTTCACCTGGACCAACCCGGAGCCCGAGCCGGGGGACCGCTACCTGTGGGGCGTGGCCGTGGTCGGCACCCCGACGGCGGTGCAGGCCGTCGAGCAGCCCGCGGTCTCGATCCCCTTCGAGGGCACCGGCCAGCTGTGCGTCGAGGTCTCGATCGTCCGTGCAGACGGGCGCTTCTCCGCCCGGCCCTCGGTGGAGTGCGTGCCATGACCTCGCTGCTCCAGACCGTGCGCGACCGTCGGTGGCCCTCGACCGTCGCGGCCCTCGTGGTGCCCGTCACGCTCGCGACCCTTGCGGTCGTGTACCCGGGCGCCTCGGTGTCCCAGGTCGACCTCAACGACGGCGCCGTCTGGCTGACCAACGACACCGCGATGAAGCTCGGCCGGTACAACTCCCAGGTGAGGGAGCTCAACGCCGGACTGATCGGCTCGGGGACGGGGATCGACGTCCTCCAGGAGGGGCAGGACGTCCTGCTCGTCGACGGCACTCAGCTCAGCGTCGTCGACCCCGCCTCGGTGAGCAGGACGGCGACGGCCACGATCCCGGCCGGGGCGCATGTCGGGCTCGGCAACGGTGTGGTCTCCATCGCCGCGGGCGGTGAGGTCTGGGCGCGGTCGCTCGACCAGCTGGCCTCGTTCGACACGGCGACCGCCGCGCCGGATCTCGAGCTCGGCGAGGGAGCCGACGCACTCACCACGAGCTCGGGCCTCGTCCTCGGCGTCGCCGCCGACGGGGCCGTCACGCGCCTCGTCCTCAGTGCCGGGACCACGCGCACCCAGCCGTCGGGGACGCTGCACGGCAGTGGGCCGGTCGACCAGGTCACCACCGTCGGCGACGCGCTCGTCGCGCTCAGCGGGAGCACGCTGCGCACGACCTCGCAGAGCGTGGACCTCACGGCGTTCGGCAGCGGGTTCGTCCTCCAGCAGCCCGGTCCCGCCGACACGCAGGTGCTGGTCGCCTCGACCACGGCGCTGCTCGAGATCGACCTCGGCAGCGGAGCGGTGACCCAGGAGCGCTCGGGTGGCGCGGGCACGCCGACCGCCCCCGTCCGGCTCGGCGGCTGCGGGTACGCGGCCTGGGCCAGCGCCACGACCAACTTCCTCCAGCGCTGCCCCTCGGGGTCCTCGGTGTCCGAGCTCGAGGAGGTGACGCCCGCCGACCGCCTCGTCTTCCGGGTCAACCGCGACGTCCTGGTGCTCAACGACGTCACGGACGGGAACGTGTGGTCGCCGACCGACGACCCCGCCGTCCGCCGCCCCAACTGGCAGGACGTGCAGCCGCAGGACGACACGACCTCCGGTGACGCGACCGCCGACACCCCGAGCACTCAGGTCCTCGAGGCGCAGTGCACGGCGCAGTCGGCAGCACCCAAGGCGAACGACGACTCCTACGGCGTGCGGGCCGGGCGGACCACGATCCTCTCGGTCATCGACAACGACGTCGCCTCGGACTGCGGGATCCTGGCGATCTCCGAGATGGACCCGATCCCCGCGAGCTTCGGCACCGCCGTGCCGATCTACGGGGGCCGCGCGATCCAGCTCGTCACGAACCCCGACGCCAGCGGGAGCGTCGAGTTCACCTACACCGTGCTGGACGGCAGGGGTCTCGGTGCCCCGCCCACGGCGAAGGTCGTGCTGACGATCCGCGGCGACGAGGAGAACAGCGCGCCGGTCCAGCTGCACTCGGGCGAGCTCGCCGTCGAGCTCGGCGCCTACGGCACCTATGACGTCCTGCCCGACTTCCACGACCCGGAGGGGGATCAGCTCGTCCTGCTCGGGGCCACCGTCGACGGCGGCGGCACGGTGCGCGCGCGTCAGGACGGCGAGATCACGTTCCAGTCCGACGGCTCGACCCTCGGGCGTCAGGCGGTGCGGCTGACCGTCTCCGACGGCCGGGAGGCGATCGAGGGGACGATGGTCGTCGACGTCAGGGCGGCCGGTTCGCTCGTGCCCGTCATCGACCCCGTGCACGCCGTCACGTACGTCGGCGAGTCGATCGTCGTCCGGCCCTTGGACAGCGTCCGGTCCGCCTCGCGTGAGCCGGTGCGGCTCGCCGGGGTCGACGAGCTGGCCGGGACGACGATCGTGCAGGATCTCGCGGCCGGCACGTTCGGCTTCAGCGCCGCGCGCGCGGGGACCTACTACGTGACGTTCGTCGTGACGGCCTCACCGCAGCAGGCCACCGGACTCGCCAGGATCGACGTCTTCGACAAGCCTGCGGAGGCGCTCCCGCCGACCGCCGTGCTCGACGTCGCCCTGCTCCCGCCCGGGGGCGAGGTGACGATCGACCCGCTCGCGAACGACTCCGACCCGAGCGGTGGCGTCCTCGTGCTCCAGTCGGTCGACATCCCGGAGGGCAGCGGTCTGCAGATCGCGATCCTCGCGCACCGCTTCGCGCGCATCACCTCCACGAGGCTGCTCGAGGCCTCGGTGTCGGTCCGGTACACGATCTCCAACGGCGACCAGCCCGCCACGGGCGAGATCCGCGTCAAGCCGATCGCTGCGTCCGCGGGCCAGCAGGCCCCCGTCGTGCCCGACGTCACGGCGACCGTGCGCACGGGTGGCGTGGTGACGATCGCGGTCCTGGAGGACGCCTACGACCCCGACGGCGACCCGATCCACCTCGAGCGCACGCTGGTCGAGCCGCTCGGCGACGGGCAGGGCCTGCTCTTCGTCTCGGGCGACGTCCTGCGGTACCAGGCCCCCACGACGCCGATGACGGTGCAGGCCGTCTTCGCCGTGAGCGACTCCTTCGGCACGACGGCCGCGACCGTCACGGTGAGCGTCCATGCCGCCGACGCCACCTCGAAGTCACCGCCGCGACCGCTGGACCTCACCGCCAGGGTCTTCGAGGGCGAGCTGATCCGGATCCCGATCCCGCTCACCGGGATCGACCCGGACGGTGACGGGGTCCTGCTGCTCGGGCAGGACAAGGCCCCGGCCAAGGGGGTGATCCGCGCCCAGGGCGCCGACTGGATCGAGTACGAGGCGCTCCCCGGCGAGCTCGGCACGGACACCTTCACCTACGCGGTCGAGGACTGGGTCGGCCAGCGCGCGGTCGCGACGATCAGGGTGGGGATCGCGGCGCGTCCCGCCGGATCGGCGCAGGTCATCGCGCGCAACGACGACGTCGTCGTCCGTCCAGGGCGGTCGGTCTCGGTCCGGGTGCTGGCCAACGACGTCGACATGTCGGGCGGTGACCTCGACCTCAGCCCGACGCTCGAGATGGCCGCGGGGGTCTCGGCGCGCACCGACGGTCGTCGCATCGTCGTGGACGCCCCGGAGACCGCGGGGGTCGTGCAGATCGCCTACCGCGCGACGAACAACCGCGGAGGCAGCGGCACGGCTGTCCTGACGGTCACGGTCGACCCCTTGGCGCCGATCAGCCCGCCCGTCGCGAGGGACGTCGTCGTCCCGGCGACCCAGACGCTCAACGCCGTGTCCGTCGCCGTCAACGTGCTCGAGATCGCGGAGAACCCGAGCGGCCCGATGTCCGACCTCGTCGTCTCCGTCGACCCCTCGGCCGCCCTCTTCGCCTCCGTCGCGCCCGACGGCACCGTCGAGGTCGCGCTGGGCCCGACGGCCCGTACCTTCCCCTACCTGCTGACGAACACGAGCCCCGACGCGAACGGGGCGGCCTCCTACGCGTTCATCACCGTCCCGGCGCTCGGCGACTTCCCGCCGACGCTGCGGCCGGGCGCGACGAGCCTGATCACCGTCGCCGGTGTGCCCCTGACGATCTCTCTCGCCGAGCAGATCCAGGTGGGTCCCGGCCGCACCGTCCGCATCCTCGACCGCACGGCCGTGAGCGCGACCAAGTCGGACGGCTCCGAGCTCGTCGTGGACGCCACCACGCTCTCGTACACGGCCAACCGTCGGTACGCGGGCCCCGCGTCGATCACCGTGGAGGTCAGCGACGGCCCGGCGGGTGACGCGACGGCGCGCAGGGCCGTGCTGACGCTGCCGATCACGGTGCTCGCCGCCGAGGACCACCCGCCACGCTTCAGCCCCTCGGTGCTCGACGTCGCCCCGGGCGAGACGGTCCGGGTCGACCTCACGGCCTTCACCTCCGACGCCGTGGGCACGCAGAGCGGTGCGGGCACCTTGACCTTCCGTCGCACGAGCGATGCGCCCGCCGGTTTCGTCGCCACCATGAACGGCTCGGTCCTCACGCTCTCGGCCGCCTCGACCACGCCCCGCGGGACGGTCGGCGGTATCGGCATCTCGATCGACTACGGCGGCCTGACGACGGTCACCGGGCAGGTCGACTTCCGCGTGGTGGCGAGCTCGCGGCCGCTCGCGCGGGTGGTCGACCGCTCGGTCCTCGACGGGGTCGGCGGGAAGGTGAGCACGGTCGACGTCCTCGCCGGCGCGTTCAACCCCTACCCGAACGACGTGCTCACGGTCGTCGGGGCGAGCGTCGACACCCCGGGAGCCGGGACCGCGACGGTGACCGGCGACCAGGTGAGCGTCCGGCCGGCGGTCGGCTTCGTCGGCACGATGGTCGCGCGCTTCCAGGTCGCCGACGTGACCGCCGACCCGGACCGCGTGGTCGACGGGCGCATCACGGTGGTGGTCCGTGGCCGGCCGGCGACCCCGACGGCCCCGCGCATCTCCGAGGTCAGGGACCAGACCGTCGTGCTGGCCTGGGACGCCCCGACCGCGAACGGCGAGCCGATCACCGGCTACCGCGTGACGGCGTCGCCCGGCGGAATCGGCACCGACTGCCCCTCGACGACCTGCACGATCACCGGTCTGAGCAACAACACCGAGTACACCTTCACGGTGATCGCGCGGAACGTCGTCGGCGACTCCGATGCGAGCCCTCCCTCCGGCCCCGCGCGCCCCGACGTCCGACCGGCCGCGCCCGCGCTGCCCGGCCTGGCCTGGGGAGCCGCAGCGGTGACCGCGAGCTGGACGGCGCCCGCCGTGGCGGGCTCGCCCATCACCGAGTACCAGGTCGAGCTGAGCCCTGCTCCGCCGACGGGGGCCTCGACGGTGAAGACGACGGGCACCGCGTACACCTTCAGCGGCCTGTCGAACGGCACCGAGTACCGCGTGCGCGTGCGGGCGGTGAACTCCGCCCCGGAACCGGGTGACTGGAGCCAGTGGTCCGTCGGCCAGGTCCCCGCCGACGTCCCCGAGCCGCCGGGTTCCGTGACGGCGACCCGCACCTCGGTCGGCGCGGGCAGCCGGCAGATCCAGGTGACCTGGACGGCGCCGTACGACCGTGGTGCGACCGTCGTCGAGTACGACGTCCGCATCGACGGTGCCGTGATCGTGGTCCCCGGGACGGACTCGAGCTATTCCTTCCCGGCCGAGCGCGGCCGTGAGTACGCGATCGACGTCCGGGCGCGCAACAAGGCGGGCAGCTCCGCCTGGGCCTCGACGACGGGCGAGATCTGGACGGCCCCCGGGCCGGTGACGGGCCTGGTGCTGGCCGATGCCGCCGCTCCGTCCGCCCCGTTCTCGGCGGGCGCCCTCTCGGCGACGTGGACGGCACCGGCGGACAGCGGCGGTGTGGCACTCCAGGGCTACCAGGTCAGCGTCGACGGCGGGCCTGCGATCACCGTCTCGGGCACCTCGACCCTCATCACCCCGCTCACCGGTGGGGCGCACACGGTCTCGGTCGTCGCGGTGAACGTCAAGGGCGAGCTGAGCACCGCGGCGACGACCTCCTGGACGACGACGACCGTGCCTCAGGTCGTCACGATGCAGCCCGTCGTCGCCACGCCGGAGGGGCAGGTGACCTTCAGCTGGCTCCCCGGGTCCGACGGAGGCACGCCGATCACCGGGTACACGGCCGTCGTCACGATCACGCGGCTGGGCGTCGACGAGATCTCCACGACGACCACGAGCCTGCCGACCCTCGTCGTCCCGGCGCTGCCAGGCGACCGGGTGGCGATCTCGGTCACCGCGAGCAACGCGGTCGGCGCAGGTCTGGCCGCCACGCAGAGCGTCGACCTGCCCCTGCCGGGCGGGTGAGCGCGATGACCGTCCGCCGACCGAGCCCGCGCACCGCCCCGACCACCGTCATCGACCCGCCAGCACCGCCGAGGAGAGCCGCCCTGTGAACATGACGACCGAGCAGTCCGCCTGGTTCGCGCAGACCTTCGACTCCCTCGTCGCGAACGTCGGGGAAGCGCTCCTCGGCAAGGACCACGCCGTCCGCCTCGCCCTGACCTGCATGCTCGCCGAGGGGCACCTGCTGCTCGAGGACGCGCCGGGGACCGGCAAGACCTCGCTCGCCAAGGCGCTCGCGGCCACCGTCCAGGGCACCCACAGCCGGATCCAGTTCACGCCGGACCTGCTGCCCTCCGACGTGACGGGCGTGACGATCTACGACCAGACCTCGCGGCAGTTCGAGTTCCACCGCGGGCCGGTGTTCGCCTCGGTCGTCCTCGCCGACGAGATCAACCGCGCCTCGCCGAAGACGCAGTCGGCGCTGCTGGAGGTCATGGAGGAGTCGCGCGTCACGGTGGACAACGTCGCGCACCCCGTCGGGCGTCCGTTCATGGTCATCGCGACCCAGAACCCGATCGAGCAGGCCGGCACGTACCGCCTTCCCGAGGCCCAGCTCGACCGCTTCCTCATCAAGACCTCGCTCGGCTACCCCGATCGCGCCTCGACCGTGCAGATCCTCGCCGGCTCGGCTGAGCGCGACCGCACGGCGAACCTGCTCCCGCGGATCACCACGCAGGCCGTCGGGGAGATGGCGGTCCTGGCTGCCTCGACCCATGTCGAGGACTCCGTGCTCGACTACGTCGCGCGGCTGACCGAGGCGACACGCGAGGACGCGCACACCGTCGTCGGGGCGAGCGTCCGCGGCTCCCTCGCCCTGGTGCGCTGCGCGAAGGTCTGGGCGGCCTCGCAGGGCCGCACCTACGTCCTTCCTGACGACATCAAGATGCTCGCCGAGCCCGTGCTCGCCCACCGCCTGATCCTGGACACCGAGGCCGAGTTCGCCGGGGTGCGCGCCCGCGAGGTCGTCGCCCGGATCCTCGCCGACACCGAGCCGCCCGTCACGAGGCAGTGACATGAGGCTCGTGCGCCGCATGCGACGGCTCGCGGCGGTGCTGCTCCGTCCGCTGCGCCCGGTCTCCGGGCTCGGCTGGGCTGTGCTCGCCGTCGGCCTCGTCATGGCGCTCGCCGGCTGGCGGCTCGGCTGGGTCGAGGCCGCCGTGGTGGGCACCGGGCTCCTCGGGGCGTTCGCCGTTGCCCTCGTCCTCACGGTGGGTCGCTCGACCTACTCCGTCGACCTCGGCGTCTCGGACCGTCGGGTCGGGGTCGGCCAGCGCGTCGCCGGTCGTCTCCTGGTGCGCAACGTCGGCTCGCGCCGGTTGCTCCCCGCGCGGCTCGAGCTGCCCGTCGGGCGCACCCGCGCCGCGTTCCCCCTCCCCTCGCTCGCCGGCGGTGCCGAGCACGAGGACCTCTTCGCCGTGCCGACCGTCCGACGCGGGGTGATCCGGATCGGACCGGTCCTGTCGGTGCGGGGGGACCCGTGGGGGATGCTCCGTCGTCGCGTCGCGTGGACGGAGGTCCTCGAGGTGTACGTCCACCCGCGCGTCGCGCGGCTGGGCGGCACGGCCGTGGGAGTGCTGAGAGATCTCGAGGGGCAGTCGACGACCGTCGTCTCGGACGCCGACATGTCCTTCCACGCGCTGCGCGACTACGTCCCTGGCGACGACCGCCGGCACATCCACTGGAAGACGACGGCCCGGACGGGCACCCTCATGGTCCGCCAGTTCGACGACACGCGTCGCACCCACATGGCCGTCGCGGTCGCGACGGGTCCGCGGGACCACGCCGACGAGGACGAGTTCGAGCTCGCCGTCTCGGTCGCCGCCTCGATCGGCGTCCAGGCCCTGCGGGACGAGGGCGACCTCACCTTCCTCGCCGGCAGCCGCCGGCTGCACAGCGAGAACATGACCCGCCTGCTCGACGACGTGGCCGCCGTCGAGCGCGCGGCGGGCGGGCACACGGCGGGAGAGCTCGCCGCCTGGGTCTCGGCCAAGGCTCCGGGGGCATCGGTCGCGGTGCTGGTGACCGGCTCGACGGCCGCCGACGGCGTGCTGCGCACCCAGGCCAAGCACCTGCGGCCCGGGGTGCGGACCGTCGTCCTGACCTGCCGCCCCGGGGCCAGGAGCGCCGTGCGCTCGCACGGCTCCCTCACGCTCGCGACCGTCGGCTCGCTCGACTCGCTCGCGCTGGTGCTGCGTCAGGCGGTGGCCGGGTGAGGCGAGGGCAGCTGCTCGTGGACGTCCTGGTGCTCGACGCGGCCCTTGCCGTGGCGATGCTCCCGCTCGTCCCCGTCTTCGGCGCCTCGACGCTGCTCGTCCCGGTGCTCGGCGGTCTCGCGCTCGGCACCCTCGTCGTGCTGCTCGCGCGGCGCCTCGTCTGGGGCACAGCCGTGACCGTCGCCGCCGCGCTCGTCGGCTACCTGATCGCGGGCACCGCGATCGCCGTGCCGACGCTCGGCCATTCCCGCATCCTGCCGACGGCCTCGTCCGTCCGGGCCCTGCTCGCCGGGGCCGTGACCTCGTGGAAGGACGTCCTGACGCTCGACCCGCCGCTCGGCGGCGCCGGCGGGGTGCTCGTCGCGCCGTTCGTGCTCGCCGTCGTCGGCTCGGTCGTCTCGTTGAGGCTCGCCGCACGGCCAGGGCGCCCCTCGGCACCGACCGCCGCGCTCGTCCCGCTCGCCGTGCTCCTGCTGAGCGTCCTGCTCGGCACCAAGGAGTCGGTCTACCCGGTGGCCGCCGGCGTCGCGCTGACGCTCGTGCTCGGCAGCTGGGCGAGCCGGACCGCCGGGACCTTCGCGCCGCGGCGCGTCATGGCCTTCGTCGCGCTCGCCGCCGTCGTCGTCGGCTGCGGCGGCGTGACCGGTCCGTGGGTCGCGGCGCAGGAGCCCCGCCTCGTGCTGCGCGACGAGCTCGTCCCGCCGTACGACCCGAGCACGCAGAAGAGCCCGCTCTCCGCGTTCAGGGCCTTCGTCAAGGACTGGGGTGACACCGACCTGCTCACGGTGACCGGCCTCCCCGAGGGTGCGCGGGTGCGGCTGGCGACGATGGACTCCTACGACGGGGTCGTCTGGAACGTCGCCCCGGTCGACGCGGCCGAGGGGTCCGGGCGCTTCCGCCGCGTCGGCGACGTCGTCGGCCCCGCCGAGCAGGGAACCGAGAGCACGGTCGGCATCACGGTGCTCGACCTGCCGTTCGACTGGCTGCCGACGGTCGGCTACACCGAGCAGATCCGCTTCGCCTCCGACGACGCGGCCCTGCGCTCGCGACTGCGCTACAACGACGCGACGGGAGCGGCAGCCCTGGTCGACGGCGTGCCTGCGGGGACCACGTACACGGCCCAGGTCGTCGTCCCGGACCGACCCTCCGACGACGAGCTCGACGAGGCGACGATCGGCAGGGTGGCCCTTCCGCGCCCCGAGGGCGTGCCCGACGCCGTCGCCGAGTACTCCGCCCAGGTCGCCGGGACGGCGACGTCTCCCGGCCTGATCGCGCGGAGCCTCGCCGAGGGTCTCAGCCAGCGCGGCTGGTTCAGCCACGGGCTCACCGCCGAGGGCGACTACTCCTCCTTGTCCGGACATGGTGCCGACCGGATCACCGAGCTGCTCACCGGTCCGCTCATGGTCGGGGACGGCGAGCAGTACGCGGCGGCGATGGCGCTCATGGCGCGTCAGATGGGGCTGCCCTCGCGCGTGGTGCTCGGGTTCATCCCCGACTCCACCCCGGCGGTCGTGGGCGCGGGATCGGCCTCGGGCTCGTCGACGGTGACCGTCACGGGTCGTCAGGTCCAGGCATGGGTCGAGATCAACTTCGCCGGCTACGGCTGGGTCGCCTTCGACCCGACGCCCGACGCGAGCCGGACGCCGAACGACTCGACCCCGCTCGAGGAGTCCGCGGCCCAGCCCCAGGTGCGGCAGCCGCCGCCGCCGCCTGCCAAGCCCGCCGTCGCGCCGGCCGACGACACCGAGCAGCCGCGGACCGACGACAACCAGGACCAGCAGGTCCAGGGGAGGTCATGGCTCGTCCTCGCGAAGCTCGCCGCTGCTGCCGGGATCCCGCTGCTCCTCGTCGTGGGTCCGCCGCTTCTCGTCGCGGCGCTCAAGCGTCGCCGCCGCCGTCTGCGGCGCAGCGCCAAGGACCCCGTCGACCAGGTCGTCGGGGGGTGGCAGGAGATCTGCGACCAGGCGGCCGAGCTGCGCCGCCCGGTCCCTGCCCGCTCCACGCGCCGGGAGATCGCTGTCGCGCTGGCCGGGCAGTTCGCGCCACGTGACCCGGAGGGCAGCCGGCGCGCGGTGGCCGTCGGCGGGCCGATCGCCGGGCTGGCCACCCGGGCCGACGCGTACGTCTTCGGCCCGCGCCAGCCCACGCCCGAGCAGGTCGCGTCCTACTGGGAGAGCGTCGAGTCGACCGCGGCCACCCTGAGGATGGCGGTACGGCGCAGGGACCGCTGGCTCTCGCGTCTGCGCGTGGCCAGGCATCGCTCGGGACGCGCCACGAGCCCGGTCCCGACGTCGGTGGACTGAGATTTCGGTGCGCACCACCTCATGCGGGGCATCCCGCGTGCCGATGACACCCTGAACGCCGCCGCCGGTGGCCGTCGTCGGTGGAGGAGGTGAGTCCGGATGGTCGTCCCGGGTTCCGTCCCCGCGAGCGTCGGCCGGCGGTTCGTCTCCTACACGATCGACGTGGTCTCTGGCCTCGTCCTCGGAGGCGGACTGCTCCTCGGCGGGCTCGCCGGCCAGTGGCGAGACGACGGCGCGCTGACCACACCCGGCCCCGTCGCGCTCGTCGGCGCTGCCGCGCTGGCGATCTACCTGGTCAGCCAGTGGGTCATGACCGGGACGACCGGGCGCAGCGTCGGCGGTCTGCTGGCCGCGCAGCGCGTGGTCGACGACGCCACCGGAGAGCGGATCGGCCTCGGCCGCGCGTTCCTGCGCTGCCTCATCCTCCTGCTCGCCTCGCTGCTCCCCGTCGTCGGCCCGGGCCTGCTCCTGGCGTCCGCCGCATGGGACCCGGACGGTCGGCGCCGCGCCTGGCACGACCGGGCCTCGCGTGCCGTCGTGCTCGACCTGGGCATCGGCGTCGACCCGCGCTCGGCGCGGCTGAGCCGTGCGCAGAGCGGCCTGCTCGACGCGAGGGACGAGCGCCGCAGCCTGCGCCCTGCCGTCACGGCGGTGAGCCGATCCGCTCCCGGCCCGTCGGGACCGACCTCGGTCTCCTCGCCGGCCCCTGCCGCGGGCGGCGACCTGGCGCCCGGCCCGACGCCCGGTGACCCGCTGCTCGGCCAGGCGTTCTCGTCCCCCGCCCCCGAGGAGCCCGCCGACGGCGGGGGCTCGAACGGAAGCTCCTCGTCCGGTGAGTCGGCGGCCGCGGCCGCGGCCGGCCTCCTGGTCGATCGCCCGGCGGAGGACTACGACCCCTGGCCGACGGGCGAACTGCCCGCGCGTGCGTACCCTGGAGCTAGGGAGGCGCGCGGCCGCGAGACACGGAGGGAGGCACGCATGAGTCCGACGAAGGGCCGCATCGTGCCCGATGCCCCGTACGAGCGTGTCAGCAGCCCGCCGTACCGGGCGCTGGAGGACGAGGTCGAGCAGACCCAGCTGCGTGAGGCGCGCAGCAAGGTGGCCTATGCGCCGACGCGGGCGCAGACCCGCCCGCGCGCCACGCTGCTGCTCTGGGACAACCGCGTCGTCGTCCTGGAGGGGACGGCGCTCGTCGGGCGCAACCCCTCGCCGCGCGAGGGCGAGACGCTCCCGGTCCAGGTGATTGCCGTCCTGGACCGCGGTCGTTCCGTCTCCAAGACCCACTTCGCGATGGGCGTCGACTCCGAGGGCGTCTGGCTCAAGGACCGCAGCTCCACGAACGGCACGATCGTCACCCTCACCGACGGCCAGCAGATCCTGTGCGCGGCCGAGCAGTCGGTGCGCGTCCCCGTCGGTGCCTCGGTTGCCT
This sequence comes from uncultured Actinomycetota bacterium, assembly GCA_963777075.1. GTDB lineage: Bacteria > Actinomycetota > Actinomycetes > Actinomycetales > Cellulomonadaceae > Actinotalea. Next base: position 42,241 of record CAVZPH010000009.1, on the reverse strand, counting down.
TCGGCGACTACTGGCTGACGATCGCCGGCTGACGCCCCCGCAGGGCCGGGCGGCCCGAGCGCAGCGTGTCGACGGTGAGCACGAGCAGCGCGAGCCAGACCAGGCCGAACCCCCACCAGCGCACCGCCGGCATGGCCTCGTGGAACACGAGGATCCCGAGCATGAACTGCAGGGTCGGCGTCAGGTACTGGATGAGCCCGACGATGCTGAGCGGGAGCCTCCGGGCAGCGCCGCCGAAGAGCAGCAGCGGGACCGCCGTGACCACGCCGGTGCCGGCCATCGCCAGCGCGTGCCAGCTGCCGTGCGTCGCGAAGCCTCCCGCCGAGCCGAGGACGGCGAGGTACGCGAGAGCCAGGGGCGCCAGGACGGCCGTCTCGACGGCGAGCGAGGCGAGGGCCGGGACGCTGCGCCCCACACGGTTCTTGATGAGGCCGTAGAGGCCGAAGGTGGACGCGAGGGTCAGCGCGACCCAGGGCAGCCGGCCGACGCCGAGCGTCAGGACGACGACGGCGAGCAGGCCGATCCCGAGCGCGACCCACTGGGCGGGCCGCATCCGCTCGCCGAGCACGAGGACGGCAAGGGCGACGGTCACCAGGGGGTTGATGTAGTAGCCGAGCGCCGCGTCGACGGTGTGCCCGCCGAGCACGCCTGCGACGAACACGAGCCAGTTCGTGGCCACGAGCACCCCGGCCAGCGCGAGCGTGGCGAGCATCCGCGGCCGCCGGGCCGCGGCGAGGGCGCTGCGCCAGGTGCCGGTGACCAGCAGGATCGCGAGGCAGAACAGGAGCGACCACACGACGCGGTGGGCGATGATCTCGACCGGGCCGGCGGGCGCGAGCAGCGGGAAGTACAGCGGGAGGAAACCCCACAGACCGTAGGCCCCGGCACCGAGCAGGAGTCCGCGGCGGTCGAGCGGGGACGGGGTGGGCACGCGGCGAACCTACCCCCGCTGCCATTCCTTGGGACGGAAGGCCCGCAGACATGGGACGGACCTACACTTGTCCGAGCGTTCCTGGCGTCCGCGCCGCACCCAGCACCCGGAAGGTCCCCACTGCTGTGAGCAGCACTCTGCGCGTCGCCGTCGTCGGCGCGGGCCCTGCAGGCATCTACGCCGCCGACATCCTGTCCAAGTCCGAGGTCGACGTCAGCATCGACCTCATCGAGCGGCTGCCCGCCCCGTTCGGCCTGGTGCGCTACGGCGTCGCCCCCGACCACCCGCGGATCAAGCAGATCATCGTCGCCCTGGAGAAGATCCTCGAGCGCGGGGACATCCGCCTGCTCGCCAACGTCGACCTCGGCACGGACCTCAGCCTGGAGGACCTCCGCCGGCACTACGACGCCGTGATCATCGCCACGGGGGCGATCCGGGACGCCGCTCTCGAGATCCCCGGGATCGACCTGCCCGGCTCCTACGGTGCCGCCGACTTCGTCTCCTGGTACGACGGCCACCCGGACGTCCCGCGGACCTGGCCGCTCCAGGCCCGCCATGTCGCGGTCCTCGGCGCGGGGAACGTCGCGCTCGACGTCGCCCGGATCCTCGCCAAGCACCCGCAGGACCTGCTGCCGACGGAGATCCCGCAGAACGTGCACGAGGGGCTGCTGGCCAACCCCGCGACGGACGTCCACCTCTTCGCGCGCCGCGGGCCCGCCCAGGTGAAGTTCTCGCCGCTCGAGCTGCGCGAGCTCGGTCACGTCCCCGACGTCGACGTCCTCGTCTACCCCGAGGACTTCGACTTCGACGAGGGCTCGATGGCCGCCATCCACTCCTCGAACCAGACCAAGCAGGTCGTCAAGACGCTGACGGACTGGACCCTGAAGGACCCGGAGGAGCTCACGGCGAGCCGTCGGATCCACCTGCACTTCCTGCACCGGCCGGTGGCCGTCCTCGGCGAGGACCACGTCACGGGGATCCGCACGGAGCGGACGGCGCTCGCCGGCGACGGCTCCGTCGCCGGGACGGGCCAGATGCACGACTGGCCGGTCGAGGCCGTCTACCGCGCGATCGGCTACTTCGGCTCTCCCGTCCCCGGTCTGCCGTTCGACGACGTCGCCGGCGTGATCCCCAACCGCGAGGGACGGGTCGTCGGCTCGGACGGCGTGCCGCTCCCCGGCATGTACGCGACCGGCTGGATCAAGCGCGGCCCGGTCGGCCTCATCGGGCACACCAAGTCCGACGCGACGGAGACCATCCGGCACCTCGTCGAGGACGCCGACGACCTGGAGCGCGCGCCCCTGCGTGCCCGGGAGGACGTCACCGCCCTGCTCGCGGAGCGCGGGGTCGACGCCGTCGAGTGGTCGGGCTGGATGCTGCTCGACGCCTACGAGCAGGCGCTGGGTGCGCCGCACGGCCGCACCCGCATCAAGGTCGTCCCGCGCGAGGAGATGCTCGCGATCGCTCGCGGCCAGGCCTGAGCCGGACGGACGCGGCGCGAGGCCGCCGGCCGGACGCCGTCAGTCCTGGACGAGCCTGCGCAGGAACTCCCGGGTGCGCGGCTCGACGGGGTCGCCGAGCACCTGCTCCGCCGTGCCGCGCTCGTGCACGCGACCCTCGTGCAGGAAGCAGACCTCGTCCGCGACATGCCGCGCGAAGGACATCTCGTGCGTCGCGACGAGCATCGTCATGCCCTCGGCCTTGAGCGTCCCGAGCAGCTCGAGCACCTCGCCGACGAGCTCGGGGTCCAGGGCGCTCGTGACCTCGTCGAGCAGCATGAGGTGCGGGGAGGAGACCAGCGCCCTGGCGATCGCCACGCGCTGCTGCTGACCGCCCGAGAGCTCGTCGGGGAAGGACTGCGCCTTGGCGGCCAGGCCGACGCGGTCGAGCATCCCGGCTGCGGCCTCGGCGGCCTGCGCGCGCGGGACGCGGTGCACGAGCCGCGAGGCCAGGCTGACGTTGTCGATGACGCGCATGTGCGGGAAGAGGTTGTAGGACTGGAAGACCATGCCCATGCGCGCCCGGATCGCGTTCGCGTCCTTGCGCGGGTCGGTGATGTCCTCGCCCTCGAGCAGGATCACGCCGTCGTCGACCTCCTCCAGGAGGTTCACGGCGCGCAGCAGCGTCGACTTCCCCGAGCCGGACGCGCCGATGAGCACGACGCACTGCCCCTGGGCCACCTCGAGGTCGACCCCGTCGAGCACGAGGTGCTCGCCGTAGGACTTGCGCACGCCCTGGACGCGCAGGACGGGCATCGCGGTCGCCGTCATCGCAGCGCACCCCCGCCCGAGACGCCGCCGAGCGCCCCGAGCCAGCCGCTTCGCCGCGCGAGCGCATCGGTCAGCCGGGTCAGCGGGATGGTGAGCATGACGAAGAGCACCCCGGCCACCACGTAGGGCGTGAAGTTCGCGTACTGCGCCGTCTGGACCTGCGCCGCGCGGATCGCGTCGATCGCTCCGAGGATGGAGATCAGCCCGGAGTCCTTCTGGAGCGCGACGAGGTCGTTGAGCAGCGGGGGCACGACCCTGCGCACCGCTTGGGGCAGCACGACGGTGCGCAGCGTCTGGGAGTGCGTCAGGCCGAGCGAGCGGGCGGCGGCGACCTGCGAGGGGTGCACGGATTCGATCCCCGCCCGGAACACCTCCGCGACGTACGCGGAGTAGGTCAGGACGAGGGCCAGCCCGCCGAGCACGACGTTGTCGGTCGGGACGCCCTGCAGGCGCAGCCCTGGCACGCCGAAGCCGACGAGCAGCAGGACGAGCAGCAGCGGGAGCCCGCGGAAGACGTCGACATAGGCCGTCGCCGCGGCGCGCAGCGGGAAGAAGACCGGGCCGCGCAGCGTCCGCGCGATCGCGAGCAGCAGCGCGAGCACGAGGATCGCGACGGCGGCGACCGCCATCACCCGGACGTTGAGCCACAGCCCCTGCGCGACGCGGGGCAGTGACGCCCAGGCGACCTCGGGGTCGAAGAAGGACTGACGCACGCGCGGCCAGCCCGGGGAGGCCACGAGGGCCGCGACCGCCAGCCCGGCGACCGTCACGGTGCTCGCCGTGGCGGCCAGGACCGATCGACGCGTGCGAGCCCTGCGGTAGGCGATGCGGTCGAGCGCGACGGCCGAGGGGCTCCACGGCGTCGCCGTCACGGCTGCGTCACTTCAGGACGGGTGCGCCGGCCGCGTCGGTCAGCCACGTGGTCTCGAGCGTCGCGAGCGTCCCGTCCGCGCGCAGGGAGTCGACGGCGGCGCTGACAGCCGAGGTGAGCGGGCTGCCCTTGTCCAGGACGAGTCCGAACTGGTCGGGGTTGTCGCCCGCGGGCAGCTGGCCGACGAGCACACCACCCTCGAGCTCGGCCGCGGTGATGTAGAGCGCCGTGGGCAGGTCCACGACGATCGCGTCGACCAGCCCGGCGGTGAGCGCCTGCTTGACCTGGTCGTTGTCGTTGAACAGCTGCACGGCCGCCGTGGGCTGGATCGTCTCCTCGGCGACGGTGGCGCTCGTCGTGCCGACCATCGCGCCGATGCGCAGCGGGGCGAGCTCGGCGAGGGAGGTCGCTGCGGCGGCGGGGGATCCGGTCAGTGTCACGACAGCCTGCGCCGTGTCGTAGTAGGCGGAGGAGAAGTCGAGGCTCGCGCGGCGGTCCTCGCTGATCGAGACCTGGTTGATCGCGAGATCGAAGGACTTCGCGCCCGGGGCGATGATCTGGTCGAAGCTCACCGGGACCCAGCTGACGTGCTCGGAGTCGAAACCGAGCTGAGCGGCGACGGCGTAGGCGACGGCCGACTCGAAGCCCTTGCCGTTCGACGGGTCGTTGTCGACGATCCACGGCTCGTAGCCCGGGTCGGAGGTGCCGATCGTCAGCACGCCCTCCTCGAGGGTGGGCAGGGAGCCGTCGCTCGCGGCCGGAGCCGGGGAGGCCTCGTCGCTCGGTGCGCAGGCGGCCAGGGCCAGCAGGGTGGCGACGGTGGCGGCGACGGTCAGGGCACGGCGCATGGAGGCTCCCGGGTCGAACGGGTGACAGGTGGGACGAGTGCTCAGCGTACGGGCACGGCGAGGCGCGCAGGGGCTCGTCCCGGTCCGCGACCGGGCACGGGCGGGAACGGCAGGCGGCGCTCAGGCGTTGCACCCTGGGACGACAGGAGGCTCGTGGTGGGACGTCGGCATTTCAACGGTCTGAAGACGGCTGCGCTCTTCGCCTCGCTCTGGGTCGTCGTGCTGCTCGCCGGGTCAGTCGTCGGCGGCGGGCGGTACGTGCTGTGGTTCGGCCTCGCCGGGGTGCTGATGACGGGCTACGGCTACTGGAACTCCGCGTCGATCGCGATCCGTGCCATGCACGCCTACCCGGTCAGCGAGCTCGAGGCCCCGCAGATGTACCGGATCGTCCGCGAGCTGTCCACGACCGCCCGCCAGCCCATGCCCGCGCTGTTCATCTCCCCGACGGCCGCCCCGAACGCCTTCGCGACGGGCCGCAACCCGCGCAACGCCGCCGTCTGCTGCACCGAGGGGATCCTTCGCCTGCTCGACGAGCGCGAGCTGCGCGGGGTGCTCGGGCACGAGCTCATGCACGTCTACAACCGCGACATCCTCACCTCCTCGGTGGCGGCGGCGCTCGCCGGGATGATCACCTCGCTCGCGCAGTTCCTGCTGTTCTTCGGCGGGGGCGGCCGCGACCGCAACAGCAACGGGCTCGCGATGATCGCGATGGCCGTCCTGGGCCCGGTCGCCGCGCTGCTCATCCGGATGGCGATCAGCAGGACGCGCGAGTACGACGCGGACGAGGACGGGGCGCGGCTGACCGGCGACCCGCTCGCGCTCGCCTCCGCGCTGGAGAAGCTCGCGACGGGGACGGCACGCGCACCGCTACCGGCGAACCGCGACCTCGTCGACGTCTCGCACCTGATGATCGCCAACCCCTTCCGCGGCGAGGGCATGGCGCAGCTCTTCGCCACCCACCCGCCGATGGCCGAGCGCATCGCACGGCTGCGCCAGATGGCGGGCCACCCGGGAGCCTGAGCGCCCGGGCCTCCCGGCCGGGGGCCGCCCTCAGTCGGCCCGACGTCCCCGGCGCCGGATGCGCTCGCCGCGCGAGCCCGCGCCGCGGCCGACGACACCCCGGACGGTCGAGTCGAGGCCGGCGCGCAGTCCCGTGAGCATGACCGGGTCGGGGTCGGGGACGGGGGCCATGAGGGTGCGCAGCAGCGTGCGGTGGGTGACCCAGCCGACGAGCCGTCCCTCCGGGTCGGTGACGGCGAGTCCGCCGTCGGCGATGGGGTGGCGGCGCAGCGCCTCCAGGCCGCTGCGCAGGGACTGCGTCCTCAGGACGGTCGGCACGTCGTCGACGGCGTCCGCCACGGTGAGCGCGCGCTCGCCGGCGTCCTCCTCGAGCAGCTCGGCGACGCGATCGGTCCTCAGCTGGCCGATGAGCAGCCCGCCGTAGAGCACCGGGAGGGCCGGTCGGCCACCGGCGAGCAGGAGCGGCACCGCCTCGGCGAGCGGGAGGGTCGGCCCCACCGGGTCGGCCGGGGGCTCCATGACGTCGCCGACGCTGCGGTCGGTCAGGCGCGGGTCGGCAGGCCGCGTGTCGAGCTCGACGCCGCGTCTGCGGAGCTTGAGCGTGTAGACGCTGTCCTTGCTCAAGGCGCGGCTGACGGTCGTCGCGAGCACGATCGCGAGCATCAGCGGAAGGATGATCGTGTACTCGCCGGTCAGCTCGAAGAGGATCAGCACCGCGGTGATCGGTGCCCTGGCGGCCCCGGCGAACACGGCGCCCATGCCGACGAGCGCGAAGGCCCCGGCGGGGCCGGCCACCCCGGGGATCATCTGGTGGGCGATCGCGCCGAACGCCGCGCCGAGCATCCCCCCGATGAACAGCGAGGGGGCGAACACCCCGCCCGAGCCGCCGATCCCGATCGTCAGGCTCGTCGCGACCATCTTGGCCACCAGCAGTCCGAGCAGGACGGCAATCGCGTACTTGCCCTGGACGCCCGCCTCGAGCACGGGGTAGCCGACGCCGTACATCTGCGGGCACCGCGAGCAGCAGCAGCCCGAGGAGCACACCGCCGACGACGGGACGCGCCCACTCCGGCCCGTGCCACACGGCATCGCACAGGTCCTCGATCCGGTACAGGATCTTGGTGAACATCACGCCGACCACGCCGCCGAGGAGCCCGAGCAGGGCGAACAGCAGGTACGCGCCGGCATGCTCGACGGAGAAGGCCGGAAGGGTCATGAACGGCACGTCGCCGAACACGGCGCGGCCGATCACCGAGGAGACGACGGCGGCGAGGACGACGACGCCGAAGGACTCGGCCGTGAAGTCGCGAAGGATCAGCTCGAGCGCGAAGAAGACGCCGGCGATCGGGGCGTTGAAGGTCGCGGCGATCCCCGAGGCGGCCCCGCAGGCCACGAGCGTGCGCAGCCGGGACTCCGAGACCTTGGCCGGTCCCGCCGATCCACGAGCCGAGGGCTGAACCGATCTGCACGATCGGTCCCTCGCGGCCGACCGAGCCGCCCGAGCCGATCGTCACGGCCGAGGCGATCGCCTTGACGGCGGCGACCTTGCCGGGGATCCGGCCGCCGCGCTGGGCGACGGCGACCATCACCTCGGGGACGCCGTGCCCGCGCGCCTCCTTCGCGTAGCGCTGGACGAGCGGGCCGTAGATCAGCCCGCCGACGCACCGGGGCGAGGACGACGAAGGCCCCGCCGAGCCAGGGGACCCAGGGGTGGGCGGGGTGCCGGCCGAGACCGACGGCCGAGTAGTCCGCATGCCCGCTGAAGATCCAGGTGGCCCCCGTCACCAGCTCGCGGAAGACGACGGCACCGAGGCCCGTCGTCGCGCCGACGAGGAGGGCCAGGGCGGTCAGGCCGCCGCCGGTGGTGCGTAGCCGGGCGGCCGCCCGCAGCGGCCGGCCCCATCGGGATCCGAGCGCACGCGAGACCGCAAAAGATGTAGGCATACATCTAATGTATCAAGACACATAGGACGAATCCATGGGTACTGTGGATCCATGCCCGATCTCGACGACGCAGCCGAGCAGACCCTCCTGGCCTCCCGGGCGCTTCTCGGCGTCGTCGCGCGATCGATCGAGCCGGCGCTCGAGGAGGTCTCCCTCCCTCAGTTCCGCGTCCTCGTGCTGCTGACGGCGCACGGACCGCTGCGCTCGGGCGCGGTCGCGGATCGGATGGGGATCCACCCGTCGACGTTCAGCCGCAACGCGGACCGGCTCGTCGCGGCCGGCTGGGTGCGCCGGGTCGAGGACCCGGAGAGCAGGCTCTCGGTGCTCGTCGAGCCGACCCCGCGCGCCAGGGAGCTCGTCGCCCGGGTCACCGCGGCCCGCCGTGAGCGCATCGTCGAGATCCTCTCGGCGATGGCGCCGCAGGACCGCGACCGGCTCACGCAGGTCCTGGGTGCCTTCGCGGCCGCCGCGGGGGAGCCGAGCGTCGAGGAGCTCTCGACCCTCGGGCTGTGAGCGGGGCCCGCGCCCGCCTCAGCGGTAGTTGACGAACTGCAGCGCGACGTCGAGATCGGCGCCCTTGAGCAGGGCGATGACGGTCTGCAGGTCGTCCCTCGCCTTGGCCGAGACCCGCAGCTCGTCGCCGGTGATCTGCGTCTTGACGCCCTTGGGGCCCTCGTCACGGATGATCTTCGCGACCTTCTTGGCGTCCTCGCTGCTCAGCCCCTGCTTGAGCGTCGCCTCGAGCCGGTACTCCTTGCCGGAGAGCTTCGGCTCGCCGCGTGTCGAGCGCCTTGAGCGAGATCTGGCGCTTGACCAGCTTCGTCTCGAAGACGTCGAGGACGGCCTTCACGCGGTCCTCGGAGTTGGCGACCATGACGATCGTGTCCCCGCTCCAGGAGATCGAGGCGCCGACGTTCTTGAAGTCGTAGCGCTGCGCGATCTCCTTGACGGACTGGTTCAGGGCGTTGTCGACCTCCTGACGGTCGACCTTGCTCACGACGTCGAACGACGAGTCGGCTGCCATGGGAGTCCTCCTGGGTGCTGCGGGGTCACGAGTGGTGCCGCGGACTTGCTATCCTTCCATCCGCACCGACCTCGTGCCGGTGCGAACGGCAGGTTGCCCGAGCGGCCAAAGGGAGCTGACTGTAAATCAGCCGCGTCATGCTACGGGGGTTCGAATCCCTCACCTGCCACCAGCGGCGCCCCGACCGGATCACCGGTGCGGGGCTCCGTCGTTCCAAGGGCCTCCCGGCGCGGGGGGCTCGTCGTCCCAGGGGGCCCGCGCAGGGCCGAAGCGGGGCCGTCCTCATCGATTTCGCGAGGACGCTCCGGGCCGTGTACCCTGGCACGCGCTGCCCCGATAGCTCAGTCGGCAGAGCGTCTCCATGGTAAGGAGAAGGTCAAGGGTTCGATTCCCTTTCGGGGCTCTGTTGGTGCCTGCAGGTTCGTGCCTGTGGGTGCCGATATGGCGGGGTAGCTCAGGTGGTTAGAGCACACGGCTCATAATCGTGGTGTCGCGGGTTCGAATCCCGCCCCCGCTACCACCAACTCATTCAGCGTCGGCCTTCCGTGGCCGCGCACGCACATCGCTGAGACGTCAGCGGAGAGGTGAACTGTGGCCAGCAAGTCCCAGGACGTCCGTCCCAAGATCACGCTCGCGTGCACGGAGTGCAAGGAGCGCAACTACATCACCAAGAAGAACCGTCGCAACGACCCCGACCGGATCGAGCTGGCGAAGTTCTGCCCGCGCTGCGGCAAGCACACGCCGCACCGCGAGACCCGCTGACGAGGTAGGTCGAGATGGACGCCGGGTACGTCGGCCGCGTCTACCCGCCCACGGCGCCCTATGCCGTGGGTCGGGAGCACCTGCGTGACTTCGCGCAGGCGGTCGGTGCGACGCACCCGGTCCACCACGACGTCGAGGCGGCCCGCGCAGCCGGGTACGCCGACGTCGTGGCGACGCCCACCTTCGCGGTGGTCATCGCCCAGCGCGCCGAGGCGCAGCTGATCGAGGACCCGGCCGCCGGGATCGACTTCAGCCGCGTCGTCCACGCCGACGAGCGGTTCACCCACCACCGGCCGATCGTCGCCGGGGACGAGATCGTCACCGTCCTGCACGTCGACGCGATCGTCGAGCGCGCGGGGCTGGCGATGGTCACCACGCGCTGCGAGCTGGCCGATGCGTCCGGCGCCCCGGTCGCGACCGTGACCTCCACGCTTGCCGTCCGGGGGGAAGAGTCATGAGCCGCAGCGTCGAGGTCGGCGAGGTCGTCGGCACCAGGACCGTCACGGTCTCGCGCGCGAACCTCGTGCACTACGCGGGCGCCAGCGGCGACCGCAACCCGATCCACTGGAACGAGCGCTTCGCGCGTGAGGTCGGGCTCCCCGGCGTCATCGCGCACGGCATGTTCACCATGGCCACCGCCGTGAACGTCGTCGTCGACTGGCTCGGCGACCCGGGCGACCTGCTCGACTACGGAGTGCGCTTCACGCGTCCCGTCCCGGTCCCCGACCCGGGCGAGGCCGTCGTCGAGATCGTCGCGACGGTCGCCGTCGTGGACACCGAGGCCGGTACGGCCCGGATCGACCTCACGGTCAGCACCGAGGGCGTCAAGGTCCTCGGTCGCGCGCAGGTCCTCGTCCGGCTCTGAGGGCCCAGGGCTCGCGCAGCCCCGCCGCCGCTGAGCGGCGCCCGGTTCCGTGGCTCGAGCGCAGCCGTGCTCAGGCGGGAGGGGGTCCCGTCGTCGTGCCGACCCGCAGGGTGACCGGTAGCACGACGTCCGCCGGCGTCTGCCCGGCGAGGAGCTGACGGACCGCGTCGCCGAGCGCCTCTCCCTTGGCCGCGAGCGGCTGGCTGACGGTGGTCAGCACATCGGGCGCGAGCCAGGGCAGGTCCAGCCCGTCGAAGCCCGCGACGGAGACGTCCTGCGGCACGCGCAGGCCGAGGTCGCGGGCGGCGAGCAGCACGCCGGCGGCGAGCAGGTCGGACTGGGCGACGACGGCAGTCGGCCGGTCGGGCGTGTCGAGCACGAGCAGCCCGGCCTCGCGTCCCGCCTCGACGAGGCTCGCCGAGGCCTCGACGACGGGGACGGGCGTGACGCCACGATCGGCGAGCCCGGCGAGCCGGTGCCTGGTCGGGGTCCAGTCGAGCTCCGCCCACCGGGCCTCGTCCACCGGTCCGCAGCGTCGCGAGCCGTTGAACGGCAGGGTCACGCAGCCGATGCGCTCGTGGCCGAGCTCCTGGAGGTGGGCCACGAGCGTCGCCGTGCCGGCGCGGTCGTCGATGCCGACCACCGGGAGCCCGCTCGCCCGCGGGCCCTCGCTGAGGATCGCCGGCACGCCGCGCCTGGCCAGGGCGGACAGCGTGGGGTCGTCGCTGTGGGCTCCCCACAGCAGGATGGCGACGTCCATCGACGCGCTCTGCAGCAGCGGGTCGAGCCCGCCGTCCACGCCCGCGGGGATGAGCAGGACGCCGAGCCCCTGGGCGCCGAGGCAGCCGACGAGCCCGTCGAGCACCTGGATCGAGACGGGGTCGCGGAAGCTGCGGCGGAGCTGGTCACCGATGACGACACCGACGATGCCCGAGCGTCCCGAGCGGAGCGACCTGCCGAGCGCGCTCGGTCCCGAGTAGCCGAGCCCCTCGGCCGCGGCGAGGACCCGCGACCTCGTCGCCTCGGCGATGGGCCCGGCACCGGAGAAGGCGAGCGAGGCGGTGGACACGGAGACGCCCGCCGCGGCAGCGACGTCGGCGAGCGTCGTCTTCGTGGTCATGGCACCTGTCCGTGGAATGCGGTTGACGGGACCGTCAGCCTATCGGCACAATGGGCCAGACATCGAATCGATTCGACACCCCTGCTGACCACCCGAGCTGTCTGGACTGCCGTGCCGCGCCCCGCCCGCCCCCTGCCCTCCCACCCCGTCGGTGCGTCCGGCCCCATCCGTGCGTCGGGCGCGAGCCTGCGCCGCGGCGCCCGGCTGCCCCGGCTGCCGCGCCCGCACGGTGCTGCGGCCACGGCGGACGCCGGAGCCGTGCGTCCTCCGCGCGCTCGGCGCCGGCCTCGTCCGGCCGCTCCGCGCACCGAGGTGCTGCGGGCGCGCAACGCCCTGATCGGGCTCTACGGGCTGCTCGGGCTCACCGTCGCGAGCTGGCTGTCGCGGCTGCCGACGGTGCGCTCGGACCTCGGGCTGAGCACGGGGGAGTTCGGCTCCGTCATGCTCGTCGGCTCCCTCGGCTCGCTCGTCACCGTGCTGGCCGCCGGTGCCCTCTCCGCGCGCTGGGGCAGCCGTCGCACGATGATGGTCGCCGGAGTCGTCTTCGCCACGGCCTCGCTCGCGCTGGGGCTCGGGCCGACGATCGGCAGCGTCCCGGTGCTCCTGGTGGGCGTGGTGCTGATGAGCGCCTCCTTCGCGCTGGGCAACGTGCCGCTCAACCTCGAGAGCGTCGTCATCGAGCGGGCGATGGGCCGCACCGTCGTCCCGCACTTCCACGCGGCGTTCTCCATCGGCAGCGTCGTGGGCTCCGGCCTCGGAGCGCTCGCCGCCTGGGGCCACCTGCCGCTCCTCGTCCACTTCACCGCGATCGGCGCGCTCAGCCTCGTCTGGCGCTGGCGCAGCATCCCCCTGTCGGTGCTGCCCGTCGTGACGCCCCAGCCCGAGGCCGGTGCCCCGGCCCCCGTCCGGCAGGGCGGCGCGACGCGCGAGGCGCTGGCGGCATGGCGTGAGCCGCGCACCCTGCTGCTCGGCCTCATCGTCATGGCCGGGGCGCTGTCGGAGGGGACGGCCAACGGCTGGCTGGCGATCGCCGTCGTCGACGGCTTCGCCCGCACGGAGGCACTCGGCGCCGTCGTCTTCGGGGTGTTCGTCGCCTCGATGACCGTCTCCCGCTCGGCGGGCACGACGGTCATCGACCGATTCGGCCGATGGCCCGTGCTGATCGTCTCGAGCGCGCTCGCGCTCGCCGGGCTGCTCCTCTTCGGCCTCGCTCCGTCCTTCGCGATCGCCGTCCTCGGCGTGGTCGCCTGGGGCCTGGGTGCCGGGCTCGTCATCCCCATCACCATGGCGGTCGTCGCGGGCGAGGGCCTCGGGGCGGCGGGCAGGGTCTCCGTCGTCTCGGCGTTCTCCTCCGTCACGGGCCTGGTCGCGCCGCCCGTCATCGGGATCGCCGCCGAGTCGATCGGCATCCGCCACGCGGTGCTGCTCATCGCGGTGGTCCTCGCCCTGGGGATCGTGGTCACGCGCGGCCAGCGCGCGGCGTTCGCCGGCGGGCCCGCACGGCCGGTGCCGGCCGTCGCCGGGCCGGCCCGGGCCTCCGGGAGCGACAGCGCCTCGGCCGAGCCGGTCGCGGCCCGTCCCAGCGTCTGCGAGCCGGCATGAGCGCGCCGCTCGACGCGACCGCCCCCCGGCCCGGGACGGTCGCGGCCCCGACCGGTCGCTCCGCGGATCAGCTGCGTCGTGCGGTGCTCGCCGTCATGGTCACCTTCGCGCTCAACGGCTCGGCCTTCGCCGGCTGGGCCGCGCGCCTGCCGCGCGTGCGCGACGCCCTCGACCTGCGTCCCGAGCAGCTCGGCGTGCTGCTGATCGTCGGCGCGGCCGGTGCGCTCGTCGCGATGCCGATGTCGGGGCTCGTCGTCCAGCGGCTCGGCACGAGGCGCACGATCCTGGTGTTCGCGGCGGTCAACGGGGTCGGCCTGATGCTCGCCTCGCTCGGGGTTGGCCTCGGGCAGCTCTGGCTCGTGGGCGTCTCGCTGGTGGCGGTCGGGATGGGCACGGGCGTCTGGGACGCGGCGATGAACATCGAGGGTGCCGCCGTCGAGCAGGCCCTCGGCAAGGCGATCATGCCGCGCTTCCATGCCGGGTTCTCGCTCGGCACGATGATCGGCGCGGCCGTCGGCGCGCTCGCCGCCCACCTCGACGCGCCGCTGCTCGTCCACCTCGGGATCGTGCTGCCCGCCGGGTACCTCCTGCTCCTGCTGGTCGCGCGCTCGTTCCTCCCCGTCGAGGTGCACGCGCCGAGCACGACGACGCGGCGTCCGCGCCCGTCGCCCGCGCGTGGACGGAGACCCGCACGCTGCTCATCGGGCTCGTCGTGCTGGCCGCGGCGCTGACCGAGGGCGCGGCGAACGACTGGGTCAGCCTCGCCGTCGTCGACGGCTTCGACACCTCGCCCGCCGTCGGCGCGATCGGCTTCGCGGTCTTCGTCACGGCGATGACCGCGATGAGGCTGCTCGGGACGGGGCTGCTCGACCGGTACGGGCGCGTCGCCGTCCTGCGGATCGTCGCGGCGCTCAGCCTCGTCGGGCTGCTGCTCTTCGGGCTCTCGCCGTGGCTCTGGCTCGCGACGGTCGGCGTCGTCCTGTGGGGAGCGGGCGCCGCGCTCGGCTTCCCGGTCGGGATGAGCGCCGCCTCGGACGACCCCCGCCGGGCGCCGGCGCGCGTCGCCGTCGTCTCCACGATCGGCTACAGCGCCTTCCTCGCCGGCCCGCCCCTGCTCGGGCTGCTCGCCGGCCAGGTCGGCTACCGGCACGCGCTGCTCGCCGTCGCCGTCCCGGTGATCATCGGGCTGTTCGTCACCCAGGCGGCCAAGCCGCTCCCGACGGCGGCCGGCGGGGCCCGCTGAGGCCAGGCCCCGGTGGCCCGTCATAGGGTTGACCCCGTGCCGACCCTCGCCGACCTCACGACCCTGCGACTGGGCGGCCCCGCTGCCCGGCACCTGGTCGCCGCGAACGAGGCGGAGCTCGTCGAGGCCGTGCGGACGGCCGATGCGGCCGGTGAACCCGTGCTCGTCGTCGGGGGCGGCTCGAACCTCGTCGTCGCCGATGAGGGCTTCCCCGGGCTCGTCGTCCAGGACGGCCGCCGGGGGCTGCGTTTCGAGGGCTCCGACGGCTGCGGCGGTGCCGCGATCACGGTCGACGCCGGGACGCCATGGGGCGAGGTCGTCGACCGCGCGGTGGCCGAGGGCTGGGTCGGCGTGGAGGCGCTCGCCGGTATCCCCGGCTCCACGGGGGCGACGCCCGTGCAGAACGTCGGCGCCTACGGCCAGGAGGTCGCCGGGGTCATCTCGACCGTGCGCGCCTGGGACCGCGCCGAGAACCGCATCCGGGTCTTCGCGCTGACCGAGCTGGGCTTCGGCTACCGCTCCTCGGTGCTCAAGCGCTCGCTGCGCGCGCCCGACGGCGGCCCGTCCCGGTTCGCGCCCTCTCCCCGCTACGTGGTGCTCGAGGTGTCCTTCCAGCTGCGCCTCGGCACGCTCTCTGCGCCGATCGCCTATGCGCAGCTCGCCCAGGCGCTCGGTGTCGAGATCGGCGTGCGGGCGCCCTCGGTCGAGGTCCGTGACGCCGTGCTCGCGCTGAGGGCGAGCAAGGGCATGGTGCTCGACGCCGCCGACCACGACACGTGGAGCGCGGGCTCCTTCTTCACCAACCCCGTCGTCCCGGCACAGGTGGCGGACCAGCTGCCCGACGGCGCCCCGCGCTACCCGGTGCGCTCGCCGCTCCCGGCCACGAGCACGGGCCCGAGCCTCGGCGCGATCGACCCCGGCCTGGTCAAGACGAGCGCGGCATGGCTCATCGAGCACGCGGGCTTCGGCAAGGGGTTCGGGCTGCCCGGTCCGGTGAGCCTGTCGACGAAGCACTCGCTCGCCCTGACCCATCGCGGCGGCGGAAGCACGGCGGAGCTGCTCGATCTGGCGCGCGTCGTGCGCGACGGGGTGCGCGAGCGCTTCGGCGTGAGCCTTGAGGCCGAGCCGGTGCTGGTGGGCGTCAGCCTCTGAGGTCTGGGGCGGTGCGCAGCAGGACCCCGCGCACGAGCTCGAGGGTCTGCTCGTCGTCCAGACCGACGGCACGGGCCGTCTCGACGAATCCCGCGGCCGCCCGTTGAAGCGTGTCGTCGGCCGGTGCCGTCCCTGCGGCGACGACGGTCCCGCTGCGGCGCCGCGTGACGACGACGCCGTTGGCCTCGAGCTCGCGGTAGGCGCGGGCGACGGTGCCGGCCGCGACGCCGAGGTCGGCGGCCAGGGCGCGGATCGTCGGGAGACGATCGTCGGCCCGCAGCCGGCCCGCGGCGACGTGCGCGCCGATCTGGAGGCGGATCTGCTCGTAGGGCGGGACCCCGGACGTGAGGTCGACGAGGATCTGCAGGCTCATGACGCCGTGCTCGGTGCGGAGGTGGGCGGCGGGGCCGGAGGCAGGGGCTGGGCCGGGGGTGCGGGAGGTGCGGCGGGCCGCGGGAGGTCGCCGGGTGGCGAGTCGCCCGCGGGGCCCTCGGCGCCGAGGCTCGCCGGCGTCCCCGGCACGACGCCCACGGCCAGCGTCGCGAGGAGGACCACGACGGCGCAGACCATGACGACCGTCCCCGTGCTGCTCGCGAGCGCGTCGACCCGAGGGACGCCGTCGACCGAGCCGCCGCTGCCGGCCGAGTGCAGCGCTCGCCCCGCGAACCCCAGGACACCGACGAGCGTCAGCCCGAGCACCGTCTGCGCGCCGCGCAGCACGCGATGGGCCGAGAGCCGGCGCAGGGCGACGTCCCATCGCGGCGCGGCGTCGGCGACGGCGGGGCGGGTGGCGACGAGGTGGAGCGTCCCCCAGGTCGCCGCGAGGACGAGCGCTGTCGCACCGAGCAGGGGCACGCCGTAGAACCAGCCGGGGAAGGGGCCGGCCGTCGAGCCGCCGTTCTCGAAGGTGACGGACACGGAGCGCCCCGTCGCGTCGGCGGCGAGACCGAAGCCGAGCAGTGCGACCGCCAGGCCGGTCGTCCAGGTCGCCACGGCCGTGAGCCCGAGCCGTGGCACGAGGTCGCGGATCGTGCGCCGTTCGAGGCTCGCGCGCCGGACCTGGCCCGCCGGTCGCGGCCAGGTGGCCTCGCCGATCGCGTGGACAGCGAGGAAGGCGAGCCCTGCGAGGGCAGGGAGCAGGCCGGTCGCCAGCCCGACCGCGAGCCCGGAGGTGCTGCGGGTGCCGAGCATGCCGACGGGGAGGGCGAGGGCGCCGGCGAGCACGGCGAGGGCCGTCGTGAGCCCGGCATGCTGCCGTGCGGCGGTCGCCGTCGCGGTGAGGGGGCGGTCCGCGGCCTGTCCCGTCCGGACGAGCATGACGATGAGGGCGACCGCCGCGAGCGGTGCGAGGACGAAGGCGACCACGACCAGCATCCCGATCCCTGCCATGAGACCAACCCCCATTGTGTTGAGTGATTGATACAAAGTAGCAGCGTTGCTCGTCGTGGACCAGGCCCCCCCGCGGGCCTCCTGCGTCCTTTCCCGACCAGCAGCGGGCTCCCGCCCGGGACCTGCGCCCTCAGCCGTCGGCGGGCGCGCCGATCCACTCGTCGACCCCGGCCAGCAGCCGGGCCTTCGTCGCCGCGCCTGCCCGTGAGGCCCGGATCGAGTCCCGCGCGAGGTCGGCGAGCTCGTGGTCGGAGAAGCCGTGCACCCGCCGGGCCACCTCGTACTGCGCGACGAGTCGCGAGCCGAACAGCAGCGGGTCGTCCGCACCGAGGGCGACCGTCGCCCCGGCGGCGGTGAGCGTGCGCAGCGGGACGTTCCGGTCCTCGGCGTACACCCCGAGCGAGACGTTCGACGCCGGGCAGACCTCGAACGCCACCCCCCGGTCCACGAGCCAGTCGAGCACGCGCGGGTCCTCCGCCGAGCGCACCCCGTGGCCGAGCCGGTCCGGCCGCAGGTGCTCGACGACCTGGGCGACATGCTCGGCCCCGAGCAGCTCGCCGCCGTGCGGCACCGAGGCGAGCCCTGCCCTGCGCGCGATCGCGAAGGCGGGTGCCCAGTCCGCCGTCGTCCCGCGGCGCTCGTCGTTGCTCAGGCCGAAGCCGACGACCTCGCCCGGTCCGTCCCCGGCGTAGCGCCGCGGCCAGCCGCGCGAGGGTGCGCGCCTCCAGCGGGTGCCGGATGCGCGAGGAGGCGACGATCACGCCGACCTCGACCCCGGTGGCGGCGCTCGCGAGCCGTGCCTCGTCGAGCACGATCTCCAGCGCCGGGGTGATCCCGCCGACGAACGGCGCATAGCTCGTCGGGTCCACCTGGATCTCCAGGCGGCCCGAGCCCTCCGCGGCGTCGTCGGCGGCCGCCTCCGCGACGATGCGTCGCATGTCCGCCTCGGAGCGCACGCAGGCCCTCGCCGCGTCGTACAGGCGCTGGAAGCGGAACCAGCCGCGCTCGTCCGCCGGAGGCCGCACGGGCTCGCCGTCGAGCAGCGCCCCCGGCAGCCGGATCCCGCGCTCGCCGGCGATCTCGGCGAGGCTCGCCACGCGCATCGACCCGGTGAAGTGCAGGTGGAGGTGCGCCTTGGGCAGGGTCACCAGATCGCGCACCCGGTGAGTCTGCCAGCCCGTCACGGCGAGGGCAGCAGCCCGCGCTCCAGCGCGACGGTCACCGCGCGTGTCCTGTCGTCGACGCCGAGCTTGGCGAAGACCCGCAGCAGATGCGTCTTGACGGTCGCCTCGGTGATGAACAGCTCGGCGCCGATCTGCGAGTTCGATCCTCCGCGCGCCACGCCCGCCAGGACCTCGAGCTCGCGAGGGGTGAGGCGCTGGTCGGCCTGGCGCACCTGCGCGACGAGCCGCCGCGCGACCGAGGGGGCCAGCACGGTCTCCCCGCGGGCCACGCCCCGCACCGCCTCGATGAGGTCCTCGCGCGGGGTGTCCTTGAGCAGGTAGCCGGCCGCGCCCGCCTCGACGGCGCGCAGGATGTCGGTGTCCGACTCGTAGGTGGTGAGCACGAGCACGCGCACCGCGGGGTGGTGCACGGAGATCAGCCCGGTCGCCGTCGCCCCGTCGACGCCCGGCATCCGCAGGTCCATCAGCACGACGTCGGGGCCGAGCTCGGCGACCAGGGTCACGGCTGCCTCGCCGTCGGCTGCCTCCCCGACGACCTCGAGGTCGGCCTCCCCGCTGAGCAGGCCGACGAGCCCGGAGCGGACCACCGGGTGGTCGTCCACGACCACGATGCGCACGGTCATCGTCCGGCTCCTTCGCTGTCAGGGCTCGTGGCCTCGTCCGCCGCACCGGCGGTCTGCGGGAGGGTGACGAGCACGCGCGTCCCGCCCGTCGGGCCCCCGGTGACGGAGAGCCTGCCCCCTCCCGCGGAGACCCGCTCGCGCATCCCGCGCAGACCGAAGCCTTCCACGGTCGCCGGGTCGATCCCGCGACCGTCGTCGGCGACCTCCAGGCGCACGTCGCCGTCGCCGTCGCAGCCCAGGCTCAGCGCCACATGGCTCGCCCCCGCGTGCCGGCGGACGTTGGTCAGCGCCTCCTGGGCCGAGCGCAGCAGGATCACCTCGCGCTCGCGGCCCACCGCGCGGCAGTCCTCGGCGACGAGGACGTCGACCCGCACGCCGGTCTCCTCGGTGAAGCGCGTGGCGAGCCGCTCGAGCGCGGCGGTCAGGCCCGACTCCGCGAGGCCGACGGGGGCGAAGGCGGCGACGAGCGCCCGTGCCTCGGCCAGGTTGTCGCGTGCGGTCCGCTCGACCAGCGCGAGCCTCTCGAGGGCCTGCGTCGAGTCCCCACGCCCGAGGTCGGCCCGGACGGCCTGGGACAGCATGACCACGCTCGTGAAGCCCTGCGCGAGGGTGTCGTGGATCTCCTGGGCCATCCGTTCCCGCTCGGCCGTGACACCGGCCGCGTGGTGCGAGGCTGCGAGCTCGGACTGCGCCGCCTCGAGGCGGTCGATGAGGTCGGCGCGCTGCTCGCTCTGCTCGGCGACCTGGGTGATCCACAGGCCGAGCAGCAGGGAGAACGCCAGGGCGAGGGCACCCTGCGCGAGCATCGGCGCCGTCTCGCCGGAGCCGGAGCGCATCACGAGGACACCGAAGACTCCGACGGTCAGCAGCGCCGAGGCGACGACGCCCCCGCGGCGGGTCACCGAGAAGAACCAGACGTGGCTGTACGCGATGAACAGCAGGATCGTCCCGGCGATCGACACCCAGGTGATCGCGGTGGTCAGCACGATGAGGATCGCCAGGTACGGCACGACGAGGCGCCCGCTGCCGGTCCGCGCGATGCGCCGGCCGAGCACGGTGTAGGCGAGGACGATCAGCGCGAGCATCCCGAGGACGAGGCCGAGCGACGCACCCCGGCCGACGTCCAGCGCGAGCGTCGCGGCAGCGACCGTGATCATCGCGTAGAAGGCCAGGTCCCAGCCGCGCATCGACCGCTCCCAGAAGCGGTGGCGGTTCGCCTGGTCCTCCGAGCGCACGGGACCGGCGGGGCCCCGGAGGGCGCCCGCCGGTCCCGTGCCGGCTCGTTCAGCCATCATCACGGCGCCGCCACTGGAAGGTCTTGACCGCCACGACGAGCCCGACCACGAGGTACGCCGCCAGCACGGCCGCCGTCGCCCCGTGCTGCCAGGAGCCCGCCGGCTCGATGTCGCGGGCCCAGTCGGGAAGGAAGACGGAGCGCATGCCCTGAGCCAACCACTTCAGCGGGAAGACGGAGGCGAGCGTCTGCATCCAGCTCGGGAGCTGGTCGTACTGGAAGAACACCCCGGAGATGAACTGGAGCACCAGGACGATCGGCGTGACGACGGCGGAGGCCGCCTTGCCGTTGCTCGGCACCGAGGAGAACGCGACGCCGCAGATGGCCCCGGTCGCCGTGCCGAGCAGGAAGACCCAGGCGAAGGTCAGCCATCGCCCCGGCTCGGAGGGCAGGTCCACCCCGAAGAGCAGCGCAGCCGAGGCGAGCAGCAGGGCGGTCTGCACGAGGCTCGTGACGAGCACCGAGCCGATCTTGCCGAGGAAGTACGCCGTCGGCGGCATCGGCGTCGCGCGCAGCCTCTTGAGGCCGCCCTCGTCGCGGCTCGTGGCGATCCCCATCGCCAGGTTCTGGAAGCTCGAGAGCAGCACACCGGTGGCGACCATCCCCGGCAGGAAGTACTGCGCGAACGGGATGCCCGGGTCGGGGCCGACCCTCGTCCCGTCCTGGCCGAACACCGTCGCGAAGATCGCGAGCATGACGATGGGGTAGGCGAAGATGAAGATCACCGCGTCGCGGATCCGGAAGAACTGCACGAGCTCGATGCGGGTGCGCTCCAGGGCCATCGCCGCCGAGGGAGGGCAGCCGGAGCTGGGTCGAGGGCAGGTGGACGGTGGTGGTCGTGGTGCTCATCGTGCGACCTCTCCGACGAGCTCGAGGTAGACGTCCTCGAGCGTGGGGCGCTGCACCTCGAGGCCCGGGACCTCGCCGCCGAAGCGGGCGGAGAGCTCGGCCACGAGGGCGCTGGGGGTGGCGGTCCGCTCCTCGTGCAGCCGGCCGTCGACGGTCCAGCGGACATGGGACTGCTGACGGGAGCGGCTGCCGAGCCTCGAGGGCTCGTCGAGGGCGACGACCCGCCCGTCGCGCACGACGGCGCAGCGGTCGGCCAGGCGCTCGGCCTCGTCCATGTAGTGCGTCGTGAGCAGGATCGTCGTCCCGCCGTCGCGGAGCGACTCGATGAGGTCCCAGAAGCTCCGCCGCGCCTCGGGGTCGAAGCCCGTCGTCGGCTCGTCGAGGAACAGCATCTCCGGCTTGCCGACGATGCCCAGGGCGACGTCGAGCCGGCGTCGCTGACCGCCCGAGAGCTGACCCGTGCGGGTCTTGGCCTTGTCGGTCAGGCCGACTGCCGCGATCACCTCGTCGGTGTCGCGCGCGGAGGGGTAGTAGCGGCCGAAGTTGGTGACCATCTCGCGGACCGTCAGCTCGGAGTGGTCCGAGGCCGACTGCAGGACGACGCCGATCCGGCTCCGCCAGGTCAGGTCGGCCGAGCGCGGGTCGACGCCCAGGACGCTGACCTCGCCGCTGTCGCGGTGCCGGAAGCCCTCGAGGATCTCCACGGTCGTCGTCTTGCCCGCCCCGTTGGGGCCGAGGACGGCGAAGATCTCGCCGCTCTCGACGGTGAGGTCGAGGCCGTCGACGGCCTTCTTCGACCCGTAGTGCTTCCGCAGGTCCCTGACCTGCACGGCTGGTGTGCTCATGGCTCCAGCCTGGCGGAGCGGCCGCGGGGGAGGGAAGCGTCGTCCGGACGGCTGGGTGGTCGGTCGACCGATCGGGGTGGGGTCAACCGGTCGGTGGATGCGGGGTGCCCGCCCGCCCTCACCCCGCCGCGAGCTCCGCCGCGAGCTCCTCGGCCCTGCCGTGCTGGCCGGTCCGGCGCAGCAGGGCGAGCAGGTCGCCGGCGGCGCGACTCCGGTCGTCCCGTGCCCTGGCGGCGCCGAAGGCCGCCACGGCTGACTCCAGGCACTCCTGGGCGCGCGCGAGGTCCGCGGGGGAGGAGTTCGCCGTCTGCTCGACGGCGTCGTGGAGGCGTCCGGCGAGCCAGTAGGCGTGCGCGGAGTCCATGCTGACGCCGATCGTCGCGTACGCCTGGGCGGCGGCCTCCGCGAGCACGGCCGCCTCGGCCCGGCGATCGAGGCTCGCGAGGAGCCGGGCGCGGGTGTCGAGCAGATCCGCTGCTCCGCACCTGGTCGCCGTCTCCGTGCCGGGCTCGCCCGCGATCTCCCTGTCGAGCTCCGCGCCGATCTCCACGGCGGCCGCGAGCGCGATCTCGCCGTCCCCGGCCGTCGCAGCGCAGGCGGCCCAGGCGACCAGCACCGGAACGACCTGGGCGGGGGTGGCTCCGCCCGCGCGGAGGCGACCGATCGCCGTGGCGAAGGTCCGCGAGGCGCCCGCGTCGTCGCCGAGCAGCGCCGCCGCGTGGGCGGCCTCGGCCCAGGCGTAGCCGGAGTCGACGAGCAGCCCCGCATCCTCGAAGAGCTGGGCCGCCTGCAGGTAGTGGGGCACGGCGTCGACGAGCTTCTTCGCCGTGGCGAGCCGCTCGGCGGACTCGAGGGCTTCGGCCGCGGTCCTGGTGGGCTCGGCCTGCGGCGTGGACGGGTCCCCGGCCTCGGTCGGCCCGCTCGCCACCGCTGGCTCGGCAGGGCCGCGCGCCCCCTCGGCCCTGATGACGTCCAGCTCCAGCACGAGGCCGCTCGCTGCTGTCGCCCAGGCGGCGTCGATCTTCTCGCGGAACCGCGACGTGCCGTTCCGCGCGTCGAAGGCCTGACCCAGCGCCTCGGCCTCACGGCGCACCCAGTCGTCGAGCTCGGCGACCGTGCCGACCGGGACGCTCGTGAGGGACACCACCCGCGACTCGTCGACGGACCGGATCACGTGGGTCGCGGCCCCGACGGCGAGGAGGAAGGCCAGCCGTGCCCCGGGCGACTCCGCCGCGAGCAGGAGGTGCTGCTCGGCGACCAGGGACCGCAGGGCGCGGTCGGGGTGCCCGGCCATGGCCAGCAGGCGGATGAGGCGCCCTCGGGGCTCGGCCATGTCGGACTCGGCGCGCGGCATCTCGGCCACGGCCCGGCGGTAGGTCGTGACGCAGTCCGCCGCCCTACCCAGGTCGAGGTAGGCCTCGGCGAGCGTCGTCAGCATGAAGGCGGGCTCGGTCGCGCACCGGGGCTTGCCTGCCAGCACGCCCTCGAGGAGCCGCACGCCCTCGTCGCGACGACCGGTCTCGACGTACCACTCGGCCTTGACGCGCGGCTCGCACGCCTCGCAGTGGCTGTACACGTCTCGTGGCGAGCGCAGCCATGCGGCGAACGCCTCCTCGGCGTCGGCCGCCCCGCGGGCCCGTGCCCACTCGAAGCGTTCCAGGGCGACGGCGTCCATCCCCTCGCCCTGGATCCGGTACCGCTGCTCCATGTCGGCGAGCGTCCGGTCGATCTGCTCGGCGGAGACCGTCGGGAACTCCATCAGGCTGGAGATCATCCACTTGAACGACCAGAACAGGCTGTACCGGTCCTGGTCGTCGAAGGTCTCGGGCCGCGTCTCCCACCAGCGCAGCAGGCGCGTGAACGCGACGAAGGACTTGTCGACCTCGCCGCCCCAGACGTAGGCCTCGACGAGCACCCAGCTCGCGAAGGCGCGCGCCTCGTCCGGTCCCTCGGTCTCGACGAGGTGCAGCTGCTGCTCGGCGGCCTGGGTCCGCGCAAGGCCCTGGGGCATCTTGCGGACCCTCTCGATCGCCTTGTTCGCCTGGGCCAGGCTCCGGGTCATCGTTGGTCCTCCTCGGTCGTTGGCCGGACGGCGCCGAGCCCGTGGCGCAGCAGCACCGTCAGGGAGTCGCTCATCAGGTGGGACTCGCGTGCCCTCAAGGGCTCGCCGGAGAGCATGAGCGCCGAGACGAACAGCGCTCCGATCCCCGCCTCGGCCACCGCGCCCGCCGGCGCCTCGAGCAGCTCGCGCACCAGGGTGCACGCGTCGTTGAGCACCAACCTCCTCGGCGCGGACGGCGCGGCGAAGCCGGCCAGCACCTCGCCCCACAGGTCGTCGGCCTCCTCGACCGTGCGGCGCAGCTCCTGCTGGTGCTCGGTGTCCCGGTCGGTGAGCAGCACGGCCGCCAGCGTGCTCGGCGCGAACGTGCGCAGCAGCGGCTCGCACTCGAGCGCTGCGAGGACGCCGCGCGCATGGTCGATCGCGTCAAGGGTCGCCAGCTCGCGCTCGGGCGACGGGAGCGTGAGCACCTGGTCGAGGTCGTCGGCGGCGAGCACCCGGAAGCGGCTGGGGTAACGCGCGGCCAGGCGAGCCAGCAGGTCGGCGTCGTACACGAACCCGCCGTTGACCACGGCGAGGCCCTGGGCGCGTGCCACCGACTCGATCCGTCGGTACTGCGCGAGGCTCGGGGCGTAGACGACCACCCCGTGCCCCTCCTCGAGCTCCCGCAGGGTGCTGGCCCCGTCGGTCGTCTCGAAGGGGAGGACGTCGACCGCGAGGTCGAGCATGGTGTCGTCGCTCAGGGCGAGGGACCGCACCGCCAGGTGGTGGGTGGCGACGAAGGCCGTGGCCTGCGCGCCGCCGCGTTCCAGGGTGGCCACGACCCACGAACGGATGCTCCCGGCCAGCGCCTCCTGCGTCGCCAGCAGGACCTCGTCGGTGTACAGCTGCTCGCGCGAGGCGGTCGGCCGCAGCGCCGTGGCGTCGACGACGCACCGCACGAAGAAAGCCCAGTCCGGCAGCAGGTCCGTCACCGTGCTGCCGAGCAGCATCCGCTTGACGTACACGCGATGCGAACCGCTGCTTCCCGGGGGGACGGCCGTCGGCAGGACGTACGCCACGCCCGAGACGCCGGCCAGCGGGACGTCGAGGTCGATCGAGGCCAGTGGCGTGAAGCCCAGGGCCCGCTCGGCGTACTCGGCGAGCGCACGGCTGCGGCTGCGGGCGTCCGGGTGGGCCTGGCGCCAGGGCAGCTCTGCCTCGGTGAGCCGTCGCCACAGGTGGTCCGGCCTCGGCTGCCCGGACGCCGCGAGCAGGGCCGCCTGCACGGCGCCGTCGCAGGTGGGCCCCGGGTCAGCACCGGTGAGGGCGACCTCGATCGCGAGGTCGACGGGGAGCAGCTCGCCGAACTCGATCGCGAGCGTTGTGACGGTCTCGGCGGCGAGCCAGTGCTCGCCGTCCTGCCTCGGGGCCAGCCACACCGTGCTCCCGACCGGGACGTCGAGCCCCGGGAGCTCGACGATCTCGTAGGACCCGTCGGCGTGGCCCCGCCACAGCACCGCTCGCGCGTCCGGGTCCTTCGCGGACCGGGACACGACCTCGATCGTGTCGGTGACCATGAACGCGGCGAGCAGCCCGATGCCGAACTGCCCGAGGAACTCCTCGCGGGCAAGGCCGAGGTCGCCGCGCTTCGAGGAACGCCCGACGGTGGCCAGCAGCTCGCGTGCCTCCACCAGGGTCAGGCCGATCCCGCTGTCGACGACGGCGAGCGCCCCGCCGGGGAGCGGGCGCAGCCGGACCGTCGACGGAGCATCCGGCTGCGTCGCGCGCCGTGCGGTGATCGCGTCGACGGCGTTCTGCATCAGCTCGCGCAGGTAGACCCTCGGCCCGGAGTACAGGTGCCGGGACAGCAGGTCCACCACGCCCCGCAGGTCGACCTGGAACGGTTGCGTGGCCTCCGTCACGGGTGGATCACTCCGTGGTCGCCGTGGCGGGGTCGAGCCCCGCGACCTCGGGGTAGTGCCGGTCGAGGTGCTCGAAGAGCTGAAGGGTCGTGGCCGTCGCGCAGCGGACGTGCGCGAAGAGCTGGTCGTCGCTCGCACCGTGCTCGTAGTCGACGCTCAGGTCGCCGACGACCACGACGATGCCCTCCTGCGCGAAGGCGTAGGACTTCGGCCACAGGTTGTCCCTGTTGAAGGCCTCGACGAGCTCGAGGATCGTGTCCAGCTCGGTGGCCCGCACCAGGCGGTTCCAGCGCCCCGGACGGTCAGCAGCTCGCTCTGCTCCCCGCCCTGGAAGAAGTAGAACGTGTGGCCGTCCCAGAAGCCGCCGAGCTCGCCCTCGGAGTCCTTGAAGTATCGCCACTGGTGGTCGTCGAAGACCTGGGTCAACCGCTCCTGGGTGACCGGCGCCAGCTCGGCGGCCGGTGCCGCCTCGTCCTTGGTGAAGAACCCCACTGCTTCCTCCTGGGTCAGCACCCGGTGGGGTGCGTCCATGCATGCGAACGGCGGCGGCCCGGCTCTCGGGATCCGCGGGGTCCTCAGGCGTCGAGCTCGGCCTTCGCCGTCGCCGCCTCGGCGGGGTAGTGCTCGTCGAGGTACGCGAAGAGCGAGAGGATCGTCGAGACGGCGCAGTCCACGTGCTGCCAGAGCTGGTCGTCGCTGAGGCCGAACTCATAGTCGACGCTCACCTCGGCGAAGACGTTGAGCGTGCCGTCGTCGGCGACCCGGGTGTAGCCCTTCGGCCAGAGCTTCTCGCGGTGCCAGGTGTTGATCAGCTCCCGCAGACGCGCCTGCTCAGCGAGGTCGACGCGCCGGTTCCACCGACCGCGGGCGTAAAGGATCTCCTCCTCCTTGCCGTGGCGGAAGAGGTAGAACGGGTGGCCGTCGAACCATGCGCCGACGTCGTTGTCGTCGTCGAGCCCGTAGTTGATCTCGTGTGCGTCCAGCACGGCGGTCAGGCGCTCCTGGGTGAGCATCCCGAAGTCCCGTGCCTGCGCACCCTTGGTGAAGTAGCCCACTGCCGGTCCTGCCTTCCTGGTCGCGCCCAGCGGGCGCCGTGGCTCGGGCGACAGGCCCGTCTGGCTCGTGCAGAGAGAAGGGGCCCTCGCCCCGGGTGCTGCGGACGGTCGCGGAAGGCCTCAGACGGCCTCGGCGAGGAGTGCGGCGACCCGCCCCACACCCTCGACCAGGTCCTCGTCCCCGAGCGCGTAGCTCAGCCGCAGGTACCCGCTCGGCCCGAAGGCCTCGCCGGGCACCACGGCCACCTCGACCTCGTCGAGGATCAGCGCGGCGAGCTCGGCCGAGCTCGTCACGGTGACGCCGCGGATCGACTTGCCGAGCAGGCCCCGGACGCTCGGGTACGCGTAGAACGCGCCCTTGGGCGTCGGGCACACGACGCCGTCGATCGCCGAGAGCATCTCGACCATCGTCCGGCGCCGCCGGTCGAACGCGCCGCGCATCTCCTCGACGGCCGACAGGTCGCCGGTCAGCGCGGCGATCGCCGCGCGCTGGGAGACGTTCGCGACGTTGGAGCTCAGGTGCGACTGCAGGTTCGTCGCGGCCTTGATGACGTCGGCGGGCCCGATCATCCAGCCCACGCGCCAGCCGGTCATCGCATAGGTCTTCGCGACGCCGTTGAGCACGATCGTCGTGTCGGCGAGCTCGGGCACCGCGCGCACGATCGGCGTGAACACGGCGTCGTCGTAGACGAGGTGCTCGTAGATCTCGTCGGTGATGACCCAGATCCCGTGCTCCAGGGCCCAGCGGCCGATCGCCTCGGTCTGCTCGGGGGAGTAGACGGCGCCGGTCGGGTTCGAGGGCGAGCAGAACAGCAGCGACCTTGGTGCGCTCGGTGCGCGCGGCCTCGAGCTGCTCGACGGTGACGAGGTAGCCCTGGTCCTCACCCGCGAAGACCTCGACGGGCACGCCGCCGGCCAGGCGGATCGCCTCGGGGTAGGTCGTCCAGTACGGCGCGGGCAGCAGCGCCTCGTCGCCCGGGTCGAGCAGGGTCGCGAACGCCTGGTAGACGGCCTGCTTGCCGCCGTTGGTCACCAGGACCTGGCTCGGCGCGACCTCGTAGCCGGAGTCGCGCAGGGTCTTGGCCGCGATCGCCTCCCGCAGCGCGGGGAGCCCCGCGGCCGGCGTGTAGCGATGGTTCGACGGGATCGAGCAGGACTCGACGGCGGCCTCGACGATGTAGGCCGGCGTCGGGAAGTCGGGCTCGCCGGCACCGAAGCCGATCACCGGGCGGCCGGCGGCCTTGAGCGCCTTCGCCTTCGCGTCGACGGCGAGCGTCGCGGACTCGGCGATCGAGCCGATGCGACGCGAGACGCGACGGGCGGCGGGCGCGGGGGAGGACGGGGCTGGGGTGGCGTTCGGCGTGCTCACCCCTCCATAGTGGCAGAGCGGACCGACGTGCACCGGGCTGTCCATCGCCGCCCCGCGGGTCTCGACCACGCCCGCCGGAGGTGTCCGGGCCGCCCGCGTCGGCGGCTCGTTCGACCTGGGGCGCACGAGCACGTACACTCGACCGCTGGCGGTTGACGTCCGTCATGATGAGGCACGCCCTCAGGACGTCGGGTGCTTCGAAGGGCAGTGGCGCAATTGGTAGCGCACCGGTCTCCAAAACCGGCGGTTGTGGGTTCGAGTCCCGCCTGCCCTGCGTGGACAGGTCGTACGGCGGTCCCCGCCAAGGCGGCGGCCGCGGGCTGTTCGTGGCGTGACCCGTCGATCAGGGCGGGAAGCACGGACCAGCACAGGGGCCATCAGACGACGATTGTGGGGATGAACCGTGAGCGACAGCGCATCGGCCGAGGGCACTGAGGGCATCGCCCGCAAGGCACCTCGTCCTGCCAAGGGCGCGACGCGCCCTGGGCTGTTCGCTCGGATCGCCCGCTTCATCCGGCAGGTCGTCGCCGAGCTGAAGAAGGTCGTCCGGCCCACCCGCGAGGACCTCCTGCGGTACAGCACGGTCGTCGTCGTCTTCGTCGCGGTCGTCATGGCGTTCGTCACGCTGGTCGACCTCGCAGCCGGCTCGCTCGTCGGGTGGGTCTTCGGCGGCTGACCGGCCGCTCGCCCAGCCCGAGCTCGACGCCGCACAGCAGTCCAGCAGCACAGAGCCTCACCCAGCAGCACAGACAGCAGAAAGCAGGCCACACCGTGTCCCAGGAGTCGCAGGAGCCGCAGACCGACCTCGTCGACGACGAGGCAGTCGTCGCGCCCGAGCTCGAGGCGCCTGTGCTCGAGGACGAGGACGAGGCCGCCGCTGAGGAGACCGCCGCCGAGGCAGCCGCCGTCGACGACGCCGCCACCGACGAGCCTGCCACCGACGAGCCCGCCGAGGACGTCGAGGACGAGGACGTCGACCCCGTCGTCGCCTTCAAGGCCGAGCTTCGCCGTCAGCCGGGCGAGTGGTACGTCATCCACTCCTACGCCGGCTACGAGAACCGCGTGAAGACCAACCTCGAGTACCGCATCCAGTCCCTCAACATGGAGGACTACATCTTCCAGGCCGAGGTGCCCATGGAAGAGGTCGTCGAGATCAAGAACGCGCAGCGCAAGGTCGTGCGCAAGGTGCGCATCCCCGGCTACGTCCTCGTCCGGATGGACCTGACCGACGAGTCGTGGGGCGCGGTGCGTCACACGCCCGGTGTCACCGGCTTCGTCGGCCACACCCACCAGCCCGTGCCGCTGACGCTCGACGAGGTCTTCTCGATGCTCGCGCCGACGCTGGCGCCCGCCCCCGACCGGGCCGGCACCAAGGCCGCTGGCCCCGCCATCAAGGTGGACTTCACCATCGGCGAGTCCGTCACCGTCACCGACGGCCCCTTCGACACGCTCCCGGCGTCGATCTCCGAGATCAACGCCGAGTCGCAGAAGCTCAAGGTGCTCGTCTCGATCTTCGGCCGGGAGACCCCGGTCGAGCTGTCGTTCAACCAGGTCGCCAAGATCTGAGCGCTCGTCAGCACTGCAACCGGGTCATCGCCCACGGCGTCGGTCCACGAACAAGAACGGAAGGCACATGCCCCCCAAGAAGAAGGTCTCCGGCCTGATCAAGCTCCAGATCAAGGCTGGCCTCGCCACGCCTGCGCCGCCGATCGGCCCTGCCCTGGGTCAGCACGGCGTCAACATCATGGAGTTCTGCAAGGCCTACAACGCGGCAACCGAGGCGCAGCGCGGCGACGTCATCCCGGTCGAGATCACGGTCTACGAGGACCGCTCGTTCACCTTCGTCACCAAGACCCCGCCGGCCGCTGAGATGATCAAGAAGGCCGCCGGCGTCGCCAAGGGCTCGCCGACCCCGCACACCGTCAAGGTCGCCTCGCTGACCGCCGACCAGGTGCGAGAGATCGCGACCGTCAAGATGGTCGACCTCAACGCGAACGACATCGACGCAGCGTCGAAGATCATCGCCGGCACCGCCCGGTCGATGGGCATCACCGTCAAGGGCTGATCCTCAGCCCGCAGAGCACGTGTGGCAGGGCCCGCTGAGGCCCGATGACCACGACTTCCCTCAAGGAGAAGACCGCATGGCACAGCACAGCAAGGCGTACCGCGCCGCCGTCGAGGCAGTCGACAAGGACCGGATCTACGCCCCCCTCGAGGCCATCCGCCTCGCGCAGAAGACGTCGACCACCAAGTACGACGCGACCGTCGAGGTCGCGTTCCGCCTCGGCGTCGACCCCCGCAAGGCGGACCAGATGGTGCGTGGCACCGTCCTGCTCCCGCACGGCACCGGCAAGACGGCTCGCGTCCTGGTCTTCGCGACCGGTGAGCGTGCCGAGCAGGCCATCGCCGCCGGGGCGGACGAGGTCGGTGGCGACGAGCTCATCGAGAAGGTCGCGGCCGGCTACACCGACTTCGACGCCGCCGTGGCGACCCCTGACCTCATGGGCAAGGTCGGTCGTCTGGGCAAGGTCCTCGGCCCGCGCGGCCTGATGCCGAACCCGAAGACGGGCACCGTGACGATGGACGTCGCGAAGGCCGTCAACGACATCAAGGGCGGGAAGATCGAGTTCCGCGTCGACAAGCACGCCAACCTGCACTTCATCATCGGCAAGGTCTCGTTCAGCGACACCGCCCTGGTGGAGAACTACGCGGCGGCGCTCGACGAGATCCTGCGTCTGAAGCCGGCCTCCTCCAAGGGTCGCTACATCGCCAAGGCCTTCGTCGCCACGACGATGGGCCCGAGCATCCAGCTCGACCAGAACAAGACGCGCAACCTGCTGGTCGAGGACGACGAGGCCTGATCGAGGCTCCGCTCGACCGCAGCACCGCTCGTCACGAAGGCCCGGACCCCTTGGTCCGGGCCTTCGTGCTGTCCCGGCCGGGACCAGCGAGAACCTCCACGTCGGGCGATGTCACAAACGGTCGTCGCGTCGCTCTGTGTCGGTGAGGACGGTCGTACCGGCCGTCGGTCGGCACGCGGGGCGCAGGGGGCCGCGCGTGCCGACCTCGCTCTCGCTCAGGTCGGAGGTCACCGTGGACGGTGCTGTTGTCGCCCGCCGGGCGCGCGGCCTAGTCTCGACCTCTCCCCCCCGAGAGGTGCTCGCCCCGATGTGCTCCACCCCAGGACCAGCGTCCGGCGCGGGT
Source organism: uncultured Actinomycetota bacterium (assembly GCA_963777075.1). Classification (GTDB taxonomy): domain Bacteria; phylum Actinomycetota; class Actinomycetes; order Actinomycetales; family Cellulomonadaceae; genus Actinotalea. Next base: position 10,814 of record CAVZPH010000009.1, on the reverse strand, counting down.
TTCGCCACCCCCTCGAGCCTCGCGGAACGGGCGGCCCTCGCCCTGACGGCCCATCGCGAGGGACGGAGCGCTCCCCTCGCCGAGCTCGTGCGTGAGGCGACGCCGATGCTCTGGCACGTCGCGCGGTCCCAGGGCGCGAGCCGTGAGGACGCCGAGGACGTCGTCCAGGGCGTGTGGCTCGCCTTCGTGCGCAACACCGACACGATCCGTGAGCCCAACGCCCTGCTCGGCTGGCTCGTCGTCAGCGCGCGACGCTCGGCGTGGCAGGTCGTCGCACGCAGACGCGAGGAGCAGCGTCGCTCGCAGGTGCTCCCGGAGGATCCCGACGCCGGTGACGCCGTGCTCGTCTCGAGCGAGCCGGCCCCGGACGAGCGCCTGCTCGCCTCGGAGCGGGACCGTGTGCTGTGGGGCCGGTTCGCCGAGCTCTCCGACAAGTGCCGCCAGATCCTCGCGATGGTCGCCATGGCCGATCGCCCCGACTACCGGGCGATCGCCGAGCTCACCGGGATGCCCGTCACCTCCGTCGGGGTGACCAGGGGTCGTTGCCTCGCCAAGCTCCGACGGCTGCTCGACGACGACGAGAGGTGGGCCGACGCATGAGCGACGAGAGCTCGGAGGAGCGCATGGACGAGACCGCCGAGGTGCCGATGGGCGCCGGTGACCTGGCACTGCTCGACGACCTGGCCCGCGTGCTCGCGACCGTCGACCCCGTCCCGGACGGGCTCGTCGAGCGCTCCCTGTTCGCGCTGACCCTCGAGGGGCTCAACGCCGAGGTCATGGCGCTGCACCGCGAGGAGCCGGCCTTCGCCGTCCGCGGCGAGCCGACGCGCGTGGAGGTCCGCACGATCACCTTCAGCTCGGACCCCGTGACGGTCATGGTCAGCTTCTCCGAGGGCCCGACGGGCGTGCGGATCGACGGGTGGACGGCTCCGGCCGAGCGCTACGTCGTGCAGGTCTACGGCCCGGACGGCTTCATCAACACCGAGTCGGACGACGAGGGCTGCTTCGTCTTCCCCGACGTCCCGCCCGGACCTGCGAGCCTGGTGCTGCGACGGGTCGCCGGTGGTCCGGTCGTGAGCACTCCCGTGATCGGTCTCTAGCACCCGTCCCGCCGCGCGCCGCACCATCGGAGGACCGCCATGAACGAGAAGGAGCCCGCCCCCGCGACCGGTCCCGAGGACCCGTCCGTCGCGCTCGCCGACCGACTGCGTGTCCTCGACCCCGTGACGGCCCTCCGCCGCGGCGAGGCGCCGCCTCCCCGGTCCACGACCTATGTCGCCGATCGCGTCCTGATGAGCGGTGCGGGCTCCGAGCAGGCGCTCGCCGAGGTCGCCAAGGCCGCAGCCGAGCGCGGCTGGTCGGCGACACCGGAGCCGGGCGACCTCGAGGACCTCGCCCTGCTCAGGCGCGCCGATCTCCCGTCCGAGCTCGCCGAGTCCCTCGCGTCCGCCTTCGGCATCGGGGTGCGTCTCGCGCCGGCGCCCAGCCGGCCCGGTCCCTTGCCGGACGCCTGGCACCTCGTCGAAGGGCTGGGGGGTGCGACGGCCGGCGGGACGGTCGTCTCGCTCGACCACCTCCTCCTCGCGGGCCCCGCCATCGGTGGGACGCCCTACACGCAGCCGCACCCGTACACCCAGCCTCACCCCTACACGCAGCCGCACCCGTACACGCAGCCTCACCCCGCCGACGGTCCGGCCGAGTACGGCAGGCCGGGCTCGGGTGGCCGCAGCCCCGTCGCCTGGGTCGGTCCGGCGCCCCGGCGGAGCTTAGCGAAAGGGCCCTCGCGATGGCTCGCGGCGTCGGGGGAGCGCCGGCCCGTGGTCGCCGTCCTCGACACGGGAGCGGGGGAGCACCCCTGGCTCGACGACGAGGTCGTCGAGCGTGAGCCGCGCGTCCTCGGCCATCGGGTCGGGCTGTACCCGGTCGGTCCGCCGCTGCGCGACAGCGAGATCGGCGGGACGAGCGCGGAGCCGCTCACGGGCGGCCTCGACCCCGCAGCAGGTCACGGCACCTTCATCGCCGGGCTCGTGCACCAGCGCTGCCCCGATGCGGTCGTCCTCGCCGCACGTGTCTACGGCGGCGCGGGGGCCGTGCCGGAGTGGGACCTGCTGCGCTCCCTGCGCAGGCTCCTGCTGCTGCACGTCCTCGGTCTGCTCGGCCGGCCCGAGCACCACCCGGTCGACGTCCTGAGCCTGTCGCTCGGGTACTACCACGAGCGCCCCGTCGACGCCGACTACGACGGTCCGCTCGGCGCGGCCCTCGGGGCCCTGCGTCGCCACGGGGTCGTGGTGGTGACCTCGGCGGGCAACGACGCCGAGGTCCGGCCCGCCTATCCCGGGGCCTTCTCGCCGTGGTTCGACCGCTCGGTCACCCCGCCCGCTCCTCCCGCGGGCCTGACCGAGGACGAGCCACCCCAGCTGACCGCCGGTGCGCTCAACCCCGACGGCACGACGGCGCTCTTCAGCAACGACGGGCCATGGGTCACCTGCCTGCGCCCCGGCGCCGCCCTGGTCAGCACGCTCCCGGTCAGAACGGACGGCTCGTGGACCTCCTCGCGCTCCCTCCCGGGTGCCGCCGGCGACCGCCGCGCGACGATCGACCTCGACGGCTTCGGCGGGGGCTTCGCCGTCTGGAGCGGGACCTCCTTCGCCACTCCCGTGCTCGCCGGGGACGTCGCCGCGGCGGTGCTCGAGGCGAAGGCCACCGGGGTGTCCGCCGGCTCTTGGGCAGGGATCGTCGCGCAGCGCCGCGCCGCCGCCTGGACGGCCATCACCGCGACGACGGGGCTCTCGCCCTCGTGAGCGCTGCCGTCGTCGGCCGAGGAGGGCAGCCGCGCGTCGCCGCGAGCTCGCCGCGGGCCCGCGCCATGGCTCTGGCTGCCGCGCGCCGTGCCGTCGAGAGCGGGACGACGACGAACTCCGCTGGACGGCCGGTCAGCGCCTCCGTCGCGTTCCGCCGGGCGCTGCGACGGCTCGCCGAGGTCGACGGTCATGACGCCGACCCGTGGGGCGACGGCCCGGCGCCGGAGCCCGCCACCGGGGACGAGCAGGCGACCGAGTGCGCCTACCTGCGCTCGCGCGCGCTGCTCGGGCTGGTGATGAGCGACTTCGAGCTGCGTGCGGAGCACGGCGTCGCCGTCGCCACCCTCGACGCGGCGGCGCGCTGGGCGCGGGTGGCCGGCGCTGCGGCCGTGGAGGTCGCCGTGCACGGCCAGCGAGGCCTGCTCGAGCTCCGCGGCGGGAACCATGTGGCCGCGCTCGAGGCGCTCGACGCCGCGGTCGAGCACATCGAGGACGCCGAGCCCGTCGACGCCTGCGTCCTGCTGCTCAACCGCGGGACGCTGCACCTCGAGCTCGGCCGTCACGAGCAGGCGGCGGCCGATCTCGAGGAGTGCGCGCGACGCGCCGCCGCCGGCGGGAGCACCCTGCTGGTCGTCAAGGCCCAGCACAACCTGGGCTACCTGTCCTTCCTGCGCGGTGACCTGCCCGCGGCGCTCGCGTCGATGGCTCAGGCCAGCCGCCTCGAGCACGGCGCATCCCCGGCCGTCGCCCTCCTGGACCAGGCCCAGGTGCTCATCGAGGCCGGGCTCCTCGGTGAGGCCGACTCCTCGCTGGGCAGGGCCGCAGCGCTGTTCGCGGAGCAACGGCTCGGCAGGGACCTCGCCGAGGTCGAGCTGCTCCGCGCCCAGTGCGCGCTCCTCGCGGGCCGCCCGCGCGAGGCGGTCAGCTGGGCGACGAGCGCGCGTCGCCGGTTCGCCCGGCGCGGCCTCGCCCCATGGCGAGCGAGGGCGGACCTCGCCCTGCTCCGCGCGCGGCTCGCCGAGCTCCTCGGGGGGAACGAGCCGGACGTCCCTGCCCTCCTGCGCCTGGCGGACCGGGCCGCCACCCTCGGCCAGACCGTCCGGCTGCACCCCGGCCCGGTGGCCGACGAGGTGGGGAGGGCGGCGCTCGCCGTGGCCGCGGAGGCCTGGGCCGCCGCCGGGCGCCTCGACGCGGCCGACGACGCGCTCGCCGCCCTTGTCCCCGGTGCCCAGCGCGAGGGGCTCGTGCTCGCCCTGCAGATCGCGGCGGTCCGGGCGACCGTCGCGTTCCGGCGCGGTGACGCTGCGGAGGGCGGTCGAGCCGTGGCGAGTGCGCAGGACCTGCTGGCCGAGCACCGCCGGAGGCTCGGCTCGGTCGAGGTCGTCACCGCGGCCGCGGTGCACGGCGAGCGGCTCGCCGCCGTCGACGTCGGCGCGGCCCTCTCCTCGGGAGACCCGGCCGCCGTGCTCGACGCGCTCGAACGCGCCAGGGCGACGTTCGCCGGGCCGGCCAGGGTGCGCCCACCGAGCGACCCGGGGCAGGCAGCGCTCCTGACCGAGCTGCGCCGGCTCGTCGAGCGCGAGCGACTCGCGCCCCCCGACGCCGCCGAGCGTGACGGGCTGCGACGCGAGATCGAGCGGTTGCGCACGAACGTCCAGGAGCGTGCCTGGCAGCACGGGGGAGGGGCCGTCCCGCCCCCCGCGCCGAGCGCGCGCGTCCTGATGGACGCCGTGTCGGCCGCCCCGGCCGCCGACCGTCCGACCATCGCCGACTACGTCGACCTCGGCGGCGAGATGCACGTGGTCCTCGCGGACGGCTCGGGGCTGCGGCTGCTGCGGCTCGCCCGGAGCGACGAGCTCCGCGAGCTCGCGCAGCGCGTCCGGGTCGACCTCGGCGTCGTCTCGCAACCCGTGCTCCCCTCGGCCGTCCGCCGGACGGTGCTCGGCTCCCTGCGGCGCGGGCTCGCCCGGCTGGACGAGCTGCTCGTCGCGCCGATCGGCTGCTCCGGCCCGCTGCACGTCGTCGCCGGTGGTGCCTGGGTGACGCTCCCGTGGTCGATGCTGCCCTCGAGGATCGGCCGCCCGACGACGGTCGCCACCCGGCTGAGGCTCGCGGACGAGGAGCCCCGGCGACCGGAGGGGCTCGTCGCGATCGCCGGGCCCGGGGTCGGGCTCGCCGAGACCGAGGTCGACGCCGTCGTCGGCGCCTGGGGAGGCGGGACGGCGCTGCGCGGTGCCGAGGCGGACTGCGCGGCCGCCCGGTCGGCTCTCGCCACCGCCGGGGTCGTGCACCTGGCGGCGCACGGTCGTCATGAGGCGGAGAACCCGCTCTTCTCCTGGGTGAGGCTCGACGACGGGCCGCTGTTCGCCCACGAGCTCGAGGGGATCACGCTGCCCGACTCGCTCGTCGTCCTGTCGGCCTGCGAGGTCGGGCGCGCCACGCCGCGACCGGGCGGAGAGGTCCTCGGGATGGCGGCCGTCCTGCTGCGCCTCGGAGCGGCCGCCGTCGTCGCCGCGCTCGCCCCGCTGCGCGACGAGCGGGCCGCCGCCGTGATGCCTGTCGCCTACTCCGCGCTGCGCGGGGGTGCGAGCGTGCCCTCGGCGATCGCCCTCGCCTGCTCAACTGCCGAGGACGTCCCGCTGACCTGCTTCGCCGCGTCGGTCCCCGGTCTCCACGCCCGCTGAGAGCCGCACGGCGAGGGAACCGGCGGCCAGGACGGCGGCCGGGGCCGAGCCCTGCATCCGGACCAGGCCGTAGGGTCCGGCGGCCGGGACGTCGAGACCAGGGGCGGCCAGGTCGGCCCGGGCGCTGCACTCGGGGCAGCGACCGCTGCCGTCGTGACCGGTCACCGCGAGCACGCCGCTGACCGAGCCGGGGAAGGTCATGAGGTCGGGCCCGAGGCTCCCCGCCGCCGCGACGACCCGCACCCCCATCACGACGGCGACCCGCACGCGCGTCGCCACCCGCCGGCCGAGCCGACGACGCCCGAACGGCAGCACGACGACATCGGCGCCCTGCGAGACGGCCCAGGCGAGCGCGCGGGCGACGAGCTCGTCGTAGACGGTCCCGTCGGTGCGCAGCACGGGAGCCAGCAGCAGCTCGGCCGCCGGCGCGACGCCCCGGACCTGGGCGACCCCCTGCCCGACGAGCAAGGAGGCGCTCGCCGTGCCGTGGGCGGTCGGCTCGCGCAGGCTCAGCCCGCTCACGCCCGGCCACCGGGTGATCGCGGCACCCCTCAGGTCCGGGTGCGAGAGGTCGGCCGGTGCGTCGAGCAGGGCGATCCGGATCCCGGCGCCGGCCTGCTCGAGCATCGCGTGCTCGAGGACCTCGATCCCGGGGCATCGCGGGACGGGCTGCTGCGCGAGCCACCTGCCGCAGTCGACGACCTCGCCGGGGAGGGACGCCCCTCGGGGATCCGCACGTCGCTCGGCTGCCCGGAGCGACTCCGGATCGGTCGTCGTGGTGGTCATCGTGTCTCCCCTGTCGCGCGCCCGGTCGTGCCCTCATCTGGCAGGAGCGCGCGGGCGCCCGTCTGTGACATCCGGACGGGCACCGGTCCCGATTTGGTCGTGGGCGCGCTGGCACGTACTGTTGACCCGCCCAAGACCGCAGGTTGTCAGCCGCCCTTCCGGGTGGTGGACCGAAGTCCCGCTCGAGCGGGGGCCGGCGCAGGTGAGTGACTCCGCAGCACACGGTCCGCCGTGCGCCACCGAGCCCCGCGCCTGCGCGGGGCTCTTTCTCGTTCCGGGGCGAGGAACGACCTGCGGCATCACCACCGGAAGGAGTGCCATGGCGAGGCCGGACAAGGCAGCCGCGGTCGCGGAGCTCACGGATCTGTTCCGTGCGTCGAACGCGGTCGTGCTGACCGAGTACCGCGGGCTCAGCGTCAAGCAGCTGAAGACGCTGCGGACCGCGCTGCGCGGTAATGCCACCTACGCCGTGGTGAAGAACACGCTCTCGACGATCGCGGCCCGCGAGGCCGGCGTCGAGGGGCTCGACGAGAACCTCGCCGGGCCGTCCGCCCTCGCCTTCGTCACGGGTGACCCCGTCGCGGTGGCCAAGGGCCTGCGTGACTTCGCCAAGGCCAACCCCCAGCTCGTCGTCAAGGGCGGGGTGCTCGACGGTCGTCTGCTCAGCGCAGCCGACGTCACCAAGCTCGCGGACCTCGAGTCCCGTGAGGTCCTGCTGGCCAAGGCGGCCGGCGCGTTCAAGGCCAAGCTCTACCAGGCGGCCTACCTCTTCACCGCGCCGACGGCCCAGGCCGTGCGCACCATCGACGCTCTGCGCGACAAGCAGGCATCTCAGGAGCAGGCGGCCTGAGGCCGTCCACCACCACACCCACCTGCTCCTCCGGGCAGGATCGACCAGGAAGGACCCGCCACCATGGCGAAGCTCACCACCGCAGAGCTCATCGAGGCATTCAAGGAGCTCACGCTCATCGAGCTCTCTGAGTTCGTGAAGGCCTTCGAGGAGACGTTCGAGGTCACCGCTGCCGCGCCCGTCGCCGCCGCTGCCGCCCCCGCCGCCGGTGCGGCCGCCGCCGAGGAGGTCGAGGAGAAGTCGGAGTTCGACGTCGTCCTCGAGGCCGCCGGCGACAAGAAGATCCAGGTCATCAAGGAGGTGCGCGCGCTCACGAGCCTGGGCCTCAAGGAGGCCAAGGACCTCGTGGACGAGGCCCCGAAGGCCGTCCTGGAGGGCGTCAACAAGGAGGCCGCAGAGAAGGCCAAGGCTGCCCTCGAGGGCGCCGGCGCCACGGTCACCGTCAAGTGACGTCTCGCTGAACGCGGTCCGCGAGGCCTGCACCCGTCGAGGGTGCGGGCCTCGCGGCCTGTTCGGCTCGTGGTGGCCAGGGTCGTCGGCCCGGCACCACGGTCACCCCTGCTAGTCGTCCGCCCGCGCGCGGGAGCTCGTGCCGGATCCGGTGCGACCCCGGCCGCAGGTGGACACATATGATGTGGGCGAGTATGCTAGCGCTTTGCGCTGGCTTGTGCCTGCATCCCTCACCTCGTTCATCGGACCCGAGCTGTGCCCGGTCGCCGATCCATCGCTGTGGGAAAGGTGCGGGCCGTCTACCCGCGCAGTGCACTCGAACCGCTGGGAAGGACCCGTCTTGGCTGCCTCGCGCACCCCTTCTGCTCCGAACGCTGACGCTATCGCGAACCGCACCGCATCGCGCCGTATCTCTTTTGCCAAGATCCACGAGCCCCTCGAGGTCCCTGACCTTCTCGGTCTCCAGACCGAGAACTTCGACTGGCTGCTCGGTAACGCCGCATGGCAGTCCCGTGTCGAGGCCGCACTCGCGGTCGGTCGCACGGACGTGCCCGAGACCTCCGGTCTGGAGGAGATCTTCGAGGAGATCTCCCCGATCGAGGACTTCGGCGGAACGATGTCGCTGTCCTTCCGCGACCACCGCTTCGAGCCGTCGAAGTACACGGCCGAGGAGTGCAAGGAGAAGGACTTCACCTTCGCCGCACCGCTCTTCGTCACGGCCGAGTTCGTCAACTACACGACGGGCGAGATCAAGAGCCAGACGGTCTTCATGGGCGAGTTCCCGCTGATGACCGAGCGCGGCACCTTCATCATCAACGGCACCGAGCGCGTCGTCGTCTCGCAGCTGGTCCGTTCGCCCGGCGTGTACTTCGAGCGCACCGCGGACAAGACCTCCGACAAGGACATCTTCACCTCGAAGATCATCCCGAGCCGTGGCGCATGGCTCGAGTTCGAGATCGACAAGCGTGACGCCGTCGGCGTGCGCGTGGACCGCAAGCGCAAGCAGTCGGTCACCGTCTTCCTCAAGGCCCTCGGCCTGACCGAGTCGGAGATCCGCGAGGAGTTCGCGCAGTTCCCGGCCGTCCTGGAGACGCTCGAGAAGGACCACGTCAACACCCAGGACGAGGCGCTGCTCGACATCTACCGCAAGATCCGCCCGGGCGAGCCGCCCACGGTCGAGGCCGGCCGCGCGCTGCTCGACAACTTCTACTTCAACGCCAAGCGCTACGACCTCGCGAAGGTCGGCCGCTACAAGGTGAACAAGAAGCTCGGCCTGGACGCCCCGCTCGGCGACTCCGTGCTCTCGGTCACCGACATCGTCGCGACCATCAAGTACATGGCGGCCCTGCACGCCGACGTCACCACGCTCGACGGCGTCCGCGCCGGCGCGCCGGTCGAGGTCCGCGTCGAGACGGACGACATCGACCACTTCGGCAACCGTCGCATCCGCGCCGTCGGCGAGCTCATCCAGAACCAGGTCCGTACCGGCCTGTCCCGGATGGAGCGCGTCGTGCGGGAGCGCATGACGACCCAGGACGTCGAGGCGATCACCCCGCAGACCCTGATCAACATCCGCCCCGTCGTGGCGTCGATCAAGGAGTTCTTCGGGACCTCGCAGCTCTCGCAGTTCATGGACCAGAACAACCCGCTCGCGGGCCTGACCCACAAGCGCCGTCTCTCGGCGCTCGGCCCCGGTGGTCTGTCCCGTGACCGCGCCGGCATGGACGTCCGTGACGTCCACCCCTCGCACTACGGCCGCATGTGCCCGATCGAGACCCCTGAAGGCCCGAACATCGGCCTCATCGGCTCGCTCGCCACCTACGGGCGGATCAACGCGTTCGGCTTCGTCGAGACGCCGTACCGCAAGGTCACCGAGGGCTTCGTCACCGATGAGGTCCAGTACCTCACGGCCGACGACGAGGACCGCTACGTCATCGCGCAGGCCAACGCCCCTCTCGAGGAGAGCGGCTACTTCAGCGAGGAGCGCGTGCTCGTCCGCGTCAAGGGTGGCGAGGTCGAGCTCGTCCCGCCGACGATGGTCGACTACATGGACGTCTCCCCGCGCCAGATGGTCTCGGTCGCGACGGCGCTCATCCCGTTCCTCGAGCACGACGACGCCAACCGCGCGCTCATGGGCGCCAACATGCAGCGTCAGGCCGTGCCGCTGGTGCGTTCCGAGGCCCCGCTCGTCGGGACCGGCATGGAGCGTCGTGCGGCGATCGACGCGGGTGACGTCATCGTCGCCGCCAAGGCCGGTGTGGTGACCGAGGTCTCCGCCGACCTCATCGTCGTGGCCAACGACGACGCGACCACCTCGACGCACCGCGTCGCGAAGTTCCGTCGCTCCAACCAGGGCACGTCCTACAACCAGCGCGTGCTGGTCGAGGAGGGCGCCCGTGTCGAGGTCGGCTCGGTGCTCGCCGACGGCCCCGCCACGGACGAGGGCGAGCTCGCGCTCGGCCGCAACCTGCTCGTGGCGTTCATGTCATGGGAGGGCTTCAACTACGAGGACGCGATCATCCTGTCGCAGCGCCTCGTGCAGGACGACGTCCTGTCCTCGATCCACATCGAGGAGCACGAGGTCGACGCCCGCGACACGAAGCTCGGCCCCGAGGAGATCACGCGGGACATCCCGAACGTCTCCGAGGACGTCCTGGCCGACCTCGACGAGCGCGGCATCATCCGCATCGGTGCCGAGGTCTCGGCCGGCGACATCCTGGTCGGCAAGGTCACGCCCAAGGGCGAGACCGAGCTCACCCCGGAGGAGCGCCTCCTGCGCGCCATCTTCGGCGAGAAGGCCCGTGAGGTCCGCGACACCTCGCTCAAGGTCCCGCACGGCGAGTCCGGCACGGTCACCGAGGTGCGCACGTTCAGCCGCGACGACGGCGACGAGCTCCCCGCCGGTGTCAACGAGCTGGTCCGCGTGTACATCGCCCAGCGCCGCAAGATCAACAGTGGTGACAAGCTCGCCGGCCGTCACGGCAACAAGGGCGTCATCTCCAAGATCCTCCCGGTCGAGGACATGCCCTTCCTTCCCGACGGCACGGCGGTCGACGTCGTGCTCAACCCGCTCGGTGTCCCGGGCCGGATGAACGTCGGTCAGGTCCTGGAGGTCCACCTCGGGTGGATCGCCAAGCAGGGCTGGAACATCGAGTTCGCCGGGAGCGACGTCTCCTGGCCGGCCGACGTCCCGGCCGCCGCCATCGAGAGCCCTGCCGGCAACCCGGTCGCGACGCCGGTGTT
>CAVZPH010000008.1:0-111794 GCA_963777075.1 uncultured Actinomycetota bacterium | reverse complement strand
TTCATCACCTGTCCCATGGTCCAGCCGTGCGCCTGGGTCAGCGGACCGGCGAACACGGAGAAGGCGTAGATCGAGCCGGTGCAGAGCAGGATCGCGACCGATCCGCCGAGCACTGCCCACCTGTTGAGGGTGGGTGCGGTCGTGGTGGACATGGGGTCAGGCCTTTCCGGTGGGTGCCGACGACGTCGTCGGCGCGGGGGTGAGGAGGGAGGCGAGCTCGCCCCAGGTCTCGCGGAAGAGGCCGGCCGGCATCTCCTTGAGCTCGGGGGCGATGGCGGGGGTGAAGTCCATCTGGTCGAGGATCTGGGTCTGCAGGTCGATGCCGGGGGCGATCTCGATGAGCGTCATGACGCCGTCGACGAGCTCGAAGACGCAGCGCTCGGTGACGTAGAGCACGCGCTGGGCGCGCTCGCGCGAGTACGGCCCGGAGAAGGTGATCTGCTGGACGTCGGCGAGGAACTTGCGTGCCTTGCCCTCGGTGACGATCCGCAGCCCACCGTCGACGACCTCGACCTCGAGCCCGCCGGCGGTGAACGTCCCGGCGAACAGCAGCGTCTTGGCCGACTGGCAGATGTTGATGAAGCCGCCGCAGCCGGCGACGCGCGTGCCGAACTTCGACACGTTGACGTTCCCGTGCGCGTCCGTCTGGGCCAGGCCCAGCACCGCGCAGTCCAGGCCGCCGCCGTCGTAGAAGTCGAACTGGGCGTGCATGTCGACCAGGGCCTCGGGGTTGTACGCGTGGCCGAAGTCCTTGAGCCCCGCGGGGACGCCGCCGATCGCCCCGGCCTCCGTCGTGAGCAGGATCTGCTCGCTCATGCCCTCCTCGGCGACGATCGTGCCGACGTCGCAAGGGATGCCCACGCCGAGGTTGAGCACGGCGCCCGGCTGCAGCTCCATCGCGCAGCGCCGCGCGATGACCTTGCGCTCGGAGAGCGGGATGCCCTCCACACCGGAGAGCGGCACCCGCAGCTGACCGGAGAACGAGGGGTTGTAGTACGTGTTCTCGGTCTGGAAGTGGTTCTCCGGGGTGGAGACGACGAGGTAGTCGACGAGGATCCCGGGGACCTTGACCAGGTTCGGGTCCAGGGTCCCGGCGGCCGCGATCGACTCGACCTGCGCGATGACGATGCCGCCGGAGTTGCGCACGGCCTGCGCGATCGGCAGCACCTCCATCTTCAGGCCCTCGTGGTCGAGCGTGAGGTTGCCGCGCTCGTCGGCGACCGTTCCGCGGATGAGCGCGACCTGGATCGGGAAGGAGGGGTAGAACAGCCACTCCTCGCCGCCGAGCTCGAGCAGCCGGACGTAGTCCTCGGTGGTCGAGGCCGACATCCGCGCGCCCTCGACACGCGGGTCGACGAAGGTGCCGAGGCCGACCTTCGTCACCAGTCCGGGCCGCTTCGCCGCGATCTCGCGGTACAGCTGGCAGATGACGCCCTGCGGGAGGTTGTACGCCTCGCACTTGTCCTCGGAGATGAGGGTGGCCATCGCCGGGGACGCGATCGCGATCCCGCCGATCCAGCGCTTGATCAGGCCCTCGTGGCCCCAGTGGCTCATGCCCTTCTCGCGGCGGTTGCCCACGGCGGTGGCGTGCATGACCGTGAGGTCGTGGGGACCCTCGCCCGCGAGGAAGCGCTGCTCGACGGAGGCCAGGACCTCCTCGTTGACGCAGGCCATGCCGAACCCGCTCAGCGCGACGGTGTCCCCGTCGTGGATGAGCATCGCGGCCTCGGCCGCGGTGATGACGTGTGCCACGCGCTCTGCTCCTTCGTTGGAGTGGATCCGACAGGCTCAAAGATTCCGGACGGATGCCGTCGGAAATCAGGACCATTGTCCTGAGAATCCGGGGGGACGGGCGGTCAACGATGGGACATGGGCGCCGACGACCGCCGCCCCGACGCAGTCGTCAGGACGTGAATCCTGGCCGCTGACCTGCGCATCCGCTATCGAGAGGCTCACGATCATGGACTTCGGACTCACCGACGAGCAGCAGCTCCTGCTGGAGAGCATGGACGAGCTGCTGGAGCGCGAGTGCCCCGAGTCGTACATCGCGGAGCTCGACCGGACCCACCAGCCGCCGACCGCCTTCCGCAAGGCTCTCAACGAGGCCGGCTTCGGTTCGCTCGGCTTCCCGGAGGAGTACGGCGGCACACCCTGCGACGCCATGACGCTCGTCCTGCTCGCCGAGCGCGTCTGCCGGCAGGGGCTGAACAACGGCTTCGGTCTCGAGCTCCTCCAGGCGATGGACATCCTCGAGTTCGGTGACGACGCCCAGAAGGAGGAGATCCTCGGTCTGCTGGCCGCGGGCGACGTGCCCTTCGCGCTCGGCTTCACCGAGCCCGGCGCCGGCTCGGACAACTCCGCGATGGCCACCACCGCCGTCCACCACGACGGGATGGTGACCTTCAACGGCACCAAGACCCTCATCACCAACGCCCTGCAGTCCAAGAACCTGCTGCTCATGGCGAAGAACCCCGAGGTCGAGGACCCGCGCAAGGCGATCTCGATGTACCTCGTGCCGATGGACGCCCCCGGGGTCTCGACCAACCAGCTGGAGAAGATCCTCTGGAAGATCTCCGACTCCTGCGAGATCTTCCTCGACGACGTCACGCTCCCCGAGAGCTGCCTCGTCGGCGTCAAGGGCAACGGCTTCAAGCAGCTGATGCGCAACTTCGAGTTCGAGCGTCTGGTCATCGCCGCGACCTGCCTCGGCCTGGCCCAGTGCGCCTTCGACGACGCTGCCTCCTACGCGGCCCAGCGGGTGCAGTTCGGCAAGCCGATCGGCTCGTTCCAGCTCATCCAGCTCAAGCTCACCGACATGGCGATCAAGCTGGAGAACATCCGCAACTTCGTCTACAAGACGGCCTGGATGCTCGACAACGACATCCCCCTCAAGAGCCAGGGCGCGCTGTGCAAGCGCTACTCGGCGATGGCCGCCTTCGAGGTCGCCGACGAGGCCATGCAGATCTTCGGCGGTGTCGGCGTGACCGTCGGCACCCGCGTCTCGCGCCTGTGGCTCGACCTGCGCGGGCACCGCTTCGGCGGCGGCACCGACGAGATCATGGTGCACATCGCCGGCCGTCAGATCGTCAAGGACCACAGCTGAGCGCTGCAGGCACCGAGCCGCACGCCAGCCCGCCGCGAAGGAGAGCAGCATGAAGATCGTCGTCGCCTACAAGTGGGCAGCCAACCCCCAGGACGCCGAGGTCCGTCCCGACGGATCCGTCGACTGGAGCCGTGCCAAGGCCTCGGTCAGCGAGTACGACCCGGTGGCCTTCGAGCTCGCCCGGCGGCTCGCCGACGCGACCGGCGGCGAGGTCATCGGCCTGTCGGTCGGTGCCGCCGCGATCGACACCCCGCTGGCGCGCAAGGCCGCGCTGTCCCGTGGGCTGGACCGACTCGTCCTCGTCGCCGACGACTCCCTCGCGGGGGCCGACGGCACCCGCCTCGCCACCGTGCTCGCGGCGGCGGTCGAGCAGATCGGTGGGGTCGACGTCGTGCTCGCCGGGGACTCCTCGATCGACGTGTCCGAGGGGCAGGTCGCCCTGACCCTCGCCGGCCGGCTCGGCTGGCTCGGCCTCGCCGGCGTCTCGTCCGTCGTGGCCGACGGCGCGGGGCTCACGGTCGAGCGTGACCTCCCCGCGGGGATCACGACGCTCGCCGTCGAGGGCCCGGTCGTGCTCGCGCTGACGAGCGATGCCGTCGTGGCGAAGGTCCCCGGGATGAAGGACATCCTCGGTGCCGCCAAGAAGCCGACCGAGGCGCTCGCACTCGCCTCGCTCGACGTGGCAGAGCCGGGCGGCGTGCTCACCACGCTCTCCGCGGCGCCGCCGGCGAGCGGCGACCGCAAGGGCGTCGTCTTCGACGGCGCCGACCCGGCCGCCGCTACCGCGCAGCTCGTCGACGCGCTCCGCCTCGCGCGGGCGCTGTGACCACCGAACCAGGAAGAGGAACTCCCATGAACGTCTCCAGCCAGTCCTGGATCCTCGTCGGTGACGACCCGGCCGTCGGCTCGCTCGTCGAGGCGGCCCGCGCCGTCGGCGACCAGGTGACCGTCGTCGTGGCCGGTGCCCGCGCTGTCGCGGACTCCGTCGCCCGCTGTGGTGCCGCCCGTGTGCTGTGGCTCGGTGCGTCGGACGACGTGCCGGCCGAGGCCCTCGCCGGCGAGGTCGCCCGGCTCGTGGCCGAGGCCGCGCCGCGCGTTGTCCTGGCAGCCACCTCGCCCTCCGGCCGTGCGCTGCTCGGCGCGGTCGCCGCGCAGCCTCCAGGTCCCGGTTCTCGCCGGTATCGGCAGCGTCGAGGTCTCCGGCGAGCAGGTCGTCGTCAGCCGCACCGTGTTCGGCGGGATCGTCGAGCACCGCAGCTGCGTCGAGGGTGCTCCGGCGCTGCTCGCGATGGCTCCCGGCGCGGTCGCGGCGGCCGGTGCCCCCGTCGTCGACGTCGAGACCGTGCCGGCGACGCCCCGTGCGGGCGTCCGCATCACCGCCGTGCGGACCAAGGACGTCGAGCACGTCGACCTCGGCGCCGCGCACACCGTCGTCGCCGTCGGGCGCGGGCTCAAGTCCCGGGACGACGTCGCGCTGCTCGAGGGCCTCGCCGCCGCGTTCGGTGGGGAGCTCGGCTGCTCCCGACCGCTCGCCGAGGGCGTCGACTGGATCGCCAAGGAGCGCTACATCGGCATCTCCGGCCAGCACCTGACGCCCGAGCTGTACGTGGCCGTCGGCATCTCCGGCCAGCTGCAGCACATGGTGGGCGTCCGCGGGGCCGGCACCGTCGTCGCGGTGAACTCCGACAAGGCGGCGCCGATCTTCGCCCAGTGCGACTACGGCATCGTCGGCGACCTCTACCAGGTGGTCCCGGCGCTCACCGCGGCCCTCCAGGCCGCGAAGTGAGCACCGAGGTGGAGCCGGACTTCGACGTCATCGTCGTGGGTGCCGGCCCGGCCGGGTCGGTCACCGCCTACCGGCTGGCCACCGCGGGCCTCTCCGTCGTCCTCATCGAGCGCGGCGACGCCCCGGGGTCGAAGAACCTCTCCGGCGGCGTGCTCTACGGCCGGGTGCTCGACGAGGTCTTCCCCGGCTTCGCGGACGAGGCCCCCGTCGAACGGCGCATCACGCGCCATGTGACGACCTTCCTCACTCCCGACTCCCATGTCGGCATCGACTACCGCGGGGCCGGGCTGGCCGAGCCGGTCAATGCCGTCACCGTGCTGCGCGCGAAGTTCGACCCCTGGCTGGCGGAGAAGGCCGAGGAGGCCGGCGTCTTCCTCATGCCCGGAGTGCGGGTCGACGCCCTGCTCACCGAGCCGGGCCCGGACGGCCGGCCGCAGGTGGTCGGCGTGCGCGCGGGCGAGGACGAGCTGCGTGCGCGCGTCGTCGTCGCTGCGGACGGAGTGAACTCCTTCCTCGCGAAGGAGATCGGCCTGCGGCACAAGGAGCCGCCGAACCACATGGCCGTGGGCGTCAAGGCCGTCGTCGCCCTCCCGCGCCAGACCATCGAGGACCGCTTCGGCCTGGTCGGCGACGAGGGTGCGGCGCACGCGATCGTCGGCGACTGCACCCAGGGCATCGGTGGTGGCGGGTTCCTCTACACGAACACCGACTCGCTGTCGGTCGGCGTCGTGCTGCGGCTCGACGACCTGCTGAAGCAGGGCAAGGCCGCCGCCGACGTCTTCGAGCACTACCTCGCCCACCCGGGCCTCGCGCCCTACCTTCGCGGGGGCGAGGTCGTCGAGTACGGCTCGCACCTGGTCGCCGAGGGCGGGATGGCGATGGTCGGCGAGGTCGCGACGCACGGGCTGGTGGTGGTCGGCGAGGCCGCCGGGCTCACGATCAACAGCGGGCTCACGGTGCGCGGGATGGACCTGGCGATCGGCTCGGCCATCGCCGCGTCCGACGCCGTCGCCGAGGCGGTCGCCGCCGGCGACGTCACCGCGACGGGGCTGGCGGGATACCGCCGCCGGCTCGAGGAGGGCTTCGTGCTCAAGGACCTGAAGACGTATGCGAAGGCACCGGCCTTCCTCGAACGGACCGGGATGTACGGCGCCTACGGCGAGCTCGCCGCGAGCGTCTTCAAGGACGTGTTCAGCCTCGACGGCTCCCCGCGCAAGCACCTGACCTCCGTGGCCTGGGGTGCGTTCAAGCGGTCGCCGGTGAAGCTCGGTCAGCTGGTCAGCGACGGATGGGCGGGGGTGCGCGCACTGTGAAGACCACGACGGTCCCGGAGCGCCTGGCGGTCAACAGGTTCGAGCTGGACGAGGAGGAGTCGCACATCCGGATCGATCAGGAGCTGTGCCGCTCCACGGGCACGGGTGCGGCGATCATCGCCGTCTGCCCGGCCAAGGTCTACAGCGAGCAGGACGGCCAGATCGTCGCCGACTACGCCGCCTGCCTCGAGTGCGGCACCTGCCTGGCGGTGGCCGCACCCGGGGCGTTGACCTGGCACTACCCGCGTGGCGGGTTCGGGGTCAGCTTCCGCGAGGGCTGAACCCGGCCGCGCGCAGCTGGTCGTCGACCATCTGCTCGATGTAGCCGGTCAGGCCCGTGCGCATCCGCCCGACGAGGTCGGGCGGGGTCACCAGGATGTGCATGAGGACCGCGCCCTCGACCGCGTCGAGGATCCGGGTCGGCGACGCCGTCGGGGGAAGGTCCCCGGCGGTGATCGCCGCCTGCACGCGCTTGCGTTCCAGGCGCACGAACCGCGTCATGGCCTCGTCGCGGATCTGGACGAAGAGCTCGGGGTGTGCCCGCGCCTCCGCGTACAGGCGCAGCATCGCCAGCCCGTGCTCGCCCAGGTAGAGGTCGGCGCGGCGCTGGGCATGGGCGACGAGGTAGTCGCGGAGCGTCAACGACGCCGCGCCCTCGGCGCACGGCAGATCGCCGGGCCCGGCCGTCGCCTCGGCAGAGGGAGCCTCGGGTGCGCCGGCCTCCTCGTCCGCCTCGGCCGTCTCCTCCTGGATCCCGCGCAGCGCCGAGGCGAGCAGGTCCGCCTTGTCGCTCCAGCGCAGGTACAGCGAGGACTTCCCGACGTGGGCGCGCGTGGCGACCTCGTCGAGCGTGAGGCCGTTCCAGCCGCGCTCGCAGAAGATGTCGAGACAGGCCCGCTGCGCGCGGGCGACGAGCTCGGGATCGCGCGGTCGGCCCCGTCCACGCTTCGGCCCGCTGGGCCCCTGCGTGGTGCCCGAGCTCCTCTGGGGGGTCGACGTGGTCACGCTCCGACCCTACCCGTCCGATATTCGCTCGCGAGGGAGGACGGGCGGCGCACCATGGCGGTCTCCCCGTCGCTGCGGGCCCGACCGGTCGCCCGGACCTGGCCGGCGTCCGCCCCGCCGGGCGCCGGGAGCCGGCCGGACCTACGGTGGCCCGATGAACCTCGAGGGATCGGTCGTGCTGGTGGTCGGGGCCTCCGGCGGCCTCGGCTCGCGGATCGCCGCCCACCTGCGCGCGGCGGGCGCCACCGTGGTGCGCACCGGACGCACCGCGGCGACGATCAGCGGGGACGACGCCTTCCTCGGGGACCTGCGGACCCCTCAGGGGCCGGCGTCGCTCGTCGCGGCGGCGGTGGCGGCGCACGGGCGGCTCGACGGACTCGTCGTCGCCGCCGGGGTCGTGGCCTTCGGCCCGGCAGCAGAGGTGAGCGACGACACGCTCGACGAGCTGTTCGCCGTCAACGCCCTCGCCCCGATCCGCCTGATCCGGGCCGCCGTTCCGCACCTGCTCGACTCGGCCGGCCAGGGGCGTGAGCCCTTCGTCCTCACGCTCAGCGGAGCGGTCAGCGAGCACCCCACCGCCGGCCTCGCCGCGTACTCGGCCTCGAAGGCGGCGCTCGCGGCGTTCGTCTCGGCGGCCGGCCGAGAGCTGCGGCGCTCGCGGATCCGGGTCGTCGACGCCCGGCCCGGCCACACGCGCACGCCGTTGACCTCGCGTGCGCTGACCGGCGTGGCGCCGTCCTTCGGCGCCGGCCTCGACCCGGACGCCGTGGCCGCGCGGATCGTCGTCGCGCTGCGCGACGGCGAGCGCGACCTGCCGAGCAGCGCGTTCGGCCAGGGCGGCTGATCGGCCACCCGCCCTGTGCCTCGCGCCCGCTGCGGTCCAGGATGGCCCCATGCGCGCTCTCGTCATGGAGGAGTTCGGCGGGCCACTGACCCTGCGTCAGGTGCCCGACCCGGTGTGCCCGGCCGACGGCGTCCTCGTGCGCGTGGAGGCGACGGGCGTCTGCCGTAGCGACTGGCACGCCTGGCAGGGCCATGACGACGGGGTCCACCTGCCGCACGTCCCCGGGCACGAGCTCGCCGGGGTGGTCGTCGAGACCGGTCCGCTCGTGCGGACCTGGCAGGTGGGCGCGCGCGTGACGGTGCCCTTCGTCAACGCCTGCGGGCGCTGCGCGGCCTGCGAGTCGGGGCAGCAGCAGGTGTGCGAGCGCCAGACCCAGCCCGGGTTCACGCACTGGGGCTCCTTCGCCGAGCTCGTCGCGCTCGACCACGCCGAGGTGAACCTCGTCGCGCTCCCGGAGACGATGTCCTCGGTGACGGCGGCCTCCCTCGGCTGCCGCTTCGCGACGGCCTACCGCGCGCTGACCGTCCACGGCCGCGTCGGCCTCGCCGACCAGGTCGTCGTGCACGGCTGCGGCGGGGTCGGCCTGTCCGCGGTGATGGTCGCGGTTGCGGCGGGGGCGCGGGTCGTCGCCGTCGACCCCTCGCCCACGGCGCGGAAGCTCGCCGCCGAGCTCGGGGCGGAGGTCGTGCTGGACCCGAGCGGCCTCGGCGCGGAGGAGGTCGCCCTGCTGGTGGCCGATGCGACGGGAGGCGGCGCCGACGTGTCCCTCGACGCCCTCGGCCACCAGGACGCCGTCGTCGCCTCCGTGCTCGGGCTGCGCCGGCGCGGGCGGCATGTGCAGGTCGGGCTGCTGCTCGGTGCCCAGGCGCGCAGCCCGCTGCCGATGGACCGCGTCGTCGGCTGGGAGCTGGAGGTCTACGGGAGCCACGGGATGGCGGCGCACGAGTACCCGGCGATGCTCGCGGCCGTCGCCTCGGGTGCGCTGTCGCCCGCCCGGCTCGTCGGGCGGACGATCGGGCTCGACGGCGCGGCCGAGGCGCTCGCGTCGATGAGCGGTGCGGCGACGGCCGCGGGGATGACGGTCGTCGTCCCGTAGCGGGCAGGGCCTGCGTGGAGGACGGCCGCGCGCGGCATGATGCAGGGGTGAGCGACAGCCGGCTTCCCGAGTCCGTCGTCCTTCGACCCGGTCCGGGAGGCTCTCCCGTGCTGCGGGTGGACGGCCCGGCCGGCTGGGCCGAGATCCACCTGCACGGCGCCCACGTGACGGCGTGGGCACCGACCGGCGAGCCCTCCTCGCTGTGGCTCAGCCCGCTCAGCAGCTACGAGGGGTCCGCGGCGATCCGCGGCGGCATCCCCTTGTGCTTCCCGTGGTTCGGGCCCCTCGCCGACCGTCCCGAGGCGCCCCGCCACGGCATCGGGCGCACGGCCTTGTGGTCGCTCGACGAGGTGCGCGAGGCGGGCGAGGACGTCGTCGTGCGGCTGGTGCTGCGGGACGACGAGTCCACGCGCGCCTCCGCGTGGCCGCAGCCCTTCGTCGCCCTGTGCACCGTGACGGTGGGCTCCCGGCTCACGGTCACGCTGACCTTCACCCACCTCGGGCAGGAGCCCGTCCTGCTCGAGGAGGCGCTGCACAGCTACCTCGCCGTCGCGGACGTCACCAGGGCGGAGCTGCGCGGCCTGGAGGGCGTCGCCTTCCTCGACAAGACCGCGCAGGGCGTGCGCACCCCGGGCGCCGCCGGACCCGTGCTCGTGGCCGGTGAGGTCGACCGGGTCTACCTCGACACCACCGGCCCCGTCACGGTGCACGACGTGGCGGGCGGCCGCGAGGTCGAGGTGTCCAAGGAGGGCTCAGCGACGACGGTCGTGTGGAACCCGTGGGTCGCCGGCGCCCGCGCGACCGCCGACATCGACGACGAGGGGTGGTCGGGCTTCGTCTGCGTCGAGGCGGCCAACGTGGGCTCGGCCGCCGTCCCGCTCGCCCCCGGGGCCACGCATGAGCTGTCCACGACGATCTCGACCACGCGTGCCTCCGGGCAGCGTGACGACCCGACCAGGAAGGCCTGAGCCGATGAGCTCCCCGGACGCCCCCACCCTGCTGCGCGGACGGGTCGTGACACCCACGGCCGTGATCGACGACGGCGTCGTCGTCCTCGACGGCCCGCTCCTCGCCTGGGTGGGCCCCGTGGCCGAGGCCGGCGAGGCGGGGTGGCCCGAGCTTCCGCCGGCCTCGGCCACGACGCTGCTTCCCGGGCTCGTCGACCTGCACACCCATGGTGGGGGCGGGGCGAGCTACCCGGACTCGACGACCCCGCAGGAGGCGCTCGTCGCGGTCCACGAGCACCGTGCGCACGGCACGACGACCCTCGTCGCCTCCCTGGTCACCGCCTCGCCGGAGACCCTGAGGCAGCGGGTCGGGGTCCTCACGGAGCTGGCCGAGGAGGGCGAGATCGCCGGGATCCACCTCGAGGGCCCGTTCGTCTCGACCGTGCGCTGCGGCGCCCAGGACCCCGCGCTCATCCAGATGCCCGACGCCGACCTCGTCCGTGAGCTCGCTGCGCTCGCGCGCGGCCACCTCGTCACGATGACGATCGCCCCGGAGCTGACCGGGATCCTCGGTGACGGCGGGGTCGTCGACGCGCTGGTCGACGTCGGCGCGCTGCCGTCCTTCGGCCACTCGGACGCGAGCTGGCGGGTCACCGACGCGGCGCTCACCGAGAGTGCGTCGAGGCTCGCTGCCGCGTCGCACCCCCGCTCCGGCCGGGCGACGGTGACGCACCTGTTCAACGCCATGCGGCCGCTCCAGCACCGCAGCCCCGGGCCGGTGCCGGCCTACCTCGAGGCGGCGTCCGCCGGGCGCGCGGTGATCGAGCTGATCGGGGACGGCACGCACCTGGACCCCGGCCTGGTGCGCAGCGTGTTCACGCTGGTCGGCGCGGAGAACATCGCCCTGGTCACCGATGCGATGGCCGCCGCGGGGATGCCCGACGGCACCTACCGGCTCGGCTCCCTCGAGGTCACCGTCCTGGAGGGCGTCGCGCGGCTCACCCACGGGGGAGCGATCGCGGGCGGCACCGCCCACCTGCTCGACATCGTGCGGACGACGGTCGCCGGAGGGGTGCCGCTGGTCGACGTCGTGCGGGCCGCCGCGACGACCCCGGCGATCGTGCTGGGCGACGCGTCGGTCGGCGCGCTCGAGGCGGGGCGTCGCGCCGATGTGCTGGTCACGGACGAGGGGCTGCGGCCGCTGCAGGTCTGGCGGGCGGGCCGCCCCGTGCCTCAGGCGACGCGCGTCACGGGCTGAACCCGCACATCACGATCCGGTCTCGGGCGCTGAGGGGTCTTGACGGCAGGTTAGTAAGGAAGGTCTACTAACAAACGTGACGACGTCGACACCGCAGCCTCCGGTCGCCGCCGCCCCCACCGGGCAGGCGACGCAGACCGGGCACTCGGGGACCGCAGGGCGCGGCCTGGGGCGCGTGCTGCGGCCGATGGTCAAGGTCCTGCCGGAGCACGCCAGGGCGCACAACAGGGCCCTGGTCCTCCAGCACCTCTTCCACTCCGGCCCCACCTCGCGCGCCGACCTGGCCCGCGCGACCGAGCTCACCCGCGTCACCGTCTCGGACCTCGTCGCCGAGCTCATCGAGGAGGGCCTCGTCGCCGAGCGGGGCGTGCGGGCGGAGGCGCGCGTCGGCAAGCCGGCGAAGCTCGTCGGGATGTGCACCGAGGACTTCCAGGTCGTCGCGATCGACCTCGCCGACGACGCCTCCTTCCGCGGCGCGGTCATGTCGCTCGTCGGCGAGGTCCTCGTGCGCCGCTCCGTGCCCGTCGAGGGCCGCACCGGCGCCGAGGCGCTCGAGCTCCTGGCCGGTCTCGCGGCCGAGCTCGTCGCGGCGGCGACGCGACCGGTGATCGGCGTCGGGATCGGCTCGCCCGGTGTCGTCGACCGGGACGGGGTCGTCGTGGAGGCGCCCAACCGGGCCTGGTACGGCGTCCCGCTGGCCGCTCAGCTCTCGGCGCGGCTGGGTGTTCCCGTGCACGTCGCCAACGACGCGAACACGCGGGCGCTCGGGGAGTACACCTACGGCGGAGCCAGCGGCGAGGGGCTCCTGGTGCTCATCGTCGGCCAGGGTGTCGGCGCGGGGATCGTCGTGGACGGGGTGCTCCTCAAGGGCCATCGCGACGCGGCGGGCGAGCTCGGTCACGTGACCGTCCTCGACTCCTACGGCCGGCGCGCCGGTGACCCGGAGCCCGCTGTGTGCGCCTGCGGCCGGCGCGGCTGCCTGGAGACGGTCCTGTCCGTCCCGGCGCTGCGCCGCGCGGTCGAGGGGCTCTCCCCCCAGGACTCCGGCGCCGTGCTGGCGTCGGTCGGACGGCTGCTCGGCACCGTCCTGGCGCCCGTCGTGAGCGCCCTCAACCTCGCAGAGGTCCTGCTCAGCGGCCCTTCTGAGCTGCTCGACGGACCGCTGCGCGAGGCAGCACTTGCCACCGTCCGTGAGCGCACGATGCCGGTCGTCGGCGATCAGCTCTCGCTGCGGATGGCAACGCTCGGCGAGGACGCGGCCCTGTCCGGGGCTGCCGTCCTCGTGCTCTCCGGTCAGCTCGGGGTCTCGTGAGGACCCCGAGCCGACCGTTCCTGCAGGTCGGACGTACCACCCGTGGCGACGCTGTCCGGCGCTCGCCTTCGCACATGGGAGGAACCCCAACGTGAAGATTCTACGATTGGCAGCACTGGGAGCGGCCGCCGCGTCTGGCGCTGAGCGCCTGCTCGAGCGGTACGACGGCGACGGAGACCTCCGCGGCCCCCGGCGGAGAGCAGCAGCCCCGAGGGCGCGACGATCACGCTCTGGGTCGCCGGCGGTGACACCCCCGACGCGCTCCGCGAGTACCTGACGACGGAGTTCGCCAAGGAGAACCCGGGCTCGACGCTCGTCATCGAGCAGCAGGACTGGGGCGACCTCGTCACCAAGCTCACCACCGCGCTGCCCGACGCGAACAACACCCCCGACGTCGTCGAGCTCGGCAACACGCAGTCGCCGACCTTCACGAACGTCGGCGCCTTCCTCGACATCTCCGACATGTACGAGGAGCTCGGCGGCAGCAAGCTGCTGCAGTCCTTCGTCGCCGCCGGTGAGGTGGACGGCAAGAACTTCACGCTGCCGTACTACTTCGGCTCGCGGTACATGTTCTACCGGACCGACGTCTGGGCCGAGGCGGGCGTGAGCGTCCCGACGACGCTCGCCGAGTTCAACTCCGCCGTCGTGACGATCGCCGAGAAGAACCCGCGCGGGATCTCCAACTTCTCCGGCTTCTTCCTCGGCGGCCAGGACTGGCGCAACGGGATCTCGTGGATCTTCGCGAACGGCGGGGACCTGGCGAAGAAGGAGGGCGGCCAGTGGGTCTCGACCCTCTCCGACCCGAAGAGCATCGTCGGCCTGACCCAGCTCCAGGAGATCTACCAGAAGGCGTCCAAGGCCCCGGCCGACGCCAAGGACCAGAGCCCCTGGCTCTACATCAACGACACCGACCAGGCCACCAACGACGACGAGTCGACGACGGACACCTCGCTCGCCGCGGCGACGATCATGGCTCCGGGCTGGGCGCACTGGTCGATCGGCGACCTGGAGACGAAGGACGACAAGCCCGTCCGCACCTGGAACGACGCCAAGTTCGGCACCTTCGTCCTGCCGGGTGTCGACGGCGGCGCAGCACCGGTCTTCGCCGGCGGCTCCAACATCGGCATCTCCGCCACGTCGAAGCACCCGGATCTCGCCAAGTCGCTGATGAGGATCATCTTCAGCCCGGCGTACCAGCAGATGCTCGGCGAGAACGGGCTCGGCCCGGCGAACTCCGACTACATGAGCTCGCTCGGTGACGACCAGTTCGCCACGGCGCTCATCGAGTCGGCGTCGAACTCCAAGCTCACCCCGGCAGCGCCGGGCTGGGCCGCCGTGGAGGGCTCCGGCCTGCTCGAGGAGTTCTTCAGCAAGGTCTCGCAGGGCGGGGACATCACGGCCCTGGCCAAGGAGTACGACGACAAGATCACTCCGCTGCTCAACGGCGTCGGCTGACCTCTCAGTGCTCCGCCGTGGGTGGGGGCGGGCCCCGCCCCCACCCACGGCCCCTCGAAGGAGAAGGCTCGATGGCCCTGCCCCCGCAGACGGTCCGGCACCGGCGCCGACCGAGAACGCCCTACCTGCTCATCACCCCGGCGGTCGCGATCCTCGCGCTCTCGATGGGCTACCCCCTCGTCTGGCAGCTGATCACCTCGACCCAGAGGTTCGGCCTTGCCCAGCAGTTCGGCAAGGCCCCGGAGTCGGTCGGCCTCGCCAACTACGTCACGCTCTTCACCGACTCCTACCTGTGGACCGTCGTCGCCCGGTCGATCGCCTTCTGCCTGGTCAACGCCGGGTGTCACGGTGCTCATCGGGGTGCTGCTCGCCCTGCTGATGAAGGCGATCGGCACGGTTCCCCGGCTCGTCCTGCAGGTCTCGATGCTGCTCGCCTGGTCGATGCCGGTGGTCGCGGCGATGACCGTCTGGCGCTGGCTCTTCGACTGGAACCGCGGCGTCGTCAACTGGGTGCTCACCTGGGCCGGCGCGGACTTCATCGGCCACAACTGGCTCCAGGCCCCGCTGTCCTTCTTCTTCGTCGCGACGACGGTCATCGTCTGGATGTCGGTCCCGTTCGTGGCGCTCAGCGTCTACGCGGGCCTCACCCAGGTCCCGGACGAGGTCATCGAGGCGGCCCAGATCGACGGCGCCAACGGCTGGCAGCGCTTCTGGGGGATCGTCGTGCCGATGGTGCGGCCCGTCCTGATGATCGTGCTGCTGCTCCAGATCATCTGGGACCTGCGCGTCTTCGCGCAGATCAAGCTGCTCCAGGACGCCGGCTCGACACCGAGCGAGACGAACCTGCTCGGCACCTACATCTTCCAGCTGGGCACCGGCTCGCAGGACTTCGGGATGGCCTCGGCCGTGTCGGTCTTCGTCCTCGTGCTCACCGTCGCGCTCAGCTGGTTCTACGTCCGCACCCTGCTCAAGGAGGACTCATGAGCGCCGTCGTCGCCCCGTCGACGGGCCTGAGCCCGCGTACCGCCGCCACTACGGCGAGCACCCGGGCACGCACCGTGCGCCGTGTCCCGCGGCCCGGTCGCGCGCTGCTCTCGGTCCTCGCGATCCTCGTCTCGCTGCTGTGGCTGTTCCCCGTCTACTGGATGGTCAGCTCCTCGCTGCTGCCGAACGTGCTGCTGCAGTCGACCCGGCCCACCTTCGTGCCGGTCGACGGCTCGTTCGACAACTACCGCGCGGTGCTGACCGGCTCCGGCTTCCCCGGGGCGCTGCGGATGAGCCTCGCGGTGACGCTCCTGACGGTCGTCGTCGTGCTGATGTTCGCCTTCCTCGCGGCGCTCGCGATCAGCCGCTTCCGGTTCCGCGGCCGCAAGAGCTTCGTGCTGGCCGTGCTGCTGGTCCAGATGCTCCCGGCCGAGGGCCTGTTCATCGCCCAGTACAAGCTGATCGGCAGCCTCAACCTGCTCAACTCGGTGCTCGGCGTCACGATCATCTACGTCGGCGCGGTGGTGCCGTTCACGGTCTGGATGCTGCGAGGCTTCGTCGCAGGCGTGCCGATCGAGCTCGAGGAGGCGGCGATGGTCGACGGCCTCAGCAGGCTCCAGGCCTTCCTGCGGATCACCTTCCCGCTGCTGGCCCCCGGGCTGGTCGCCTCCGGCGTGTACGCCTTCCTCCAGGCGTGGAACGAGTTCACCGTCGCCCTGGTGCTGCTGCAGTCCGACGGGTCCAAGACGCTGCCGATCTGGCTGCGCAGCTTCCTTCAGGCGAGCGCGAGCCGGGAGACGGACTGGGGCCAGGTGATGGCCTCGTCGACGCTGATCGCCGTGCCGGTGATCATCTTCTTCCTCGTCGTGCAGAGCCGGATGACGAGCGGGCTGATGTCCGGGGCGGTGAAGGGCTGAGATGGCGATCGACCAGGCGGCCGGGGCGATGAGCCTCGGCCTGGACATCGGCGGGACGAAGGTGCACGGCGTGCTCGTCGACCTCGCGGGCGACCGCCCGCAGGTGCGGTTCTCCGCGCGGCGTCCCACGGCGCACGGGCTCGACGGGGTCGTGACCTCCGCGGCCGCCGTCGTCGGCGAGCTGCTCGCCCAGGCCCGTCTCGGCATCGACGAGCTCGGGGTGATCGGCGTGGGGGTGCCCGGAGTCGTCGACCCGGTCACCGAGGAGGTCTCGCATGCCGTCAACCTCGGTATCGAGGGCTCGGTCCCGCTCGCTGCGCTGCTCGCCGCCCGCCTCGGGGTGCAGGTGCGGCTGGACAACGACCTCAACGTCTCGGCGCTCGGTGCGGCACGCGGACCGCTCGCTCTCGGTGGCAGCCCGCTGCCCGACGGCGCCGACCGGGGCCGATCTCGCCTACCTCGCCCTGGGCACCGGTGTGGCCGCCGGTCTCGTGCTCGACGGCATGGTGCGTCGCGGGGCGAGCGGTGCAGCGGGGGAGATCGGCCACATCCCGCTCGTGCCGGACGGCCTCGCCTGCCCCTGCGGCCAGCGGGGCTGCCTCGAGCAGTACGCCTCGGGGTCGGCCCTCGACGCGGCGTGGCCCAGCCGCACGGGGCGTCCCTCGCCCGTCGAGCTCTTCGAGGCCGCGGCCGAGGGCGATCCGGCGGCCCTCCGGCTGCGGGACGCCTTCATCGGGGCCGTCGCCTCGGCGGTCCGGATCCTCGTCCTGACCTGCGACGTGCGTCAGGTCGTCCTCGGCGGCGGCGTGAGCGCGCTCGGTGCGCCCCTGCTCGCCGCGGTGCGCTCCGCCCTCACCGAGCAGGCGGCCTCCTCGCCGTTCCTGCGGGCGATGGGCCTCGCGGAGCGAGTCGTGCTCGCTCCCGCCGACCTCCCGCTCGCCGCCGTGGGTGCCGCGCTGCTCGCCGCGGACGCGCCGACCGGCCCGCGGGCGGAGGTGGTGCGCTGATGGAGGTCGTCATCGCCCGGCCGGAGGTCCTCACGGCGCTCGCCGCCGCTGCGATCGAGGCCCTGCTGAGATCCGGCCGGCCCGTCGTCCTGGGGCTCGCCACCGGCTCGAGCCCGCTCGCCGTCTACGACGAGCTCGCTCGGCGCCACCGGGAGGAGGGGCTGTCCTTCGCCCACGCGCGCGGGTTCATGCTCGACGAGTACGTGGGCCTGGCGGCCGATCACCCCGAGCGCTACCGGACGGTCATCGAGACGGAGATCGCCTCGCGGGTGGACTTCGCGCCCGGCGCGGTCCAGGGGCCCGACGGGCTCGCCGAGGACCTCGCCGGCAGCCTGCGCGGCGTACGAGGCCGCCATCGCCGAGGCCGGCGGCGTCGACCTGCAGATCCTGGGCATCGGCACCGACGGGCACATCGGGTTCAACGAGCCCGGCTCGTCGCTGGCCTCGCGGACCCGCATCAAGACGCTCACCGAGCAGACCAGGCGGGACAACGCGCGCTTCTTCGACGGCGACCTCGACGCCGTCCCGCACCACTGCCTCACCCAGGGGCTCGGGACGATCATGGCTGCGCGGCACATCGTGCTGCTCGCCTCCGGCTCGGCGAAGGCCGAGGCGGTGCACCAGCTGGCCGAGGGCCCGGTGAGCGCGCTCTGGCCGGCGACGATCCTCCAGCACCACCCGCATGTGACGGTGCTGGTCGACGAGGCCGCCGCTGGCCGGCTCCAGCTCGCCGGGTACTACCGCGAGACGTACGCGGCCAAGCCCGCATGGCAGGGGCTGTGAGCGTGACAGGGCAGGGTTCGGGGAGGTCCGTCGCGGACGCTCCGCCCGCAGGAGCCGCCGACCGCTCACCCGCGGCCGCAGCGGTCCCGATCATCCCGATCCCGGGACGAGCCGAGTGGCAGCCCGGCGCGCCCTTCGCCCTGACGGCCGGCGCTCGGGTCGTCCTGGACGGCCCGGTCGCGGCCCAGGCGGTCGCCGCGCGGTTCGCCGCCGGCCTCGGCCTGCTCGCGGGGCACGAGGTACCCGTCGTGACGGCGGACGACGGCGCCCCGGGACGCGTGCTGCTCCGGCTGCCGGCGGAGGCGGCGGGGCTGGGGCTGCACCGCGTCGGCGCGGACCGCCGGGAGCTCGAGACCTACCGGCTCGACGTCGGGCCGGAGCGCATCGAGGTCACCGCGGGCGGTCCGGAGGGCCTGCTCCACGCGCTGGCGAGCCTCGAGCAGCTCGTGCAGGTGCGGGAGGACGGGGCCGCCGTCGTCCCCTGCGTCGTGGTCGAGGACGCGCCGCGCTTCGCCTGGCGAGGGCTGAGCGTCGACGTCGCCCGGCACTTCTTCGGGCCGCAGGTGCTGCGGGTCCTCGTCGACGCGATGGCCCGGCTCAAGCTCACGGTGCTCCACCTGCACCTCAGCGACGACCAGGGCTGGCGACTCGAGATCCCCTCGCGCCCCCTGCTGACCGAACGGTCCGGCTCGACGGCGGTCGACGGTGACCCGGGCGGCTGGTACTCCGTCGCGGACTTCGCCGAGCTGACGGACTACGCGCTGCGAGCGCGGAGTCGTCCTCGTCCCGGAGATCGACCTGCCCGGTCACGTCAACGCCGCCCTGCACGCCTACGGCGAGCTCACCCCCTCGGGCCTCCCCGAGCCGGAGTTCACCGGGATCGACGTCGGCTTCAGCAAGCTGGACGCCTCGCTCGCGAGCACCGAGCCCTTCCTGCGGGACGTGCTGGCCGACGTCGCGGCGATGACTCCCGGCCCGTACCTGCACATCGGCGGCGACGAGGTCCTGACGATGGAGGCCGAGGAGCACCGGGCGCTCGTCGGGCTCGCGGCCGCGCAGGTGCTGGCGGCGGGCAAGACCGTCGTCGGCTGGCAGGAGGTCGCCGGAGCCGAGCTGGGCGCCGGCGCCGTCGTGCAGCTCTGGGACGAGCGGGAGGACCCGGCCCGGGTCGTCGCGGCCGTCGAGCGTGGCGCCGGGCTGCTGCTCTCCCCGGCGACGCGCGTCTACCTCGACATGAAGTACGAGCCCTCGACCCCGCTCGGGCTCGACTGGGCGGGCACGGTCGAGCTGCGCGACGCGTACTCCT
Organism: uncultured Actinomycetota bacterium; assembly: GCA_963777075.1. Taxonomy (GTDB): domain Bacteria; phylum Actinomycetota; class Actinomycetes; order Actinomycetales; family Cellulomonadaceae; genus Actinotalea. The sequence goes on along the minus strand of CAVZPH010000008.1, from coordinate 92,678 downwards.
GGGACCCGCTCGCCGTCGTCCCGCAGGTGCCCGCCGATCGTGTCGTCGGGATCGAGGCGGCGGTCTGGACGGAGACGCTCCGCACGGCCGACGACCTCTTCTCGATGCTGCTTCCCCGGCTGGCGGCGGTCGCCGAGGTCGCCTGGTCGGATCCCGGGCTGACCGACTGGGACGGCTTCGCCGCCCGCGTCCCGGCCCTCGCCCGGCGGTGGAGTGCCGCCGGCCTGGCCTGGCACCGCGCGGCCGACGTGGAGTGGTGAGGCGCGGCGCCGAACCGGAGTGGCGGCCGGGCCGTCGAGCCCTCCGACCCTTGCGCACATAGTTCGTCGCGCGGTATATATCAGTGATGGACTTCCGGATGACCGAGCAGGCCTACCTCGTGCTCCTGTCGATGGCCGATCACCCCCGGCACGGGTACGCCATCGTCAAGGAGGTCGCCTCGCTCTCGGACGGCGCGGTGAACCTCGGCGCGGGCACCCTCTACGGGCTGCTCGACCGGATGGGCGCCGCCGGGCTGGTCGACACCGCCGGTGAGGAAGTGGTCGACGGGCGCCTGCGCCGGTACTACCGGCTGACGGAGAGCGGCTCGGCCGCGGCGAGCGCCGAGACGGTTCGTCTGGCCGCCCTGGCGCGACGGGCGCGCGCGGTGCTGGCCCGGCCGGCGCTCGGGACGATCTGATGGGCGCAGCAGGGGGCGGCTCGACGGGAGGGGGAGTCCCCGTCCACACGTCCGGACCCGGAACGCGCTGGGAGCGCAGCGCGCGGTTCTGGATGCGCGCGTACCCGCGTCGGTGGCGGGCGGCGCGGGGCGAGGAGCTGCTCGGGGTGCTGCTCGACCTCGCCTCTCCCGATGCACGCCGGGTCGGGGCTCGGACGGCGTTCGACCTGGTGCAGAGGCGGCTGGCTGACGCGCCTGCGCGAGCACCCGCCGCTGCTGCCGTGGCTCGGGTACCGGGTGCTCGACCGGCGGCGTCCCCGAGAGGTACCGGGCCTGGGCGAAGGACGACATCGACGGGCTCCTCTACGGAGCGCGGGTCTTCCTCTCCGGGCTCTGGGTGCTCGCCGTCCTCGGCCTCGTCACCGCGCGGAGCGGAGGGGCGTCGGGTGGGGTGTTCGGCTCCGCACCCGAGATCGCTGTGATCCTCCTGGCGGGCACGGCCCTCTCGGCGCTCTTCGCCCCGGGGTACCGCCGCCGCCGCGCGCTGCTCCTTCACCTCGCGCCCCGGCCCGGTGACCGGCTCTACGAGGGCCGGCTCGTGGTCCAGGACGGTCCTCGGACGCGCGTCGAGGCGCGGTCCGGCCTCCGGTGGCTCGCGGTCGCCTCGGGAGTCCTTGCCGCGGCCTCGATCGTCTCGGTCGTGCTCGCGCCCCTCGGGACATGGGCGGCGCTGACACCTGCCGGCCCGGAGAGCAGCGCCGGCCTCGCCGTCGAGGCCGGCCCGATCACCGAGCGAGCGCCGGCCTACCTCGTGCTGGCGCTGGGCCTCGTGCTCGTCGTGCCCGCCGTGCGGCGCGTCCGCCGGTGGCTCCCGACCCGTGTCGAGCAGCCCCACCGCAGGCTCCGCCCGGTGGGCGTGGCGGGTGCCGCCCGGGTGCTCCTCCTCATGGCGGCCGGCCTCGGGATCCTGTGGGCCGAGCTCGTCGGTGCGTTCGCGCTCGCGATCGGGCCCGTCCTCGGCGCGTGCATGCTCGTGCTCCTGGCGGCCGCGCTCGCGGGGCTCCGCGAGTGCCGCCGACCCGGCGCGGCGCCGTTCGCCGCCGTCGACGTCGTGCGGGTCCTCACGCACCGCGCGCCGCCGGAGGTCGACGGCCCGGTCCCCGTCCTCGGGGTGCTGCGCGGCCCGGTGCCGGACGGGGTCGTCGTCCCGCCGCAGGTGCTCGGCGGCCCGCGCTACCCGGTCCTGCCGGTCTGAGGGGGCGACGGATGGCACGCAGGGGGAGTCACCCGGACGCAGCCCGGTTCGAGCGCAGCGCGCGGTTCTGGCTGCGGGCCTACCCGCCACGCTGGCGCGGGCGCGCGCGGACGAGGTGCTCGCGGTGCTGATGGACCTCGCCGCGCCCGGTGCGCGTCGGGTCGGCATCGGGACGGCGCTCGACCTGCTGCGGGGCGGCTGGGCGACGCGCTGGCGCGAGCACCCGCCGCTGTGGACGTGGTTCGCGTACCGATGGGACAAGCGCATCCCACGGCGGTACCGCGCCTGGGCGGCGGACGACATCGCCGGCTGGGCCTACCCGATGCGTCGCGTCGCCTCCGTCTACTGGATCTACGTGGTGCTCATGGTGCAGTCCCTGATGTCGCCTGGCGCCGGTGGCCTCCGGTGGTGGATCTGGCTCGTCGTGATGGTGGCGCTCCTCGGGCTCTCGATGGTGGTGGTGCCGGAGAAGAACCGCGACCGTGCGCGCCAGCGCCACCTCGCCGCCGAGGCGGGTGAACCCCTCGGCCCAGGCGTCTTCGTGGCTCGGCCCACGCCCCGGCCGCGGGTCCGCGCCGACCGAGCCGCACCTCGCGTCGTCCTCGCCCTCGCGCTCGCTGGGCTGATCTCGACCGCGGGCGCCGTCCTCGCGCCGATCATGCTCGGCGCCGTCCCGGTCGACGGTGAGCCCTACCCCCAGACGTCCGAGATCGCTCGTCGTGTCGCCGCGGGGCATGGCACTCGTCGTCGCACTGGTCCTCATCGCTGCTCTCGGACTCGGCCTCGTCCGCGCCAGGAGGGCGGCGCGTCGTCTGCCGCAGGCCCTCGCCGGTCGCCCGGTTCAGCCGAATCGGGTCCTCACGGCCTCGAACCGTCAGGCAGACGTCTGGACCGCCATCGGCCTCCTGGCCGTCGCGGGAGACGCCTGGCTCGAGGGGAGCGGACGGCTCGTGCTCTCCCTGTCCGTGATCGTCGCGGTGGTCGCCTGGGCGATGCTGCCGACGATGATCGTGCTGGCCCGGTACCGGGACGCGGTGCCCGGCCTGCCGCCGCTGAGCTGGTCGGACCTCCGCTGTGCGGCTGGGGGAGCGACCCCGCCGGTCGACGTCCCGCTCGCCGTCGTCGGTCCCTACGAGGGTCCGGCGGTCCCCGGCGCCGTCGTCGAGGTCTGGCCCTGGCGGGGTGGGCCGGTCGAGCCGCCGTGGCCGCCGGCACCCGCCTGACGGGCTGGACGGCCCGCCACTGCGCAGGCCGTCTGCGGTGCATCTCACTGCGGACGTCGGCCTCGTGCGCCGCGCCGCGTGGGTAGGCTGGCCCCGCCGTCGTGCCGCCTGACGCCCCCAGTGCCAGACGCGCCCGGCCCAGTCGCCCTCCACACCCGGGAGCACTCCGTGGGAACTGTCGTCGTCGATGTGATGCCGAAGCCCGAGATCCTCGACCCGCAGGGCAAGGCCGTCGCCTCGGCCCTCCCGCGGCTCGGGTTCCAGGGCTTCACCGGGGTCCGCCAGGGCCGTCGCTTCGAGCTGACCGTCGAGGGCGAGGTCACCGAGGCCGTGCTCGAGCAGGTCCGCCAGGCGGCGATCACGCTGCTGTCGAACCCGGTCATCGAGGACGTCGTCCGCGTCGAGGCCGTCGTCGAGCCCGCGGCGGCCGAGGCATGACGAGCCCCTCCGCCGTGCAGGACCCCGCGGTGAGCGCCGTCGCCGGCGCCCGGATCGGCGTCGTCACCTTCCCCGGGACGCTCGACGACCGCGACGCGGCCCGTGCCGTGCGCCTCGCCGGTGGCACCGCCGTCCCGCTCTGGCACGCCGACGCCGACCTGCACGGGGTGGACGCCGTCGTGCTCCCCGGTGGCTTCTCCTACGGGGACTACCTGCGCGCCGGTGCGATCAGCCGCTTCGCCCCCGTGATGGAGGGCGTCGTCGACGCGGCGAACGGCGGGATGCCGGTGCTCGGCATCTGCAACGGCTTCCAGATCCTCGCCGAGTCGCACCTGCTGCCCGGCGCGATGATCAAGAACGACCACCGCAGCTTCATCTGCCGCGAGCAGGTCCTCGCCGTGGAGAACGCGTCGACCGCCTGGACCGGCGAGTACTCGGCCGGTGAGCAGATCACCATCCCGCTGAAGAACCAGGACGGCCAGTTCGTCGCCGACGAGCACGTCCTCGACGAGCTCGAGGGCGAGGGTCGCGTGGTCTTCCGCTACGTCGGCTGGAACCCCAACGGCTCGCGCCGTGACATCGCCGGGATCTGCAACAAGGCGGGCAACGTCGTCGGGCTCATGCCGCACCCCGAGCACGCCGTCGAGGTGGGCTTCGGCCCCGACGGCGCACGCGGTCCCGCGCACCGGGACCGACGGGCTGCGCTTCTTCACCTCGGTGATCGGCTCGCTGCTCCGCTGAGCCGCGGTCCCCGCGGGAGCCGCTACGCGCCCGCGGTCACGTTGATGATCAGCGCGATGATCACCGTGCCGAACAGGTAGGCGAGCAGGGCGTGCCGCAGCGCGTGCCGTCGCATCCGCCAGCGACGCGAGGTCGGTGTCGGAGATCGCGAAGCTCATGCCCACCGTGAACGCCACGTAGGCGAAGTCGCTGTACCGCGGCGAGCCGCTCTGGTGGAAGTCGATCCCGCCCTCGTCCCCGGCGAAGTAGAGCCGGGCGTAGCGCAGGGCGAACACCGTGTGGATCGCGGCCCACGAGGTCAGCACGGCGGCGAGCGTCGCGCTCATCGGCAGCACCTCGTGCGAGTGACCGCCGAGCACGACGCCTGCCACCCCGCCGAGGCTGAGCAGCGCGGCCGCGACCAGGACGAGCTCGGCCCCCGGCCGGGTCGGCTCCTCGCGCGTCGCGTGCGCGCGGGTCTCGTCGGCGTCCATCGTGCCGATCGCCGCCCAGGTCCAGGCGACGAAGACGGCCGCCGTCGCGGCCCAGCCGGCGAGCACGGCCGGCAGAGCCGACGGCCACGGGACCGCGGGGGCACCGAGCGCGAGCCCGACGACGGCGCCCGCCGCGAGCCGCCAGAGCGGGGCGACGTCGAGCGGGCGGTCGGAGCGCGCGAGGCGGGTCATGTGCCCAGTGAACAGCCGAGGGGACGGGCGGCGTCCACGCCCCGCCGACGGCCCGTGAGCGACCGCGCCTCGCGGGCCGCCCCGCATCGTCCGTAGGCTGCGCGGATGAGCGCCGAGCCCCTCGTCAGCGTCGTCCCGTGGTCCGACCCGGGGTCGCCGCGCTGCGCGACGCCCAGCAGGCCGAGCTCGCGAGCCGGTACGACGGTGTCGCGGACATCGAGCCCGACCTGCCGCCGGAGCAGATGGTCGCCACCCTTCTGGTGCGCGTCGGCAGCGAGGTCGTCGGCTGCGGTTCGCTGCGCGAGGCTCCCGAGCGTGGCGCCGGGGTCGGTGAGCTGAAGCGGATGTACGTGATCCCGGCCTTCCGGGGACAGGGGCTCTCGCGCCGGATCCTCCTGGCTCTCGAGGAGATCGCCGTCGAGCGCGGACTGCGCCGACTGGTCCTGGAGACGGGCGTCCGTCAGCCGGAGGCGATCGGGCTCTACCGGTCCGCGGGCTACGAGCAGATCCCCAACTACGGCGATCTACGCCGACGAGCCGAGCTCCGTCTGCTTCGCCAAGGACCATCCGCCGCGTCCGAGCCGGAGGCCTGAGGTGCGGCACGACCTGACGCTCGACGCCGCGGGGCTGCGCCTCGTCCCGCTCGGCGCGGAGCACGTCCCCGCGATGCTCCCGCTCATCGACGACGGGATCTGGGCCGGGATGGTCACCCCCACCCCGCGCTCGGCGGAGGACGTCCTCAGCCGGGTCGAGGCGGCCCTGGCCGCTCCCGGGACCATCGCGTTCACCGTCCTCGGCCCGGACGGCGAGGTGCGCGGGTGGACGTCCTTCTACGACGTCGTCCCCGCCCAGCAGCGCTGCGAGATCGGCAGCACCTGGTACGCGCGTCAGTGGTGGGGCGGCGTGACGAACCCGGCGTGCAAGCTCGCGCTGATGACGCACGCCTTCGACGAGTGGGGGATGCACCGGGTCGCCTTCCGGGCCGACGCCCGCAACGCCCGGAGCATCGCGGCGATCGGCCGGCTCGGCGCGAGGGCCGAGGGCGTGCTCCGCGGGCATCGCATCGCGGCCGACGGCTCGCGCGGGGACACGGCGTACTTCTCCGTGCTGGCCGACGAGTGGCCGCAGGTGCGGGACGGGCTGCGGGAACGGCTCGGGCTCAGCCGACCGTGACCCCGAGGTGCGCCGCGAACACGGACGCCAGCTCGAGGAGCTGCTGCTCGCTGATCCGGGCGCCCTTCAGCCCGGCGGGCCCGTCGATCCTGGCGAGCTCGGCTCCGCGCAGGTCCACGTCGCGCAGCACCGCGCCCTGGACGTCGAGGCGCCGCACGCGGCAGTCCTCCAGGACGAGATCCGCGACGCGCGCCGTGGACAGGTCGAGGTCCCCGATGCTCACCCCGACGAGCCGCATCGTCTCGACGCGGGCCCCGCGCAGGTTGAGGTAGTCGAGCTTGCCGCCGATGATGCTCACGCGCGTGAGCACGGCGCCGTGGGCCTGGACGGCGCCGAGCCGGCAGTCACGGACGGCGACGTCGCGCCACTGGCCGTCCGGTGCGTGCAGCGTCCCGGCGTGACAGGCGCTGAACGCCGTGTCGATCACGTGCGCGCGGTCCAGTCGCAGCTCGTCGAGGTTCGCCCCGGTCAGGACGCAGTCGAGGAACCGCGAGTCCTGCGCCTGGCCCTCGCGCAGGTCCACGCCGTCGAACGAGACGAGCTCGTAGTCGCCCTCGGGCTCCAGCTCGCCGTCGAACGGCTCCAGCTCCGGCGTGCTCACGACGGCACCCTAGCCCCGGGGTTCGACCCGCACCGTGAGGTTCCGCTTCCCGCTGCGCCCCGACCAGCCGTCGAGCGTGAACCCGCGCTCGTCCCGCCGGATCGCCGTCGTGACCGTCCCCGGCAGCAGCACGGGTGCCGCGAACTCGACGGCCCAGGTGAACGCCCCGCCCCGTGCGGCGCCGACGTCGGCCAGGGCACGGGCCGCGGTGTGCATCCCGTGCGCGATCGTCCTCGGGAAGCCGAAGGCGCGGGCGCCGAGCCTCGAGGAGTGGATCGGGTTGCGATCGCCCGGAGACGGCGGCGTACAGCCGGGAGTCATGCGGGTGCCAGCCGCCACTGGCCGGTCGGCAGCGGAGGCGTCCACTCGGGCCGGTCCGTGCGCGGCGGCCGGTCGACCCCCGCAAGGCGCAGCCCGCCGGCGAGGTAGGTCGAGACCCCGTGCCAGACGACCTCCGGCCCGACGGTCACGTCCACCACGAGGTCGACGCTCACCCCCGCCCGGTGCGGCGACCATCCGCTCGGCGTGCACGACGACGTCCAGCTCCTCGCCGAGCCGCAGCGGCCGGCGCTGCTCCACCCGGTTGGCCAGGTGCACCATGCCGAGCAGCGGGAGCGGGAAGTCCTCGCGCACCATGAGCGCCGTCGCGACCGGGAAGGCCATGACGTGCACGAAGCCGGCGGGCAGCACGTCCGTCCCGGGCTCGCCGACGAGGTGCTGGTAGGCCGTGAGCCGGTCGGCGTCCGCCCGGACCTCCCGGACCACCAGATGCGTCGAGGGAAGGCTCGCGACGCCGACCGTCGTCTGCCGGGCGGCCGCGAGGCGCGCCGAGGCCAGCACGCCCTTGGCGTACAGCGGCCCGAGGCCGGGAACGGCAGCGAGCTCGACGGCGTCGACGTCGTCGAGGTCCGGGTTCGTCGCCCAGGGCTCCTGGGGCGGCAGCCCGGTGCTCATGCCCCGACCAGGTTCTGCCCGCAGACCCTCAGCACCTGGCCGTTGACCCCACCCGCCTGAGGCGAGGCGAGGAAGGCGATCGCCTCGGCGACGTCGCGCGGCTGCCCGCCCTGCTGGAGCGAGTTGAGCCGCCGGGCGACCTCGCGCGTGGCGAACGGGATGCGCGCGGTCATGTCCGTCTCGATGAACCCGGGCGCGACGGCGTTGATCGTCCCGCCCGCGGCGGCGAGCACCGGGGCCGAGGCGCGCACCATGCCGATGACGCCCGCCTTGGACGCCCCGTAGTTCGTCTGACCGCGGTTTCCGGCGATCCCGCTGGTCGAGGCGAGGCAGACGATGCGCGGCGCCGAGCCGAGCGCCCCGGACCGGACCACCGCATCGGTGATCCGCAGCGGGGCGGTGACGTTGACCGCGAGCGTCGGGTCCCAGTGCGCTGGAGTCATGTTCGCGAGCAGCTTGTCCCGCAGGATCCCCGCGTTGTGCACGAGCAGGTCGAGCCGGCCGTGCCGGGCATCGACATGAGCGAGGATCCGCGCCGCGGCGTCGTCGGCCGTGATGTCGAGCTGGAGCGCGCTGCCGTGCACCTCGTTGGCGACGGCCGCGAGCGCCTCGCCTGCAGCGGGGACGTCGACGACGACGAGCGAGGCGCCGTCGCGGGCGAGCGTCCTGGCGATCGCCGCACCGATCCCGCGAGCGGCGCCGGTGACGACGGCGACCTGCCCCTCGAGCGGTCGTTCCCAGCTCGCGGGCAGGCGCCCGCCCTCGGTGGAGACCGTGAGCAGCTGCCCGTCGACGAAGGCCGACCTGCCGGACAGCAGGAAGCGCAGCGTGCCGGCCACCGAGGGCGCCGTCGAGGCCGACCCCCTCGGCCAGGACGATCCCGTTCCCGGTCGCCCCGCCCCGCAGCTCCTTGGCGAGCGAGCGCAGCGTCCCGTCGACGGCCTGGCGAGCGGCCGCGACCGCCGGGTCGGGGGCGTGGCCGGCCGCCGAGCGCGAGACCGTGACGACGCGACCGCCCGGGTGGAGCCCGCGCAGCACCGCGCCGAGCGCCAGCATCGGCCCGCCGAGCGCCGCGGGTGCGGACAGGCCGGTGAGCACGAGGACGACGGCGCCGAAGCGATCGTCCTTCCCGCCGTGCCGGCGCACGTCGAGGTCCCAGCCGAGCATCGTCTCGGCGAGCACGTCGGCGTCCTGCGAGGACGCGTCGTCGTGCAGGACGAGCACCGGGCCGGGCAGCAAGGGGTCGCCCGGGTGGAAGCGACGCAGCACGGCCGGGCGGGGCAGCCCGAGCCTCTTCGCGAGCGTCTTGGTGAACCCGCTGTTGACGAGGTCGAGATAGGTGTCGGTCACACTGCCTCCAGGATCGCGACGACGCCCTGCCCACCGGCAGCGCAGACGGAGATGAGGCCGCGGCTGCCCGAGCCCTTGGCGGCGAGGGCCTTGGCGAGCGTCGCGACGATGCGCCCGCCCGTCGCGGCGAAGGGGTGCCCCGCCGCGAGCGAGGAGCCGTGCACGTTGAGCCGCGCGCGGTCGACGGTGCCGAGCGGCCCGTCGAGCCCGAGGCGCTCGCGGCAGAACTCCTCGTCCTGCCATGCCGCGAGGGTCGACAGCACGGTGCCGGCGAAGGCCTCGTGGATCTCGACGAGGTCGAGGTCGTCCAGCGTCATGCCCTGGCGGGCGAGCAGCCTCGGCACGGCGAACACGGGAGCCATGAGCAGCCCGTCCGTCCCGCGGACGAAGTCCACGGCGGCCGCCTCGGCGTCGACCACGCGGGCGAGGGCCGGCAGCCCGCGCTCCTGCGCCCAGGCGCGGTCGGCGATCAGCACGGTCGAGGCGCCGTCGGTCAGCGGGGTGGAGTTCCCGGCCGTCATCGTCGCCGGCGTGGCCAGTCGCTTGCCGAAGACGGGCGCGAGCGCGCCGAGCTTCTCCATCGAGGTGTCGGCGCGCAGGTTCGCGTCCCGGGCCAGGCCGCGGAACGGCGTGATCAGGTCGTCGAAGAAGCCGGACTCGTAGGCGGCGGCGAGGTTCTGGTGGCTCGCGAGGGCGAGCTCGTCCTGGGCCTCGCGGCTGATGCCCCACTGGGCGGTCGTGATCGCCTGGTGCTCGCCCATCGACAGTCCGGTGCGCGGCTCGGCGGTGCTGGGGGCGTCGGGTGCGAGGTGTCCGGGTCGGATCCTCGCGAGGGCCGCGAGCTTGTGCTGGACCGTGCGTGCCCGGTTGAGGGCGAGCAGCGCCCGGCGCAGCGGCTCGCTCACGACGATCGGCGCGTCCGAGGCCGAGTCGACGCCTCCCGCGATCGCGCTGTCGATCTGCCCGAGCCGGATCTTGTTGCTCAGCGAGACGACGGTCTCCATGCCCGTCGCGCAGGCCATCTGCACGTCGTAGGCGGGGGTGCGTGGCGTCGAGCGAGGAGCCGAGCACGGCCTCCCGGGTGAGGTTGAAGTCCTTGGAGTGCTTGAGGACGGCGCCGGCCGCCACCTCGCCGATCCGCTCCCCGGCCAGCCCGTACCGCGCGATGAGGCCCTCGAGCGCGGCGGTGAGCATGTCGGCGTTCGAGGAGTGCGCGTACTTCCCGCCGCTGCGGGCGAAGGGGATGCGGTTGCCGCCGACGATGACAGCGTCGCGCAGCGGGGCACTCGGTACAGCGTCGCGCAGCGGGGGAGCGCCCTCGGGGGTGGTGGAGGGGTGGGTCATGGAGTGTCCTCTCGCGTCGTTGCGGTCGACCTCGGCTGGTCCCGACGGCCGGCTGCCGCCGCGGGACCTGGGTCCCGAGCGTCGGTGCCGGCTGCGTGATAGTGCCTGACACCCACAGTACCTGATACCGTCGGTCTCGTGAGCGACCTCACGCCGGCGACGACGCCGGACCTCGGGAGCGACGGACGTTCGACCCGCTGGGACGACCATCGGGCCTCGCGCCGCGCCGAGCTCGCCCATGCCGCCAGGCGTGCCGTGCACCGCCACGGCCCCGACATCTCCATGGAGGAGATCGCCACCACCGCCGGCACCTCCAAGTCGATCGTCTACCGGTACTTCGTCGACAAGACCGGGCTCCAGGCCGCCGTCGGCGGCGCTCGTCGTCGAGCAGATGCACGCGGCGCTCGACGAGGCCTCCCGGGCCGCCGTCACCCCGCGCGACGGCCTGCGGTCGATGATCGCGATCTACCTCGACATGGTCGCCGCCTCGCCGAACGTCTACTGGTTCGTCACGCGACCCGTCTCGGAGGACGCGTCCGCGCCCGTCGGCCACTTCCTGGACTCCGTCGCGGAGCTCGTCGCCCGGCCGTTCGCCCGCGCTGATCAGCGAGCGCGAGCCCCTGGTCGACGTCTGGGCCGCCGGGGCCGTCGGCTTCGTCCGCGGCATGGGCGAGTGGTGGATCACGCACCGCGAGGACGACGGCGCCCCGAGCCTGGAGGACCTCGTCGAACGCACCACCGCCTGGCTGTGGACGGGACCGGTCAGCGCGCTCGCGCGGACCCGTGCCGACGCCGCCGTGCCGTCCGGCCCACGCGACGCCGTCCCGCACCACCCGGACGACCCCACGACCGCCCCACCGCAAGCACCTCACACACCCGAGGAGCCGTCATGACCACCACGACCCGCCCGCGTCCCGAGACCACGCTGAGCGACCCGCACGTCGACGTGCCGGCCCTGGAGTCCCTGCTCCTGGGCCGCTGGGCCGACGTCCGCCGCGCGGCCCGCCTGCTGCTCGCCGACGAGCGCCTGCACCGCGTCGAGGGACTGCCGATGGCCGAGCACCGCGAGCGCGTGCTCGAGCAGATCCGCATCCTGGCGACGGAGGGCGACGTCCTGCGGGCCTTCCCGACGGTCGCTCGGCGGTGCCGACGACCACGGCGGCTCGATCGCCCGCTTCGAGGAGCTGATCGTCGCCGACCCCTCCCTGCAGATCAAGGCCGGCGTCCAGTGGGGGCTCTTCGCCTCGGCGATCATGCACCTGGGCACCGCCGACCACCACGCCCGGCTGCTGCCCGGCGCGATGAGCGTCGAGGTCCCCGGTGCCTTCGCGATGACCGAGACCGGCCACGGCTCCGATGTCGCGAGCATCGCCACGACGGCGACCTACGACGCAGCGACCGAGGAGTTCGTGCTGCACACGCCGTTCCGGGCCGCGTGGAAGGACTACCTCGGCAACGCCGCCCTGCACGGGACGGCGGCGGTCGTCTTCGCGCACCTGATCACCGCCCCGCCCGGGGGCCGGCCCGTCGACCACGGGGTGCACGCCTTCTACGTCCCGCTGCGCGACCCCGCGACGAACGACTTCCTGCCGGGCATCGGCGGCGAGGACGACGGCCTCAAGGGCGGGCTCAACGGCATCGACAACGGCCGCCTGCACTTCGACCACGTGCGGGTCCCGCGCGCCGACCTGCTCGACCGGTACGGCTCCGTCGCGCCCGACGGCACCTACTCCTCGCCGATCGCCAGCCCCGGCCGCCGCTTCTTCACCATGCTCGGCACGCTCGTCCAGGGGCGCGTCTCCCTGGACGGCGCTGCGGTCAACGTCAGCAAGCTCGCGCTGATCACCGCGGTCACCTACGGCAACCAGCGCCGCCAGTTCACCGGCGGCTCGGACACCGAGGAGGTCGTGCTGCTCGACCGCCAGGAGCACCAGCGCCGGCTGCTCCCGCTGCTCGCCCAGACCTACGCCCAGGCCTTCGCGCACGAGCGACTGCTCGTGACGTTCGACGGCGTCTTCTCCGGGGCGAGCGACACCGACGAGGACCGCCAGGACCTCGAGACGATCGCCGCCGCCCTCAAGCCCGCCTCGACCTGGCACGCGCTGGACACGCTCCAGACGGCGCGCGAGGCCTGCGGCGGTGCGGGGTTCCTCACCGAGAACCGGCTGACCTCGCTGCGCGCCGACATGGACGTCTTCGTCACCTTCGAGGGCGACAACACCGTGCTGCTCCAGCTCGTCGCGAAGCGGCTGCTCACCGACTTCTCCAAGGAGTTCGCCGACGTCGACGCGGGGGACATCGCGCGGATCGTCGCCGGCCGCGCCGTCGACGCCGCCCTGCACCGCACGCCGTTGATGCGTGTCGTGCAGACCCTCGCCGACGGCGGTGACGTGCGGCGCTCGGCCGGCCAGCTGCGATCCACGCAGACCCAGCGCGAGCTGCTCGGCGACCGCGTCGAGACGATGGTCGCCGAGGTCGCGACCGCCCTGCGCCCGGCGACCAAGGCGAGCAAGGAGCGTGCGGCCGTCCTGTTCGACCGCCACCAGCACGAGCTCATCGAGGCCGCCCGCGCGCATGCCGACCTCCTGCAGTGGGAGGCGTTCACCGCCGCGCTGGAGAAGATCGAGGACCCGGGGACCCGTCAGGTCCTCACGCGCCTGCGTGACCTGTTCGGGCTGATCCTCATCGAGCGGAACCTCGCCTGGTACCTCATCCACGGGCGGTTGTCGGCAGGCCGGGCGCGGACGGTGACCTCGTACATCGACCGGCTGCTCAGCCACCTGCGCCCGCACGCCCAGGACCTCGTCGACGCCTTCGGCTACGGGCCCGAGCACGTGCGGGCCGCGATCGCGACGGGGGCCGAGGCCGCGCGTCAGGACGAGTCGCGGGCCTACGCCCGGCGGCTGCGCGCCAGCGGCGACGCCCCGGCACAGGAGAAGCCGAGCAGCCCGCCGCAGCAGCGTCGCTGAGCCGCGGCGGCCGGGTCCGCTCAGCCGCCGAGCACCTCGCCGAGGTCGAAGCGCACCGGCCGTTCGAGCTGGGCGTAGGTGCAGGACTCCGCCTCGCGGTCCGGGCGCCACCGCTGGAACTGCGTGGTGTGCCGGAACCGCGGGCCCTCCATGTGGTCGTACCTCACCTCGGCGACGCGCTCGGGGCGCAGCGGGACGAAGCCCAGGTCCTTCCCGCTGTTCCACCGGCTCGTCTCGCCCTCGCGCGGGGTGCGGGTCCCCGCGGACTGCGCCGCGACGGTCCACGGGTGCTCCGGGTCGTCGGTGACCAGCGGCGCGAGCTCGGCGAACAGCTCGCGCCGGCGCGCCATCGGGAACGAGCTGGCGACGCCGACGGAGGCGAGCGTCCCGGCGTCGTCGTACAGGCCGAGCAGCAGCGAGCCGACGGCGTCGTCGGTCCCCTTGTGCACGCGGTAGCCGGCGACGACGCAGTCGGCCGTGCGGACGTGCTTGATCTTCGTCATCGTGCGCTTGCCCGGCTCGTAGGGCAGGTCGTGGCGCTTGGCGACGATCCCGTCGAGGCCCGCACCCTCGAAGAGCTCGAACCAGCGGCCGGCCTCCTCGAGGTCCGTCGTCGCGCGGGTCAGGTGCACCGAGCGATGCCCGGGCCCGGCAGCATCGCCTCGAGCAGGGCGCGACGCTCGGCGAAGGGTCGCGAGGTCACGTCCTCGTCGCCGAGCGCGAGCAGGTCGAAGACGACGAGCTGCGCGGGCGTCTGCTCGGCGAGCAGTCGCACGCGCGAGTCCGCCGGGTGGATCCGGGCGAGCAGCGCCTCGAAGTCCAGCCCCGCGCCGTCGGCGGCGGCGAGGACGATCTCGCCGTCGACGACGCAGCGCTCGGGCAGCTCGGCGAGCACGGCGGCGACCACCTCGGGGAAGTAGCGGGTGATCGGCTTGCTGCTGCGGCTGCCGATCTCGACCTCGGCGCCCGTCGCGGAAGACGATCGCCCGGAACCCGTCCCACTTGGGCTCGTAGAGCCGGTCCGGCGGGATCGCGGGCGCGGCCGAGGCCAGCATCGGGGAGACGGGTGGCATCACCGGCAGGTCCATCGGCCCAGTGTGGTCGCGGGCACCGACGTTGACCACCGGTCGCCGGCGGCTCAGGGTCGCGGGACCGCTCTTCCGCTCGGGATTCCCGCGGTGCCATGATGCGCCTCACGGCACCTGATGCCGCGTCCGCGTACCGAGAGCAGGTGTGTGGTGTCAGGTGACTCGCACGGCCGTCGACGGGGCCCCTCGTGGCGGCGGCCACTCGCCGTCGCTCTCGCCGTCGCTGTCGTCCTGACCTCGTGCACCGGGGGCGACGGGACGGGCGGGTCGGGCGGGTCCGGGGACCTCGCGACCCTGAACCAGCAGGTCGACTCCCTGCTCACGATGCCGGAGGTCGAGCGTCGCGCCGAGCTCTCCCAGATGGGCGTCGCCCTGCAGAACGACCTCGCCGGGGTGTCCGGCCTCGCCGAGGAGCTCGGCGGCGCCGATGCGGCCGCGGCGGCCCTGGAGCGGGCCTGGGCGCCGACGGTCGAGGGCGTCCTGGCGCTGGAGACGGTACCGGTCGACCTCGGGTTCCGCCGTGGCACTGCCCGGGCGGCCGGCCCGGCACTGAGCACGGGTGAGGGTGTCTTCGGGGGCTACATGGCGGTCGCGTTGATCGCCACGACCGCCGTCGGCGGGACCAACGGCGCGACGGATGCCGAGATGGCCGACAAGTCGGGTGCAGCCGAGGGCAACCCCAGGACGGAGGTGCAGTCCTCCCGGGAGCGGGTGGAGGGGAGCGTCGTCGGTGAGCAGACCTCCGACGGCGTCTCGACCCGGATGTCGACGACCTTCGACGTCGCCACCTGCCCGGACCCGAACGGCGCCTTCGAGGCCAAGGCCACGGTCGACGTGTCCGTGAGCAAGGGCTCGGTGGGTCAGCGCACCACGCTCGACGTGACGGTGAAGGGGACCGTCGGCGATGACGCGACGACGGAGTCGCTCGACATCGCCTTCCGTGCCCAGGGCGGCCGGGCCTCGGGAGGGCGGGGCGAGTTCATCGACCTCTCCGGCACCGCGACCCTGGGGGCGAGCTCGAGCAGTCCGGTCACGGTCAACCGCACCGGCGGCACGGTCAGCGAGTCCCTCCGGACCGAGACAGCAGACACCGGGAACACCTACGCGCTGCTGCTCGGTGTGCAGATGTACATGGCGGCCAAGGACGCCTGGAGCTCCGGCCGCTGCGTGCGGCTGGCCTACACGGCCTCGCCGGGACCGACCGGACTCGACCCGGACAGCACCTCGTCGATCGTGGCCACTCCGACGAGCAAGCTCGACGGGACCCCGACGAAGGGCACCGTCACGGCGACGCTCTCGGCGGGCGGCGCCGGGGTGGAGCCCGGCACGCCGGTGCCCGCCGACGCCACCTTCACCTACACCGCCCCGAGCACCTCCGGCGACGGCGGGACGGTCTCGCTCGAGTCGCGCTCGCGGCGCGGGATCGGCAAGGCCGACGTCGTCCTGACGACGGGTGGCGCGTACGTCGCCTCCGGCTCCTCGGAGGGTGTGACCTTCAGCGGCCAGGTGGCGAGCCTCAGCGCACCGTTCACGATCGACATCGCCTTCGCGGGCTCGGACTCCGGAGCCTTCTCGTTCGAGCCGACCGACGAGACCAGCGGCGTGGTGACGATCCAGGCCCTGGGCAGCGGCGCCGTCGTGACCGGCGGCGGGACGTACACCGTCGCCGACAACCCGGACGGCACGAAGACGCTCACGGCGACGGTGAGCTCCTGCGTCGACGTCTCGGGCCAGTGCCGCAGCGGCGTCCACCCGATCCTGCTGACCCCCGCGCCCTGAGCGGGGCCGCCCGCCCCGGTGCGGGGTCCCGATCCGCCCGCGGCGCGCTCGGTAGTGTTCGGGCGTGCGAACGGAACCGCGATGACGGCATTGACCTCGGTGGCGGACCTCGCCGCCCTCCTCGTCTCGCGCGTGCCCGTCGTCGTGCTCGAGACACGCGACGAGTCGCGGGCGCTCGCGATGATCGTCTCCGCGACGCGGCAGGCCGCCGGGGCGATGCCCGTCTTCGAGTGGACGATCACCGAGGGGCTGGGGCGCGCCGACGTCGACCTCGGCGCCGGCCAGCAGTTCAACTCCGCGCCGCTCGACGTGCTCCGCACGATCCGAACGACGGACCTGCCCGGCGTGTACGTCCTCGTCGACTTCCACCCCTTCCTCGACGAGCCGGTCAACGTGCGCCTGCTCAAGGACATCGGTCAGTCCTACGAGCGTGTGCCGCGCACCGTCGTCCTGCTGAGCCACGCGATCGAGGTCCCTGCCGGAGCTCGAGCACCTCGTGGCACGAGCCGAGCTGGCGGTCCCGGGCCGCGAGGAGCGGGCGGTCGCGGTCGACGCCGCCGTCGCCGAGTGGTCACGCACGCACGGTCAGGTGCTTGTCGACCCGCGGGCGCGCGATCTCCTGGTGGAGAACCTCGGCGGCCTGTCCCTCGGCGAGGTCGAGCGGCTCGCGCGCGGTGCGGTCAGCGACGGTGCCCTCGTGGCCAGTGACCTCCCGGCGGTGATGGAGGCGAAGTACTCCCTGCTGCACCAGTCCGGTGTCCTCGAGTACGAGCACGACGTGCCCTCGGTCGCCGACCTCGGCGGGATGGCGCGGCTGGTCCAGTGGCTCGAGCGCCGCCGCCCGGCCTTCGACGGCAGCTCGCCCGAGCTGGAGCCGCCGCGCGGGCTGCTCCTCGTCGGCGTTCAGGGCTGCGGCAAGTCGATGGCGGCGAAGGTCGCCGCCGGCGTCTTCGGCGTCCCGCTGCTGCGCCTGGACCTCGCGGCGGTGCACAACAAGTACGTCGGGGAGTCCGAGCGCATCCTTCGCGAGACGCTCGCCACCGCCGACGTCCTCGCCCCCTGCGTGCTGTGGGTCGACGAGATCGAGAAGGCGCTCGCCGACGACGAGTCCGGCGCGGCGAGACGTGTCCTCGGGACCCTGCTGACCTGGCTGGCCGAGCGGCGCTCGCGGGCCTTCGTCGTCGCCACCGCGAACGACGTCTCCGAGCTGCCGCCCGAGCTCGTCCGCAAGGGCCGCTTCGACGAGATGTTCTTCGTCGACCTGCCCGACGCCGCCGCCCGCGCGCACATCCTGCGGGTCCACGCCGCGCGTCGGGGTCTGCTGCTCACCGACGCCGACCTGTACGCCCTCGTCCCGGCGAGCGAGGGCTACAGCGGCGCCGAGATCGAGCACTCCGTCGTCTCGGCGATGTACGTCGCGCATGACGGCGGCGGCCCGGTCAGCGCCGCGTACGTCCTGGGGGAGCTGCGCGCCACGAAGCCGCTCTCGGTGGTCATGGCCGAGCGGATCGCCGGGCTGCGGCAGTGGGCTGCCGGGCGGACGGTGCCCGCGGCCGGCTGAGCGCGCAGCCCCGGGGCGAGTCGGTCCGTGCCCGAGGGGCTGCCCGCCGCCGCGGGGCCCTGCTCAGAGCAGCGTCGAGGCGTGGTCCGGGACGTAGCGCTGCGAGTCCCGCGGCGGGCGCACGTACCCGGCGGACGCGGGCCGGCGGGGCAGGTGGATCGGCACGCGCTGCACCTCGCCGTAGTCGATGCTGCTGACCAGGTGGTTGATCATGTTGAGCCGCGAGCGACGCTTGTCGTCGTCGTCGACGACCCACCACGGCGCCTCGGGGATGTCGGTGTGCACGAGCATCTGGTCCTTGGCGCGGGAGTACTCCTCCCAGCGGCTGATCGACTCCAGGTCCATCGGCGAGAGCTTCCACTGCCGCATCGGGTCGTCCATCCGGGAGCGGAACCGCGCCTCCTGCTCGGCGTCGGAGACGGAGAACCAGTACTTGCGCAGGATGATCCCGTCCTCGGCGAGCATCCGCTCGAAGATCGGGCACTGGTGCAGGAAGCGGTGGTACTCGTCCGAGGTGCAGAAGCCCATGACGCGCTCGACCCCGGCCCGGTTGTACCAGGAGCGGTCGAACAGGACGATCTCGCCGGCGGCGGGCAGGTGGGCGACGTAGCGCTGGAAGTACCACTGCGTGCGCTCGCGCTCCTGCGGGGCCGGCAGGGCGACGATGCGGGCGACGCGGGGATTGAGGTACTGCGTGACCCGCTTGATGGTGCTGCCCTTGCCCGCGGCGTCCCGGCCCTCGAAGACCACCACCACACGCTTGCCCTCGGCGCGCACCCACTCCTGCAGGGTGACCAGCTCGGCCTGGAGCCGGAAGAGCTCCGTCTCGTAGACCTTCTTGGGGAAGCGCTTGTGCTTGGTGACGTCGGTGTCGGCCATGTCTCGCAGCGTAGGGCGCGCGGCCGGTCCCTGGTGGGCATCGCCTCGACGCCCGAGGCATGCCGGCGGATGGCAGGCGATAATCAGCGGAAATCTATTGACATTCGATAGGTCTCGGGCAAGGATCGACGGATGAAGAACCGGCTCGTCGTGGATCTGGTGCGCATGCTGCTGAGCGGAGCCCTCGTGGTCCTCCTGCTCCTGCAGACCGTCGCGCTGCCGTGGATCTCCGGGATCATGGCGCACGATCTCCCCGGCGAGGCGCACATGAGGTGGCCGATCCTGGCACTGGCGATCCTCGGCCTCGGCTGTGTCCAGGCCGGCGTCGTCTGCACCCTCGCCCTTCTCGGCTTCACGCGGCGAGGCGAGGTCTTCTCGCTCCGAGCCGTGCGCTGGGTCGACGGCATCATCGGGGCCTTCCTCGCCGCGGCCCTGGTGTGCCT
This sequence comes from uncultured Actinomycetota bacterium, assembly GCA_963777075.1. Lineage (GTDB taxonomy): Bacteria > Actinomycetota > Actinomycetes > Actinomycetales > Cellulomonadaceae > Actinotalea. The sequence continues at coordinate 73,557 of CAVZPH010000008.1, read as the reverse complement.
GGCCACGATCGTCTACCAGACCTCGACGGTGGTCGGTCCGCCGATCTGGATGCTCCTGCTGCTCGTCGGAGTGGTGGCGGGGATCGGGATGGCCATGCTCATGGTGGTCATGCGCACCCTCCTGCTGCAGGCCACCGTGCTGCGGGCCGAGATGGATGCGGTGATCTGATGGCGATCGTCATCCGGATCGACGTCGAGCTGGCCAGGCGCAAGATGTCGGTGGGGGAGTTCGCTGACCGGGTCGGGATCTCCCCGGCCAACGTCGCGGTCCTCAAGAACGGCCGCGCCAAGGCCGTGCGCTTCAGCACCTTGGAGCGCATGTGCGAGGTGCTCGACTGCCAGCCGGGCGATCTTCTCCAGTGGGTGGCCGACCCCGACGAGGCCTGACAGGCCCGCGAGGTACGTCCGGTTTCGCGGCTCGGACCGCGCGCCATCACCCGTCCGCACGCGGGTACCCTTGGCCCGTCCGCGTGGCCCTCCGGATGGGGACTGATGACCACCGCCCAGCACGCTCCTGACACCGTCGAGCACGCCGCAGCGACCCCCGAGGTCGAGCTGCCGTGGGCGGAGCTCGGCCTCAAGCCCGACGAGTACCAGCGCATCGTCGACCTGCTCGAGCGCCGCCCGACGGCCGCCGAGCTCGCGATGTACTCCGTCATGTGGTCCGAGCACTGCTCGTACAAGTCCTCCAAGGTGCACCTCGCCCAGTTCGGCAAGAAGGTCAGCCCGGCGATGAAGGAGCACCTGCTCGTCGGCATCGGCGAGAACGCCGGGGTCGTCGACATCGGCGACGGCTGGGCGGTGACCTTCAAGGTCGAGAGCCACAACCACCCGAGCTTCGTCGAGCCGTACCAGGGTGCCGCGACCGGCGTCGGCGGGATCGTCCGCGACATCATCTCGATGGGCGCGCGGCCGGTCGCCGTGATGGACCAGCTGCGCTTCGGCGCCGTCGACCACCCGGACACCGCCCGCGTCGTGCACGGCGTCGTCGCCGGCGTCGGCGGCTACGGCAACTGCCTCGGCCTGCCGAACATCGGCGGCGAGCTCGTCTTCGACCCCAGCTACCAGGGCAACCCGCTGGTCAACGCGCTGTGCGTCGGCGTCCTGCGGCACGAGGACATCCACCTCGCCAACGCCTCGGGAGTCGGCAACCAGATCGTGCTCTTCGGCGCACGCACCGGCGGCGACGGCATCGGCGGGGCCTCGATCCTCGCGAGCGAGACCTTCGACGAGACCAAGCCCTCCAAGCGCCCGAGCGTCCAGGTCGGTGACCCCTTCATGGAGAAGGTGCTCATCGAGTGCTGCCTCGAGCTCTACGCGGCCCGCGTCGTCGAGGGCATCCAGGACCTCGGTGCGGCCGGCATCTCCTGCGCGACCTCCGAGCTCGCCTCCAACGGTGACGGCGGCATGCACGTCGACCTCGAGAAGGTCCTGCTGCGCGACCCGACCCTGACGGCCGGCGAGATCCTCATGTCGGAGTCGCAGGAGCGCATGATGGCCGTCGTCGCTCCCGACAAGCTCGAGGAGTTCCTCGCGATCACCGGCAAGTGGGACGTGGAGACCGCCGTCATCGGCGAGGTCACCGGCACCGGTCGCCTGACGATCGACCACTTCGGCCACCGGATCGTCGACGTCGAGCCGCGCTCGGTCGCCCACGACGGCCCCACCTACCACCGCCCGTACGCCCGGCCCTCGTGGCAGGACGGCCTCCAGGCCGACACCGTCAGCGGCGCGGAGGGCGCGGCCCGCTACGCGCGGCCGGCCACCGGCGACGAGCTGCGCGCCACCCTGCTGCGCCTCATCGGCTCGCCGAACCTCGCCAGCAAGGCGTGGGTCACCGACCAGTACGACCGCTTCGTCCAGGGCAACACCGCACTGGCCCAGCCCGACGACGGCGGCGTGATCCGCGTCGACGAGGAGACCGGCCTCGGCGTCGCGCTCGCCACGGACGCGAACGGCCGCTACGCCAAGCTCGACCCGTACACCGGGGCCCAGCTCGCGCTCGCGGAGGCGTACCGCAACGTCGCCACCGTCGGGCGCCCGCCCGATGGCCGTGACCGACTGCCTCAACTTCGGCTCGCCGGAGGACCCGGACTCGATGTGGCAGCTCGTCCAGGCCATCGAGGGCCTCGCCGACGGCTGCCTCACGCTCGGCATCCCGGTCACCGGCGGCAACGTCTCGCTCTACAACGGCACGGGGGAGCCGGGGACGATCGACTCCTCGATCCACCCGACGCCCGTCGTCGGCGTGCTCGGCGTGCTCGACGACGTCGCGCGCGTCACGCCCGTCCGGCTGGCGTGCGCCCGGGCAGGCGATCTACCTGCTCGGCCGCACCGCGGGCGAGCTCGACGGCTCGGCCTGGGCCGATGTCGTCCACAGCCAGCTCGGCGGCCTCCCGCCGCGCGTCGACCTCGCCGCGGAGAAGACGCTCGCCGCGATCCTCGTCAACTCCTCGCGCGACGGCCTCGTCGACGCCGCCCACGACCTCTCCGAGGGCGGCCTGGCCATCGGCCTCGCCGAGGCATGCCTGCGCTACGGCACCGGCGCGCGGATCTGGCTCGACGAGCTCTGCGAGCGCGACGGGGTCAGCCCCTTCGAGGCGCTGTTCTCCGAGTCGACGGCCCGCGCCCTCGTCGCCGTGCCGCGCACCGAGGAGGTGCGGTTCATGGACATGTGCACCGCCCGCGGCTACCCCGTGCTGCGCATCGGCGTGACGGACGACAGCGAGCTCGACGCCGCCGACTCCGGCTCGCGAGCGGCGACCGGCTCGGCCGACGGCTCCGGAGCGCAGCTGCACGTCCAGGGCCAGTTCTCGGTCCCGCTCTCGGAGCTCGCCGCCGTCTCGCGAGCAACGCTCCCGCAGTACTTCGCCTGAGCGGAGCAGGCATGCCTCCGCGGCGAAGGACGGATGTCGTGCAGGGGCGTGCCGCTCTTCAGGCCTGGCTCGTCGACCCCGACGGCGTCCCGCGCGCCGTCGTGCGCACGGCCGTGCGCTTCACGCTCGAGGAGCTCGCCGAGGTGGCCGAGGGCAACTCGGTCGAGGTCCGCGTCCCGCCCGACGGCGCGGTCCAGGCCGTCGCCGGGCCGCGCCACACCCGCGGCACCCCGCCGAACGTCGTCGAGACCGATCCCGGTACCTGGCTCAGGCTCGTGAGCGGCGCGCTGACCTGGGCGGACGCCGTCGCGGACGGCGCCGTCTCGGCCTCGGGGGAGCGCGCCGACCTCTCGGCGCCACCTTCCGCTCCAGGCGGCCCGCAGGCGCTGACGCGGGCTCCGGCTGCGGCGCCGGAGGGTGGTCGACCTCCTGGTGAACACTCCGGTGACGAGTCCATGACCGGAGTCATAGGAGGGGTGCGCTTCGCACAGCGGGCGCATAGCGTGCACAACGACGCACCGCGTCGATACGCACCCGGACCCGGGTCCGCCCTGCTGCGGGCCCGACCTTGGAGGCCTCAACGATGTTGCTCAACCGGCGCCCAGCCCGGCGCCTCGTACCGCTCAGTGCCGCGGGAGCCCTCGTGCTCTCCGCGGCACTCGTGCCTGCGGCCACGGCCGCGGAGCCCCTGCTGTCGATCGCCGAGGTCCAGGGGACCGGCGCCTCGACCACCTACGCCTCCATGCTCGTCACCGTCGAGGGCGTGGTCACCGCCGACCACCGCACCGGCGGCTATCGCGGCATCTACGTGCAGACCGCCGGGTCGGGCGGCGCGGTCGACGCGACGCCCGGCGCCTCCGACGGCATCTTCGTCTACCTCGGCTCGAAGACGACGACGGCCGCCCTCGGGGACACGGTCCGCGTCACCGGCACGGCCTCGGAGTACTTCGGGCTGACCCAGATCAGCGTGAGCGGTGCGAGCGGGGTGATCGACGTGCTCGGCGCGGGGACCCTCCCGACGCCGGTCGCGCTCCCCGCGACGGTGACCGGCGCGGACCGCGAGCAGTACGAGGGGATGCTCGTCGCCCCCAGCGACGACTACCTCGTCGCCTCGACCCACGAGGTCGAGCGGTACGGGACGGTCTGGCTGAGCGCCGGTACGACCCCGCTGGTCAAGAGCACCGAGACCGAGCGCCCGGGCGCCGCGGCCGACGCGATCGCCGCGTCGAACGCCGCCCGCCGTCTGCTCCTCGACGACGGCAAGAACAACCAGGTCACGGGCGCGACGCAGCCGTACCTGACCGCCGCAGCGCCGGTGCGCGTGGGCGACGGCGTCTCCTTCCACGGCCTCGCGTACGTGCTGAGCTACGGCTTCGACAAGTGGCGCCTGCAGCCGACCGTGCCGATCGACTCCACGACGCCCGCCGACGCCAAGGCCGGCTTCACCGGGACGAACCCGCGGCCCGCGACCCCTGCCGACGTCGGCGGCGACGTGCGCCTGGCGACGTTCAACGTCCTCAACTACTTCACGACGTTCACCTCGGTCGACCCGGACGCGCGCGGAGCGGCCGACGCCGCGCAGTTCGCCGTGCAGAAGGGGAAGATCGTCGCCGCGATCTCGGCCCTCGACGCCGACGTCGTCGCGCTCCAGGAGATCGAGAACTCGACCCAGTTCGGTGACGGCACGCCCGACGTGGCCCTGGCCGACCTGGTCGACGGGCTCAACGAGGCCGCCGGCTCCACGGTCTGGGCGTACGTGCCCACGCCCGCCGCACTCGTCGGCGCGGGTGCACCGCCCACCGACCCGATCATGAACGCGATCATCTACCGCCCGGCAGCGGTCACCCCGGTCGGCGCGAGCGAGACGGTCGTCGACGAGACGGTCTGGGACATCGCGCGTGAGCCGATCGCCCAGCGCTTCGCGACGACGCCCGGCGGCCACGGCGACGTCATCGTCGTGGCGAACCACTTCAAGTCCAAGGGCGGGACGGGCACCGAGCCGGCCGACGGCCAGGGCTTCTTCAACGCCGAGCGCGTCGAGCAGGCGAACAGCGTGATCGCCTTCGCCGCCTCCCTCGAGGCCGCCACCGGCGTCGACGACATCGCGATCATGGGCGACCTCAACTCCTACGGCCAGGAGGACCCGGTCGCGACCTTCGCCGCGGCCGGCTACACCGACCTGGTCGCATCCCGCGCCGCAGGTCAGTACACGTACACCTTCGACGGAGAGCTCGGCTCCCTCGACCACGTCATGGCCAGCCCCGCGCTCGCCGCGCGCGTGACCGGCACGGACGTCTGGGACATCAACGCCGACGAGTGGTCCGGCTTCGGGTACTTCGGCTCGATGCCCGAGGTCGGCAGCGTGTACCGGGCCTCCGACCACGACCCGATCCTGGTCGGCATCGACGACGGCTCCACGCTGACGCTCGACCTCCTGGGCATCAACGACTTCCACGGCCGCCTCGAGGCGGGCTCCGGCGGGGTCGTCGGCGCCGCCGTCCTGGCAGGGGCCGTGACCAGCTACCGCGCGGCGAACCCGAGCACGCTGTTCGTCTCCGCCGGGGACAGCATCGGCGCCTCGACGTTCACGTCCTTCATCCAGCAGGACAACCCGACGATCGACGCGTTGAACGCGATGCGCCTCGACGTCTCGGCCCTGGGCAACCACGAGTTCGACCAGGGTCGCGCCGACGTGGACGACCGCGTCATCCCGCGCGCCGACTTCCCGTACCTCGCGGCGAACCTCTACGACCGGACGACGGGGACGCGTGCCTATGCGGCCTCCTGGGTCACGGACGTCGACGGGGTGTCGGTCGGCTTCATCGGTGCCGTCACCGACCAGCTGTCCTCGCTCGTCTCGCCCGCGGGGATCTCCTCGCTCGACGTGCGGCCGATCGCGCCCGAGGTCAATGCCGTCGCCGAGGAACTCTCGGACGGCGACCCGTCCAACGGCGAGGCGGACGTCCTCGTCCTCCTCGTGCACGAGGGTCCCGCCGGGCCGGCGCTCGCCGACTCCACCGACGACTCCGTCTTCGGCCGGCTCGTCGCCGAGGTCAGCCCCGAGGTCGACGCGATCTTCTCGGGTCACACCCACCAGGCCTTCGCCCACCTCGTCCCGGTCGCCGGGGCGCCGGGGGTGCTCGCCCGGCCGGTGGTGCAGGGGGCGTCCTACGGGATCGACCTCTCGCACGTCACGCTGACGGTCGACCGGGACTCCGGTGACGTCGTCGCCAACGCCGCCGAGGTCGTGCCGCTCGCCACCGGCGGGTTCACCGCCGACCCGGCGGTCGCGCAGATCGTCACCGACGCGGTCGCCGCGGCGGCGGGCCCTGGCAGCGTCTCGCTCGGCAGCATCACGGCCTCGCTGCTCCGCGCGAAGAAGGTCAACGGCGACGAGGACCGCGGCGGGGAGTCGACGCTCGGCAACCTCGTCGCGGACGTCCAGCTCGCGGCCACCCAGGACCTCGGCACGCAGATCGCCTTCATGAACCCTGGCGGCCTGCGCACCGACCTGCTGTTCGCGTCGTCCGGGCCCGCGGACCCTGACGGCAACGTGACCTACCGGGAGGCGGCGACGGTCCAGCCCTTCGCCAACACCCTCGTCGCGACGACCCTCACGGGTCAGCAGGTCGTCGACGTGCTCGAGGAGCAGTGGCAGCCCGCCGGGGCGAGCCGGCCGTTCCTCAAGCTCGGCGTCGCCGGGATCACCTACGGCTACGACCCGACGGCGGCAGCGGGCTCGCGGATCACCCAGGTCATGGTCGGCGGCACCCCGCTCGACCTCGCCGGCTCCTACCGGGTGGTCGCCAACTCGTTCCTGGCCTCCGGTGGCGACAACTTCGCCACGCTGGCCCAGGGCGCGAACCCTGCCGACACCGGCCGGATCGACCTCCAGGCCTTCGTCGACTACATGGGCGCGAACTCCCCGGTCAGCCCGGACACCGCCCAGCGGGCGGTCGGCGTGCACCTCGACGCCGTCCCGGCCGACGGGTACCGGGCCGGAGACACCGTCACCGGAGCGCTCAGCTCGCTGCAGTTCAGCACGGCGGCCGTCGCCGACGAGGTCGTGCTGACTGCGGGCGGGACGACGCTCGGGACCTTCCCGATCGACCCGACGATCGTCGACGCGACCGACGAGGTCGGCCGGGCGGCGTTCGCGCTGACCGTCCCTGCCGGGCTCACCGGGACCAGCCTCGCGGTCACCGCGACGGTCGCCTCGACGGGCACGACGGTGACCTTCAGCCTCCCGCTCGCCGAGGTCGTCACGGCGCCGTCGTGCACCGTGAGCTACGCGGCCTCCGGGTTCTTCCGCAGCTATGTCGCCCGGGTCACCGTGCACAACGGCTCGCCCGACCCGCTGCGCGACTGGTCGCTGAACTGGACGAACGCCTCGGGTGACCGGGCGCTCGTCGGGATCGGCGCGAAGGTCCGCCAGCGCGGGAACGAGGTGACCGCCAGCGGCAGCCGCTGGTCCTCGATCCCGGCGGAGGGCTCGACGACGTTCTGGGTGCTCGGGAGCACGGGCCGCGGCGGCCCGGGCGAGCCGAGCGGCTGGGCGCTCAACGGCCTGGCCTGCGGCACGGCCTGACCCCGACCGGCCGGCGGCCCCTCTCCCGTCCGGGGGAGGGGCCGCTGCGGTGCCGGCCGGCCCGACGTAGGGTTCTGCCCGTGAGCAGCCCCGAGGGACCCCCCGGCCCGAGCGACGTCCCCTCCGCCGAGGAGCTGGCGCGCATCGCGATCCCCGCGACCCTGCGCCGGGCGCCGCGCTACCGCGGTTTCGTCGTCGCCGGCGCCGTCCTCGGGCTCCTCGTCGCGATCGTCCTGGTCGCGCTCGGCGTCGGGCGGACGGCGGCCGGCACCGGGATCGTGCTGGCCTTCGTCGGAGCGGTGCTCGCCCTGACGGGGGCCTCGCTCGGCGCGGCGGTCGCCGTCCTGGTCGACCGCCGTTCTGCTCCCCGGACCTGACCGCTCGTCGCCGCCGCGCCGCCCGCGCCGGAGGCGCCCGTCGGGGTCCCGTGCCGTGGGCAGCACTCGGCCGCCCGCCCGTGCGTATGCGACCATGGGCCAGTGGCGCGCCCCGACGGTCGACTGACCCACGATCTGCTCCCCGGTGAGAAGGGCCCTCAAGACGCCTGTGGCGTCTTCGGGGTCTGGGCACCCGGCGAGGAGGTCGCCAAGCTCACCTACTTCGGCCTGTACGCCCTGCAGCACCGCGGGCAGGAGTCGGCAGGCATCGCGACGTCCAACGGCGAGCAGCTGCTCGTCTACAAGGACATGGGCCTCGTCTCGCAGGTCTTCGACGAGACGGCGCTGAACGCACTGACCGGGCACATCGCCATCGGTCACACGCGCTACTCGACGACGGGCGCCTCCACCTGGGAGAACGCGCAGCCGACGCTCGGGGCGACGGCGGGCGGCACGGTCGCCCTCGGGCACAACGGCAACCTCACCAACACCGCCGAGCTCATCGACCTCGTCGCCGAGCGCTACGGTCCGCGCCGCCGCGGCGAGCTGGCCCGCGGCAACACGACCGACACCGCGCTCATCACGGCGCTGCTCGCCGGTGACGCCGACCGCACGCTCGAGGCGACGGCGCTCGAGGTCCTCCCGCGGCTGCGCGGGGCCTTCTGCCTCGTCTTCATGGACGAGCACACGCTGTACGCGGCCCGCGACCCGCACGGCGTCCGTCCGCTCGTCCTCGGGCGCCTGGAGCGGGGCTGGGTCGTCGCGAGCGAGACGGCGGCCCTCGACATCGTCGGCGCCTCCCAGGTCCGCGAGGTCGAGCCGGGCGAGCTCATCGTCATCGACGCCGACGGCCTGCGCAGCACGAGGTTCGCGACGCCGACTCCCACGGGCTGCGTCTTCGAGTACGTGTACCTCGCGCGCCCCGACACGACGATCGCCGGCCGCTCCGTGCACGCCGCTCGCGTCCAGATGGGCCGCACGCTCGCCCGCGAGTTCCCCGTCGAGGCCGATCTCGTCATCCCGGTCCCGGAGTCCGGCACTCCGGCCGCGATCGGCTACGCGGCCGAGTCGGGGATCCGCTACGCGCAGGGCCTGACGAAGAACGCCTATGTCGGCCGGACGTTCATCCAGCCCTCGCAGACGCTGCGCCAGCTCGGCATCCGGCTCAAGCTCAACCCGCTGCGCGAGGTCATCCGCGGGCAGCGCCTCGTCGTCGTGGACGACTCGATCGTGCGCGGGAACACCCAGCGCGCGCTCGTGCGGATGCTGCGCGAGGCCGGGGCCGCCGAGGTGCACGTGCGGATCTCCTCGCCGCCGGTGCAGTGGCCCTGCTTCTACGGCATCGACTTCGCCTCGCGCGCCGAGCTCATCGCCACGGGCCTCAGCCCCGAGGACGTCGGTCGCTCGATCGGCGCGGACTCGCTCGGCTACATCTCGCTCGCCGGGATGGTCGAGGCGACCGAGCAGCCGGCCTCGCAGCTGTGCACGGCCTGCTTCACCGGCAAGTACCCCATCCCCCTTCCCCCCGCCGACCGCATCGGCGCCGCCCTCGTCGAGCAGACCGAGCTCCAGCTCGGTGCCCCGGAGGACGGCCTCGCGTCGCTCCTCGGCGGAGTCGGCGGATCGACAGCACTGGAGCACCCGTGAGCGAGCCCGTCACCTACGCCTCGGCCGGCGTCGACACCGAGGCGGGTGACCGCGCCGTCGAGCTGATGGCCGCTGCGGTCCGCGCCACCCACGGGCCGCAGGTGCTCGGCGGCGTCGGCGGCTTCGCTGGCCTCTGGGACGCCTCGGCGCTGACCTCGTACCGTCGTCCGCTGCTGGCGACCTCCACCGACGGCGTCGGTACCAAGGTCGCGATCGCTCAGGCGATGGACGTGCACGACACCATCGGCTTCGACCTCGTGGGCATGGTGGTCGACGACATCGTCGTGGTCGGCGCCGAGCCGCTCTTCATGACGGACTACATCGCGACCGGCCGCGTCGTCCCCGAGCGCGTCGCGGACATCGTCCGCGGGATCGCCGCGGCCTGCGCGGAGACCGGGACGGCGCTCGTCGGCGGCGAGACGGCCGAGCACCCCGGGCTGCTCGCCCCGGACGAGTACGACGTCGCGGGGGCGGCGACGGGCGTGGTCGAGGCCGACGACGTCCTGGGCCCGGATCGCGTGCGCGAGGGCGACGTCGTGCTCGCCATGGCGTCCTCCGGGCTGCACTCCAACGGCTACTCGCTCGTGCGCCGCGTCATCCAGGTGGCGGGCTGGGAGCTCGACCGTGAGGTCCCCGAGCTCGGCCGGGCGCTGGGCCTGGAGCTGCTCGAGCCGACCCGGCTCTACACGCGCCCGTGCCTCGCGGTCGCGCGTACCGAGGCTGCCCGCGTCCACGCCTTCAGCCATGTCACCGGCGGCGGGCTCGCGGCGAACCTCGCGCGCGTGCTCCCCGTCGGGCTCGTCGCCGAGCTCGACCGCACCTCGTGGGTCGTCCCGCCGATCTTCGACCTGGTCCGGCGGCTCGGCTCCGTGCCGTGGTCGGACCTGGAGAACACGCTCAACCTGGGCATCGGCATGGTGGCCGTGGTTGCGCCTGAGGGTGTCGACACCGCGCTGGCCACGCTCGCGGCCTCGGGGGTGCCCGCCTGGGTCCTCGGGCGGGTGGGCGCCGACGACGGCTCAAGCGAGGTGCTGCGTGGGACGAAGGGTGTCCACGGGGGTGGCGTGCGCCTGCGCGGGGACTACCGCGCCTGAGACGGTGCGGCCCGCCCGTGCCGATCCCCGCGCCCGCCCCGGGGCGCGCCGATCACGGCCACGCGATGGCGTGGCTGCGGGCTGGTGCCGACGGCTCGTCGGGCGAGGTCAACGCTCGGGGGCGGACCAGCGACCGAAGTCGTCCTCGTCTGACGGCTCGTCGACGGTGCGACTCTCCGTGGCAAGGTCGGTACGGCGTTCGCCAGACGTGAGCTCCTGCTCGAGGGCTCGGTAGTTCGGCTCGTAGCTGGAGTACTTCAGCTCGCGAGCGACCTTGGTCTGCTTCGCCTTCTGACGGCCGCGCCCCATGGCATCGACCCCCTCTTACGTGGAAGCGGGGCGGCATCGTGCGTACACGTGCGGCCCCGGGATAGTGGTATCTGCGTCGTGGGACAACGGTACATGGTGCTGCGGTATTCCTGCGACCTCCCCGCCGACCCTCGGGTGCTCGCCGGGGCCGCGCGCCCGGCGGACCGCGCCCGCGTGCCGACGGCGCAGCCGACGCGCAGGACTCGGGATGGGATTGGTCCCAAATGTCCCACCTTCGGCCGATCTGCCGCGATACGGTGATCCCGCGCGATCGCTCCGGCGGACGTGCGAGGCATCGGGGGCGTGGTCGGCTCAGGTCGACGGCGAACGGTCACCACAGGAGGACACGTGTCAGCCCAGACAGTCGAGCACGAGGCGCTCCTCACCCCGGGCGAGGTCGCGGCGCTGTTCCGGGTCGACCCCAAGACCGTCTCGCGCTGGGCCAAGGCCGGAAAGCTCTCCGCCGTGCGGACCCTCGGGGGCCACCGACGCTTCCGCGAGGCCGAGATCCGGGCCCTGGTCGCAACGGCCGCCGAGCTCCAGCCGGACGACACGGCCCACCGGTCCTGACGGTCCGGGCGTTCCGCCTCCCCGAGGCCTACGACGTCGAGAGCTGGCTCGCGCACGTCGCGGCCCGGGCACCTGCCGGGCTCGAGGTGGTCGACGGCGGTGAGGTGCGGCGGCTCGTCGCGGCTGCCTCGCCCCGGCGGCCCCGGCTCCTGCGGATCGCGCTCGACAGCGCCTCCGGCACGGAGGCTCCCAGCACGGCGACGGCGCTCGTCGACCTCGGCGCGGGTGCCCCGGCGCCCGACCTCCTCGCCGCGGCGGCCGTCTGGCTCGGGCTCGACCTCGACCCGGCTCCCGCCCTGGCGGTGCTCGGCCGGCACGCCGTCCTCGGGCCGCTCCTCGCGCGCCGACCGGGCCTGGCGATCCCCGGGACGGTCGACGGCGGTGAGCTCGCCCTGCGGACGGTCCTCGGTCAGCAGGTGAGCGTGGCCGCGGCCAGGACCCTGACCGCGCGGCTCGTGGCCCGGCTCGGCGACGAGGGGCCCGATGGGCTCCGGCGGTTCCCCGCCCCGGCGAGCATCCTCGGTGCGGGCACCGGCCTCCTGCGGTCGATCGGGCTGACCGGTTCGCGCGCGGCCACCGTCGTCCACCTGGCGCGGGCGCTCGACGCGGGGCTCGACCTCAGCCCCGGCGCCGATCAGGCGGCGGCACGCAAGGAGCTCGGTGCGCTCCCGGGCATCGGGCCGTGGACCGTGGAGTACGTCGCCCTGCGCGCGCTGCGCGACATGGACGCGTTCCCGGCGCACGATCTCGTCCTGAGGCAGGCCCTCGGCGGGGTCGACGCCCGCGAGGCCCTGCGCATCGCCGAGGAGTGGCGGCCATGGCGAGGGCTCGCGGCCCAGCACCTGTGGCGCGCCTCGGCCCTGCGCTGAGGCGGACCCGGGTCAGAGCTTGCGGACGACCGTCGCCACGAGAGCCGCTGCGGCGGCCGCTGCGGCCCCGAGCACGACCCAGCCGGTCGTCGTCGCCTCCGGCTCGTCCGGGCGGCGTGCGTCGCCCGTGACCCGTCGACGCAGGTCCGCGGCGGCGGCCTTCGCCTCGTCGACCACCCGCTCGGCGTTGGCCTTCGGGTCGAGGCGGTCGGTCAGCTCGTCGACGGTGGCCTGGAGCTCGGCGCGCGTCCGCGCGATGTCGGCCTCGATGTCGTGGGTCTCGCTCATCTGCCGAGTCCTTCCTTGAGGGCGGCGACATCCGCCTTGATGCTCTCCTGGGCCTTGGCCGGGACGGGCGGGACCCCGCGGTCGAGGGTCTTCTTGCCGATGAGGACGAGCACCCCGGCGATGACGAACAGGACGATCGCCACGATGAGGGCCGCGAGCCACGGCGCGACGGCGTTCGCCAGGCCGAGGACGGCCGTGGCGATGAGGGTCCCGAGCCCGAAGAACGCCAGGGCTCCGGCGGCGACGAACAGGCCGATGCCGATCCCTGCCTGGGTGGCCTTCTGCGCCATCTCGGCCTTGGCGAGGCGGATCTCGTTGCGGATCAGCTGGGAGAGCTGTTCCGAGAGGGACGAGACGAGCTCGCCGATGCTCGGTCGGGGGTCGGTGCGTCCAGGGCTGGTCACGCCACCACGTCCTTCGTCCGGTCTGGTGGGGACGTCGGCAGCATGCGGCCGACGACCCGACGGTCCGGCCGCCCCGTCTCCGGAGCGACCCGTCGGACCATTCTTGTGCACGGGCGGGTTCGGCGCATCGATTCGGCGAGGCTGCGCCCGGCGCACGTGTGTGCAGGGCCGGCGCGAGGCACCGGACGGAGGGGGGAGGCGGGCGACCGGGACGACCGGTTCCGCTCGAGGTGGCCACTGGCAGGGTCGAACTGCCGACCTTTCGATTTTCAGTCGAACGCTCTACCAACTGAGCTAAGTGGCCGTGCGGTGAGACATCGACGCCCGGTCGTGAGACCGGGCGGACGATGAGCGACCCCGACGGGACTTGAACCCGCGACCTCCGCCGTGACAGGGCGGCGCGCTAACCAACTGCGCTACGGGGCCTTGTGGTGAGACAAGACCTACTGCATGTGCTGACTGCTCGTACCCCCAACGGGATTCGAACCCGTGCTACCGCCGTGAAAGGGCGGGGTCCTGGGCCGCTAGACGATGGGGGCCGGTGTCAGACGGCCGTCCAAGGACTCCTGCCGAAGACCTCGGAAAGCATACGGGTTGGGGCCGGTATCTCCAAAGCGGGCCCCGCGGCCCCCACACTAGGGGGGTGGTGACCATGTCGAGGGAGGACTTCGAGGACGCCGTGCGTGACGCGCTCGACCTCATCCCCGACGAGCTCGCGGCGCGCATGGACGACGTCGTCGTGCTCGTCGAGGACGACGCGCCCGACGGCGATCCCGAGCTGCTCGGGCTGTACGAGGGGGTGCCGCTGACGGAGCGCGACGGCTGGTGGGCCGCCGGCTCCCTGCCGGACCGCATCACCGTCTTCCGGCACCCCACGCTCGCGATCTGCTCGACGGTCGAGGAGGTCGTCGAGGAGGTCGCCGTCACGGTGGTGCACGAGATCGCGCACCACTTCGGGATCGACGACGCCCGCCTCGCCGAGCTCGGCTGGGACTGACCGCCGCCCCGCCCGTCCCGCCCGTCCCGCCCGCCCCGCGCGGCCGCGTCCGCCCACGGCACGACCGCACGACTGCCCCGCCCCGACCGAGAACGAGGAGGATCATGCGCATCGGGATCGTGCTGCTGCCGCAGGACCGCTGGGCCCAGGCCCGGCACCGCTGGCTGCGCGCCGAGGAGTACGGCTTCGACCACGCGTGGACCTACGACCACCTGGCCTGGCGCTCGCTCGCCGACGAGCCGTGGTTCGCGACGGTCCCGCTGCTCGCGGCCGCTGCCGTCGTCACCGAGCGCATCCGGCTGGGCACCTGGGTGGCCAGCCCCAACTTCCGTCACCCCGTGCCCTTCGCCAAGGAGCTCATGGGGCTCGACGACCTCAGCGGCGGACGCCTCATCGCCGGGATCGGGGCGGGCGGGACGGGCGTCGACGCCGACGTCCTCGGGCCAGGCCCGAGCCCCTCGGTGCGGGCGGACAGGTTCGCGGAGTTCGTCGAGCTGCTGGACACGCTGCTCACCTCGCCGGTCACCGAGCAGGAGGGGCAGCACTTCTCCGCGCACGGCGCCCGGATGATCCCCGGCTGCGTGCAGCAGCCACGGGTGCCCTTCGCGATCGCGGCGAACGGGCCGCGCGCGCTGCGGCTCGCCGCGCGCCTCGGCGAGGGCTGGGTGACCTACGGGCCGAGCTTCGACGGCGACGGCCCGGCCGGCGCGGCGCAGCAGGAGGAGTGGTGGCTCGGTCTGGAGCGGCTCGTCGGCCGCTTCGACGCCGCTCTCGCCGAGGTCGGCCGGACCCGCCCGGTCGACCGGTACCTCAACCTCGACGGGGCACCCGTCTTCTCGCTGAGCTCGGCGCAGACCATGTGCGAGGGTGTCGAGCGGGCGGCATCGCTCGGCTTCACGGACGTCGTGGTGCACTGGCCCCGCGCCGAGGGCGTGTACGCCGGGAGCGAGTCCGTGCTGGAGGAGGTCGCCTCCGGGCTCGCCTCGCTCCAGGGGGTCGAGACGGTGACGCGCCCGGCGCTCTGACGCTGCTCAGGCGCCCTCGGCGACCTGACGGGCGCTCCACGCGCTGGCGACCATCGACGCGAGGTCGTGGGTCATCCGCCAGCCGAGGTCACGCGCCGCGCGCTCGCCCGAGGCGACGATGCGCGCCGGGTCGCCAGGCCGGCGCGGTCCGACCGCAGGGGTGAACGGGATCCCGGTCACGGCGGCCATCGTCGTCATGATCTCTCGCACGGAGGCGCCCTCGCCGCTGCCGAGGTTGTAGACGGGCTCGAGCACTCCGCCCCCGGCCAGGACCGTTGCGGCTGCCACATGCGAGCGGGCGAGGTCGGCGACGTGGATGTAGTCGCGCACGCAGGTGCCGTCCGCGGTGTCGTAGTCCTCGCCGTTGATCCGCGGGGTGCGGCCGGCGACGAGGGCGTCCAGGACGAGCGGGAAGAGGTTGTGCGGGCTGGAGTCGTACAGGTCGTCGCGGCCGGAGCCGACGACGTTGAAGTACCGCAGCGAGGTGTGCAGCAGCGGCGCCGAGCTCTCGCGCGTGGCGACGGCCTGGTCCGCGAGGAGCCACTCGCCGATGAGCTTCGACTGCCCGTACGGGGACTCGGGGGAGGTCGGCGTCTCCTCGGTGACCAGCAGGGTGTCGGGGGTGCCGTAGACGGCTGCGCTCGACGAGAAGACGATCCGGCTCACGCCGGCCTCGGCCATCGCGGCCAGGAGGTTCGCCGTGCCCGTGACGTTCTGCTCGTACGTGTGCAGCGGGCGCTGGACGCTCACGCCGGCGTACTTGTAGCCCGCGAGGTGGACGACGCCGACGCAGCCCCGGCGCCGCAGCGTCTCGGCGACCGTCGCGGTGTCGAGGATGCTCGCCTCGACGAGCTCCACGCCCTCGGGCACGAAGGCGCGGTGGCCGCTGGAGAGGTCGTCGAGCACGACGACCTCGATCCCCTCGTCGAGGAACGCCTGGACCACATGGGCGCCGATGTACCCGGCCCCGCCCGTCACCATCCATGTCATGCTGCGAGTGTACGAACTGAACCAAAAAATAGTCAACAAAAACGCACAGAAACGTGCAGTCCTCCGGCGGCCGGGCGCTCCCGACAGTAGCCGGGCCTAGCCTGGACGGGTGATCGCCGCCGCCGCAGCAGCAGAGTCCGCCGTCGTCTCCGGTGTCGCCCTCGTCCTGGGCGTCGCCGGAGCACTGATCGCCGCCCTCGTCCTGTCCGAGGTGATCGCCGCCGTCGTCCGCGTCTGGGGCAGGCGGACGAGGCTCGCCGAGAACCTCTCGCGGCGCGCGCGCACGCCCCTGCGCATCGTGCTCGCCGTCGTGCTGGTGTGGCTCGCGCTGCGCGTGGTCACTCCGGGCGGCGAGAAGAGGCCGGAGTGGATGCTGGTGGTCGAGCACGGTCTGCTCATCCTCACGATCCTCTCCGGGGTGTGGCTGCTCGGTGCCCTGCTGTTCGTCATCGAGGACGCGACGCTCGCGCGCTACCGGATGGACTCGACCGACAACCGGCACGCACGGCGGGTGCGGACCCAGATCATGATCCTGCGCCGGGCCACCGTCGTCGTGCTCGTGCTGTGCGCGCTCGCCGGGGCCCTGCTCACCTTCCCTGCCGCGCGGGTAGCGGGGGCGGGGCTGCTGGCCTCGGCGGGGCTGCTGTCGGTCGTGGCCGGGCTCGCCGCTCAGACGACGCTCGCGAACTTCTTCGCCGGCCTCCAGCTGGCGTTCACGGACGCGATCCGGGTGGACGACGTCGTCGTGGTCGAGGGTCAGTTCGGCCGGATCGAGGAGATCACGCTCACCTACGTCGTCGTGCACACCTGGGACGACCGACGGCTCATCCTCCCGTCGACCTGGTTCACCACGACGCCCTTCGAGAACTGGACGCGGCGGGCCGCCGACCTGCTCGGCACCGTCGAGCTGGACCTCGACTGGTCGGTCCCGGTGGCCGAGATGCGCGCCGAGCTGACGAGGCTGCTGCGCGCGAGCGAGATGTGGGACCACCGCGTGGGCGTGCTCCAGGTCACCGAGGCCACCGGAGGCTGGGTGCGCGTGCGGGCGCTGGCCAGTGCCGCCGACGCGCCGACGCTGTTCGACCTGCGCTGCGCGGTCCGCGAGGGACTCGTCGAGTGGCTCCGCCGCGAGCACCCCGACGCCC
Source organism: uncultured Actinomycetota bacterium (assembly GCA_963777075.1). Taxonomy (GTDB): domain Bacteria; phylum Actinomycetota; class Actinomycetes; order Actinomycetales; family Cellulomonadaceae; genus Actinotalea. The sequence continues at coordinate 56,378 of CAVZPH010000008.1, read as the reverse complement.
TGCCGCGGACCCGCTACGAGGCCGTCGCAGCGGTGGCGGAGGGCGCAGGGCCGGTGCTCGCCGACGGGGCTTCGACGCCGCGCGGTGCCGACGTCGCCGAGGAGCGACGGTTCCCGGCCCCGACGGACCAGGGGCCCGTCCCCGATCGTCGCCGCGCCCTGCGGCCGGACGGCGGCGAGGACACCGTCCTGCTCGACGCCGGCAAGGACTCGCGGCTGTTCACCGGAAGCCTCGCGGCCGTCGAGCGCTCCAAGGCCTTCAGCGGGCCGGGAGAGGAGGCGATCGCGGAGCGGGAGGCCTCGGCGCACGGTACACCGACCGCCGAGCTGCCGAAGAAGCCGACCGGCCGGCCCTCGGGCGCGGAGCGTCCCGGCGACTGACGACTGCTGCGCCGACTGCTGAACCGACTGCTGGACCGACTGCTGCGCCGCTCGCGGACGCCGGCCTCAGCGCGCCGCGCGGGCGAGCGCGGCCACCCCGGCGGCCACGAGGCTCGAGGGGCCGGTCGCGACCGCACCGAGGGTCAGTGCCGCCGTCACCGCGAGGGCGACCGCCCGCGCATGCGCGATCCGCTCCGGCGGGACGGTGCCGTAGGCCTCGAGCAACGCCTCGCGGGCAGCGCCCTCGAACCCGGAGTACGCGATCATCAGGTCGACGGCCGGGTCGCCGAGGCTCGTGTCCCCCCAGTCGATCACCCCGCCGACGCGTGCCGGTGCCTCCGGCAGGACGAGCACATGGCGCAGGTGCAGGTCGCCGTGCACCAGCACGGGCGGGCCGGCGGGCGCGTCGAGGGCGGCGGCCGCCGCGAGGGCCTCGTCGACAGCCCGGTCCGGCCCGACGACGCCCGCGGCACGCAGCTGCGCGAGACGCTCCGCCCCGCGGGCGGCCTGGCGGTGCGGGTCCGAGCGTCCGATGGGGTCGACCGGCAGGTCGAGGGCGAGGGCGGTCGCGGCGTGCCGCGGCTGGTGGAGCTCGCGCAGGAAGGCGCCGAGCGCGCCGGCGACGCCGACGAGCCCGACCGCTCCGGGTCCCTCGCGCTCCACCTCGGCGAGCTCGACCCCGGGGAGCCGCTCGGCACCCCAGAACGGCCATGGGAGCTCTGGCGTCGGCCGCCCGACGAAGCTCGGCAGGGGGACGGGGAGCGGCAGCAGCGGCCCGACCTCCTGCAGCACCGCACGCTCGCGGCGCGAGCCGTCGATGGCGATCGCGCGGTGGACGAAGCGGAAGAGCCAGCGCTCGCCGACGCTGAGCACGGCGTTGTCCCAGCCCTGGCCGAAGGCGTGGACGGGCAGGCCGGCGAGAGCAGGGAACTGCTGGGCGATCACCGGGGCCGCGAGCTCCGGGGTGATCGCCAGCTCGGGGAGCCACCCCGCGGGTTCGTCGACCGGCACCTCAGGAGCGCTTCGCGGCCGTCTGCCGCCCCGCCCGGAGCTGCGAGGCGGCCTGCTTGGCGATCCGGACCGAGGTGACCGGCACCGGGAGCGTGGAGGGCCGGCCCACGAGGAACCCCTGGACGCCGTGCGCGCCGAGCCTCGACCACGTCCGGAGGTCCGCGACGTCCTCCACGCCCTCGACGAGCAGCAGGGCGCCCGTCTGCTGCGCGAACTCGATGAGCGAGGCCGCCAGCGCGAGGCGCAGCGGGCTGTCGGACACCCCCTGCGTGAGCGAGATGTCGAGCTTGATGATGTTCGGCGCGATGTGGACGATGTGCCGCAGGCTGGCGACACCGGCGCCGGCGTCGTCCACGGCGATCCGGGCGCCCGTCGCGCGGAGCGTCGCGATGGTCCCGGCGAAGTCGTCGTAGTTCTCGACGCCGAGGTGCTCGGTGACCTCGATCGTGATCCGGCGGGGTGTCGCGGTGAGCAGCTCGACCAGTCGTGGGTCCGCCATCGTCGACGGCGAGGCGTTGAGCGAGAGGTCGACGTGCTCGGGGAGCCCGCCGGAGTGCTCGAGGGCCGAGGCGATCGCGGCGAGCTCCAGCTCGACGCCGAGGCCTGCCGCACGGGCCGCCGCGAACCACAGGTCGGGGGCCCGGACCGGCTCGGCGTCGAAGCGTGTCAGCGCCTCCACGGCGAGCAGGTCGCCCGTCCGCAGCTCGTAGATCGGCTGGTAGAGCGTCTGGAACCGGCGGTGGAGCAGGACGTCCGCGACGAGCGGTACGAGCAGGTCCTCGACGGGGGTCGCCTGGGGGGCGGCGAAGGTGTGCCGCAGCTCCTTGGCGAGCCGACGGTCCTCGGCATGGCGGCGCCCCTCGAGCGTCAGGGCCACGACGGTGCCGACAGCGGCGAACATCACCGCCCGCGTGAGCCATGTCGACGCCGGCTGGGGCTCGCCGGTCATCGAGTTGAGGGGCATGAGCGGGCCGGCCATCACCCCAGCGAGCATGCTCGTCAGCAGGGCGCCGCGCAGGCGGAAGGGCAGGGCCGCGAGGACGATCGGCGCGTAGAAGGTGTGGGCGACGGCGCGCTCGGTGCCGCCCGTGACGAAGGTCAGGCCCCAGCACAGCAGCAGCAGGGCCCCGATGACGGTGACCGCCTGGAGCCGGCCGAGCGACGAGGTGCGCTCGACGGCACGCGAGAACACGCTCGGTGCCTCGGCGCCGCCGGGGGACGTCAGGTCGATGCCCATGGACCCTCTCGGACTCGGGCCGGATGCGTGCTCCGTCGTGCGGGTGGGTGGCGCCGGCCCCCCCGGTCGCTTCCACCACTATGTCGGCTGTGCCCGGTTGGTGCCAGCACCTGGACCGCGATTCCCCACGCGGTCGCGCCGGAGTCCTTGCAGCGGGGCGGTGGCGGTCGATGAGGGTGGTGACGACAGCAGATGCCGTCGGCGCTCCAAGCAGGGCGACTCCCTGTTCACGCGCCGGGCCGTAGACCAGGAGGAGTGCGTGCTCACCACCCGGGAGACCCCCGGTGCGCTGAACGCCGCAGCAGGGGGAATCGTCATGACCGCATCAGAAGCATTCGCAGCGCTCGTGGAGGACCGCCAGGTCACGAGCCTGTTCCAGCCGTTGATCCACCTCGGCACCGGGGAGGTCGTCGGCTACGAGGCGCTGAGCCGAGGCCCGCAGGGCTCGCCGTTCGCCTCGGCCGCGGCCCTCTTCGGGCAGGCCGAGGTCGACGGGCTCGAGGCGGAGCTCGACTGGGTCTGCCTCGGCTCGGCGTTCGAGGCCTTCGCCCAGGCGGGTGCGCCGCCGTCCTCGTCGCTCTTCGTCAACATGTCCGTCGGTCTGCACCCGGACCGGTGCCCGCCCGACATCCACCGCGTCGTCGCCAGGGCCGAGTCGTCGATGCGCGTGTTCATCGAGGTCAACGACACGGCGCTCGCCGCTGACCCGGCCGGGGTGCTCGCGACGGTCGACCGCGCCAGGGAGCTCGGATGGGGCGTCTCGGTCGACGACGTCGGCTCCAGCCCCGGCTGCCTCGCCGTCCTCCCGCTCGTCTCCGCCGACGTGGTCAAGCTCGACATGCGGATGCTGCGGCACGAGGAGCCGGGTGACTTCGCACCCGCCGTCGGGCCGCTGCTGCGCTACGTCGAGAGGTCGGGGGCGACGCTCGTCGTCAAGGGGATCGAGTCCGAGGCGGACATGCAGTTCGCCAGGGCCCTGGGGGCGACGGTCGGTCAGGGCTACCACCTGGGCGCACCTGAGCCGCTGAGCGGTCCGGTCTCGGCTCCGCGCGCCGTCGTCCCGCTGATCGGGTCGGCGCGTGACCTGGGGACCGTCTCCTCGCCGCGGGAGATCGTCGAGGAGAACCTCTCCCAGCGCATGACCTCCGAGGCGATGCTGCAGATCGGCGGCTTCTTCATTCGCCGTGCGCTCGCGACGGGCTCACGCCCGGTGGTGCTCATCGGCCAGGGCGGGGGACCTCCGCTCGACGGCGCGCTCCTGCGCGACCCGATGCCCGGACTGTGCGAGGCGGCCGTGCTGTGCGCCCTGTTCGGCTTCGACGTCCCGGCGGTCGAGCTCCCGGGCGTGCGCTTCGTCGACGTGCCCGGAGGTGATCCGCTCGTCCGGCAGTCCTTCCTCGTCGTGCTCACCGAGTCGATGGCGGTCGCGATGGTCGGGACGCGTCCGGTACCGGGTGACGCGGTGCTGGAGGTCGTCCTCACGCAGGACGAGGAGACCGTCTACCGCGTGGCCGAGCACCTCATCCGACGGATCCCGTACACCGACGGTGAGCAGGCCCTTCCCGTCACCTGTGCGGTGCTCCAGCCGGCGGACGGCGGGGCGACCGATGAGGTCGTCGAGCAGAGGCACCGTTCGCGCTGGGGCCTTCGCCGGGACTGATCGCCCGAGCGGCCGCGGGCGACAGGCGCCCGCGCTCGGCCTACCGTGGGCTGAGCGGTCCCGGCGCCAGGCAGGGCGTCGCACCGCGCGACCCAGGAGGACACATGACTCGCACGATGACCAGCACGCTCGGCGCCGAGGAGCAGGCGACGGCCGGCGCGGCGCTCCAGGCGACCCTGAGCGACCTGATCGACCTGTCGCTCGTCGCCAAGCAGGCGCACTGGAACCTGGTCGGGCGCAACTTCCGCAGCGTCCACCTCCACCTCGACGAGGTCGTGGACACGGCGCGTCTGTTCAGCGACACGGTCGCCGAGCGCGCGGCCGCCATCGGCGTGAGCCCCGACGGGCGCGCCAGGACGGTCTCCTCGTCGACTGCCGTGCCCGAGCACCCCGAGGGCTGGGTGACCGACGGCACCGTCGTCGAGTGGTTCGTCGGTGCCCTCGCTGCCGTGATCGGCGGGCTCCGCGAGCGGATCACCGCGGTCGAGGACGCCGATCTCGTGACGCAGGACCTGCTCATCGGGATCACCGCGGAGCTGGAGAAGCACCACTGGATGTTCCAGGCAGAGCTCGCCTGAGCGCATGATGTGAGGACCTGGTCCGGCTCCGGTGCTCGGGGCCGGACCAGGCGTCCTTCGGGGCGCTCAGGCCCCGGCGTTGCCGTCGTCGGTCGAGACGCGGACGACGATCTTGCCCGAGGTGTGGCCCTGCGCGCTCAGCGCGAACGCCTCGGCGAGCTCGGTGAGCTCGAAGGTCCGTGCGACCGGCACGGTGAGCTCGCCGCGGTCGACCATCGCGGAGAGCTCGGTGAGGTCCGCGCGATCGGGACGCACCCAGATCCACTGCCCGCCGTGGGCGAGCACGGCAGCGTCGGCGACCGATGCATGCCGGCCCCCGGCGCGCAGCACCGCCGCTGTCACGTCGGCCACGCCGCCGACGAAGTCCGCGACCACGTCGACGCCTTCGGGCGCGAGGGCGAGCACGCGATCGGCAAGGCCCTCGCCGTAGAGGACGGGCTCGGCTCCGAGCGCTCGCAGCGCGTCGTGGTTCCGTTCGCTCGCCGTGCCGATGACGCGGACCCCGAGGCCTGCAGCGATCTGCACGGCGAGCGAGCCCACACCGCCCGCAGCGCCGTGCACGAGCAGGGTCTCGCCGGCGCGCAGGTCGAGCCGCGCGAGCGTCTGCCGCGCCGTGAGGCCCGCGAGAGGCAGCCCGGCTGCCTCGTCCCAGGTCGCCGTCCTCGGCTTGGGCGCGACGTGGCGGACAGCGACCGTGACGAGCTCGGCGAAGGTCCCGCCGTGCACGACGTCCTTGCGGGCGTAGGCGATGACCTCGTCGCCGACGGACAGCTCCGGGGTGTCGATCCCGACCTGCTCGACCACCCCGGACACGTCCCAGCCCGGGACGACGGGGAAGACCGCGTCCATGAGCGCGTCGAGCCCACCGCTCATGACCTTCCAGTCCACCGGGTTCACCGCGGCCGAGCGGACGCGCACCAGCACCTCGCCGGGGCCGACCTTGGGGACGGGCAGCTCGGTGAGCCGGAGCACCTCGTTCCCGCCATAGCTGTCGTAGGCCATCGCGCGCATGGTGGTGGGGGTCGACTCTGACACGTGGTCCTCCGGGGCGGGGGACGCAGGTGGGTCGGGCTGGGCCGATTCCGGCGCTCGAGGTGGTACCTCGAAGGTTCCTACCCTCCTCAAGGGTGCCATCTTGCGCCTGGATACCGGCGGAGACTATCGAGTCGCAACACGCATCGGACACGCCGTGCGACCGGGCTCTCGACCCGGTGGCCTCGCGTGCTGTCGCTCAGCTCGCGGTGCCGAGGTCTGGGGCACCGCGTCGGCCTCGAAGCACGAGCGCTTCGCGCGCTGGGCCTCGACCACCCGATCGACTACCGGACGGAGCGCTTCGAGGACGTCGCGACGGAGATGGATGCGGTCCTCGACCTCGTCGGCGACGGCGACTACCCGGTCCGGTCCGTCGCTGCGCTCAGGCGCGGTGGCCGGCTCGTCGTTGATCCCGTCCGGCGCTCAGGTGCCGGTGAAGGCCGTCCTCGACGAGGCAGGCGTGACCGCGAGCTGGATGCTCGTCGAGCCCGACTACGCCGCCCTGGAGGCGGTCGCTGCGATGATGGCCGACGGCTCGCTGAGAGTCGTCGTCGGCGAGGAGCGACCGCTCGCGCAGATGGCCGAGCCTGCATGCCATCGGCGAGGCGGGCGGCCCACTCGGCAAGCTCGTCGCGACCGTGGCCTGACGCCGCTCGCACCAGCCCGCCCTGATCGACCACCACCCGCTCGACCCCCGACCGAGGAGAACCCCTGATGCCCGCCCTCACGATCGTCGCAACATCCGTACCCGTCCCGACGCGACAGACCTCGTCAGGACCGAGGCTCGAGAAGCCGTCCCGATCACGCGCGCCGAGGCGGGCTGCCTCCAGTACGACCTGCACCAGGACGACGAGGACCCGACCCAGTTCCTGTTCTTCGAGAACTGGGAGTCCCGCGAGCTGTGGCGGGCCCACATGGCCGCGCCGCACCTGGCCGCCTATGCCGCGGCGACCGACGGCGCCGTCGTGGCCTTCACGGTCGACGAGATGACGCGCATCGCCTGAGGCGCGTCGACCGACGCGAGCGCCGGGCTCGCCTGAGCCGGGCCCGACTCGTCGACCGGCGATTGATATCGTGCAGCCGACACCAGCGACCTCGGAAGGGGTAGGTATCCGATCGGAACCCTCGCACTCTCGCCCCTGCACGACGAGACGCTGCCGCATATCGGTGACGTCGTACTCGGCCGAGTGCCCCTGCCGCGGCATCCTCGACCTCGTCGGCTCGAAGTGGTCCGCGCTGGTGATCGGGCGTCTCGAGGACGAGCCCTGCGGTTCGGTGAGCTGCGCCGCCGGGTCCCGGGGATCACCCAGAAGATGCTCACCCAGACCCTGCGGCTGCTGGAGCGGGACGGGCTCGTCCATCGCCGGGTGCTCGCCGAGAAGCGTCCGCCGCAGGTCGAGTACTCGCTGACCGAGGTCGGGCTGATCACCGGCCCCCTCGCGGCGATGCGCGACTGGTCGCAGCAGCACCTGACGACCGTCGTCGCCGCCCGCCGTCGGTTCACGCCGCCGAGGCGTGCGCGCTGACTACGGGTGCCCCCAGCCGTGCCCACTGCACGCGGTCGCGGCCGCCGGCCTTGGCGCGGTACATGAGCTCGTCGACGCGGTCGAAGCACGAGCCGCGGCCTCGCCGGGCCATCGAGGTGACCCCGAAGCTCGCGGTGATGCGCAGCCCGAGCCGGTCCTCCAGCTCGACGGGCAGCGCCGCCCGCAGCCGCTCCGCGAGCTGCACCGCCTGGTCGTGGTCGGTGTCGGGGGCGACGAGCACGAACTCCTCGCCGCCGAGGCGGGCGAGCAGGTCGCGGTCGCGCACCGTGCGGCCCGCCACCTCGGCCACGACGCGGAGCACCTGGTCGCCGAGCACATGGCCGTGCGTGTCGTTGACGGCCTTGAAGTGGTCGAGGTCGAAGAAGACGACGCAGACCGGGTGGGTGTCGGTGACGAGCCAACTGGTAGACGAGCTCGTCGAGCAGCCGCCGCCGGTTCGCGATCCCGGTGAGCTCGTCGAGGTAGGCCATGTCCCTCATCCGGATGGCCCTCGCATCGGCCCGTGCCGCCTGGGCGACCGCCGTCGTGACGTGCTCCTTCGCCCGGGACAGCACGAAGAGCAGGACGAGGAAGACGGCGAGGTACACGCCGTAACGGACCGCGAGCCAGGCGTCGTCGGCCGTCCCGGCGCGTCGCCACAGCGCTGCGGTGACGACCGCCGTGAAGACGAACGAGTAGACCGAGCCGTGCACCAGCGCCGTCCGCGTGCCCTGGAAGAGGAAGCCGACGACGAGGCAGACGACGACTCCCAGGAGCGGGCTCGGCACGAGCAGAGGCCCAGGCGTCCGTCGCGCTCGTCGCCTCCGAGATCCGGCCGAGCGCGATGACGATCCAGCCCAGCTCGAGGACGACGAGCAGGCTGAGCGCCGCGGGGACCGTCCACCGGGGCCGGCGCAGCAGGATCCACGCGAAGCTCAGCAGGACGAGCCCGAGCGGCGGGTAGCCCCAGCGCACCCAGGCGTCGTGCGGGCCGTCCTTGAGCCATGTGCCCGCGATGACGGGGGCCCCGGCGACGATCCCGAGGACGATGACGCGTCGCGCGAGCCCGGCGAGCTCCTCGCCCGGTCGCGGCACCGCACGCCCTGCTCGGATCTCCATGCGGCACCCCCTCTCGTCGTCCGTCCCCGCCGTCCTGACGCCAGTGTCCGGGACCGCGCCCGGCCCTCCAGTGCCGCTCGTCCGCGCCGTCGGCTCAGTGTGCCAGCGGCCGTCCCGGGCGTCAGGTATCGCCTCCGCGGCGTCCCACCACGACAGGACCCGCAGCGCCTGCAGGGTGATCCAGTCGGCTCGGCGTGCCCACCGGACCGTCCAGCTCGAGGTCGACCCGTCCGGGGTGGATGCGGTCGAGCAGCCAGCGTCCGTCTGCCTGCCGCTTCGAGCGCACGACCTCGACGGCCGGTGCCATCCGCGGGTCGGGGAGCCGCCGGCCCGGCGGAAGTGGTCGAGCGCGCGCAGCACGTCGTAGTGCCAGCAGTACGGGAACGCGAGGTCGAGGTACGCGGGGTCGACCACCTCGCCGGTGCTCTTGCGCCGGAACAGGTTCCGCTCGAGCAGGTACTCCTCGCCGCTCCGCCGCGCCTCGCCCACCGCGGCGGACGGGCCGTTCGCCTGCTCGACTGCGAGCAGTCCGTCGAGCACGCCGAGAGTCGTGTCGAAGGACGAGCGGACCGAGCCGTTCTCGGCCTCGCAGTTCCAGCCGCCGTCCGCGAGCCGCTCGTCGAGCAGCCGCTCGACGAGCGCGTCGATCGGCACGCCGAAGTACGCGCCGGTCTCGATCGTCCGGCCGTTGATGCACGGCTCGACCTCGCCGTCGAAGTAGCGCTGCTGGTCGTGCTCCCACCGTCCGTTCCGCGCGACGAGCGCGATGGCCCGCCTCGCGGACGAGCAGCCGGGGTCGAGCCCGAGGAGCTGCAGCGTCTGGAGCGTGTGCATCGTCGCCGTCCACGGCTGGCCCGGCTTCGCCCCCGCGGTAGTCGGCGGGGAAGCAGGCGCCACCGTCCCACAGCCCGTCCGGACCCTCGAGCGCGAGCAGCGCGGCGCCCCAGCCCTCGTGCTCGACCCGCGCGCGCTCGGCCGCGACCTCGTCCGCGGGGGCGTGCAGCAGGTCGCGCATCACCTGCCAGCGGATGGCCGGGTCACCGTCGAGGAGCCACTCGAGCACGCTCATCGGCGCAGGCTAGACCCGGCCCCTCACCGGCGGCAGGGGCGCGGCGCGGCGGGCGACGCCGGTCAGAGTGGTGCGTCGTCCTCGGGCTCGCCGGTCCATCCCGCCGCGATGCCCTCCCCGGCCGCGCGGGTCTCCTCGACGAGGCGCGCGAGGAGCGCCCGGGCAGTGTCCGAGCGCAGCAGCGCCTGCTGGTCGAGGGGGCCGAGCGGAGCGATGGCGGCGAGCTGCCAGAGCCGCGCGGCCGCGTCGTCCGAGAGCGCGACGTCGGGCGGCCACGGCAGCTCGACGAACTCGCTCAGCCGGGTGAGCGTCTCCCGCACGACCCGCTCGGCTGCGGTCATCGCCTCGAGCTCGCCCGCGTCGACCGGCAGCTCGGGGAGCTCGGTGACGCGGGCCCGGGGGAAGGGGTCCTCGGCGAGCCAGTCGACGACCCGGACCCGTGCGCCGCCGCGCGCGAGGAGGACGATCGAGCCCTCGCCGATCTGCACCGTCTCGACGCGTGCCACGGTGCCGACGTCGAAGCGCACGTCGCCGCCGCCGACCTCCGAGCCGCGCTCGATCAGCACGACGCCGAACTCGCGATCGACCGAGCCGAGCACCGTCGAGAGCATCTCGACGTAGCGGGGCTCGAAGACGCGCAAGGGCAGGGGCATCCCCGGGAACAGGACGGAGCCGAGCGGGAACATCGCCAGCTCGCGGGTCTCCTCGGGCACGGTCCCGATCCTGCCCCAGGCCCGTGCGGGCCGCCATGCGGGGCGACGCGGGGCCGGATGGGACTCGAACTCGGCCCGGACGTGCCACCATCGGTGTCAGCACGGGTCAGCGGGCGGCGCCGGGAACGGACGCATGCACGTGACCCGGCGCGGATCCGGGCGGTCGAGCCCGGGTCGCCCGCGATGCGGGGCGCCGGGTCTCGGCGCCATGACCGGACCCGGGCCGCTGTGGTTCGGCCACCGTCCGGTGCGGTCGGGCCGTGCCGTGCCGCGTCCGCGGTGGGGCAGCGTCGAAGGAGGAGCACGTGACACCACCAGGCCGACGTCGGTCCGGAAGCGCGCGCACGTCCACCGCGGCGTCGGCCACCGCCGGTTCGCAGCGCCGTCCCGCCCAGCGATCCGCTCAGCGCCCCGTCGAGAAGGGGATGGTGCCGGTGCTCGCGGCGATCGCCCGGGAGGTCGACAACGCGGTGCAGCGGCCGCCGACACGCCCGGTCGTTCGGACGAAGTTCCAGGTCGTCGCGCTCCTCGTGCGCGAGGAGAAGGCACGGGTCCTGGCCGACACGAGCCTCAACGAGCGCCGTCGCGCCGACCAGCTCAAGCGGCTCGACGGCGTGGCGACCCTGCTCGCACGCACCGCCGCCCGGGACACCTCGCTGCTGGCCCTGCTCGCCGAGGACGCCAGGGTCTCCGACGCGGCTCGTGCCTTCAAGGCGGCGACGATGCGCGCGGGCGGGATCGAGCCGCCCGAGGAGGAGGCGCCCGCCGCGCCCGTCGCACCGATCGCACCGGCGCCGGGCGCCGAGAAGCAGGTCGTGCCCCGCTCGGTCATCTCGCGCCAGCTCGCGAACCCCTTCCTCGCCCCCGACTTCGAGGCAGCGGCCGCGAGGACGGCGTCCAAGGCCCGGCGGCTGGCCGGCTGGGAGCTGCTCGAGCCGCTCTTCCGCTCCTTCGAGTACGGCGCCACGGGTGCCCCCGCCTGCATGACCCTGCCCGAACCGCGTCCCGTGCCGCTTCCGGCGGGTCTGGAGCTCATGCCGCACCAGTCCCGGGTCGTCGCGGCGACGGCCCGCGGGCACCGCACCTTCCTCCTCGCCGACGAGCCGGGACTCGGCAAGACGGCCCAGGCCCTGCTCGCCGCTCAGGCGGCCGACGCGTACCCGCTGCTCGTCGTCGTGCCGAACGTCGTCAAGACGAGCTGGGCGCACGAGGCACGCGTCTGGACCCCGTTCCGCAGGCCGACCGTCGTGCACGGCGACGGGGACCGCGTCGACGCCTTCGCGGACATCGTCATCGTCAACTACGAGCTCCTGGACCGGCATGTCGGCTGGCTCGGTGAGCTCGGCTTCCGCGGGATGGTCGTCGACGAGGCGCACTTCATCAAGAACAAGAGCTCGCACCGCTCGCAGCATGTGCTCGCCCTCTCGGAGCAGATCCGGCTGCGCACGGCCCGCCCGCTGCTCATGGCCCTCACCGGTACCCCGCTGATCAACGACATCGAGGACTTCCGCGCGATCTGGCAGTTCCTCGGCTGGATCGACGACAAGATGCCGCTCGGCGCCCTCATGGCCGCGCTGGAGGAGACCGGCCTCACCCCGGCTGACCAGGGCTTCTACTCCGCAGCGCGGACGAGCGTCATCGACATGGGCATCGTGCGCCGCCGGAAGATCGACGTGGCCGCTGACATCCCCGCGCGCCGGGTCGCGGACCTGCCGGTCGAGCTCGACGGCGCCGTCGGCCGCTCGATCCGCGAGGCCGAGGTCGAGCTCGCTCGGCGACTGGTCGGGCGGTACCGGGCAGCGCTCCAGATGCGCAAGGACGAGGACGCCGTCGACGGGATCGACCGCGAGCTCGTGCGGCGGGTCGCGGCCGGCGAGCTCAAGGACGCGAGCTCGAAGACCGGCGAGAACGTGTTCACGATGGTCCGGCGGATCGGCCAGGCCAAGGCGGGGCTGGCGGCCGACTACGCGGCCCAGCTGGCGCGCAACGTCGGCAAGGTCGTGTTCTTCGCGAAGCATGTCGACGTCATGGACGAGGCGGAGCAGACCTTCGCGCAGCGCGGCATCCGCTACTCCTCGATCCGCGGGGACCAGACGCCCAAGGTGCGCGAGAAGAACATCAGGGCCTTCGTCGAGGACCCGGACGTGTCGATCGTCGTGTGCTCGCTCACGGCGGCCGGGGTCGGCCTCAACCTGCAGGTCGCGTCCAACCTGGTGCTCGCCGAGCTGTCCTGGACCCATGCGGAGCAGACGCAGGCGATCGACCGGATCCACCGGATCGGGCAGACGGAGCCGGTCACGGCCTGGCGCGTCATCGCAGCGCAGACCATCGACACGAGGATCGCCGAGCTGATCGACAGCAAGTCGGGGCTCGCGGCCCGGGCGCTGGACGGCGCGCTCGACGAGGACCTCGCGGCCTCGGTCGACGTGCAGCTGGAGGCGCTCGTCGGGCTGCTCACCGATGCCCTGGTGGAGGAGGGGCTGGACTGAGCTGCGGCGACGCGTCGACGTCGGGATCGGGGGAGGCCCTCAGACCGGGACGGCGGCCCAGCCGATCAGGCGCCGACCGACCGCAGGGTCACGGTAGGCGGGGTCCTGCTCCTCGACGAGCTCCAGGACGGGATCGACCATGTGCTGCAGGTGCTCGGCGGCAGCCGCCTCGGACGGCGTCGGGCCACGCCGCCCTTCCCACCACAGGTCGAGCACGGCGTTGACCCGGCCGTGGCTGCCGATCGGCAGGGCGGTGACCGAGTGCATCTGGCCGAGGAGGGCCCGGACCCGTAGCTGTGGGTAGGAGAGGTCGGTGCACAGGTCGGGGACCGACACCGTGACGGACCGGGCTCGGGCGGTCGCTGCCGGTCCGACGCCGGTCGCGACCTGGCACTGCTCGGCCTGCAGGGACCGCGGCCCCGTGCAGTGCACCAGCGACAGGCTGCCGTCCGCGAGGACGGAGATCACCGCGGCCTCGTCGGCGTGGGTGCTCAGGACCGCGACGCGTGCCAGCCACCGGAGCAAGGTCTCTCGGCTCGGCAGACCCGAGGGCTCCGCGGAGCCGCCGTGCGGGCCGTGCCCTGTGCCCATGGTCATCTCTCGACCCCTCGTCGCGCCGCGAACGCCGTGTCCCCAGCATCCATCCCGGACCTGGGAACGACCTGGGGCGACCCTGTGCGGGGCGCGACGGTGGACACCCGGTCGCCGCTGGTGTCCGGCCTGGCGAACGCGCGACGTCCGCAGCCGCGTCCGTCGACGGTCTAGCGCGTCGCCGCGTCGTGGCGATCCTCCAGGGCCGTCCTGACGGCCTGCTCGAAACGGCTGACGGACCCGCCCAGACCGTCGAGCTCCTCGGCCCCCAGCAGGAGCTCGACGCTGCCGCCCGCACTCCGGGCGAGCACGGCGGGCGACCCGTGCACCGCGACGACGGCCGCCACCTCCGCCGGGAGCTCGTTGAGATGCAGCAGCACGACGGGCACGCCGAGCCGCTCGACCATCGCGTCCCACTCGGGGCGGCGTCGCACGCTCGAGTGCGTGATGTCGCACAACGCGCAGTGTGCGGTGCCCAGCAGCTTGCCGATCACGTATCTCGCCTCGCCGAGTGGCCCACCATCGGCGTGATAGACACCCACGAGCTCCGTCAGCCGCGCTGGTGACTCCGCCATCGTGCGTCCTTCCGCCGTCGATCCTGGGGGAACACCGGCGGTGGGCGAAGAATTTCGTCTGCCGCGTGCGCAGGGACGATGGACGAAGGGACGCTCTCGGCCGAGCTCACGAGCTGAGGCATGGAGCCCACGAACCCGATCGTGCTCATGACGGCGGAGAACCCGCGACTCGTGTATCCCGAGCGCGCGAGCCTGGCGGTGACCGTCATCGCCGTGAACTGCGTCGACGTGGGCCCCGTGGGATTCGAACCCACAACCTACGGATTAAAAGTCCGCAGCTCTGCCATTGAGCTAGAGGCCCAGGCCCACGCCGCATCCGCACCCGCGTCCGCGCGCCCACTCGGCGTGGCCCTGGAGGCGAGCGTACTGGCTCACGGCGAGCTCACCGGGGCGGCCGCCTCGCGCCGCGGCCCCGCGAGGCCGCCCGCGACGCAGGAGGCTATTGACATGGCTAACCCCATTAGCCATCATGAAAGCGAACGCCATTAGCCGCCAGTCCTGGAGATCCCGATGAATGCCCGTTCCGTTGCCCGTGTCCTGCTCGTCCTCAGCTCCCTCGCCGCCGTGGCGGCCGCTCTCGGCGCTTGGTCCGTCGTCGCCGACGCCACGTCCGCCTCGGCCATGGCCGAGGCGTGGCGCATGGTCGGCTACGCCACATTCGCCGCGCTGTTCGCGCTTCTGGCGGCCCGGCCTGAGGCCTCGGTCGGCCTCTGGGTGGTCGTGCTGGCCAACAAGGCCGTGCTGGCGACCTCGGCCGCCACCTGGCTCGCCTCGGCGGACGGCTCCGCCCAGGCGGTCGTCTGGGACGGCGCCCTGACGATCGCCGTCCTGGCAGCCTTCCTGCTGGCCCGCCCGTGGCGGGCGCGGTCGCTCGCCGGCGAGGGCCTCACCTCCTGAGCCGGTCCGGCCGCGGGCGACTCAGAGCTCCAGCACCTCGAACCGGTTCTTGCCCTGACTCTTCGCGAGGTACATCGCCGCATCCGCGTGGTGCAGCACCTGGTCGACCGTGACCTCGCCGGACGGCCCGCCCGGAGCGAGCGAGGCGAAGGTGATGCCGATGCTCGTCGTGACGAGGTGGTCGAGGCCGCCGACGGTGACCGGTTCGCGTAGCGCGGTGGTGAGGCGGGCGGCGATGTCGACGGCGAGCTCGCGCGTCGAGCGCAGCGGCTTCTCCGGATCTGCCCCCTCTCGCTCCCACGGCGCGACGACGACGACGAACTCGTCACCTCCGACGCGGGCCACCAGGTCGTCCTCGCGCACGACGCGTTGCAGGCGTCGCGCGGTCTCGGCCAGCACGAGGTCACCCGCGGAGTGCCCGCCGGTGTCGTTGACGCGCTTGAAGCCGTCGAGGTCGCAGAACAGCACGGCGATCTCCCGGCCGTCGGTGCGCGTGCGCTCGAGCGCCTCCGTGAGGTGCTGGACGAGCAGCACGCGGTTGGGCAGCCCCGTGAGGTAGTCGTGCAGGGCGGCGCGGGTGAGGAGCTCCTCCGCCCGGACGAGCTCCGTCACGTCGCGGATCACGGCCAGGAGCTCGAGCACCGCACCGGAGTCGCTCCGGCGGAACGGGGTGGCGGTGTGGTCGAGCCAGCGCCAGGTGCCGTCCGCGTGCCGCGCCCGGTAGCGCAGCTGGGACAGCTCGCCGTCGGCGAGATCGGCAGCTGCGAGGCGGAGCTCCTGCAGCTGCGGGAGGTCCTGCGGGTGGACGAGCTCGTCGAGCGCCGCATGGCCGGCCTCGACGAGCTCCTCGGATCCGAGGCCGAGCAGGTGCCGCCCGGGTGAGGCGTAGACGATCGCTCCCGTCCTCAGGTCCGTCACGAGGGTGTCGTCGGGGCTGGCGGCGAGGATCGCGTCGGAGAAGGCCGTGGCGCGCTGGGTGGCGTCTCGTGCTGCGGCCAGGTCGGTGATGTCCACATGCGTGCCGCGGATGCGCGCGGGCATCTCGTCGCCGTCGAGCTCGACCTTGATGCGCGCGCGCACGACGCGTAGGGCGTCGTCGTCGGCGCGGCGGAAGCGGAACTCGTAGCCGTGGTGACCGCCACGGAAGGTCGCCTCGCGCCAGGACTGCGCTGCGGACTCGCGGTCCTGCTCGAGGATGAGCGTGTCGAAGGTCTCGGGGGTGAACTCGCCCGCCGCCACGCCCCACAGGGCGCACAGCTCGTCGGAGAAGGTCCACTCCCCGGTCACGAGGTCGTGCTCGAAGCCGCCGAACTGGCCGAGCAGCTGGGCCTCGGCGAGCCGGTGCCGTTCCTCGTCGAGGGCGCGCAGGGCGGTGCGCTCGGCCGTCACGTCGCTCAGGGCCGCGACGGCTCCCAGCAGCTCGCCGTCCGGCCCGATGATGCGGCTTCCTCGCACGACCACCTCACGGCGCGGGCCGGTCGCGCGTCCCACGAGCACCTCGACCTGTCCGATCTGCTCGCCGCGGAGCGTGCGGACGAGCGGGTACTCGGTCGGGGTCAGCCGGCGACCGGTCGCGTCGTACACGTCGATCAGCGGCTCGAGCTGTTCCGGGACCAGGCCGGTCAACCCCTCGCTGAGCTCGAACAGCGCACGCTCGGCGCGGTTGCTCAGCACGACGACCCCGTCGGCGTCGCAGGAGACGATGCCGACCTCGATCGTCTCGAGCAGGGCGTCGGTGAAGCTCTGGCGTCGCGCGAGCTGGGCGTTCGCCTCGGCGAGCTCGGAGCGGGTGCGCTCGAGGTCGGCGGACCGCCACCGGCGCAGGGCCCTGCGGACGAGCAGCCATCGGCTGGTCGTCGCGCCGTTCCTCGCCGCGCTCCTGGACATCTGCTGCCACCACCTCGACTGCCCATCGGTCCGCCGGCCCGGGAGTTGAGCCGACTCCCGCAGGCTGTGCTCCTCCGGGGACGCGGCGGCACGGGTGCAGGGCGCCGGCGGGCGGGGCGGCCGACGACGAGTTCGCCTCACAACTGCGGCAACCGTACCGATGAGACCGGCGACAGCACGTCGTTCCCCGAGCAGCGGGGCACACGAGCGGAGCACGAGGAGGCTCGCCCCATGCCGGCAGTCGCAGCCGTCGTCCTGAACCCGGCGGAGGTCGCCGCGGGATTCGGCGACCTCCCGACGCTCGCGCCGGTCGCCGTCGAGCTGGTGCGCCTGGCCGACGACGACAGGGCGAGCCTGGAGGACATCGCCGCGGTGATCGGCCGTGACCCGGCGCTCGCGAGCCAGCTCCTGCGGATGGCGAACTCGGCGGTCTACGGCATGGGCGGCAGGACGACGAGCCTCGCGCGCGCGACGAGCATCCTCGGCCTGCGCACGGTGAAGCTGCTCTCCCTCACCTTCTCCGTCGTCACCCGGCCCGAGCAGTCCGACCCGGCCGCGGCCCTCGTCTGGCGGCACACGCTCGCCACGAGCGCGCTCGCGCGCGTGATCTCGGCGAGCCGGGACCCGCGACTGGTCGACGAGTGCTTCATCGTCGGGCTGCTCGGCAACCTCGGGCGCGTCGCCCTGTCGGAGCACATCGACTACGCCGACGCGGTGCTCGCGGCGCAGGACTGGCTCGACTCCGAGGACGAGCGCGCGGCCGTCGGCTGCACGAGCGACGAGGTCACGGCCCACATCCTCGAGGGCTGGGGTCTGCCGGCGGTGCTCGCTGACGCGGTGCGCCATCGCTCGGAGCCGCAGGCTGCCGGCGGTGCGGCGGCTCGGATCGCGCGCGTGCTCGCGGTGGCACATGCGGCCGCCCGGCTCGTCATCGCGGGCCGGGAGCAGGCCGGCCCGGCGCTCGAGCGCTTCCGTCGGTGCGCTGCCGCGCACCTCGAGCTCACCGAGGACGAGACCGACCGGCTCCTCGTCGACGCCGCGCCGGCTCTCGAGGAGATCGCGGAGATGTTCCGCAGCGAGCAGCCGCACGAGGTCCCGATCGACCTCCTGCTCCTGCGGGCGAAGGACGGCATCACCCGGCTGAGCCTGAACGTCGTCGCGCAGCTGTCGAAGGAGCAGAGCAGGACGCAGCAGCTCGCCGCGGAGAACCGCCGGCTCGCCGCCGAGGCCGCGACCGATGCGCTGACCCTGCTGCCGAACCGGCGCGCCTACGAGAAGTTCATCGAGCGGGCGGTCGAGGGGCGCCGTCGGCACACGCCGACGGGTGCCCTGGGGCTGCTCATCATCGACCTCGACGGCTTCAAGTCGGTCAACGACAACCACGGCCACAGCGTCGGCGATGCCGTGCTGCGGCTGATCGGCGCACGGCTCGCCCTGCACACGCGCCGGGACGAGTTCTCCGCGCGCATCGGCGGTGAGGAGTTCGTCGTCGTGACTCCGGTGACCAACCGCGAGGAGATCGCGCTGACCGCCGAGCGGCTGCGCCGGGCGATCGCCGACGAGACGGTCGTCACCTCGATCGGTCCGCTCGCCATCACGGCGAGCATCGGCGCGGGCTGGCTCGAGGACGTCGAGCCCGCGGCGACCAAGCGGCTCTTCGAAGCGGCCGACGCCGCCCTGCGCGAGGCCAAGAGGACCGGGCGCAACCGCGTCGTCACCGCCCAGGTCGGCTAGGCCCGACGGCACGGTCGTCACCGCGCGAGTCCCGCCGGGTGGGGTCCCGCCGGGTGGGGTCCCGCGGGGTCCGGCGGGGTCGCCCGCGCGTAGCGTGCTCCCATGCCAGCCGCGCGGAGCCGCAAGGAGCGCTACGCCCGTCGGCGCAGGCGTCGGGTCGCGGCGGTCGTCAACGACCTCAGCCCCGAGCAGTGGGCCGCGCTCATCGAGGCCTGGGGCGGGTGCGCGTACTGCGGCGCCGTCGGCGTGCCCCTGCAGCGCGACTGCGTCCTGGCGATCTCCCGGGGCGGTCGCTACACGCTCGACAACATCGCGCCCGCCTGCGGCTCGTGCAACGCGAGCAAGTGCAACGACGAGGTCACCGGCTGGTTGAGGCGCAAGCGGCTCGACGAGCGGGCGTTCCTGGAGCGGCACCTGCGGATCCAGGCAGAGCTCGCGGGGCTCTTCACCGAGCCGACGGCGTAGTCCTCCCCGCCGCGCCGATCAGGGCGCCGGGAACGCGGGGCCGCCACCCAGCGGGCGCTCCATGAAGCGCAGGTGGGGCATGAGGCTCGCGGGGTACTGGTGGAAGGGCGCGCACTCGGTGAAGCCGAGGTCGAGGTACATCGCCGTCGCCTCCGCGTTGAGCTCGCCGGTGTCCAGGCGCATGAGCCGGAATCCCGCGCTCGTGGCACGGTCGACGAGGGCCTCGCAGAGCAGCCGTCCGGTGCCCTGGCCCCGGAAGCGGTCCGGTACGTAGAGCCGCTTCATCTCGCAGGAGCCGTCGTGCAGGTCGCGGCAGGCGACGGCCCCGGTGACCTCGCCGTCGCGCACCGCGAGAAGCGTCAGGCCCTCCGGGGGTCCGTAGGCCTCGCTCAGGCGGGCGAGCTCCTCGTCGAGCGCCTGGTGCCCGGCCACGGAGTCGACGAACCCGGGACGATCCGCGTATCGGGCCTGCAGCCACTGCCAGTACTCGCGGATCAGCGCAGCGAACTGCTCGTACTCGGCGGGGGTGGACGCCACGACGATCTGCTCGGTCACGCCCGCATCATGGCACTCCCCGGCCGGCCGGCCGGCCCGCCCATGCGCACCTCGCGCCCGCCCGCTCCGCGGGCCCGACCGGTCCCGGCCCGTCGTCGTCCGGTCCCGGTATCGTGCTGAACGCGCCGCGCAGGTGCCAGGTCCCGACCGCGGGGTCGCGCCGCTCGGCCGGAAAGGACCTGCGGTGAGCTCCGCGTCGAGCCCGGTTCCCCCCTCCCTGCTCCCGGTCGACGAGGCCGTGGCCCGCGCCGCGCAGGTCCTCGAGCGCGCCGAGCCGCGCAGCGAGCACTGGCTCGCGCTCTACCGGGACCTGCACGCCCACCCGGAGCTCTCGATGCAGGAGCGGCGGACGGCCGGCCTGCTCGCGGCCGAGCTCCGGGCCAGCGGCCTGGAGGTGACCGAGGGAGTCGGCGGGACCGGCGTCGTCGGGCTGCTGCGCAACGGGCCAGGGCCGGTCGTCATGCTGCGCGGGGACATGGACGGCCTCCCGCTGCGCGAGGAGACCGGCCTGCCGTACCAGAGCCGCGACACCGGCGTCACGGCGGCGGGGGACACCGTGCCGGTGATGCACGCCTGCGGGCACGACGCCCATGTCACGGCGCTGGCCGCCACCGCCGACACGCTCGCGCAGGCGAAGGGCCAGTGGTCCGGCACCCTGATGATCGTGGGCCAGCCCGGCGAGGAGCTCACCGCCGGTGCCCGCGCGATGCTCGAGGACGGGCTGTTCACGCGCTTCCCCAAGCCCGATGTCGCGCTCGGCCAGCATGTCGGTGCCCTTCCCGCCGGGATGGCCGGGCACAGCCCGGAGCTCGTCATGGCGGCGGTGTGCACCTACGAGGTCACCCTGCACGGACGTGGCGGGCACGGGTCGATGCCGTCCTCGACCGTCGACCCGGTGATCGCCGCGGCGTACGCCATCACGCGGCTCCAGACGGTCGTCTCGCGCGAGACGCCCTCGCACGACCCGGTGGTCGTCACGGTGGCGATGGTGCGCGCCGGGCTGAAGTCCAACATCATCCCGGACACGGCCTTCTTCACGGTGAACGTGCGCGCCCGCAGCGACGAGTCGATGGAGCGGGCGCTGGCCTCGATCCGGCGCATCGTCACCGCAGAGTCGGACGCCGCGGGCTGCGTCGAGCCGCCGAGCTTCGTCGTCGCGGAGAACGCCCCCGCGACGGTGAACACGCGCGCGCTGGTCGAGCGGGTCATGGCCGTGCAGCGTGGAGTGCAGCCCGAGGGCACCGTCGCGCTGATGAAGCCGCTGATGGGCAGCGAGGACTTCTCCGAGTTCGGCATCCCCGGCGACCGCTACCCGGGAGAGCCGGTGCCGTACGCCTTCTGGTTCTGGGGAGGGATGGACCGTCCGCTGCTCCCGGCGGGCGCCGTCGCGGACCTCTCGACGATGGAGCCCAGCAACCACAGCGCACTGTTCGCCCCGCTTCCCGAGCCCACGCTGGAGGCCGGCCGACGGCTGCTCACCGCGGCGGCCCTGGCCTTCCTGGGCTGAGCCGGAGGTCCGCCTGCACGGCAGCGACTCGTCGGCTACGGCAGCTGCTCGACGGCGGCCTGCACCGAGGCCTGGACGCGGGCGCTCAGCGGGCTGAACGGCTCGACCTCGATCGCGTCGCGCTTGCGGCGCCAGGTACCGACGGCGACGCCGTCGACGAGGACCGTCGGCCGGAAGACGCCGTTGTTGCCAGGCACGATCCGCTCGGCGTGGTCGGGCGGGATGGTCGCCGTGCGATCCGCGTAGCCGAGCACCATCTCGTCGAAGCCGGGGAGCAGGTGGACGGACTCCGCTTCGGAGCGGTGCGCCGCGAACCTGTCCGGCAGCGCAGGGTCGAGCCAGTACTCCGACCCGGCGACGTCGATCCGGTCGAGCTGCTCGCGCACCGCGGCGAGCCCCCTGCGCACCATGCCGAGCGGCAACCCTGCCCAGCGGGCGAGATCCGCCTCGGTGGCCGGACCATGGCCCAGGACGTACCGCAGCGCGAGCTCGGCGAGGGCCTCGTCTCCGGTGATCCGGTGGGGGTCCGTGATCCACTCCTCGACCAGGACGAAGGCTTGCTCGCCGCCGCGCATCGGCCCCTGGCAGAGCACGGCCCGGTGCGCGAGCTCGACGATGAGGTGGTACCCGCGACCGGAGTCCGTCGGGAGGCCGGCCGCGCGGAACGCGGCGAGCAGCTCCTCGCGGACGACGCCTGGCGGGGCGAGGTCCTCGGCGACGTGCTGCGCCGTCGTCACGGCCGCCTCGTCGATCCCGAGCTGTGACCGCCGACGGGCCGCGGCCGCCTGAGGGCGACCGGCGGCGAGGGCCAGGAGCCATCCGAGGTCCGCGGCCGCGAGGGTGTGGAGGGTCCCGCGCATCGGCCAGGACCTGACGAGCGCCGCGGAGTCGTAGGCGTCGAGCACGGCCTGACCGGAGCGGGACTGCGTGCGCAGCGCGAGCGATCGGACCACCCCGACGGCGTCCTGGCCCTGCGCGGCGAGCAGATGCCGCGCGGCCGCGAGCGGGTCGGCCAGTCGCGGGCCGGCGACGCGCTGCGCGACGAGCCTCATCAGGGCGATCTCGTGGACCATCCGGACACAGTAGGGCGCGGCGTCCGCCCAGGAGGTGAGCCCTCGCGAGCTTGCATGAGCCGTTCGGGTGACGACTGGACAACTGTTCATCTCTGTGGTGCTGGTGCCGATTCCATGGCGAGTGGCGTGGTTCGTGCCATCTGTCCTGAGGGGGCCAGCGTGTCGGGGTTTCGTGCTCGTCTCGTGGCGAGCTATGTGCTGTGCATGGTCTTCCTCGTCGTGCTCGCCGAGGTCGGGATCCACGGCGTCCGCACCGTCGCGGCGGCCTCGCCCGAGACGGAGGCGGCGACGGTCTCGGCGACCACCCGCGGACTAGTGCTGCTGATCGTGATCGGCGGGGTCGTGGCTGTGATCTGTGCCTGGTGGCTCGTCCAGCAGGCCAGCCGGCCGTTGCGCGAGCTCCACGTCCTCTTCTCTGCGGCCGCGGACGGCGACCTGTCCCGTCGGGGAGCGTGGAAGGCGCACGACGAGTTCGGCGAGCTGGTCGGCCGGTACAACGCGATGGCCGATGCCCTCACCCGCACCCTGCGCGTCGTCGCGGTCGACGCCGGGCGGGTCAGTGCCGCAGCGGAGGAGCTGACGCTCGTCTCGGGAGAGATCGGCGTGGGGGCGGGGGAGTCGGCCGCTCGGGCGCTCGTCGTTGCCTCGGCGGCCGAGCAGGTCTCCTCGCACGTGCGGGGGGCCGCCGCTGCGACGGAGGAGATGGGGGCAGCGATCCGGGAGATCGCGCGGAGCACGGGTGCGGCGGCCGGGATGGCGACCGAAGCGGTCGACGCCCTCGTCTCCGCGAACGCGACGGTGTCGCAGCTCTCGAGCTCGTCGGTGGAGATCGGCTCCGTGGTCAAGGTCATCTCCGGGATCGCCGAGCAGACGAACCTCCTCGCCCTCAACGCGACGATCGAGGCCGCGCGCGCGGGGGACGCCGGCCGCGGATTCGCGGTGGTCGCCGGTGAGGTCAAGGAGCTCGCGCGGGAGACCTCGCTCGCGACGCAGGACGTCGGCCGACGTATCGACGCCATCCAGGCGGACTCCCACGCCGCGGCCCTCGCGATCGCCGAGATCTCGGCGATCATCGGACGGATCAACGAGACCCAGTCCTCGATCGCGACGGCGATCGAGGAGCAGACGGCGACGGCGGGCGAGCTGTCCCGTGGCGTCGTCGAGGCCTCGCTCGGGACGGACGAGATCGCCGCGAGCATCACCGGCGTGGCCGACGCCGCCGTGCGCGCCAACGACGGCGTTCGGGACACGCTCCTGTCCTGCACCGAGCTCACGCAGATGTCCGTCGACCTCGCAGACGCCGTAGGGAACTTCGTCCTGGCGGACGAGGGCACCGCATCCGGCCAGTACCCGACGAGTGCCGCGACCACGGCCACGCCCCCGACCATCGCCGCAGGCCGACGCCCAGGCCGAGGCACCGCAGGAGCCGCACTCTCGCCCGGAGGCCGAGGCGTCGCAGCATCTCCATTCGCGCCCGGAAGGGCGGGCACCGCAGCAGCCTCCGTTCCGCCCGGGGGCCCAGCGGCATCCGCCAGGGCTGGCGGCTCGGCGGACCTCGCCTCCCCGGCGAGCGGGGCACGGGCCGCGGTCCGCGGTGACGTGAGCGGGCAGATCACTCTGGCGATCGGGGCCCACGGAGCGTGGAAGCGCCGACTGGCCGTCGCCGTGGAGTCGGGCGTCCGCACCGACGACCCGGCACTCGTGGCCCGCGACGACCGGTGCGCCTTTGGACGCTGGCTCAGCGGCATGACCACAGTCGGCGCCGGCCACACCCCGGCGACGGGGTCGGCAGACGCCGACCACTCGGCGCGGTGCCGTGCCCTGCACGCCGCATTCCATCGGGAAGCGGCCGCCGTCCTGCGCCACATGGAGACCGGCAGCACCGCGCAGGCGCGGGCGGCCCTGGAACCGGGCGGGTCGTTCTCGACCTCGTCCCGGCAGCTGACGAAGGCGATGATCGAGTGGCGTAGCGCCACCGAGCCCGTCCTCGTCGGCACTCGCTGACCGAGCCACCGGCCACCTCACCCTCACCCGCCACGGTCACCCACCGCGGTCACCCACCGCGGTCACCCGCCACGGTCACCCACCGCGGTCACCCGCCACGGTCACCCGCCGCGGTCACCCACCGCGGTCACCCGCCACGGTCACCCACTGCGGTCACCCACTGCGGTCACCCACTGCCGTCACCACTGCCGTCACCACTCCTGTCACCCACTTCCGTCACCCGCCGCCGAGCTGACGACCGTTCCGTCCGGGCGGCGGAACGTGTAGCGCACCGGCTCGCCGAGCTCCGTGCAGCCCGGTGCCGGAGCGTCCCGCGGGCCGACTGCCGAGGGTCGCCCCGGGTCGTTCGGCACCGGGACCACAGGACGGGGCGCGGCCATGCGTGTGATCGACAGGTCGAGCGCGTGGACCACGTGGTGGTGGTGACTGCACAGGAGCACCGCGTTCTCGATGCTTGTCGACCCGCGGTCGCGCACCCACCACCGGATGTGGTGGACCTCGCTGAAGGTCGCGGGCACCTCGCAGCCGTTCCAGGCGCAGTGCCGGTCGCGCACGACCACCGCCCGGCGGTGCGCCGCCGGGTAGAGGCGCTGCGTCCGTCCGAGATCCACGGGGATCGAGCCCGCCGCGAGCACGACGCGGCTGATCTCGCAGTCGCACAGGGCCTGAGCCAGCCGCGACATCGCGACAGGCGTTCCGTCCTCCAGCATCGCGGGTGCGACACGTGAGGGGGTCCTTCGCGACAGCCGGCCCCGCGGCGTCGCGGAGCCCCTCGCCTGCTCCGTGACCTCGACGAACGTCGCCGCGGGGACGAGCAGGCTCAGGTGCGGCCTCGAGGAGCTCGCCGGGACCGTCGCACGGCCTGCGCCGTCGGTCACCGCGTCGGCCGCGCCGTCGGCGTTCCCAGCGTCGCGGGAGACATCGCCTGCGGTCCCAGCCGTCCCGGCGACTCCGGCGGACCCGGTGCCCCCCTGCCCCCGGTGCTCCCCGCGATCCCACCGATCCCGGACCTCCCAGCGCTCCCGGCGGACGCGCGCTGGGCGAGCGCGACAAGGGCATCGGCATCGGCCTGCGCCTTGTCGCGGGTCTCGTCGGGAGCCTGGCCGGTGGAGGCCAGGGCAGCGCGCAGGATCTCCCCGTCGACGCGGTCGAGCCGGCCCCGGAGGAAGGTCCCGTCTGGCTGGTGCGAGAGGTGCAGGAACCTCGCGGCCCGCTGACGCTCGGCATCCCGCTCGAGGCTGCAAGGGTCCTCGCTCGCCGCGAGCTGGGCGACGCGGGCGGAGAAGTCCTTGAGCGTCAGCCTCGTGGCCAGGCGGATGACGGCCGCCTGGCCCTCGGCCGAGCTGAGCGCCGCCGATCCGGACTCGGACGCCGCACCGGTCACGCGCGCGAGTGCGTCGACATGGGCCAGGGGGACCGTTCCGGCGCGGACCGCGGCGGCCACCTGCGGCATCGCGTCGAGGGTCGTCGCCTGAGCCACCTCCCGCGCCGCGTGGCCGTAGCCGGAACGCATGAGCCTCGCGCGGGCGGCGGCGAAGTCGCGATCGCCCGGAGCGAGGCTCGTCCCCGCCTGCTGCTCGGCCACGAGCAGCTGCGAGCGCGCCGTCGCCAGGACGCCGGCGACCTGGTCGAGCGCCCGCAGGAACGCGGTCCGCTGAGGCCCGCTCCACTCGCGGCACCGGGCAACGGCCTCGGCCAGCTCCTCGCCCGCCCGGCGCAGCCCCTGAAGTGCTCCGTCGGCAGGCGTCACGGCCGACTCGAGGCCGGGCGCCGGAGCGATGAGCGTGTCGAACATGTGTTCGACTCTACGCCCGCCCGGACCGGTCCGCAAGCCTCTGACCTGCGGGTTTATCCCCAGCAATGACCCCAGCGCGTCGTCCACAGCCTCGACGGACCCGTCCCACACACCCACACCCACCGGCCTGATTGGATAGGGGATCCGTCATGAATCGCCGTCGCACTCCCCTCGGAGCACTCGCATGAGCACCGCCCTCCTGCCCTACCAGGACGCCAGCCGCTCCGTCGACGAGCGGCTCGAGGACCTCCTCGGCCGGATGACGCTCGCGGAGAAGGTCGGGCAGATGCTCCAGCTGAACGCGCAGCTCGACCTGGTCGACATCGTCCTGGACAAGACGGCCGGCTCGATCCTGCACACGAGCCCCGAGCGGCTCATCGAGGCGATCCGGCTCGCGGCCACCACGCGCCTGGGGATCCCCCTGCTCGTCGCCGACGACGCGATCCACGGCCACTCCTTCTGGCGCGGGGCGACGATCTTCCCCACCCAGCTCGCCATGGCCTGCTCCTGGGACGCCGGACCTCGTCGAGCGTGCCGCCCGCGCGACGGCCGTCGAGGTCGCCGCGACCGGTCTGCACTGGACCTTCTCGCCCGTGCTCTGCATCACGCGCGACCTGCGCTGGGGCCGCGTCGGCGAGACCTTCGGCGAGGACCCCTACCTCATCGGCGAGCTCGGCTCGGCGATGGTGCGCGGCTACCAGGGCGACGGCCTCGACGACCCGACGGCGATCCTCGCCTGCGCCAAGCACTTCGCGGCGTACTCCGAGACCCAGGGCGGGCGCGACGCGAGCGAGGCCGACGTCAGCCGGCGCAAGCTGCGCTCGCTGGTTCCTGCCGCCGTTCGAGCGCGTGGCCCGCGAGGGCTGCCGGACCTTCATGATCGGCTACCAGTCGATGGACGGCGTGCCGATCACCGCCAACCGCTGGCTGCTGCGCGAGGTGCTCAAGGAGGAGTGGGGCTTCGCCGGGACGCTCGTGACCGACTGGGACAACGTCGGCAGCCTGGTCCGCACCCAGAAGGTCTGCGCCGACGCCGTCGAGGCCGCCGCCGATGGCCGTGCGCGCCGGCAACGACCTCATCATGACGACGCCCGACTTCTTCGACGGAGCGCAGGAGGCAGTCGCCCGCGGCATGCTCGAGCGAGGCGGAGATCGACGACGCCGTCCGACGCATCCTGCGCCTGAAGTTCGAGCTCGGGCTCTTCGAGGACCCGCGCGGCCCGGACGCCTCGCGCGACAGGCGGCGGTCATCGGCTCCGCCGCGCACCAGGCGCTCAACCTGGACCTGGCCCGGCGGAGCGCTCGTCCTGCTCCGCAACGACGGAACCCTCCCGTTCGACGGCGGCTTCACGGCCGGCCCGGACGGCCGCATCGCCCGCGGTGCCGCGGGGGCGTCGCCCGCCGTCAGCCCGCCGCGGACGATCGCCGTCCTCGGCCCGAACGCCGACGACCCCCAGGCCCACCTCGGCGACTGGGCCGGCGCCTCCGGTCAGGCGAACTGGATGGACGACGGGCACCCGCGCGAGTCGACCGAGACCGTGCTCGACGGGTTCCGCGCGCTCGTTCCCGAGACCTGGACGGTGACCCACGCGCGCGGAGCGGACATCGAGGTCCTCGTCCCGGCGGACGAGGAGCTCTGGCCCGACGGTCAGCCCGCCCCCGATGTCTTCTCCGCCGCGCCGCCCGACGAGGCGATGATCGCCGAGGCGGTACGCGCCGCGACGCAGGCCGACCTCGCGGTCTGCGTGCTCGGCGACACGATCGCCCTCACCGGCGAGTACTGCTCGACGGCGACGCTCGAGCTCCAGGGCGGCCAGATCGCGCTGCTCGACGCCCTGGTCGAGACCGGGACGCCCGTCGTGCTCGTCCTCGTGCACTCCAAGCCCTCGGTGCTGCCGCCCTCGGCCGAGCGGGCCGCCGCGATCGTCGAGGCCTTCAACCCCGGCATGCGCGGCGGCCGGGCGATCGCCGAGCTCGTCCTCGGCCTGATCGAGCCGACGGGCCGCCTCCCGCTGACCGTCCCGCGCCACGTCGGCCAGCAGCCGGTCTACTACAACCAGATCCGCGGTCAGCACGGCGATCGCTACGCCGACCTCACCCAGGACCCGCTGTTCGCCTTCGGCGAGGGCCTGAGCTACACGAGCGTCGAGTACGCCGACCTCGTCGTCGCGCAGGAGCGCGTCGCGGTGGACGGCACCGTGCGCGCCTCGGTCACGCTGACGAACACCGGCCTGCGCCCGGCGCTGGAGACCGTCCAGGTCTACGTGAGCGACCTGGTCACGAGCGCGACCTGGGCCGAGAAGGAGCTCAAGGCCTTCCGGCAGGTCAGGCGTCGAGCCCGGCGAGAGCATGCGCGTCGACCTCGAGCTCGCTGCCGCCGACTGCTCGATCGTCACCGCCGACGGGGTCCGTCTGGTCGAGCCCGGGCGCTTCGACCTGCTCGTCGGCCCGAGCTCACGTCCTGCCGACCTGCTCCGCGCGGGGTTCACCGTCACCGGCTGAACGCAGCGCTCACCTGGTCAGCCGGTCAGCCGGTCAGCCCGGCCAGGGACGCGCCGCCGAGGCGCGCCAGGTCGGTGATCGCCGACCGCAGCCCCTCGGTGACGCGATCCGTCGGGAGCCCGGGGTCGACCTCCCCGACGACCCACCGCGTCCGGTAGTCGAGGCTCGCGCCCGGAGCGAGCCGGACGTAGGCGCCCTGGTTCTCCATCTCGATGTAGTCGCGCTCGAGGTCGACGTAGAGCTCGACCTCGGCCTGCCGCGGGGCCGGCTGCTCGGTGCTCAGGTCCGGGAAGAGCCGGAGCACGAGCCGGTCGCGGTGCAGGTGGGCGAGCCAGCCGCGCGCGTCGGTGAAGTACTTCGAGGTCCGCGTGACGCTCGGCACCCTCATGCTGCCGAGCTCGCCCGCCTCGACCACCCCCTCGAAGGGGCCGGGCAGCTCGCGGTGCCGGAAGAAGCAGGGCGGGTCCTCCCGGTGCTTGAGCACGCGATCCGCGTCGGTGAACGGCTCACCCTCGGCCCAGACGAGCAGCCCCTCGCGCGCGGCGCGGGTCACCTGCCACGGCGCGACCCGCTGCTCGGTCGACCACAGGTTCGTCATCGTGAAGGAGAAGTCCACTCCGAACGGGCTGAGGGCGACGCGCTTGACCACGCTCAGCCCGACGCTCTCGTCGGGACCGCTGCGCAGCGTCGCGAAGTCGGTGCTCGCCGAGAGGACCTCGTACGGTCCGGAGTCCAGGGCGGGGGGCGGCGGCCACTCCCATCTGGCCTGCGGGCTCGGCCAGAGGGTGTCGCCGTAGATGCCGTGCGGTGCGCCGGGCGGGAGGACCAGGTCGACCCCGCGGTGGCGCAGCCGAGCGAGCCGCCCGCCGGCCGCCGGGTGCAGCTCGACCTCGAGGTCCCCGGAGCGCAGCAGGATCTCGGCGGCGGGATCCGTCACGCTGCGCTCGCGCCGGGGGAGCGGCGCTGCCACTCAGGCGTCCTCGCCGATGCCCCAGTTCTCGATGACGTAGTCCATGTCCTTGTCGCCGCGCCCGCTGAGGTTGACCAGCACCGTGCCGGTGCCCATCTCGCGGGCGGTGACCAGGGCGTGCGCCACGGCGTGCGCGCTCTCCAGCGCCGGGATGATGCCCTCCTTGCGGCTCAGCGCGAAGAAGGCGTCGCGGCACTCGTCGTCGCGTCGCGGTGACGTAGCGCACCCGCCCGGTGTCCTTGAGGTGGCTGTGCTCGGGGCCGACGCCCGGGTAGTCGAGGCCGCTCGCGCACGAGTACACCGGCGAGGGGTTCCCCTCCTCGTCCTGGAGCAGGTAGCACTTGAAGCCGTGGATGACGCCGGGGGTGCCGTAGGTCATCGTCGCGGCGTGCTCGCCCACGGCGTCCCGCGGCCCAGCGGCTCGACGCCGATGAGCTCGACCGGGTCGTCGAGGAAGGCCGAGAAGATCCCGATCGCGTTGGAGCCGCCGCCGACGCAGGCCTCGACGACGTCGGGCAGGTTGCCGGTCATCTCGTGGAACTGCTCGCGGGCCTCGATGCCGACGACCTTCTGGAAGTCGCGGACCATCATCGGGAACGGGTGCGGGCCGACGACGGAGCCGATGCAGTAGATCGAGTTCTCGTAGTCGCCGAGGTAGGCCTCGAACGCCGAGTCGACGGCCTCCTTGAGCGTGCGCAGCCCGTGCGTCACCGGGACGACCGTCGCGCCGAGCAGCTGCATGCGGCTGACGTTGGGCGCCTGCTTCTCGATGTCGACCTGGCCCATGTGGATCTCGCACTCGAGGCCGAAGTGCGCGGCGGCCGTCGCCAGCGCGACGCCGTGCTGGCCGGCGCCCGTCTCGGCGATGAGCTTCTTCTTGCCCATGTACTTGGCGAGCAGACCCTCGCCCATGCAGTGGTTGAGCTTGTGCGCGCCGGTGTGGTTGAGGTCCTCGCGCTTGAGGTAGATCTGCGCGCCGCCGTTGTCCAGCGAGAGCGTGCGTGCGTGGTAGACCGGCGTCGGGCGTCCCTGGAAGTGCGTGCGGATGTAGCGCAGCTCGTTGATGAACGCCGCGTCGTTCTGGATCTCGTGGTACGCCTTCGTGATCTCGGCGAACGGGCCCTCGAGCTGCGGCGGGAGGAACTGCCCGCCGTAGGCGCCGAAGAAGCCGCTCTCGTCGGGGACGGTCGCGCGGCGGAAGCTCTCGCGCGTGCTGGTCTGCTCGCTCATCACACACCTCGTCGTCGTCGTTCGATCTCAGGCCGTGAGCACACCCTAGAGACGTGCCGGGCGTCCCGCGCTGGGACCGGTCGCACTCCGGTCATCGCGCGTCGTCTGCCGACGCTCGCTCCCGACGGCGGTCGACCGCGCGCAGCAGGACCTTGCGCAGCTCGCCGACCCACAGCACCGAGCTCGCCACCGCGGCGCAGACCAGCCACTGCGTCACCGCTCAGCGGAGAGGTGCCGAACGCCGCCCCCAGTGCCGGGACGTGCACGACGGCGACCTGGAGCAGCAGGGAGAGCGCGACCGCCGCCCAGAGCCACCAGGTTGATCGCACCCCGGTGGAAGGCGGACGAGGTCTCGGACCGGGTGCCGAAGGCGTTGAACAGCTGGGCGAGCACCAGGACGGTGAACCCGCCGGTCCGCGCGGTGGCGAGGTCCGCCGTGCCGGCGATCAGGCCGCCCGGCCCGAGCAGGTCGATCGTCGCCAGCGTGGCGACGGCCATGACGAGCCCGCTGAGCACCACCCCGCCCCACATCCGGCTGTCGATGACCCGGTCGGTCAGCGCGCGCGGCGGCCGGCTCATCACGTCGTCGGTCTCGGTGTCGACGCCCATCGCCATGGCGGGGGCGCTGTCGGTGAGCAGGTTGATCCACAGGATCTGGGTCGCGAGGAGGGGCAGCGCGAGGGTGCCGTCGTCCTGGGTCAGGCCGATCACCCCGGCGAGGACGACGCCGAGGAAGACGGTCAGCACCTCGCCGAGGTTCGAGGAGAGCAGGTACCGCAGGAACTTCTTGATGTTGAGGAAGATGTCGCGGCCCTCGTGCACCGCGCGGACGATCGTCGCGAAGTTGTCGTCGGCGAGGATCATCGACGCCGCCTCCTTCGTCACCTCCGTCCCGGTGAGCCCCATCGCGACCCCGATGTCCGCGCTCTTGAGCGCAGGGGCGTCGTTCACCCCGTCCCCGGTCATCGCCACGACCTGCCCGTCGGCCTGGAGCGCGTCGACGATCCGCAGCTTGTGCTCGGGGCTGACCCGCGCGTAGACGGAGCGCTCGCGGACGGTCGCGCGGAAGGCCTCCTCGTCCAGGGCGTCCAGCTCGAGGCCGGTCACGGCCACCGGTGCGCTGTCCGGGATGCCGAGGTCCCTGGCGATCCGTGCGGCGGTCAGCGGGTGGTCGCCGGTGATCATCAGCACCCGGATCCCCGCCCGGTGCGCCTGGGCGATCGCCGTGGCCGCCTCCGGCCGGGCGGGGTCGAGGATCCCGACCGTCCCGGCGTAGACGAGCTCCTGCTCGAGGTGCTCGTCGACCGCGAGGACCTCCGTGACGTCCAGGGGCCGGTAGGCGACGCCGAGCGTGCGGAAGGCCTCGGCCGAGAGCCGCTCGACGTCGGCGCAGGACGCGCGCGCGCCGAGCCTCGTCCAACGGGACGACGGCGTCCCCGACCCGCTCGTGCGAGCACCGGGCCAGCACGACCTCCGGCGCGCCCTTGGTGACGACCGCCAGCGCGCCCCTGGCGCTCGGCATCCACCTCGAGGCTCGTCATCATCCGGCGCTCGGAGGTGAACGGGAGCACGCCGACCCGGCTGAACCGCCCGGTGCGCAGCTCGCGCGTCCCGAGCTTCACCTCGGCCACCATGAAGGCCGCCTCGGTGGGGTCGCCGTGGATCGTCCATGTCCCGTCGGTCTCGACGAGCTGCGCGTCGTTCGCCAGGCTCCCGCCGCCGAGGACGAGAGCCGTCTCGGTCCACAGCGCGCTGCCCGGCTCCAGCGGGGCGCCGTCGACCTCGACCCGGCCGTCCGGCTGGTAACCCACTCCCGTCACGGTCACCTCGCCGGAGGCCACGACCACGCGGCCGACGGTCATCTCGCCCTGGGTGAGCGTCCCGGTCTTGTCGGAGCAGATCACCGAGGCCGAGCCGAGGGTCTCCACCGAGGAGAGCTTCTTCACGACGGCGTTGCGCCCCGCCATCCGCTGCACGCCGAGGGCGAGGACCACCGACAGGATCGTCGGCAGCCCCTCGGGCACCGCGGCCACGGCGAGCGAGACCCCGAGCAGCAGGATCGTGACGAGGTCCTGGACGGAGTCGACACCGTGCACGAGGACGAGGGTGAGGATGACGGCGGCGGCGATCGCCAGGACGGCGCGGCCCAGCACCCTGCCGACATGCGCGATCTCCCGCTCGAGCGGGGTCGGGTCCTGCTCGGTGGCGTGCAGCAGGCCTGCGATGACCCCCATCTGGGTCGCCATGCCGGTGTGCGTGACGACGGCACGGCCCGAGCCGCGGACCACGGCCGTCCCGTCGAAGACCATGTCGAAGCGGTCGCCGAGCGCCGCCGCCGCGGCGAGCGTCGTGGCGTCCTTGAGCACCGGCTCGCTCTCGCCGGTGAGCGAGGACTCGGCCACCGAGAGCGAGTCCGCCGCGAGGAGCCGGGCGTCCGCCGCGACGGTGTCGCCCTCGGCGAGGACGAGCACGTCGCCGACGACCAGCTCGCTGGTGGGCACCCGCCGGCGGGCCCCGTCGCGGACGACGGTCGCCGTGGTCGCGCTCATCCGGGCGAGCGCCTCGACCGCGTGCTCGGCCCTGGCGCGCTGGGCCGAGCCGAGCACCGCGTTGAGCAGCACGATCACCGCGATGGCGATCGCGTCGAACGGCAGCCCGTCACGGCCCTCGACCACCCAGGCGAGGAGCGAGATGCCGATCGCCGCCGAGCAGCAGGTAGATCAGCGGGTCCTGGAACTCGGCGAGGAAGCTGCGCCAGCGAGGCACGGGCGGCGTGCCCGTGAGCTCGTTGGGCCCGTGCTCGGCCAGCCGGCGGGCCGCCTCGTCCTGCGTCAGGCCCAGGTGCTCGTCGCTCCCGAGCCCGGCGACGACCTCGGCGGCGTCCAGCAGCGACGGCTCCGGTCGCTCGGGCACCGGGGGCATCGAGGTCGAGGTCACCCTCGCCACCCTGCCAGCCGTGCCAGGGCTACCGCTGCCGAAGGTCCCGCCGGGCGAAGGCGGGCACGGCGAGGCCGAGCAGCACCGCGGTGATCGCCGCGAGCACAGCCCCGTTGCCCCAGTCCATCCCCGTGACGAGCGGGTCGCTGCCGAGGTAGTAGTGGAACGGCGAGAGCCGCCCCCACCACGCCCCGTTGATCTCGCCGAGCGAGTTGAGGACGTGGAAGGCCACGGCCGCTCCGGCCGGGACCGAGATCGCGATCCGCGTCTGCCCGGTCGCCGCGCTCAGCAGCAGGGCGAGCGCGCCGAAGACCAGGCTCACCAGCGTCGCGAGCAGACAGGTCGCCGCGATGTGCGCGAGGTTCATCCCGAGTCCGGAGATCAGCGACCCGGCGCTCACCCCGGCGAACGTCGCGAGGCCGACGATCGCGGCGAAGACGATCATCGTGACCATCTTCTCCAGCACCACGCGGCTGCGACGCACGGGGTTGGCCAGCAGCACGGCCATCGTGCGGCTCTCCTCCTCGCCTGCCAGGGCCTTTGCCCCGACGGCGACCGCGACCAGGACGATCGCCAGCGGCGTCATCATCCCGAAGGTCTCGACCTGGTAGTACCCCTCCGGCGTCCCGAGGTTCCCGCCGCCGAAGAAGGTGAGCAGGCTCTCCGGCAGGACCTCGGCGACGTCGATCGGCAGCTTCTGGATCCCGGCGAAGATCGGGCCCATCATCACGCCCATCATCCAGAACATCGCCGAGACGACGATGACCAGCAGCGACTGGTGCTCCGATGCCGTCTTGACCCAGATCCGCGAGACGCGCGCCGAGCCGGCGATCCGGTCGGCGACCTTCTTCGTCATGGGGTGCTCGCGCAGCCGGTCGACGAGAGTCGTCCCGACCCCCCGGTTGCGGAGGTCCCGCCGCGCGAGGCCGACCGATGCGACGGCGTACAGCAGGACGGAGCCCGCGAGCAGGACCGCCACATGCGCCCAGTCGATCCCGTTCAGCAGCGGCCGGCTGCCGCCGAGGTAGTACCAGGGGAAGAGCTTCGCGAGGTCCGCGGCGCCGGAGACCAGCGGCAGCAGCCCGGTGGCGAAGAAGCCGATCACCATCACGGCCGTCGCCACGCCGGACGCCGCGCCGCGACTCCCCGTCCAGGCGCCGATCGCGAGGGCGAGCATCCCGTAGAGCAGCGCGCTCGCGGCGAAGTGCACGGTGAAGGCGCCGACGTGCAAGCCGGTGATCGTCACGTCCAGCAGGACGGGTGAGACGCGCCCGACCGCCCACAGCAGAGCGGAGGCGGCCGCGACGAGCGCGACGAGGGCCGTCGTCTTCGCGGCGAGGAGCCGCCCGCGGCTGACCGGGTTGGCGAGCAGGACCCCGAGGGTGCCCTTGCCCTCCTCGCCCGCGACGAGCGCGGTGCCGACGGCGATCGCGACACCCGCGATCGTGAGGGCGCCGTAGGAGCTGAACACGACGCTGTAGGCGAGCGTCGCGATGTCGGCGCCCTTCGGGACCCCCATCAGCGTGCGCAGCGCCTCGGGCAGGTTGTCGTAGAGCGCGAGGTCGATCGAGCGGTAGGCGGCCATCGCGAGCGGGAGCATGAGCCCGAGGCTGACCGCGGCGATCGTCACCCCGCGCCAGCGGTCCCGCATCGTCATCGCAGCGATCGCGAGGCCGGACCTCGTCGCGCTCGGCGAGCGGTCCACGGCGAGGGCGGTCATGCCGTCACCGGGCTCGCCGGGCTCGCCGCGGCCCGGTCCGCGGAGTCCTCACGGTAGAAGCGCAGGAAGATCTCCTCGAGATCGGCCTCCTGGGTGCTGAGGTCGAGGAGCTGGTACCGCTCGCCGACGGCGCCGAGCAGGGTGTCCATCCGGCCCGAGTAGGACAGCGTGACGCGGTGACCGTCGACGGCGACGTCGCTCGTCCCGGGGACGGCGGCCAGGACGGCGGCATCGGCGACGGAGTCGAGATCGAGCTCGACCCGGCGGGTCGCCTTGGTGCGCAGCCCGGACACGGTCTCCAGGGCGATCAGGCGCCCGGAGCGGATGATGCCGACGCGGTCGGCCACGCGCTGCACCTCCGAGAGCGTGTGGCTGGACAGGAAGACGGAGTGCCCCTCGTTCGCCTCCTCGCGCATCATCGCCTGGAGCTCACGCTGGACGAGCGGGTCGAGCCCGGTGCTGGGCTCGTCCATGATGATCAGCTCGGGGCGGCTCATCAGCGCCTGGATGATGCCGACCTTCTGCCGGTTGCCGGAGGAGAGGTCGCCGACCTTCCTCGACAGGTCGGCGTCGAGCCGTTCGGCGAGGGCGTCGACGTAGCCCCACTCCACGCCGCCGCGCAGGTTCGCGAAGTAGGTGAGGGTGTCGCGGCCGGTGAGGTTCGGGTAGAGCGCGAGGTCGCTCGGCAGGTAGCCGATGTGCCGGCGGATCTCGACGGAGTCCCGGTGGCAGTCCAGCCCGAGGATGCTCGCGTGCCCGCTCGTCGGCCGGATCTCGTCCATCACGGTGCGGATCGTCGTCGTCTTGCCCGCGCCGTTCGGGCCGAGGAAGCCGAAGACCTCCCCTGGCCTGACGTCGAGGTCGAGGTCGACGAGCGCGTGCACCTCCCCGTAGTGCTTGGTCAGCCCGTCGGTGCGCAGGGCGCTCGTGGCGGTCATCGGAGCTCTCCTTCGGTGGGCGGGGACGACGACGTCGCCCCGGCGTTCTGCTGGGTGGGGTCCGCGCGCAGGGCGGTGCTCAGCTGCTCGGCGAACATGGGGGTGAAGATCCCGTGGGCGTAGAGCTCCTGGACCGGCCCGAGGTAGGCGGCGGTCGAGGCGCGGTGGCCGAGGTCGGGGGCGGTGAGGTCCACGTCGAGCAGTCGCTTGAGGTGGGGGTTCATCACCAGCGCGCCCAGGCCCCACAGCGTGAGCACGACGGCGCGCCCGCGCGGGTCCTCGCTCGCTCGCAGCATCCCCGTCGCGACGCCGCGCTCGAGGTAGGCCTCGGCGTCCGCGACCATCTCGTCGACGAGGTGGGCGACGGCGGGGGACTCGTCGGCGAGGACGGCGGCGAGGTAGGCGGCGAAGGAGACCATCCCCTGCTCGCGGAGCACGGCCATGACGTCATGCCCTCCGCCGCCCGCGAAGGCCTCCTGCTTGCGCTCGCGGATCACCGCGACGACATGCTCGTCGCAGGCGGTGCGCAGCGCGTCCATCGAGCCGAAGTGGTGGATGACGAGCCCCGCCGAGACCCCGGCGGCCGCGGCGACCGCCCTGGCGGACAGGGCAGTGGTGCCGCGCTGGGCGACGAGGGTGATCGCCGCGTCGCGGATCCGCGCCCGCGAGGTGCGGTCGTCGGCCGGGACCCGACCGGGGCCCGGATCCGAGGGTCCGGAGGACGCCGAGGCTGAACGCATGTTCAATAGGTTATACCGATGTTCAGGCACCCGTCGACCGCGCACCCGCGCCTCAGTGCAGCCCGCGCACCTTCATCTGCGGCGAGCGCCCGTCGGGGTCGACGACGGCGCGGTACACCGGTGACGCGACGACGCGCTGCCATGGTGTCGGGATCGCCATCACGTGCATGCGCAGGCGGCCGGGCGGGCGGGGCCCGACGCAGCCGCCCTCGTGCCAGGCGTCGAGGGCGAGCGCCTGGGCGCGCACCTGGGCGATCGCGCGGTCCGGGTCGAGCAGGACCTCGTCGTCCGCCAGGTCGAGGTGCTCGCGCCAGAGCTCGAGGCGCAGCTCGCGCGCGAAGCGGCGGGCACCGTCACCGCGGCCGGCGGGGTCACGCGGCTCGCGAGGGTCGCGCTCCAGGTCGACGATCGCCGCGGTGAGCTCCGAGTCGTGCGTCCAGGACCTCCGGTTGAGGTTGTCGCTGCCGACCGTCGCCCAGACGTCGTCGATGATGCAGACCTTGGAGTGCACGTAGACCGGGCGGCCGAGCGAGTTCTCCAGGTCGAGGATCAGCACGCGGTCGCCGCCCGCCTCGCGGACCATGTCCAGCGCCTGCGTGTGGCCGTGCAGCGCGACCGGCACGGCGAGCTCGGCGTCCTGGTCGGGGAAGCGCGGGACGACGACGACCAGGTGCAGCCCCGGTTCGCGTCGCAACGCGTCGGCGAAGAGCCGGGCGACCGAGGAGGACCACAGGTACTGGTCCTCCAGGTAGACGAAGCGTCGCGCGCGCCGCAGCGCCTTGGCGTAGCCGCGCGCCACGCTGCGCTCGCCGTGCGGGGCGAAGGGGTAGCCCGGGCGGCGGTGCGGATAGGTGCGCAGCAGCTGGACGGCGCAGGTCCCGGCGGGCGGAGGCTCCGGGAGCGGGGCGGGGAGCGGCTGGGGGCGTCGCTGGGGCCGGTCGAGCAGGAAGGGGACGAACTGCGTCGGCCTGCGCGAGAGCGCGGCCGGGTCGGCCCAGCGCTCGCGGAACACCTCCTCGACCTGCCGGACCACGGGGCCCGGCAGCTGCACCTGGACGTCGTGCCAGGCCGGCTCGCCGCCGTACCACCGCGCGAACGGCATCCGCTGGTGGTCGCCGCGGTGCCTCGCGTCGTCGCGCCGGCTGTGGGCGACGTCGATCCCGCCGAGGAAGGCGACGTCGTCCTCCGGCCGGTCGGCATGCCGGAGCACCACGAACTTCTGGTGGTGGCTGCCGAAGGGCCTGACCCGCTGGTCCAGGAGGATCTCGCCACCCGCCGCGTTGACCGCCTGCGCGAAGCGGCGGTTCTGCCGGCGCGAGAAGCGCATCCGGTCCATCTGCGAGCGCCAGACGAGCCCCCTGACCTGGACCCCGCGCCGTGCGGCGTCGCTGAGCAGGGCAGTCACCGTCGTCCCGTCGTCCCTGACGAGCTCGTCCGGGTCGACGCGCCAGCCGGCGAGCAGCAGCAGGTCCCCTGGCCCGAGGAGGTCGACGGCATCGGCCAGCGCCGCGAAGTAGGTCCGCCCGTGCACCAGGGGCCTCGCGGCGCTCTGGTCCGACCAGGCCGCCATGCGCGTCGCCCGGTTGCCTCGCTGCGATGCGGTGAGGAACCAGTCGTGCACGGCCTCGGCTGCGTCCTCGAGGCGTGCCGAGGTCTCGTCGATGGCCGTCAGGCGGCGACCATCCCGACGCTTCTCGAGCCGGGAGGAGCCCACGACACCACGGTCGCACACCGCGCCCCGTCGCGCTGCCCGATGGTGCTCGCGGGCCCCTGTCCGGCGGAGCCCGGCGTGGATAGAGTCGCAGCGCCGCACAGCCGACCTGCACGAGGAGCCCGCATGCCGATCCACGGTTCTCTCTTCCACGAGTTCCAGGAGAACACCTCTCCCGACCCGTTCTCGATGCAGAACAAGAAGCTGCTCAAGGTCCAGATGGGCTACGGCCCCGTCTGGGCGCGCACCGGCTCGATGGTCGCGTACCAGGGCGCCGTCTCCTTCCAGAACAAGGGGTCGGGCGGTCTCGGCAAGATGCTCAAGTCGGCGGTCACCGGTGAGGGCGTCGACATGATGCAGTGCACCGGTCAGGGCGAGATGTTCCTCGCCGACCTCGCGAGCGAGATCCAGATCATGTACCTGGAGAACGACGCGATCTCGGTCAACGGGAACAACGTGCTGGCCTTCTCCGCGTCGATCGAGTGGGACATCCACCGGATCGCCGCCCGGGGCGCAGCGATGACCGGCGGGCTCTACAACGTCTCGCTGCGCGGCACCGGCTACGTCGCGATCACGACCAAGGGCGACCCCGTCGCGCTCGACGTCGCCACGGCGCCCACCTTCGCCGACGCCCAGGCCGTCGTCATGTGGACCTCCGGCGTGTCGATGGACATCCGGATGGACTCCGGCGGGATCGGCTCGCTGCTGCGCGGCGGGACGGGCGAGATGTTCCAGATGGCCTTCGGCGGGCAGGGCTACGTGCTGGTCCAGCCGAGCGAGTCCGTGACGAACGGCGAGCACAAGGGCAGCACGAGCAGCTCCGGCGGCGGGCTGGGCGGTCTGTTCAACGGCTGAGCGGCGCTGCCTCGACGGCCGTTCGCCTCAGCCGCGCAGGAGACCGGGCACGCCGTCCCCGAGCAGCGAGCGCAGCACCTCGTCGAGCGGGCCGGGCCGTCCGACCCCGAACCCCTGAAGGAGGTCGACGCCGATCTCGGTCACGGCCGCCCGGATGGCGTCGTCCTCGACGTACTCCGCGACCGTGCGCTTGCCGAGCAGGTGGCCGACCTCGTGGATCGAGCGGACCATCACCTCGTCGACCGGGTCGGTGCAGACATGGCGCACGAAGGTCCCGTCGATCTTCAGGACGTCGACGGGAAGGGTGCGCAGGTAGCTGAACGAGGACAGCCCCACGCCGAAGTCGTCGAGCGCGACCTGGCAGCCGCGGGCCCGCAGCGTCTGGAGGTACCTGCTCGTGTCGGCCAGGTCGGCGATGACCGCCGTCTCGGTCACCTCGAAGCAGAACGCGCGTCCGTCCAGGCCGAGGGTGTCGAAGAGCCCGTCGATGAACGCCATCGTCGGGCCGTCGCCGACGCTCTCGCCTGACAGGTTGATCGAGCAGCTGCGGATGCGGCCGAGCACCTCGGGGCGCTCGGCGAACCAGCGCAGGGTGCTCTCGACGACGACGCGGTCGAGCGCCCCGGCGAGCTGGTAGCGCTCGGCGGCCGGCAGGAACTCCCCGGGGGTGGCCAGGCGTCCCTCCTCGTCGTTCAGCCGCAGCAGGATCTCCAGGCTCGGACGCTCGGCGCCCGGGTGCGCCGGGAGGATCGGCTGCGCCCACAGCACGAGGTCCTTGCGCTCGATGACGTCCTGGAGTCGGCGCACCCACGCGAGCTCGCCGTGGCGCCTCAGCGCGCGCTCGTCGCCGCCGTGCGCGACGTGCACGCGCCCGCGCCCCGAGTCCTTCGCTAGGTAGCAGGCGCTGTCGGCGATCCGCAGGACGTCAGCGACGGTCGTTCCGCTGCTGCCGTCGAGCGAGACGAGACCGATGCTCACGCCGATCCGGTGCTGGCGCCCCTCCCAGACGAACCGCTCGGCCGCGACGGCCTCGCACAGGCTCGTCGCGAGGACGAGGGCCTGGTCCTCGCGGCAGGAGCGCAGGATCACGCCGAACTCGTCGCCGCCCAGGCGGGCGACGGTGTCCGTCGCGCGCACCTGGCCCTCGAGCACGGCCGACACGGCGCACAGCAGCGCATCGCCCGCGACATGGCCGTCGCTGTCGTTGACCACCTTGAACTGGTCGAGGTCGAGGTAGAGGACGGCGGACGGGATACCGCGCGTGGCGTCGTCGAGGGCGACGGTCAGGTCGCGCTCGAACTCCGTCCGGTTGGCCAGCCCGGTCAGCGCGTCATGGCTCGCCTGGTGGGCCAGGGCGCGCGTCATCGCCTTCGTGTCGGACACGTCGTGGAAGACGAGCACGGCGCCGAGGACGGTTCCGTTCGAGTCCCGGATGGGCGCGCTCGAGTCCTCGATGGAGATGCGCCTGCCCGAGCGGTCCCGCATGGCGGTATGCGTGGCGAGCTCGACGGCATGGCCCTCGCGCAGGCAGCGCAGGGCGGGGCTCTCCACGGCCTCACCGGTGGTCTCCGAGTAGAGCTCGAAGACCTCGTCCACGCGACGCCCGGCCGCCTCGGGCGTCGTCCAGCCGGTCAGGGCCTCGGCGACCGGGTTGAGATAGGTGACCCGGCCCGCGGCATCGGTCGTGATCACGGCGTCGCCGATGCTCGCGAGGGTGACCAGCGCCCGCTCGCGCTCGGCGTGCAGCGCTGCGTCGAGCGCCCGGCGGTCCGTCACGTCCGCGACGGTGACCTGCCAGCGGTAGGTGCCGTCCGGCATCGGGGCGCCGGCCGCGCGGCTCTCCATGATCCGCTCGCCACGGGTGGGGTGCTCGTAGCGCGTGTCGTACTCCATCGCCTGGGCGACCTGCGGGACCTCGTTGACGGCAGAGATCATCCGCGGGAGGACGTCGACGAGGTCCTCGCTGCTCATCCGGTCCCGCAGCTCCTCGGGGTGCGCGAGGACGTGCTCGCTGCTGAAGCCGAGGACCTCCTGGCAGCGCTTGCTCGCGTACACGATGTTGAGCGGCCGCGGCGCCCCTGGCTGCAGGGGCTCGAACGCCACGGTGACCCCCGAGGAGGACTCCGCGAGCAGCTCCCAGTGGGCTCGCTCGAGCGTGAGGCGCCGGACGGCGGCGTCCTCGGCGGAGATGTCGGTGCACGAGCCGTACCAGCGCGCGGTCGGGCCCTCGCCGGCCCGCCTCCCGCGGATGTCGAAGAGCCGGTACTCGCCGTCCTCGCCGCGCAGGCGCGCCCTCATCCGGATCTCCCCGGCGGCCTCGACCGCCTCGAGCTCGGACCGGAGGGCTGCCCGGTCCTCGGGGTGCAGCAGGTCGTGCCCGCCGTTCTCCCAGGACCTCAGGTTCTCCGTCCCGGCGAAGTCCACCCACTGCGGACCGAGGAAGTCGACCCCGCGCTCGGTCGTCGCGGACCAGAGCAGGTGCGGCAGCCGTGCCGCGAACTCGGCGAGCTCGGCCGGCGGGAGCGAGGTGGTGCGACGTGTCGCAGCGCGGGGCGTCTGGTCGTCCATCGCCGCGGCCGCCTTCCCTGTGTTCCGTCCGCTCGCATGCCGCGGCGGAGCCCAGTCAAGGAACCATCGTGTCACCCCGGTGGCGCGCGGGGGAACGCATGGCCGACGGCTGATCGGGTGAGAGTCGGGTGCGGACGGGACGCACCGGGCGGCCGGAGACCTTCACTCCCGTTCGAACTCTGCCGATGATGTCTGGGTGGACCCCCGCGCGCGATCGACCGAGCCGGTCGTCCCCGCGCGTCTGAGCGAGGTCCAGACCCTTCGCCTCTTCATCGTGGCGATGTTCACCGCCGGTGCGGTGATCCCGGCGATCACGCTCGCCTTCGAGCCCGTCTCGCCCGGGCAGACCCTCGGCTTCTGGCTCATCGCGGTC
Source organism: uncultured Actinomycetota bacterium (assembly GCA_963777075.1). GTDB lineage: Bacteria > Actinomycetota > Actinomycetes > Actinomycetales > Cellulomonadaceae > Actinotalea. The sequence continues at coordinate 13,937 of CAVZPH010000008.1, read as the reverse complement.
GCGATGGCAGTGAGCGGACTCGTCACGTTCGTCGTGCGGCCGCCGAGGCTCCGGCTCTTCGAGGGGATGGCCGCCTGGGCGACCCTGCTCATCGGCGCGAACATCGCCCTGATGCCGACGGTCGGCGTCATGCCGGTGTACATGCTGTGGCCGGTCGTGCTGGTGGCGTACTTCAGCTCCCTGCGGGTGCTTGTCTCGACGTACGTCTGGGCGATGCTCGTGCTCGTCGTCGCGATCGCGATCAACCCGCCGAGCTTCGGGTTCTCCGACGTCATCGTCGGCATCGGCGCCACCGCGGCGATCATGGCGGGAATCGTGCACATCATGACGCGGCGCCACGAGCGGCTGCGCGCCGAGCTGGAGGTCGCGGCGACGACGGACCCGCTGACCGCTCTGCTCAACCGCCGTGCCTTCCTGCCGTGGCTCGAGCGTGCCCTCGAGGAGGCCGAGGCCGCGGACGGGCCGCTCAGCGTCGTGATGCTGGACCTCGACCACTTCAAGACGATCAACGACCGCCTCGGCCACTTCGGCGGGGACCGGGTCCTCATGGCGGTCGCCGCGGCGATGCGCTCCGAGTCACGGGCCGGCGACGTGCTGTGCCGCTACGGCGGCGAGGAGTTCGCCGTCGGCCTTCCCGGTGCCGGTGTCGCCGAGGCGAGGGCCTACGCGTCAAGGGTCGCGGCCGCGCTCGCCTCCGCCGGTGTCGCCGAGGGCTGCGCCCTGACCACGAGCGCGGGGATCGCCTGCCGCACGACGGGCGCCACCGTCGAGTCCCTGCTGCACGAGGCCGACGAGGCCCTGTTCGCCGCGAAGCATGCCGGTCGCAACCGTGCGGCGGTCTGGGCCGGCGGCGTCCAGGTCGACCCGGCGTTCAGCCCCTCCGCCTGACCGCGCGCGGGGGCGGTCCTGCCGACCCTCAGGCGCCGATCGTCGTCCCGGCGGCGACGGTCGCCGGGGCGTCCGCGCGCTCGAGCACGGCGTCGCCGACCGCGGTCACGCCCGACTCGAAGGTCCAGTCCCCCCGGACCGTGAGGGTCGTGGCCTCACGGATCGAGGGCGTCCCCGCCGGGAAGCGGGCCTCGAAGGACTGCACCGTCTTGTAGAACGCCGGGTCGAGGTCGACGAGCGGGGCCGAGGGCACCGCGAGGTGCAGCGTCCGGGCCTCGGTGAGCTCGTAGGCGTCGGAGCGGACGAGCAGGAGGTCGTTGGTCGTCTTGACCGGAAGGAAGCGCTCGCGACCCACGGCGATCGCCGTCGCCCCCTCGAAGACCTCGATCGCCGCACCCATCGCCGTCTCGATCTGGACGACGGCGGGCGAGGACGGGTCCGTCGGGTCGACGGTCTTGGTGTTCTTGATCAGCGGGAGGCCCAGCACCGCGCCGCGCGTGGCGAGCGCGGCGGCGATCTGCTCCAGGTCGAACCACAGGTTGTTGGTGTGGAAGTACGGGTGCCGGTGCTCGTCGGTGAAGAAGTCCATCTCCGCGGGGGCGGTCTGCGCGGTGTCGCGCAGGATGAGCCGTCCGTCCGCCGTGCGGATCGCGAGGTGGCCGCCCTTGCGGTCGGCGGCGGTCCGGCGGCACAGCTCTGCCGCGTACGGAGCGCCCGAGGCGGCGAACCAGCCGGCGATCCGCGGCTCCGGCGCCGCCCCGAGGTTGTCGGAGTTCGAGACGCTCGCGTAGCGGAAGCCCGCGTCGAGCAGCTGCTGGAGCACCCCCGAGGCGAGCAGCGCCGTGTAGAGGTCGCCGTGGCCGGGCGGGCACCACTCGAGCGTCGGGTCGGCAGGCCAGGAGACGGGCGTGAGGTCCTCGGCGAGGAGCTTGGGCTCCTGGTTCTGCAGGAAGTCGAGCGGCAGCCCGTCGACGGCGAGGTCGGGGTAGCGCTCGAGCGCAGCGAGGCTGTCCGCCTGGGTGCGGAAGCTGTTCATCAGGACGAGCGGGAGCCGGACGCCGTAGGCCTCACGCGCGTGCAGCACCTGCTCGACGATGAGGTCGAGGAAGGTGCGTCCCTCGCGCACCGGGAGCAGCGACTTCGCCTTGTCCATGCCCATCGAGGTGCCGAGCCCACCGTTGAGCTTGAGGACGGCCGTGCGCGCCATCGCCTCGTGGGCGAGCTGCGGGTCGACGTCGATCTCGCTCAGCTGGGCCGGCTCGAGCAGCGGCTCGATCGTCTCCTCGAGGATCAGGCCCGTCGCCCCGGCCTCGAGCTCGCGGTAGTAGTGCGAGAAGACCTCGATCGCCGCGGGGGTCACCCCGGCGGCCGTCATCTTGTCCTGGGCAAGGCGGAGTCCGTGGTCGCTCATGGGTCGATCGTAGGGAATCGGGGCGCTCCCGCCGACCGCGCCTTGCTCCCGCCCGCCTCCTCGTGGGTCCGGACGCGGGCGTCCTCAGGCCTCGTCGGCCGCCCGCAGCGCCTCCCACTGCGCACGACGCGTCGCCTGCTCGACCGGGTCAGGCACCGGCAGCGAGGCGAGCAGCCGCTGGGTGTACGGGTCGCGCGGAGAGCCGAGGACCTCGTCCCCGGTGCCCTCCTCGACGACCTTCCCGCGGTACAGGACGACGATGCGGTCGGCGAGCATGTCCACGACGGCGAGGTCGTGGCTGATGAACAGCGCGGCGAAGCCCAGCTCACGCTGCAGCTCGTCGAACAGGTCGAGCACCCTGGCCTGGACGGAGACGTCGAGGGCGGAGGTGGGCTCGTCCGCGATGAGCAGCTCGGGCTGAAGCGCCAGGGCCCGCGCGAGGCTCGCGCGCTGGCGCTGGCCGCCGGAGAGCTCGTGCGGGAAGCGGTCGCCGAAGGCCTTCGGCAGCTGGACCGCCTCGAGCAGCTCGTCGACGCGCGCCCTCGCCTCGTGCGGGGAGCCGGCCCTGCCGTGCACGACGAGCGGCTCGGCGACGCAGTCCGCGATGGTCAGCAGCGGGTTGAAGCTCGTCGCCGGGTCCTGGAAGACGAAGCCGATCCGGCTGCGCACGGGCCGGAAGTCGCGCTCGTGCATGCCGTTCATCTGCACGCCGTGCACCGTGAGCGAGCCGCCGGAGACCTTGGTCAGCCCGGCGATCGCCCGGCCGATCGTCGTCTTGCCGCTGCCGGACTCGCCGACCAGCCCGACGACCTCTCCCGGACGGATGAGGAGGTCGACCCCGTCGACCGCGACGAAGTCGGGCTGACGGAAGCGGCCGGGGTAGACGATGCGCAGGTCCTTCGCCTCGACGACGGGCGTGTGGTCAGCCCAGCCCTCGGGGCGGCGTGCGGCGCGCACATGCGCACGGGCCAGCCCCTCGCCGATCCTCGGGACGGCGGCGAGCAGCTGCCGCGTGTAGGGCTCCTTCGGCTCGGCGAAGAGCGTCCTCACGTCCGCCTGCTCGACGATGCGGCCCTGGTACATCACGGCGACGCGGTCGGCGAGATCGGCGACGACACCCATGTTGTGCGTGATGAGCACGATGGCCGTGTCGAACTCGTCGCGGCAGCGGCGCAGCAGGTCGAGGATCTCGGCCTGGACGGTGACGTCGAGGGCAGTCGTCGGCTCGTCGGCGACGATCACCCCGGGGTCGAGGACGAGGGCCTGAGCGATGACGATGCGCTGCTTCTGCCCGCCGGAGAACTGGTGCGGGTAGTGGTCGACACGCTCCTCCGGGTCGGGGATGCCGACCCTGCGCAGGATGTCGATCGCCTTCGCCCTGGCCTCGGCCCGCGTGTAGGTCCCGTGCGCCCGCAGCCCCTCGATGATCTGCCAGCCCACGGGGTAGACGGGGTTGAGGGCGGTCGACGGCTCCTGGAAGACCATCGCGGCATCGCGACCGCGCAGCTCGCGCAGCGTCGAGCCGGTGACCCGGAGGATGTCGTTCTCGCCCGAGCCGTCCTTGTGCCTCAGCACGACGGCGCCGCGCGTGGTGGCCGTCTCGGGCAGCAGCCCGAGGATGGTCTTGGCCGTGACCGTCTTCCCGCTGCCGGACTCGCCGACGATGGCGAGGATCTCGCCGGGGTGGACGGCGAGGGTCACCCCGTCGACGGCGACGACCGTCCCGGCGTCGGTGGCGAAGGAGATCTCCAGGTCGGTGATGTCCACGACGTCGGTCATCGCTGCGTCCCCTCGTCCGTGCTGCCGGAGGCCGTCCCGAGCTCGACGCCGAGGTCCTCCGCAGGGCTCATGTCCGCCGCGCGCCGCGTGCGCAGGCGCGGGTCGGCCAGATCGTTGAGGCTCTCGCCGACGAGCGTCAGGCCGAGAACGACGAGGACGATCGCGAGCCCGGGGAACAACGAGGTCCACCAGATCCCGCTCGTCACGTCGGAGAGCGCCTTGTTGAGGTCGTAGCCCCACTCGGCAGCGGCCGAGGGCTCGATGCCGAAGCCGAGGAAGCCGAGGCCCGCGAGGGTGAGGATCGCCTCGGAGGCGTTCAGCGTGACGATCAGCGGGAGGGTCCGTGTCGCGTTGCGCAGGACGTGCCGGCCCATGATGCGCACGTGGGAGGCGCCGATCACCCTTGCCGACTCGACGAAGGCCTCGGACTTGATCCGCACGACCTCCGAGCGGACGACCCGGAAGTACTGCGGGATGAAGATCACCGTGATCGAGATCGCCGCGGCGAAGATCCCGCCCCACAGCCCCGACCTCCCTCCGCTGATGACGATCGCCATGACGATCGCGAGGAGCAGGGACGGGAACGCGTAGATCGCGTCGGCCATCACGACGAGGACGCGGTCGAGCCACCCGCCGAAGTACCCCGACACGAGGCCGAGCAGCACGCCGGCGACGATCGAGAGCGCGATGGAGACGACGATGACAAGGAAGGCCGTCCGGGAGCCCCAGATCACTCGGGACAGGACGTCGTAGCCACCGACCGTCGTGCCGAGCAGGTGCGCGGCCGAGGGCTCCTGCTGAGCGCCGAACGTCCCGTCCGGGCCGCGCAGCTGCGAGTAGCCGAAGGGGGCGAGCACCGGAGCCAGGAGGGCGGTCACCAGGAAGATCGCGCTGAGCACGAGCCCGGCGATGAGCATCCCGCGCTGCAGCCCGATGCTCTGGCGCAGCTGGGAGACGATGGGAAGGCGCTGCCAGCGGGGCCCGCGGGAGACCGCGACGACGGCCGGGCCGGCGGTGCCGTCAGCAGCTGCCGTCCCGGGGGTGCCCGGTGCGTTCGTGGGGGTGGACATCAGTACCTCACCCTCGGGTCGATGAGTGCGGCGAGGACGTCGACCAGGAAGTTGGTCAGCGCGACGATGACCGCGAGCACCGCGACGATGCCCTGGACGGCGACGAAGTCGCGCGCCTGGAGGTAGGCGGCGAGCTGGAAGCCGAGGCCCTTCCACTCGAAGGTCGTCTCGGTGAGCACGGCGCCGCCGAGGAGCAGGGCGATCTGCAGCCCCATGACGGTGATGATCGGGATGAGAGCCGGGCGGTAGGCGTGCGTCTTGAGCAGGCGCCGTTCGCCGACGCCGCGCGATCGCGCCGCCTCCACGTAGCCGCTGCCGAGCGTCCCGATGACGTTCGTCCGCACCAGGCGGAGGAACACCCCGGCGGTCAGCAGCCCGAGCGCGAGGGCCGGGAGCACCGCGTGCTGGAGCACGTCACCGACGATGGCGAGGTTGCCCGTGCTGAAGGCGTCGATGAGGTAGATGCCGGTCGGGTTGCCCAGGACCTGCATGTCGATCTCCGAGCGGGTCGACGCCCGCCCCGCGACGGGCAGGACGTGGAGCCAGACGGCGAAGACGAGCTTGAGGAGCAGGCCGGCGAAGAAGACCGGCGTCGCGTAGGCGAGGATCGCCAGCACGCGGAGCACGGCGTCGGGCGCCTTGTCGCGGTGGTAGGCGGCGAGACGGCCGAGCGGGATGCCGACGAGGAGTGCGACGAGCAGCGCGTAGAAGGCCAGCTCGAGCGTCGCGGAGCCGAAGGTCGTGAGGACCTCGGTGACCGGGCGCCGGTCGCTGAGCGTCGTGCCGAAGTCGCCGCGCAGGATCCCGCCGAGGTACTCCAGGTACTGCGTGAGGATCGGGCGGTCGTAGCCGGCCTGGTGGATCCGCTCGGCGAGCTGGTCGGCGGGCAGCCGGCCACCCTGCGCCGCGGTGATCGGGTCGCCGGTCGCCCGCATGAGGACGAAGACCGTCGTGACGAGGATGAAGACCGTCGGGATGATGAGCAGGGCCCGCACCACGATGTAGCGACCGAGGCTGCCTCCGCCGTCGCGTCGCTTCTTGCCGGCCGGCGGTGCGCCGGTCGCCGGTTCGATCGTGGACGTCATCGTTCCCACTCCTCGTGTGCTGCCTCTGAACGAACTGCGGCCCTCGGGCTCCCCGCCGTGCGGGGAGCCCGAGGGGCCGCGGTCCGTGCTGTCTCGTGCGCCGACGTGCCGCCGAGGGCCTCAGCCCTTGGCGAGCGCCCCGTAGCGGAACTTGAACGAGGCGTCGAGCGTCGTGTCGGCGCCCGTGACGTCCGCACCGACGACGGCGACCTGCGCGCCCTGCAGGTAGGGGACGGTCGAGAGGTCGGCCGCCACCTCCGCCTGGATGTCCTCGATGAGCGCCGTGCGGGCTGCGGCGTCCGGCGTGCTCGCCTGGGCGAGGATCTTGTCGTTCACGCTGGAGTTGTCGTAGTGGTTCCCGAGGAAGTTGTCCTTGAGGAAGAACGGCGTCAGGTAGTTGTCGGCGTCCGAGTAGTCCGGGAACCAGCCGAGCTGGTACGCCGGGTACACGTCGGAGGTGCGGTCCTTGGCGTACTGGACCCACTCCGTCGTCTGCAGGTTGACCGTGAACAGGCCGCTCGACTCCAGCTGGTCCTTGATCAGTGCGTACTCGTCACCGGAGGACGGGCCGTAGTGGTCGTTGGAGTACTGGAGGTTGAGGACGACGGGCGTGGTCACGCCGGCATCGGCGAGGGTCGCCGTCGCCTTCGCCGCGTCGGGCCCGCCGTTGCCGTCGCCGTAGAGGTCCTTGAGGGCCTCCGTCGCACCGGTCAGGCCGGCCGGGACGTAGGAGTACAGCGGGGTGAAGGTGCCCTTGTAGACCTGGTCGGAGATCTCCTGGCGGTCGATGAGGTCGGCGACGGCCTGCCGGACGGCGAGTGCCTTGGCCGGGTCGGCCTCGGCGGTCGTCGCGCCGAAGGGCTGCGTGTCGAAGTTGAAGACGATGTAGCGGATCTCCCCGCCGGGACCGTCGACGACCTTGACCTTGTCGTTCGTGCGCAGGTCGGCGATGTCCGTCGCCGAGAGGCTCCGGTGGGCGACGTCGATGTTGCCCTCCTGGATCTCGAGCTTCAGGTTCGACGCCTCGGCGTAGTACTTGACGTTGATCTTCGCCGTCTTCGGAGCGCCGAGCAGGCCCTGGTAGTCAGGGTTGGCCTCGTAGGAGATGAGGTCGTTCTGGCTGTAGCTCGTGATGACGTACGGGCCGGCGAAGGCGTTGCCCGCGACGATGTCGGCGTCGGGCGTCAGCGCGTCGGCCGCGAAGACCTCCTCGTCGACGATCGGGCCGGCCGGGCTCGACAGGATCTGCGGGAAGACCTGGTCGTCGGCGGCCTTGAGGTGGAAGACGACGGTGGTGTCGTCGACGGCGTCGACGCTGTCCAGGTTGTAGAGCAGCGAGGCCGGGCCGTTGCCGTCGTCGGCGCCGCTGGCGAAGATCGCGAGCTGGCGGTCGAAGGTGAACTTCACGTCGGAGGACGTCAGGTCGTGGCCGTTGGCGAACGTGAGGCCCGGCTTGAGCGTGACCGTGTACTCCGTCGGAGCCGTGAACTCGGCCGACTCGGCGATGTCCGGCTCGACGTCGGGGCTGCCGTAGGGGGTGTTGAGCAGGAACGGGAAGACCTGGTTCATCACCGCGAACGAGCCGTTGTCGTACGAGCCGGCCGGGTCGATGGTCGTGATCTTGTCGGTCGTGCCGATGGTGAGCGAGTCGCTTCCTGAGCTCGACTCCGCGGTGCTCCCGCCCGAGCAGGCGGACAGCGCGAGAGCGGTGACCGCGACGCCCGAGAGCGCGAGGGCAGCGCGTCGGTGGGACCTGAGCAGGGATGCCATGAAGACCTCTTCCATCGGGAGGGCCACGCGCCGTCGGGTCACCCCTGACCGGGGGAGGGCGTGTGTGAGGTCCATAGGTAGCACAGATTCGTCCCACTGAATGGACAAATGGAGGAGATGTCACACAGCTGTAACCTCCGGCGGGGCCCCTGCCGGCAGGGCGGGCTGGGCCCGGCAGGTCAGCCCTGGCCGGGCTGGTCCTTGCGCCGCCGCCTGCGCTCCTGCTCCAGCCGCCACAGGAAGTCGGGGTCGTCGTCGGGGGCTGCTCCTGGGCCGCCGGGGCGACGGCCGCCCCCGCCGGAGCCCGGGCCACCGGGACGGCCGGGCGGGCCGGGGCGCGCGTCGCGGCGACGCGAGGTGCTCACCACGACCCAGACGATCGTGCCGACGACGGGCAGGACGACGATGACGGCGAGCCAGCCCCACAGCGGGAGCCCCTCGCGCTCGTAGGGCTCGCTGCGTCGCAGGTCGAGGAGCCCGTAGAGCAGGGCTGCGACGGGCAGGACGTAGAGCAGGACGCGGAGCATCTCTCCAGGGTACGGAACCGCGCCTAGGCTTGCCCGGTGCCGTTCGTCATCTACTCGCTCCAGAGGCTCGGCCTCTTCGTCCTCGCACTCCTCGCCCTGTGGGCGCTGCACCTGGGCGGCTGGCTGCTCGTCGTGCTCGCGGCCTTCCTCGCCTGGGCGGTGTCCTACCTCGCGCTGGCCGGCCCGCGCGACAGGGCGGCGCTGTGGGTCTCGGACCTCGTCGAGCGACGACGGACGGGGCCGCGGTTCAGCCCGGGGCTCGAGTCGGACGCGAGCGCCGAGGACGTCGAGGCGGCCGGCTCAGAGCGCCAGGCCGAGGCCGAGCAGGACGCCGTAGCCGAGCTCGAGCATGCCGGTGGCGGCGAGGACGGGCCGCAGCAGCACGCCACGGGCACCGGCGACGACGGTCCCGATGAGCAGGCCGACCGGGAGCGCCAGGAGAAGGACGAGCAGTGACCACGGCGCCACGGGGGCGCAGCTGAGCGCGAGCAGCACGGGAAGAAGCAGGAAGGCCGCGTAGACGCGCCGGGCACGGCGTTCCCCGAGGCGCACCGCGAGCGTGCGCTTGCCGGCGAGGACGTCCGTCGGGATGTCGCGGATGTTGTTGACCATGAGCAGCGCGCAGGCGAGCAGACCCACGCCGATCGCTCCGGCCCATGCGGGCCAGGACAGCGTCCCCGTCTGCGTGAACGTCGTGCCGAGCACGGCGACCAGGCCGAAGAAGACGAAGACGCCGACCTCGCCGAACCCGAGGTAGCCGTAGGGGTGGCGCCCACCGGTGTAGGTCCAGGCGGCGAGGACGGCGGCCGCGCCGACCGCGAGCAACCACCACTGGCCGGTGAGCAGCACCAGCGCGAGCCCGACGAGCCCGCCCACGGCGAACGCCGCGAAGGCGGCCGCACGCACCTGCTCGGGCCGGTGCCGCACCCGAGCCGGTCAGCCGCAGCGGCCCGACGCGGTCGACGTCGGTGCCCCGGACGCCGTCGGAGTAGTCGTTGGCGTAGTTGACGCCGACCTGGAGGGCGAGCGCGACGCCGGCGGCGAGCGCGGCCCGGGGGATCGACGCCCCGCCCAGCTGAGCTGCGGCACCCGTGCCCACGAGCACCGGTGCGACGGCGGCGGGAAGGGTGCGCGGGCGCGCGCCCTCGAGCCACTCGGCTGCGGTCGCCATCTGTTCTCCTCCGTGCGGTGCGCGCGTCCGGGCGGTCAGGCCCGGTCGACCCTCGTCGTGGGTGCCCCCAGCGCGAGGCTCTCGACGGCGGACCGGTCCACCTTGCCCGGTCCGCGCAGGGGCAGCGAATCGGCGAGGACGAGGGCTCGGGGCGCCGAGGCGGAGCCAAGGCTACGGGCAACCGCCTCGCGGAGCCGGTCCAGCTCCGGTGCCCGGCCCGGCCGGGGGACGACGACGGCCGTGACGCGCCTGCCCCACTCCTCATCGGGAACTCCGACGACGCAGACCTCGCCGACCTCGTCCAGCGCCGACAGGACGGCCTCGACGGCGGCGGGCGCCACGTTGACCCCGCCGCTGACGATCACCTCGTCCCTCCGCCCGAGCACGCTGAGCCGGCCGTCCTCGACCCGGCCGAGGTCGGCCGTGCGGAACCAGCGCTCCCCGTGCGCGTCGGTCTCGAATCCCTCGTCGACGACGGCCCCGTCGCGGAGGTAACCCTCGGCGAGCACCGGTCCGGCGATCCGCAGCACGCCGTCCTCGACCTCGAGCCGGACGTCGTCGAGCGGGACCCCGTCGTAGACGCAGCCCCCGCAGGTCTCCGTCATGCCGTAGGTCGTCACGAGGCGCAGGCCGAGGTCACGCCCGGCCGCCAGGAGGGCGGGAGCGGTGCCGGCGCCGCCGACGAGGATCGCGTCGATCCAAATCATTGTGCTTGCCCGCCTGCTCGGATGCACTTTTGAGTTGGCTGCTCGTTTCAACTGTGCCATGGGAGATGATGGGTCCACCTGTCCGAGAAAGACGGGTTTGAACTGATTCATGCCCGCGTTGGTAAAGAGCAACGTGGGGTCGTTCAAGGGGGCACTGGGAGACGAGGGCTGAATGGTGTGATTACGTTCTTGAAAAAAGTCACAAAAGGTGGAACGAACTCTGTCGGTAGACCATTCTGTGTTTGTGTTGGTAGAGAACAAGCGCCGTCCCACGTGAGGACCACGTGTGAATGCCCTGTGAACAAAGGCACTTCTTCGGGCCGATGCATGCTGCCAAAGAAAATTGGCTGCTACAGCCATGACGAGGACAACGCGCATTCCAGCAACTCAATCAATCTCAATGACGTGACTGCGTGTTCGTATGGCGAGAATAGTTTTCTGTTGCCTTCGCTCCAAAGTGATCACCAAGACCAGAGACCAGCACAACCCAAGTGCGTTGGCAGCAGAAGAAAACTGGTAAACTATTCGCGCTGTTGGCCGTACTTCGATGCGTAGGATTGTCCGAGAACATACGGCGCGAATTTCGTGCGAAAAATGGCATACTTCGATCGTAGAAGAAGATGTTCCAGGTTTCTACGGGGCCAAAAATTGGCATACTTCGAAGTCGGAGGAGTCAAATTGGCATGCTGGTACATTTTCTACGTGTTGTCGTGACGTCATAATTTTGTTTCGACGCGACGCCACAGCGCACAAAAGGACCAGAACCATGACGCGCTCCCGTCGGCGAGTACGCTTGCGCTGTTGTGCCCACGCAACAATCAACCATAATGGAGTCACAAAAACATTGAAAGGTATGTGTGGGGAAGCGTTCTGACTCTGAATAGCTTGCATTGCATCGCTTTGTCCTTTTTTCTTCACGCACCTCTGTCTCCCTTTCTTTGCAACCAGAGTCGTGGCTCTTCTACAGGTGCCTACGTTGCGAGTGTTCCTTCTTGTGTTACATATCGATGTGGGTTGAAGCGCTTATTGAATGGTCGGTACCTGTCTCTTCTTCCGGCGATTTTATTGCTCATGGCGCCGCTTTGTTCTGTGTGAAGCTTTCTTCCTTTTTTCCTTGCTTGTTTCTTGTTTGCCTGCCTTGTTTTGGTTTGTTGTTACCTCTTTTATGTGGTTTTCTTGTTTGCGATACAAAGAAGAGGTTGAATATGACAAACGGACGATGTCTCGTTTCATAAAGGCGTATTGTCGTGTTGAGAAATAATGGCATGTGACCACAGGTACACTACAATCAGCTGTAACTTTACGAATGCTTTACCTATTCCAACGTTTGAAGGCTTGGAACGTACTGAATGGACAATCGCTAATAGGGTACGGTGTTTGTTTGGTCTAAAACGGACAATATCTCGTTTCATAAAGGCGTATTGTCGTGTTGAGAAATAATGGCATGTGACCACAGGCACACTACAATCATCTGTAACTTTACAAATGCTTTACCTATTCCAACGTTTGTAGGCTCAAATTATACCTGATAGACGATTTCAAGTAGGTTGTTGTTTTCGTTTAGTGTGAAACGGACGAGATCTTGCTTCGTTTCGTCGCTCGTCGCTTGTCGGCTGGCGGATGGCAAAAACGCGAGCTCTGAAACAGCGATAGATTGAACATGGAGCTCGTATCCCTTTCCCTAATGAGGCGCAAGCTTCTCCCGTTTTTGTTGCCATGAGAAGCTCAGCCAAGGGCCACATAGCGCTTTATAAGCTCATGGCTTTCTTCAATGACAATTATGCTTTGCCATGAGTGAGCACTGCAACTGAGCTTTAAAAGTCATACTTCCCCCGACGCCATCCCGCCGACGTGGGCCTTCCGCTCTCCCCCACATACCTTCGTAAACCCTCCCCGAACGCCTCGACATATTTGGCCATTGACATTACCATTACTCGGTCTTTCCCTGCCTCTTCTCACGATGATGCCACACTTATGGCGGATTCCGCTATCTCCTGCCATCGCGAGAAAGAGGTCGAGAAATTCCGTGGCACTGGAACGCATGGCCAAGCTGTCATTGCCAGTCTAAATTCTTCCCATATCCAGTTGCTCCCATTCTCCGTCAATCCCCTAGGTGGCCTTGGTCCCCTTGCCCATGACTTCCTCTTCCGTGGTCATCCCAACCCCTATCTCTGCCGTCCACCCTCTGCTACCTTTCCCCCTGACACCTTCGGCCATAACACCGATGCTTACTCCGCCTACTGCCGTGCCTCCGGCTCTGTTGCCGCCATTGGCCTCCTTCCTGCCACCGATGCCGCTGGAAATGCTCGGACTGCCGCCCCGTGATATACGGTCAGTCCCATCACACCCAACTCCCCAGTAATTGGGCCTCCCAAACCCTCGGACTCAACCTCTCTGTGAACATCGCTGCCCATGTTCATCGTCACTTACAATGTCTCCAAGTCCTGCACACCGTTCCGACCTCTGCCCGTCCCCCGTCCTGCCGTGGTGTTTCATTCTATTCTCCCCCGGCGCCCCCCCCCCGCCTAGTCACGGGTAAAAGTGAATATGCTCAAGCGATCGTACCTATCGGCCGCGACTTATCAACTGTTAGGCGTTTTAGGTCCTGGAATTGCTGGAAGTATGTCGGCATGGATTGGCGCAAGACAGATATTTTTTCTGGATGCAATTTCTTTTTTAATTGCCGCAGTTTTGATCTTCACACTTCCAAATCAACTTAGAGTAGAGCGAAATGAAAATTTAGAAGAATCTCAAAAGGGAGCGATCGCTACAATTATTGGTGATGTTAAAGAAGGAACCACACGCTTATTTGCTAATGCTTTTATTCGCTATGCCCTCTTTCTCCAACTTGTCGCATCGATCGCAGGAGCGCAGATTTTAGTAAATACCGTAGGCTACATAAAAGGAACGCTCAAACTAAGCAGTTTAGAATACGGCTGGGTAATGGCTGCTTTTGGCATTGGAGCAACTATAGCGGCGGTAACTGTAGGAGCGATCGGTAAAAAGTGGGAGCGCACAATTGTAGTTCTGTTTGGCGCAGTTTTGATTACTTTGGCAATTTTACCCGCGAATTATGTCGGTTTAGTGCCATTGATATTACTTTGGGCGATCGCAGGAATGGGACAAGTTTTCGTGAATCTACCCACCCAAACTCTCATCGCGGATCAGATTCCCTCTAACCTTCAAGGGAGAGTTTATGGCGCACATTTTGCTTGGAGCCATCTATGGTGGGCAGTTTCCTATCCCATTGCAGGTTGGTTGGGAAGTCAAAGTAATACTTCGTTTCTTTACGGAAGCTTGATCGGGTTTGCCCTTCTCGCAGTAGTCCAGATCTTGCTAGCTCCTAAAACTCATGAACATCAGCATGAATATCTCTGGCATGAACACGAACATACTCACGATCCACATCATCAACATGATCATCCTGAACATATGTTACTAACCGAACCACATACCCATACCCATGAGCATCTGCCAATAAACCATCGTCATGCTCACTACACCGATATTCATCACCTACATAGTCATT
>CAVZPH010000007.1:0-51399 GCA_963777075.1 uncultured Actinomycetota bacterium | reverse complement strand
TGTCCGCGCGCCCCGGCCGAAGACGCGCCCGGTCGTCGCTCTCCTCGCGGCCTGCGGTGTCGCCCTCAGCCTGTGCGTGGTGCCCGCCGCGCCGGCCGCTGCCGCACCGGGCGACTTCGGCTTCGCCGGGCACGGCTGGGGCCACGGGCGGGGGATGGGTCAGTACGGCGCACTCGGCTACGCCGTCGACCGCGGGTGGGGCTACGCGCAGATCCTGGCGCACTTCTACGGCGGCACCAGCCTGGCGGGTGATGCCGGGAACGCGCCGATGACGGTTGAGCTGACCAAGCTCACCGGAGTCGACACGATCGTGACGGCGCAGGCGCTGACGCTCAACGGCACGGCGACCGGGTCGGCCGCCGTGCTCGTCCGCCTCGACAGCTCGGGTAACTTCTCCGTCTTCACTGGTAGCAGCTGCGCCGGCCCGTGGACGGCCGCGAGCACCCAGGGGTCCGGACTCGTGCTCGCCGCCGCGGGTGACCCGGCCGTCCCGGAGAACCTTCTGAGGGTCTGCGAGTCCACGACGACCCGCGGCTACCGCGGGACCCTGACCGTCTCGAACCGCTCGGGCACGCAGTACGTCGTCAACACCCTGCCGACGGAGGACTACCTCCGCGGGGTCGTCCCGCGCGAGTCCCCGTCGAGCTGGGGCCTGTCCGGCGGTGGCAAGGGGATGCAGGCACTCATGGCGCAGGCCGTCGCGGCGCGCAGCTACGCGCTCTCGAGCGCACCGCGCGCCTCCGGCGCCCTGACCTGTGACACGACGGCCTGCCAGGTGTACGGCGGCGCGATGCTCTGGCCGCCGGGCGGGGCCGTCACCGTCCTGGAGACGGCGCTGACCGACTCCGCAGTGGCCCAGACGTCCGGGCAGGTCATGCGCTTCCCGACCGGGGCGATCGCGCGGACCGAGTTCAGCTCCTCGACGGGTGGCTGGACGGCCGGCGGAACCTTCCCCGCGGTCGTGGACGAGGGTGACAGCACCTCGAGCAACCCGAACCACAACTGGACCGCGTCGTTCTCTGCCGGGCAGGTCGGCGCAGCCCTCGGTACCGGCACCCTCCGCTCCCTGACCGTCACCGGCCGCAACGGCCTCGGGCCGGACGGTGGCCGGGTCACGCAGGTCACCGCGGTGACGGCAGCCGGCGCGACGCAGGTGTTCACCGGATCTGCTGTTCGGATCGCCCTGGGTCTCAAGAGCGACTGGTTCTCGATCTCGGGGGTCACAGGCACCGAGGCGACCTCTGTGGTGACGGCCCTCTACAACGACATCCTCGGCCGCAGCCCGGACCCCACCGGGCTCGACAGCTGGACCGCGGAGATCGTCCGTACCGGGAACGCCTCCACGACGGCTGCTGCGCTCGTCGGCTCTCGCGAACGCCTTCAGGTGATCGTCGCCCAGCAGTACCAGGCCGCACTCGGGCGCCAGCCGGAGCCGGCGGGTAGCGACTTCTGGGTACACCTCTTCGAGACCGGCTGGAACGTGCCGGACCTCCAGGCGGGGATCTATGCCTCCGACGAGGCCTTCGCCCGGCTGGGGCAGGGCGATCCGGGAGCCTGGGTCGACGCCATCTACCGGAACATCCTCGCGCGCCCTGCGGCTGCGGCGGAGCGCCAGTGGTGGCTCGACTTCGCGGCCCGCAACGGCCGCCAGGCAGCCGTGATGGGGATCACCCGGTCCCAGGAGGCGGCGTACCTGCGACTAGGCGGCTACTACGCGACGATGCTGGGCCGCTCGCCCGACCCGACCGGCGCAGCGACCTTCGTCCCCGTGCTCATGGTCGGCCGCGGCGACCTCTCCTTGCCTGCGCTGATCGGCCAGAGCACCGAGTACTGGAACCGGGCGCAGATCCGCTACCCGTGAGCGGGCCGGTCGAGGGTCGGCAGTGCGCGGGCTGCGGCACCGACGCCCGTCCGAGGCCTACTCGGCGGTGAGGAAGTCCCAGGTCTCCTGGGCGTAGTCGTCCCAGCTGCGTGGGGGTCGCCGGGTGGCCTCCACACGCAGCCGCGCGTAGGTGCTCTCGTCCGCGAGCAGCGTGCGCAGCCCGTCCAGCATGCTGGCGTCGTCCCGCGGGTCGACGAGGAGGGCGCCGCCGTCGCGGGCGATCTCGGCCATGCTGCCGTACCCGGATGTCAGGACAGGGGTCCCGGCCGCGAGGGACTCGGCGGCCGGGAGTCCGAAGCCTTCGTTGAGCGAGGCGAACACGGTGCACCGAGCGAGTCGGTAGGCGGCCCACAGGAGCTCGTCGCTGATCCCGCTCGCCGACTCGACCGGTCGGCCGGCCTGCTGGAGCTCGGCGAGCCGTTGGCGGAAGTAGCCGCTACGCCAGGAGTGCCCGCCGACGAAGGTCAGGCTGAACTCGTGCCCCTCGCGCCAGAGCACCTCGGCGGCGTGCAGCAGCGCGAGGTGGTTCTTGCGGGGCTCGTGGGTACCGACGCAGAGCACGAGGGGAAGGCCGGCGACGACGAACCGGCTGCGGGCCCGCTCCAGGGCGTCCGGCGAGCTCGCCGGCACCTGCGCCGGCAGCAGGATCGGCTCGATCTGCGGGCCGGGCATCCCGATCGCGGCGAGCATCGTGCGCCAGCCGCCGTACTCGGCGCCCGCCGCCTGGCTGATCGTCGTGACGCGGTCGAAGTGCCGAACGGTGGCCAGGTGGTCCGCGAAGAAGTCGGGGACGCGGCTGTCACTCGTGTCGCCGGAGGTCACCGGGATGCAGTCGAAACCGATGACACCGGTACGCGCGGTCGTGTGCCGGGCAAGCGCGAGCAGCCGCTGGTTGCGCCGCCGGTCGGCGACGAGCTCGGGCAGGAGGTAGGCACCGGCCCAGGGGACGACGATGGCGGCGTCATCAGGGCTCACTGCATCGCCCTGGAACTGCGACGAGGGCAGGGTTCCCATCGTCCTGGCTTCGGCGTCGGTGAGCTCGCGCATCGCGAGGAAGTCGGCGGTCCAGGCGACCATCGTGCACTCGTGCCCCGCCGCCCAGCGCACCGACGTCTCGCGCGCGACCCGTTGGATGCCCGTGGCGAGGACGGTGTGCGCGGTGTTGTGGACGTCGACGACGGCGCCTGCGGTGACGATCCTGACCTCGCGCCGCATCGTCTCCTCGTCGGTCCTGCTCATGATCGCTGCAAGGAGCGGGCCGGGACCGTCGAACTCAGCCCGGCGGCACACCTCGACGACCGTGCGGTCCTCCGGGAGCTGACCGGAGACCGCCGCGAGGGCGAGCCAGATCTCGGCGCGGTCGCCGAGCCTGATCACGGAGCCCAGCTCCCGGCCGAGCTGGGCCTCGCTGGGGACACGGTCCCCCCGATAGGCGGAGGGGCGGCCGAGGACAGCTGCCACCTGGTGGAGCCGCAGCGCCCACGTCCGGCGATGCTCGGGGCTGGCCCCGCGGCGGGCGAGCACCTTGCGCGGGACGTCGAGGACTCTCATCGGGCATCTCCCGTCGCGACGGTCCAGAGCTCTGCGGCGTAGGTGTCCCAGGTGCGGGCAGGCCGTGAGGCGATCTCGGCACGCAGGCTCTCGAGCGCAGCCCGATCGGTCAGGAGGGTGCGGATCGCCGAGGTGACCGCGTCGTCGTCGCGCGGGTCGACCGTCACGCAACCGCCGCCTTCGGCGATCTCCTGCAGGGAACCGAAGTTCGACGTCACGACGGGGGTGCCGCAGGCCAGTGCCTCGGCGACCGGGAGCCCATACCCCTCGTGCAGCGAGAGGAAGACGGAGAAGTCGGCACGACGGAGCTCGGCGGTCATCGTCTCGTCGCTCACCCTCCCGAGGTTGCGGACGGGGCGCCCGGCAGCGAGGACCTCACGGAAGCAGAGGTGATCGGGCCCGCGGAAGCCGATTCCGCCCATGAAGACGAGCTCGAAGTCGAGGCCCTCTCGCCAGAGGCGCTCGGCGGCGTGGACGGTCGCCGCATGGTTCTTGTGGGGGTCATGGGTGCCGACGCAGACGATCACCGGCCGCTCGTTCGGAGTGCGGGGCGCGGCGTCGACCGGCGAGGCGGCGCTCTCGGTGACCGGCGGAGCGGCCGGGAGAAGGACCTCGGTGACCACGGGGCCGTCGAGCCCCTGCGCGACGAGGGCCTGGGCGAAGCCGGTGAACTCGGCGGTCGCGGACCTGCTGATCGCCGCGACGTGATCGGCGTGCTTGACGGCGTTGAGGTACCGGGTGAAACGCGTCGCCTCGAACCCCGGCCGGAGATCCGCGCTGACGATCGGGATCATGTCGTACCCCACCGCCACCACCCGGTTGCTCGTCCACTGTGACAGCGCGGCATAGCAGTCGCTGGCGTCGGGCTCGGGGATCTCGGGCAGGATGATCGTGCTGCGCAGCGGGAGGATGAGGAGGGCGGTCCCGTCCACCGCGGTCTTGTCCGCCGCCTGCCCCGCCCGGTAGGCCATCACGTTGGGGACCTCCCAGGTGTGCAGGCGCCGCAGGCAGGTGTAGGTGTCGGTCCAGGCCACCGGGAGGACCTCGTGGTCGGTGTCCCAGCGCGGGAGCGTCTCGCGGACCACCCGCTGGATCCCGGTGTGGAAGTCGCGTCGCGCGCAGAAGTCGACGTCGGCAAGGACGGAGTGCGTGACGACCTCGACCTCGCAGGCCTCATGGGTGTCGGCGGCGAGCTCGAAGGCGATGTCGAGCAGCCGGACCTCGGCCTGCGAGCCGTGGTCGAGCTCCAGGTACCGGGCCGCCGCACGAAGGTCCTCGTCGCGCGGCATCGCCCCGGCGACGGCTGCGAGGAGCAGCCACAGCGACTCGCGGTCGCCCGTTCCCTGGTAGGCCGCCACCAACGCCGGTAGCAGGGAGGCGGCCGATCGGTCCCCGATCTCCACGGGCCCGGCGCCACCGGAAAGGATGTGGGTCGCTGCAGCACGCAGCCGCTGGTCGAGCGCTGCCGCCGGGTCGTCGGTCGAGGCGGCCACCTCGCTCATGGGCGTCCCGACTTCAGTCGCGCGCCCTGCAGGACGCGGAGGGGCTCGGTCAGACGCCACGAGAGCGTGCTCTGAGTCGCCTCGAGAAGGTTCTTGGTGTGTGTGAGCTCGAGCTGGAGGTCCTTGTTCGTGCGCTCTGGCTCGTCGGCCGCGCGCCGCGCCCAGCGGGCAAGGGCGGCCGTCCGCCAGTGGACGATCTCGGCAAGAAGCTCTGCCCGCGACGCCGTCGGGAGGCTGTCGGGCCAGCGTTCCGCGTCCGTTGCGGGGTAGCAGAGCGCTGGGCCAAGCGACGCAGACTCCTCCTCGGCGACGTAGAACGACCATGATGCCGTCCTCAGGCATCCGAGGTACCCGGCCGCGACGGCCTCGTCGTCCCAACCCGGCCAGGCTCGCTCACGAGGCTCCACGTCCTGGTGGACAGCGATCACGGCGGGTCTGCCTGCGGTCGCGATGGCGGTCCCGAGCCCGGCAGACGAGGCCGCGACGAGGAGGCGCGGGGCGCCGGAGACGACCCAGCCCCGGCCGCTCAGCGCGGCGACGAGCTCCGCCACCGGCGGCTGGGTCCCCTCGTGCGTCGCGAAGGACCGGCTGCCCGTCGCGCCCATGGCGCGTTCGAGCACGGCGCACTCGGGGGTCGTGCTGACGTGGGCGGAAGTGGGCGTGGGCATCGTCGTTTTCCCGTCAGTGCTCGTCAAGGGGCGGTGGGACGCAAGGTCACGAGGTCGCCGGCGCCGAGACGCCCGCGACGATCTGCGGTCGCAGGTCGACGACGCCGACGCCGGTGCCGTCCGAGCGGACCGAGAACAGGGCAGCCCGGTACTTCACGTCGAGGGCGGTCCCGGTGATCGTCTCGATGGTCGTGGTCACGTAGTACTGCCCCGTGACGAGGGCGATGTGCGGGACCGAGAAGCGGACTCGGCACTGGCCGTCGAGAGGAGGCAGCGTCGTCTGGTTGAGGTAGGTGTTGGTGCCGTAGACGACCTGACCGAGCGCCGTCTCGATCGAGAGGCTTGCGCGCCACTCGAGGAGACGTGTGCGGGAACTGAAGGTGACGTCGAAGTCGATCGGCTCGCCGGAGGCGATCTCGCGGACCGGGTGGCCGGCCCGGTCGAGGACCTCGACGGCGATGATCTCGGCGTCCGGCTTGCTCTCGCTCGGCGGCTCCTTGGCGGACTCCTCGTGGCGTGTTTCCTCGTATCCCTCGCGCAGGATCCGCAGGCCGTCCTCGGCGCCGCCGTCGAAGACGACAAGGCCCGAGTCGAGCACGATCGTCCGGTCGCAGAGCTCGCCGACCTGGCCTGAGGAGTGCGAGACGAGGACGATCGTTCGGCCCTCCGTCTGGAACTCGCGGATGCGGTCCATGCACTTGCGCTGGAACGGCTCGTCGCCGACCGAGAGAACCTCGTCGACGAGCAGGACGTCCGGGTCGACGTGGACGGCGACGGCGAAGGCCAGCCGGACGTACATGCCCGAGGAGTAGAACTTGACCTGTGTGTCGATGAACTGCTCGATCCCGGAGAAGTCGACGATCGCGTCGAAGTACTGCGTCGGTCTGCTTCTTGGTCAGGCCGAGGATCGAGGCATTGAGGTAGACGTTCTCCCGGCCGGTGAGATCGGGGTGGAAGCCGGCGCCGAGCTCGAGGAGCGCCGCGAGTCGGCCCGCGCCGGTTCACGCGTCCCGAGCTCGGCTGGAGGATTCCGCCGATCAGCTTGAGCAAGGTGGACTTGCCGGAGCCGTTGTGCCCGACGAGGCCCACCGTCGATCCCGCGACGATGTCCACGTCGACGTCACGCAGCGCCCAGAAGTCGTTGGTCTTCTTCTCCTTGCGCATTGCGTGGATCGCTCGTTCCTTGAGCGACTTGTCGCGGTGGATCACGAAGCGCTTGGAGACGCCGCGGACCTCGATGACGTTGACGGTGGTTCCGCTCATCACAGCTCCTGCGCGAAGTTGCCCTGGAGCCGCACGAAGACGCGGTGGCCCACCCCGAGCAGGACGACGCCGACGATCGCGGCGACGGACAGACGTGCCAGCAGGTTCTCCGGGTAGAGGGCGTCAGCGCCCTGGGCCCAGAACGTCCGCTGGAAACCCGATCACGCACAGGGTCACCGGGTTGGCCAGGTAGAGGTCCTTGAGGATCCCGTCGGGCAGATGCTGGTCGACGAGCTTCCACGAGTAGATGATCGGCGACGCCCACATCAGCACCATGAGCACGACCTCGACGAGGTACTGCACATCGCGCAGGAAGACGTTGACTGCCGAGAGGAAGAGGCCGAAGGCCGTGCCGAACAGCAGGAGCACCACGAGGGCGAGCGGGGCGTAGGCAAGGGTCGCGACCTGCGGATGGTGGCCGAAGACGAACGTCGCGCCGACGAGGATCGCGAGCTGGATGGAGAAGTTGAAGAGGGCGGACCCGACGACGCTGAGCGGGAAGACCTCGCGCGGGAGGTAGATCTTCTTGATCAGGCCGGAGTTGCCGACGATCGACCCGGTCGATCCGGAGACGATGTCGGAGAACAACGTCCACGCCGTCAGGCCGGTGAACACGAAGATGGCGAACCCGTTGATCGATCGCTCGGCCTGGAGGAACTTGCCGATCGCGACGTAGTAGACGAGGAGCATCGTCAGCGGGCGGATGAGCGACCAGACGAAGCCGAGGACGCTGTCCTTGTAGCGGGCCTTCAGCTCGCGCTGGACCAGTAGGAGGAGGAGCTCGCGATAGGCCCAGAGATGCTTGAGCGACCGCATGACCCCGGCGACCCCCACGGCCTGGCCGGCGGGTTCCATCTCCTCGGTGGCGACAGCGGCGATCCGCACCTCGGCCACACTCGTCATGGGACTCCAATCAAGATCAACATCCTGGACTGCTCGGGCGAGTCTACCCGGCAGCCTCGCGCACAGGGCGCGCCGAGGCCCAGCCTGGGGCAGGCCCGCTAGTGTGGTCGGCGACATAGGACCGCTGAGCACCGAGGAATCATGACGCGCGCACTCATCACCGGGATCACCGGGCAGGACGGTCTCTACCTCTCCGAGCTGCTGCTCTCCAAGGGGTACGAGGTCTACGGCTTGATCCGCGGGCAGAACAACCCGAAGTTCGAGCTCGTGCAGCGCACCGTCCCGGGGGTCAAGCTCCTGACCGGCGACCTGACCGACCTCTCGAGCCTGATGCGTGCGATGCAGGTCGCCCAGCCCGACGAGGTCTACAACCTCGGCGCCATCTCCTTCGTCGCGTACTCCTGGGAGAACGCGATGCTCACCTCGGACGTCACGGGCAAGGGTGTGCTCAACATCCTCGAGGCCGTCCGCCTGTACTCGCATGACGAGCCGGGCAAGGTCCGCTTCTACCAGGCCTCCTCCTCGGAGATGTTCGGCAAGGTCCAGGAGGTGCCGCAGCGCGAGTCGACCCTGCTGTGGCCGCGCTCGCCGTACGGCGTCGCGAAGGTCTTCGGGCACTACATGACGATCAACTACCGCGAGTCCTACGGGATGCACGCCTCCTCGGGGATCCTGTTCAACCACGAGTCCCCGCGCCGTGGACCCGAGTTCGTCACCCGCAAGGTGAGCATGGCCGTCGCGCGCATCAAGCTCGGCCTGCAGGACGAGATCGTCATGGGCAACCTCGACGCCAAGCGCGACTGGGGCTTCGCCGGCGACTACGTCGAGGCCATGTGGCGCATGCTCCAGCAGGACTCCGCCGACGACTACGTCATCTCCACGGGGGAGACGCACTCGATCCGCGAGCTGCTCGACGTGGCGTTCGGTGCGGTCGGCATCGACGACTGGTCCGGCTACGTCACGCAGGACCCGCGCTTCATGCGCCCGGCCGAGGTCGAGCTGCTGATCGGCGACGCGGCCAAGGCCAAGGACGTGCTGGGCTGGGAGCCGACGGTGAGCTTCGCCGAGCTCGTCACCATGATGGTCGAGAACGACCTCGAGGAGCAGCGCGCTCAGGCTGGTCGGTAGCGTGCGCCGGGTCCTCGTCACCGGGATCACCGGTCAGGACGGCGGGTACCTGACCGAACAGCTCCTCGCTGAGGGCTGCGAGGTGCACGGCTTCGTGCTCGACCGCGACCCGGCGGTGGCCGGTTTCGCCGCAGCGCACCCTTCCG
Organism: uncultured Actinomycetota bacterium; assembly: GCA_963777075.1. Classification (GTDB taxonomy): domain Bacteria; phylum Actinomycetota; class Actinomycetes; order Actinomycetales; family Cellulomonadaceae; genus Actinotalea. The sequence goes on along the minus strand of CAVZPH010000007.1, from coordinate 42,356 downwards.
TCGTCCTGCACGCCGGCGACCTGGCGGACTCCGCCGGGGTCGCGGCGCTCGTGCACGACGTCGAGCCCGACGAGCTGTACAACTTCGCCGGGATCAGCTCCGTCGCGTTCTCCTGGGAGCACCCCGTGCTCACGGCCGAGCTGAGCGGGGTCGCGGCGGCTGTGCTCTTCCGGGCCGCGCTCGAGGTCCAGGAGCGCACCGGCCGCCGGGTCTCCTGCGTCCAGGCGAGCAGTGCGGAAATCTTCGGCGACGCCGAGGTCGCGCCGCAGGACGAGCGGACCCCCGTCCGCCCCGTCTCGCCGTACGGGGCGGCGAAGGCCTATGCGCACCACATGGCGGGGGTCTACCGCGGCAAGGGCCTGCACGTGGCCAGCTGCATCCTGTTCAACCACGAGTCGCCCCGGCGCCCGACGACCTTCGTCACCCGGAAGATCACCTCGGCCGCCGCCCGGATCGGCACGGAGGGCAGCGGCGTGCTGCGGCTGGGCAACCTCGACGCACGGCGTGACTGGGGCTGGGCCCCGGACTACGTCGACGGCATGGTGCGGGCCGCCCGGCATGGCGTCGCGGGCGACTTCGTCCTCGCCTCCGGGGCCGCGCACACGGTCGCCGAGTTCGCCGAGGCGGCTTTCAGGCGAGCAGGCATCGGCGACGACTGGCGTGAGCACATCGAGGTGGACCCCGCGTTCCTGCGACCGCAGGACGCGCCCTTGATGGTCGGTGACGCGAGCAAGGCTCGTCGCGAGCTCGGCTGGGAGCCGGCGGTGAGCTTCGAGGAGCTCGTCGGACGGATGGTCGACCACGACCTCGCGCTGCTCCGGGGTGAGGAGTGAGCGGGACGGCCGTGGTGCGACCCGGCGTCGTCTCGGTCGTGCTCGTCAACTACCGCGGCGCCGCGGACACGATCACCTGCGTGCGGGCCTTCGAGGACGTCGACTGGCCGGCGGAGCGCCTGGAGATCATCGTCGTCGACAACGACTCGGGGGACGGGAGCGTCGCCGAGCTCCGCGCGGCACTGCCCGGCGTCCTGCTTGTCGAGTCCGGCTCGAACTCCGGCTTCGCCGGCGGCTGCAACCTGGGTGTCGAGCACGCCACGGGGGAGTACGTCGCCTTCCTCAACAACGACGCCCGCCCGGACAGGGGCTGGGTCGCCGCCGCCGTCGAGGCGCTCGAGGCCGATCCGCACGATCGGCTCGGTCGCCTCGAAGGTCCTCGACTGGGACGGCACGCTGATCGACTACGTCGACGGCTCGCTGACCTGGTTCGGGATGGGCTACAAGCGCGAGGTCGAGAAGCCCGACCAGGGCGCCTGGGACACCGCGAAGGACGTCCTGTTCGGCACCGGCGCCGCGATGTTCGTCCGCGCAGCGCTCTACCGCGAGGTCGGCGGGTTCGACGAGCGCTTCTTCATGTTCTACGAGGACGTCGACCTCGGGTGGCGGCTCAACCTCCTGGGCCATCGCGTGCGCTACGTCCCCGGATCGGTCGCGTTCCACCGTCATCACGTGACGATGAAGAAGTTCGGCAACTTCCGCGAGAGCTACCTGCTGGAACGCAACGCGCTGCTGTGCATGTACAAGAACTACGACGACGTGTCCCTCGCGAAGGCGCTCCCGGCGGCGATGGCGCTCGCCGTCCGTCGCTCGGTCGCGCGGACGGGAGTCGACGCGACGGCGCTCGACCTGCAGCGCTCACCGGGCGGCGACGACGTCGGCACCGTCGAGATCCCGAAGATGGCCCTCACCGGGCCCTACGCCATCGACTACTTCGTCGAGCAGCTGCCCAGCCTGCTCGCGAGCCGCACCGAGCTCCAGGCCCGCCGTCGGCGCAGCGACCGCGATCTCTTCCCGCTGTTCCGCGAGACGATCGAGCCTGCCTACGGGATGCCGTCCTACCTCGCGGCGCACGAGGTGCTGCTCCAGGCCTTCGGCATCGTCGAGCACTTCACCGCGCGTCACCGCATCCTCATCGTGACCGGTGAGCCCTTGCTCGACGCGCATGGCCGGGCCGGCGATCCGGGCATGGGAGATCGCCAAGGCGCTCGCTCCCGAGCACGAGGTGCGGCTCGTCTCGACCGCCGGGGTCAAGCGCAGCAGCACGGACTTCGCCGTCGAGTACGCGGCGGGGACCGGGCTGCGCGAACCGACGGCATGGGCCGATGTCGTCATCTTCCAGGGCTTCCTGCTCGAGACCGCGCCGTGGATCAAGGCGAGCAGCACCGTCGTCGTCGCCGACATCTACGACCCGATGCACCTCGAGCAGCTCGAGCAGGCCAAGGACCTCGGCCCTGACGGGCGTCTCAACGCGCTCGCCGTGACGACTCAGGCGCTCAACGAGCAGCTGCGTCGGGCCGACTACCTCATGTGCGCCTCGACCAAGCAGCGCGACTTCTGGTTGGGCCAGCTGGCCGGCCAGGGACGGATCAGTCCCGCCATGTACGACGAGGACCAGAGCCTCGACAACCTGCTCGGCGTGGTCCCGTTCGGGATCGAGCGACGCGGCGCCCGTACAGAAGAGGCACGCGATCAAGGGCGGCGTCGCGGGGATCGGCGCGAATGACAAGGTCATCCTCTGGGGCGGCGGGGTCTACAACTGGTTCGACCCGCTGACCCTGATCCGCGCCGTCGACCGCCTCAAGGACCGGCACCCCGACGTCAGGCTGTACTTCCTCGGGATGAAGCACCCGAACCCCGGCGTGCCGGCGATGACGATCGCCTTCCAGACGCAGCAGCTCGCCGCCGAGCTCGGGCTGACCGGGACGCACGTCTTCTTCAACGAGGGCTGGGTGCCGTACGAGGAGCGTGCGGACTACCTGCTGGACGCCGACGTCGGCGTCTCGACGCACTTCCACCACGTCGAGACCGAGTTCAGCTTCCGCACCCGGATCCTCGACTACCTGTGGGCCGGGCTGCCGATCGTCGCGACGGACGGCGACACCTTCGGCGGGCTCATCGCGCAGCACGGTCTCGGCCGCGCTGTGCCGGCCGAGGACCTCGACGCGCTCGAGGCGGCCCTGGAGGAAGTGCTCTACGACGACGCCGCCGCGGCCGCCGCCCGCGCGGCGGTCCGCGAGTTCGCCGGTCAGTACGTGTGGTCCCGGGTGCTCGCACCGCTCGTCGAGTTCTGCCGGCATCCACGCCGTGCAGCCGACCTCGCCGTCCCCGGGCCGACGGCGCCGGTGCGCGGTCGACGCCGGACCGCGCCTCGGGCCTCGGTGGCGTCGGACCTCGCCCTGGCGAAGGGCTATCTCCGGGCCGGCGGGGCCCGGGAGCTGCTCCGACGGATTGCGGGACGGCTGCGCCGCGTCCTCGGCTCCGCGGGGAGGCGGGGGGCGTGACGACGGCTGCGGGCGACGGGTCGGGCAACGTGCTAGTCGTGGCGACCATCGTCGCGCGCAACTACGCGGCGTTCGCTCGCGTGCTGACCGAGTCCGTCCGGGTCGGTCACCCGCAGGTCGATCGGGTGACCCTGCTGGTCGACGGGACCGAGGCCGACAGGGAGACTCCGGGGGTCGGCCGCGTCGTCCTGCCTGCTGACCTCGGCCTCGCAGCCGAGGAGCTCGAGCCGATGGCCGTGATGTACACGGTCATGGAGCTCTCGACCGCGCTCAAGCCCGCGCTGCTCAGGTTCCTCCTTCGCGAGGGCTACGAGGCGGCCGCCTACCTCGACCCGGACATCCTCGTGACGGGCTCGCTCGACGAGGTCTTCGACGCTGCCCGTGAGCATGCGATCGCTCTGACCCCGCATGTGCTCACGCCGGTCCCGCTGGACGGGCTCGAGATCGCCGAGCGGACCGTGATGCAGGCCGGGGTGTTCAACCTCGGGTTCATCGCGGTCGGTCAGCGGGCGATGGCCTTTCTCGACTGGTGGCACCTGCGCCTGACGACCCAGGCTGTCGTCGACTTCGCTGCCGGACTGTTCACCGACCAGAAGTGGATCGACTGGGTGCCCGCGCTCTTCGAGCACACGGTGCTGCGCGACCCTGGCCTGAATGTCGCGTACTGGAACGCGCACGAGCGACCACTCACCCTCGACGCCGGCGGTGCAGTCCTGGCCGCAGGCTCTCCGCTCGTGTTCCTGCACTTCAGCGGGTTCGACCCGACGAGACCGTGGATCCTCTCCAGGTTCACCGGTCGCAAGCCTCGGGCCCTGGTGAGCGACTCGCCCGTGCTCGCTCGGCTCTGCCAGGAGTATGCGAGCCTGCTCGACGCCTCCGGCCACGCGCAGACTCGTGCAACGCCCTACGGTTTCGACCGGCTCGGCGACCGCCTGCAGCTCACACCGGCGATGCGCACGGTCTACCGCGAATCGCTGCTCGGCGGGGTGCCGTTCGCGGCCCCACCGCTCGAGCCGCTCCGGTACCCCGACGCCCTCGCCGAGTGGTTCGAGACGCCAGCGCGGCTGACGCCGTGGTTCTCCTTGACCCCCGCCGAGTACGCGCGCTGGCTCGGAAGCCCCGAGCTACGGGCAGCAGCACCCCAGCCACTGAGCCACTCGCTGGCCGAGCTGCGCGGGATGATCGACGGACAGGGCGCGGTCACTGCCGGCGCCGACCTGGCGCCGGGAGGCACGCCCTCCGGCTGGACGGTGTTCGCGGGCGGCTCGAGCGAGCCATCCGGTGAGTCCCTCGCCGCGGCGCGACGTGTCGCGGAAGCGATCGCTGACGCCGGGTTCGGCGTGGACCTCCTGCAGATCGGCTCGAGGGGCGACGACGGTTCTGTCCGATGGGAGAGCGCCGGTGTCGATCCGCCCGCGGCCTGCGCGAACGTCATCGTCTGCCTGGACGCCGGACGCTTCGTCGAGCCGGAGCTCGCCAAGCAGCTCGAAGGGTGCCCGGGCGTGCGGGTCGGCCTGTGGCTGACCTCGGACCTGTCCGAGGTCGTGAGGCACCCGCACTTCCTGCACGCCTTCGACGAGGTCTGGGTGCTCTCGGACAGGCTCGTGGAGGTGGTGCGTGCCTCGAGCCCGGCACGCGTCGCCAGGGTGAGGCTCCCCGGAGCCCCCGAGTCGTACCCCTCGCCTCCGCGGGCGCGCACCGGCCTCACCGTCCTCGCCCCGCTCGACGCGCGCGCGCCGATCTCCACCGAGGCCGTGGAGCGCACGGTCGGCGCCTATCTCGACGGCGTGCTCGAGGGACAGGGACATCGCCTCGTTCTGGAGGCTCGCGACGGCCGCTTTGCGCCGGGCGACGCCGAGCTCATCCGTCACGTCGCCGCGGGCCGAGAGGACGTCCTCGCGCTCGCCGTCGGGGACGTCTCACCCGCAGTCGACGTGGTCCTCGCGCTCGACCCGCGCGCCGGCGCGGGTGTGCTCGAGCTCGACGAGCTGTCTCGCGGGGCGAGCGTCGTCACCGGCAGCCCGGGCGCCGCGGCGCTCGAAGGGATCGTCGACGGTGTCGTCCGCCTGGCCGGGGACTCGCCGGATCGAGCGTCGGTCACCGCTGCTCTCCGCGAGCTGTGCGCCGGCTTCGCCGGTTCGACGCCCGCCGCGCGGTCCGTCGAGGTGGGCGGCCGGGACGTGGTGGCGCTTCTCGATGCGGCCGCGGCGACCGGTCGGCGTCCCGGCCGCGGCGAGCTGCGGCACCGGGGTCGGCTCGAGCAGGAGATCGCCTTGCTACGCGCCGAGGTGGCGCGCTGCCACGAGGGGATGGTGGCTCTCGAGGCGACGACGGCGGTTCGTGCCAGCAGAGCGGTGCGGGCGGGCTATCAGCGTTCGGTCGGGGAGGTCGGGGCCCGGCTTCGCCGCGTGGTGCGCTGGTAGCCTGGGTCGCAGCGTTGGCCGCATCGGTCGACTTGGGGGTGCCGATGTGGAGGCTTGTCAGACATCGTGGTGACGAATGGGGCGACCGGGTCGCGCGGCGAGGGTACTGACGCCGAGGTACTGGCAATCCTGTGCCTCGGGCCCGACCCGGTGGCGTGGACAGCGACGATCATCTCGCTGATCGCTGCGAAGATCCCGGTGCTCGCCCTGGCTCCAGGGCAGCGAGAGACGGTTGGCAGACTCTTCGCCGACCTGCCCGTCCAGGTGGAGTCCTGGAGCCTCTCGGAGGCGGGGGCGCACCTGGCCGGCGGCCACTGGCGTGCCGGGTTCGTCGTCACCTCGCCGGTCGTCGTCCCGCGCAAACCCTTCGAGCGGGCCCTCGCCGCGATCGACGCCGACGTGCGGCTCTGCTCGGTCTCGTTCTTCTCGAACGACGCGAACTACCTGAGCTTTCCCCGACGCAACTCACCCTCACCGCTCGTGGTCAACGGCCACAGCGAGGAGACGATCACGCGACGGCTTCGTGGGGCGTCGAGCGATCCTCAGATCGTTCCGATCCCCGTTCCGGCGGGGGCTGCCGTGCTCTTCTCGAGCGCGGCGCTTCGTGCCCTCGGGGGATTCGACGGATTGTGCGGTTCGCCGGAGATCTCTCTGATCGATGTGGCCCTCCGTGGCGTCAAGCGTGGCTTCCGCAATGTCCTGGACGCCCAGACATTCATCGTGCGTCCGCTCCAGCCGGATGCGCGTGGCGACGCGCTCAACGATCCGGTCGCCAGGGACTGGCTGCACTACCGTCACCACTTCTTCCCTGCGCTGTTCGACCACGAGCGCGACACCCGAGACACCCCGTTGGGCGATGCCATCGCGGTCCAGCGCTCGCTCGTGCTCGGGATGCGTGTGCTGATGGACGGCAGCTGCCTCGGCCCGTACGAGATGGGTACCCAGGTCGCCCTCCTCTCACAGGTCGACGCCATGGCGAAGCACCCGGGGATCGAGGAGGTCATCGTGGCCACGCCGGGCGGCCTCGTACCGCCCTATGCGTCGTCCGTCCTGATGCAGCGAGGCGTCTCCGTGTGCCCGATGGGAGATCTGACCTTCCCGGACGCGGGAGAGGTCGACATCCTGCACCGGCCGTTCCAGTCGGGTGACGCGGTGCCGGTCGACCGCTGGCGTCAGGTCGCTCGCCGCACGGTCGTCACCATCCACGACCTGATCGCCTACGACAACGGCAACTACCACGCATCCTCCGGCGCCTGGCTCGCCTACCGTGACGGCATCCGTGCATCGGTCCGCGAGGCCGACGCCGTGATCGCGATCTCGCACGACACCGCGCACACGATGAGGGCGGCGCGTCTGCCGATCCCCTCGGATGAGCTCGCGGTCATCGAGAACGGCACGGACCATGTCATCGCGCAGGGCAACGACGAGCAGCCACCGATCGAGCTCCTGGAGACCGGGCGCGCGGCTGCGGACTTCATCCTCGTCCTTGGCGCGGCGTACTCGCACAAGAATCGCGACCTGGCCATCCGGGCGTGGCACGACCTCCGTCGCCGCGGGCACCCCATCGAGCTCGTCCTCGCCGGTGTGGTGGTCCCGATGGGCTCCTCGCGCAACGAGGAGGCGATCGTCGCGGCTCAAGGGGAGTGGCCCGTGCTCCTCGCCGACGTGACGTCGGCCGAGCGCGACTGGTTGCTCCGCCATGCGAAGCTCGTCCTGTACCCGACCTCGGCGGAGGGCTTCGGCCTGGTGCCCTTCGAAGCGGCGGCCTTCGGTACCCCGACGGTGTTCGTCTCGTTCGGCCCGCTAGCCGAATCCCTTCCCGATGTCCCTGTCAGCGCATCCGACTGGGACCCAGCTTCGCTGGCCGACGCGTTGGAGCGCCTCATCGGCGACCCTGACCTCGCCAAGGAACAGATCGCCTCGGTGCTCGCGGTGTCCGGACACCTCACGTGGGCGCGCTATGCCGACAAGCTCGTCGAGGTGTACCGCCAGGCTCTCGCTCGTCCGGTCTCGTGGTAGGAATCCGAAGATGACCCAGGAAGGAACTCCCGCCGTGACTGATTCAGCGGTTACCGAGAAGGCGGCGCCCAGCGTGCTCTCCACCGAGCAGATGGACCGGCTCAACCTCGAACAGGCCCTCGTCGACTTCGAGATCGCGAACGCGCGGGTGGTCGACCTGACCGGGCGCGTGACGACGATGACGAGTGAGCTCCTGCGGCTGCGTTCGGAGCTCGGTCGCGCCAACCTGCGGGTCAACCAGGCCGAGGCCGATTCTGCGGCGGCGGCGCGTCACGTCGAGGAGATCCGTCGCTCCATCGCCTTCCGGGTCGCGAGGGCGCTCGGAGACCTCCTGGCCAGGGCGAGGCGTCGGTGACCGCCCGGGTCCTCCTGTGCATCACGGTCTACAACGGCCGTGCCTTCGTCCCGCGAACCCTCGAATCTGCCGCGCGACTTGCGGGCGAGGACGCGGTGGTCGACGTCCTCGTGCTCGACGACTGCAGCCCCGAACCGGGCTGGAGCGAGGAGCTCGCAGCGATCTGTGGGCGGCTCGGTTTCTCCTACTACCGGTCGCCGCGCAACCTCGGGATCCCGCGCAACGTGAACCTCGGGCTCCGTTCGGCCATGCGGGGCGACTACGACTACGTGATCATCAGCAACTCCGACGTGATCTACCCGTCGAACCTCATCGACGAGTTCCTCAAGGTCGGGCACGGCGAGAAGGTCGGGTCCGTGACGGCGTGGTCGACGAACGTCTCGGTCTACTCGATCCCCAACGGCGACCCTGACATGTTCGTCTCTGACCAGGACACGGTGGACTGGGTGAGTGCGAGCATTGCGGGGAACTTCTCCGGTGCGCTCATGGACATCCCCGCCGGCATCTCGTTCTGCATCCTCATCCCGACAGGCGTCCTGCGCCAGGTAGGGCTCACTGACCCCGTGTTCGGGCGCGGGTACTGCGAGGAGACGGACTGGAGCCTGCGGAGCAAGGCCCTGGGCTACCGGGTCACGCTCGCCCCTGGGATCTTCGTGTACCACGCGGGCGGAGGCTCCAACGTCGAAGCCGGCCTGGTCAGCGCGGGCGAGCAGACGGTGCCTGCGAACGAGGCGATCATCGACCTGCGCTACCCCCAGTTCCGCGACCAGGTGGACAACTTCATGTCCTCGGGGATCCTCGAGGGGGCCCGCCGCGACGCCGTCGAACGGATCATCACCGATGGCGGTCGGCAGTTCGGGTACACCGTCGAGGTCGGATGGCTGGTCCGTACATCAGGGGTACCAGGTCGGGTGCGGTGCATCATCGCTCCGGACCGCACGGCGGCTGTGCGGATGGAGTTCCTCGGCTTCTCGCTCGAGCGGGAGCTGGCGGAGGGAGAAGATGCAGCAGGTATGCTTCGTGGACTCTTCGAGCGCGAGCCCGAGGAGATCAACGTGTACGACCGCGGTGCGGTGACTGACGCGTTCCAGGCGGCTTCGGGGCTGGCCGCTGACCGATTCTTCTATCCGACTCGTGTGTGAGCACGTCTCGACAAGAGAGTGGACCAGCCTTGAGAATCCCGAGACTTCCTGGTGCAGGCCGAGCCGCAGGCCCTGCCGCACAGGTCCAGCCGCCGAGGCCCTACAAGGGTGCCCCACTGATCTCCGTCGACTCCGACGCGGGACCGGTCTGGTTCCAGGTCGCGGATGGCGTGATGCGGCCGTACGTCGAGCACAACGGCACCTGGGACCCTGATGTCGGCGCACTCCTGACCGCACTCGTGCGTCCGGGAATGACGTTCCTCGACATCGGGGCCAACGTCGGGTACTTCTCGCGCCTCGTCGCGAGCCGTTGCGCGCCGGCGGCGATCCACGCCTTCGAGCCGCATCCCGACCTCATCGACGTCCTCGCCCTCAACGTGTGGGGCCTGTCGCCGGCGGTCACGATCTGGCCCGTCGCGCTCGGTTCGCGCAACGGCACGGTCACCCTTGCCTCCGCCGACCACAACGTCGGCGACACCCGCGTCTACGAAGGGGCGACCGGTGCGGCGACGATGCTCGCTGCCGTCGCCAGGGTCGATGACCTCATCGATGGTCCGGTGGACGTCGTCAAGATCGACGTCCAGGGCTTCGAGGCCGAGGTGTTCGCCGGGATGCAGCGGATCATCGTCGAGAACCCGCGGATCAAGATCGCCGTGGAGTTCTGGCCCGGCGGCTTGCGTGATCGGGGGATGAACCCTCGATCGGTCCTGGCGAGCTACCGCGACATGGGCTTCGAGGCCCACCTGCTCCGCGGCAGCGCGCCGATCGTGGCCGGTGCGGACGAGATCATGCAGTTCTGCGAGAGCGCCGGGCCGGACGGACAGGCGAACCTGCTTCTCGCTCGGCCGTAGCAGGCTTTCCGGGGACCGCTGCCGGTGGCCGCGGCGTCGTCAGCGCCGGGTGGCGCCGTCGGCGGCGGCCTCGGCCACGGGCACCTCGTCCGGACCTCCCGGTGCCATGGGCGTGCTCTTCCGAGCAGCGAGCCGCGCGGCCAGCTGTTTGCCGTACGCCATGCCTGGCTTCTCGATGAACGTGAACGAGAGGTGCGCCGCCGTGAGTGAGAGCACGCCGATCAGCGCGAGGCGCAGCCAGATGTGCGACACGTCAGGCGGTGCGACGAGCGGTCCCCGTCCGTAGACGCTGAGCACGATCGGGAAGTGCCAGATGTAGAGGCTGTAGCTCCGGTCGCCCACCCAGACTGCGGCACGGTGCACGAGATTCGTCGGGACCCAGGTGGGCTGAGAGGCGAGCACGATGGCCGGCACGAGCAGAATGGACATGGCGAAGTCGTAGCCGGTGAACCAGATCCAGTGCTCGTAGAATGACGCCCGCTCCACGAAGTAGAGGATCGCGACGGGCGGCACCAACGACGCGACGAGGACAAGGACCGTCATGCGCTGGGGAAGCCGCACGCGGAGCTTGTGAAGGACCCCGGTGAACTGCAGCCACTTCAGGCCGATTCCGAGTGCGAATACCGGAAGCAGTCCGATGAACTGGCGGGCCAGGTAGAGGCTCTCGATGTCGGCCCCGGGGCCGGTGGTCGAGAAGTAGGCCTCGCGCAGCCCGTCGCCGGACAGTGCGATCAGGAGCCGCCAGCCGAGGCCCAGGAGGACGAGTGTCGCGAACGCCGTCCTCGGTGCACGGAGGAAGGGCAAGGCCATGAGTGGGAGGGCGAGGTACAGGAGAAACTCAGCTGTCATCGTCCAGAGGGCGCCGTCGACGTTCAGCGAGCTGGACGTCCCTGGGAGGAGGTAGTGAGTGAACGTCGCGTTTGCGATGATCTGGCGGGCGCCCTGGCGGCTGAAGAGGACGGCGTGCTCCGCGAAGAAGATGAAGAGGATCCCGACGGTCACGTAGTAGGCCGGTGCGATGCGGAACATCCGGCGGATCCAGTACGTGCGCAGCCGGCCGGGGGTCTTGGGGCGCCAGAAGGTGTCGGCCAGCAGGTATCCGGAGAGCAGGAAGAAGAGGTTGACCCCGAGGGAGCCGAACCCCTCGACGATCCAGTAACCGGTGAACCGAGGCATCGTCGAGAGCGACCACGAGTGGTGGATGACAACCGTCGCGGCAGCGATTCCGCGAAGGGCCTCCAGTCCGGGGAGCCAGCCACGGGGGGTCGCAGGCACCCGGGAGCCGTCGACCGGACTCGAGGAGCTCATCGGCTTCTACGCTCGGGGGCCAAGGGAGTGCTGGAGGCCGAGCTCGCGTCGGTCGCCCACCGACCCCGGATCGGCTGGCGTACGGCGGCTATTCCCATGCGCCACAGTGTGACGCAACGAGGGAACCGGACCAAGCCGACCGCGTGCAGGGCTGGTTCGGCCCGGTCGAGACCATGGCTTGCTGCGCTCGTTCGGGCGTGTCCGCTAGGCCCGGTAGCATCGGCGGCGGCGAAGGACCGTGGCCGTGAACACCGACGCCCCCGGTGCCCGCCGACGAGCGAGCAGGGGTCGGTGCAGCGGGCTTGGAGGGCTGTCGATGGAGGTTCAGGGCAGTCGCCATCGTTCGACGGGCGCCCGGGATCGATCCACAGGTGGCAGGCGTGGTAGCCAGCTACTGACGCTCTTGACGGCCGAACGAGCCTCGCGATGGGAGCTCGTCGCTGCTACCGCTCTTGTGGCGTTCGCCGGGATCGCCGTTGCGCGGACGTCGTTCTTCTTCGCTGACGACTTCCTCTTCGGCGCGTTCTTCGTCGAGCGGCCCGTGACGTTGGATCTTCTGCTCCGGTCCTACTTCGGACACCTCGTTCCGGCCAACGCCTTGTTCGCGTCACTCTTCTACAAATCGGTCGGACTCAACTGGACCGTTTCCGCGATCTTGATGGTCGCGCTCCTCGTCCTCGGTTCGGTCGCCGTCACCCGACTCCTCGACGCGTGGAGAGGTAGGCGCCGGGTCTTCGTGCTGGCCGGTGCCGCGTTCGGGCTCTCGATCGGGGTGCTCACGATGGTCGCCTGGTGGGGGGCGTCACTGGGCAACCTCGTGCCGCTCGTCGCAGGCATCTCCTTCCTCGGCTCGATGACGCGGTGGGACGCGAACCGTCGCCTTCGCCATCTCGTCGCGGCGATGCTGATGTTCACGTTGGCTGTCCTCTTCTTCGAGAAGGCGTTGTTCTTCGCTGTCTACGCCATGCTCTGGTCGGTCATCGTTCTCGATTCCGGGAAGCCGATGGCGGAGCGGGTCCGGCGCTCCTTCGGTCGCTGGCAGCTCTGGATCCCTGTCGGAGTCGTTTCCGCAGCGGTCACCTTCGTGTACGTCACAGGTGAGTACCGATCGGAGTCAGGAGCGACGGCGCCGTTGACGGTGCTCGCCACCTTCATCGTCCGAGGCATTGTTCTCGGGCTGGTCCCATCGGTCTTCGGGCTTGATCTGCAGGAGCCGGTATGGGCCGCGGCACGGCTGCCCTTGGCGATCGCGGCGAACGTCGTCGTGCTCGGATTCATCGCGTGGTCGATCGGCCGTTCGCGGCGCAACGTTGGTGTCTGGGTGTTCGTCGCCCTCGCGATCCTGCTGGGTGAGATCCCCCTTGCCGTGGGGCGGGCAGGTTTGTACGGCACTGACGGTGGCCGGCTCCTCCGCTATCAGATCGAGGGATCTCTCTTCCTCGTCATCGGTGCTGCCGCTGCCGTGACGAATGCTCAGCGCGCCGTCTCGGGCGCGGGCCCGCGTGCTCGCAAGAGGATCTCCGCAGGTACTGGCGCAGTCGCGGGAGTCTCGGTACTCCTCGTCGGCGTCGCGCTGGCCACCTCGGTCACCGCATTCGTCCGGGCGAACCCGGGAACTGCGAGCAGGCACTGGGTCGATGGCTTCACCGCGAGCTGGCCTCAGGACCGCACGGTCGTGATGGTCGATGGTCCCTTGCCTGCGAACTTCATGTTCGATTGGACCTACCCGTACTCGATGGCGTCGAAGTCGCTGCCGCAGCTGGTCGACAACGTCGAGTTCACGACGAGCGTCGAAGGCGCATGGGCCATGGGGCCGGATGGGTCGGTGGGGCCCTTCGCCTTCGACGCCAGCCAGGAGTGGCAGGTCGTGCAGTGCGCGGATGCCGGTCAACCCGTCACGGTTCCGATCGACGACGCCAGCACGGGACCACGACAGCTGCTGATCGAGTACCGGGCCGACGGCGTCGGAGACGTCCAGATCGTTGCCGGTGTGGGTGAGGCCCTCGGCGACACCTCGGGGTTGTCCCCGGTGTTCACCACCTCCGCCGGGCGCGGAGCCTTCGTGATGACCGTTCGGCCCGGGACCACGATCGACACCGTCAGGGTCTCCAGCGAGGTCCCCGGCTTCTGCGTCGACTCGGTCTCCGTCGGCGTCACGACAAGCCTCGGCTGACGGTTCGCGAGCGGTCAGGCCAGGAGTCGACGCACCCGCAGCACGATGCGCCGGGACCGCGTGAGCACACCGGATCGCGATCGTGCACGGCGCCGTCCGGTGAGTTCGTCGAGCCGTGCCCCGACGGCTCGCCCTGCGGCCTCGGCAGTGTGCAGGGAAGAAATGTCCGTCGCCGCCTGGGCCCCGCGGGAGGCAGCCACTGCCGGGTCCTCGACGACGAGCCGCATGAGGGCAGCGGCGGCGGCGAGGTCGGGCTCGGCCCAGATGCCCCCTGAAGGGTAAGGGGCCGCGCCGGCGGGGATCGCCACGGGGCTCCACGGGACAAGGAAGCTGTTCTCGTTGGTCATGAACGCGAGGTTCCCGCTGTACCCCGTGGCGATCACGGGCCTGCCCCAGGCCATCGCCTCGGCCATCGTCAGGCCGAGGCCCTCCGAGCGGTGCAGCGAGACATAGGCGAGGCAGTGCGCGACCAGGGCATCGCGGGCTGTCGGCTCGAGGTGCTCCTCCCGCAGCACGATGTCGGGCCGGCCGGCCACCGCCAGCCTGAGCTGCTCGGCCTGCTCCGGGCGTTGATGTGCATTGATCGACTTGATGACGAGGAGCGGGCCGGTTCCCGGGGCGAAGGCCGCGCCGTAGGCCTCGACGAGCCCGAGCGGGTTCTTGCGCTCGGCCGTCGACAGGAAGTCGAAGGTGAAGAGGAAGTACGGCCGGTCGGGCAGGCCGAGCTCCTCCTTCGTCCACTGGGGGCTGCCGTGGCGTTGGGGCAGCGGCGGGGTCACCGTGCGCACCGGCACGGGCGAGTGCGGCTCGACCGCACGGCGGATGAAGTCGGTCGCCACCCACACCTCGTCGAGCACGGCGAACCCGCCGTGCTGGGTGGCCGGGAAGTCCTCGACCTCCCAGTACCACATGCCGATCCGGTAGCTGCGGTCCACCAGGTCGGGCACCGCGGAGGTGACGCTGGGGGCGAGGTCGGCGTTGACGCAGACGATCGTCGTGTCGAAGACCTCTGACGGGGCCTCGCTCGCCCTGGTACCGGTCAGCCGACTCAGCGCGAACCGGTCAACGGACCTCGTCGAGTACGGGATGGAGTGAGCCTCCAGGGCGGAGACGAGCAGTCGCGCCGACTCGCCGATCCCGAGCTCGGCGCCGAGGAAGCCGACGACGTTGACCCCGGGCGCAGGGCGGGTCCGGGGTCGAGGCGCTGGTTCGCGGAGCCTGCCCGCCTCGTCTGCCGCCTCGAGCGCGGGCCCCAGCAGCTCGGCGGGAGCGCCGTCGTCGATCGCATGAGCGTGGGCCCACGCGAGGAAGGCGGCCTCGTCGGCGCCGGGGACGAGGGGAAAGGTGCGCTGCAGGTCGGGGCGCCCGTGGATGCCGCGCAGGAACGGCCCGGGACCGCCCTCGGGCGTCGCGCTCACCAGCCAGTCGCGCGCGGCGTCCGCCTGTGCAGGGTCGAGCAGGTCCGGAGCGTCCGCCTCGCCGAGTCGCGCTGCCCGGAGCAGCGTGGCGTCCAGGGGCAGGCCGAGGCCCGTCCGGTCCGGGTCCCACTCTCCGGTCGGAGCAGCATCGGCAGTGCGACGGGCGACCTCCTCGGCGACGAGCGCGGCAAGGGCGGGGTGCTCGCTCAGCAGTGCGCGAGGGCTGGCCATCCCCGGTCGGAGCACCCATGGGGCCTCCACGTCCAGCTCGGACAGGTCGACTGCGGCGACGGGTCGACCGTCCAGCCTCAGCGCATCCTTCGCCGTCAGGTGGTGCGAGGGGCCGAGGTTCCACGCTCCGACGAGGACGGCGGCGTCGCGGACGGTCTCATGGGGGGCTGGCGATCGCCAGCACGTCGAGCCAGTGCGACTCGTCGGCCTCGACATCGGCCCAGCGTGCCATGGCCTCGTCGTCGAGCGCGGCTGACCGGACGGCGATCATTCCCGGGTGGTGCAGCCCGTTCGCGACGAGGTCGGCCGCGTCAGGGTGACGTCCGTCGTGGACGCAGGGACCCGGGTCGCGAGCGACGAGAGCGAGCCCGAAGGTGCCCGCTGCCCCGAGGACCACCTGCGGCTCCGCGAGGAGGAGCACGCCTGCGGCCAGTACCAGCACGACGGCGTCGTTCGACCCCTCGGCGGCCGCGAGCGCGCGCACCAGGGCCGGCTGGAGCGAGCGGGCGAGGGCTGCGGCGCCCGTGCGAACGGCGAGCCGTCGCAGCTCGACGTCGGGCATCCCGAGATCACTGCCGCGCAGGACGAGCTCGTCGCCGACCGCCCGGTAGGACCCGTCCAAGTCGAGCACGCCGACGCGCGCACCGAGCTCGTGGGCGTGGCGGGCCGTCGATCGCGCGCCTGCGGCGACCGCCGTCCAGCTGACCACGGCGACGAGCATGGCGCCTACCTCCCGCAACGACCGATGAACCCGCGCCAGCGTAGTGGAGGCACCTGCCCGCAGTTGGTCCGGCGGGCCCCTCGACCGGTCAGCCTGCGGAGGACGAGGCGGTCCGCTCGAGTGCAGCGCGATACGTCTCGACGTGGTCGGCGGCTGCCGTGTGCCAGCTGTAGGTGCCCGCGCGGGCCTGACCCGAGCGACCGATCTCCGGCCCGGCCGGCCCGACCGCGCGCAGGATCCCCGCGGCGATCTCGCTCGGATCCCGCGGGTCGACGAGCACCCCGGCCTCCCCGACCACCTCGGCCATCGAGGTGCCCCGCGACGTCACGACGGGCGTTCCGACGGACATCGCCTCCAGCACCGGCAGGCCGAAGCCCTCCCAGAGCGAGGGGAAGGCGAAGGCGCTTGCGGCCGCGTAGGCGGCGGCGAGGTCTCGGGCGGGCAGGCGGCCGACCCTGTGGATCCGACCCGCGGCCGGCCCCGTCGTGAGCTCGACGCGATCGCCCCAGCCCGGCGGGCCGACGAGCACCAGATGGAGATCGGGATCGGCCTCCGCGACGAGGGCAAAGGCGCGCAGCAGCCCGTCGACGTTCTTGCGGGGCTCATGCGTCCCGCACCACAGGACGAATCGCTCGGGTAGTGCGAGCCGTGCTCGCAGCGCACCGACCTCGGCGTCGGTGACGGTCCAGCCGGGCGCGCCATGGGGGACGACGTGCAGCCGATCCGCCTCGATCCCCGCCGCGACGCAGTCGTCGGCGGTGGCCTGCGAGGGGACGATGACGGCCGCAGCCTCGTCCCGCGTCCGCTCCAGAGCCCGCGTGAAGAAGCGCACGCCACGAGGGGTGAAGTGCTCCGGGTCGCGAAGGAAGGCCACGTCGTGGACCGTGACGACGAGGGGCCGTCGCGTCGGCGGGATGGCCCACGTGGTCGCGTGGACGAGGTCGAGCCGGCGGTCCACCCACTCGGGACGCGGCGCAGAGAGGTGGTTCCAGGCGCGGTAGAGGGCGTACCGCGGGAGCCCGAACGACCGGACGGGGCCGGTGGGCCGCAGGTCCGGGCCCGGTGGGTGGCGGTGCAGCGCGGAGAGCCCGACCGGGTCGACCTCGGGCCGGGCGTCGAGGGCGCGGAGCAGCTCGAGGATGTAGCTGCCCGAGCCGCCAGGCACGCGCTGCCAGAGCTGCTCGACCGTCAGCCCGATCCGCAGGGGGTCGGCTGCGGGCGTCATCGTGCACCTCCGTCGGCCACGAGAAGGGCTGCCGGGACCGAGCGCGGCACCGTCGCGGTCCGGTCCACCGCTCGGCGACGCCTGAGCGCCCACGGCAGGCGCCTGAGGACGGAACCCAGGACCCTGAGCCGACGTCGCCGATCGGGCCCGAGGACCGTGCGTGCGAGCGTGCGGACCAGGGCCCTCCGCACGACGCCTGCCGGAGCGTGCACCAGCGCGACGAGCAACCGGTTGCGTTCGTTGTGGTCGAGGAAGAACGGCGAGCGGGTCCCCGACGACGCCGCGTGGTCGTGCACCGTGACGGCGTCCGGCACATGGCGCAGGTCCCAGCCGCGCCGGCGTAGGCGCCACGAGAGCTCGGTGTCCTCGTAGTACATGAAGAGGGACTCGTCGAGCAGGCCGACGTCGTCGAGCGCTGCCCGGCGCAGGGCGGCGCACCCGCCGTTGAAGCCGAAGACCTCGCTCGGCGCGGCCGGGCCGTCGGCAGGAGCGAGCCAGTCGCGGTCCCGCCCGTTCCCGGACGTCGTCACCTCGTTCCCGGTGCTGTTCAGCAGCCGCACACCGTCCGGCAGCCGGGCCCATCGGGACCCGTCGTGAGCGACGAGGACGCCGGGGTCGGAGGCAGGGGCAGGAGCGAAGGAGCCCGAGAGCACGACCCGTCCGGTCGTCGCCCCGAGGCGCCCGGCCGTCGGGCCGGCGAAGGGCGCCACGAGCCGTCGGACGAAGGACGGCTCGGCGACGGCGTCGTTGTTGATCAGGACGAGGATCTCGCCGGCCGAGGCACGGACCCCTGCGTCGACCCCTCCGGCGAAGCCGAGGTTCTCGGGCAGGGCGACGAGATGGAGGTCCGCCTCGTCCTTCAGGGCCTCCGCCGTGCCGTCCTGGGAGCCGTTGTCCACCACGAGGAGCTCGAGCTGGAGGCCGTCGAGCTCCTGACGGCGGAGCGAGTCCAGGCACCGCCGCGTGAGCTCGAGGCCGTTCCAGGTGACCACGACGACGCTGACCCGCATGGGGATCACGCTGCCGTCGACGGGTTCGGCGCCCCGGTACGCGGCAGGTCCTCGCCGCGCAGGGACCAGGCCGCATGGACGAAGGCCCCACCGAACGCCGCCGCTCCGCCCACCCCGAGGAGGACGACGACGACGAGGGGGACCGGCGGCAGCCAGGCGTCGGGCGCGAGGCTGAACCATCCGCCGTCGATCCCGTTGACGTAGCGGTGCAGGTTGAGGGTGAACGCGACGAGCTGCACCGCCGAGAGGGCGACCGCGACGACCGTGGTGATGGCGGCCCCGGGCCGTTCCACGGCCGCCTGGACGGACGAGGGCAAGGACTCGATCCGCCTGGCCACCACGTAGCCCGCGACCAGCGGGATCCCGATCGCCACCGGAAGGATGTACCGGCCCTGCCAGATGATGCCGAGGTACTTCGCCTGTGAGGAGTGGACCAGCACGGGGATGATGACGCTGAGGGCCGCGACGGCTGCGATCGCGAGGCGATCACGCCAGGTGCCGAGTGCCACCGCCAGCACGAGGACGAGGCCGGCGGCCGCCGCGAAGGCGAGGAAGACCAAGGTCGGCAGCTCGGTGTCCGTCCAGCCGAACTGCCCGATCATGTTCCGGACGTAGTTGCCGGTGGCGAGGACGGAGATCTTCGCCGCGCTGAGGAACATGAGGCCTGGGTGCCGGACCTCTCCACCGGAGCCCAGCGAGTTCGTGCCGAGGACCCATCCGGCGGCAGCGAGCCCGCCGAGGGCGATGGCGCCGAACGACGGCCAGGTCCCTCGGGTCCGCAGCACGTCGATGACCGCCGAGCCTCGCGAGACGAGAACCGCGATCACCACGAGGACGCCGCAGTACAGGAGCGAGAGACCGCGCGCGTTGACCATCACGATCGTCGACAGCGCGATCCACGCCATCCGGGAGACCGTACGGCTCGGCTCCGGGTGGCGGACCAGCGTCAGCAGCTGGCACCACAGGGCGAAGGCCGCCGTGATCTCGATCGCCGCAGGGTTCACCGTCGAGGTGAGGAACACGACCATCGGTGTCAGCGCTGCGGCCGCGCCGGGCAGGGCCCAGCCGGCATGGGGTGTCTGAGCGAGGCTCCGCATGCCGAGAGCGAGGAAGAAGGTGCTCAGCGCGGCCGCGATCGCTCGCATCGCGTAGAGGACGCCGTCCCCGGGTGGCAGGAGCGTGGGGAGGCCGACGACTGCGTAGTAGAGGGGGTTGTAGCGGCCGGCAGGGGTCACGACGTCGACGATCTCGTCCAGCGGACGAGTCGCCTCGGGCTCGCAGACGCCGGTCTCCTCGGGCACGAACATGTAGCAGATCGGGTATCCGGTGACGAGGTTGTAGAAGTACGGGAGCCGGACGAGGCTCCCGCCCTCGGTGGCCGGCGGCACGAGCTGTCCCCGCACGACGGATGCTGCCCGAACGGTGTGGGCAGGCTCGTCCGGCGAGGCCATCAGCGGGTTGGCGATCGACCAGGCGACCGCCAGGAGGAAGAACGCCGCCCAGCTCTGCCAGAAGAGGCGCCAGTCGGGCTTCACCGCTCGGGGTCCGCGACGGGGCGGTCCGTGCCGTCTCGGACCTGGGTCGCCTCGCGGAGCTCGAGCCTGAGCAGGGCGACCTCCTCGGCCAGCGTCCGGGTCTCTTCCTCGAGCGTCGAGATCTCGGTGCTCAGCTGGATGCCGACGGCCAGCAGCACGCCGATCGCCATCGCGAAGACGAGGTTCGCCGGCGTCTGGACGCCGAGGAGGGACGAGAGCCGGAAGGCGAGACCCGGGAAGACACCGATCGCCACCACCGCGAGGGAGAGCAGGATCCAGATCGCTGCGTACTTCTCGCGGATGCGCCGGGTGCGGAGCAGGAAGACGAGCGCGACGACGAGGGCCACGCAGGCCAGGATCGCGGTCAGGTAGACGTTCATCGCTCGGCCCCGTCGGTCGCTGTGGCCGGGAGCGGCTCCGCGGGGAGCGGCTCCGTCGGGCGGGACAGTGCGATGAGCAGGGCCAGCACAGCACGCGCGAGGAAGACGGCAGCGCGCACCGGGCTGTGCGAGGGCTGCCCGCCGGCGCGAGGTCGCATCGCCACCCCCACCTGACGGATGACGAGCCCGGCCCTCGACGCGATCACCAGGGACTCGATCGTGTCGCCGAGGTACTCGGCCGGGTAGTTGGCCGCGAACAGCCGGATGGCGCGCCGGTTGGAGGCCTTGAACCCGGACGTCGTGTCGGTCAGCGAGGTCCTGGCCACCCGCGAGAGCACTGCGGCGAGCAGGGACATGGTCCAGCGCCGCGGCCCTCGGGCCTGGTACTCGCCCACCCCCGCGAAGCGTGCCCCGATCACGACGTCGGCACCGGCGTCGGTCATCGTGGCGAAGAGCAGCGGGATCTGGGACGGGTCGTGCTGTCCGTCGGCGTCGAGCTGGACGGTGGCGTCGTAGCGGTGGCGCAGGGCGTAGACGTAGCCGGCGCGCATCGCCCCGCCGACCCCGAGGTTGAAGGGCAGCTCGAGGACGAGCGCGCCGGAGGCGCGGGCCACGGCAGCGGTCCGGTCGGTCGAGCCGTCGTCGACCACGAGGATGTCGGCGCTCGGCACCGCGGCCCGCACCTCGGCGATCACGGCCGGGAGGGTCTGCTCCTCGTTCCAGGCGGGAACGATCACCAGAAGCCGGGCAGGTAGGGCTGTCGGCATGGGCGGCACTCTACCGCTGGGGCGCCGAGCGCCGTCCGAGCGCGGTGGCATGGACCACGACCCCGATCACCGGCCCGAGCGCGAGGCTGACGAGGACCCGGGCGTCGAGGGATCCGGGCAGGAGCAGTGCGAGCCCGGAGCAGACGGTCGCGGCCAACCAGCCGAGGGCGTAGCGACGGTGCTCGCCGAGCGCGAGGACGGCCGCACCGGTGAGGGTCAGCAGGGCGAGGCCGGCCGCGGTCAGGGTGAGTCCGGCCAGCACGGCGGGGGAGACCCCGTAGCCGGCGGGCAGCAGGACCCGCAGGAGCCACGGGCCGAGGAGCGCCGCGGCGGCCGCGCCGAGGGCCCCGGCGGCAGCGAGTGCGGCTGCGATGCGCATCAGCGGTCGAAGTCCTTCATTCCGTCGCTCGAGGAAGTGCGTGATGGCCACGCCCTGGTAGGCGTTGAGCGGGATGAGCAGCGGTGCCCGTGTCAGCTGGACCGCGAGCAGGAGCGGTGCGGCCAGTGCGAAGCTGTCGGCGTCCGTGGTGAGCCGGAGCAGGACGGGGAAGCCTACGACGAGCGCCCCGCTCGAGGCGGTACCGAGCATCGCGTGCCCGCTGCCGCTGAGGAACCTCCGCAGGGACCCGTCGCTGCGCTGCTTCCTGACCTGCCGCACCCGGGTGCTGAGCGTGAACCCGAGCCAGGTCGCCGCTGCGGCGGCTGTCGCCACCCTGAGCCCGCCCGCGCCCGCACCGATCGCGACCGCGAGAGCCGCGAGGACGAAGCGCGTGGTCGCCTCGGCGCCCACCAGACGTGCGTAGAGCGTCCAGTGCCCCTGGCCCGCGAGCGTTCCGGCGACCGTGCTGTGCCCGGAGAAGGCCACCAGCGCCACCGCCACGAGGGCCACGACGAGGTACGGCTCGGCACCGAGGACACGATGTCCCCAGAGCGGCGACGTGATCAGGACGCCGGCTCCGCCGACCATCCCGGTCATGATCCCGGCCCTCAGGACGAGCGCCCCGGTTCCTCGTTCCGTCCCCGCGCTGCGGGCCACGTGCACGGACCGCGTCGTCTCGTTCTGGAGCCCGCCGACGGTCCCGAAGAGGAAGAAGAGGAGTCCCCAGAAGCTGAGGAAGTCGGCGGCCTCCGCCTTCGTCAGCGCGTGGGCCGCGAGCAGCAGGACGCCGTAGCTGCTCGCCGCGGCGACGAGGGAGGCGATACCGACGCCGGTGGCACCCCTGGCGCCGATCGAGGTCCCTGCCGGCTGCGCGCCGGGCCTCATGCGCGCCGGTCCGCTGCGGACTGGTACGCGTCCTCATGCGCCGTGACGCAGCGGTCCCAGGTGAACTCCCGTGCCCTGGCCAGGCCGCGGGTGGCCAGGCTGTCCGCGTCTGCGAGCGCCGAGCGCACCCCGGCCGCGATCGCTTCAGGGTCGGTGGCGTCGAAGAGCACGGCAGCGTCGCCACAGATCTCGGGAAGGGACCCGGCGTCCGAGGCAGCGACCGGGCAGCCGGAGGCCATCGCCTCGAGCGGGGGGAGGCCGAACCCCTCGTACATGCTCGGGAAGACCAGGGCGGCGGCCGTGCGATAGAGCTCGCGGAGCTCAGCCTCAGGGACGAGCCCGCGCACGCGTACCCACGTCGGCAGGCCGCCGAGGACGTCGAGGCCCCCACCGGTCAGGACGAGCTCCAGGTCGGGCTCGTCCTCGCGCAGGAGCCGGACCGCCTCGATGAGCCGGGCGTGGTTCTTGTGCGCCCAGCCACGTGCCGGGTACAGCAGGAACCGGCCTCGCTCCCCGAGCTGCGGGGTGAACGTGTCGGCGTCGACCCCGAGGTGCGCGACGGTGATCCGCTCGGGGTCGATGCCGAGGCGGTCGACGATGGACTGCTTCGCGAACCCGCTGATCGTGACGATTCCGTCTGCGGAACGGGCGGCGTGGTCGTAGAAGCGGCTGCGGTACAGGCGCTCGGCCCTCGAGAAGAGGTGCGGCAGGTCGAGGTGCTGCACGTCGAGCAGGCTCTGCACGACGGCGGGGCCTCGGCCCGGGCCGGGAACCGGGGCCGTGAACGGGAAGTGCACGACATCGTTCGAGCCCCAGCCGGCGAGGACCCGGCCGCGGTGCAGCCGTGCCTCGGCGATGGTTCGCAGCCGGTCGACCGTGCTCGGGCCGCCCCGCACCCCCGCGACGACATGCTCCGGCAGCTCGGGGCTGAAACCGGCGCCGATCCGAGCGACGTAGGTCTCGGCGTCGACCTTCCCCGACCGGGCAAGGCCCCGCAGCAGCTCGCGCGCGTAGGTCTGGCTGCCACCCATCCCACCCGGGACGAGGGTGAGCATGGCCACCGCGACGTCGAGGCGTCGGTCGGGACGGGCGGTCATCGGTCAGGTCCTCCTCGCGGTGCGCCACGCGGTGCGGCGCACCTAGTCTGGCCCATGCCACCCGACTCCCGACCGGAGGACCAGCATGCCTTTGGACATCCTCCTGCCCTACTGGGGGGAACCGGCGCTGCTGCGCGAGACGGTGGCCAGCGTCCTCGCGCAACGCAACGGCGACTGGTTGCTCACCGTCGTCGACGACGCCTACCCGGACGAGAGCGTCGCGGCCTGGTTCGCCGCGCTCGAGGACCCCCGGGTCACCTACGTCCGCAAACCCGTCAACGAGGGAATCACCGCGAACTACCGCAGCTGCCTGGCGCGCGCGACGCAGGACCTCGTCGTCCTCCTCGGCTGTGACGACCTGCTCGACCCGAACTACGTCGACGTGGTGCTCGATGCCCACAAGGCCTTCCCTGACGCGTCGGTCATCCAGCCGGGCGTTCGGGTCATCGACGAGCACGGCGCGCTCGTCAGGCCGCTCGCTGACCGCGTCAAGCAGCAGATCGTCCGGCCCCGCGCGCCAGGGCCGCGGCTCATGTCCGGCGAGCAGCTCGCCACGAGCCTCCTGCACGGCGACTGGCTCTACTGGCCGTCCCTGGCGTTCCGTCGTACGACGCTCGTCGCGACCCCGTTCCGGGAGGACCTCCCGCTGATCCAGGACCTCGCGGTCGTCCTGGACATCGTCGCCGCCGGCGGCTCGCTGCTGATCGAGCCGACGGAGTGCTTCCGCTACCGGCGGCACGGAGCGAGCGCCTCCTCCGCCAGCCTGCTCGACGGGCGGCGGTTCCGCGGGGAGCGCGGCTACTTCGCGCTCGCGGCGGAGCAGGCGGGCGCCCTCGGCTGGCGCCGCGCCGAGCGGGCAGCGCGGCTGCACCTGACCTCTCGCCTGCACGCCCTCACGCTGATCGGCCAGGCGGTGCGCCAGGACCGGAGCCATGTCCGCGGCCTGCTCCGCCACACCTTCGGTGCTGCGCGCCCCTGAACCGCACCCCGGCACCTGATCGAGTGGGAGACTTGGGGGCCGTCGCCGGCGAGTACGAGTGCCCTACCGAGAGGATCCGTCGTGAGCGAGCCCGCCCGTCCCCCCCAGTCCGCGCCCACCGGGGGAACCTGCCTCGTGACGGGTGGTGCCGGCTTCATCGGGACGGCGATGTCGGCCGAGCTGGCCCGACGCTTCGACCGTGTCGTCGCGCTCGACGTGCTGCACCCGCAGATCCACCCGACCCCCGAACGTCCTGCCGCCCTCGACGCCGGGGTGGAGCTCGTGGTCGGGGACGTCACCGACGCCGCGACCTGGGACACGCTGCTCGGTCAGGTCCGCCCGGACGTCATCGTCCACCTCGCAGCGGAGACGGGCACCGGCCAGTCGCTCGCGGAGTCGACCCGGCATGCCATGACCAACGTCGTGGGCACCACCCAGATGCTCGACGCCCTCCTGCGGAACGAGGCGCTGCCGCGCCGCATCGTGCTGGCGAGCAGCCGCGCCGTGTACGGCGAGGGTGCCTGGCGACGCACGACGACGGGTGAGACCTTCCTGCCCGGCCAGCGCACCGCCGAGATCCTCGAGCGCGCCCAGTGGGACTTCCCCGACGCGGAGCCGCTCCCGATGGCTGCCGCCGGGATCATGCCCGCGCCGGTCAGCATGTACGGAGCCACCAAGCTCGCCCAGGAGCACCTGCTCAGGGCGTGGGCGCAGTCCTTCCACGTCGAGCCGGTGATCCTGCGCCTGCAGAACGTCTACGGCCCCGGCCAGTCCCTCATCAACCCCTACACCGGGATCATGTCGCTCTTCTGCCGGCTGGCGAAGGCTGGCGAGTCGATCCCGCTGTACGAGGACGGCCTGGTCAAGCGCGACTTCGTGCTGATCGACGACGTCGCCCGGGCCCTGGTCGCCGCGACCGGGGTCGACTCGCCCGGAGTGGTGCCGATCGACATCGGCTCCGGCGAGGACCAGACGATCGGCCGGGCAGCCGAGCTCATCGCCGCCTTCTACGGCGCTCCGGCTCCGCATGTCACCGGGCAGTTCCGCCAAGGCGACGTCCGGCACGCCTGGGCGGACGTGTCCGCCGCAGCGACCGCGCTCGGCTGGACCCCGCAGTTCTCCCTCGAGGAGGGCATCGCCCGGCTGGCGACCTGGATCGACGCTCAGGCCGCCTGAACGTCGCCGAGGGCGCGCGCCGGGGGCTCTGCCCGGCTCCGGCGCGCGCGGCGCATCACGGGGCGTTCGACGATCAGCCAGCTGGCCACGGCGAGCGGGACCGTGCACAGGAGCGCCGCGAGATCGTACAGCGCGAGGTTCACGGTGTGCACACCCGTCAGGACGAGCAGCTGCTGCACCGGGAACGCGTAGATGTACACGCCGTACGAGATGTCGTGCCGGTGGACGAGGCGCGGTGACGGGACGACGGCGCCCACCCAGAGCAGCAGGTAGGCGATCGCGGGTGCCGTCAGCTGGGCGCCCCAGCCGTCCAGGACCCAGACGGCCAGCCCGACGACCCCGACTGCGGCGAGCGCCCCCGCCCAGTGCAGGGGCAGCCGCTCGCGCAGTCGGTGCACGAGTGCTCCGCCGAGGAACAGCGGGAGGAGCTTGAGCAGCAGGCGCATGTCCTCGTTCCCGCCGACGAGCGGGCCGACCACCCGCCCCCACGCGACCCAGGCGGCGGTCGCAGCGAGCCAGGCGAGGCCGATCGTCCACGGGGTCCTGCGCACCCAGCCGATCACGGCGAGCGCCCCGACGACGAGGTAGCAGAGGAACTCGTAGTACAGGCTCCAGAGCGAGCCGTTCCACGCCCCGGGGTACGGGACGCCGCTCGGTGTCCCGGCGATCTCGTACGTGTTGATCTTGAGGCCTGCGTTGCTGACCACGAAGTTCGCCGGGGTGGTGGGACCGGCTGTCAGGTAGCCGGCGAGGCTGCCGTTGGCGTGCAGGTAGCCGATCGGCGCGACGACGACCACCATCACGACGAGGCAGACGAGGAACGCGGGGAAGATCCGCGCGATGCGGTGAACGAGGTAGGTGCCGAGGTTGTTGGACCACCGGCTCGCGGTGATCAGGTAGCCGCTGATCGCGAAGAACCCGAACACCGCCCAGCCGCCGAGGTTCTCCCCGTCGATGTGCGGACCGACGCCGGCGCCCGAGATGTAGTAGCCGTGGGCGACCAGCACCATGGTCGCAAGCACGAGGCGGATGAGGTTGAGGCTGTTCGTCCGGGCGTCGAGCTGAGAGCCGGACCACCGCCAGAACCTGGCTCCGGGCGCACCGGAGGGCCTCCCGGTCGTCGTCGGGGCGCTCATCGCAACCGCGCTCATCGCCACCTCAGCTCCTGCACTCGCCGCATGACCGACCAGTGTGGGCCATCGGCGCCGCGGAGTCGTCATACCGGCCAGCGGGAGGAGCTCCGGGCAGGTCCCAGCTCGCTGATGATCTTCCTTGCTACCGTGGCCATCGCCACTTCGAGTGTCAGGACGAGGGCCGTTCATGAGCACCGCTGAGATCCGGTCCGCCATGCCAGCGACAACGACCGCCGTTCAGGTCCGACGGGCCGTCCGGGTACGGGCTCCGCGGATCTCCTGGTGGGTCGCAGCGCCCCTGATCGCGTACCTCCTCCTCGTCCTGGGAGGGGTGAGCCAGTCGTCGATCGGCATCTCCACTCTTCGGGTCGACCCGTCCGCGCCGACGCCGATGATGATCGGCGGTGGCGTCGGCATCCGGAGCGACGAGTACCTCACCTCGACGCCCCTGCTCCTCGGCGTCGAGGCCACGGGCCAGGTCGACGACGGCAACCCGTTGACCGCGCCGCAGGGCTTCCTCACCCAGCTGCCGTCGGGCCCCGTCTCCTCGCTCGTCCTCCTCGACGGCTCGCTCCTGCGTCTCGGGCCCGTCCTCCCCGACCAGATGCTCCTCGCGGCGCACTGGTGGCTCCCCTTCCTGCTGCTCGCGCTCGGGGCCCCCGCGTTCTTCCACACGCTCACCGGCAGCCGCTGGATCGGCGCCTTCGCCGCCGCGATGATCCTGCTGGCTCCCGCGAGCGCGTGGTGGTCCTTCAGCCCGGTCGGAGTCCTCGGGTTCACCTTCGCCGGGGCGGCCGGACTCCAACGGGTCGCCGGCCATGTCGCCGCGCGCCGGTATCGGCGCGCGGCCGCGTGGTGCCTCGGCTCTGCGATCCTCCTCGCGAGGACGCCGCTGCACTACCAGCCCTGGGCGATCGTCCTCGGCCTCACGATCCTTGCGGTCGCGATCGTGCCGATGGTCACGGTCCGGCCCGGGCGTCGGGCCGGGCTCGTCGCCCTCGGCGCGACGGGCGGGCTCGCCCTGCTCCTCGCGGGCGGCGTGGTCCTGGAGAACCTGCCGTCCATCTCCGCGACCCTCGGGACCGTCTACCCGGGCGCGCGGGTCGCCTCTGGCGGCGCCGACGGCATGCCGCAGCTCTTCGCCGCGACGAGCCTGGTCGGGCTGAAGCACCTGGAGGTCGTCGGCTCGAACCCGAGCGAGATCTCCTCGGCCTTCGCCGTCGCTGCGATCTGGGCCGTGCTGCTCCTCGTCGCGGGTGTCCGTCTGACGGCTGTCCCGCAGCGCCGTGCGGTGCTGACGGCGCTCGGGCTGACGGGCTTCTGGTTCACCTGGTCGATGGTCGCCTTCGGGCCGTGGGCAGCACGCATCCCGGTCCTCAACATGGTCCCGCCGAACCGCTCCGGCGATGTCGTCGGATACCTCGGGATCCTGCTCCTCTGCCTCGTCCTGCCCTCGGACGTCCGGGTGCCCGTCCGCACTGCCGCCCTGATCGGTGGGTTCGTCGCCCTCGTCGCCGCCTACGCGGGCTCCTTGCTCCAGGCGTCGGCCGTACCCGGGGTCGCACTCTCGACGATCTGGCTCTCCAGCCTTCTCCTCGGCGCGGCGGTGCTCGTCGTCACGGTCCGCCCTCGGTGGTGGGTCGGCTACGCCGCAACGGTCGCGCTCGCCGGCCTGCTCGTCTGGAACGTCAACCCGGTCCTCATCGGCCTGGCCGATCTTCGCGGGACGCCCTTGGCCGATCGCATGCTCGCGGCGGGGACCGCTGCGCGGGCGGACGGCACGGTGTGGGCCGCCGACGACGGCTTCGTGACGGGACTGCTCACCGCGACGGGCGTGCCGACCCTCTCGAGCCGCCAGATCGCCGGTCCTGAACCGGCGGCGTGGGCCAGGCTCGACCCGAGCGGGGCGTCGCAGGACGTCTGGAACAGGGGCGGCTCGTTCATCGACTTCACCTGGACCGACGCCGAGAGCCTCACCTTCTCCAACCCCACGCCGGACACCATCGAGATCTCGGGCTCCCCGTGCACCGTCGCGCGTGACCTCCCTGCACTGACGACGATCGTCTCGTCGACGAGGCTCGGCCTCTCGTGCCTCCGTGACGCGGGGTCCTTCGCCTGGGGTGGCAGCACGAGGTGGCTCTACGCGGTGACGCGGGAGCGCTAGACGCCCGCAGAGGCATGAACCACCCGTCCGGACCTCGACCGGCCGGCTCGCCTGTGATGGGGTGGACCTGGGTGATCGCAGGACTTGGCGCGGTGCGGCCGGGGCTGACGCCGCGCCCCTCGTACCGAGCTCGTTCCACGACGGAGGACCATGGCGACTGCCCTGCCGACACGGCTGCGCGCCACGGCGTCGCTGACGGCAGCGGTGACCCTTGTCGGCGTCGCCGTCCTCGGGCTGGGGCCGGCCGCAGCGGCGACGTCCTCGTCGGCCGAGATCACGGTGGCCGGGATCGTCGACCAGGTCGTCGTCGACGACGCCGGATCCGAGTCGTCGCTCCGTATCCGGACGTACGTCAAGGCCGAGGGTGAGCTCATCGCGCTCCCGGATGACCTCACCGTCGCGGGTCCCAGTGGTCAGAGGGTGACGCTGGCAGATCGCGGGCGACACAGGGCTGAGCAGGTCGGCGACGCTGCGCGAGGTGGCAGACCCCGATCCGGCCGACTCCGCACAGGTCGTCGCGGTGACGCCGCACGCCTCGGCGAGCGTGGCCGTGACGGCGTCTCGGACCGTCCTCGGCGCCCACACGCTCACCGTGCTCCCCGTGTACTGGAGTGCGACGGACGGGGCCTCCTCCGCCTCCCTCGCGACGGTGGCTGCCTCGGCCGCGCAGTACTGGGCCGAGCAGTCCGCCGGGCAGATCGCCGTGACCCCGTCCGTCCGTGAGTGGCAGCGCATCGCCGATCCGGGTTCCTGCGACACCGCCGCCATGTTCCGTGACGCCCTCGCCGCGAACGGGCTGACCGAGCTCGGCGGGAACGATCACGTCCTCGTGTACTTCCCTTCCAGGCGTGACTGCCCGTGGACCGGACTCGGCTCGATCCGGGGCTCGCGGATCTGGGTCAACGGCGCGCAGAACGTCGACGTCGTGGCGCACGAGTTCGGCCACAACCTCGGGCTCGGCCACGCCAGCACGGCCACCTGCGGCAGCGACTCGGGCCGCGTCTCGCTCACGCTCCCGGTGACCGGGTGCACCCTCAGCGAGTACGGCGACAAGGCCGACGTGATGGGCATCGGCATGTCCATGGCGAGCGGCAACCTCAACTCCGCGCTCGCCGACTGCCTTGGGACTCGCCTCCGTGCGGCACGTGTCGGCGGGCGAGTCGGTGACGGTCTATCTCGCCCCCCTCTCGCAGCCGACGTCGTTGCGCGCGCTGGCGATCGACGTGGCGGGTGGAACCGTCTTCGTCGACTTCCGCCCTGCATCGGGGCGCGACGTCCGCATGATCCGCTGGGCCGGCGTCCAGGTGCACCTGCGGACGACGGATCCGAGCGGCGGCTACCCGCGGAGCCATCTGCTGGACATGACGCCGAGCACCGCGCAGCCCTTCGACTCCGCCTCTCTCAAGAGCGGGGCGTCCTGGCGGGTCCCCGGCACCTCCCAGGTCGTCACGGTTCGCACGACCGGCGCGAGCGCCACGGTGACCGCGGAACCAGTGGCCGTCGGGGCGCCCACCGCCAGGTACGTCACGCGCGTCTACCAGGACCTGTTCGCACGGCTTCCGGACGACGCGGGAATGGACTTCTGGACGTCGAAGCTCGCCACGGGGACCCCGCGCAGCGCCGTCGCCGATGCGATCACCTCGTCTGCGGAGTTCCGCGGATCCTTGATCGCAGCCTCGTACGCCACCTACCTCGGCAGGCAGCCGGATGCCGGCGGCAAGCAGTTCTGGCTCGCTCAGATGGCGGCCGGGATGACGATCCAGCAGATGGAGTCGGGGTTCGTCGCCTCCGACGAGTACTTCCTCCAGGCCGGATCGACGACGACCTGGGTCCAGCACCTGTACCAGCACGTGCTCGGCCGCTCAGCAGCGCCCGAGGAGGTCAGCTTCTGGACCTCACGGCTCGCTGCGGGTGCCAGCAGGGCGAGCGTCGCACTCGGGTTCCTCCTGTCGACGGAGCATCTGACGAGCGTGGTCGACGCCGAGTACCGCGTGCTGCTGCGTCGCGGCATCGACCCGTCGGGGGTCGGGACCTGGGTGTCCCAGCTGCAGTCGTCCGTCCGCCTCGAGCAGGTGATCGGATCGATCGTCGCGAGCGACGAGTACTACGGGTTGAGTCAGTCCTGAGCAGGGACGGCCGCAGCCCGGCCTAGGATCGCTGCGTGCGACTCCTCATCGATGCGACAGCGATCCCTGCCGATCGAGGTGGTGTCGGCAGGTACGTCGATGCCCTGCTCCCGGCGCTCGCCGACCTCGGTGTGGACCTGGTCGTCGCCTGCCAGGCCCAGGACGCCGCGGCGACCTCGGCCCTCGTGCCGGGCGCCCTCGTGGTTCCCGTCGGACCCACGGGTCTCGCGCAGGCCGGTGCGTCTGGCCTGGGAGCAGACGGGCCTGCCGCTCCTCGCTCGGCGCACCGCGGCGCAGGTGCTGCACAGCCCTCACTACACGATGCCGCAGCTCGTCTCGGTGCCCGTCGTCGTGACCCTTCACGACGCGACGTTCTTCAGCCACCCGGCGCTCCACTCCCGTCTCAAGGCGAGGTTCTTCCGCTCGGCCATCCGGCGAGCCGTCTCGCGGGCCGCAGCGCTCGTCGTCCCCTCGGCCGCGACGAGGGACGAGGTGCTCAGGTTCGCCGGGGGAGGCCCGATCGCTTCCACGTCGCGTATCACGGGGTCGACGCCGGGGTCTTCCACCCGACGTCGCAGGCGCAGACGCGGCGGGTCCGGGCCGGTCTCGGGCTCGGCGAGCAGCCGTACGTCGCGTTCCTCGGGACGCTCGAGCCACGCAAGAACACGCCAGCGCTCATTCGCGCCTGGGTGCGCGCCGTCGATCGCTTGCCCGAGCCGCCGGCCCTGGTCCTGGCCGGCGGGCCGGGCTGGGACCCGGACGTCGAACCGGCGATCGCCGCCGTCCCGTCGCACCTACGGGTGCTGCGGACGGGGTACCTTCCGCTCGGCGACCTCGCAGGCTTCCTGTCCGGCGCCCAGGTGGTGGCCTACCCGAGCCTCGGTGAGGGCTTCGGTCTGCCGGTGCTCGAGGCGATGGCATGCGGGGCCGCTGTGCTCACCACACGCGAGCTGTCGTTGCCCGAGGTCGGTGGAGACGCGGTCGCCTACTGCGGGACCGACGAGTCGGGCATCGCCTCGGCGCTCGGCGCGCTGCTGGCCGATCCCGCCGAGCGGGCCCGGCTCGCGAGCGCTGCCCTGGGCCGCGCCGCGGGCTTCACCTGGGAGGCCGCCGCGCGGCAGCACGTCGCCGCCTACGAGCAGGCTGCGCGTACCGCCTGAGGCGCCCGGGTGATCCGCCCGCTCAACCGAGGGACTCGACGTAGGCCGTGACCTCGTCGTACACGGGCAGGAGTCCGCCGGCGACCGCCTGCTCGAGGCTCGGAGCCACGAGGTCCTTGTCCGAGAGCTGAGGGACGATCGGCGACCCGTCGCGTGCGGTGGTCGGCCACACGATGCCGACCTGGGGGTCGAGCGGGTGGATGCCGTGCTCCTTGGCGGGGGTGAACGGCGTCGAGCAGAGGTAGAGCACGGTCGAGTCGTCCTCGAGGGACATGAACGCGTGCCCGAGCCCCTCGCCGAGGTAGATCGCGCGGCGGTCGACGTCGTCGAGGAGCACCGAGTCCCAGGTGCCGAAGGTCGGCGAACCGACACGCAGGTCGACGACGATGTCCAGGACGGCGCCCTTGGCACACGTCACGTACTTGGCCTGGCCGGGCGGGACGTCGGCGTAGTGGATGCCCCGGAGCACCCCGGCGGCCGAGACCGAGCAGTTGCCCTGGGCAAGGGTGAACGGGTGTCCGAGGGTCTGGGCGAACGGGGCTCCCTGGAAGAACTCCAGGAACACCCCCCGCGGGTCGCCGTGCTGCCGGGGCGTGATCTCCCATGCTCCGGGGACGGCGAGCTCGCGATACGTCATGGTGGTCCTCTCGAAGGTCGCTGCGGGCCGGGCCAGCCTATCGATCCAGGTATCGTTGCGAGCCGACCCAGGACATATGAGGGAGATGCTGTGCGCTGGTTGGTGGCAGGTGCGGCCGGGATGCTCGGTCAGGACGTCATGGCGCTGCTGGCGGATCGCGGTGAGCAGGTCGTCGGATTCGACCGCGACACCGTCGACCTCACCGACCCGGCCGCGGTCGCGGGAGTGGCCGAGGGCCACGACATCGTCCTCAACTGCGCGGCCTTCACGGCCGTGGACGCCGCGGAGTCCGACGAGGCCACCGCGTTCGCGGTCAACGCGGTGGCGGCGGCGAACCTGGCGCGCGAGACGAACCGCGCCGGCGCCCGGATGATCCAGATCTCCACCGACTATGTCTTCGACGGCGCCGCCACCGAGCCCTATGCCGAGGACGCTCCCGCCGCGCCACGCTCGGCGTACGGCCGGACGAAGCTCGCAGGGGAGTGGGCCGTGCGCGCCGAGTGCGCCGACCACCTCGTCGTGCGGACCGCATGGCTCTACGGCGCCCACGGACCCTGCTTCCCGCGAACGATCGTCCGGGTCGCAGGCGAGCGCGGCGGGCTCGACGTCGTCGCGGACCAGGTGGGTCAGCCGACCTGGACGGTCGACCTCGCCGATCTGGTCCACCGCATGGTCGGTGCCGGTGTGCCGTCCGGGACGTACCACGGCACCTCGTCCGGCCGCACGACGCTGGCACGGCTTCGCGCAGGCGGCTGTCGCCTCGGCCGGGATGGACCCGGCGGTCGTCGCCGACGACGAGCAGCGAGGCCTTCGTCCGGCCGGCGCCCCGGCCCGCGTGGTCGGTCCTCGGTCACGACCGGCTGCGCGAGGTGGGTGTCGAGCCCATCGGTGCCTGGGACGAGCGGTGGGCCCTGGCGGCGGGCGATCGTGCTCGACGCCAGGGCCGGAGCTCAGCCCTCCTGCTCGAGCAGGCCGAGCAGGTAGCTGCCGTAGCCGGACTTGACCAGGGCCTCAGCGCGGGCGCGGAGCTCGTCGTCGGAGAGGAAGCCCTGCCGCCAGGCGACCTCCTCGGGTGAGCCGATCTTCAGGCCCTGCCGATGCTCGATCGTCCGCACGTAGTCCGAGGCCTCGAGCAGCGAGTCGAACGTCCCGGTGTCGAGCCACGCCGTGCCGCGGGGGAGGACCTCGACCTGGAGGCGGCCCTGCTCGAGATAGGTGCGGTTCACGTCGGTGATCTCGTACTCGCCACGGGCGCGAGGGCTTGAGGTCGCGGGCGATCGCGACCACGTCGTTGTCGTAGAAGTAGAGCCCGGGCACGGCGTAGCTCGACCGCGGCTTCGGCCGGCTTCTCCTCGAGCGAGAGCGCGCGGCCCGTCTCGTCGAACTCGACGACGCCGTAGCTCGTCGGGTCGGCGACGCGGTAGGCGAAGACGGCGCCGCCGTCGATGTCCTCGAAGCGCGAGAGCTGCGTGCCGAGACCGGGCCCGTAGAAGATGTTGTCGCCGAGCACCAGGGCCGCCGACTCGTCGCCGACGAAGTCGGCACCGAGGACGAAGGCCTGGGCGAGCCCGTTCGGCTCGGCCTGGACCGGTGTAGCTGATCGAGACCCCGAACTGCGAGCCGTCGCCCAGCAGCCGGTGGAACTGCTCGGCGTCGTGCGGGGTCGTGATGATGAGGATGTCCCGGATCCCGGCGCCAGGATCAGCGTCGAGAGCGGGTAGTAGATCATCGGCTTGTCGTAGACGGGGACGAGCTGCTTGCTGACCCCGAGAGTGATCGGGTGCAGCCGGGTGCCGGAGCCGCCGGCAAGGATGATTCCGCGCATGGGTCCTCTGTTCATGGTGGTCGGTCCCGGCGGGTCGCTTCCCGGGCGTTCGGTGCTACTTCCAGTCCGTGACCAGCGGGGTGTCCGCGCGGACGTGGCCGAACCCCTCGTGCACCTCCGGGGTTGCCGATCGCCTCGTCCACGCCAGGAAGCGGCAGGGCGAAGAACGCGGCGTTGTCGTCGACCATCAGTTGACGATCGGCATTGTTCCGCGCCTTGCGCGACGGGAAGATCGCCACCTCTGGGCAGACGAGCTCGCAGGCCCCGCAGTCGATGCACTCGACGGGGTTGATGTAGTTCTTCCGGTCGCCCTCGTAGATGCAGTCGACCGGGCACACGTCGACGCAGGAGTGGTCCTGGTTGTCGATGCACTCACCACCGATGACGAAGGTCACGGTTCACCTGCTCTCCTGGTCGGCGATGGCACGTCCGTCGGGGTCCTCATCGGTCGAGTGTCCCGGGTGGAGCTCGAGATCGGGGTCGACCAGCACGGCGGCGTTGTTGACGGCCGTCGCCGCCTCGCCGAAGCCCGTCGCCATGAGCGGGACCTTGCCGACGTAGGTCGAGGCGTCCCCGATCGCGAACACGCCGGGCACGTTGGTCTGCATCGCGGTGTCGACGACGATCTTGTGGTCGCGCAGCTCGATGCCCCAGGACGCGAACGGGGACGGAGCACTCACCAGCCCGAGCGCACCGACGACGACGTCGGCGGGGATCTCGCTCTCGACCCCCTCCTTGTCCCGGAGCAGGACGGAGCGGACGACGTCGTCGCCGTGCACGGCCTGGATCTCCGTGTCGGTCAGCAGGCGGATGCCCAGGCGCTCGGCCTGGCGGAGCGAGCCCGCATGCGCACGGAAGGCCTTGCGCCGGTGCACGATGGTGACCGAGGCCGCCACCGGGTGCAGCTGCAGCGCCCAGTCGAGCGCGCTGTCGCCGCCGCCGACGACGACGACGTGGTCGCCCGTGTGGTCCGCGATCGTCGGGACGAGATAGGTGACGCCTCGGCCGAGCCAGCCGTGCCCGAGCGGCAGGGTGCGAGGGCGGATGCCGCCGACGCCGGTGGCCAGGACCACGGCGCGCGAGTCGATCACGGAGGAGTCGTCGAGCGTGACGACGAGCGAGCCGCCGGACTCCTCACGCACGACGTCGACGACGTTGTGGCCGAAGGTCATCGTCGGCTCGTACGCCTCGGCCTGGGCGACGAGGCCGGCGATGAGGTCGCTGCCGCTCACCCCGGGAAATCCGGCGACGTCGTGGATCAGCTTGGCGGGGTACAGCGCCGTGACCTGCCCGCCGGGCAGGGGCTGGGCGTCGATGACCGTGACGCTCAGCCCGCGGAACCCGGCGTAGTAGGCGGCGAAGAGCCCGGCCGGTCCGGCCCCGACGATGGTCAGGTCCGTGGCCCGCCGCGGGGCGTGGACAGGGTTCATCGCTCGTCGCCCGCCAACGCCTCGAACCGCTCGATCTGCTCCACCGTCACGGCTCGCGCGTCGGCACCCGCTCGGACTGCCTTCTCCCACTCCACGGTCCAGGCGAGCGTCTCGTGGAAGCCGAGTCGGTTGCGCCAGCCGAGCTCGAGCTCTGCCTTGCGGGCATCGAGCGCGAGGAGGTTCGCCTCGTGGGCGTGCGGGCCCGGGTCGAGCTCGACCTCGCAGCCCGGTCCCCACAGGTTCGCGACCTCGCGTGCGACGGTGCCGACCTGCACGAACGAGCTCGTGCCGGGACCGAAGTTGAACGCCTCGCCGGCCTGGCGCCCGGAGACGAGCGCATCGGCCTGGGTGAGGTAGCCGTTGAGGCAGTCGAGCACATGCTGCCAGGGCCGCACGGCGACGGGGTACCTCAGGCGCACGGGGCTCCCGGAGGAGAACGCGGCGACGAGGTCGACCATCAGCCGCTCGGGGCAGACGTCGCCGCCGCCGACGACATTGCCGGCCCGCGCGATCCCGGTGGGCAGCTCGGCACCGTTCGAGGTGATCCACGACTGCGTGATGAGGTCCGCGGCGGCCTTCGACGCCGAGTACGGGTCGGCGCCGCCGAGGGGATCGGACTCCCGGTAGCCCCAGATCTGGTCGACGTTGCGGTACACCTTGTCGGTCGTGACGATCACCTGGGCCGCCACGCCGCCCACCGCCCGCGCGGCCTCGAGGACGTTGAACGTCCCCATCGTGTTCGTCGCGTAGGTCGTCCGCGGGTCGCGGTAGGACTCACGCACGAGTGGCTGGGCCGCGAGATGGAGCACGACGTCGGGACGCACGACGGCGACGGCGGCCTCGAGTGCCTCAGGATCACGGACGTCGACCCGCAGGTCGTGCTCGAGCGCCTCGCCGACCCGGGCCCGTTCGTAGACCGAGCCCTCGGCGGGGTCCAGCGCGAGGCCGGAGACCGTGTCGCCCCTCGCCGCGAGCATGAGGCTGAGCCAGGCGCCCTTGAACCCGGTGTGACCCGTGACGAGGACGTGCATCTCAGGCGGCCCGACGACCGTGCACGTAGGCGATCAGCGTGTCGGCGACGTAGTCGAGCATCGACTGCGTGAGTCCGGGATACACGCCGAGCCAGAACGAGCGGTTCATCACGATGTCGGAGTTGGCCAGGTCGCCGACGGTCCGGTGCTCGATACCTCGGTACGCGGGCTGGCGCAGGAGGTTGCCCGCGAAGATGAGCCGCGTGCCGATCTTGCTCGCCTCGAGGTGACGCATCAGCTCCTCGCGGTCCACGTCGAGGTCGTCCGCGAGCGTGATCGGGAAGCCGAACCAGGCCGGGTCGGAGTGCTCGGTGGCGACCGGGAGGATGAGCCCCTCGACACCCGTGAGCCGCTCGGTGAGGTAGGCGAAGTTCTCCTTGCGCCGCGCGACGAACTCGTCGATCTTGGTCAGCTGGCTCACCCCGAGCGCTGCCTGCATGTCGGTGCTCTTGAGGTTGTAGCCGATGTGGCTGTACGTGTACTTGTGGTCGTAACCGGGGGGCAGGTCGCCCAGGGTCCAGCCGAACCGCTTGCCGCAGGTGTTGTCCTGGCCGGTCTCGCAATAGCAGTCGCGTCCCCAGTCGCGGAAGGACTCGACCTGTCGGGTGACGAGCGGCGACTTGCTGAAGACCATTCCGCCCTCACCGGTGGTGATGTGGTGGGCCGGGTAGAACGAGACGGTGGCGGTGTCCCCGAAGCTGCCCGTCCGCTGGCCGCGGTAGGTCGAGCCGAGTGCGTCGCAGGAGTCCTCGACGAGCCAGAGGTCGTTCTCCTTGCACAGAGCGGTGACGGTGTCGACGTCGAAGGGGTTGCCGAGCGTGTGCGCCATCATGATCGCTCGCGTCTTCGGCCCGACCGCTTCGCGCAGCTGGTCGGCGATGGCGTCGTAGGTGCCGATCTCCACGTCGACGAAGACGGGGACCATGCCGTTCTGGATGATCGGGTTGAGCGTCGTCGGGAAACCCGCGGCGACCGTGATGACCTCGTCGCCCGGCTTGAGGCGTCGGTCACCCAGCTTGAGGCTGGTCAGCGCCGAGAGTGCGACGAGGTTGGCGGACGAGCCGCTGTTGACGAAGGTGGCCGACCGCGCGCCGACGTACTCGGCGATGTCGTCCTGGAACTGCGTCGTGAACCGTCCTGCCGTGAGCCACCCGTCGAGGGAGGAGTCGACGAGCGCTGCGAGGTCCTCCCCGTCCAGGACCTTCCCCGAGACGGGGACCGTCGACTCGCCCGCGACGAACTCCTTGGCCGCGAGAGACGCCTTCGCGTACTCCCGGACGGATGCGAGGATCGCCTCGCGGCTGGCATTCAGGGCGTCGTTCACGGATCTCCTCCGGAGCAGGGTTGGCGGCGCCCAGCATAGCGGCGGTGCCTCGCGCGGACCGGGGCGGTCGCCGCACCCCGCGCCGATAGGCTGCAGAGGCAAGCCATCCCGGAGGAGGACCAGTGCTGCCGTTGACATCGACGTCGCGCCGCTACCCGTGGGGCTCGCCCACCGCCATCCCGCGAGCCCTGGGCATGGATCCCGACGGCAGGGCCCTCGCCGAGGCGTGGTTCGGCGCGCATCCCTCGTCCCCGGCGATCGTCGAGCCCGCCGAGGGAGCCATGACGCTGACCGAGCACATCGCCGCGGACCCGGTGACGACGCTCGGTGCCGATGTCGTCGCGCGATTCGGCCCGCGACTGCCGTACCTGCTCAAGCTCATCGCCGCCGACTCGCCGCTCGCGCTCCAGGTGCATCCCGGGGCCGAGCGTGCCGCGGCAGGGTTCGAGGCAGAGGAGGCAGCGGGGATCGCCAGGGACGCCCCGGACCGCGCGTTCCCCGACCCGTTCCACAAGCCCGAGCTGCTGTACGCCCTGACGAGCCTCGAGGCGCTGTGCGGGTTCCGGGCCCCGCGGCGCGCCGCCGAGCTGTTCGACGGGCTCGACGTCCCTCTTGCGCGCCAGGTCCGCCAGGTCCTCGGTGAGCACCCCGACGCCAGCGGTGTCGTCGAGGCCTTCCGGATGCTCCTCGACCCCGCGACGCGTCCCGGCTCCGACGCCGTGCGCGAGGTCGCGACCGCCTGCGCGCAGCGCCTGTGGGACGGCTCGCCCTCGGCGCGGGCCGACCGCACGGTGGTCATCCTCGGCGAGGAGTACCCGGGGGACCCGGCGGGAGTGGCCTCGCTCCTGCTCAACCCGGTGACGCTGCACCCCGGCGAGGCGATGTACATCCCGGTCGGGACCGTCCACGCCTACCTGTCCGGCATGGCCGTCGAGGTGATGGCCGCATCGGACAACGAGCTGCGCGGGGGACTGACCACCAAGCCGGTCGACGTCGCCGGTCTCCTCGAGTGCATGGACCGCGTCGCGGCCCCGCCGCTGCGGATCGCCCCCGAGCTCTTCTGGGGCTCGAGCAAGGTCTTCTACGCGCCGGTCGACGACTTCGAGCTCTCGGTCACCTCGGTCGACGACGGCGGTTCGCACCCCCTTCCCGGGCGTGGCCCGCGCATCGTCCTGTGCCTCGAGGGTCTCGTGGCGCTCAACGCGGCGAACGGCACCCTCACGCTCGCCCGGGGCCAGAGCGCCTTCGTGAGCGCCGCGGACGGGCCCCTGACGATGGTCGGGAGCGGCACGCTCGTCCAGGCCGACGTGCCCTGAGCTCAGTCGGTCACCCGCTCCGAGGAGCGCAGGCGCGCGAGTCGCTCGGGGTCCGCGCGGAGCGTCTGCGTCGTCTCCGGGGAGCACAGCACGAGCGACCCGTCGGCGTCGAGGAGGACGAGGCAGGCGGCGAGCAGGGCGTCGGAGGGCGCCCCGGAGGTGAGCAGGGCGCGACGTCGTCCCGCCGCCGCCGCCGCGTCATCCGGGCCCGCGGTGGCCTGCGGGCCCACGGCGAGCGAGGCGAGGTCCGCGGTCCGTGCTGCCCAGTCGAGCAGCCCCGATGCCGTGACCGAGACCCTCGTCTCGACGTCTCCGGCCCTCAGGACGACATCGGCCGATCGTGGGTCGCGCACGGGCCCGAGGGCGTCGCCGTAGGTCATCACCGCCGCCGCTGCGTCGATCGCACCCGCGGGAAGGGTCACGGCCGCACGGCGGGCGAGGGCCGGGAGCGTCACCACGACCAGCTCGGGCGCT
Source organism: uncultured Actinomycetota bacterium (assembly GCA_963777075.1). Lineage (GTDB taxonomy): Bacteria > Actinomycetota > Actinomycetes > Actinomycetales > Cellulomonadaceae > Actinotalea. The sequence goes on along the minus strand of CAVZPH010000007.1, from coordinate 2,325 downwards.
CCGGGCCAGGCGGCGGGCTCGGTCGTCACGACGACGTCGGGGGAGTCGTCGGGGGCGCTCGCGACGGTCAGGCAGGCGCCCGAGCGCAGCACGGCCAACCACCAGACCACCGCCCGCCAGTGGCAGGGGAGGTCGACGAGCACGGTGCTGCCGGGGCCGACGTCCAGCTCCTCCACGAGGAGGTTCGTCGTCTTGGACACCCAGTTGTCCAGGACGTGGCCGGAGAGCTCGACCCGCTCGTCCTCGGAGTACCACGTCACGCGCGGCCGCCCGGGGTCGGCGCGGAGCCGGGTGAGCAGGGCGGCGACGGGCTGCGGGGAGGCCATGGGGACAGGCTAGGCGGAAAGTTCACCCGTTCGGCGTCGTCGGATGACCGCTAGTAACACATGCTGGCTTGACTATGACGGATGACACGCGTGTAATTTCAGTCATGCGGTTCTGGCGGCGCCACCGGCGTCACGCGCCCGATCACCCGGCAGCACCGCGGACAGTGTGACCCCCAAGGCCACGGAGGCTCCCGAGATGTGGAACGTGCTCAGCGACGAGGGACCGTTCCCGAGCGAGCTCTCCCTGCCCGTGGACGTCGCCCCCGTCGTCTCGATCTTCGGCGACGACCTCGAGGAGACGGCGCTCGGCTGGCAGGAGCGGGCCCTGTGCGCACAGACCGACCCCGAGGCCTTCTTCCCGGAGAAGGGCGGGTCCACCCGCGAGGCCAAGAAGGTCTGCACGGGCTGCGACGTGCGCAGCGAGTGCCTGGAGTACGCGCTGGAGCATGACGAGCGCTTCGGCATCTGGGGCGGCCTGTCCGAGCGGGAGCGTCGCAAGCTCAAGCGGCGCGTGATCTGAGACCCTCGGACGACGCCGCCACCGGCGTCGGAGGGACGATCATGGACGCACCCGAGACGGCCGAGCCACTCGGCGCGCCCGGGCGCGTCGGCGGTGGCCCGACGAACGTCGACGTCACCGTCGTCGTCGTGACGCAGGGGATGACCGCCTACCTGAGGTCGACCCTCGAGGCCGTGTGCCGTGCAGAGCGTCGTGCCTCGCTCGATCCTCCTCGTCGACGTCGGCGCGCAGCCGGCCGAGGAGCTCCCCGTGCTGATCGCCGAGATCTTCCGGTCGGGCCGGCGGCCGCTGCTGCTGCACGACCCCCAGGCGCGCACCTTCGGCGAGGCGGTCGGGCACGCGGTCCGGGACGACGCGCGGGCGCGGTGGCTCTGGCTGCTCCACGACGACTCCGCCCCGCGCAGCGACGCGCTCGCCCGGCTGCTCACCGCTGTCGAGCTCGCCCCGTCGGTCGTGCTCGCGGGCTGCAAGCAGCTCGCGTGGTCCGACCCGACCCGCCTGCTCGAGGTCGGCGTCTCGACCTCGCGCTTCGGCCGACGGATGACGATGCTCGACGACCACGAGGTCGACCAGGGCCAGCACGACGGCCGGGACGACATGCTCGGCGTCGGCCTCGCCGGTGCGCTCGTGCGCCGCGACGTCTGGGACGAGCTCGGCGGCCCCGACCCCGCCCTCGGGCCGTACCGCGACGGCCTCGACCTCTCGCGCAGGGCGCGGCTCGCCGGGCACCGGGTCGTCGTCGTGCCGGGGGCGGCCGTGCTGCACGCGCAGGCCTCCCTCGGGCTGGACGGCCACCGGCGCGAGGGCTGGGACCTGCGTCGCTCGACGAGGCTGCGGCGTGAGGCCTACCTGCGCAGCCAGCTCGTCGGGGCGCCGGCGGCGCTCGTCCCCGTCGTCGTCGTGCTCTCGGTCCTCAGCGGGCTCGGCCGCGCGGTGCTCCGCCTCGTGCTCAAGGAGCCGAACCTGGTGGTGCCCGAGCTGAGGGCGCCGCTCGCCGTGCTGTCGCGACCGGATCGGCTGATCACCGCGCGGGCGACGGCCCGCCGCACCCGGCGGCTGCGCCGTTCGACCCTGCGCCCGCTCGAGGTGACCTGGCGATCGGTGCTTCGCGAGCAGCGCGACCGGCGTCTGGCCGCGGCGGAGGGCCGCCGCAGCCGCGTCGCGCCAAGCGAGCTGGAGCAGCGTGAGCTGGCGGCCATCCGCACGCGACGTCGGGTCGTGCTCACGGCCGTCCTCCTGGGCGCGTCGGCCCTGACCGTCGCCACCGTCGGCCCGCTCCTGGGGCATGTGCTCGGTGGGGAGCGGCTCTCGGGCGGTGCCCTGGCGACCGGGACGAGCACGCTCGGGGACCTCTGGGCGGCCGTGACCTCGTGGTGGGTCCCCGGCGGCCTCGGGTCGCCCGGCCCGAGCGATCCCTTCCTCGCCGTCCTGGTACCCGTCACGGCGCTCGTCGGGGACACGGGTGCCGCCGCGGCGCTG
>CAVZPH010000006.1:0-88011 GCA_963777075.1 uncultured Actinomycetota bacterium | reverse complement strand
GCCTTCATCATCAACGGCGCCATCGGCCCGATCCCGATGATCCTCGGCGGCTACATCATCGACCGGGGCGGAGCCCGCTGGTCGATCATGATCGGCGCGATCCTCTTCGCGCTCGGCTTCGCCCTCACCGGCACGGCCACCACGACGGTCCAGCTCTACCTCTACTACGGCCTGATCGCCGGTCTCGGCCAGGGCTTCGCCTACTCCGGCTGCCTCAACAACACGATCAAGCTGTTCCCGGACCGCCGCGGCTTCGCGGCCGGTGTGCTCACCGCCGGGATGGGCGCCGGAGCCGTCATCGCCGCCCCCGTGGCCCAGCGGCTCATCAGCTCGGGCGACGTCGGCAGCACGTTCATCCGGATGGGCCTGGCCTACGGCGTCGTCGTGATCGTCGCAGCGCTCTTCATCCGCCCCGCACCGATCGGCTTCACGCCCGCCGGCTGGACACCTCCGGCGGGCGCTCCCGCGACGGCCCACTCGACGTGGAAGCAGATGCTCCGCACCCCGGCGTTCTACCTCATCTTCGCGATGCTGACCGCCGGTGCCTTCTCCGGGATGATGATCGTCTCCCAGCTCTCGCCGATCGCCCAGACCAACATGTTCGCGATCTCCGCCGCGACCGCTGCCGTCCTCGTCTCGGTCTACTCGATCTGCAACGCGCTCGGTCGCTTCGCCTGGGGTGCGATCTCCGACCGCATCGGCTACACCAACGCCATCACGGGCATCTACGGCGTCATCGCCCTGTCCCTCGTCGTGCTGCTGACCATGCACACGATGCTCGGCTTCGTCGTCGGGATCGTCGGTCTCGGGCTCTGCTTCGGCGGCGTGATGGGGGTCTTCCCCGCCCTGACGATGAAGACCTACGGCCCGCGCTTCCAGGGCATCAACTACGGCATCGTGTTCAGCGGGTACTCGGTGGCCGCGTACTTCGGCCCGAAGATCGGTGCGGCCCTCGGCCACGTCGACCGTAAGGTTCCCGGAAGCGGCGACTACACGACCCCGTTCGTCATCGCGATCGTCGTGGCGCTCGTCGGCCTCGGCCTGACGATCGTCCTGTCCAAGGTCCTGGCCTCGACCACCACACCGGTCGCCGCCCAGGCACGCACCGCAGCGCCCGTCGCGGGGCGCTGACCCGGACGGAGTGCGGCGCGGCGCCCCACGGCCCGCGCCGCACTCCTTCGCCCCCCACCTGAACCGGACCCCCATGGCCCCCGATCTCAGCCCGGCAGCAGCGTTCGCCCTCGTGGCCGAGCGCGCTCCCGAGCGGCGCAGCATCGTCGACGACGACGGCACGGTGCTCACGGCCGCCGCCGTGCAGCGCGCCGTCGAGTCGCTCGCGGCACGCTGCGCCGCACTCGGCCTGCGCCCCGGCGACCGGATCGCCTACGCCGGGCGCAACAGCCCGACCCTCCTGCTGACCGCACTCGCCGCCGCCCACCTCGGCGCCGTGCTCCTTCCGCTCAACTTCCGCCTCGCCGAGGGCGAGACGCGTGACCTGCTGCAGCGCTGCGGCGTGAGCGTGGTGGTCGTCGAGGACCAGCTGCGCGAGCTGATCGACCAGGCCCGCCTCGGTACGTCGGTCACCCACGTCATCGACGCCACCGCCGCCTTCCTGCCCGATCCGTCGACCCCCGCGGTCGCGCGCCTGCGCTGCGCGCCGGACGAGCTCGCGCTCCTCATGGCGACCTCCGGCTCCTCCGGGCACCCCAAGATCGTGCGCCTGAGCCACGGCAACCTGTGGTGGTCGGCCCGCAACATCGACGAGGCCTTCGACACGCGGGAGGACGACGTCGTGCTCGCCGTCGCGCCCATGTTCCACATCGGCGGCTTCAACGGCTTCACCTGGCGGACCTTCCTGCGCGGCGGGACGGTGCTCATCCGCCGGACCTTCGACGCCGACCGCACGCTCGTGGACCTGACGGAAGGCGGCGTGACCGCGCTCTTCGGGGTACCGGCCATGTACGCCGCGCTGACCCGCAGCCCGACGTTCGCGCAGGCGGACCTCACGGCGGTGCGGTCGGCGATCACCGGCGGTGCGCCCCTGCCCTCGGGCCTCGTCGAACGCTTCGCCGCCCGAGGGCTCACCCTGCGCAACTCCTGGGGGATGACGGAGACGGCCCCCGCCGCCACCTGCCTGCCCGCCGGGGACACGCTGACCCACCCGGGATCGGTGGGCCTGCCCCTGCCGCACACGCGGATCCGGCTCGTCTGCCCGGACACCGGGGAGGACGTCGCCGAGCCGGGCGTCGTCGGAGAGCTCTGGGTGCAGGGCCCGAACGTCATGAGCGGCTACTGGCAGGACGAGGTGGCGACCGCCGCGGCGGTGACCTCCGACGGCTGGCTGCGCACCGGCGACCTCGCCACCAGGGCGGCCGACGGCTACCTGACGATCGTCGGGCGCCGCTCGGAGCTCATCAACACCGGGGGCGAGAAGGTGATCCCCGGCGAGGTCGAGGGCGCCCTGGCCGAGCTCCCGGGCACGAGCGGGGTGGTCGTCGTGGGCGTCGCCCGACGACACCTGGGGAGAGGCGGTCGTCGCGGTCCTCGAGTGCCCGAGCGGCCGGCCGCCGACGCTCCACGCGGTGCGTGAGCATGCCGCGCACCGGCTCGCGCGGTACAAGCTGCCGACGCGACTGCTCGTCGTCGCCGCGCTCCCGCGGACGGAGACCGGCAAGATCGACCGCTGCGCGGTCCGCACGCTCGCCGCGGGCGTCCGGCAGTCCTGACCGGGAGCCCAGGCGAGCTGTGGCACCGCCTCAGTCCGAGGCGCCGCCCAGGTGCACGTCGAAGAACTCCACGATCCGTCGGCGCGCATCGGCCGCAGCCTCCTCGTCGTACCGCGCGCCGAGGATCCTCGTCGCGACGCGGAGCACCGCCGGGACCTCCGCCGGCACGTGGTCGTTGAGGAATCCGTGCCCCGCCCCGGGGTACTCCTTCACGTCATGGGGTGCGTCGACGGCCCTGAGCGAGGCCTCGAGCCGTGCCGCCGCTCCCCGCAGGCTCCGGTCGGTGCCGCCGTAGCTGCCGACGATCGGGCAGGCCTGGGCGAGGAACTCCGCGCCGTACGGGTCGGGCCGGCCGACACCCTGGCCGTAGTTGACGCTCGCCGCCGAGTACAGGTTCCGGGGTGCGTGCAGCAGGGCGAAGCCGCCGCCCATGCAGAAGCCGAGGATCCCGACGCGGCCGGAGGCACCCGGCTGGGCGAGGAGCCACGCTCGCGCCGCCTCGATCTCGTCGAAGGACCGCCCGCTCCTGGCCCGCAGCTCGCTGAACAGCGACCGCAGGCAGCGCGCCGTCCCGCCCCAGGACATGAGGTCGGGGGCGACGGCCGCGTAGCCCTCGCTCGCCAGCCAGTCGACCTGACGCCGCAGGTCCGTCGTCATCCCGAAGGCGTCGTGCACGACGACGACGCCCGGCCAGGGTCCGTCACCCGCGGGCTGCGCAGCGTAGGCCGGGAGCGGCCCGCGTGGACCGGGGATCTCGGTCTCGACCCCTCGCGGCCGGCCCGCTGCGCCCAGGACGCTCATCGGCCGCGCGACCTGCGCCGACGGCTCGCGCCGAAGGGGCCGCCGCCGAAGGCGAACGAGAGCCCGAGGACGAAGCCGAGGTCGTACCAGCCGCCGTTGTTGTGCACCTCGTAGATGCTCACGGTGTCGGTGAACAGGGAGACCACGAAGGTGATCGGCACGATCATCCCGTGCCACAGGCCCCACCAGAACCCGAGCGGGTCCCGCGTCGCCGTGGCCGTGCCGACGAGCTCGTTGCCCCCCGCGGCGCAGGCCGCCAGGAGGACGAGCGTCGCGCCGAGCAGCAGGACCGTCCGTCCGAGCCTCATGGTCGCCACCTCCACGTCCATCCTGCCCCCACCGGCGGCCGGGCGTGCGGGAACGGGCTCAGAGCTCCCGGTGCGTCCACTCCCCCGCCAGGAGCGTTGCCGCGACGGGCATCGTCCGCAGCGTCCCGGCCGCGCAGCGCAGCGGGTCCTCGTCGAGCAGGACGAGATCGGCCGGGGCGCCCGGCTCGAGCACGGAGCGCACCGAGGCGGCGAGCGCGGCCTGCACCGGCAGGTGCTGCTCGGGGTGCCAGGCCTCGCGCCCGTCACGGCTGCGCGAGACGGCGGCCGCGATCGCGATCCACGGGTCGAGCGGGGCGACGGGGGCGTCCGAGCCGAGCATGAGGCGCACCCCGGCGGCATGCAGGTCGGCGAAGGTGTAGGCCCGATCGGCGCGATCCGCCCAGTAGTGGTCGATGACGTCGCGGTCGTCCATCGCATGCTCGGGCTGGACGCTCGCGGCGACGTCGAGCTCGACGAAGCGAGCGATGTCGGCCGGGTCGAGCAGCTGGGCGTGCTCGATGCTCCCGCGCGCGCCGGAGGCCGCGAAGGCGTCGAGCGCGAGGCTGTTGGCCCGGTCGCCGATCGCGTGGATCGCCGCGTGGATGCCGTGGCGGGCGGCCTTGGCCATCAGCGGGACGAGCTCCTCGGGGCCGACGTTGAGCATCCCGTGCGTCGCCGTCCCGTCCGTCCGCAGGTAGGACTCGTGGCAGTACGCCGTGAACGTGTTGAGCGAGCCGTCGCTGATCACCTTGAGCGAGCCGAGGGCCAGGAGTCCGCCCGTCCCGGGCAGGAGGTCACCCGTCGCGAGCTCCCGCGCGACGGCGCCGTCCAGGTGCTCGCTCCACACACCCGCTGCCACGCGCAGCCGCGTGCCGGAGTCGATGCGCCGCTGCCAGGAGACGAGGTTGTCGGCGAGCTCGTACTCGCCGATCCCGACGACCCCGCGCGCGGCGGCGGCCCGCACGGCGTCGTCGACCCAGCGGTCGGTGACCTCGTCGCTGCTCGGGTCGAACCGCCCGGAGAGCGCGAACCACGGCTCCTCCCTCAGCACCCCCGCGGGCACGCCGAGCAGCGCCGCCGCCGGGGTGCTGAGCCAGCCGCTGTGCAGGTCACCGCAGATGACGACGACGGGGGTCGGCGGGAGCCCTGCGGCCGCGAGGCCCTCGTCGAGCAGGGCCGCCGTCGGCGTGTCCGGCCACAGCCCGTCGCGGAACCCGAAGGCGACGAGCATCGTGCCGTCGGTCACCGGTGCGGAGCGCAGCCGCTGCACGACGCGCTCGACGACCTCCGCGGCGGAGCCCGCGGCGGAGACGTCCATCCGGCGACGGACGAGCGCCCACTGCGTCAGGTGGACATGGGCGTCCCAGAGCCCCGGCATGACCCAGCGACCCTCGAGGTCGAGCGACCTCGACGTCGGCGTCCGTCGGGGCCAGCCCGGGGGCGATCGCCTGGATCCGGCCTCCGTCGACCCGCAGGTCGACCGTCCCGGCCGGGGCCCCGGCGCCGAGGTCGACGATCCGCGCCTGGCGCAGCAGCATGCTCATGGGCGAAGGAGCACCTTGATCGCGCGCCGCTCGTCCATCGCCGCGTAGCCCTCCGCCGCCTGCTCCAGCGGGAGCTCGAGGTCGAAGACGGGCGAGGGGTCGATGCTCCCGTCGAGCACCGCCTCGAGCAGCTCGGGGAGGTAGGCGCGCACGGGCGCCATCCCGCCGCGCAGGCCGATGTTGTTGACGAAGAGCGCCCTCGCCGGCAGCCCGTCGGTCATCCCGTTCGGGACGCCGACGTAGCCGATCGTCCCGCCCGGGCGGGCGATCGCCGCGGCGGTGTCCCAGGAGGACTGCATGCCGACGGCCTCCATGACATGCGCGGCGCCGAGCCCGCCGGTGAGCTCGCGCACCCGCGCCACGGCCTCCTCGCCACGCTCGGGGACGATGTCCGTCGCCCCGAAGGTCGCGCCCGACGGCGATGCGGTCCTCGTGGCGGCCCAGCAGGATGATGCGCTCGGCCCCGAGCCGGTGGGCGGCGAGCACACCGCACAGCCCGACGGCGCCGTCACCGACGACGGCGACCGTCGACCCGGCGGTGACGCCGGCGCTGACCGCCGCGTGGTGGCCCGTGCCCATGACGTCCGAGAGCGTGAGCAGCGCGGGGATGCGCTCGTCGTCGGCCTCGACCGGGGCGACGACGAGGGTGCCGTCGGCCCAGGGCACGCGCACGGCCTCGCCCTGGCCGCCGTCGACATGCGCCGAGCCCCAGAAGCCGCCGTGCAGGCAGGAGGACTGCAGCCCCTCGGCGCACAGCTCGCAGCGGCCGTCGCTGAACATGAAGGGGGCGATCACCACGTCGCCGGGCCGCACCGTCGCGACGTCGCGGCCGACGGCCTCGACGACGCCGACGAACTCGTGGCCGATCCGCGCCGGTCCGCCCTCGCGGACCCCTGGCCGGCGGTAGGGCCACAGGTCGGACCCGCAGATGCACGAGGCCACCACCCGGACGAGCGCATCGGTCGACTCGCGCAGGACGGGGTCGAGGACGGTCTCGACGCGGATGTCGTGCTCACCGTGGTGGATGACAGCTCTCATGCCGTCCATTCTCACCGACGGCGGCCGTCCTGCTCACCATGATCGAGAAGCGGTGCGGGAAGCGAGGTGCGCGGCCCGCTCAGCCCAGGTCGAGGTCCCGGCCGGTCAGCAGCCGGAAGGCCTCGAGGTAGCGCTCGCGGGTGCGCTCGACGACCTCCTCGGGAAGCGGCGGGGGCGGCGCGTGGCCGTGGCGGTCCCAGCCGGACCGCGGCGAGGTGAGCCAGTCGCGGACGTACTGCTTGTCGAAGCTCGGCTGGGCGTGGCCCGGCTCCCAGGACCCGGCGGGCCAGAACCTCGAGGAGTCAGGGGTCAGCACCTCGTCGCCCAGGACGATGCGACCGGCGTGCTCGCCCTGCTCCGGGCGTCCGAACTCGAGCTTGGTGTCAGCGAGGATCACGCCGCGACCACGGGCGATCTGCTCGGCGCGCGAGTACACGGCGAGCGTCAGCTCGCGGATCTCGGTGGCGTCCGCCGCCCCGATCTGCTCGACGACGCGCTCGAAGCTGACGTTCTCGTCATGCTCGCCGAGCTCGGCCTTCGTGGCCGGGGTGAAGATCGACTGCGGGAGCCGGGACCCGTCGACGAGGCCTGCGGGGAGCGGCACACCGCAGACCGAGCCGTCGGCGCGGTACTCGATCAGCCCGCTGCCCGTGAGGTAGCCGCGCGCGACGCACTCGACGGGGAGCATCTCGAGACGACGGCAGACCATCGCCCGGCCCGCCACCGCGTCCGGGACGCCGTCGGGCCCCGTCTCGGCGGTCACCACATGGTGCGGGACGAGATCGGCGAGCTGGTCGAACCACCACAGGCTGAGCTGGGTCAGCACGACGCCCTTGTCGGGCACGGGCGTGGACAGCACGTGGTCGTAGGCGCTGATCCGGTCGCTCGCGACGACCAGGACGACATCGCCAGCGGGGTGCGGGGCGGCGGGCAGGTAGAGGTCGCGGACCTTGCCCGAGTACGTGTGCACCCAGCCCGGGAGCGCGAGGGCCTCACTCATCGCCGTCACCGAGGTCCAGCGGGTCGAAGCCCTCGAGGCGGTCGTGCTGCGTCGGCTCGGCCGGAGGGCTGAGCAGGAGCGAGCCGACCGGAGCCGGCAGGTTCGCGGCGATGTCACTGCGGTGGTGCGAGCCGCGCAGCGCGATGCGCTCGACCCCCGCGTAGGCGGTCTCGCGCGCCGCGTCGATGTCGGCCCCGACGCCGACCACCGAGAGCACGCGGCCGCCGGAGGAGACCAGCCCGCCGTCGGCCCCGGAGGAGGTGCCCGCGTGCAGGACGTGCACCCCCGGGACCTCCTCGGCCTCGGCGATCCCCTCGATCTCGTCCCCGGCCCTGACCGTCCCGGGGTAGCCGTGGGCCGCGACCACGACGGTCACCGCGGCGTCCTCGTGCCAGCGCAGGTCCGGCAGCTCCGCGAGGCCACCGGTCGCCGCGGCCAGCAGCACCTCGGCGAGCGGGGTGGCGAGCCGGGCAAGGACGACCTGGGTCTCCGGGTCGCCGAAGCGCGCGTTGAACTCGATGACGCGCACGCCACGGCTGGTCAGCGCGAGCCCGCAGTACAGGACGCCGACGAACGGTGTGCCCCGGCGCCGCATCTCGTCCACCGTCGGCTGGGCGACGCGCGCGACGACGTCGGCGACCAGCCCTGCCGGCGCCCAGGTGAGCGGGGAGTACGCGCCCATCCCACCCGTGTTCGGGCCCTCGTCGCCGTCGAGCGCGCGCTTGAAGTCCTGGGCCGGGGCGAGCGGGACGACGTCGGTCCCGTCGCACAGGCAGAAGAGCGAGACCTCCGGGCCGTCGAGGTACTCCTCGACGACGACGGCGGCGCGGTCGCCCGCACCGGCGCGGCGCTCGAAGCAGTCGCGCGCGTGGGCGAGCGCGGCGTCGCGGTCGCTGGTCACCACGACCCCCTTGCCGGCGGCGAGGCCGTCGTCCTTGACGACGTACGGGGCGCCGAAGGCGTCGAGCGCTTCGGCCACCTCCTCGACGCTCGCGCACAGGTGCGCCATGGCGGTCGGCACACCGGCGGCGGCCATGACCTCCTTCGCGAAGGCCTTGGAGCCCTCGAGGGCCGCTGCCTCGGCACTCGGCCCGAAGCAGGCGATCCCGGCGGCCCGCACGGCGTCCGCCACCCCGGCGACGAGCGGCGCCTCCGGCCCGACGACGACGAGCTCGGCGCCGAGCTCGACCGCGAGGTCGGCGACGGCCTCCGGCGAGTGCTGGTCGACGGCATGCAGCGTGGCGAGGCGCGCGATCCCCGGGTTGCCGGGCGCCGCATGCAGCTCGTGGCCCTCCGCCAGGGCGAACGACCGCACGATGGCGTGCTCGCGCGCGCCCGTTCCGATGACGAGGATCCTCACGGTCGGTCAGCCTAGCCGCGCCTCAGCCGCGCGCGTCGGCCTCGTCCGCGGGAAGGGCGAAGGCGTCGACGTAGACGCGCACCCGACGCTCGTCGAGCGCGGCGTCGCCACCGCCCGCGGCCCGCCTCGCCTTGGCCGCGTCGGCATGCCGGGTCACGACCTCCTCGAGCTCGTCGCTCAGCGCCGTGAGCTCGGCCGCCGTCATGCGCGCCCTGGCCTCGGTGCTGGTGGCGGCCTCGAGCCAGTCCGGCGGCTCGTCGCGGTGGTGGTCGACCCATCGCGCCAGCAGGCTCGCCCGGGCGGCGATCCTCGAGCGCAGCAGGACGACGACGTCCTCGTGCATCGCGTCGTCGCGGATGTCGTCCGGCAGGACGGTGAAGCCGACGGCGCGCCACCAGCGGTCGCGCCCGCGCGGGTGCTCGGGGTCGTCCTCGACGAATCCGAAGCGCTCGAGCTGACGCAGGTGGTAGCTCGTCTGCCCCGTGCTCTCGCCGAGCGCCTGGGCCAGCTGCGTCGCGGTGGCCGAGCCGTGGTCGCCCAGGTACTCCCACATGGCGATGCGCAGCGGGTGGACGAGCGCCTTGAGCGCCTGCGGTCCGACACGTGGGGGTCTTGCCGTAGCCATTTTGCAGAGATACCTTTGCAGAGTTGTCTTTGCAGCCGCTTCTTTGCGAAGCGTCGGACCCAGCCTAGTGAGAAGCCATGACGACCTCAGCCGCACCCCTGCCGACCGGCGTCCACGAGCCGTCCGACGACGGCTCGGCACGCGAGCCGCTCGGCCCGCGCTTCGGCGCCCACCTGACGGCGACCGGGCTCGCGAACCTCGCGGACGGCGTCGTCGCGGTGGGCCTGCCGCTGTACGCGGTCACCCTGACCCGGTCACCGGTGCTGATCTCGTTGCTCACCGCCGCCGGCTGGCTGCCCTGGCTGCTGCTCGCGATCCTCGGCGGCCTCCTCGTCGACCGCAGCGACCGCAAGCGCGTCCAGGTGGTGGGCCTGACGGTCCGGGCCGCCGCCCTCGCGGGAGCGGCCGTCCTCATCGCCTCCGGGCGGATGACCATCGGCGGGCTCATCGCGCTGGCCCTGGTCTACGGCGCGACCGATGTCGTCGTGGACCTCGCCGAGGGCGCGATCATCCCCGACCTCGTCCCGCGCAGCCGGCTCCAGGCGGCCAACGGACGGGTCATGGCGGCGCAGCAGGTCAGCGCCGCGTTCCTCGGCGCACCCGTGGCCGGCGCGCTCCTCGGCCTCGGCGCCACCTGGGTGGTCGGGCACGGCAGCAGGCCTCGCCGTCGCGGCGGCGGCCGTGCTCCTGGTGGGGGTGCCCGGCCGCTACCGGCACGCGGCCGGCTCCGGCCGCGGGCCGCGAGCCGCTGCCGCTGACGTCCGCGAGGGCCTGCGGACCCTGGTCGAAGCATCCCGTGCTCCGGCCGATGACCCTGGCCGCCGCCGTCGCGAACATGGCGAGCACGGGCTACACCGCTCTCCTCGTGCTCTGGGCCGTGGGTACCGGCTCGGCGCTCGGGCTGACGGCGGGCCAGTACGCGTGGATGGGCGTCGCGATGGCGCTCGGGGCGGTGCTGGCCTCCGTCCTGGTGGAGCGGGCCGTCGCCCGGCTGGGCGAGCTGCGCGTCATCCTGGGCGGCTGGTGGACGGGAGCGGCCTTCCTCGCCGTCCCCGTCCTCGTCCCGCTCCCCTGGCTGCTCTTCCCGGTCGCGACGGTGCTCGGTGCGAGCATCTCGGCGGCGAACGTCGCCTCCCAGTCCGTCCGTCAGCGCCTCGTGCCCGCCCGGCTGCTCGGCCGGGTGGGCGGGGCGTCTCGGACGCTGGGCTACGGCCTGATGCCGGTCGGCGCCGTCCTGGCAGGGCTCGCGGCCGAGCACTGGGGGCTCGCCCCGGCGATGCTCGGGGCCTGCCTGCTCGCCGTGCTCGCGCCGGCGCTCCCCGCCCTCACCGTCCGGGAGGCGATGCTCCGGGGCTCCGCTGCTCGCGACTGAGCCCGTCCAGGACATCGAGCGCCTCGTCGGCCCAGGCGAGGGCGGCCCGCGCCGAGTGCTCGCCCGCCGAGACGGTGAGCAGGGCGAACGGGCCGTGCGCGTCATCGGGATCGATCTCGGCGCGCGCGGCCGCGAGGCGCTCCAGCTGGTCGGTGGCCCGCTCGCGATGGACGCGCACGAGCCGTTCGACCTCCTCCGCCCCCAGGACGTGCCCGAAGAAGAGCCGAAGGAGCAGCCCGTTGCGCGGCGGCGAGGGCTCGTCGGGGGCCAGGAGCAGAGCGAGGAGCCGCTCACGGCCCGAGGGCGTCAGTCCGTAGACCGAGGAGCGCGGGCGCTCACCGGGCTGACGCTCGACGAAGCCGTCCGCCTCGAGGCGGGCGAGCGTCGGGTAGATCTGCCCGTAGCTCTCGCTCCAGAAGTGGCCGAGGACGTCCCGGATCCCCGCACGGACCGCGTAGCCCGTCATCGGCTCGATGCTCAGCGCACCGAGCACCGCGAGGTCTGTCCTGCTGGCTCTTGCCATGGCGGCCTCCGTCGTGGATATTGCTGTCAGCAATATAGCCCATCCCCACCCCTCGAGGAGCCGACCCCATGACCTCAGGCGCGCTGGCGACGAGCAGGATCGCGGCCGGGCTGACGGGCGCCCTCGCAGCCTTCCAGCTCGGCCTCGCGGCGGGCGCTCCATGGGGCGAGGCGGCCTGGGGAGGGGCGTCGAGCACGCTCACCCCGGGGCTGCGGGCCGGCAGCGGCGTGGCCGCCGTCGTCTTCTCCGCGGCGAGCCTCGTCGTGCTGCGGCAGGGCGGCCACGAGGTCTGGGCACCGCTGCCGGACCGCTGGCTCCGCCGCGTGACGATCGGCCTCGCCGCCTGGACCGGGACCGGCGTCGTGATGAACCTCGCCTCACGCAGCACCCTCGAGCGGGCGATCTGGGCGCCGACGAGCCTCGTGCTCGCCGTCACGCTCGGGCTCACCGCGTCCCGGGGGCGCGGCAGCCGGCGCTGAGCGGGGCCCGCGTCAGTCGAGCAGGTCGAAGCGGCTGATCGTCGCCTCACGCCCGGGACCGACGCCGATCGCGGAGATCCGCGTCCCGCTCATCTCCTCCAGCGCGAGCACGTAGCGCTGCGCCGCGGCGGGCAGGTCCTCGAAGCGACGCGCGCCGGAGATGTCCTCCTGCCAGCCCTCGAACTCCTCGTAGACCGGCACGGCATGGTGGAACTGGCTCTGGTCGTAGGGCATCTCGGCATGCCGGACGCCGTCGACCTCGTAGGCGACGCAGACCGGGATCGTCGCGAGTCCGGTGAGGGTGTCGAGCTTGGTCAGCACGAGGTCCGTCAGCCCGTTGACGCGGCTGGAGTAGCGCGCCACGACGGCGTCGTACCAGCCGCAGCGACGCGGGCGGCCCGTCGTCGTGCCGTACTCCCCGCCCTGCTGGCGCAGCCACTCGCCGTTCTCGTCGAGCAGCTCGGTGGGGAAGGGACCCTCGCCCACGCGCGTCGTGTACGCCTTGATGACGCCGACGACGCGGTCGATCCTGGTGGGGCCGACCCCGGACCCGGTGCACGCGCCGCCTGCGGTCGCCGAGGAGGACGTGACGAAGGGGTACGTCCCGTGGTCGACGTCGAGCATCGTGGCCTGGCCGGCCTCGAAGAGGACGTTCTTGCCGGCGTCGAGTGCCTCGTTGAGCACGAGCGCCGTGTCGACGACCATCGGGCGCAGGCGTTCGGCGTTGGCGAGCAGCTCCGCGACGGTCTCCTCGACGGTCATCGCGCGGCGGTTGAAGACCTTGACCAGCAGGTGGTTCTTCTGGTCGAGGGCGCCCTCGACCTTCTGCGTGAGGATGTGCTCGTCGAAGAGGTCCTGCACGCGGATCCCGACGCGGCTGATCTTGTCGGCGTAGGCCGGGCCGATGCCCGCGGCCCGTCGTGCCGATCTTGCGCTTGCCGAGGAAGCGCTCGGTGACCTTGTCGATCGTGCGGTGGTACGGCGTGATGATGTGCGCGTTCGCCGAGACGAGCAGTCGCGAGACGTCGACGCCGCGGGCGATCAGCGCGTCGAGCTCGGCGAAGAGGACCTCGAGGTCGATGACCACGCCGTTGCCGATGACCGGCGTGACGCCGGGCGAGAGGATCCCCGAGGGCAGCAGGTGCAGCGCGTACTTCTCGCCGTCGATGACGACGGTGTGCCCCGCGTTGTTCCCGCCGTTGAACTTCACGACGTACTCGACGCGGCTGCCGAGCTGGTCGGTGGCCTTGCCCTTGCCCTCATCGCCCCACTGGGCGCCGAGCACGACGACGGCTGGCATGTGTCCTCTTTCCGCGGCTGACGAGGCCGCGGGCACGCCGAGGCCGCCCCAAGGTTACCGGCTCACCCCGCTCCACATGCGACCGGGCGCACCCCTCGATACTGTCGGGGCGCAGCCAGCGCCCGGCTGCCCCGAGGAGAGTCCATGATCGAGATCTCGATGTCGGCAGCGTCGACGACGCTGACGATCTCCGGCGACCTCGATCTCGCGGAGCGCGAGCAGTTCCCCGAGATCACCGCCCGCGTGACGGGACTGCGCAGGCAGCTCCTCGTGCTGGACATGTGCGGAGTGACCTTCATGGACTCGACGGGGGCCGCGTTCCTCATCTCGCTCGCCGACTCCTCGCGCAAGCGCGGCGGGGCCACCGTGCTGCGCGGCTGCGACGACCGCGACATGTTCGTGCTGGAGGTCTGCGGGGCGCTGCCGATGTTCCGCATCGACCTCGACCACCGCTGCCCGCCGGAGGTGCTGGACGGCCCGTGAGCCGCCCAGCACCGACGAAGGACTCAGAAGGCGGCCGGCCCGAACCGCCCGATCGCCACGACCAGCGCGAGAAGGCCGAGCACCGCAGACGGGGCCGCACCGGCCGCACCGTCACCGCGCCGCAGGTGCACGACGACGGCCCCGGCCATCGTCAGCGCGAGCCCCGTGGCTGCGACGGCGACCAGCACGGGCGCGATCCCGGTGAGGGCCGGCAGGACGAGCCCGAGGGCGCCGAGCACCTCCACCGCGCCGATGGCCTTGACCTGCGGCTGGCTGAAGTCCGCGACCCAGGGCATGGACGCGATCATCTGCTCGCGCTTGCCCGTCAGCTTCATCGCTCCGGCCGCCAGGAAGGCGGCGGCGAGCAGTCCGGCAATGATCCACAGGGCGATGCTCATGGTTCTCCTCAGTTGAATGTTCAAGTCGGAGCAGTATGCACGAGCCGTGTTGAACATTCAACTCCCCGGGTCTAGCGTGGCGGCATGACCGACGAGACGCCCTGGCTCAGCAGCGAGCAGCTGCGGTCATGGATGGCGCTCAACGCCATGATCGAGACCCTGCCCGCGGCGATCGATGCGCAGCTCAAGCAGGAGTCGGGCCTCAACCGCTTCGAGTACCTCGTGCTCGCGGGGCTCTCCGAGGCACCGGGACGCGCCCTGCCGATGACCGAGCTCGCGATCTTCGCGACGGGGTCGATGTCCCGCCTCTCCCATGCGGTCGACCGCCTCGAGCGCAAGGGCTGGGTCATGCGGCGCCCCGTCGCGGGGGGCGGCCGCCGGGTCGAGGCGGTCCTGACCGACGAGGGGATGGCCACCGTCGTCGCCGCGGCACCCGGTCACGTCCGTGAAGCCCGGCGGCTGGTGATCGACGTGCTCGACGAGGAGCAGATCGCCCAGCTCGACCGGATCGCGCGCGCCGTCGTCGCGGCCTCGGCGCCCGAGATGGGCGCGCTGCTCGAGCGGCACTCACCACGGCGGGGCGACGGCGCCGCCTGACCGCTGCTCAGTCGGCGAGGGGGGAGGCGATCTCCGTCCCCGGCCGCAGCCGTGCCCACACGAGCTTGCCGCTCCCCGCCGGGCGCCAGCCCCAGTCGGCGAGGCGTTCGACGATCCGCATCCCGTAGCCGCCGACGCGGTCCTCATGGCCGTCGACGCTCACCGGGGGCGCCGGGTTGGCGTCCTCGACCTCCATCCGCAGGCCCTCGCCGGTGTCGAAGACCCGCAGCACGACATGGCCCCAGCCGTGCAGGACGGCGTTCGCGACGAGCTCGGAGACGACGAGCTCGGCAGCAGCCGCCCCGGGCAGCTCCCAGGACTCGCAGGCGCGCACGACGGCATGGCGTGCGCGGGCGATCGAGCCGGCCTCGCTCGGCAGCGACCAGCGACGCTGGCGCGGACGGTCGTCGGCGGCGGCCACGGCGCCCGGGTCGGGCACGCGCACGACGACGACCGCGACGTCGTCCTCCGGCTCCTCGGCCAGGCGCGCGAGCAGGGCCTCGCCCGCACCGGCCGCGTCGAGCGTCCCCAGGGTCCCGGCGGTCTCGACCAGCAGGTCGAGCCCGGCGCGCAGCGAGCGGTCGCGCCGCTCGACGAGCCCGTCCGTGACGAGCATGAGGACGTCCCCCGACACGAGCTCGCAGCGGCCCGTCGTCCGCCCGCCCGTGCCGTAGCCGATGAGCGGCCCGCCGCCGTCGCTCAGCGTCCTCACCTCGGTTCCGCGCGCCAGGACGGGCGGCAGGTGCCCAGCCCGCGACCAGCGCAGCGTCCAGCCCTCGTCGCTGCGCACCATCGAGGCCAGGACGAGGCTCGCCGGCCGCGAGAGCCGCACCCCGCTGACGAGCTGGTCGACGCGGTCGAGCACCTGGCCCGGGTCGGCGTCGTCATGCGCGTACGAGCGCACGACGGAGCGCAGCTGACCCATCACGGCCGCCGCCTCGACGTCATGCCCGACGACGTCGCCGATGACCAGGACCACGACCCCCGGCGCGACCTCGAGCACGTCGTACCAGTCGCCGCCGACCTGCGCGTGGCGCGAGCTCGGTGCGTAGTACGTCCAGACGTCGAGGTCGTTGACCTCGGCCTGCAGCGGGAGCATGGCGCGCTGCAGGGTCTCGGCGAGGCGGTGCTCGCGCGCGTAGAGCCGGACGTTGTCGGCCGCCATGCCGACGCGGCGCACGACGAGGTGCAGCATCGTCAGGTCATGGGCGTCGAAGCCCTCGACGCCGATGCCGGTGCGCGGGACGGACACCAGGACGCCCTGCACCGAACGCCGCCCCGCGACCGCGTGCACGACGACGACCGGCGACGACCGGCCGGTCGTGGCTCGCCAGGATCCGCTCGGCGAGGGCGCGCGTCGTCGGGCCGACGTCCTCGCCCGCGTCGAGGCGGACCTCCACCGGGCCGAGCCGGCTCCCGTCGAGCAGCTCGCGGACGGGGTCGGGCACGAGGCTGCGGCGGGCCTTCCTGCGGCGTCGCCTCGTCGGCTCGAGGAGCAGCACGTCCAGGCCGGTCGCCGGCTGGAGCTCGCCGTCGTCGATGAAGAAGCGCGCCCAGGCGACGACCTCGCGGCACAGGACCTTCGCGATGCCGTCCAGCACGTACGGGTCGTCGAGCTCGGCGAGGAGGTCGGAGACCTCGCTCACCGCGGCGAGCCCGCTGCGCTCGCGACGCTCATGGCGGATGGACGCCTCCTGGGCGTCCGAGTGCGCGACCTGCGCGGTCACGTCGACCTGGATCCCGATCCAGTGGCGCACCGTCCCTGACCCGTCGGTGACGGGCGAGATCGAGACCTGGTTCCAGAACGGCGTGCCGTCGCGCTTGTAGTTGAGCAGCGTGATGGTGGTCGAGCGACCCTCGGCGACCGCCTCGCGCAGCGCGCGCCCGCGCTCCGGGTCCGTCCCCGGCCCCTGCAGGACGTCCATCCGCCGGCCGACGATCTCCTCGGCCGTCCAGCCCGTCGTCCGCGTGAAGGCCTCGTTGACCCAGACGACATGGGCCCCGGGACGCGTCGCGTCGGTGAGGATGACGGAGACCTCTGTGGCGTTCAGGGCGCGGTCGCGGACCGCCGCGAGGCTGTCCTCGCCCGTCGTCGACGCCCAGACGTCCACCACCACCGACTCCGATCGTCTAGCGTTCTTGGTACGCGCACCGCAGGATCCCCTGCTGTGCGTACCCGAGGATGCACCAGAGGGATGTGACGTGCGAGACGCTAACAGCGCCGGACCCGGCGGGCCCGCCGACGACGCTCGGGCGAGCGCCTGGTCCGAGCCTGCCTCGGTTCACGTCATCGTGCAGGACGAGCGCACCCGGATCGTGCTCTCGGGGGAGGTGGACGCCGACCTCGCCGCCGACCTCGCCGAGGCGACCGCGGCGGCCGAGGCCAACGGGCTGCCGATCGACATCGACGCGCAGCACGTGACCTTCATGGACTCCTCGGGGATCGCCTTCCTCGCCCGGATCGCGAGCCGCAGCTCGCGGCCCGTGCGGATCCTGCACGCCCCGGAGACGGTGCGCTTCCTGCTCGAGGTCACCCGGATCGGCGAGCTGCTCGAGGCCGTCGACGACGAGCCCCGCGACACCGCGCCGCACGGCGCCGTCTGAGGCACGTACCCCACCGCTGAGGCACGTACCCACCGCGCACGACGATGCCCGCCCCTCATGAGGGGCGGGCATCGTCTGTCGTGCGGGTGCGGGCCCGATCGGCCCGCTGCTCAGCAGCTCAGAGCTTGTGGCCGGCCGAGCGCAGCTGCTGCGCGGCCTCCACGAGACGCTGGGCCATGCCGGCCTCGGCGAGCTTGCCCCAGGCGCGCGGGTCGTAGGCCTTCTTGTTGCCCACCTCGCCGTCGACCTTGAGGACGCCGTCGTAGTTGCTGAACATGTGGCCGACCACGGGACGCGTGAAGGCGTACTGGGTGTCGGTGTCGATGTTCATCTTGATGACGCCGTTGTCGACCGCCTCGGCGATCTCCTCGGCGGTCGAGCCCGAGCCACCGTGGAAGACGAGGTCGAACGGGTTCGTCTTGCCCAGGGTCGCGCCGACGGCGTCCTGGATCTCCTTGAGGATGGACGGGCGCAGCTTGACGGCACCCGGCTTGTAGACGCCGTGCACGTTGCCGAAGGTCAGGGCCGTGAGGTAGCGGCCCTTCTCGCCCGAGCCGAGCGCCTTGACCGTGGCCAGGCCGTCCTCGATCGTCGTGTAGAGCTTGTCGTTGATCTCGGCCGTGTGGCCGTCCTCCTCGCCACCGACGACGCCGACCTCGATCTCGAGGATCGTGCGGGCCGCGACGGAGAGCTCGAGGAGCTCCTCGGCGATGATCAGGTTCTCGTCGAGCGGCACGGAGGAGCCGTCCCACATGTGCGACTGGAACGTGGGGAGCTTGCCGGCCTTGACCTGCTCGATCTCGAGGGCGAGCAGCGGGCGGACCCAGGAGTCCAGGTTCTGCTTGGCGCAGTGGTCCGTGTGCAGCGCGACGGTGATCGGGTAGTTCTTCGCGACCTCGGTCGCGTAGGCGGCGAGCGCGAGCGATCCGGAGACGCGGTCCTTGATGGTCGAGCCCGACGCGTACTCGGCGCCACCGACGGAGACCTGGATGATGCCGTCGGACTCGGCCTCGGCGAAGCCCTGGAGAGCGGCCGTGACCGACTGCGAGGACGTGATGTTGACCGCGGGGTAGGCGAACTTGCCTGCGCGCGCGCGGTCGATCATCTCGGCGTAGACCTCGGGGGTGGCGATAGCCATGGAGACTCCTGCGGATCGAGTGGATTTTTCGACCCCATCGTGGCACGGATCCGGGAGGATGAGACGGGACTCTCGCCCCGTGGTCTCATGGGACGTCGATGCGGCCGGGATCCTGCCCCGGGAGGTCCGCGCGCCGCGGACGGCTCGCACGCAGGCAGCCGACGAGCACCGCGGCGAGCAGGCCGAGGTGGAGGACGCCGAGCGCAGGGTCGGGCACGGCGTACGCCCCGAGGACCTCCACCGGGACCAGGACGACGGCGACCAGCCGGACGGTCCCGCCGGCGACCCGCGTCCCGCTCCATGCCGCGAGCAGGACGAGCAGGACCAGCGCCGCGAAGTAGTAGTCGAGGGCGAGGGGGTCGGTCAGCAGCCGGGTCGCGACCATGCCGAGCACGACGACAGCCGGCTCGGCGCCGCGCCGAAGCAGCAGCAGGCCGAGTCCGACCGAGAGGACCACCTGCACGAGGCGGAGCGAGAACGGGGCGACGCCGCTGAGCCCCGTGAGCATCCCGACGGCCGAGTACGGGTCGACGGCCCAGACGAAGCCGAAGGTCCGCACGTCACCCGCCACGAAGAACGGGACGTAGGCGATCGCCCCCACGGCCGTGACCACCGCGGCACGAGTGGCCAGGGCGCGGAACCCCGCCCTGCCGGCCGGGAGAGCCATGAGCAGCAGCGCGACGCCGATCACGCCCCAGAGCTTCGAGCTCGCGGCGAGCCCGACGAGGAGCGGGGCGAGGACGACCGATCCCCGGCGTGCGGCGAGCGCCGCGAGGACGAGCAGGACGCCGACCCCGAGCTCCTCGGGATGGCCGCTCATCAGCGCCTCGCTCAACGCCCCGCCGACGATCAGCGGGACGCCGACGGCCCAGCGGGCCACGAGCGCGGAACCCGCCCACCTCAGGGCGAGCAGGACGCCCCCCACGACGAGCACGGACAGCACGGCCCCCGTCACCGACCAGACCGAGAGCCCGAGGGCCCGGGCGCCGGCGCGCAGGGCCCCGACGAGCAGGAGGTAGGTCGGACCGACCTGGAGCCCCGGGTCGTCGAACACGTCGATACCGTCCGGCGAGAGCAGGCGATCGCCCGCGAGGCCGATCCAGCGCGCGTCGCCGCCCGCGGCGAGCGGCTGCACGAGGGCCCCCAGCAGGGCGCCGAGGCCGAGCAGGACCGGTCCGGGGCGCTGCCCGAGCCACTCGAGCACCGCCGCGGCACGCGGGCTCGCGGCGGCCGCTGCCGACCACCTCGACCTCAGACGAGCGTCCGCGCCGGTCACCATCTCCGCACCCTCGCGTCCCCTTGCTCGAAACCGGGCGCCCACAGGCTAGCGGCGGGCTCAGGCATGGGCAGCCACCCACGCGTGCATCGCGATCGCCGCAGCGGCCCCGGCGTTGATCGAGCGCGTCGAGCCGAACTGCCGGATGTGCAGCACGTCAACGCAGGCCGCCCTCACCTCGTCCGAGAGCCCGACGCTCTCCTGACCGAAGACCAGGACGCACTCGCGAGGCAGCGCGTAGCCCTCCAGGGGGACCGACCCCGGCAGGTTGTCGATCCCGATCACCGGCAGCGCCGCGCCACCGGGCCCCGCCTCGGCCGCCCACGCCAGCGAGCTCGGCGACGCCGGCGTGGTGACGCAGGTGCTGGTAGCGGTCGGTCACCATCGCCCCGCGGCGGTTCCAGCGCCGACGCCCGACGATGTGCACCTCGGCGGCGGCGAAGGCGTTGGCCGTGCGCACCACCGAGCCGATGTTCATGTCGTGCGCCCAGTTCTCGACGGCGACGTGGAAGGGGTGGCGACGCGTGTCGAGGTCGGCGACGATCGCCTCGATCGTCCAGTAGCGGTAGGCGTCGACGACGTTGCGGCGGTCACCGCCGGCCAGCAGCTCCCGGTCGTAGCGCGGGTCCTCTGGCCACTGCTCGGGGCCGCCCGGCCACGGCCCGACCCCGACACCCATGTCCTGCTCGCGATCCTCCACGGCACCATCCTGCCCGGCCGCGCCTCTGGCACGCTGGGCCGGTGAACCCCTGGCAGACCCGCTCCTCGCGCATCGCCTACGAGAACCCGTGGATCCGGGTCCGCGAGGACGCGGTCACGCGGCCGGACGGCGGCGAGGGGATCTACGGGGTGCTCGAGGTCCGCCAGCCCGCGGTGTTCGTCGTCCCGGTCACCGAGGACGACGAGGTCGTCCTGGTCGAGCTGTTCCGCTACACGACGGGGGCGATGTCCCTCGAGGTGCCCTCGGGCGGCTCCGACGGCCAGGACCCGCTGCTCGCCGCGCGGCGCGAGCTGCTCGAGGAGACCGGTCTGGTGGCGGACGAGTGGCAGCGGCTCGGCGGGATGGTCGCCCTCAACGGCGTCTGCCTCGCCCCGGAGCACGTGTTCCTCGCACGCGGGCTGCACGAGAGCGCCGACGCCGCCACGGCGAGCGCCACTCAGGGCGAGGAGGGGATCACCGCCGTGCGCCGGGTCCCGTGGACCGAGGTGATGGGACTCGTCCGTGACGGCGGCATCACCGACGGGGAGACGCTCGCCGCCCTGCTCCACGCCGGTATCGCCCTCGGCCGGATCGGCTGACCGGGCGGCCGGGCCGTCAGACGAGCTCGACCCGCAGCGCCGAGGCCGCGGCCCGCGCACGTTCCCGTGCCTCGTCGACGTCGGCGCCCCGCGCGAGCGTGACGGCGACGCGGCGCCTCCCGGCCACCGAGGGCTTGCCGAAGAGCCGCAGCTGGCTCGTCGGGACGGCGAGCGCCTCGTCGACCCCGCCGAACAGCGGGACACCCGTTCCCTCGGCGAGCACGGCGCAGGAGGCAGCGGCCCCCTGAGCCGCACCGGAGCCCAGTCGCAGCACCTCGCCGGCGGGCAGGCCGAGCACAGCCCTCGCGTGCAGGGCGAACTGCGAGAGGTCCTGGGAGACGAGCGTGACGAGCCCGGTGTCGTGCGGACGCGGGGAGACCTCGGAGAACAGCACCTCCTCGCCGACGACGAAGAGCTCGACCCCGAACACGCCCCAGCCGCCGAGGGCCGCCGTCACCGCGGCACCCATCGCCTCGGCCTTGGCGAGGACGCCGTCCGGGAGCGCGGCCGGCTGCCAGGACTCGCGGTAGTCGCCGTCGACCTGCACATGCCCGACGGGCTCGCAGAAGCTGGTCCCGCCGACATGCCGCACGGTCAGCAGCGTGATCTCCGAGTCGAAGCTCACCCAGCCCTCCACGATGACGCGCACGGGGGCGTCGTCGTGCCCCGCCGTGCGTCCCCCGCTCTGCGCGTGCTCCCAGGCGCTCGCGAGGTCCTCGGCCGTGCGGATCACGGACTGGCCCTTGCCGGAGGAGGACATCACCGGCTTGACCACGCAGGGCAGCCCGAGCTGCCCGACGGCGGCGCGGACCTCGTCGAGCGAACCGGCGAAGACGTACGGCGAGGTCGGCAGCCCGAGCTCCTCCGCCGCGAGTCGCCTGATCCCCTCGCGGTCCATCGTCAGCACCGTCGCGCGCGCCGTGGGGACCACGCGCACCCCGGCCGCCTCGACCTCGGCGAGCACCTGGGTGGCGATCGCCTCGATCTCGGGGACCACGACATGCGGCCGCTCCACCGCCAGCACGCGGCGCAGCGCGACGGGGTCGAGCATGTCGACCACATGCGAGCGGTGCGCCACCTGCATCGCGGGGGCGTCGGCGTAGCGGTCGACGGCGACGACCTCGGCGCCGAGCCGCTGGAGCTCGATGGCGACCTCCTTGCCGAGCTCCCCCGAGCCGAGCAGCAGCACGCGCGTGGCGTCCGCGCTCAGCGGGGTCCCGATCACTGCGGGCACGGGCAGCTCCTCATCGTCGTTCCTCCCGCCACGCCTGCCAGGCCTGCCGCGCGTGCAGCCGCGACCGCGTGTGCAGGACGGAGCCCTCGTAGAGCCGCGCGCCGAGCAGGACGAAGAGCACGGCGGTACCCAGCACGATCCCTGCCGAGACGAACGGCTCCCATGCTGCCGTGTTGCCCAGCACGACCCGCGCCGGCATCAGCAGCGGAGCGGTGAACGGCACGTAGGACAACCACCGCTGCACCGTGCCGGGGTCGAGCGCGAAGATCGCGGCGAAGAACGGCACGATGACGAAGACCTGCATGACGACGGTCGTCGCCTGGAGCTCCTCGGTGCGCGTCGCGAGCGATCCGGCGACCGCCCACAGGCAGGCGAGCATGACGAAGCCGAGCAGGAAGAACACGATGAACCAGCCGGAGGCGGCCAGCAGCTGCGTGACGAGCTCGCCCTGACCGGCGATCCTGGCCCCGAGCAGTCCCGTCCCGAGGATCACCACGATCTGCCCGACCGCCATGACGGTGTTGCCGACGACCTTCCCGGCGAGCAGCCAACGCACGGGCATCGCCGCGACCAGCAGCTCGACGACCCGCGACTGCTTCTCCTCGACGACGCTCTGCGCGATCGACATCCCGAAGGTCAGCACCGAGAGGTAGAAGAGGAAGGCGAACACCAGGACGAGGAGCTCGGGCGCGACGGTCCCGGAGGGCCGCGCCGCGAGCAGCGTGAGGCTCGGCACGCTGGGCTGCGTCAGGGCGGCGAGCTCCTCGGGGCTGAGCCCGCCCTGCACGCCGGCGCGCTCCACCTGGAGGGACGCGGCGGCGGCGGTGACGAGCGTGTCGACCTCGAACGGCACGCCCTGGGCACCCAGGATCCGCAGCGAGCCGACGTCGTCGCCGACGACGGCTGCCGAGACGTCGCCGTTGCGCACCATGCGCTCGACATCCGTCCCCGGCTCGACCTCGACGGCGGTGAGGTCGGCCGGTGGCAGTCCGCCGGCCCCGAGGACGGCGAGCGTGGCGGGGACGCTGGGGTTCTCCTTCTGCGCCTCGGCCCCGAGCACGACCGCCTCGGCGACGGCGGCACGCGCCCCGGCGCCGTCGACGGCCACCCGCAGGCTCGGCACGCTCTGCGACAGGAGCAGCGGCACCGCGGTGCCGACCGCGACGAGCAGCGAGCATGAAGACCGTCGAGCCGATGAACGCCTTGTCGCGCAGCTTGACGAAGATCTCGCGCGAGGCGACGACGTGGACGGCCGCGAGGGGCGAGAGCTCTCCGGTGCTCATCGCACGACCTCCCGGTAGAGCTCGGCGAGCGTCGGCACGAGGGGCCCGAACTCCCGGACCGTCCCGGCCCGCTGGGCCGCGGCGAGCAGCTGCTGGTCGTCGGTGCCCTCGTCGAGCCCGAGGACGACGGTCCCGGCCGAGTGCTCGAGCAGGCGTGCTCCCGGGACGGCGGCCACCAGCGCGCCCACCCACGCGGGAACCGGCGCCCCCTGCTCGTCGGGCACCGCGCCGTCGGCGACGGTCGGCTCGACGCGCAGCCGGTACCGGCGCCCCGTCGTCGAGCGGCGCACGATCGCCGACTCCCCGGCGACCAGCACACGGCCCTCGTCGATGATGACGATGTCGTCGCAGAGCCGCTCGATGAGCTCGAGCTGGTGGCTGGAGAACAGCACCGGGATCCCGGCCGCCGCGCGCTCACGCAGCAGGGCGCCCATCGCGTCGATGGCCAAGGGGTCAAGGCCGGAGAAGGGCTCGTCCAGGACGAGCAGCTCGGGGTCGTGCACGAGCGCCGCAGCGACCTGGACGCGCTGCTGGTTGCCCAGGGAGAGCGTGGAGAGGTGGTCGTGCGAGCGCTCCGCGAGGCCGAGCTGCTCGAGCAGCGCCGTGCTGCGCCGCCGTGCCGCCTGGGTCGACATGCCGTGCACGCGGCCGAGGTGCACGAGCTGGTCGAGGACCCGCATCCGCGGGTAGAGGCCGCGCTCCTCCGGCATGTACCCGATGCGGCGGCGCATGGCCGGGGTCATCGGCGAGCCGCCCAGCGTGACCTGCCCGGCGTCCGGGGCGAGCACGCCGAGCACGACGCGCATGGCCGTCGTCTTCCCCGCGCCGTTCGCTCCGATGAAGCCCGTCGTCCGGCCGGGGCGGACCGTGAACGAGACCTCGTCCAGTGCCGTGCGATCACCGAACCGCCGGGTCACCCCGTGCAGGGCGAGCTGCTCCCCCACCGCCGACCTCCTCCTGTGACCTCAGCACTCGACCCTATCGCCGGGCCCGCCGGACGAGGGCTTCCACGGGTTCCTCACATCCGCGCCACAGGTCACCCCAGGCTCGACCTCTACCCTTGGCCCGTGACCTTCCTCGGAGCCCAGGCCCTCGCGGCCCACGCTGCCCTCGTCTCGCACGTCCCCACGCTCGGCCCGTCGTGGCTGGACCCGGGCACGATGCTCGACAACCTCATCGGCTGGCTGGGGCCCTGGGCCCTCGTCGGGGTCTGCGCGGTGATCTTCGCCGAGACGGGGCTGCTCATCGGCTTCTTCCTGCCCGGGGACTCGCTGCTCTTCACGCTCGGCGTCTTCGTCGGCGCGGCGAAGATCGGCCTGCCCCTGTGGGTCGTGCTTCCTGCGCTCTTCGTCGCGGCGGTCGTCGGCAACTCGACCGGGTACCTCATCGGCTACCGCGTGGGCCCACGGGTCTTCGACCGGCCCGACTCGCGCCTGTTCAAGCGCGAGTACGTCACCCGCACGCACCTCTTCTTCGAGAAGCACGGCGGGAAGGCGATCGTCCTCGCCCAGTTCGTGCCGATCGTGCGGACCTTCACCCCCGTCGCCGCAGGCGTCGGCCGGATGAACTTCCGGCACTTCATCGGCTTCAACATGCTCGGCGCCCTGCTGTGGGCGGTCGGCGTCACGACGCTCGGCTACTGGCTCGGCGGCTTCGAGTTCGTCAAGAAGAACATCGAGCTCATGCTGCTCGCGATCGTCTTCATCTCCGTGCTGCCGATGCTGATCGAGGGGCTCAAGCACTGGCTCGCCAGCCGCCGCGCGCCCGAGCAGGCCGCCGCCGCACCCCTCGGTGACGTCGAGGTCTGAGCACCCCGATGCCGCAACGCCCCGGCCCCGGGTGGGTGCCGCGCCAGCACGGCGCATGGGCGATGCTCGCCCTTCCGCTGCTGGTCGGGGCCGTCCACGCCGGGCCGCGCTGGTGGCACCTGCTCCTGGCGGCCGCCTGGGCCGTCGGCTACCTCGCCTTCCACGTGGCCGGCCTGTGGCTGCGCTCACGCCGCAAGCCCCGCTACCTCGCCCCGCTGCGCACCTACGCGCTGATCGGTGCGCTGCTCGGGACGGCCGTCGTCGTCACGGAGCCAGGGGTGCTCGTCTGGGCACCGCTCTACACGGTGCTCCTCGTGGCGAGCCTCGCGATGTCCTGGAACCGCGCCGACCGCTCCCTGGGCAACGGCGTCGTGACCGTCCTGGCCACCAGCGTGATGGCGCTCGTCGCCCAGGCGCCGCAGTCGCCGGACGCCGTCGCGTGGTGGCTGGCCGGAGCGACGGCCGCGTACTTCGCCGGTTCGGTGCTCTACGTCAAGACGATGATCCGCGAGCGCGGGAACGGCGCGATCTACGCGGCGTCCGTCGCCGTCCACCTGCTCGCCGCCGTCGCCGTCGTCGCGGGGGCGGTCGCCGCGGGCGAGCCGACCTCGGTCGCGGTGGCCTCGGCCGTGCTGATGGCCCTGCTGGCCGCACGCGCCGTCGTCGTCCCGCGCGCCTGGCCGCGGGCGCGACCGCTCGCGGTCGGCCTCGGCGAGCTCGCCGCCAGCCTCGCGCTCGGCGTCCTGCTGCTCGCCGCCTGAGCCCTCAGGCCTGCTCGCCGCCGAAGCTCACCGTCGGGGCGGCGCGCACGGCGGGGTCCTCGACCTCGAAGTACTCGGCACGGGCGAAGCCGAAGCCGCTCGCCACGAGGTTCGCCGGGAAGGACTCGACCTTCGTGTTGAGCGAGCGGACGTTCGCGTTGTAGAAGCGCCGGCCCGCGGCGATGCGGTCCTCCGTGGTGGCGAGCTCCGTCTGGAGCTGGGAGAAGTTCTCGCTCGCGCGCAGCACCGGGTAGGCCTCCGCCACGGCGAACAGCCGGCCGAGCGCGCTCGTGAGCTGGTTCTCCTGGGCCGCCTGCTGGGCGGGGGAGGTACCGGGCGAGGCGGCGGCCGCACGCGCGGCGGTGACCTCGTCGAAGACCGCGCGCTCGTGCGAGGCGTAGCCCTTGACCGTCTCGACCAGGTTCGGGATGAGGTCGTGCCGGCGGTGCAGCTCGACGTCGATCTGGCGCCAGGACTCCTGCACGAGGTTCCGCAGGCGGACGAAGCCGTTGTACGTCGCGACCAGCCACAGGCCGATGACGACGACGATCGCGAGAAGGACGAGCAGGACGATGCCGATGCCGGAATCCATGGTTCTCCTAGGGTGAGGCCGGGTCGTGGCCGTGGTCGAGCCAGACGAAGCGCGGGACGGCGTCGACGAGCGAGCGCATCACCCCGAGCCTGGTGGCCACGAGATCGAGATCGGGCGTGCCGACGCTCCAGCACAGGATGTCAGTGCCTTCGATGCGAAGCGACATCCCCTTCGTGTCGCCGCGCACGAGCCGTTCGAGCGTGCGCGGGTGCAGCACGTCGTGCGCGAACTTGGCATCGCGCGCCTCGACGCGCCAGCGCTTGTTGAAGTCCTCGGACTCGAACTGGAGGTCCTGCGCGCCGAAGGCACGCACGATGCGCGTCCCGAGCGTCTCCGGGGTGAGCTCGAGCGTCGGGAGGAAGGTCGGCAGGGCGAGCGCGAGCACCGTGTAGACGTGCGTCGAGCGCTCCTTGCCGGAGCCCGTCGTGTAGCGGTACGTGAAGAGCACGCAGCGGTACGGGCCGAAGGGTCCCGTCATCACCTCGCTCACGCGGCGGCTGTCGCCGATCCCGAAGGGCTGCCCGCGCCAGCGCGAGGCGAGGGAGGGGTCGCTGCCGACCCAGGTCCAGCCGATGCCGGCGGCCCAGGCCTTCGCCGCGGCGATGCGCTTGCTGCTGAGCCACCAGCCGACGCCGATCGCTGCCGGGACGAGCACGAACGGGAGCGCGAGGACGAGCTCCCCGCCGCGTCCGGTGGCGACGGACCCGAGCACGACGAGGCCGACCACCGCGAGCGCCGCGACAGGGATCAGCTCGGCCGTCGTCGCGCCGGCGTCTGGACCGCGGTGGACTCTCACCGTCGGTACCTCGGCATGCGGAGGCCCTCCCATGAGTCCCCGTGGGCCCCTCGCCGGCCACGGGCGACCGGCGGCTCAGGCCAGGCCGAGGTCCGCGAGGTCGTAGAGCGCGAAGTACGGAAGGCCCTCGGCCTCGATCCGCTCGCGCGCACCGGTGCCGCGGTCGACGATGACGGCGACGGCGACGACCTCTGCCCCCGCGGCGCGCAGCGCCTCGACGGCCGTCATCACCGAGCCACCCGTCGTGGAGGTGTCCTCGACGGCGACGACGCGTCGGCCCGCCACGTCGGGACCCTCGATCTGGCGCTGCATGCCGTGGGTCTTGCCCTCCTTGCGGACGACGCAGGCGTCGAGCGCGAGGCCGCGCGAGGCAGCGGCGTGCAGCAGGGCGGTCGCGACCGGGTCGGCGCCGAGGGTGAGCCCGCCGACGGAGTCGACCTCACCGGGGCCGAAGCCCTGCTCCTCGAGCAGGTCGAGCAGCAGGTGGCCGATCAGCGGAGCCGCGGCGTGGTGCAGCGTCACGCGCCGCAGGTCGACGTAGTAGTCGGCCTGCTTGCCGGAGGCGAGGGTCACCCGGCCGTGCACGACGGCGAGCTCGCTGATGAGGTCGCGCAGCTGCTCGCGCGGGGGCGTCGGTGAGGTGGGGGTCACCGGCCAAGGCTAGCGGGCGGTGGCCCGCCCCCGGGCCCGAGGCTCAGCGCTCGCGGCGGTCCGACAGCGAGCGCAGCGCTGCCCGCGGGAGCAGCCGGGCGACCTCGGCGACGATCCCGTAGCGCAGGCTCGGGGTGGAGATCACCGCGCCGCGGCGCACGTCCGCGAGGGCGGCGCTCACGACGTCGGCCGCGTTGAGCCACGCGAGCTCCGGAAGACCATCGAAGTCGATCCCCGCCCGCTCGTGGAACTCGGTGCGGACCAGGCCGGGGCAGAGCGCGGTCGCCGTGACGCCCGTCCCCCGCAGCTCGACGGCCAGTCCCTCGGTGAAGACGCGGACCCAGGCCTTGTGCGCCGAGTAGGTGCCGCCGACGGTGAGCGCGGCGACGGACGAGACGTTGAGGATCGCCCCCCGGCCGCGCGGGACCATGGCCTCGGCCGCCGCATGGCTCAGCACCATGACGGCCTGGACCATCACCGCGAGCCCGCGCTCCTGCGCCTCGAGGTCACCGCCCACGAAGGCACCCGTGCCGAAGCCGGCGTTGTTGACCACCAGCCCGACGGGGCGATCGGGGTCGGCGACGCGCTCGGCGACGCGCTGCATCTGCGCGCGGTCGGACAGGTCGGCCGGGAGCACCTCAGCCTTGACCCCCGCCGCAGCCCGCAGCTGCCCCGCGAGGTGCTCGAGGCGCTCGCCGTCGCGTGCCACCAGGACGACGTCGTGCCGCGCCGTCGCGAGCTGCCAGGCGAACTCGAGACCCAGTCCGGCGCTCGCGCCGGTGATCAGTGCAGTGGCCATACGGCAAGACTACGGCGCTCGCACCGCCGGACGCGGCCGACAGGTAGCGTTCCTGCATGCGGATCGCCACGTGGAACATCAACTCGGTCCGGGCGCGGGCCGAGCGCGCCGTCGCCTGGCTCGAACGCACGGGCACGGACGTGCTCGCGCTCCAGGAGACCAAGTGCTCCGACGCGCAGTTCCCGTACGCGCCCTTCGAGGCGGCGGGCTACGAGGTCGCGCATGTCGGCCTGAGCCAGTGGAACGGCGTCGCCCTCGTGTCGAGGGTCGGCATCGAGGACGTCGAGATCGGCTTCCCCGGGCAGCCGCGCTTCGGCGACCCCGACCCCGTCGTCGAGGCGCGCGCGATCGGCGCGAGCTGCGGCGGCGTGCGGGTGTGGAGCCTGTACGTCCCGCACGGCCGGGCTCAGGACAACCCGCACTTCGCCTACAAGCTCGAGTGGCTGGAGCGGCTGCGTGAGACGGCCTCCGCCTGGATCGACCCGGTGACGGGCGACCCCGAGGCCCAGGTCGCGCTCGTCGGGGACTGGAACGTCATCCCCTTCGACTCCGACGTGTACGACGTGTCGGCGTTCGAGGGCGGCACGCATGTGACCCCTGCCGAGCGTGCCGCCTTCTTCGCCTTCGGCGACGCCGGCTACACGGAGGTCTCGAGGGTGCACGTCCCCGAGCCCGGGAAGTACACCTACTGGGACTACCAGCAGCTCGCCTTCCCGAAGAACAAGGGCCTGCGCATCGACTTCGCCTACACCTCTCCGGCACTCGCGCGGCGGGTCAGCGCGGTGACGATCGACCGCGAGGAGCGCAAGGGCAAGGGCGCCTCCGACCACGTCCCGGTCGTCGTCGACCTGCGCGACGAGGCCGGCGCGGACGAGCAGGGCGAGGTCGCTCGATGAGCAACCTCTCCGACGACTGGTTCGCGCCGCCGTCCGGGAGCACGCCCCCGCCCGCGCAGCAGCCGCCCGTGCAGCAGCCGCCCGTGCGCCGGCCGGCGGGGCCGCCCGCGGGTCCGCCGCCTCCCGCGCAGGCGATGCCGTCACCCGCGCCCGGCGGCCAGGCGGGCAGCGGCGGCTGGTACCCGCAGCAGGCCTACTACGCCCCCGGCTGGAGCGCACCCGTCGCCCCCGCGCCGCGCGTGCGCAGGCGCCTCGGCAGGAGGTTCTGGCTCCCCGTCGCGGGCGTGGCCACGGCCGGGCTCCTGGTCGTTGGCGTGCTCGGTGTGCGCTTCTGGTTCGACTCGCGCCCGCTCGGCCAGGTCGACGCGGAGACGACGGTCGCCTCCTCCCGGGTGGGTGTCGGGCACTGCCTCAAGGAGCTCCCCGGCCGACGGCGAGGTGGGACGCGTGACCCTTGTCCCCTGCAGCGAGCCCCATGTCGCCGAGGTCATCGCGGCCCTTCAGGTGCCGGTGGCGACATGGCCGGGACAGCAGGGCGTGAACGAGGCCGTCGCCCGCTGGTGCGAGATGGACACCACCGAGAAGGCCGCGGGGTTCCACGCCGTCGTCTGGAGCCCCTCGGCCCGCGGCTGGCGTCAGGGCGACCACCTCGGCCTGTGCCTGGCCGCCCTGAGCAGCGGGACCGCGACGGGCTCGTTCTCCGAGGGTGAGGCGGTCACGACCGGTTAGCGGTTGAGCCCCGAGTGGTGCGGGACCGACGCCGTGATGATGGTCCCGTCCGAGCGGTGCGTCCCGCGCAGCGCGACCGCGGGGGGCTCGCCGTCGATCCGCGGGCCCTGGTCGGCCAGCGGCAGGACGGTGGCCGTCCCGGGCACGACGACACGCCGCTCGCCGTCGACGACGACGGGCACCGCAGGCCCCGTCTCGACCGTGAACTCGATCTCGTCCTGGCGGACGGCGACACGCAGCCGCGAGCCGCGGACGGTCATCCGGTAGGTCAGCGAGGTCCAGTCCGCCGGCAGTCGCGGAGAGAAGCTGAGGTCACCCTCGCGGTCCCGCATCCCACCGAATCCGTAGGCGAGCGCGCTCCAGGTCCCGGCGGCCGAGGCCACGTGCACGCCGTCGGGGGTGTTCCCGTGCAGGTTCGCCAGGTCGACGAAGACGGCGTCGTGGAAGTAGGCGAGCGCCATCTGGTGATAGCCCACCTCGGCGGCGACGATCGCCTGGGCGACGCCCGAGAGGGTGGAGTCCCCCGTCGTGATCGCGTCGTAGTAGTCGAAGTCGGCGCGCTTCTCCTCGTCCGTGAAGTGCTCCCCCTGGAGGAAGAGCGCGAGGACGACGTCGGCCTGCTTGAGCACCTGGAAGCGGTAGATGACGAGCGGGTGGTAGTGGAGCAGGAGGGGTCGCTTGTCCGGCGGGGTGCGCGGCAGGTCCCAGACCTCGCGCTCGAGGAACTGCGAGTCCTGGGGGTGGATCCCGAGCGCCTCGTCGTAGGGGATCGCCATGGCCTCGGCCGCCCGGGCCCACTCCTCGACCTCCTCGGGCTCCAGGCCGAGCCGGCTGACCATCTGCGCGTACTCCGTCGGCCAGGCCGCCTCGAGCTCGTGCACGGCCTCGGCGGCACGCCAGAGGTTGAAGCGCGCCATGACGTTGGTGAAGAGGTTGTCGTTGACGACGGTCGTGTACTCGTCGGGGCCGGTCACGCCGTGGATGTGGAAGACGTCCGAGCCGTTCCCGCGCCAGAAGCCGAGGTCGGCCCACAGCCGCGCCGTCTCGACGAGGATGTCGATGCCCTCGCGGGCCATGAACTCCTCGTCGCCCGTGGCCTGGACGTAGGTGCTCACCGCGAAGGCCACGTCCGCGTCGATGTGGTACTGCGCCGTGCTCGCCGCGTAGTAGGCGGAGGCCTCCTCGCCGTTGATCGTGCGCCACGGGAAGAGCGCTCCGTGCTGGGTGAGCTCGGAGGCGCGCCGTCTGGCGTCGGGGAGCATCGTCACGCGGAAGCGCAGCGCGTTCCGCGCGTAGAGCGGCGAGGTGTAGACGAGGTACGGCACGACGTAGAGCTCGGTGTCCCAGAAGTAGTGCCCGCCGTACCCGGATCCCGTGACCCCCTTGGCCGCGATCCCGTTGCCCTCGGCCCTGGCCGACCGCCTGGGCGACCTGGAAGAGGTTCCACCGCACGGCCTGCTGGACCTCCGGCTGGCCCTCGATCTCGACGTCGGACCGTGCCCAGTACTCGTCGAGCCAGCTGCGCTGGTCGGCGAACTGCCGCTCGATCCCCTCGACGCGGACGCGGTCGAGCGTGCGACGGACGCGTATCGCGAGCTCCGCAGGCGACTCGCCGCGCGAGGAGTGGTACGAGACGGCCTTCGACAGCCGGATCGGCACCCCGGGCTCCGCGTGCACCCGGAAGACGTGCCGGGAGACGTCCTCGTCGACCTGCGTGACGACCTCGTGCTCGTTCGCCGTCTCGATGGTGTGGTCGGCACCGACGGCCAGCGTCATCCGCGAGTGCATGGCTCGGTAGCCGAGGATCGCGCGCTGGTCGTCGCCCCAGTGCACCGCCGGCTGCAGGACCCGCCCGGTGAACTCCTCGGCCCGTCGCGGGTCCGCCATCACCCGGTCGCTGTGCAGCGTGCGGTACTCCTCCTCGCCGTCCTGCCGGTTGAGGACCTGAGAGACGATCGCGACGGGTGCGGCACGGTCGAGCAGCGTGACCTCGAAGGTGAGGACCGCCAGGTGACGCTGCGTGAACGAGACCATCCTGCGCGAGCGCACCTGCACGCGGTTGCCCGAGGGCGTCCGCCAGGTCAGCGCGCGCTCGAGCACCCCCTCCGCGAAGTCGAGGCTGCGGCGGTAGTCGAGGAGGTCGGCGACGGGAAGCGTCAGCGGCTCGTCGTCGACGAAGAGCTGGATCACCTTGGCATCGGGTGCGTTGATGATCGTCTGCCCGACCTGCGCGAACGCGAAGGCCTCCTCGGCGTGACGGATCGGCCAGGTCTCGTGGAAGCCGTTGACGTAGGTGCCGTGCGACTCGGCGTGTGTTCGCCTCCTCGCTGTTGCCCCGCATGCCGAGGTAGCCGTTGCCGACGGCGAACACCGTCTCCGTCGTGCCCTGGTCCTGGACGCGGAAGAAGGTCTCGGTCAGGCGCCAGGGCTCGGCGGGGAAGCGCGTCCGGTCGAGGTACCGCGGGAGCTCGCCCAGTCCGGCCTGGTCGGTGTGGCGGCTGCGCGCCCCGCCGTTCACGGCTGCACCAGCTCGTCGAGCTCGTGGACGACGACATCGGCCCCGGCCGCGAGCAGCGCGGGCGCACCCGCCCCCCGGTCGACCCCGACGACGAGGCCGAAGCCTCCCGCGGCACCCGCGGCGACGCCCGAGGTGGCGTCCTCGACGACGACGGCCCGGGCAGGGGGCACGCCGAGCGCGGCCGCGGCGAAGGTGAAGGTGTCCGGTGCCGGCTTGCCCGCGAGGGCCTCCTGCGCGGCGACCGTGCCGTCGACGACGACGGGGAAGTACGCGCTCAGCCCCGCGGCGGCCAGGACGACCGGGGTGTTGCGCGAGCTCGAGACGACCGCCATCGGCATGCCGATCGCCCTGAGGTGCTCGAGCAGGCGCACGGAGCCCGGGTAGGCCTCGACACCGGCGGCGAGGAGCTCGGCGACGCGCGCGTTCTTGGCGTTGCCGATGCCCGAGACCGTCGCGGCCCCCGGCGGGTCGTCCGCGCCGCCCTCGGGCAGGACCACCCCGCGCGAGGCCAGGAAGGTGCGGATGCCGTCGTCGCGCGGGCGCCCGTCGACATGGGCGAGGTAGTCCTCCTCGGTGTAGCCCGGGGAGATCCCCTGCTCGGCGACGAGGGCCGTGAAGGCCTCGTCCCAGGCTCGCCGGTGGATCTCGACCGTCGGTGTCAGCACACCGTCCAGGTCGAACAGCACAGCGCCGTACGTCGACCACTCCATCCATCGACGCTACCGGGATCGGTCCCGACTGCCCTGCCCGGAGCGGGTGAATCCCGCGTGTCGACGCTCAGCTCACTGCGCGGCCCACAGGACGAGCCCGCCCGCATCGGCGTCCGCGTTGAGGTCGACCTCGACCGTGCTGCCGTCGCGCACCTCCCCGGCGAGGAGCATCCGGGCGAGCCGGTCGCCGATCTCGCGCTGGACGAGCCGGCGCAGCGGCCGGGCGCCGTACGCCGGGTCGAAGCCCTCGATCGCGAGCCACTCCCTGGCGGCGGGCGAGACCGACAGGGTCAGGCGACGCTCGGCGAGGCGCTCGGCGAGGCGCTCGATCTGCAGCTCGACGATGCTGCCGAGCTCGTTGAGCGAGAGCGCGTCGAACAGCACGACGTCGTCCAGGCGGTTGAGGAACTCGGGCTTGAAGGCCGTGCGGACGGCGCTCATCACGGCCTCGCGCTTGGCGGCCTTGTCGAGCAGCGGGTCGACGAGGAACTGCGAGCCGAGGTTCGAGGTGAGCACGAGGATCACGTTGCGGAAGTCGACCGTGCGCCCCTGGCCGTCGGTCAGGCGACCGTCGTCGAGCACCTGGAGCAGCAGGTCGAAGACCTCCGGGTGAGCCTTCTCGACCTCGTCGAGCAGCAGCACGGAGTACGGGCGACGGCGCACGGCCTCGGTGAGCTGACCGCCCTCCTCGTAGCCGACGTACCCGGGGGGCGCACCGACGAGACGCGCGACGGAGTGCTTCTCGCCGTACTCCGACATGTCGATGCGGACCATCGCGCGCTCGTCGTCGAAGAGGAAGTCGGCGAGCGACTTGGCGAGCTCCGTCTTGCCGACGCCCGTCGGGCCGAGGAAGAGGAACGAGCCGGTGGGCCGGTCGGGGTCGGAGACGCCGGCACGCGAGCGCCGCACGGCGTCGGAGACCGCGGCCACGGCCTGCCGCTGCCCGATGAGGCGCCGGCCGAGGACCTCCTCCATGTGCAGCAGCTTCGCGGTCTCGCCCTCCAGGAGGCGCCCGGTGGGGATGCCCGTCCAGGCGGAGACGACCTCGGCGATCTCGTCGGGGCCGACCTTCTCGGCGATCATCGGGGCCTCCTCCGGCCCCTCGCCGATCGTCTCGCGCCGCTCCTGGGCGAGCTCCGCCTCGCGGATCTCGCTCTCGACGGCGGGGATCTCGCCGTTCTGCAGCCGCCCTGCCGTCTCGTAGTCGCCCTCGCGCAGCGCCTTGTCGAAGCTCGTCCGCAGCTCGTCCAGGCGCACGCGCAGGTCACCGAGCCGGTTGGAGCCGGCCTTCTCGCGCTCCCAGCGTGCGGTGAGGGCTGCGAGCTCCTCGCGGCGGTCCGCGAGCTCGGCGCGCAGCTTCTCGAGGCGCTCGCGCGAGGCGTCGTCGTCTGCGGTGGCGAGGTAGGACTCCTCCATCTCCATCCTGGTCACGGCGCGGCGCAGGACGTCGATCTCGACGGGCGAGGAGTCGAGCTCCATCCGCAGCCGGGAGGCGGCCTCGTCGACGAGGTCGATCGCCTTGTCGGGCAGCTGGCGGCCGCTGATGTACCGGTCGGAGAGCGTCGCGGCGGCGACGAGGGCCGCATCGGAGATCGTCACCTTGTGGTGCGCCTCGTACTTGCCCGCGATCCCGCGCAGGATCGCGATGGTGTCCTCGACCGAGGGCTCGCCGACGAAGACCTGCTGGAAGCGGCGCTCGAGGGCCGGGTCCTTCTCGATCCGCTCGCGGTACTCGTCGAGGGTCGTCGCGCCGACGAGCCGCAGCTCGCCACGCGCGAGCATCGGCTTGAGCATGTTGCCCGCGTCCATCGAGCCCTCGGCCGCTCCCGCGCCGACGACGGTGTGCAGCTCGTCGATGAAGGTGACGACCTGCCCGTCGGAGTCCTTGATCTCGGCGAGGACCGCCTTGAGCCGCTCCTCGAACTCCCCGCGGTACTTCGCGCCCGCCACCATCGAGGCGAGGTCGAGCGAGATGAGGCGCTTGCCGCGCAGCGACTCCGGGACGTCGCCGTCGACGATCCGCTGGGCGAGGCCCTCGACGACGGCCGTCTTGCCGACGCCGGGCTCGCCGATGAGGACGGGGTTGTTCTTCGTCCGCCGCGACAGGACCTGCACGACCCGACGGATCTCGCTGTCGCGGCCGATGACGGGGTCGAGGCGCCCGTCGCGCGCGGCCGCGGTGAGGTCGACGCCGTACTTCTCCAGCGCCTGGAAGGTGCCCTCCGGGTCGGGGGAGGTCACGCGCGCCGAGCCACGGACGGTCGGCAGCGCGGTGGCCAGGGCGTCGCGGCTCGCCCCCTCGGCGGCCAGGGCCTGCGCGGCGGGCGACTGGCCCGCGGCGATCCCCAGCAGCAGGTGCTCGGTCGAGACGTACTCGTCGCCGAGGGCCTGGGCCTCGGACTGCGCGGCCGTGAGCACCGCGGACATC
Organism: uncultured Actinomycetota bacterium; assembly: GCA_963777075.1. Taxonomy (GTDB): domain Bacteria; phylum Actinomycetota; class Actinomycetes; order Actinomycetales; family Cellulomonadaceae; genus Actinotalea. Next base: position 51,935 of record CAVZPH010000006.1, on the reverse strand, counting down.
GCCCGGGAGGGCGTCGGCTGGACGACGGAGCCGCCCGAGGCGGCGGGTGCGGCGGCGAGCGCAGCGGTCGACGCGACGCTGGAGCGACGCGCGGTCGACGCCGACGGAGTCGAGCAGCGCGGTCGCGACCCCTGGCTGCGCGAGGAGCGCCTGCAGCAGGTGCGCCGGCTCCAGCTGCGGGTTGCCGGCGGCCGTCGCGGCCTGGATCGCTGCGCCCAGCGCCTCCTGCGACTTCGTCGTGAGCTTCGAGTCCATCGTCTGCCTCCTGCTGGTCACCCGCGCCCACCTCGGGCGTCACACCACTGAAGTTGAGCGTACTCCGCTCAACTCCCTGCGGCGAGACGAACCATCTCGACCGGCCCCGCCCCCTCGGCAGGAGGGTCGCACGCTGGCATGATCGGGTACAGGGCCGTCGGCCGCCGCCATCCACAAGGAGGACACGCTGGTGATGATCATCGTCGGGTACACGCCCACCCCCGAGGGCGAGGCCGCTCTCGAGCACGGCATCGCCGAGGCGCACCACCACGGGGACGAGCTCCTCGTGGTGAACGTCTCCGGGACGAGCGACCCCTCCGAGACCACCTTCGCCACCGACACCGAGATCTCCAAGGTGGAGGCCCGCCTCAAGGGCGAGTCCGTCGCGTACACGCTGCGCCAGCTGGTGCGCGGCAAGGACGCAGCCGAGGAGATCCTTGCCCTCGCGGAGGAGAAGGACGTCCGCGGCATCGTCATCGGGGTGCGCCACCGCACGCCCGTCGGCAAGCTCCTGCTCGGCTCCAACTCGCAGCGCATCCTGCTCGAGGCCAAGTGCCCGGTGATCGCGGTCAAGGCGGCGCGCTGAGGTGTGGCGCCCCGACGTCCTCGGTGACGGCTGGGAGCAGCGGGTCATCCCGCTGCGACCCGACCACCAGGGCGAGGCGGTCGCGACGCTGGTCCGGCGCACGTCGGACCAGCGTCGGCGCCGCGCGGTGCTGTACGTGCACGGCTACGTCGACTACTTCTTCCAGACGCATCTCGGCGACGCCTGGGCGGCCCAGGGCTACGACTTCTACGCCCTCGACCTGCGCGCCCACGGACGCTCCCTGCTCCCCCACCAGCTCGCCAACGACATCCACGACCTCGCGAGCTATGCCGAGGAGCTCGACGCCGCCGCCCGGATCCTGCGCGAGGACGAGGACCATGAGGTCGTCGTCGTCCAGGGGCACTCGACCGGCGGCCTGACCACCGCCCTGTGGGCGAACGCCCGCCGCGGGCGCTCCGGGGGCTCCCCGCTCGACGCCCTCGTGCTCAACAGCCCGTGGCTCGACCTCAACCGCCCGTGGACCGATCGCGTCCTGACGACGCGCGCCGTCGACGTCATCGGGCGCGTCGCCCCGAACACGGTCGTCGGCCAGCTCGACCCGTACTACGGGGCCTGGCTGCACGACCAGGCGGGCGGCGGCTGGACCTACGACCTCTCCTGGAAGCCAGAGAACGGCTTCGGGATCCGTGCGGGCTGGCTGCGGGCGATCCGGCGCGGGCACGCGCAGGTGGCGCGCGGGCTGGCGATCGACCTCCCGGTGCTCGTGTGCACCTCGACCCGCTCGGGCCCGCCCGACCGCTGGCACCCGGCCCTCGACCGGACGGACAGCGTGCTGTCCGTCGAGCAGACGCTCGAGCGGGCACCCCTGCTCGGCCTCGACGTGACCGTCGTCCAGATCCCGGGCGGCGTGCACGACCTCGTCCTGTCCCCCGAGCCGGCCCGCAGCGGCTACCTCGAGGCCGTGCGCGCGTGGACGAACCACCGCCTCGGGCCGGCGGACGAGTGAGCGACGCCCCGCACACCGCCGACCGCTTCCAGCACGTCCGCGGGACGACGACCTCGCCGATCCGCACCTTCCACCCGCGGCGCAGCCCGCTCGGCCCCGCCCGGACCGACGCCCTGGACCGGCTGTGGCCGCAGTACGGCTTCTCGGTGCACGACGCCGCCCTCGGCGCTCCCCCGCTGCGGCCCGACGGCACGCTCGACATGGCGACGCTGTTCGGGCGGACGGCACCCGTCGTGCTCGAGATCGGCTCGGGGATGGGCGAGGCGGTCACGGCGATGGCCGCCACCGACCCTCGACGCGACTACCTCGCCGTCGAGGCGCACCTGCCGGGGATCGCCCACCTGCTGACGATCCTCGACCGCGAGGCCCTGCCGAACGTGCGCATCGCGCACGGCGACGGGCTCGACCTCGTCGCGACGATCACCCCGGGCTCGCTCGACGCGATCCACGTGTTCTTCCCCGACCCCTGGCCCAAGGTCAAGCACCACAAGCGGCGCCTCATCAGCCCGCCGCATGTCGCCCTGCTCGCCTCCCGGCTCACCCCGGGTGGAGTGCTCCACCTCGCGACGGACTGGGAGCCGTACGCCGAGGTGATGATCGACGTCGTCGATCGCGAGCCGAGCCTGGAGAACCGGCACGGCGGCGAGGCACCCCGGCCGGCCCACCGACCGATGACGAAGTTCGAGCGTCGCGGGATCGACCGGGGCCATCGGATCGTCGACATCCTCGCCGTCCGCCGCGCGGACTGAGGCTCGACCGACTGGGCCGTTCGGGTGAAAGAGGCCCGTGCCCGAGATTCGCAGCGGCATTGCCCTTGTGGGCTGCCCCGCATGAGCCGACGAAAGAGGCATGGTGGACTCGCTAACTCCCGACGGCCTCGCCGAGGCGATCGAGCGTGCGCGCTTCAGCCTCCTCCGTCAGGGCACCTGGGACGACCTGCGCGAGGGGGAGCGCAAGACCCGTGTCGAGATCCTGCGCAACGCGATGGACACCGCCGGCGTCACGATGCGGCTGCAGGCCCTCGAGCTGCGCGCCCAGCAGTCGGCAGAGCTCTCCGACCTCATCGATCGCCGTGAGGTCGACTTCAAGCGCCGGCTCGCCGCGGACGACGCGGAGATCGTCCGCCTGAGCGACACCATCGCCGAGCTCACGGAGAAGCTCGCCTCCGTCACCGCCGAGCGGGACACCGCCCAGGCCCGTGCCGCGCAGAGCGACGAGAAGCTCGTGTCGATCCGCGACGTCCTGGACGGGGTGCGGCTCGCACCGGTACCCGTCGAGGTCCCGACCCAGTCCACGGCCCCGGCAGCGAAGGCCACGCGCGGCGCGGCGGAGAAGCTGGTCGCCGCGGCCCGCCGTACCCCTCGCCGTGCCCCCAAGTCCACGGTGTCCGTCGCGACGGGCAGCTGAGATGGCGATCCAGGTCGACGCCGACTGGATGGCCGAGGCCATCGAGCGCACCCGCTTCGAGAACCTGCGCCAGGGCGTGTGGGAGGAGCTTCGCCCGACCGAGCGGAGCACGCGCGTGAGCATCCTGCGCGATGCCATGGTGCGTTCCGGGGTGGCAGGGGAGATCGACGCCCTGCGGGCCCAGGCGGACCGGACCGCGCTGCTGCTCGACCTCATCGAGCAGCGCGACCGCGAGGCGAGCGCCGTCCGGGCGAGGCACGAGTCGGAGATCGCCAGGCTCGCCCATGAGCTCGCGGCCCTCCGGGCCCGCGTGGGGCAGCTCTCCGGCTGACGGGAGGACGATCGTGACCGACCTCAGCGCGATGGCCGAGGCGATCGAGCGCGCGCGGTTCGACCAGCTGCACCAGGGCAGGTGGGACGAGCTGCGCGAGGGCGAGCGAGCCACCCGCGTCCAGATCCTGCGCGAGGCCCTCCTCGTCTCGGGTGCCGCGGCCGAGGTCGAGGACCTGCGGGCGCAGGCCGAGCGCGTCGCCGAGCTGAGCGAGCTCGTCAGCCGGCAGGAACGCGATGCGGCGACGACCCTCGCCCTGCACGACGAGGAGCTCGTCCGCCTCTCCGACACGATCGCCGCACTGAGCGAGCAGTCCGCACAGCTGGCAGGCGCTCTCGCCGAGTCGCAGGCCAGGGCCGAGGCGGCTGAGGCCGTCGTGGCGGCCGTGCGCGAGACCGTCGCTGCCGCAGCGCCCCACGGGCACTCGCGGCACTGACTCCGAGAGCGACGGGTCGGGGCTCAGGCCTCGACGACCTCGCCGTCCTTGACGGCGACGGCGACGGCCGGCAGGGGCTGCTCGGCGGGACCGCGCAGCACGGCGCCGGTCGCGGCGTCGAACAGCGAGCCGTGGCAGGGGCAGACGAGCTGCTTCCCGTCCCCCGCGACCGTGCACCCCGCATGCGGGCAGACCGCGCTGAACGCGACGACCGTCCCCGCGACGGGCTGGGAGACGACGATCTTCGACCCGGACGCTGTCACCGCGGCGACCGCGCCACCCACGGGGACGTCGGCCAGGGCGACCAGCCGTGCTCCGGGCGAGGGCGTCGCGGCACGCGGTGCGGCGGTGGTGGAGCAGGCGGCGAGCGCGCCGACGGCACCGACGGCCGTCGCGCTGCCCGCGAGGAAGACTCTCCGACTGATCATGACGGCTCCTCCGGTCCACCCGCGCCGGACGAGCGGGCTCGAGAACGATCGTGCCTCATCGTCGGCGCGACGACGAGCAGGACCCTGGTCCACAGGTCGGCGAGATGCCTGCCGTACTCCTGCGCGCTCCACCCGCGCTGGGACCGGAGCGCACGGTGCTCGGCGCCGTGCGCCGCCAGGACGAGGTCGGCGACCCGCGGGTGAGCCTCAGGCCGGGGGCACGAGGTTCCGGTCGTTGATCTCACGGACCTTCTCGACGCGGCGGGCGTACTTCTCCTCCACGTGTCCGAGCCACGCGGTGCTCATCCAGACCCGGACGATCTCGAGAGCGAGGGCCGAGCCGATGATCTTGCCGCCGAGGCACAGCACGTTGGTGTCGGAGTGCGAACGAGCCAGGCCGGCGCAGAACGGGTCCTGGCAGACGGCCGCGTAGACGCCGAAGACCTTGTTGGCGATCATCGCGCTGCCGTAGCCGACCCCGTCGACGAAGATGCCGCGATCGGCGTCGCCCCGGGCGACCGCGAGCGCGGCGGGCAGGACGTGGTCCGGCAGGTCGGCAGGCCGTGCGCGAGTCGGTCCCGAAGTCGAGCACCTCGTGGTCCTCGGCCCTGAGCAGCGCCGCGATCTCGAGCTTGAGGTCGAGACCGGCGTGGTCGCTCGCCATCGCGATGCGCATCGGCCGCTCCTTCGTCGTGGTCACCGGTGACCACGACGATAGCGCCGTGCCTCGGGCGGTAGCCGCTGGTCAGCGCCCGTCGACCTCCGGCCGCACCGGCTCGACGAGGGCTCCGTAGGTGTCCGGGCGGCGCGTGCGACGGAACGGGAAGAGCTCCGACCAGTCCCTCCCCTGGGCGAGGTCGAGCCGCGCGACGAGGACGGCATCGGCGTCCCGCGGCGCCTGCACCAGCACGCGCCCGTACGGGTCGGCGATGAACGACGAGCCGTAGAAGGTGATCAGGCCCTCGGAGCCCCAGCGGTTCGCGGCGACGACGAAGAGCCCGTTGCCGATGGCGTGCCCGATCATCACCTGGCGCCACAGCGGCTCGGTGTCGAAGCCCGGGTGGTCCGGCTCGGAGCCGATCGCCGTCGGGTAGACGAGCAGCTGTGCCCCACCGAGCCCGTAGGCGCGGGCGACCTCGCTGAACCACTGGTCCCAGCAGGTCGGCATGCCGATCCTCGGCGCAGCCGGCAGGTCGAGCGTGACGACGGGGTACGGCTCGCCGTCGGCGGGGCCGGGCCGGAAGTACCGGTCCTCGTAGTAGCCGGCCGTGACCGGGATGTGCAGCTTGCGGGTCCGCGCGACGATCCCTCCGTCGGGGGCGACGAGGATCGCCGTGTTGTAGCCGAGGCCGTCGGGGCCCTCGGCGCGCTCGAACAGCGAGGCGTGCACGAGCGCTCCCGTGCGGCGTGCGGCCGCGGCGGCGAAGCGGTGCGTCGGCCCGCCCTCAAGCGGCTCGGCGCTCGCTGCGGGATCCCCCACGGGCAGCACGTCCGCCGGGTAGCGCGAGAGCGTCAGCTCGGAGAGGAAGACGATCTCGGCCCCGGCCCGCGCCGCACGGTCGAGGCCCTCGTCGAGCACGGCGACATGCTCGGCGGGGTCCTCGTGCCACCGCGTCTGGACGACGGCGACCGTGAGCGGCGGGACGTCCCTGCTCGCGACCCTCGCGAGGGACGGCAGCTCGGGGGCGACGAGGACCTTCACCGGTGACCTCCCGGGGGTTCGGCTGCTGCGGTGGGCGCCTCGCCGATCGGCGTCGGCGGCGGCACGGCGGGTTGCTGCTGGGTGATGCAGTGGATCCCGCCGCCCCTGGCGAAGAGCTGCCGCGCGTCGACCCCGAGCACCTCGCGGCCGGGATAGGCCTCGGCGAGCAGGGCGGCGGCCTCGTCGTCGGACGGGTCGTCGAAGGTGCAGGCGAGGACAACGCCGTTCGCGACCAGGTGGTTGAGGTAGCTGTGGTCGACCCAGCCCTCGTCGTCGCGCAGGGCCTGCGGCGCCGGGACGCGCACGACGCGCAGCGGACGGCCGTCTGCGTCGACGGACTCCTCCAGCAGCGCGATGATCTCGGCGGTGACCGCGTGGTCGGGATGCGCCGGGTCGCGCTGCTCGTGCACGAGGACGACGCCGGGCTCGGCGAACGTGGCGACGAGGTCGACGTGGCCACGCGTGCCGAAGCGCTCGGAGTCCCGCGTGAGGCCGCGCGGCAGCCAGATCACGTGCCTGGCACCGATGGTGCGCGCCAGCTCCGCCTCGACCTGCTCGGCCGTCCACCCGGGGTTGCGACCCGGGTCGAGCTGGACGGACCGGGTGGCCAGCACGGTGCCCCGGCCGTCGGTGTGGATGCCGCCGCCCTCGTTGACCATCGGCGAGGGGATCGCGACGGCACCGGAGGCCTCGATCGCCACGCGGGCCGCGAGCGCGTCGTTCTCCCAGGTGGCCCAGTCCTGCTGCCCCCAGCCGTTGAACACCCAGTCGACGGCGCCGAGACCCGTCCTCGCCCAGGACGAACGTCGGGCCGGAGTCGCGGTACCAGGCGTCGTCGATCTCGGTCTCGTGCAGGGTCACGGCGGGGTCGAGCAGTCGTCGGGCCGCGGCCAGCTCCTGAGCCGTGACCAGCATCTCCACCGGCTCGTGGCCCGCGAGCGCGTTCGCCACCGAGGCCCAGGCCGCCCGCGCCTCGTCCGCCGCCTGCGCGGTCTCGCCCAGCGTGTAGGAGCCCGCCGGCCAGGCCATCCAGGTCCGCTCGTGCGGATCGCCCTCAGCGGGCATCGTCCAGGTCACGGCGGCGGCTCCTCTGGTCCGGGTGGGGACAGCGTAGGAGCGGCGCGCCGCTCGCACCACGGCCGGGCCGAGGGTCGGTCAGCCACTCGTTCCGATGCGTCTGGCCGACGACGGGCCGGGGCATCGACGCCTGCCTCCACCCCTCGCACAATGGCCCCGTGACCACGGTGCGCGAGCTCGACCTGACCCTGCCCGACGGCGCCGTGCTGCACGTCTACGACACCGGCGTCGGTGCGCTGCCGGTCCTGTGGCACCACGGCACGCCCAACACGGGCATGCCCCCCGTCCCGCTGTTCGCGACGGCCGAGCGGCTCGGGCTGCGCTGGGTCTCCTGGGACCGACCGGGATACGGCGGCTCGTCACCGCGTCCGGACCGTCCCGTCTCCTCCGCGGCGGGCTACGCCGAGGCGGTGGCCGACGCCCTCGGGCTCGACCGGTTCGCCGTGATGGGGCACTCCGGCGGCGGCCCGCACGCCCTGGCCTGCGCGGCGCTCCTTCCCGGGCGCGTGATCGCCGCCGTCGCGGGTGCCTCCCTTGCGCCGTACGACGCCGTCGGCCTCGACTACACGGACGGCATGTGCGCCTCCGGGGTCGCCGCGCTGCTCTCCGCAGCGGCCGGGCGACCGGCGAAGGAGGCGCACGAGGCAGCTCACGGCGAGGAGTACGACCCGGAGTTCACCACCGGCGACCTCGAGCTGCTCGCCGGGGAGTGGGGCTGGTTCGGCTCCGTCGTCGAGGCGGCGGCCCCGTCCGGCCGGGCGCCGGCCATCGACGACGACCTCGCCTACGTCCACCCGTGGGGCTTCGACCCGGCCGAGATCTCGGCCCCGACGCTTCTGCTGCACGGGACCGTCGACCGCATCGTGCCGGTGGCGCACTCGCGCTGGCTGGCTGCGCGCATCCCCCACGCCGAGCTGCGGGTCGGCGAGGGGGACGGCCACCTCTCGATCATGAGCGGCGCCGTCTCGGCGCTCGAGTGGCTCGCAGCCCGGGCGGTCATCCCTCCTGCAGGACGATGACGGACTTGCCGCGCGCGCGGCCCGCCTCGAGGTCGGCCAGCGCCGCCGGGACCTCGTCGAGCGGGTAGCGACGCCCGACGGCCGGCCGGACGGCGCCGCTGACGAGGTGGCCGACGAGTCGCTCGATGACCTCCGTCCGCTCGGCGTTGACGAAGAAGGTGAGCCGCTGGGAGACGAACGGGGAGAGCAGACGGGCGCGGATCTGGCGGCCGATGCCCCCCGTCCAGCGCCCCCCGCCCTCACCGCCGACGATCACGAGCGTCCCGCTCGGCGTGAGGGCTCGGCGCAGCCTGCGGAGCGGGTTGAGGCCACCGATGTCCAGCACCAGGTCGTAGCGACGCGAGCCGTCGAGGTAGTCGCCCTGGGCGTAGTCGAGCACCTCGACCGCGCCCAGCCCGCGCACGAGCTCCGCCTTCGCGGCGCTCGCGACACCCGTGACCCGCGCGCCGAGCGCGGTGGCGAGCTGGACGGCGAAGCTGCCGACCCCTCCCGAGGCACCGATCACCAGCACGTCCTGCCCCGGGCGCAGCCCGCCGACGTCCGTCAACGCCTGCAGCGCCGTGATCCCCGAGATCGTCGAGACGGCCGCCTCCTCGAAGCCGAGCGACTCCGGCTTCAGGACGAGCTTCGCCTCCTTCGCCGCCGCATGCTGCGCGAAGGCCCCGCGCGCGATCCCGAGGACCTCGTCGCCCGGGCGGAAGCGCGTGACCGCCGCGCCGACGGCGACGACTCGGCCCGCCACGTCCAGACCGAGGACGGGCTGGCGGGGCCGGGTCAGCCCGAAGCCGAGGCGCATGAGGTAGGGCCGGCCCGTCATCAGGTGCCAGACGCCGCGGTCCACACCGGCCGCCACGACCTCGACCAGGACCTCGTCGTCCGCGATCGCCGGGACCTCGCGGGTCGCGACGCGCACGACCTCGGCTCCTCCGTAGGTGTCCTGCGTTGCGGCCCGCATGGTCGTCGGACGCTGGTCCGCGCCCGGCCCGGGGGCCGCCGTGGCCGGGCCGGCCGTTCCCTGGTCCGTCTTCGCTGTACGCATCTCGTGCCTCCGTCGAAAGTGTCGTACTAAGTACGATTCGGTATGGCGCGACGCTACTGGTACTAAGTACGATGGGTCAAGACCCACGGACGGAGCGAGATGACCGCGCAGGTGCAGGACCGGGTGGCGCGGCCACCCCTGACCAGGGAGAGGGTGCTCCAGGGCGCGCTCGCACTGGCCGACGAGATCGGCGTCGAGGCGTTCACGATGCGCAGGCTCGCGGCCGCGCTCGACGTGAAGCTCATGACGATCTACCACCACGTACCGGGCAAGGAGCAGATCCTCGACGGGATCGTCGACCTGGTCTTCGCCGAGATCGAGCTCCCTCCGGCGGACGAGGCCTGGCGCCCGGCGCTCCGCCGGCGCTGCGTCTCCGCCCGGGAGGTGCTGAACCGCCACCCGTGGGCGCCGGCTCTCATGGAATCCCGGACCTCACCCGGGCCCGCGACCGCTGCGTCACCACGACGCCGTCCTCGGCTGCCTGCTCGGCGGCGGGCTCTCGCTCGCGACGACGGCCCATGCGTACGCGATCCTCGACAGCTACGTCTACGGATTCACGCTCCAGGAGGCCCACCTGCCCTTCCACGGCGGCGAGGAGATCGCCGCGATGGCGGAGCAGATCGTCGGTGCGATCCCGGCCGACGAGTACCCGCACCTGGTCGAGTTCACCGCCCGGCACGTGCTCCGACCCGGGTACAGCTTCGGCAGCTCCTTCGAGCTCGGGCTCGACCTCATCCTCGACGGGATCGAGCGCGAGCAGGCACGCGAGGCTCGATGAGTCGGCGGCCCTGAGAGACAGGTGCTCACTGGCTGAGCACCTGTCCGGGCGACCGCGCGAGCGCAAGAAGCGGGCCGACCGAAGGGGCTCCCGGCTTGCGCATCGGCCCGTTCGTTCCGAATGCTGGAGCGCATGCCCGACTCACCCACGCCCCTACCGACGGCGATGGGCCGCCCGGCCATCCGCGCCCTGGAGTCCGCCGGCCATCGCACGATCAGCGACCTCGCGGGAGCAAGTGAACGAGAGCTCCTCGCTCTCCACGGGGTCGGTCCACGAGCACTCACGATCCTGCGAGAGCACGGAGCCCACCTCGTGCCGTGACTGCGAACCCGACCCCCTCAGCGGCAGATGCGGGCGAGCGTAGCCGCCCTCAACGCAGCAATGTGCGCGCGGGGGGTGGTCTCTTCGGCGTGCTCAGTCGAGGTCGAATGCGGCTCGGATTGCCTCGCTCAGCGCGGCTTCCTGGTTGGCCAGGAGGAAGCCGACCTGGTGCCCGAGCGCGGTGACGGGGATCGTGACGATGTTGTCGCAGCTGACGACGCTGTCGTGATCGAGGCCGTTGGCTCGGCCCACGGGCACCTCGGTGGACAGGCCACGCACGGTGCTGGTGATGGGCGCGACGGTGACCCTGCTCAGGTGGGGGCGCACGACCTCACGGGTGAGGATCAGCACCGGTCGCGTCTTGTCCAGGCGTGCGGTGTGTATCGGTCGCATCAGGCGAGGTCGTCCATGGTGGTGCCGGCCGCGTACTGGGCGAGCGAGTCGAGGTCGGGGTCCGTGCCTGCGCGGGCGAGGATGGCTGCGTCGCGTTCGGCGACCTTGCGACGACGCTCCCGCTCGAGGGCCCGGGACACGACGGCGGCGCGACTGGTCGCGTCGCCGTGACTGACGAGGTCGTCGACGAACGCGACCAGGTCATCGGATAGTCGGACGGCGATCTGGGTGCTCATACCAAAACGGTACCGGATTGGTATGCGGTTGGCTACGTCGTCGGCCGGAAGCACCCGGGGTTCAGGCGCCTGAGGCCATGTAGGCGGCGAGGATGTAGTTGGGGGGCCTGCTGCACGAGAGGGTGACACCAGCAGTGTGGTGCCGCCGAGCTGGACGGTACCGCTCATCGGCACGAGCGCGGACAGCGGCAGATCCGGGCTACTCGCCCGCGGTGACGTAGCGCGGCCAGTCCGCGTACGGAGCGCACGGATCCTCACCGGCACTGTCCTGGTGCGCCCCGATCGGATACCGAGCGTCGAAGTCGGCGTTGTACGCATCTCTCTCGGCCTCGGTGTCGAAGTAGAGACTGATTCCCTGGCATGCGAGTGCCGGGTCGTTCGCACTCGCCATCGCCTTCCCGTGAGCTTGAAGATCCTTCAGTTCACTCGAGGACAGGTAGTGCCCCTCGTAGGCGGGGCGCAGCTGCTGCCCATCGATCGCCACGGAACCGTCGTCCTGTCGCCAGATGGCTCCGTGGAGCTGGTTCGCGGCGAGCGCGACGCCCCCGGTCACCGCGAGCGACAGGCCAGTCGCGACAAGGATGGCGGCCGCACGAGGCCGCTGGCGAGGCTTCTTCGTCGTCTTGGTGATCTCACTCATCACATGCACCTTCCTGAGAGCAAGACGACGCTCGTCGAGGCTTGGCCCCAGATTCCTCAGTGGCTCCATCTCATCTCCCCGGGCGTCGAAGCGCGGTTGGTGCGCTCACCCTGTTCATGTCCGCTCCAGGCGGCGGGTTCGGTGAAGACACCCGTTTGGCCGATCGCCGTGAGCCTGGACCTCGCGCGCGACAGACGCGACTTCACCGTCCCCAGCGGCACCCCGAGCAGCTGGGCTGCGGTGGTCGGGACGATCCCTTCGATCCAGCAGAGTTCGACTGCTTCGCGCTCGCGTGGCCCCAGACGATCGAGCGCGCGCAGAGCATCACGAAGCTCCTGCGACGCGCCCACCCGCTCGACGACCTCACTCGCCACATCGGGGCTGTCTGGTTCGGTCGGCAGGCGCCCCATGGCAGCGCGGTGCCGCCGAGCTGTCCGTCGCCGGTTCCGAAGAACGTTGTTGGCGATGCCGAAGAGCCACGGGCGAACCGATCCGTCCACGACTCGCAGGCCCGAGCGGCCCTTCCACGCCTCGAGGAACACGATGGACATCAGGTCCTCGGCGTCAAGACCCAGGCTCGGCTCGGGCGCGCGCCTCCAGCAGAAGCGGTAGACCGACTGCGCGTGAGCGTCGAAGATCGCCGAGAACGCCTCGGAGTCCCCGCCCGACGCGCGTTCAGCAAGCGCGGCCTCGCTGGCACCATCCCCCTGACTCACACCCTGTACATCGGCTGCACGGGCTCTGAACTGGAGCGCCTGTGGAACAACCGACTCGAGCCGGATCGCTCCCTCATGCAACCCCTCGCGCGAGCGTGCTGCTGCAGATTCTGGTAGCCCGTGCGGGCCTTGGGCGACGTGGTCGTCGGTCGTCCGTAGTTCGCCTGCGCAGAAGGTGCGTCGCCCGTCATCCGCGCTCGCACACCGGCATGGTCGTGCGTGCGCCGGTCTAGGGGGCGAGCAGGCCGAGGGGGACGACGGCGATGCCGTCGTGGCGGCGGTAGGCGTGGGGTCCGGTGTTGATGACGACGGCGTCGAGGAGGGTCTCGCCGAGCTGGCCGGCGAGCCAGTGCAGGTGGGCGGTGTCCTTGTCGTCGACGGTGGCGTTGAGCTTGACCTCGATGGCGAGGACCTTGCCGTCGTCGCGGACAAGGACCAGGTCGATCTCGTGGTCGCCGTTGCGGGTGCGCAGGTGGCCGACGGTGGCGTCGGCAGCTTGGGCGGGGACGCGGACGCACAGCGTGACCAGCGACTCGAAGAGGTGGCCGAGCGTGGTGCCGGCCTGGGGGCCGAGGGGCTGGCCTTCGCCGTCCAGGAGGGCGGTGAGGTTCGTGCCGAGGAGCCTGGCAGCCAGGGCGGGGTCGGCGAGGTGGTGCTTGGGTGCCTGCCCGAGTCGGGTCAGGGGGTGCCCGGTGGGCGCCCATGCGGGCACGGGGTCGAGCAGCCACAGCTGGGTCAGGACGTCTCGGTAGGCGATGCTCGTGCTGCGGGCGGGCTTGTCGGCCTGGCCGGGCGTGGCGGCGTCGAGCAGCCGCGAGTAGCTCGCGGTCGAGGCCGTGGCCGCGGCGTACGCCCTCAGCCAGGCGAGCATCGCCTCGGGCTTGCGCACGGCCAGACCCTGTTCGGGCACGTCGCGGTCGACGGCGTTGTGCAGGTAGGAGTCGAGCTGGAACCTCAGGGCCCGCGAGCTCAGGCCGCGCAGCCCCGGGAACCCGGAGGCCAGGACCTCCTCGGCGTAGTCGGCCAGGCGCAGGTCGCACTGGCCCCCGATGGGCGGCCGCGTCCCGGTGAGCAGGGCCCGCAGGCTGACCACGGGCCGGGTCACCCCCCGTTCGGACAACGTCATCGGACGCATCCGCAGCCGGCCGATCCGTCCGGCCCCGGAATGCGCTGTCGCACCCGGAGCAGCAGCGGCCGAGCCGACGAGCAGGAACTGGCCACCGGTCGGGTTCTCGTCGGAGACCCGGCGGACGACGTCCCAGACCTCCGGGACCTTCTGCCACTCGTCGATCAGCAACGGCCGGGCCCGGCCCCTGATCAGCTCCGGGTCCGCCTCGACGGCAGTGCGGTTCGCGCGCGAGTCCAGCCTGAGCATTCCGTCGACGCGCTGCTCGGCAGTGGTCGTCTTGCCCACCGCCTTCGGGCCGTCGATGGCGATGGCCGGGACCTGCCAGAACAGGTCGTCCAACTCGTCATCGATGATCCGACGGAGATACTCCACGGACGAATCATACAGCTAGCAGGCATCGAACCAGACGATTAGCAGGACTCAAATCAGTCAATTCGCATGCCCGCTCATCGGCATGTCCGGACGCCCGCCCGGCCCGCCGCCAACGGCAGGATCACGCACGCAGCTCGATCGGGGCACAGCCCCTCAGAGTTCGATCGGACGCGCCAGCGGGACTCCCGGCCGGTAGGCGAGGTGGATGACGGAGGGCGCGTCGAGGACCACGAGGTCCGCCCGGGACCCGAGGGTCAGCGCGCCGACATCGCTCCGCCGCAGCGCCAGCGCCCCACCGGCGGTCGCCGCCCACACCGCCTCCTGAGGTGTCATGCCCATCTCGCGCACCGCGAGCGCGATGACGAACGGCATCGACGATGAGTAGCAGGTGCCCGGGTTGCAGTCGGTCGCGACCGCGACGCGCACCCCCGCGTCGAGCAGCCGCCGCGCGTCGGGGTAGGGCGAGCGCGTCGAGAACTCGACCCCGGGCAGGAGCGTCGCGACCGTCGACGAGCCCGCGAGCGCCTCGACGTCCGCCTCGTCGAGGAAGGTGCAGTGGTCGACGCTCGCGGCGCCGAGCTCGACCGCGAGCCGCACGCCAGGCCCGGGGCCGAGCTGGTTGCCGTGCACCCGGGGCATCAGCCCGGCGGCGATGCCCGCCTCGAGCACGGCCCGCGCCTCGTCCCCGTCGAAGGCCGACGGCGCACCGGGCTCGCAGAAGACGTCGATCCAGCGCGCGTACGGGGCGCAGGCCGCCAGCATCGGGCCGGTCACCAGGTCGAGGTAGGCGCCACGGTCGCTCGCGTGCTCGGGCGGGACGACATGCGCGCCGAGGAAGGTCGTCTCGTCCGTGAACCGGCGGGCGACGGCCAGCAGCCGGGCCTCGTCGGCGACGGTGAGCCCGTAGCCGCTCTTGACCTCGACGGTCGTGGTGCCCTGCGCGCGCATCTCCCCGAGCAGGGCGCCCAGGCGCCGGGCGAGGTGCTCGTCGTCGGCGGCGCGCGTCGCGGCGACCGTCGCGGCGATCCCCCCGCCGTCGTACCGCTGCCCGGCCATCCGCGCCGCGAACTCGGCGCTGCGGTCGCCCGCGAACACGGCATGGGAGTGCGAGTCGACGAAGCCTGGCAGGACGGCGCGGCCGCCCAGGTCACGAGCCTCGTCGGCGACCGGTGCCTGGGCCGCCGTCCCGACCCACGCGACGAGCCCGTCCTCCACGACGACGGCGGCATCGGCGACCAGCCCGAGGAGCCCCGGCCGCTCGGGATCGTTCGTGACGAGCTCGGCGATGCCCGTGAGGAGGGTCGAGGTCATCGCGCCGCCTCCTCGTCCACGGCCGTGCGGATCTCGTCGAGCGCCTCGGCGAGCAGGGCGGCGACGTCGCCGAGCCGGTGGCGCCCCCCGCTCACGACCCTCTCACCCGCAACCACGACGGTGTCGACGTCGGCGGCGCTCGCCACCATGACCAGCTGCTCGGCCGCTGCCCCGACCGTGCGCACCGTGTCGGTCCGGACGGCGACGAGATCGGCGGGTGCGCCGACGGCGAGCCGACCGGCCTCGGGCCAGCCGATCGCGCGGTGCCCGTCGACTGTGAGCGCCCGGACGAGCACAGCGGGCTCGAGCACCCCGCGCCGGCCCCCCGCGAGGCGCGCGTGCATCTCCAGCCCGTGCGCCTCGGCGAGGAGGTCGACGACGGCGTTCTGGTCGGAGCCGAGACAGAGCGGGCTGCCCGCCGCGCGCAGGGTCGGCGCAGGCGCGATGCCGTCCGCGAGGTCGCGCTCCGTCGTCGGGCAGAGGCAGACGGAGGTGCCCGAGGAGCCGAGCACCTCGATGTCGCCGTCGCTGAGGTGGACCGCGTGCACCACGGTGCTCGCGGGGCCCAGCACTCCTGCGCCGGCGAGCACCTGGGTCGGCGTGCGGCCGTACGCGCCGAGGCACTCCTCGTTCTCGGAGGGTTGCTCGGACAGGTGCGCGTGCAGCGGCAGGTCCCGCTCGTGCGCCCAGCGGGCCACCTCGGCAGCCTCGTCGGCCGGGACCGCCCGGACGGAGTGCACGGCCGCACCCACCCGGAACCTGTCGCCGGCACGCAGCGCACCGACCCGCTCGGCCCACGCCGTAGCGGTGCCGTCGCTGAACCGGCGCTGGACGCCCTGCGACCGGGCGGCCGATCCCGGCCGTCAGGTAGCAGGCGTCGAGCAGCGTCAGCCGGATGCCCGCCGCCTCGGCCGCACTCCGCAGCGCCGTGCCCATCGCGTTCGGGTCCTCGTACGGACTGCCGTCGGACTGGTGGTGCACGTAGTGGAACTCGCCGACGGCCGTCACCCCGGCGAGCGCCATCTCCGCGAAGACGGCCCGGGCGAGGCGCTCGTAGGAGGCCGGGGTCGAGCACGGCGGCGACGGCGTACATCGACTCCCGCCAGGTCCAGAAGTCGCCGCGTCACCTGCGTCCGCCCGCGCAGCGCCCGGTGGAAGGCATGCGAGTGCGCGTTGGCCAGCCCGGGGAGCACCAGCCCCGGCAGGACGACGTCGTCCGGCTCCCGGGACTCCCCCGCGGCGACCCGGCTGATCAGCCCGTCGGTCTCGGTGATCCGCACCTGCGGGGCCGGGCCGTCGGGCAGCCAGGCCTGGGGGCACCAGTAGGTCGTGCTCATCGTGGCCGTGCCCCGGCGAGCTCGGCCAGCACGGTGCTCAGGGCGGTGACCCCGGCCCGGCAGTCGGCCGGCTCGGAGTGCTCCTCGGGCGAGTGCGAGACGCCCGTGGGTTGCGGACGAACAGCATCGCCGTCGGCACGCCGGCACCGGACGAGGATGCCCGCGTCATGCCCTGCTCCGGTGGCCAGGACCGGGGCAGGCTCGCCGCCCGGCCCGCCGACGAGGGCCGCGAGCCGGCCGCTCAGCTCCGCGTCGAAATGCGTCGCCGGCGTCCAGGACTCCTGCTGGAGGTCGAAGCGGCCGAGGTCGGCGAGCATCGCGCGGACCACCTGCTCGTCCTGCCCGCGGGCGTCGAGCCAGGCGGTGACCTGCGACGGGATCGCGTTGACCCCGTTCGGGTCGACGGTGACCTTGCCCACCGTCGCGACGCGCGGAGTGCCGCTCGGCGGCGGCGCGCGTGCTCATCACGAGATCGGCGAGGTCGAGCATCGGGTCGCGGCGCAGGTCGCAGCGGCGTCGTGCCGGCGTGGTTCGGGGCGCCGCACAGGTCGAGCCGCCACCGTCCGTGCGGCCAGATCGCCCGAGCCGACGGCGACCGGGGCGTCCCGGCCGGTCGCCTCACGCAGGTCGCTGAGCAACCGCCCCTGCTCGACGTGCAGCTCGACGAAGGTGCCGACGCGGGCCATCGCCTCAGGGTCCGGGCCGAGCCCGAGCGGGCCGTCGACCGGGCGCCCGGCGCTGCGCAGCGCGTCGGCGAGCGTCCCGCCGTCGCCGTCGCGCAGGCCGAGCGCCGTGGCCGCCGAGACCGTGCCCGTCGCGACCCGCGAGCCGACGCAGGCGAGCCCGAACCGGGCCCCCTCCTCGTCGCTGAAGCAGACGACCCCGAGGGGCACGGCCGGGGTGAAGCCCTGCGCCCGCAGTGCGTCCACCGCCGCGAACGCGCTCGCGACCCCGAGCGGACCGTCGTACGCGCCACCGCCCGGAACCGAGTCCAGGTGGCTGCCGGTGACGACGCCCGGGCCGTCGGCGTCCGGGTCCCCCCACCACGCCCACTGGTTCCCCGCCCGGTCCACCATGACGTCGAGGCCTCGCGCCTGCGCCTGCGCGAGGAACCACTCGCGCAGCGTCAGGTCGACGCGCGTCCAGGCCGAGCGCGCGTAGCCCCCGCGCGGGTCGCGGCCGACGTCGGCCAGCTCCGCGAGCAGACCCTCGACCGCGCTCACTCGGGCCGCCCCTCGGCCATCGGGATCCTCAGCCCACCACGCCGGGCCGCAAGGACGCGCGTCCTCGTAGCCCGCGTCGACATGCCGGAGCACGCCCATCGCCGGGTCGTTGCTCAGCACCCGCTCGAGCTTGAGCGCCGCGAGCTCCGTCCCGTCGGCGACCGTCACCTGGCCGGCGTGGATGGAGCGCCCGATCCCCACGCCACCGCCGTGGTGCAGCGAGACCCAGGTCGCCCCGGAGGACGCCGCCACCAGCGCGTTGAGCATCGGCCAGTCGGCGATCGCGTCGGAGCCGTCCGCCATGCGCCTCCGTCTCGCGGTAGGGCGAGGCGACGGAGCCCGCGTCGAGGTGGTCCCGGCCGATGACGATCGGCGCGGCCACCTCCCCCGAGGCGACGAGCTCGTTGAACCGCAGCCCCGCGCGGTCGCGCTCGCCGTAGCCCGAGCCAGCAGATCCGCGCCGGGAGGCCCTGGAAGGCCACGCGCTCCTGAGCCGCCCTGATCCACCGGGCCAGGTGGTCGTTCTCCGGGAAGAGGTCGAGCACCGCCTGGTCGGTCACCGCGATGTCCCGCGGGTCGCCGCTCAGCGCGGCCCAGCGGAACGGCCCCTTGCCCTGGGCGAACAGCGGACGGATGTACGCGGGGACGAATCCGGGGATCTCGAACGCGCGGTCGTAGCCGCCCTCGCGGGCCTCGGCGCGGATCGAGTTGCCGTAGTCGAAGACCTCCGCGCCCGCGTCGGCGAAGCCGACCATCGCCTCGACATGCCGCGCCATCGACTCGCGCGCCCGCTCGGTGAACTCCTCCGGCTTCGCCGCTGCGTAGTCCTGCCACTCCTCGACGCTCACGCCGACCGGCAGGTACGCGAGCGGGTCGTGCGCAGAGGTCTGGTCGGTGACGACGTCGACCTCGACCCCGCGCCGCAGCAGCTCGGGCAGCACCTGCGCCTGGTTGCCGACGACGCCGATCGACCAGGCGCGGCGTGCGGCCCTGGCGGCGGCCGCCGTCGCCAGCGCGGTGTCGAGGTCGACGGCCACCTCGTCGAGGTACCGCTCGCGGACCCTGCGGTGCAGGCGATCGGCGTCGACGTCGACCACCAGGCAGACCCCACCGTTGAGCGTCACCGCCAGGGGCTGCGCGCCGCCCATCCCGCCGCAGCCGGCGGTCACCGTCAGCGTCCCGGCCAGCGTGCCGCCGAAGCGCGTGGCCGCGACGGCCGCGAGCGTCTCGTAGGTGCCCTGGAGGATGCCCTGCGCGCCGATGTAGATCCACGAGCCGGCGGTCATCTGGCCGTACATCGTCAGGCCCAGCTGCTCGAGCCGGCGGAACTCCGGCCAGGTGGCCCAGTCGCCGACGAGGTGGGAGTTGGCGATGAGGACCCGCGGCGCCCACTCGTGGGTGCGCAGCACCCCGACCGGCTTTCCGGACTGCACCAGCAGCGTCTCGTCCTCGGCGAGGTCCGTCAGCGTGCGGACGATCGCGTGGAAGGCCGGCCAGCTGCGCGCCGCGCGACCGGTGCCGCCGTAGACCACCAGGTCGGCCGGCCGTTCCGCGACGTCGGGGTCGAGGTTGTTCATCAGCATCCGCAGCGGGGCCTCCGTCTGCCAGGAGCGCGCCGTGAGCGTGGTGCCACGGGCGGCACGGACGACGGGGGCTGCTGCTGCCGGTTCGGCGGTGGTCATGTGATCGTCTCCTCGGTGTCCGGTGCGTGGCCTGACGGGTGGGTGGTGCGGCGGCGGCTCAGCTGAGTGGCCCGACGGCGGCTGCGGCGGCGTCGCGCACGGCGCCCGAGCCGACGGCGTCGACGGCCGCCTCGATCTCCTCCGAGAGGTACCGGTCCGGCCCCGGGCCGGGGATCCGGCGGCGCAGCTCCTCGCGGACGGCCCAGGTCCCCGCCGCCGGGCGGTGCGCGGGGTCGGCGGCGAGCCGTAGGTCGAGCGCGCGGGCCGCCGTCAGCGCCTCGATCGCGAGCACCCTGCTCAGGCCGTCGACGCTGCGGCGCAGCTTGCGCGCCGCATGCCATCCCATCGAGACGTGGTCCTCCTGCATCGCCGAGGAGGGGATCGAGTCGACGGAGGCCGGAACCGCGAGGCGCTTGAGCTCGGAGACGATGGCGGCCGAGGTGTACTGGGCGATCATGTGCCCGGAGTCCACGCCCGGGTCGTCGGCAAGGAAGGGTGGGAGCCCCTCGCTGCGCGCGACGTCGAGGAAGCGGTCGGTGCGGCGCTCGCTCATGGCGGCGACGTCGGCGCAGGCGATCGCGAGGAAGTCCAGGACGTAGCCGACCGGCGCACCGTGGAAGTTCCCGTTGGACTCGACCCGCCCGTCCGGAGTGATGACGGGGTTGTCGATCGCCGAGGCGAGCTCGCGGCCGGCGACGGTCGCGGCGTGATCGACGGTGTCGCGGGCCGCACCGTGCACCTGGGGCGCGCAGCGCAGCGAGTAGGCGTCCTGGACGCGCGTGCACGCCGGGTGGCCGGCCTCGTCGAGCTCCCGGTGCCCGGCCATGATCCCGGACCCGGCGAGCAGCAGCCGCAGGTTCGCCGCCGAGGCCGCCTGCCCGGGATGCGGTCGCAGCGCCATCAGGTCGGCGGCGAAGACGGCGTCGGAGCCCAGCAACGACTCGACGCTCATCGCCGCGACGACATCCGCCGTGGTGAGCAACATCCGGAGGTCCGCGAGCGCGAGCACCAGCATGCCGAGCATCCCGTCGGTGCCGTTGATCAGCGCCAGGCCCTCCTTCTCGGCCAGGACGACGGGCGTGATCCCCGCCTCCGCCAGCGCCTGGGCCGCCGGTCGCAGCACGCCCTCGGCATCCCGGACCTGCCCCTCGCCCATGGCGACCAGGGCCAGGTGCGCGAGCGGCGCGAGGTCACCGGAGCAGCCGAGCGAGCCGTACTCGCGCACCACCGGCGTGAGGCCCGCGTCGAGCAGGTCTGCGTACACCTGGGCGGTCGCCGGGCGGATCCCCGTCCTGCCCGTCGTCAGCGTCGCCAGGCGCAGCAGCATGAGCGCACGCACGACCTCACGCTCGACCTCCGGGCCGGTGCCCGCGGCATGCGAGCGCACCAGGCTGCGCTGCAGGTCGAGCCTGCGCTCGGGCGGGATGTGCCGGCGGGCGAGGGCGCCGAAGCCGGTGGAGATCCCGTAGTGCGGGACGACGTCGTCCGCGAGCCGGTCCACCACGGCGCGCCCCGCGGCCATCGCCGCGACCGCCTGCTCGGTGAGGCGGACGGGCGCGCCGAGCCGCGCGACGGCGACGATCTCCTCGGGTGCCAGGGGGGCACCGGTCAGCTCGACCGGCGCGAGGGTACGGGCGGTGGCCATGGGGTCATCCGACACCCGCCTGGCGCCAGGGCGAAGGGCCGGGCGAGCGGTACGGTCTGGGATACGAGACATGCGGTCCTGACGAGCTGACGGGGGCTCAGGTGGGTGCGAGCAGCGAGGTCCCGGCCGCGCGCAACGCGGTGCGCGTGCTCGCCTTCCTCGCGGCCCAGGCGGGCCCCGCCCCTGCCGGAGCAGTCGCCCAGGGCCTCGGCCTGCCGCGGTCGACCGTCTACCACCTGCTCTCGGTGCTGGCCGACGAGGGCTTCGTCGTCCACCTCCCGGAGGAGCGGCGCTACGGGCTCGGGCTGAGCGCCCTCCAGCTCGGCTCCGCCTACGCGCGGCAGGCACCGCTGACCCGGCTAGCGCGCCCCGTCGTCGGCCGGCTCGTCGACACGACCCACCAGAGCGCGCACCTCGCCGTGCTGCACGGCCGCGACGTGCTGTACCTCGTCGCCGAGCGCGCACCCGGACGTCCGGCCCTCGTCAGCGACGTCGACGTCCGGCTGCCCGGGCACCTGACGGCGAGCGGGCGCGCGATCCTCGCCGGGCTGCCGCCGGCGCAGGTCCGCGCGCTCTTCCCGTCACCGGTGGCGTTCGCCGACCGCACCGGCACGGGCCCTCGCACCCTGCGCGAGCTGCACCAGGTGCTGCGACAGGTCCGCGCTCGCGGTCACGCGACCGAGGACGGCGACGTGACGCCCGGGCTGGCCTCCGTCGGCATGGCGGCCGTCGACCACACGGGCAGGCCGGTCGCGGGGCTGGCCGTCACCTTCCTCGCCGAGAGCGTCGACGAGCAGGGCAGGGCCGCGCTCGTCACCGCCCTCGGCCACGCAGCCGCCGAGCTGAGCCGGCGCCTGGGCGCGCCGCGCCGCTGACCGGCCGGCCCGGGGGCCCTCCGCTCCCGAGGCTCAGGGAGCGGTCGGGTCGCTGTGCGGCTGGGTGTACGGGTGGGGCTTCGCCGTCGGGTCGGCCAGGCCTGCGCGACGCACGGTGTGGCCCGTCGCGGCCGCGTGCGCATCGCCCTCCGACCACGCCGAGGAGCCGGACGCCGTCCAGCTGCAGGTCTCACAGGTCGCCGTGCGCACGCTCAGGGTCATGGTCTGATCTTGACCCTCCACGACGGGAAACGCCAAGGGCTCCTGGGCCCTGCCGCCGCCCCGACCTGCCAGGTCAGGCCCGCGGGACGTCGAGGGAGACGCGGCGGGGCTCCCATGCCGCGAGCCAGGTGTCGAGCGCGTCGGCGGGGATCGGCCGGGACATGAAGTAGCCCTGGGCCTCGTCGCAGCCGAGACGCACGAGCGTCTCGTAGGCCTCCTCGGTCTCGACGCCCTCGGCGACGATGCGCAGGTCGAGGCTGTGGGCCAGGGCGATGGTCGAGGCGACGAGAGCCGCACTGCGGCTGTCGTCGGCGATCGGGAGGATGAACGCGCGGTCGAGCTTGAGCTCGTCGATCGGCAGGTCGCGCAGGTAGCTCAGCGAGCTGTAGCCCGTGCCGAAGTCGTCGACGGCGATCTGGACGCCGCTCGGCGCAGCCGGCCGAGGATCTCGCGGGCACGGGCGCGGTCGGCCACCAGGAACTCCTCGGTGATCTCCAGCTGCAGGGCCGACGGCGTCGACGCCCGAGGCGGCGAGCATCGCGGCGATGCGCTCGGGGAGGTCGGCGTCGGCGAGCGAGCTGGCGGAGAGGTTCACCGCGACCGTCAGCGTGCCGACCTGCCGCCGTCCACGCCGTGATCTGCCTCGAGGGCGAGGGCCAGCACCGCCGTCGTCATGGCCGGCATGAGCCCGCCGTGCTCGACGAGGCCGAGGAAGGCAGCGGGCTGGAGCAGCCCGCGCGTCGGGTGGTCCCAGCGCACGAGGGCCTCGACGCCGTGCACCTCGCCGGTGCCGAGATCGACCTTGGGCTGGTAGTGCAGGACGAGCTCACCTGCGGCCAGGGCCGACCGGAGCTCCTGGACCGAC
Organism: uncultured Actinomycetota bacterium; assembly: GCA_963777075.1. Classification (GTDB taxonomy): domain Bacteria; phylum Actinomycetota; class Actinomycetes; order Actinomycetales; family Cellulomonadaceae; genus Actinotalea. The sequence continues at coordinate 28,943 of CAVZPH010000006.1, read as the reverse complement.
TGCAGCCGGAGGGCGCTCGCCGCGTCGTCGTCGCCGCCGTAGGTGTGGATGCCGATCCCGGACCCCTTGGCCCGGTACATGGCGATGTCGGCCTTGCGCAGCAGGACGGTCAGGTCCGAGCCGTCCTCGGGGAAGAGCGAGATGCCGATGCTCACCCCGCTGCTCAGCTCGAGGCCCTCGAGGACGAAGGGCCGGTCCAGCGCTCTCACGCAGCTTCTCGGCCACCGTCGTCGCCTCGAGCCCGCCCGCGTCGTCGAGCAGGACGGCGAACTCGTCGCCGCCGAGCCGCGCGAGCAGGTCGCCGGGGCGCAGGTGCTCCCGCAGCCGGGCAGCGACCTCGACCAGCAGCTGGTCGCCGGCGTGGTGCCCGAGGCTGTCGTTGACCTCCTTGAACCGGTCGAGGTCGAGCAGCAGGAGTGCTCGGCGCCGATCGGGTGCCCCCGCAGGAGCGCCGTGCCCTCGACGTACAGGTGACGCCGGTTCGGCAGCCCGGTGAGGTCGTCGGTGGCGGCCTGGCGACGCAGGTCGGCGTTCCGGGAGAGCATCCGGAACGACAGGTGCGTCCGGAGCACCCCGGCGAGGAGCGTGAGCCCCGCAAGGACGAGGGCGAGCGTCGAGATGGTCGCCCTGGCTCCGACGACGAGGACGCCGATGGCGGTGGCGGTCGCGAGCGTGGCGACCACCAGCGACCCGGGACGCTCCGTCGGACGCCCGTCGAGCGTCGCCACCTCGCGCTCCGAGGCCGCGACGACCCACCAGGCCATGAGGGCGAGGCCGATCGCCCAACCGGCGTCGAGGAGGGTGCCACTGAGGTAGGTGTCGCTGGCGGTCTGAGCCGCGTAGATGACGTCCGTCGCGGCGAACACGAGGAGACCTGCCACGAGGGAGGGCCATCGCGGGCCGAGTCGGCGCGCGCCGAGGGCCGCGATGCCGCCGATGGCGGAGAGCAGGAGCACGTCGGACAGCGGGTAGGCGATCGCCACGGCAGAAGCCAGGGACGGCGGTCCGGTCGTCGCCGCCTTCAGCTCCGGCTCGAGGACGACCGCCAGGACGGCAGCTGCCCCGAGCGTGCCGACCACGGCGTCGAGCCAGACGAACCGGGCCTGACCAGGCGCACGGTGGTACATCCCCGCGACGAGCGCAGCGACCATGAACGGGACGAAGCCCAGGTAGCCGAGGTCGGCGGGAGAGGGGAAGGGCAGTGAACCGCCCGTGGCCGCCGTCGACACGTAGTAGGTGTTGCCCACGGCGTACGAGGTCACGCCGATCGCCGTGAGCCGGACCACCGCCGGACGCGCCGTCGCCGTCCACGCCGCGAGCCAGCAGACGGCGGCGGGCACCCAGAAGGTCAGGAGGCCGAGCCACCTGTTGACGAGGGCGCTCTCCTGACCGCCGGGCAGGAGCAGGCCCGCCAGGTAGGCGAGCAGCAGCACGCCCATCGACCAGGTCGTGACAGAGAGCGCGCGGAGGCGGATCACATGCGACACGGTCACCCCCCTCACGACGGCGGGCGCCACGCCCCTGACGTCGGCCCACTGATCATGTCATCGGCACCTCGGGCCCGGGTGTGAATGGTTCGCGGGCTCAGGCGTCCCGGCGCTCGCCGGCCAGCGACACGAGAAGGCGGGTCACGGTCGCCGCGGCGTCCACCAGGTTGGCGCTGCCGTCCCGCAGCGCGGTCGGCAGGTCGGTGACCTGACGAAGGATCGGCACGACGGCGACGACACCGTCCCCGACCAGCCCTTCGGCGTCGTCGCTGACCATGCCGCCGAAGAGGACGGTCCCGACGCCCTGCTCACGCGCCGCCTGGGCGACACCCCACGGCGCCTTCCCCGACGCCGTCTGCCGGTCGATCCTGCCCTCGCCGGTGAAGACCCAGTCGGCCCCGGCGATCCGCTCCGGCAGCCCGACGGCGTCCCGCACGAGCGCGACGCCGCTCTCCGGCGTGGCACCGGTCACCGCGGCGAAGGCGGCACCGAGACCTCCCGCGGCACCGGCACCCGGCACCTCGCGCAGGCGCCGCCCGACGGCAGCATCCCGGTCCCGGCGTCGTTCGTCGCCGATCCCCCCAGACCGACGATCACCTGCGTCGCGCCGAGGTCCAGGGCCGAGCGGATCAGCTCACCGACGCCGCGCGAGGTGGCGAGCCACGGGTCCCGTGCCGTCGGCTCGATCCGGCCGAGGCCTGCCGCCTCGGCGACCTCGACCACGGCGAGCCCGCTGCGCGCCACCCAGCCGAACCTCCCCGTCGACGGCCTGCCGAGCGCGTCGTGGCAGCTCGCCCGGACCCACTCGCCGCCGAGGGCACGCAGGAGCACCTCCGTGGTCCCCTCGCCGCCATCGGCCATCGGCACGAGATCGCACCGGATCGCGGGGTCGACGCGGTGGATGCCGCGCGCCATCGCCTCGGCGGCCTGGACCGCCGTCATGGACTCCTTGAACGAGTCCGGGGCGCAGACGATCCTCACGATGCCGGACCGGGGGCGGGGAGCATGGTCCATCCTCGCGGCCCGCGCGCCCGGTGCACCAGCACCCGCGCGGTTCAGCCGAGATCGCCTCGGTAGTACCGCGCGACGACCTCCGCCCCGGCCTTCCCGTAGACGCAGTAGTCCGTGTTGGTGGCGGCCTGCGCCGCGGGGTACAGCCGGGCGGGCCAGTCCCAGAGCATGAAGCCGCGTACCCAGGGGCGTGCGGCGCAGGCGCTCATCATCTCCTCGAGGTACGCCGCCTGGGCCTCCTCGCTCGCGGGGCCGTCGAAGGTCCAGTCGTTGGGGCGCGCGGGCGAGCCGAGCCGGCTGGGGCAGCCCGCCTCGAGGAAGACGAAGGGCTTGCCGTGCTCGCGGACCACGCGCTCGATGCGGTCGAGGTGCTCGGGCCAGGTTCCGGCCGGGTAGTAGCCCGAGGAGCTGATCACGTCGACGGCGTCCCACCAGCGCAGGCGGTCCTCCTGGTACTTGTCGACGTTGTGGGTGATCGGGCCCGTGTAGACCTCACGGACCGCGGCGACGAGGGAACGCCAGTGGCCCTCCTGCGCATCCGCCCTGACGAGCTCGCAGCCGATGCTGAACAGCTCGACGCCGAGCTCCTCGGCCAGCGCGGCGTGGTGCAGCACGTACGGCCGGTAGGAGGCGAACCACTCGCCCCAGGTCGGCTCACCCGGGACGTCCTGGTCGAAGAAGCCGATGTGCGCGCGCCAGGTCCCGTCCGCGACGTTGACCATCGGCTTGAGACAGATCCTCAGGCCGAGCTCGCGGGCGAGGGCGACCACCTGGCGGATCTCGTCGTCGCCGAGGGCCGCGGCGTCGCGCCAGTGGATCTCTGTCGACTGCGCCGTGTCCTGGAGCGCCGCGTAGGCCAGCGTCACCCAGGTCACGCCGAGATCGGCCATGGCGCGCAGGGACGCCTCGGCCTCAGGGGTGGTCCACGTGCCGCTCTCCCCGGGGAAGCCCCAGGTCATCCCGGGGACGGACATCGGGAGATCGTGCTCGCGGGCGGTCGTAGGTGCCACGGGGAGGCCTCTCGTCGACTGGCTGCTTAAGCGCTTCACTACCGGAGCGTAGCGGGCGCGGCCAGTAGTGTGAAGCGACCGCGTCGGCCGGGCACGGTCCTGAGGAAGGGCCGTGATGGGCACGCATCTGCGGAGCGGAACGTGAGTCGACGACAGCCTCGCGGGCCCCGTCGACCCACGATCGCCGACATCGCTGCGCGCGCCGGCGTCTCGTCGGGCGCGGTCTCCTACGCGCTCAACGGCCGCCCGGGCGTCTCCGACGAGACGCGGGCCCGCGTCCTGCGGATCGCGGAAGAGGCCGGCTGGACGCCGAACAGCGCTGCCAGGGCCCTGACCGGCGTGGGCGCTGCGACCGTCGGCCTGGTCATCACGCGCGACGCCTCGGTGCTCGGGGTCGAGCCCTTCTTCATGTCCTTCGTCTCAGGGATCGAGTCCGTCCTCGGCGTCAAGGGCTTCGCGCTCCTGCTGCAGGTCGCGCCCTCCATGGACCGTGAGCTCGAGACGTATCAGCGATGGTGGTCCGAGCGGAGGGTCGACGGCGTCTTCGTCGTGGACCTGCGGCTGGCGGACCCGCGCGTCGAGCGGCTGGAGCGTCTCGGGCTGCCGGCCGTCGTCGTGGGCGACCCGGCCCACTCCGGCGCCCTGCCTGCGGTCTGGAGCGACGACGCCGCCGCCGCGAACGAGGCGGCGCGCCACCTGGCGGCCCTGGGGCATCGCCGCATCGCGCATGTCACCGGTCCGGAGGACCTCGTGCACACGCGCGTACGGTCCGACGCCTTCCGGGACGCCGCACGCGAGCTGGGCGTCCCGGCCGTGCGGCACGTCCCGACCGACTACACCCTCGACGCCGGGACGGCTGCGACGCGAGCCCTGCTCGACGACCCGGAGCCGCCGACGGCACTCGTCTTCGACAACGACCTGATGGCCGTCGGTGCGGTCAACCTCGCGGCCGAGCGAGGGCTGCGCATCCCCCACGACCTCTCGATCCTCGCGTGGGACGACTCCCCGTTGTGCCGGCTCACCAACCCGCCTCTCTCGGCGATGAGTCGCGACGTCGCGGCGTACGGATCCGATGCGGCGACGGCGCTCCTCGAGGTGATCGCCGGGAACGAGCCCGGCTCGGTGCGCAGCTCGGTTCCTCGCCTCGTCGAGCGCGGAAGCACCGGCCCGGCGCCGGCGGCCTGACCCACCCCGAAGGTCACGATCCGGTCACGGGTCGACCCGTGTGTTGACGTTCATCTTCTTAAGCGCTTAAGTTCCACGCATGTCGCACTCGCGACCCGCCGCAGCGCCGCTGCGGGCGTCGAGACACAAAGGATTCCCATGAGAAAGCGCCTTGTCGCCGTCATCGCGGCGACCTCCCTCCTGGCCGCATGCAGCGGTTCCACCGACGACGGATCCACCCCCGGCACCGACGGCGAGGTCTCGGGGAGCATCACCGTCCTGACCAACCGCACCGACCTCGTCGACACCGCCCTCCCCGAGTACGCGGCCGAGTTCGCCAAGGTCTACCCGGGCGTCACGGTCAGCTTCGAGGCCGTCACCGACTACGAGGGTGAGGTCAAGACGCGGATGAACACGAAGGACTACGGCGACGTCCTGCTCATCCCGAACACGATCGCGCAGAGCGACCTGCCGACGTTCTTCGAGCCGCTGGGCACCGTCGCCGAGCTGTCGAAGACCTACCGCTTCATCGCGTCGGAGCAGGCCTACGAGGGCAACTCCTACGGCATCGCGGTCACCGGGAACGCCCAGGGCATCGTCTACAACAAGGCGGTCTGGGCCAAGGCCGGGATCACGGAGGCCCCTACGACGCCGAGCGCGTTCCTCGCAGACCTGGCGGCCGTCAAGGCCTCGACCGATGCCATCCCGCTCTACACGAACTACGCCGACGGCTGGCCGCTGACCCAGTGGGAGGGCTTCCGCGGCACCCTCTCCGCCGACCCTCAGGCGGCGAACGCGCTCGCCGAGACGGACACCCCGTGGGCGGCGGGCCAGGAGCACGAGGTCATCGACTCCCTGCTGTGGGACGCGGTCGAGCAGGGGCTGACCGAGCCCGACCCGACGACGACGAACTGGGAGGAGTCCAAGACCCTCCTCGGCACCGGCAAGGTCTCGGCGATGGTCCTCGGCTCCTGGGCGATCCAGCAGATGCGGGATGCGGCGGACAACCCTGACGACATCGGCTACCTGCCGTTCCCCGTCCAGGTCGACGGCGCGTTCCACTCCACAGCGAGCGGGGACTACAAGAACGGCGTCAACATCAACTCCACGAACAAGGCCGCGGCGCTCGCCTGGGTCTTCTGGTTCGCCGACAAGTCCGGCTACTCGACCGACAACGGCGGTCTGACCCCGCGCCTGGACGGCGCTGCTCCCGACACCCTCGCGGACTTCGAGGACCTCGGTGTCCAGTACGTCGAGCTCGCCCCGGCCGAGGCCGGCAAGGAGAGCCTCGTCAACGACATCGACAAGCAGGCCGAGATCAACCTCTGGTCGCCCGACTACCGCAAGCGGATCGTCGACGCCGCCCGAGGCGCCTCCGGGGAGACCAAGGACGAGATCTTCACCGATCTCGACGCGCGGTGGGCCGCTGCCCGCGCTGCCCTCGCCGGCTGATCACCCACGCCCGCGGGGTGCCGCGTCCGCCCGGACGCGGCACCCCGCGGGCCCCGACCTGGAGGTGACCTCGATGACGAGACTGGCTGAACGACCCCCCGCTCCGCGCATCGTCGTCGGCAGACGACGCCGCATCGCAGGGCGCCGGACCGCGGACCGCCCGCTCCAGTGGGGCTGGCGGGCGACCCCGTGGCTCTTCCTCGCGGCCCCGCTGGCGCTGCTGCTGGTCTTCACGTACATCCCGGTCGTCACGATGTTCTTCTACTCGGTCACCGACTGGGACGGCCTCGGCGCGATCGAGAACGTCGTCGGCGCCAAGAACTACGTCGAGGTCTTCACGCGTCCGGAGATCTTCCGGGTCTTCTTCGTGAGCCTGTACTACCTGGCCGCATCGATCCTGCAGATGGCGATCGCGCTGTACTTCGCGACGATCCTCAGCTTCTCGACGCGGTTCCGGAACCTGTTCAAGGGGATCCTGTTCTTCCCCTACCTGATCAACGGCGTCGCGATCGGGTTCATCTTCCTGTACTTCTTCCGGCCGGGCGGGACGCTCGACTCACTGCTCGCCCTCGTCGGCGCCGCCGAGGTCCAGCAGCTCTGGCTGGGCAACCCCGACCTCGTCAACATCTCGCTCGCGGGGACCTCCGTGTGGCGCTACGTCGGCCTCAACTTCGTGCTCTTCCTCGGCGCCATCCAGTCGATCCCCGGAAGTCTCTACGAGGCGGCCGAGCTCGACGGCGCGACCAGGTGGCACCAGTTCCGCTACCTCATCCTGCCCTCGATCAAGCCGATCGTGAGCCTGTCCTTCATCCTCGCGATCTCCGGCTCCCTCGCCGTGTTCGAGATCCCGTTCATCATGACCGGCGGCTCCAACGGCTCGGAGACCTTCGTCATCAAGACGGTGAAGATGGCCTTCCAGTTCGACAAGGTGGGCCTCGCGTCCGCCATGGCCGTGGTCCTGCTGATCATCGTGCTGCTGGTGACGTGGCTCCAACGGACCGTCGTCCCCGACGAGAAGGTGGACCTGACGTGAAGGCCTCCCTCGCCGGCGCCGCGAAGTACAGCACCCTCGTCCTCGGGTGCCTCACCGCACTCCTGCCCCTGCTCGTCGTGGTGATCGCCTCGCTCAAGTCCGCAGACGACTTCGCGGCCACCGGCCCCTTCGAGCTGCCGCCGAGCGTGACCCTGCACAACTACGTCGAGGCGTTCACCAAGGGCAAGATGCTGCTCGCCTTCGGGAACACGACGATCATCCTGCTCGCGTCGATCGTCGGGACGATCCTGGTGGGCACGATGGTCGCCTACGCGATCGACCGGTTCGAGTTCCGCTTCCGGCGCGCTGTCCTCTCGCTGTTCCTCCTCGCCGCCCTGGTCCCCGGGGTGACGACGCAGGTCGCGACCTTCCAGGTGGTCAACCAGCTCGGACTGTTCAACACGCGGGGAGCGGCGATCGCGCTGTTCATGGGGACCGACATCGTCTCCATCTACATCTTCCTGCAGTTCATGCGCTCGATCCCGCAGTCCCTCGACGAGGCGGCGATGCTCGACGGCGCGAACCACTTCACGGTCTACCGGCGGATCATCCTGCCCAACCTCAAGCCGGCGATCGCGACCGTGGTCATCATCAAGGGGATCGCGATCTACAACGAGTTCTACATCCCCTTTCTCTACATGCCCTCGCAGAAGCTTCCGGTGATCTCGACGTCGCTCTTCCGGTTCACCGGGCCGTTCGGCGCGCACTGGGAGGTCATCTCGGCCGGGGTGATCATCGTGATCATCCCGATCCTCGTCGTCTTCCTCGTGCTTCAGCGGTTCATCTACAACGGCTTCACCTCGGGTGCCACCAAATGAGGCGCCCGGACCCGGCCGGCGCCCCGCCGCCCGCACCGTCCCCGGAGGACCCCATGCCCCTCGCGATCGTCCAGGACGCCGTCCCCCACCTGCCGTGGCAGGACCGCCCCGAGGGCTGCACCGACGTGCTGTGGCGCTACGCGGGCAACCCGATCCTCGGGTGGAACCCCACACCGAGCACGGCCCGCGTCTACAACAGCGCCGTGGTGCCCTTCGACCGCGGCTTCGCCGGGGTGTTCAGGACCGATCACCGGACCGGGACGGCCGCACTGCACGTGGGATTCAGCAACGACGGGCTCGCCTGGGACCTGAGCGACGAGCCGATCGCCTGGGTGGACGAGACCGGGACGCCCTACCAGCCGGGTTACGCCTACGACCCGCGCGTCACCCGGATCGGCGATCGCTACTACGTGTGCTGGTGCGTCGACTTCGGGGGTGCGGCTCTCGGGCTCGGCTACACCGATGACTTCCGCACCTTCGTGCGGTTGGAGAACCCCGTCACCCCGTTCAACCGCAACGGGGTCCTCTTCCCCCGCACGATCGACGGGACCTACCGGCTCCTCACCCGGCCGAGCGACTCGGGCCACACCCCGTTCGGCGACATCTACATCAGCGAGAGCCCCGACCTGACGTTCTGGGGCCGGCACCGCAAGGTGATGTCGAGCGGTGGACCGTCCTGGTGGCAGTCCGTGAAGATCGGTGCGGGCGCCGCCCCGATCGAGACCTCCGAGGGCTGGTTGGTCCTCTACCACGGGGTCTCCGGCACGGCGAACGGCCTCGTGTACTCGATCGGTGCCGCCCTCCTCGACCTCGAGGACCCCGCGAAGGTGCTGTACCGGACGCGCGGATACCTGCTCACCCCTGAGGCCGAGTACGAGACGAGGGGCTTCGTGCCCAACGTCTGCTTCCCCTGCGCGACGATCTGCGACGGCGCGACGGGCCGCATCGCCGTCTACTACGGGGCGGCCGACACCTTCTCGGCCGTCGCGTTCGGCCACGTCGAGGAGATCGTCGCCGCCGTCAAGGCCGACTCGGCGCTCAACGCCGAGGATGCGGAGTCGTTCCGTGGCTGAGCCCGTGACGTCACCCGCTCGCGCGGGGGCCGGCCGTCCACCGGTCGACCAGGACGAGCTCCGCCACAGCGCGCACGAGGAGCTGACGCAGAACATCCTCCCGTTCTGGTCGACCGTCGCCGTCGACCACGTGCACGGCGGCGTGCACGGGAGCGTGGACAACGAGCTGCGCGTGGACCCGACGACGCCGCGCAGCGCCGTGCTGTGCGCGCGGGTGCTGTGGACCTTCTCCGCATCGGCGCATGCGCTCACGGAGCCGAGCCACCTGCCGGCGGCCGACGACGCCTACGCCTACCTCGTGGCGCACTTCATCGACCCCGTGCACGGAGGGGTCTTCTGGTCGGTCGACGCCGATGGCGTCGTCGTCGACGACCGCAAGCAGGTCTACGCCCAGGCCTTCGCGATCTACGCGCTCGCCGAGTATGCGCGGGCCAGTGGCCTGGCCGCACCGCTGCACGTGGCCAAGGGGCTGATCGACCTGGTCGAGCGGTACGGCTCCGACCCCGAGCACGGCGGGTACGTCGAGGCCAGGTCCCGGGACTGGTCGCCGATCGAGGACGTGCGGCTGAGCCCGCGGGAGCCCAACGCCCCGAAGAGCATGAACACCCTGCTCCACGTCATGGAGGCGTACACGACGGTCCTCGCGGTGACGCAGGACGACGCCGCGAGGGCAAGGCTCGCCGCCCTGGTCACCACGATCCTCGACCGGGTGGTCGATCCGCGGCGCGGGACCTTCCGGATGTTCTTCGACCTGGAGTGGATCCCGCTCTCCGAGACGGTCTCCTTCGGTCATGACATCGAGGGTGCGTGGCTCGTCGTCGCTGCTGCACACGAGGTCGGCGACCTGGCACTGGTCGACCGCGCCGAGCGGACCGCTGCCCTCGTCGCCGACCAGGTGCTGCGGCACGGCCTGGACCATGACGGCGCCGTCCTCTACGAGTACCGTCCCGCCCACGGCGACGCCCCCGCCGAGACCGACCGGGACAGCCACTGGTGGGCCCAGGCCGAAGGCGCCGTCGGGTTCCTCGACGCCTACCGGATCACCGGGGAGCGGCGCTTCCTCGAAGCCGCCGCGGACTGCTGGCGGGTCATCACCGCGTTCCACGTCGACCGCACCGGCGGCGACTGGTTCAAGGTGCTCGACCCCGACCGCCGCCTGCGTCCCGAGTTCCCGAAGGTCGGGCCCTGGGAGTGCCCGTACCACCACGCCCGTGCCTGCCTGGAGATCCTCCGGCGGTGCCCCGTCACACCCGCGAGCCAGGAAGGCAGGACGCCATGATGACCAGGACGATCGAGGAGCTCGGCGCCCTCCAGGCCGAGCTGCTGGCCCGGCCCAACCCCGTCGACGGGCGCTGGTACAACGGCCTGTACACGCGGTACACCCATCCCGTCGTCACGGCCGAGCACGTGCCACTGACCTGGCGCTACGACCTGGACCCGGCGACCAACCCGCTGGGCCTGGAGCGGCTGGGCGTCAACGCGGTGCTCAACCCCGGGGCGATCGAGCTCGACGGCAAGGTCTTGCTCGTGTGCCGGGTCGAGGGCTACGACCGCAAGAGCTTCTTCGCCGTGGCCGAGAGCGCGAACGGCATCGACGGGTTCCGGTTCTGGGACGAGCCGATCGTCATGCCGCAGACGGACGAGCCCGACACGAACGTCTACGACATGCGACTCGTCCACCACGAGGACGGCTGGATCTACGGACTGTTCTGCACCGAGCGCAAGGACCACGCCTCGCCGGACCTCTCGGCGGCCATCGCCCAGGCGGGCCTGGCCCGCACCCGCGACCTGCGGACCTGGGAGCGGCTGCCGGACCTGGTCACCTCCTCTCCGCAGCAGCGCAACGTCGTGCTGCATCCGGAGCTCGTCGACGGGCAGTACGCCTTCTACACGCGGCCACAGGACGACTTCATCACCGCCGGCAGCGGCGGAGGGATCGGCTGGGGGCTGGCCCCGACGATGGACGGCGCCGTCATCGGCAGCGAGCAGGTGATCGAGCCGCGCGTCTACCACTCGGTCAAGGAGGAGAAGAACGGCGAGGGCCCGGCACCGCTGCGCACCGAGGCCGGCTGGCTGCATCTCGCCCATGGCGTCCGGAACACCGCCGCGGGGCTCCGCTACGTCCTGTACGTCTACCTGGCCGATCTCGACGAACCCTGGCGCGTGACCCACGCCCCCGGGGGCTACCTCCTCGCACCGCAGTTCGACGAGCGTGTCGGGGACGTCTCCAACGTCGTCTTCGCCAACGGCTGGGTGGCCAGGGCCGACGGAACCGTCCACCTCTACTACGCCTCGTCCGACACCCGCTGCCACGTGGCGACCAGCACGCTGGAGCGCCTGGTCGACTACGCGCTGCACACCCCGGCGGACGGCCTGCGCTCCGCGGAGAGCGTCGCGCAGCGGCTGGCGCTGATCCGGTCCAACCGGAGGTTCTCGGGCTGAGGTCCCGGCGGGCCTCGACCCGCCGGGAGGGCCGCAAGGCGGGCGGCAGCCCGCCGCCCGGATGCAGCCACGCGCCCGGCGCCTTATCCTCGGTGATGGCCGGTTCCCCGAGCGACGCGCTGCCATCCCCCAGTCATCACGGCGGCGCGGCACCCGGCGACCTGGCGTCACTCGTGGCCGACCCCCGGCACGAGGCCGGGCCCGAGTGCCCCCACCCCGTCCGCAGACGCGCGCGGGTCCGCCCGCTGCTCCCGCGCGCCCCGGAGCAGTCGATCCCCCCGGAGGACCTGCGATGAGAGTGGTCGTCCTCGGGGACATCGGCACGGCCGGCGAGTTCCACGCCGGCGACGAGGCGATGGCGGAGGCCGCCGTCGGCGAGCTCGCGGCTCGCCTCGACGTCACCGTCGTCGCGATCAGCGACGAGCCGGGCGTGACCTCGGCGCTCTACGGCTGGGAGTCCGTCCCCCGCATCGGCTTCGGCGGCCTGGCCTCCGATGCCGAGCGGGACCAGCGGCTCGCCGATCTCGACCGCGCCATCGGCGGCGACACCGCTGCGCTGGCCGCGAACGACCCGGCCTGGGACGTCCTGCGTGCCGTCTCCGGGGCGGATGCCGTCGTCATCACGGGCGGCGGGAACGTGAACTCGACGTGGCCCGAGCACGTCTACGAGCGCGTCGCGCTGGCCAGGGTGGCCAGGAGCGCTGACCGGCCCCTCGTCGTCACCGGGCAGACGATCGGCCCGACGCTCACGGGCCGGCACGGCGCCCTGGCGAGCGAGATGCTCATGTCCGCCGCGCTCGTCGGGGTCCGCGAGCGCTCGTCCCTCGACATCGCGACCAGGCTCGGCGTCCCCGCCGAGCGGATCTGCCTGACGACCGATGACGCGATGTACCACGACTTCCCCTCCGAGACGCCCTGGGAGGTGCCGAGCGAGCCGTACGTCGCGGCGACGTTCACGAGCCACAGCGGGCTCGTCGCCCGGGAGGAGTACGTCGCAGCCCTCGGGGACCTCGTCCGGCACGTCCACGAGTCGACCGGCCTCGAGGTCGTCCTCGTCCCGCACCAGGCCTCCGCGCTCGAGGGCACGCGCGACGGGGACGTCGGCATCCACGACGACATCCGCACGCGCGCGGGCGGGGCCGGCGTCCACTCGCTACCGATGCGACCGCGGAGCGAGGCCGCCGTGACGCGCGGCGCCGCCCTCGTGCTGAGCACGCGCTACCACCCGGTCGTCTACGCGCTGGGCGCCGGTGTCCCGGCGATCGCCTTCGCCACCGACGCGTACACGTCGACCAAGATCGTCGGCGCGATGGAGGGCATGGGGGTCGAGATCCTCACCCTCCCGGCGCCCATGATGCTGACCGCGGACGCCCGATCCGGGTTCGACGACGTCTGGGAGCGGCGGGAGTCGATCGGCGAGGGGCTTGCCGCCGCCAACGTGAGCCGCAGGAGGTCGGCGTCCCTGTGGTGGGACGCCGTCGCCCGCGCGCTGCAGGGGCAGGAACCGACCGCTCCTCCGGGGCTCGAGTCGCTCCCCCAGGCCACCGTCGGCGAGTGGTCGGCCTCCGTCCTGCCGCTGCGGCGCTGGGCCGACGGCGTGAGCGGACGGCTGACGTCCGAGGCCCTCATCAACGTCGGCCTGCGTGCCGAGGTCGAGGAGCTGAAGCGGACGACGGCGGCGCTCGAGGCCGAGCACGGCGCGACGGTCTCGTCCCTGCAGGCCGAGCTCGCCGCCCACCACTCCAGCAGGGCGTTCCGGGTCCTGGCACCGGCACGCCGGGTCTGGGCCGCACTGCGCAGCCGGCGCTCGACCCGGCCCTGAACCGAGGAGGTTCGGCTCGTGGATCCGCGACTCACCCCCTCTCAGCTCGCGCGCGAGCTCGGCGTCAGCGCGAAGACGATCCGTCAGTGGCTCCGCGCGCAGGGATGGCAGAGCGCCCCGTACGCACGCTGGCTGCTCTCACCCGACCAAGCCGCGCAGGTGCGGGCGCGCTTCACTCGCTAGTCCCGATCTCTCTCGACGCGGTCGGTGCGGACCCCACCGGGGGCCCGGCGGCTCCGCCCGACCCGCACCCGTCACGCCAGCCTGCGGAGCAGGATCACGCCGTCGTCGAGCATCGCCGGGTTCCCGTCCGGGTCCACGACGGATCGCTCCCGGGTCTCGACGAGCTCGGCCGACCACTCCTGCGGCGGCAGCTCGAGGAGCTCGAGCTCCTCGAGCGGGGCGCGCATGATCGGCGCCTCGGCCGGGAGCTCGCGGACCCACGGCGGCGGGGCGGCGTGCGACACGACCAGCAGGTGGCCGCCCGGGGCGACGCGAGCGGCCGCTGAACGGAGCACCTGGAACCGCGGGAAGTCGCGCTCCCAGGAGTGCAGGAAGCTCGCCGTGACGAGGTCGAACTCCCCCTCCGGGACGTCGAGGGCCGCGTCCACCTCGGCGAAGACCACCTGGTCGGTGCCGAGCCCCCGGGCCCGTGCGGCCTCGGTGGCGCGGCGGACCGCCGTGGCCGACACGTCGACGGCCGTCACGGTCCAGCCGTGCTCGGCCAGCCACACCGCATCGCCCCCCTCGCCGCAGCCGACGTCGAGCGCGCGGCCCGGCGGGAGGGGCTCGACGACGGTGGCGACGGTGGCGTTGACCCGCCCGGACCAGAATCCGTCCACCTGCGCGTACCTCGCCTCCCACGCGACGTTGCGCTCGAGGCGGCGCGCCGAGACGGCGCGCGCGGTGTCCTGCGCGACCAGCGCCGCATTGACCGCGGCTCCCGCCATCGAGCCCGAGCCCATCGACAGCGGGACGTTCCCGTAGGGCGCGATCACGTTGCCGGCCGCCCACACGCGGGGGTGGCTGGTGGCCCCCCTCGGGTCGACGAGCAGGGGCGCGCCGGGCTGGTCGGCGCGGGCCAGCCCGATCCCGTCGGCGAACCCGAGCTCGAGCTCCGCCACGGGAGCGATGAACACCGCGTCGAGCCCGACGTGCTGCCCGTCCTCGGTGGTCAGCCCGGTGAGGGTGCCCTCGTCCGGTCTGCACCGAGCGGACGGGGCTCGTGACCACCCGGATCCCGCGCGCCACGAGTCCGGCGGAGCTCGCCTCGTCGAGCGGACCGGCGAGGGCGACGAACGCGGTCACGTCCTCGCTCCACTGCCGCACGAGCTCGATCTGGTGCACGCTCGTCGCTGACGTCGCGATGACGCCGAGCCGGCGACCCGCGACCTCGAACCCGTGGCAGTACGGGCAGTGCAGGACGTCGCGGCCCCAGCGGTCGGCGAGGCCATCGATCCCGGGCAGCCGGTCCACCACGCCCGTGGCGATGATCACCGCACGCGTGGTGACCAGCTCGCCGTCGGCCAGTCGCAGCGCGAGCCCGTCTCCCTCGTCGCGGAGCTCGGCGACCCGGCCCTCCCGCAGCTCGACGCCGTAGCCGGCGACCTCGGCCCGGCCGCGAGCGAGGAGCTCGGCCGGGCTCGAGCCGTCGTGTCCGAGCACGCCGTGCATATGCCCCGCGAACCGGTTGCGGGGTGCACCGGCGTCGACCACCAGGGTGGCGCGGCGGGCGCGGCCGAGCATCTGGGCGGCGCTGAGGCCGGCGATCGAACCGCCGATCACCACGGCGTCCCACTGAGGTGTGTGCATGACGACACGATGCGTGCGCGCCTCCCCATTCTTGCAAGCCCTCTTGCGGAAATGGCAAGATGAGGCATGCCCGACTCCGCCGCCCAGAATCGGATCGCCCGGATCGGCCCCCGCCTGCGCTCAGCGCGACAGGCGCACGGCTGGACCCTCCAGGACCTCGCAGACCGGGCGGAGATGTCGGCCAGCACGCTCTCGCGGCTCGAGTCCGGCAAGCGCCAGGCGACGCTCGAGCTGCTCGTGCCGTTGACCCAGCACCTCGGTATCCGGCTCGACGACCTGCTGCCGGCCGATCGACCCGACCCGCGGGTGCGCCGAGCGGCCGAGCGCCACGACGGGGTGACCAGTGTCCCGCTGATGCCCGAGCACGCTCCCGTCCAGTCCTACAAGATCACCATGCCCCCGAGGGCGCAGGCGCCGGCCCCCCGCACCCACGACGGCTTCGAGTGGTTCTACGTGCTCAACGGCAGGGTCCGCCTGATGCTCGACGACATCGAGCACGTCCTCGAGCCTGGTGAGGCCGCGGAGTTCGACACGCTCGTGCCGCACAGCCTCAGCGCGGTCGGCGACGGCCCGGCCGAGATCATCAGCGTGTTCAGCGCTGCCGGCGACCGGATGCACATGCGGGTCGGCGGGGACTGACCGGCACGACCAACAAGTCAGCCCCGGGCTGGTCGGCCCGGGGCTGGAGTACTGCAGTCTCTTGAGTGCGCCCGGAGGGATTCGAACCCCCAACCTTCTGATCCGTAGTCAGATGCTCTATCCGTTGAGCTACGGGCGCATGGTCACGAGGACCGACGAGAAGAATACAGGCAGGCGGCCGGATGACCCAATCCGTCAGCCCGCGGACTCGACCAGCCTGGTCAGCATGCGGTTCCCGCCCTCGAGCGCGCGGTGCACGGGGCACCTGTCGGCGATCTGCCGCATGCGCTCGCGCTGGGCCTCGGTCAGGTCGCCGACGATCTCGACCTCGCAGGTGATCTGATCGGCCCGGACGGGGATCCCGCTCTCGTCCAGCCCTGCGTCGACGCGCTCGCGGAAGGCCACGACCGCGATCCGCTCGACGGGCAGCTCCTTGCGGTCGGCGTACATCCGCAGCGTCATCGAGACGCAGGAGGCGAGCGCGCCGAACAGCATCTCGAACGGTGCGGGGCCGGCGTCGTCCCCGCCGACGGACGTCGGCTCGTCGGCGGTCCACACATGCCGACCCGCGCGGACCTCGTGCGTGAAGCGCCCCGTCCCCGTCTCACCGGCCCAGACCTGTCCGGCGCGGAGGGGTGCGCGAGGGGCGGGGGCGTCCGGGCTGTCGCTCATGGGCCCCATCCTGCCGTGCCGAGGTCCCAGGGCTCCACCTGCGCCCCTCGGTCGAGCAGCGACAACCCTGGCGCTCGGGGCGGCCCGGGGCCACGATCGGGGCATGGTCTACGACGCCGCCCTCGCCGCCCGGGTCCGCTCCGCCGTCGCGGAGCATGCGCCCGCACAGGAGAAGGCCATGTTCGGCGGCCTCGCCTTCATGGTCGAGGACCACATGGCCTGCGGGATGATGGGCGACGACCTGATGGTGCGCGTCGGCGCGGACGGGCACGACGCGGCCCTGGCGAGCGGTGCGCGCGAGATGGACTTCACCGGGCGCACGATGCGCGGTTTCGTCGTGGTCCCTGGCACCGACCTGGCCGACGACGAGGTCCTGGACCGGTGGGTCGCGCAGTCCGTCCGGTACGCGAGCCAGCTTCCGCCGAAGAAGCCCAAGGCGCCGAAGAAGCCCCCGAAGCCCCGCGGCGGCATCACGCCCTGAGTCCGGCTGAGAAGCCCTGACCTGGGAAAACGCAACATCCCGACCACGTCGGGGACGGGATCGGGATGTGAACGCGGGGGACATTGAAAACTCCGAATCCGCAGGTCACAGGGCTGCGGAGTGGAGTGCACCGAGGGCTCCCCACACATTTGCGCGCGCGTGTTCACACGTGTGCATCACCGCAGGTCACAGCCGCAGGGTCGACTCGGGTCGGAAGTTCTACGAGCCCCCACAAGTCAACGGTCAGTTCGCCCACCGATGCACCCGAGTCAGCGAGGGTGGCCTGCGTCACCAGAGCCTCTACTGAACCCGGAGTGAGACAGTCGACGCGGGCACGGTGTTTGCGGCAACACCGCCGGGCTGGAGCGAGGCAAGGACCGCCCGAGGGGCCTCGCCGCGCTGCGCCGAACTAGATGCGGCATCCGCGGTCGGCGCGGGCTGCACGAAGTCGTTGTAGGTGCAGATCGGCGGGTTGGCGCTGTGCCCAGGGCGCGCGAATGCGCCGTGCGGACAACGGCCGACGGCGTCGTAGGTGGTGTACCCGTAGGTGGAGCACGAAGGACGACGCTCAGCAGTCGTCCATGTCCAAGCGGCCGCGTGGTGGCCGTCGTGGTGTAGATCTGAGTTCCGGAGGGAGGGCCAGCCAACGCGGGGCCGCTCGTGATGCTCACACCCAGCAGGGCAATCGCGACCCCCGCCAGTAGTCGCCGCAACCGTTGGATACCGGTCATGGCGGTTCCAGGTACGCGCGACTGGCGGGGCCTAGGCGACTGATCGCTTCCGGACTGTCGCCGATCGCCTCAACGAACTCGGTGACCAGCGCCCTCCCCATCGGGTATTCCGCAGAGCCTGCAATCCGCTCCACGACGGAGAAGGAGCGCTCGACGTCGGGTGCCTCTGGATCGACTTGGAGACGTCGGAGCAGCCATGCCGCAAACGTACTCATCGCCTGGAAGCTCCCCATCTCGCCGTCTTCATCAGCAAGCGCTGCTTGGAAGCTGTGTTCGAACGCGGGAATCTCCTCGCGGATCTTCGACACCACTCGCGACCGGAGAGCGTTGGCACTCATCGCAGACCCCTGGCGCGCATCATTGCGTCGAGATCATTCTCGATCACGAACGAGCTGTATGCATCGAACCGTCCTTGGGCGACCGCCTGATCCGCTGGGCCCAGGCCGCCGCGCCGCAGGATCCGGGCGTACCTGTCTCCCATCTCAACGGCCTTCTCGAGATGCGTGCTACCGCCAACTAGTTCACCCGTGTCCACGGTATGACGAGCCGCGTCCAGTGCACTGCCATCGCCAATCGGGTTCGGTCCTCCTCGGAAGTCGTCGGCCAACGCGCGTCCAAGTCGGGCATCTGTGACCGCGGGGCGCACGCTGTTTGCGGCAACACCGAACCGCACGAGCGAGACATGGCTCACCCAGGGCTCGGCGCCTGGCCCGGCGGGCGAACCCCGCGCGGCTACGACCGACGTGTGTGAGGTCGACAGACTCGCGGTGGCGTCGTAGGTGTAGGGGGACGCGTCGTAGGCGTGCGGCGCCGGTTCGGCTGATGCTGGTGTTGCGCCGAACAGCACCGCCAGTGCTGTACCAAGAACCAGCGCGAACGTGGTCCCCAACGCGGCGCGCATCCATGTGACCGTGCGCCACGTCGCCTGCGCGACGCGGCGGCCAACGCGAGCGTCACCAGTCAAGATCGAGCCGTCCACCTCGGTGGTTCATCAGGGTGTACTTCGCGTCCATGGCGTAGACGTCCCCGCCCCGTTCCAGCTCCATCAGAACCGGCTCCGCCTCGTTGGCGGCGAAAGGGAGCAGGTGGGTGGCGGCCAGCAGCCTGACAGCGGCCTCCGGGTCCTTGAGCAGGGCTCGAAGCGCGCGCTGCCCCTCTGGGACGCCGCGAATCTCCTTGTAGTAGGCGTGGTGACGCTTGAAGATGCGGTTCGCTCTCTTCGGATCGTCGCGCAGGCCGGCCCACTGAACCGCCAACTCGCGGTAGCGGTCGAGGATCTCCTGCTCGCTCACGTTCATGGAAGCGATGCTCCTCGCTGGATGAGGGAAGTGATCTCCATCCCGAAGGTGTGCTGCTGCCCAAACGTCTGACCGTTGAGCCAGTTCCGCACGGTCTGGCCACCTGTGAACGGACGGATGCTCGAGTAGTAGTTGGCCTTCGCCTGGTTCACTGCGGCGGGCACCGGATTCAAGTTGGCTGGATTGTGGATGAGTCGAGGATCGAAGCCGCTCCTGCTCGCCGCGATCTGCGACTGCTCCACGACATGGTCGTACACATTGCCTTGGCCTGGCGAAGGTAGCGAACGCTTCGCCTGGCTGAACGACCTGAAGCCTTGAGCCAAGTCCGGGCCGGTGTTTGCGGCTCTCGCAGTGCCGGAGATCGCACTCCGCAGCGATTTGAGGAGGCTGCCCGCGCCCCAGAGGTCGAACGCGAGCCCGAGGTTCGCCGCACCAAGTGCGTGCGCCTCGGGAGTTCCGCATTGAACGACGTTCGACCAGGTGTCGCACATCGACTCCATCTCGCTGACGTCGAAGCGAGCCTGCCAGACGTACTGCTGCTGCGACGAATCCCACCCGCGCATGTCGTCCGAGCCGAGCCGGTCCACCATGCCGATGAACGCATGACGGTCTGAGGCGCTGTCCCTGTCCATCGTCGCGTAGGAGTGCTCGATCAGGGAGTAGTTCGGCTTGGCTTGGGGGTTCGCCTTCGCGTGGTTCCCTGAGCGCCGGCCATCCGGGAGGGTCATCCCGATCAGCCCTGTGGGGTCCCAGTTGGTGATGGGGTTGTTGTTGGCGTAGGCGTAGGCGTTCCACTGGTCGGGCTCGGCCAGGTTCATGATCGGGTCGACGGAGATGAACCGGGCGAACGCGCCGTCGTAGTAGCGAGCACCGATGGAGGTCAGGCCGGTGTCGTCGACTGGCTTGTTCAGGAACCCGCGGTCGGTGGGCCAGGCTCCTGCGGTTCCGCGGGGGTTGCCCCATGGGTCCATTCGGCGTTTGGTCACCGCGTCGGCGGGCTTGGCGGCGTTGTTGATCGCGATGGTGGCGCTCTGGTGCGGGTCGGAGACCAGGGACCACAGGTGGGCGTTGGACGGGCCTGTGCGCACCGCGACGGTGGCGCCGTTGAACGTGTACGTGCGTTGAGCGGTGACCGTGCCGTTGCTCGCGGTGACTTCCTGCCCGCCTGGCAGGTAGACGGTTGTCGCACCGCCCTGGGTGCGGATGAGTCGTGTTCCGTCCGCGGAGTAGATGTACTGCGCGGCGTGCCCGAGCAACGTCACGTCGTCGTCGACGACGGCGAGGTGTCCATCGGCGTCCCAGGTGTACCGCTGCTCCGTGCCGTTGACTGTGCGGGTCAGAGTATTGCCGGTGGGGTCGTAGGTGAATGCTGCGGTCCCGGTGGTTGAACCGGTGGTGGTGACGGTGTTGATCCCGTGGACTGGGTCGGTCGTGGTGGCTTGGTAGGCATAGTCGGAGGTCGAGGTACCGGTCGCCGTGTGGTTGATCACGCTTTGGCGGTCACCGGTGGCGCTGTAGGCGTACTGCTGCCAGTACGGCGCGGGTCCCCCGACGTTTGACCAGGAGGTCGGTGCCGCGCACGCGCCTGCGGCGGCGGTCCACGCCTGGGTCAGGTGTCCGAGCCTGTCGTAGTTGAAGCACTGCCGATCAGCGACCGTTCCAGACGTGTCGACGACGGACGTGGGGTTCCCCGCGTCGTCGTAGGTGTACGCCAGATCCATGTCCAGGCCGGTCGCTCCTTGACGATTCACCTTGGTCGAGGCGAGTCGTCGGGTGCCGTGCTCGTACCCGTTGGTGACGAAGTACGCCCACGTGGTACCGAGCCGAGTCTGAAGGAGCTGACCGTAGGACGACCAGGTGGAGTCCGACACGTACGTGCCCCAGCCGCGACCAGATCCCATCCACTCGAGCTGGTTGGCCTGGTCGAAGTAGTAGTGGACCGCCTCCTGCTCGAGGTTCCCGGCCGCGGGCAGGGTGATCGTCTCGACCTGCCCGTCGACGGTGTACGTGTAGTCGGTCTGGTAGGACGTCGCGAGCCCGTCCGCCAGGCCAGCAGGCAGGCTCACGGTCTGCCCCAGCGGCCGGTAGGCGTCGTCGAATCCGGTCACCGCGGTGGTGTAGTTCCCCGAGGCGTCGTACCGGGTCGATGAGGTCAGCTGGCCCTTCGCGACCGTGTCGTACGTCCAGGACGCGAGCTTGGTCCCCGTGGTGATGGTCTGACCGGCGGTGTCGAGCTGGTAGCGGGCGGTGGTGCGACCCAGCTGGTCATAGGTGAACCCGAGGACCTTGCCGCGCGCGTCGGTCGTGGTGGTGACCTGACCAGCCAAGTCGTAGCTGGTTGTGGTGGGGCCCTTGTCGGGGTCCCCGGAGGAGACCTGCCGGCCGAGCATGTCGTAGTGGTAGGTCCAGGTGGTGCCGACCGTGTCGTGCACGGCGCTCAGCCGACCCGCGGGGTCGTAGCCGTAGGTGACCGCCTGGTAGGCCCCGCTCGGGACGCCACCGGTGTAACGGCGAAGCTCGGTCGTCTGACCGCGGGCGTCGATGATGGTGGTCGTCGGTGTGCCACCGGCCGGCGGGGTGACAGTGGTCCGGTCCCCGTCGTAAAGGGTGGTGGTGCGCCACCTCGGATGCAAAGCGTCCTCGTTGACTAGGAACATCTTGGCCGTGACGCGACCGGCCGCGTCGTAGTCGTAGACGGTTCGTGCCGGCACCGCCACCGAGGAGACCACCAGGTTGGTGGTCGGCGGACCGGGCGCGTACCACCCGTCGTTGGTGTAGTCGACCAGCCCCCGGGAGTCGTAGACGGTGTCGGTGATCACCCGGCCGCCGTAGGTCGCGTTGGCGGAGTCGGTCTGGGTCTGCCGGGGACGCCCGAGCCCATCGGAGAGGCTCACGGTGGTCCGGTAGGTCTCGTCGGCTGCCAGTGTCTTGGTGGTGACGGCCTTCAGATCCGAGGAGTAGGCGTAGGTGATCGAGGGTGTGCTGGTGAGGACACGCCCGGCCCGCCACACGGCGGTGATCCGCCCGAGGGCGTCGAGCGTCGCGGTGGTCGTCTTCCCGTTGGGGTCGTTGACGCTGGTCGCGGTGCCCCAGGCCGGGTCGATATGGGTCGTGGTCTCGAGGGCAGCCAGCGGGCCAGCCCCGTCGGGGTCCGGCGATTTGGTCACCACAGCAGTCACCAGGCCCGAGGACGTCTGGGTGTATTCGGTTCTCGTTCTGCGATCCAAGGCGTCGCTCTGGCTGGTAACCCGGCCGCGGTCGTCGTACTCGGTCGTGGACACGGTGACGTAGGCCGTGACGCTGGTCGACTCGCCGCCGGTGTCGCCGGTGGTGGTCTCGGGTGCGAACACCACGACGGCAGCGGCCCAGGGGGTGTTGCCACCCGTGCCGACAGTCGCGTGCACAGCGGTGCCGGCCGTGACGATCGTGTCCTGGAGCAGCAGCTCCATGTCGCCCGTCGGAGAGAGGTTCGCCCGCTGGGCGAAGGCGCCATCCGCGGTCAGTGCGTTGTGCCATCCCGACTCGGCGAAGAAGCCGATGGCCAGCCTATTGGACCCCGTGATCACCGCAGTAGACCCCGACGAGACCGTGGCCGCGCTGCTGGTCGTGCCCACGTCATGCACCGACGCTTCAGCACCTGTGCCGATCGTGGAGAGCCCGGAGTACTCGGCGGCAACGATCGCGATGTCAGCCGACGACGTAGCCGTCAGAGTGATATCGGGACGCGAACCAGCGCCCGCAGTCACCGGCGCGGTCCACACACTCATCTCGGTACCGTCGTCGGCCAGGAAGTTCAGCACCCGCGTGAACTGATCACCGGCCGAGTCGCTCACACTCGCCGCCGTCGCACCACCGTTACTGAAGACCCCGGCCTGAACCACGAGCCGGTTCCCGGACCCCAACACGGCGTTCGGAGTCACCGCAAGACTCACCCGACTCGTCCCATGATCACCCGCCTGCTGCACGAACGCAGGCATGGTCGACTCGCCGCCGGTGTCGCCGGTGGTGGTCTCGGGTGCGAACACCACGACGGCAGCGGCCCAGGGGGTGTTGCCACCCGTGCCGACAGTCGCGTGCACAGCGGTGCCGGCCGTGACGATCGTGTCCTGGAGCAGCAGCTCCATGTCGCCCGTCGGAGAGAGGTTCGCCCGCTGGGCGAAGGCGCCATCCGCGGTCAGTGCGTTGTGCCATCCCGACTCGGCGAAGAAGCCGATGGCCAGCCTATTGGACCCCGTGATCACCGCAGTAGACCCCGACGAGACCGTGGCCGCGCTGCTGGTCGTGCCCACGTCATGCACCGACGCTTCAGCACCTGTGCCGATCGTGGAGAGCCCGGAGTACTCGGCGGCAACGATCGCGATGTCAGCCGACGACGTAGCCGTCAGAGTGATATCGGGACGCGAACCAGCGCCCGCAGTCACCGGCGCGGTCCACACACTCATCTCGGTACCGTCGTCGGCCAGGAAGTTCAGCACCCGCGTGAAGTGATCACCGGCCGAGTCGCTCACACTCGCCGCCGTCGCACCACCGTTACTGAAGACCCCGGCCTGAACCACGAGCCGGTTCCCGGACCCCAACACGGCGTTCGGAGTCACCGCAAGACTCACCCGACTCGTCCCATGGTCACCCGCCTGCTGCACGAACGCAGGCACCACCGGTACCGTCGGCGACGGAGGCGTCGTTCCGGGGACGTCGCCGAGTCGCTGCGTCTTGGTTGCCAGGCCTCTGGTCGGCGCGGCCCCGTAGGCGCCGTCGTCGTACAGGACGCGGGTGTCGGCGATCACGTCGCCCGGTCGTTGCGGGGTGGTTCCGCATGCGACCGAGACGGTCTCGGTGCGCTTGACGGTAGAGAGGATGTTCGCAGCGGTGTTGCGGGCGTACTCGGTCCGGGTGCACCGGTCATAGGCCGTCGTGGACACGTCGCCCCGGTCCTGGACCATGATGGGCATGCCGTAGGTGTCGTAGCTGACGTCGCTTCGGGTGGTACGTGCCCCGCCGGGCAGCTGGGTACCAAACACCTGGCTCGTGGTGGTCGCCACACCCACGTGCTGAGCTGTTACCCCGTTGGCGTCGGTGGCCGTCGGCGCGGACACCCACGGGGTGGTCAACGACGCGGTGAGCGTTGCCGCCCCGTTGTGCACGGTCTCTTCGCGAACCATTCCGTTGACCGCGTCGACGTCGTTGATCCCGTCGATGAGAACGCTTCGCCTCGGGCCGCCCGCCGTGAGATCCAGGTGGTCGCCGTCCATGCCGCGGAAGTACCGGTAGGTGGTCGCCGGCCGATTGCCGACGCTAGTGGCACCAGTCGTGACGGTGACCTTGCCGTACCCACGGAACTGGTTCCAGGTTCGCTTGTCGTCGGGAGTCAGCGACGTGTCGTCGAGGTGCCACGCCGCGCCGTCGGCGTACTCGTACGAGGTTTCGGTGGCAGGGCTGTCCCCCCCACCGTTGGTGATGACCGAGGTCACGAGGTACTTGTGGAAGTACTCCACGACCGCCGGCGTTGGGCCCTCCGGATCCCAGCGGACGGGGAAGCAGGCCATCGTGTTCGTCTGCTGGGATGCGGGCAGCGACGTCGGTGAGCACTCCGTTCGGTAGTTGATCGAGATGACACCGCCCGACTCGTTGTGGATCGCCGTGAGCCGGAAACGCCGCATCGGGGAGTAGCCGTCGCCTTGCGTGTCGACCCGGTTGGCGAACTGGTTCCCCTCGAACGTTACGTTGCCCACAAAGATGTCCGGGCGGTCGCCACCATTGCCGGTGTGTTTGATTGAGGCGAGCCACAAGATGTTGGGTTGGCTGGTGGTGTTGTCGCCTGGGTCATTGAACTGGTGGCTCAACTGCCAGGTGTCGACCGTGGTGTAGCCGCTCGACGAGTAGTGGCCGCCGGCGCCGTAGATGCTCGTGGTCACCTGGACCAGGCGCTTGCGGGTGAAGAACGCCGGGTAGGTCAGCTGCGGGCAACTGGCCGCCGAGTCGCAGATCAGCGATTGGGGCACGTCGGGCCACGATGCCTTGGTCGCCCCGGTCAGGTTGGCGCAGTCGCCGATCAAGCACCGTTCAGCGACGGTGAAGTCGACCCGGATCGGTGCGGGGGTGTACTCGTTGCCCACGGTCTGCCCATACTCGATCCGCGAAAGGTACCCGCTGCGGTCATACCGCTCGGCGACCGCGTTGTTGTTCCGCCCGTAGTGGTTGGTCTCGATGTCGTAGAAGTAGGTCATCGTGTTCCCGGAGGTATCCACGACGTACTCCAAGTTCCACCGCCAGACCATCTGACACCACGACGAGGCGAAGCCTGCCGCGTCGTTGCACGGCTCGCCGGCATCGTTGCCGAATACCGGCACGGTCCACGCGGAGTTCAGCTGGGTCCTGTCGGCGGCCGAACGCTGACCCCGACCAAAGAAGTACTGGGTGCCGTCGGTCGTGATCAGCTTCCAGTAGTCCGTGGCGGCGGCGGTGTTGAACCCGTCGGTGAGGTGCTCGACGCGGGTGCCGTCATCTGCCCGCAGGTGCCACGCGTTGCTGGTCGCGTCCTTGACCATGGGGCCCGCACTGCCACCGAAAACGATCGTGGCGTTGTCCGTAGACCAACACAGGTCGCCCGTGCCGAGTGTGCCTTCTTCTGCAGGGTCGGCGCAGGGAATGTAGGTGCGTTCGATGTACCCGCTGGTCAGGTCCCAGCCCTCACCGATCCATGAGGTCTGGTTGTTCGTCGAGGCGACCCGCCCGTCGACCGCCGCTGAGGAGTACGACAGCGCGAGGTCAGGAGCCGGGCCGGCCGGAGACGGCGGCACCAGCAGCGGGTAAGACCACGCGAACGTGCCGGTCTGCGCCGAGACGTCCCAGGCGGCCGACGGCCCGAGGGACGTCGCGCCCCAGTTCGTCTCCGCGGGAGGGCTGTTGCCCAACAGTCCCGCTATCGCGCTGTGTATCTCTGGCGCGGGCTCGACGAAGTTGGCGGCCGGCGGCGGGGCGAGATCACCGGCGGACGGGCCGACCGCCGGGCCAAGGGGCGCCCCAGAGTCGTCGACGGCGACGAATGTCGTGTCCTGGCCATCGGCCGACGCTGGTGCGACAACCACGAGGGTGGCCAGCACGGCGCCGCCCGCGAGCATCGCGACCCAACGTCGTGCGATCCTCGCGCCAGCCGTCGACCTTGAACCCACCGTCAACCTCCCGCTTTGCGTGCTCATCGCGGGCCCTGGCACGCGGCGCGCACCGTGGCCTCGTCGACCACCCCGTCGTACACGTGCACGTCGGCCACTCGTCCGGTCCACCCATGAGCTGGGCTGCCCGCGGCCTGACCTCGACCCACAGTCAGGTTCTTGTGCGCGTTCGGCACCCCAAGCGGGGCGAACGCGACCCAGGCCGATCCGATTGGCGCCTGGCTGACAGTCGCCGTCGAGGTACCCACCTGGCAGGCGTAGAGCCGGAGCTGACGGCCCGTCACGTCGTAGACACCCGTCAGGTGCACCCACGACCCGACTTGTGCACCCAGGCTCGTCACGGCCACCTTGTTCTCGGCGCCGGCGGCATCAGCCATCGGACGAGAGAACGCCCAACACCCACCAGTACCGCCCGGACACGACGCTCCCTGCCGGTACCCGAGCTCGAAGCCACTGACCTTGCCGTCGTCCTGACTGACCGCGGTCGACACTGCGGCCGTCTGGTCCAACCAGACCGTGGCCATCACCGAGAAGCTCTCGTTGGTCGAGACCACATGCCCGTCCGTGGACGCCGCCTGGGCGCCCGAGGCGTTGCCGGTGAATCGCAGCGCCCAATCGCGTGGCAGGCCCGGCCGCTGACCCAACGGCCCGTCGGCCCACTGCACACCCGCGCCCAGCCTCAGGGGGTGCGGTGTAGCGGTGGCCCCGAACTCGCTCGCAACGTCCTGGGCCTCAGTCCCACTGCCGTCGTCGAGGGACCACGCACCGTTGATCCCACCGAAGTCCACCTCGAACTCGTAGTCCAGTCGCGCGCTAGGGTTGCCCGCCTGGTCGAACGCTTGAACGAACAACGTGTGCGGCCCTGCGGACCAATTCAAACCCGGCACTGTCGCAACTGCCCCGCCAGCGACCGACCCGAGATTGGGGTCGTCGAAGGAGTAGTTGTACCCAATGACATCAGTCGACGAGTCCGAAAAGGTGAAGGACCCTGCCTGACCCGCGCCGCCGTAGGCCCCGCCGTCGTTCGGATACAAGCTGGACGTGACGTGCGGCACAGCCGGCGGGCTCGTATCGACGATGAACTCGCACGGCACATAGGCACTCGTCGCCCCGCGGTCGTCCTTCGCCTGAACACGCCACTGGTACACGCGACCGGTCAGGAGCAGGCCGGACGGGACCACGATCGAGAAGTTCTGGCCCGAAGCCTGGGCGCCACCAAGAGCGGGATCCCACACCAAGGCCCCGGTGGCGACGTCATAGATCCAAAACTTCGCCTGGAGGTTTCCCCCGTCAAGGTCGGTGAGCACAGCATTGAGCGTCGGAGAGTCATTTCTGATGAATGGGCGCCCGCCGCACGCCTGCGTGGGGTTAGTCATCCGCGCACTCGTCGGTGTATCCGGAGGCCGGTTGTAGTCGATCGTCAGCGTCGCGTCGTACCGATACCGCTTCCACCCCGTCGACGACGTCTCGTTTGCAGCCTTCAAACCGAGAGCAAGCGTCCAAGCGTCCGCCGCTGCGACCGCCCTCGCTCCCTCCGTCGCATCGAACGCGATCCATCTGTCGTTGCCGCACGCTGGCTTGTGCGCGACATTCTGACTGCTCTGCAACACCCCCACGATCCCGGCCATTTCGTGTTGCCGTCGAAACTCGCCACGCGCCACAGGTCCACCTGGGCCGGAGTACACGAGTACGAGTGAGTCCCGTAAACGGCGAAGGTCGCCGAGATGACGTCCGCCGGGTTGAGGGTGCCGACCGCGGCCACCCCGGGTCCGTCGAACTCCCACATCGTCCGTGCCGTGAACACAGAGCTGCAGTACATCGGGCTGCCGGTAGTGCCGCACCGGCCAAGACCGTCGTCGGGCGTGGGGTCGTAGTGCGTCCAACCGGCACTGCTGACCGTGAGCCACTCGGCCCTCGTCCCAGTCACCGACGGGTCAATGTAGACCGGCCACACCGTTGCAGGATCCGTCAGAACGTCTCGGTCAGGGGTCAGGGAGACCACACCGGGCTCGAGCTCAACCGGAAGCTCAGAAACCTTCTCATCCGCAACCGGTGCCACTGCCGGATCAGCGGGCCGCAGCCCCTCCTTGACTGCCGCCCGACGCTCCGCATCCATCCCAATCAGAGCCTGGAGACCTCCGGTCTTGAGCAAGTTCGCCGGAGTCTGAGACTCGACGCCAGACGAGTCCCACATCGCAGGCGTCGCGCTCTGGAACACCCGCTCTCCACGGGAGGACACCGCCGCGAAACCCCCGCCGAGGTGCGGTCGAAGGTTGAGGTCATCCGAGGTCTGCACCGGGAACCGGAGCTTGGTGAGCTGCGGGTTCTGCGCCGCAACGGCGGACTCGACCCGCAGAACCTCAGAGAAGCCTGTGGCGTCGGGGTTCACGGTCACGATGACGTCGACACCGGGGAGCACGTCCGTGTAGGTCAACTGGTCATCCGCGGACTGCACTGGCTTCGGAAGGTCGAACGAGAGGTCGAAGGTCAACCAGTGCCCGTCGCGTCCCAGACGTGCCAGCGGCTCACCTGGCTCTCCTCCGCTGAAGGCCATCTCCGTCACCGGCGAGACCACTTCGAAGCCGCCGTCCACAGCGACCAAGGACGCGTCGATCGAATCCCATTCGCCCGAGACATCCGTACGCACAGCGGCAGTCGAAATCTCCTGACGCATCAGGCCACTAGGCAGCGCGTACAGGGTGTCCCACGGCGTCAGCGTCGCAGCGACCTCAACGTTGGCCCCGCAACGAGCCGCCAAGGCCACCGCGGCCGCCTCATCGGCCGCCCGCGTCACGCACGCACTGTCAGCGCCCGGCAACACAGTGTTGT
>CAVZPH010000005.1:0-81679 GCA_963777075.1 uncultured Actinomycetota bacterium | reverse complement strand
GGTGCGGACGGCGGTGGAATTCGGAGTGACGATTCTTGCGCGTCGGGAAAAGGCAACGCGACTGCGCTTGCTCTTTGAGGGCGTCGTGGACGGGGTCAGGGGTCGGTCCGGGAAGGGCCGACTGCCTTAGCTGGTCGGTCGTTTCCTGCCGACGGCGCACCAGTAAGGGACGCCCTCGCGGAAGACGACTTGCTCCAGCCCGGCGCGCTCCATCATCGAGCGCGATCTCGTCGCGGGTGAACCGCTGCTCGAGCTGCGTGCCGAAGCGGTCCAGCGCGTCGGTGCGCATCGTGTAGAGGCTCAGGTTCCGATAGGCCGAGAGCGGCAGGTTCGACGACATCGAGCCCGCGCCTTCTCCAGGACCGCAGCCGTGCGCGCGAGCGGGAAGTAGACGGCCGCAGCGATGACGTCGGTGACCAGGTGGCGCCGGTCCGTCGGCAGGCGGGAGATGAGTCGTCCGCGCGCGGTCTCGATGCCTCCCACAGGCCGTCGGAACCACGCGGGCCGGTTGTCGAAGCGGTAGTAGAGATAGACGAGAAACGGCGCCCCCGGCTTGAGCGCGCGTCACGCGGCGAGGGCCGCCTGCGGTGTCCGGGATGTGGTGCAGCACGCCCAGCGAGTACCCGAAGTCCATCGAGCCCGGCTCGAAGGGAGCGAGTCGACGCCGCCGTGGTGGAACTCGCAGTTGGAGAACTCCGCCAAGATTCCGCCGCGCGACGGCCAGCGCCTCATCACTGGCGTCGACGCAGTGGAGACGACCGACCCTTGGCGCGACGTGCTTCGCCCAACGGCCGCTGCCGCAGCCCATGTCGAAGCCGACAGCGGTAGGCGGGAGCTCGGACCACGGGAAGACGGAGAAATAGTCCTCGAAGAGAGCGCACCGGCCTCAGCGGGCGACAGCTCACTTTGGTCGAAACGCGACCATTCCTCCCCGAAGCCGGCAACTGTCCGCTCATGCAGGTTGGCCATGAGCGCGCCTCGTACCATGAAGCCGCTGCTCTTCTCGGCTAAGGAATCGATTCTCAATGTCGCACCTCGTCTTCGTGGTGAACAACGCCGACTTCCTTGTGTCGCACCGGCTCGTTCTCGTTCAAGGAGCGTTGCGCGCGGGGTCATGCTCTGGTCGCCGCGTCGCCGGGCCTCAGCGTCGCGGGGCCCCGAGTCGCCGGGCCTCTGCGTCACCGCGTCGTCGCCGCTGCGCGCCGCCGGGCCACCGCCGCCGCGGCCGGAGACGACGAACGGGCCCCCGGCGAACCGGGAGCCCGTTCAGCGTCGCGGGAGCGTCTCAGGCGAGGACGGCCTCGATCTCCTGGACGAGGGCCGGCTTCGGCCGGGCGCCGACGATCTGCTTGACCAGCTCGCCGCCCTTGTAGATGTTGATCGTGGGGATCGAGGTGATCCCGTAGGCGGCGGTCGTCTGGGGGTTCTCGTCCGTGTTGAGCTTCGCGACCGTCAGACGGCCCTCGTAGACGCCGGAGAGCTCCTCGAGGATCGGCGCCACCGCACGGCACGGGCCGCACCAGGGCGCCCAGAAGTCGACGAGGACGGGGACGTCGGAGGACAGGACGTCCGCCTTGAAGGTGCCGTCGGTGACGGGGACGGTGCTCACAGGGTCTCCTCGATGAGGTCGGGAACGGTCTGCGGTGCGGTCGGGTCGACCAGCTCCGCGAGGTAGTGCTGAGCGTCCAGGGCCGCGGCGCAGCCGCTGCCCGCGGCCGTGATGGCCTGACGGTAGGTGTGGTCGACGAGATCGCCGCAGGCGAAGACGCCCTCGACGTCGGTCGCCGTACCTCGGCGCCCCTCGCCTCCGGTCAGGACGTATCCCGACTCGTCGAGCGCGACGGCGCCCACCACGAGCTCGTTGCGCGGGATGTGACCGATGGCCACGAAGACACCCGTCGCGTCGAGGTCGCGTTCCTCGCCGGTGACGGTGTCACGCAGCCGGACGCCGGTGACCTTCGTCGTGCCGTGGATCGCCACGACCTCGCTGTTCCAGGCGAAGCGCATCTTGGGGTCGTTGAGAGCGCGGTCCGCCATGATCTTCGAGGCGCGCAGCTCGTCGCGGCGGTGGACGAGGGTGACCGTCCGGCCGAACCTCGTGAGGAAGGTCGCCTCCTCGATCGCCGAGTCGCCGCCGCCGACCACGACGATGTCCTGGTCGCGGAAGAAGAAGCCGTCGCAGGTCGCGCACCACGAGACCCCGTGCCCGGACAGCGCCTTCTCCTCCGGGAGGCCGAGCTCGCGGTAGGCCGAGCCCATGGCGAGGATCACGGAGCGAGCGAGGTACGTCTCGCCGTTGCCCGTGACGACCGTCTTGACCGGGCCGGCGAGATCGGCGGAGACGACGTCGTCGTACAGGACGGTCGCGCCGAAGCGCTCGGCCTGCTTCTGCATGTTCTCCATGAGCTCGGGGCCCATGATGCCGTCGACGAAGCCGGGGAAGTTCTCGACCTCCGTCGTGTTCATCAGGGCACCGCCGGCGGTCACCGAGCCGGCGATGACGACGGGCTCGAGCCCGGCGCGCGCCGCGTAGACCGCCGCGGTGTAGCCCGCGGGGCCGGAGCCGATGATGACGACCTCGTGCACGCTCTTGCTCACAGTTGTCCTTCTGTCGATGCGTGTCTGCGGCAACAGATCCTAGGTGCCGGATGTTCCCCGCGGGTCAGGAGACGGCGACCTCGGCGAGCTCGAGGCGGTTGGACCCGTCAGCCGTCTGCGGGAGGGCGGTGAACCACAGCACGATGGACTGCGTCTCGGTCGGTTCGCTCAGCGTCAGGACGGTGGTCGGCGACAGCACGCCCGAGGCCAGCACGGGGCCGTCGGTCGGCGTCGTCGGGTCGGTCGCGCGCACCTCGACCATGCCGCCGCTGCCGTTCACGGTCAGCGTGAGGGTGCTCACGAGGGCGGGCTCGGCGAGCCTGATGGCGTAGCCCACCCCGGACTTCATCCCGAAGGTCGGCACCTTGTAGGTCCGCGTGTACCAGGCCGTGCCCGGGTCGCCGTCGATGCCGCGGTCGACGGCCTCGGGGTGCTCGTTGTCGTCGCCACCGGGAGGCGGGTCGATCATCTGGGCGGAGGCGATGACGGGGAGGGCCGCGGGGGCGGCGGAGGGCTCCGTCGGCTCGCCCGTGGCCTCTCCCTCGCTCGGAGCCGTCGTCGGGTCGTCGAAGGAGGTCGGGCGCGGGCTGACCGACGCCCCGGTGTCCACCAGGCTGCCGAGGCCAGAGAGCAGGCCGCCGGGTGCCGTGACGGCGTTCCAGGCGAGGACGGCACCGATCACGACCACGACGGCGACGAGCGCGAGGACGATCCGCGTCGGGTCGAACCGCTTCGTGGTGAGGACCTCGGCACCGCGGCCGATGAGGGAGTCGAAGTCGCGGTGGTCCCCGGTCCCGTGGGCCGTCGGCGCGGGCGCGCGCTGGGGCTCCACGACCGGCGGCAGGGATGCGCGCGCCGCTGGGGCCGGCGCGACGGGGACGGCAGGTGGCGCGGCCGCGGCAGGGGCGCCCTGCTCGACACGCTCGGTCGTGCGCGGGATGCCGGCGGTCGTCGAGAGCGCACTCGTGGTGCGGGGGTCCGGCCGGTGCACCGGCGGGACGAACGCGGGTGGCGGGGTGCCCGGGCGGTCGGACCGCATCCCGGCGAGCAAGCCCATCACGGAGGTGCGGACGACCGGGGGCGTGCGTCCGGCGTCGGCGGGGAGCTCGGCGTCCTCCGCGGGGGCGTCGTCCGTCCCTGGCACGGCTCCGTCCGTCTGGGTGACGGAGTCGTCGCCCCGCGGCTCGGTCGCCTCGTCCGCGGCGTCGGCCTCGGACGCCACGTCACCCTCAGCGGCATCGCTCGCGCCGCCTGCGGCGAGCTCGGGCCCGGCGGGGTCGCCCGCAGCGCCGTCGACGGCAAGCCCCGCGGCGGGTTCGCTCACCGCAGCCTCGGCCTCCTCGACCGAACCACCCTCAGCGCCTACGCCGTGCCCGGGTGCGCTGCCGGCCGCAGGGGCGACGGCGGCGTGCGCCGTCACCGCGCTGTCGATCCCGTCGAGGTCGACCGGACCCCAGGGCTCGAGGTCGCGGACGAGCTCAGCCGGGCTGTGCGGGCCGTCGTCGTGCGGGCCGAGCGTCACGGCGCACAGCGTGTCGAGGTCGTTCGGGATCCCGGGGACGAGCTCGGCGGGCGGGACCATGGTTCCGCCGACCATCGGCGCGGCCCAGGGCCCGTCGGGCGATCCGGGACGGCGGCCGGTGAGGGCCACGTAAAGCAGCGTCACCAGCGCAACCGTGTCGGCGCGCGTCGTGGACCGGGCGTCCCCGAGGCCGTGGTCGCGCAGCTCGCCGTCGAGGCCGAGCCCCGAGACGACGACGCCGTCGGGGCTCACGTGCACGGCGGAGGGACGCAGCGCGAGGTGGTGGACCCCTCGGCGCCGAGCCGTCTCGAGGGCGACCGCCGCTTCGCCGACGATGGAGCGCGCCTGGTCGGCGGGGAGCGGGCCGCGCGCCGTCAGGTCGGCGAGGGTGCGCCCCTTCGCGCGTTCCGTGACGACATAGGCCAGGCCGTCGTGCTCGTCGACGTCGAGGATGCGCAGGAGTCGGGGGTCGGTCACCAGCGCGGCGCGGCGGGCGCCGTCCTGCGCCTGGCGCACGCGCCCGGAGCGCAGCACCGTCGCGGTGACGGGCCGGTCGAGGACCTGGTCATGGGCGAGCCAGCGCTCGACCCCCGGCAGGTCGGTGGCCACGGGATGGTCGAGGCGGTAGCGCCCGGCGAGCAGGGTGCCGTGCCCGAGGACGACCTCCACCTGCCCACCTCCTCCGCCTGCCTCGGGTGCGGCTCGCCTGAGCCCCACCCGGTCCATCGTACGGTGGACGAGCGTGAGCGCAGGGGCGGCGACCAGGGCGAGCTCCCCGACCCGCAGCAGGCGGAGCAGGACGACGTAGACCGTCAGCATGACCGTGCCGACCACGACGCAGACCATGAGGGCCTGCACGACGCCGATCCGCGAAGGGTCGCCGAACATGCGCACCAGCGGCCATCCCGCCGCTGCCGCGAGGGCCGCGGCGAGCGCCGCCTTGGCGTTCACGACGAGGGCCTGGCGCCCGCCACCGCCGAGCCGTCGACGCACCGCGATCCCGCCCCACGTCGCCCCGAGGACGTACGACAGAGCGATCGACGCCCCGATGCCCGCGACCCACCACTGGGCCGGAAGGACGGCCCGGGACAGCAGCGAGCCACCCCCGACGACCCCCGCCATCGCGACCTGGATCCAGAACAGCCCCTTGGCGTCCTCGTGCGCGTAGAAGATCCGCTGGGCGAGCGACCAGGCCCCGAGCGCCGAGAGCCCCAGGGCCATCGCCACGATGATCGGCGCGAGGGCGCGGGCCTCGGCAGGGAGGGAGGTCGGGTAGATCGTGCGGACGATCGGCATCGCGAGCACCGCGAGGATCGCCGTCGCGAAGATCGTGAACAGACCGATCAGGCGCAGGCCGAGCGAGGCGTCGCTGCGCATCCCTCGCTCGTCGCCGACGGCGGCGTGACCGGAGAGCCGGGTGAACATCGAGGTCAGGAGCGAGACCGTGACCAGGGAGTGCGGGAGCATGAAGATCACGAAGGCGTAGGTGTACGCCGTGTAGCCCGCGACATGCTCTCCGTCGACGAGGACCTGGCCGGCGGCCGAGCCGACGCGCGAGACGGCGAGGATGCCGAGCTGCCCGACGAGCAGCGCACCGAAGGTCCAGCCCGCGACGCGGCCCGCCGTGCCCAGCCCGGCGCCGCGGAAGTCCCAGCGCGGCCGGTACCGGAAGCCCGAGCGGTGCAGCGGGACGATGAGCACCAGGGCCTGGGCGATGATGCCGAGCGTCGCGACCCCGCCGAGCAGGGCGATCGGGCCGGCACCCCAGGCGGCCGGGTCGGCGAGCGGGCCGTCCCTGGTGAACCGGCCGAACACCGCGATGAAGACCCCGAAGCCGGCGATCGACACGAGGTTGTTGACGACCGGGGCCCACATGTACGGACCGAAGCTGCCGCGGGCGTTGAGGATCTGCCCGAGCAGCGTGTAGAGCCCGTAGAAGAAGACCTGCGGGATGCACCAGAAGGCGAAGGCCGTGGCCAGGGGGATGAAGGCGGGGTTCCCGGCCTGGGAGGACGCGGCGATCCGGATGATGAGCGGCGCCGCGGCCGTCAGCAGGACCGTCGCGCCCGCGAGGAGGGCGATCGACAGCGTGAGGAGGCGGTCGACGTAGGCCTGCCCTCGGCCCAGGCGGTACGCGCGGACCACCTGCGGGACCAGCACGGCGTTGAGCAGACCGCCGGCGATGAGCATGTAGAGCGTGTTCGGCAGCCAGTTCGCGACGTTGAACGCGTCGGCCGTCTGGGCGACGAGGCCGATGGCCGCCGCCAGCACGGAGCCGCGGACCATGCCCAGGACTCGGGAGACCGCCGTCCCCGCCGCCATCGACCCGGCGCCGCGGCCCAGTCGCTGCGGGGACGGGGTGCGAGCAGCACCCTCGGCCCCGATTGCGCCGTCGACCGACGGCGTCACGGCGGGATCGGGATCCTGGGTGGTCACGACTCGTCCTCGGCCTCGTCCAGCAGCGCCCCGGGCTGACCGGCGGCCGCGGCCCGGTCGGCGCGGGTGCCCCTGGCGCGCCGCGCCGTCCTGACCAGCCCGATGACCAGCCCGAGCGCCAGCACGCCACCGATCACGCCCGTGCCGATGTTCTCCCACTCGGCACGGACGCGGACCGTCAGCTGCGTCGAGGCGTCGACGACCGTGCCCTCCTCGGTCGAGAGCTCGACGACGACGCGGACGTCGGCGCTCTGCACCCCGTGGACCGGGATCCGCACGGTGGTCTCGCCGCGCGCCGGCACGACGACCTGGACCGGGGTGTCGGCCACGAGCCTGCTGTCCGTCGGCCGGAGCCGCACCATCAGCGTCACGTCCTGGTCGAGGGCGTTGTCCACGCGGAGCGGGAGGTCTCCGGAGGTCGAGATGAGGTTGACCGTCCCCGTCGGCGGGACGGACACGGCGGCGCGGAGCTGCGCGGTCGTCGCGACCGACGAGGCGATCGACGTCGTGCGGCCGGCGGTGTCCTTGCGCCAGGCGAGGGCGGCCGGTCGCAGCCGCTCCGCATCGGCGTCCCCGACGAGGGCCGCCGGATCCGCACCCATCGCGGCGATCGCGAGGCGCTCCTCGACGGTCCGTCGCACGGTGACGAGCTCCGCTGCGCTCACCTCCGCCTCGTCGACGACGCGGACGGGCAGGGTGCCGCGGTCGACGGACGGCGGCGTCGAGGCGGCCAGCTCGGAGACCGGGGCGAGGCGAACCCACGGGGCCGCGGTCAGGGCGGCGAGCTGGGCCGAGGCGATCACCGCATCGGGGGCCCAGTCGCGCGGGAGCGAGGCGAGGACGTGCCGTCCGTCGCTCGGGCGCTCCCGGGTGATGATGGCGAGCTCGGCGAGGAGGTCGGCTGCGGCGCTGGCACCGGTGCGCTGGGCCGTGTCGTCAGGGCTCGGGTCCTGAGCGAAGGTCCCCGTCGTGAGATCGCGCGTGAGGGCCTCGTCCGGGACCAGGAGGGTGAGGTCCGTCGTCCCGGAGGTCGTGGTCGTCACCCCGGACGGCGTGTAGGTCAGCACCGTCGGTGCCAGGAGCTCGCCGGGAGACACGACGACGCTGCGCGCGCCGCCGGCCGAGGCAGCCATCGCCGTCGTGAGATCGGTGACGGGCGCACCGGGAACGGCGAACACGTCGTCGGTGGAGAGCCCGAGGTCCTCGGCGGCCTGGGCCGAGCGCGCCTCGGCGAGCTGGGTCACCGTGCTGTCACCGGTGTGGGCGAGTGCCGAGAGGTCGGCGTCGCCCCACGGGAGGAGCTGGACCTCGCGGCCCGTCGTCGACCGCAGGAGCTCGGCGGCCCAGCCCGCGCCGGAGCCCGTGCGGTCGGACTCCGCGCTCGTCAGCAGGGCCGGGTCGACGGCCCAGGTGACGCCGGGGTGTGAAGAGGTCGCCTGCAGGACCTGGTCGAGCCGCCCTCCGGGGGCGGTCAGGGCGGCGCGCTCCGTGGCCTCGTCCGCGGTGGGAGCCGGACCGGTGATCGGGACGAGGACGCTGAGCGTCGTCGGCGTGACCTCCTGAGGGGGGAACCACACGGTGAAGGTGCGCAGCAGGCCGAGCCGCAGCCGCGTCGGGTCGGCGGCGTCGACCACCTCGACGGCGAGCCCTCGCGCACCCCAGGACGTCGCCGCCGAGGGAAGCCCGATGGCGGCGGCCGGTGCGGTCACCACGACGGAAGCCGAGGCGCCCACCTCGAGCGGGCCGGGCAGGTCGACCTGACCGATCGCGGTCCCCACGGAGTCGTAGGGCCCGGCGAGCCGCCACCGGTCGAGCGAGCTGCGGGAGACGAAGCTCCTGCGGTCGAGGTCGAGGAAGACGCGCGGCTGCGCGATCGCCGCGCTGCCGTTGTTCGTCACGGTGAGCGTGACGCTGAGGTCCTGGCCGGGCTGGAGCACCTGCGGGCTGATCCGGGCGGCCTGGACCAGCACGGGCAGGGTGGTGCTCGCCGCGACGGCGGACGGTGCGACCACGCCGAGCAGCCCCGCCACCAGCACCCCGAGCAGGACGGCGGCGCGCATGCGCTGGCGGTTCATGCGGTGTCGTGCAGGACCGTGCGAGCCGCCGCGGCGAGTCGACGCTCGTTCGGGTAGGCCAGGCGGGTCGGCAGGTCGGTCACGGCCACCCAGGCGACGTCCTCGGCCTCGCAGTCGGGGTCGCCCTCGACCGTGAGGTTGCCGCCGACGGCCCGGAGCAGGAAGTGGTGGACCACCTTGTGCACCCGGCGGTCGTCGCCGGTGAACCAGTAGTCGATGGTCCCGAGGGCGCGGACGACGAGGCCCTCGATGCCCGGTCTCCTCGGCGATCTCGCGGATCGCGGCCTCCTCGGGCGTCTCCTCGCCCTCGAGGTGGCCCTTCGGCAGGCACCACTCGAGGCGACCGGCCCGGTTGCGGCGGCGCGATGACGGCGGCACGGGGCTCGACGCCGTGCTCGAGGTCGACGACCAGCGCCGCCGGCGGAGATCTCCTCGACACCGGCAGCGGACGAGCGCCGCGCGGGTGCGGCGCCTGGTCGTGCGCCGGCGCAGCGGCCGTGGCCGCGGCCAGGGCGTGGGCATCGCCCCGCCGGGAAGTGGTGCAGCTCGCGGCGCGCCACGTAACGACCGTGCGCGGGGGCGAGCCTGGCGCGTCGCGTCTGGCACGGGCTCGGATGCGTCGTCGTCGCACCTCCGATCGCAGCCTCGGTCCCCGTGACCGAGGCCCACGTGCCCCCGCAGGCGCCGACTCGTCGCGTTGCAGCGCGCGCCGTCGACGTGCTGACCATCGATGGCTCCCTGCCGCGATCGAGCTCGGAGCGGTCTTCGCCGAGGCCGGGCCACGACCTCGTCCTCGTCGGCGGTCCCGTGCGCGACGCCTTCCTCGGCCGGGCGAGCGCCGACCTCGACTTCGCGACGTCAGCGCGCCCCGACGAGACCGAGCGACCTGCTCGCCCGATGGGCCGACGCGCACTGGGACATCGGCCGCGAGTTCGGCACCATCGGCGCGCGACGTTCGGCGGAGGGCCACGACGTCGTCGTCGAGATCACCACCTACCGGACCGACGAGTACGACCCGGCGTCGCGCAAGCCCGTCGTCGCCTTCGGGGACACGCTCGAGGGCGACCTCGTCGCGGCGCGACTTCACCGTCAACGCGATGGCGGTCCGGCTGCCGTCGCCGACGCTTCGTCGACCCCTTCGGCGGCCTCGCCGACCTCGCGGCCGGGGTCCTGCGCACGCCGGTCGACGGCCGAGCAGTCCTTCGACGACGACCCGTTGCGCATGATGCGCGCCGCGCGTTTCGCCGCCCAGCTCGGCTTCGGATCGAGCCCGCGACGTCGCCGAGGCGATGACAGGATGGCCGAGCGCATCGACGATCGTCTCGGCCGAGCGCGTGCGCGACGAGCTCACCAAGCTGCTGCTCGCTCCCGACCCGCGCCCGGGCCTGGAGGTCCTCGTCGACACCGGGCTCGCCGCGCACGTCCTGCCCGGAGCTGCCCGGCGCTCCAGCTCGAGATCGACGAGCACCACCGGCACAAGGACGTCTACCAGCACTCGCTCACGGTGCTCGACCAGGCGATCGACCTCGAGACCGGCACGGTGGCGCAGCCGACCGGTGCCCGTTCCCGGGCCGGACCTCGTGCTGCGGCTCGCCGCGCTGCTGCACGACTGTCGGCAAGCCGGCGACGCGTCGGCTTCGAGGCGGGCGGCGGCGTGAGCTTCCACCACCACGAGGTGGTCGGCGCCAAGCTCGTCGCCAAGCGGCTCAAGGCGCTGCGGTTCGACAAGGACGACCGTCCAGGCGGTCGCCCGGCTCACCGAGCTGCACCTGCGCTTCCACGGCTACGGCGAGGTCGCCTGGTCCGACTCCGCGGTGCGGCGCTACGTCACCGACGCGGGCCCCCTGCTCGAGCGGCTGCACCGGCTGACCCGCTCGGACTGCACGACGCGCAACCGGCGCAAGGCCGACCGTCTCGTCGTTCGCCTACGACGACCTCGAGGCGCGCATCGCCGAGCTGCGCGAGCACGAGGAGCTCGGCGTCGATCCGCCCCGACCTCGACGGCACGCAGATCATGGAGATCCTGGGCATCGGCCCGGGCCGCGAGGTCGGCGAGGCCTACCGGATCCTGCTCGAGCTGCGCATGGAGCACGGCCCGCAGGACCCGCAGCTCGCCGAGGCGGCGCTGAGGGCATGGTGGGCCGAGCGCACCGAGCGCTCCGAGCGCTCCTGAGCCACCGTCCGCGCCCAGCCCTCAGAGGCGGCGCACGACCAGCAGGCAGACGTCGTCGTCCTGGCGCGGGCCGAGCAGCTCGGTGACCAGCCGGTCGCGGACCTCCGTGGCGCTCAGCCCCTCGGGCAGCGCAGCGACGGCCTCGTGCAGGGCGGCGAGTCCCTCGCGCAGCCCACGGTCGCGCCGCTCGACGAGACCGTCGGAGAAGGCGATGAGGGTCGCCCCGCGCGGGAAGACCGTCTGGGCCTGAGCGAGGCCCGTCCCGAGGGTCCGGACGCCGACCGGCGTCCGCAGCCCGCCGTCGAGCACCTGGACGCTGCCGTCGGCGAGGCGGATCAGCGGGGACGGGTGCCCGGCCCGGCTGTACTCGAGCAGCTCCCCGCTCAGCCGCAGGTAGACGCAGGTGGCGACCTGCGCCATGCCGAGGCCGCGGACGAGCTCGTCGAGGCGTTCGACGACCCGGCCCGCCGACTCCCCGCTCCAGGCGTAGGAGCGCAGCACCGAGCGCAGCTGGCCCATCGCGGCGGCGGCCCGCATGTCGTGCCCGACGACGTCGCCGACGGCGAGCCCCGTCGCGTCGCCGGGGAGCGCCAGCACGTCGAACCAGTCGCCGCCGACCTCGGCGGGCTGGGCCGAGGGGTGGTAGCCGGCGGCGATGTCGAGGCCCTCGATCTGCGGGAGGTCGGGAAGCAGCTGCCGCTGGAGGGTCAGGGCGGTCGAGCGCTCGCGCTCGTAGAGCCGGACGTTGTCCAGCGCGAGTCCTGCGCGCTGGGCCACATGCGTCGCGGTCACGACGGTCTGCTCGGTGAAGGGCTCGTCCTCGCCGCGGACCAGGACGAGCACCCCGATGACCCTCGACCTCGCGCGCAGCGGCAGGACGAGCGACTCCGCGCAGCCGAGGCGCTCGAGGAGCTCGAGCTGGGCTGCGGTGCCGTCGATCTCGCCGATCTCGCGCGGGACGGGCGTCGGCAACGCGGTGAAGGGCGCGGCGAGGATCTCGGCGACCTGCGCCGAGCGCACCAGCCAGGACCTCTCGAGCGCCTCGACGGCCGCCGCGTCCTCGGCCGGGAGCGGCACGCGCGAGGCGAGGTGGACGTCCCCGAGGCGGCCGCGCTCGTCGACGGCCGCGACGACACCCCAGCCCGCGAGCCGCGGAACGGCGATGTCGGCGAGTGCGCGCACCGCACCGGCGTGGTCGAGGTGCTCGGCGAGCCCGTCCGTCACGGCCGCGAGGAGGCTGAGGCGAGCGCGGTCGTCCCGCGCGGCCGCGAGCTGCGCCTCGCGCGCCTGCTGCGCCTCGACGCGCTCGGTCACATCGGCCTGGATCCCGACGAAGTGCGTGAGCTCGCCGTCGGGGCCGAGGACGGGGCTGATCACGACCTGGTTCCAGAAGGGCGTGCCGTCCTTGCGGTAGTTGAGCAGGGTGTCCGCGAAGGTCTCCCGGGCGGCGAGGGCCGCCCTGATCCGTGCCACGGCCGCCGGGTCCGTCCCCGGGCCCTGCAGGAAGCGGCAGTTGCGGCCGATCACCTCGGCCGCCGGGTGGCCCGTGACGCGCTCGAAGGCGGGGTTCACCCAGATCAACGGGTTGTCGGGCAGGTGCGGGTCGGACAGCGTGAACGAGAGCTCGCTCGCCGCGGCGGCACGCAGGTGCAGCTCGGGACCCACCTCACCGAGCGGCGCGAGGGTCGCCGGCTGCGGCTCGGCGGTCGGTTCGATCACGTGCCGATGCTAGGGGTGCCGATGGCGGAGGTCACCCATCGGTCGCCGGCCGGCCGGCCTCCTCCCGCCGGCTCGCACGCCGGAAGAGCAGCGCGAGGACGACGTAGACGAGCGCCAGG
Source organism: uncultured Actinomycetota bacterium (assembly GCA_963777075.1). Classification (GTDB taxonomy): domain Bacteria; phylum Actinomycetota; class Actinomycetes; order Actinomycetales; family Cellulomonadaceae; genus Actinotalea. The sequence continues at coordinate 69,037 of CAVZPH010000005.1, read as the reverse complement.
GCCGCGAAGGTCGCCCGCGACCAGCCGGTGTCCGGGAGCGCGACCGCGGCGAGGGCTGCCGCACCGACGAAGGCCCCGTTGTAGAGCACGTCGTAGAACGCGAAGGCCCGTCCGCGGTACTCGTCGGCGGTGTCGCGCTGGACGATCGTGTCGACGGCGATCTTCGCGCCCTGGGCGGTCAGCCCGAGGAGGGCCGAGCCGAGCAGCATCGCCGGCCGGGCCACCGTCACGACGAGCAGCGCCTGGCTCGCGGCTCCCACGCCGAGGCAGATGACGATCCAGGCGGCGGGCGAGACCCGTTGGTGGGCGAGCGGGGTGAGCACGACGGCGAGCCCGAAGCCGACGGCCGTCGCGCCGAAGACGGTGGCGAACGTCGCCAGCCCGGCGGCGGCATCCCGCGGGTCGGAGAGCAGGTTGCGCGAGATGAGGACGCTCGCGATGAACACGGCGCCGTAGACGAAGCGGTGCACGGCCATGACCCCGAGCGCCCAGGCCGGTGTGCGACGCCGGACGAGGTAGGCGGCGCCCTCGCCCAGCCCGGTGGCCACCTCGCGCAGGCGGGCCCTCAGCTCCGCGCCGGCGACGCGGTGCTCGGGTCCCAGCCGGTCCGGCCCGAGGCGCAGGGCGAGAGCGGAGGCCGCGGCGAAGAGCGCTGCCGCGCCGACCAGCGCCAGGACGTCGTGGGCGCGGCCGTCGGGGGCGACGAGGCCGACGAGCAGCCCGATGCCCGCCCCGGCTGCGGCGGCGACGGTGCCGAGGGTCGGCGTGATCGTGTTGGCCATCAGCAGCTGCGGCCGAGGGACCACATGCGGAAGGCCGGCCGAGAGCGCCGAGAGCAGGAACCTGTTGACCGAGAGGGTCAGCAGCGTGAGGACGTAGACCGCCGGCCCGATGCCGACCGTGGCGAGCAGCGCCCCGAGGGCGAGGGTCAGCACGACGCGCACCGCGTTGCCGAGAAGCAGCACCTGCCGGCGCCGCCACCGGTCGAGCAGCACCCCGACCCACGGCCCGATCACGGTGAAGGGCAGCAGCAGGACGGCGAAGGCCGTCGCGACGTCGCGCGCGGTGGTCAGCCGCTCGGGCGCGAAGAAGAACAGGGTCGCGAGCCCCACCTGGAAGGCGCCGTCCCCCGTCTGGGACACGAGCCGCACGGCGAGGAGCTTGCGGTAGTCACGGTGGACCGCGACGATCCGCAGGTCGGCCAGGACGCTCATGGCACGAGCCTCATGACGTCCTCACCCCGGCAGGCTAGCCGAGCGGCGGCGCCCGGCAGGATGGTCGTCGGTTGCCCGACAAGGACCCCAACCCGCGGGACCGTGACATCCGTTCTCCTGGGTGGTTCGGCGGGAGGACTCGGGAGGTGCGCATGGCCGGCTGGCAGCCGATGCTCGACCAGGTGGTGCGGGAGCGCTACCCGCGGCTCGTGGCGCGCGCGCTTCTCGTCGTCCCCACCCCGGCCGAGGCCGAGGACCTGGTGCAGGAGGCCCTGCTCGCGGCGTTCAGCGGCCGGGCACGATTCGCGAGCGTCCCGGAGGCGGAGGCCTACGTGCGTCGGGCCATCGTCAGCCGCTCGATCGACACCGGCCGGCGCCGCGCGACGGAGCGCAGGGTGCTCGAACGACTGCGGCTCGAACGGGTCCCGCTGCCCGAGGTCCCGGTGGACGGACTGGCGCCGACGGTCGAGCGGGCCCTCGCAGCCCTGAGCCCACGCGAGCGCGCCTGCGTCGTGCTGCGCCACCTGGAGGACCTCTCGGTCCGGCAGACCGCCGAGCTGCTGCGCCTGTCCGAAGGGGCGGTCAAGAGATACACGTCCGACGGGGTCGCGGCGCTCAACAGGGCGCTCGGCACCACCGAGCCGCGGGAGACCGTCCCGGTGACGACGAGCGAGACGAGGAGCAGCGATGCGTGACCTGGACGAGGTGCTGGCCCAGGCCGAGGGCGCCCGGGGGCGCTCGCTCGGCGGGCTGACGATGCCCGACGACGCGCTGGCGGTCCTCACCGGACGGATCCGGGCCAGGCGTGCCCGACGCCACGTGCTCCAGGCGGCCGTCGTCGTCCCGGTGGTGGCGGCGCTCGCCGTCGGCGGCTGGGCCCTGCGTGAGCGGGTCAGCGCCCCGATGCCCTTCGCGACCGCCCCTTCGCCGACGTCGACGCCGAGCCCGGATCCCCGCCAGAGCTCGGATGCCGGGCCCGCCGTGCTGCTGCCGAGCGAGCCGGGCCTGCCCGAGCGGTACTCGCTCCCCGACGGCCTGCTCGGGCAGGCCGGGCCAGGCTGGGTCCTCGCGACGTACTCGCCGGCGTCGAGCGATCAGGCAGGTGGCGGGCCCGGGCAGACCGTCGTCCTCCTGGCCTCACCCGAGGGACGGGCCTTCGAGGTGCTTCGGCTGGACACCGGCCTGGTGGCCGGGCCCCCCGTCCGCTGGACCCAGCACACGGTCGTCGACTGGCGCCCCGGCGAGACGACGGCCCTGGTCTCCGTGCTCGCGGCGTCCGAGGACTCCGGGACCCTCCTGCTCGACTCCCCGCCGGACTACGCCGAGCTCGACCTGCTCACCGGTCGGCTGGGTCCCCTCCTTCCCGAGCTGCGCGGCCTGTCGTTCGAGACCCGCCGCGGCCAGGTGCGGTTCTGGTCGGACCGGGCCACCGGGGACGTGCTCGAGGAGGACGCCTCCGGGATGCGGGTCGTGGCGTCCCTCGGTGAGTCGCACCCCGGGGCGTTCAGCCCGGACGGTGACCTCCTCATCGTCGGGAGCGAGGTCTACGACCTCCGGTCCGGTGCCGTGGTGGGCGGTGTCGCCTCCGCCGACGGCTCCTGCTCCCCGGTCTCGTGGTGGACGAGCGACAGCGTGCTCGCCCTGTGCACCGCGCAGGACGCCTCGTCGTACGACGGGCCCTACCTCGACCTCCGGCCGCGGCTCGTCGTCGTCGACCGGGCGGGCCTGCAGACGGGTCGCGGGACCGAGCTGAGGCGGATCGAGGCCGGTGACCCGGTCACCTCGGCGTGGTCATCGGCCTGGGTCGCCGACGGCCAGGTCGTGGTCCACGGCGCCGAGGTCACGCCGACGGGCTCGATGCTCGGCGACGTCTGCGACGACGGCGTCTACCTGCTGAGCGAGAAGGGCTTCACCCCGCTGGGCTCTCCGGACCCCCGCGAGCGGCCGAGCTCGTTCCAGCCTCGCGCGGCAGGCGAGCACCTCGTCGTGGAGAGCGGGACGGGGTGCGACCTGTACCCGACGCCCTCGGTCCTCTCGCATGTCGATCTCGCCACGGGGACGGCCACCCTCATGATCGGCCCTCCCGCCGAGCTCCCGGCCGGCGAGTCGCGGCTGCAGGACCTCACCGGCTGGGTCCTCGGCGACTGATCGCCCCGCCCGCCGCGCGCGGGCACGACGAAGGGGAGGGTCCGCGTCGTTCCCGACGCGAACCCTCCCCTCCGGTTCGTCCTGCTGCTCAGCCGCGCCCGGGGGCTCGGCCTGCGGAGCTCAGCTCAGCGCTCGTTCGTCCCGGCGATGAAGGCCTCGAGCTCGCGGCGACCCTTGCTGTCCTCCATCTGGATGGGCGGGGACTTCATGAAGTAGGTCGCTGCCGAGTGGATCGGGCCGCCGACGCCACGGTCCTTGGCGATCTTCGCCGCGCGGAGCGCGTCGATGATGACACCGGCCGAGTTGGGCGAGTCCCAGACCTCGAGCTTGTACTCCAGGTTCAGGGGGACGTCACCGAAGGCGCGACCCTCGAGGCGCACGTAGGCCCACTTGCGGTCGTCGAGCCACGCGACGTAGTCCGACGGGCCGATGTGGACGTTGCGGTCCTCCTTCTTGCCGGACAGGGGGCCGTCGTCCAGGTTCGAGGTGACCGACTGCGTCTTGGAGAGCTTCTTGGACTGCAGGCGCTCGCGCTCCAGCATGTTCTTGAAGTCCATGTTGCCGCCGACGTTCAGCTGGTACGTCCGGTCGAGGATGACACCGCGGTCCTCGAACAGGCGGGCAAGGACGCGGTGCGTGATGGTCGCGCCGACCTGGGACTTGATGTCGTCGCCGACGATCGGGACGCCGGCGTCCTGGAACTTCTTCGCCCAGACGGGGTCGGAGGCGATGAAGACCGGGAGGGCGTTGACGAAGGCGACGCCCGCGTCGATGGCGCACTGCGCGTAGTACTTGGCGGCGACCTCGGACCCGACGGGCAGGTAGCAGATGAGGACGTCGGCCTTGGCGTCGGTGAGCGCCTTGACGACGTCGACGGGCTCCGCGTCCGACTCCTCGATCGTCTCGCGGTAGTACTTGCCGAGACCGTCGTTGGTGACACCGCGCTGCACGGTCACGCCGAGCGGCGGGACGTCGGCGATCTTGATGGTGTTGTTCTCGCTGGCGCCGATGGCCTCCGAGAGGTCGAAGCCGACCTTCTTGGCGTCCACGTCGAACGCGGCCACGAACTCGATGTCCGAGACGTGGTACGGGCCGAACTGGACGTGCATGAGCCCCGGGACCTTGGCCTGGGGGTCGGCGTCCGCGTAGTAGTGGACACCCTGCACCAGTGACGCGGCGCAGTTGCCGACGCCCACGATTGCGACGCGGATCGAACTCATCGTCGTCCCTCGATTTCTCGCTCAGGCGACGAGCCGTCGCCATCTGTGTCGGAGGCAGCCGGACGGCCCCTCCCGGATCGTTCGCGACCGCTGTCGCGCTCGTTGTCGATCAGTCCGTCGAGCCACCTGACCTCGCGCTCGACCTGCTCGAGACCATGACGCTGGAGCTCGAGCGTGTACTCGTCCACCCGCTCGCGCGTGCGGGCCGCCGAGAGGCGTACCTGCTCGAGCCGCTCGGTCAGCCGGGTGCGGCGTCCCTCGAGGATGCGCAGGCGCGTCTCGCTGTCCGTCTGCCCGAAGAAGGCGAAGCGCACGTCGAAGTGCTCGTCCTCCCAGGAGGCGGGGTTCGCGCTGCCGAGGATCTCGGCGAGGTGCTCCTTGCCGTCCGCGGTGAGCTCGTAGACGATCCGCGCCCGCTTTCCGGACAGCGCATGGGGCGGCGGGGAGGCGGTGTCCGCCCCGACGATGAGCGAGCGGTCGACGAGCGACTTCAGCGCCGGGTACAGCGAGCCGTAGGACAGCGCACGGAAGGAGCCGAGCAGCAGGTTGAGCCGCTTGCGCAGCTCATAGCCGTGCATGGGAGCCTCCTGGAGGAGGCCGAGGATGGCGAGGTCGAGGACGTCCGACCTGCTGCGCATCTGCTCACCTCCCGGGGTGCTCGGTGGACCGCCGATGCGATGGAACGACTCGATCCAACACATCGATGTATCGAACTGATACATCGGGAGAGTAGACACCTGCGCCGTCGCGGCGCAAGCGAGCACGCCGGGCCGATGATCGTCCGCAGGGTCCGACCGTCTTCTGCACACCCTTCACACGTCCGTTCCGCATACTGGGTGGCTGGACTTGTCCCCCATCACCGACGAGGTGCCGCCGTCTGCGGTGCCGCGCCCCGTCGACCGGAAGGTGTGCCCGTGGCCACTCCCCCCTCGTCGAGCGGTCCCGACCGCCCTCGTGGCCCCCAGCGCCGCAGCGTCCTCGGCGCCGGTGGATCGGCCCCGCGCGGTCAGTTCCCGCCGCGCACCGGGGTGACCCCGCCCGCGCCGGCCGCACGCGGTGCCGCACCGGCGGCGAGCCGTCGGGCGGCCTCCGGCCGGCAAGGCCGCCACCTCGCGCCGCCGTCGACTGATCGACTACCCGCGCCAGGGCAAGCGCGGGATCCGCCGCTGGCTGCCGTCCTGGCGCCTCGTGCTGGGCACCTTCCTCACCGTCGTCGCGCTCGGGATGGGCGTGTTCGTCGGCCTGTACGTGACGACGCCGATCCCCAGCCCCGGTGACTTCGCCGAGGCGCAGACGACGACGGTCTACTTCGCCGACGGGACGACGCCGATGGGCACCTTCGGCGTGCAGAACCGCGTCATCGTCGACAAGACGGCGATCCCGCAGCACATGAAGGACGCCGTCGTCGCGAGCGAGGACCGCACGTTCTACACGAACCCCGGTATCGACGTCCTGGGCATCGCGCGGACCTTCTACCAGAACGTGCGCACCGGTACGCGGCACGGCGCCTCGTCGATCACGCAGCAGTACGCCGAGCGCTACTACTTCAACTCGACGGTGAGCAGCTACCAGGGCAAGGTCCGCGAGGCGATCCTGGCGATCAAGCTGGACCGCCAGCAGGACAAGGACGTGATCATCTCCAACTACCTCAACACGATCTACTTCGGCCGCGACTCCTACGGCGTCGAGCAGGCCTCGAAGGCGTACTTCGGGGTGAGCGCGAAGGACCTGACGATCTCGCAGTCGGCGCTGCTCGCCGGCGTCATCCCCTCGCCGAACAACTTCGACCCGCGCATCTCCCAGGCGCAGGCGGAGCGTCGCTGGAACTACGTCATGGACGGCATGGTCACCACGGGCGCCCTCACGCAGGCCGAGCGTGACGCCGAGGTCTTCCCGGAGACGGTCGCGTTCTCCCGGTCCGACACCTACGCGGGCCCCAACGGCTACCTGCTCCAGATGGTCCGCGACGAGATCACCCGGACGACCCCGCTCACCGAGGAGGACCTCGACCAGCGGGGCTACTCGATCGTCACGACGATCGACCCGACGCTGCAGCAGCAGGCCGTCGACGCCGTCGCGCGGATGCCCGAGGACCGGCCGGCCGGGCTCCGCGTCGCGCTGGTGACGCTCGACCCGACGGACAGCGCGATCCTCGCCCTGTACGGCGGGCCGGACTACCTCACCCAGGCGCGCAACGCGGTCACCCAGGACGAGGCCCAGGCGGGCTCGACCTTCAAGCCCTTCACCCTCGCCGCGTACCTCGAGGCCGGCGGCTCGCTGAAGTCGACCTACTCCGGGCGCAACAAGATCCCGGTCGAGGGCTTCCCCAACGGCGTCCGCAACTTCAGCGACGAGAGCTTCGGCACGATCGACGTCGTCAAGGCGACCGCGGACTCGGTGAACGCCGTGTACGGGCAGATCAACGTCGAGATCGGGCCGGACAAGACGGTCGACGCCGCCGTCAGGGCGGGCCTGCCCGCCGACACGACGGGCCTGGAGGCGAACCCGGCGAACGTGCTCGGCACCGCCTCGCCGCACCCGCTCGACATGGCCAGGGCCTACAACACCTTCGCCGCCGAGGGCATGCGCACCGACCCGTTCATCGTCCGCTCGGTGACGACCCTCTCCGGCGACCTCGTCGCCACGGGCGGGGTGACGCCCTCACGCCAGTTCGAGGCCGGGGTCGTCGCGGACGTCACCTACGCGATGGAGCAGGTGGTCAAGCCCGGTGGCTCGGCCGCGAAGGTCAGCAAGGTCGGCTACCCGGTGGCGGGCAAGACGGGAACCTCGAACGACAACAAGTCCGCGTGGTTCGTCGGCTTCACGCGTCAGCTGACGACCGCCGTCGCCATGTACCAGGTGAGCGCCGACGGGAAGAGCGCCGAGACGATCACCCCCTTCGGTGCCTACACGAGGACGGTCATCACCGGTGGCTCGGCACCTGCCGACCTGTGGACCGACTACATGACGGCAGCGATGGCGGGCCGCGAGAAGCTCGACTTCCCGCCGCCGGTGTACGGAGGAGAGCCGAACGTGCCGCAGCCGATCGACATCCCGAACGTCGTCGGCCTGCCCGAGGCGCAGGCGCAGACGGATCTCGGCGCCGCAGGCTTCACCACGCAGAGCGTCCGCGCGAACGACCCGACGATCGCCGCCGGGCTCGTCATCTCGACCGACCCGAGCGGTCAGGCGGTCCCGGGAACGACGATCACGCTCACGGTCTCCGACGGGCCGGGGCAGACCCCCGTGCCGTCGGTGACGGGACAGACGGCCGCTGCGGCCACGGCGACCCTCGAGGCCGCCGGGTTCACGGTGACGGTCAAGGAGGCGCGGGACGCCACCGTGCCGGTCGGTGTCGTCATCCGGACGAGCCCCGACGCGGGGACCGCTGCGGACCCGGGCTCGGGCGTGACGATCACCGTCTCGACCGGTCCGGCGCCGTCGGCCACGCCCACGCCGACACCGACGCCGAGCTCCTCGACCGTCCCCGTCCCGTCCCCGAGCCCGTGACGGGACCCGCACGGGCTGCCACGGCTCGCCGGCCGACCCTGCGCAGGTCCTGGCCGGCGATGGTCCCGCCCGTGCGGAGCACCGGGTAGGATGAGCGGCTGCTGCCCGGCGCCGAACGGTGCCTATCACCGGGAAAGGCTCCGGGTCTGCTGACGCAACACCCTCCTGTCACGGAGAGACCGTGACCGCTGAGTCCACAGGAGGTGGGTATCCGCATGCGTCGTTACGAGATGATGGTCATCCTTGACCCTGACATCGAAGAGCGCACCGTCGCTCCGTCCCTCGACAAGTACCTCTCGGTGATCACCACCGCGGGTGGCTCGATCGACAAGGTCGACATCTGGGGCCGGCGCCGTCTGGCCTACGAGATCAACAAGAAGCCCGAGGGCATCTACGCCGTCGTCGACTTCACCGCTGAGCCGGCAACGGCCAAGGAGCTCGACCGCCAGCTCGGCCTGAACGAGGCCGTCCTGCGCACGAAGGTCATGCGTCCCGACGCCAAGTGAGCGTCTGCTGTCCGACCGCACCGCACTGAACTGATCGAACCGAGGAGCTGGCATGGCTGGTGACACCGTCATCACGGTGATCGGGAACCTCACCGGGGACCCCGAGCTGCGTTTCACGCCGTCCGGGGCACCGGTCGCGAACTTCACGATCGCGTCCACCCCCCGAACGTTCGACCGTCAGAGCAACGAGTGGAAGGACGGCGACACGCTGTTCATGCGCTGCTCGATCTGGCGCGAGGCCGCCGAGAACGTCGCGGAGACCCTCACCAAGGGGACTCGCGTGATCGCCTCCGGTCGCCTCGTCCAGCGGTCCTACGACACCCGTGAGGGTGAGAAGCGGACCGTCGTCGAGCTGCAGGTCGACGAGATCGGCCCGTCGCTGCGTTACGCCTCTGCCAAGGTGACCCGTGCCCAGCGCTCCGGCGGTGGTGGCGGGTTCTCCGGCGGTGGTGGCGGCGGCCAGCAGAGCAGCGGTGGCAACAGCATGGACAACGACCCGTGGGCCACGCCCGCGCCGTCCTCCGGTGGCTCGCAGTCCTACGACGAGCCCCCCTTCTGATCGTCCGTTGATTTCCATCCCGGGCCGTCGTCCCTGACGGCAGGTCCGGGCTCCACCAAAGGAGCTCCACGATGGCAAAGCCCGTCGTCCGCAAGCCCAAGAAGAAGATGAACCCGCTGAAGATCGCCAAGATCGAAGCGGTCGACTACAAGGACACCGCGCTGCTGCGCAAGTTCATCTCGGACCGCGGAAAGATCCGCGCCCGCCGAGTGACCGGTGTCTCCGTCCAGGAGCAGCGCGCCATTGCACGGGCGGTCAAGAACGCCCGTGAGATGGCCCTGCTGCCCTACTCCAGCTCCGCCCGCTGAGGAGGCGACCGACATGGCAAAGCTCATCCTCACGCACGAGGTGACCGGCCTGGGTGCTCCCGGGGACGTGGTCGAGGTCAAGGACGGGTACGCCCGGAACTACCTCGTCCCGCGCAACCTCGCGACCGCCTGGACCAAGGGTGCCGAGAAGCAGATCGCCGGCATCCGCAAGGCGCGCAAGTCCCGCGAGATCGCCACGCTCGACGACGCGAAGGCTGTGCGCGACTCGCTGCAGTCCAAGCCCGTCGTGATCACCGCTCGCGCGGGGGTCTCGGGTCGTCTCTTCGGCGCCGTCACGACGACGGAGATCGCTGCCGCGGTCACCGCCGCCGGCGGCCCGTCGATCGACAAGCGCAAGGTCGAGATCGGTCAGCCGATCAAGTCCATCGGTGACTTCCAGGTGCAGGTCCGCCTGCACGCCGACGTCTCGGCGCAGATCGACATCCGCGTGGTCCCGGAGGCCTGAGCCTCCAGCTCCGTACGCGACGACGGCCCGGCACCCCTGGGGTGCCGGGCCGTCGTGCGTCCGCTCGCCCTCAGCCGCGGGAGCCCAGCCAGTCCGTCCCGCGCACGCGCAGACCGGTCGTCAGCGCCCGTGCGGCCATGAAGAGCCCGGCGAAGGCGATCCAGAGCCAGACCAGGCCGCCGGAGCCCGCCGGCGCCCAGGCGTGGACGGCGAGGGCTGCCGGGGCGTAGACGGCGAGGGTGAGCATCCCCGCAGCCGCGAGGTACCTGCCGTCCCCGGCGCCGATGAGCACCCCGTCGAGCACGAAGACCCAGCCGCCCAGCGGGAGCGTCACGGCGACCACCACCAGGGCCGCCGTCACCGCGGAGTGCACGGAGGGGTTCTCGGTGAACAGGCGCGCCGTGAGCGGTGCGCTGACGCCGAGGACGAGGCCCAGCGCGGCACCGGCCGCCGTCCCCCAGCGCAGCACGCGTCCGACGACGGCCCGCGCCAGCGCCCGGTCGCCCGCGCCGAGCGCATGCCCCACCAGGGCCTGGGCCGCGATGGCGAGCGCGTCCAGCGCGAAGGCCGCCAGGCCCCACAGCGCGGCGACGGCCTGGTGCCCGGCGAGCGTGACGGTGCCCAGCCCGGCGGCCACCCAGGCCGAGAGGAGGATCGCCAGGCGCAGCGAGACGGTCCGCACGAGCAGCGGCGTCCCGGAGCGCAGTCCCTCCAGGAGGCCCGCCCTGCCGGGCCGCAGCGGCACCTGGGCGCGGCGCGCACCCGCGACGACCCGGCCGAGCAGTGCCGCCGCCATCGCGAGCTGGGTCAGCGCCGTCCCCGCTCCCGAGCCCGCGACCCCGAGCCCGAGCCCGAGGACGAGGCCGACCGAGAGCACGGCGTTGACCACGGCACCCAGGCTCGCGACGACGAGCGGGGTGCGGGTGTCGAGCATCCCGCGCAGCGTCCCGGTCGCCGCCAGGACGACGAGCATCCCCGGCAGCCCGGGCGCGGACCAGCGCAGGTACGCCACGGCGTCGGGGACGACCTCCCGCGGCGCGCCGAGGGCGGCGACGAGAGCGGGGGCGGAGAGCTCCAGCGCGAGGGCCAGCGCGACGCCGAGGCCGGCCGCGAGCCACATCCCGTCGACGCCCGAGCGCAGCGCGCGCTGCCGCTCGCCGGCGCCCAGCAGCCGGGCCACCGAGGCCGTCGTGGCGTACGCGAGGAAGACGCAGAGCCCGACGAGCGTCGTCAGCACGGTGCTCGCGAGGGACAGCCCGGCGAGCGGGACGGTCCCGAGCGGCCGACGACGGCGGAGTCGACGAGGACGAAGACGGGCTCCGCGACGAGCGCCCCGAGGGCAGGGATCGCGAGGTGCGCGATGCGTTGATCGAGGCCTGAGACAGGTCCCGGACCCGGGTGTCCATCAGGTGAACGTTCGGCCAAGAATTCCTCCCGTCCACAGCGTGCAGAAGGCGAACCTCCTGCTCACACCCGGTGATCCACGCGGAAACCTACCTCTGTCCACAGGTTTCTCCCCGACTGTGCACATCCGCTCACGCGCGTCGTCCACAGGTGTCCCCAGCATCGCGCACAGGCTCTCGACGGCTCGGTTAGGTCCACGGCCGCTGTGCTCCTAGCCTCGTCCTGCCCTGGCGCTCGTCGTTCGCGTGTCAGTGCCGCCCGGTAGGACTGGAGCACCGGGTACGTGAGGTTCGGAGGGGGATCAGTGAGCATCGAGGAGCTCGAGGGGCTCGCGACGCGTCGGCCGGACTACGACCGCACCCCGCCGCAGGACATCACGGCGGAGCAGAGCGTGCTCGGCGGGATGATGCTCTCGAAGGACGCCATCGCCGACGTCATCGAGCAGCTGCGCGGAGTGGACTTCTACCGTCCGGCCCATGAGCTCGTCTACGACTCGATCCTCGACCTGTACGGCCGCGGCGAGCCCGCCGACGCCGTGACCGTCTCGGCCGAGCTGACCAAGCGCGGCGAGCTGGGACGCATCGGCGGAGCGCCGTACCTGCACACGCTCATCTCGATGGTGCCCACGGCGGCCAACGCCGGCTACTACGCGCGGATCGTCCGCGAGCGTGCCGTGCTGCGGCGGCTGGTCGAGGCCGGCACCCGGATCGTCCAGCTCGGCTACGCGACGGACGGCGGCGACGTCGACGAGATCGTCAACACCGCCCAGGCCGAGGTCTACGCCGTCACCGAGCAGCGCACGGCAGAGGACTACCTCCCGCTCGGCGAGATCCTCGACCCCACCATGGAGGAGATCGAGGCCAACGCGGGCCGCGGCGACGGCATGAGCGGTGTGCCCACGGGCTTCCTCGAGCTCGACCGGCTGACCAACGGACTGCACGGCGGGCAGATGATCGTCCTCGCCGCACGCCCCGCCATCGGCAAGTCGACCCTGGGCATCGACATCGCCCGCTCCGCCTCGATCAAGCACGGGCTGACCTCCGTGGTCTTCTCCCTCGAGATGAGCCGCTCCGAGATCACCATGCGCATCCTGTCCTCCGAGGCGCGCGTCCCGCTGCAGAACCTGCGCAAGGGCACCAACCGCGACGACGACTGGCAGAAGCTCGCGGGTGCGCACGGCCGGCTCGCCAAGGCCCCGCTGTTCATCGACGACTCGCCGAACCTCTCGCTCATGGAGATCCGCGCGAAGTGCCGTCGCCTCAAGCAGCGGCACGACCTCAAGCTCGTGGTCATCGACTACCTCCAGCTGATGAGCTCGGGCAAGCGCGTCGAGTCCCGTCAGCAGGAGGTCAGCGAGTTCTCGCGCGCCCTCAAGCTGCTGGCCAAGGAGCTCGACGTCCCGGTCATCGCGATCTCCCAGCTGAACCGTGGCGCCGAGCAGCGCACCGACAAGCGTCCGCAGATGAGCGACCTGCGCGAGTCCGGCTCGATCGAGCAGGACGCCGACATCGTGATCCTGCTGCACCGCGAGGACGCCTACGAGCGCGAGTCCCCGCGTGCCGGCGAGGCCGATCTCATCGTCGCCAAGCACCGTAACGGCCCGACGGACACCATCGTCGTGGCGTTCCAGGGCACCTATGCCCGCTTCGTGGACATGGCGCCCTCGGGCATGTGAGCCGGGCCCCGGCGGGCCGGGCGCCAGGTGCCGGGAACCGCGCCGGCCGGTCGCGAGGAGCGGCCGGGGGTCCGGGCGACGTAGCCTGGGTCGTCGTGGCCACCTTCTCCTCCGTGACGAGACAGCATGTCCTCCAGGCGATCGCCGAGCACGACCAGCGCGGAAGCGCGGAGTTCCTCGCGCTGTACGGCTTCGAGCCCTCGCTCGGCTACCACCTCGTCCACGAGGGGCGCGAGTACGACTCGACCGCGATCGTCGGGGTGGCGCACCGCTACGCGACGGGCCGCCTCGCGACGCCGGCCGAGTTCCACGACGGCGTGCGTGGCGCCGCCGGGCTGCTGAGCAAGCGTGGTTTCGAGGTCCTCGCCCCGGCCTCCGCCCCGCCGGTCGTCCGCCCGTCCGCCGCCCGCACGCGTACCCCTCGCGTCCGCCGCGCCACGCACGCCCTCCGCCCGGGCGACGGCCGCCCGTGAGGTCCCGACGGCGATCTGCCCCACCTGCTCGATGACGCTCCCGGCGACGGGGCTCTGCGACTACTGCAGCTGACGGGCACAGCCGGATCACAGAACTGTGGGTTACCTGTCGATCAGAGAATTTCTCTGACGCCGCAGGTCAGCGGGCCGATCGAAGGGGTGTCCGACCGCACGGCGCGGTCGGCTCTCCCGCACGAGAGGACCCGTCATGAGCATCTCCAGCGTCGGTTCGGTGAACCCCTTCGCCTCGGTCACCCTGCAGGCCTCGTCGGCATCGTCGACGCAGCGGACCGGCGGCCGCGCAGTCCGGCCAGGCCCCGCCCCGCCGCCCCCGGGGGGTGCCGGTGGCGGCACCCCGCCCGCATGTCAGCTCGGCAGCCGAGGCCCTCGGCCTGTCGGAGGACGACGTCATGGAGGCCCTGGCCTCCGGTTCCTCGCTCGCCGACCTCGCCGAGGAGCAGGGGGTCTCGAAGGACGACCTCGTCGCCGCGATCGTCGCCGACATGCCCGACGACATGAAGGAGATCGGCAACCTCGACGAGATGGTCGGCCACATGGTCGACCAGCAGGGTCTCGGCCGGCCGTCGGGGCCGCCTCCGCAGGGCTCGACGGGTGTCTTCGGCGGGTCGATGACCTCCGGCCAGCAGAACACCCTGAGCGCGATCAGCGACCTGCTCGGCACCAACTCGAGCACGCTGATGACCGCCCTGCAGAACGGGACGAGCCTCGTCGACCTGCTCGACGACGCCGGGGTCAGCGGCAGCGACCTCGCGGGGGTCGTCGAGCAGGGACTGCTGCTCGACGCGACGGCCTGAGCGCGCCGCTCTGAGACGGTCGCGGCGTCCGGAGGGTGATTTCGCGCACACGTCTTGCAGCGACGGGGCCGACGGCCCCGTCGCTGCGGACCGCCGGGAATCCGCGCCGCCGGCCGTCGACACGATCTGGCCGTACGCCTCCTGCCTGGACATCTCCGTTCTGCGGCGACGCCGGCGCCGTCGGCTCCGACCATGGGACCGGTCCAGCCGGATCGCGGATCCCTTGCACGTGTACACCCGCCGCACGGTGCCCATCGACGGCCCTTGGACGGTGACACCGCTTTCATCAGCGGCTACCGTCTCCTCTCGTGACTGATCTCGTCGTACCTACCCCCACCCCCGACCTCACCGTCGAAGCCTTCACCCGCGCCTTCCTGCGCGAGCTGAACTTCGGTCAGGGTGTCGAGCTCGCCGCCTCCTCGGTGAACGACCAGTACCTCGCGCTCGCCCGCACGGTCCGCCAGTACCTCATCTCGCGGTGGCTGGAGACGCAGAACCGCCAGCGCGCGGCGCAGGCCAAGTCGATCGCCTACCTCTCCGCCGAGTTCCTCCTCGGTCGCCAGCTCGACAACGCGCTGCTGGCGACGAACCTCGAGGAGATCGCCGGCGAGGCGCTGCGCGGGCTCGACATCGACCTGGCCGAGCTGCGTGACGCCGAGGTGGAGCCCGGGCTGGGCAACGGTGGCCTCGGCCGCCTCGCCGCCTGCTTCATCGACTCGCTCGCGACGATGTCCGTGCCCGTCGATCGGCTACGGCATCCGGTACGAGTACGGGATCTTCCGGCAGACCTTCGTCGACGGCAAGCAGGTCGAGCAGCCCGACACCTGGCTCGAGCTCGGCTCGCCGTGGGAGTTCCCGCACCCCGAGGCGGCCGTGACCGTCGAGCTTCGGCGGCACCACGTCGGTCGAGATCGACGAGAACGGCGTGGACCGCACGACGTGGACCCCCGCGTGGAGCGTCCTGGCCATGCCCTACAACTACATGGTCCCCGGCTACCACAACGGTCGCGTCAACACGCTGCGCCTGTGGAGCGCCAAGGCCACCCACGCCTTCGACCTCACGACCTTCAACCTCGGCGAGTACGCGGACGCCGTGCGGGCGCAGACCTTCGCGGAGAACATCTCCAAGGTGCTCTACCCCGAGGACTCCACGCCCCAGGGCAAGGAGCTGCGCCTTCAGCAGCAGTACTTCTTCGTCGCCGCCTCGATCCGCAACTTCATCGACCAGGTGCTGCCCGAGGGCTTCGACCTGCACCGGCTGTCCGAGCGCGTCATGTTCCAGCTCAACGACACGCACCCGGTGATCGCGGTCCCCGAGCTCATGCGCATCCTCGTCGACGAGAAGGGCTTCGCCTGGGACGAGGCGTGGGCCGTGACGCGCAAGTGCTTCGCGTACACCTGCCACACGCTGCTCCCCGAGGCCCTCGAGGTCTGGCCGACCGAGCTGCTCGGCCGGCTGCTGCCGCGGCACCTCGAGATCATCTACCAGATCAACGACGACTTCCTCGCCGAGGTCCGCGAGGCCTACCCGGGCGACGAGCTCCGGGCCCGCCGCATGTCGATCGTCGGCGAGCACCCCGAGCGCGCCGTCCGGATGGCCTTCCTCGCCACCGTCGCCGGCGCCAAGGTCAACGGTGTGGCCGAGCTCCACTCCCAGCTGCTGCGCGACAAGGTCCTCGACGACTTCGCCGACGCTGTGGCCGGAGAAGTTCACGAACGTCACCAACGGCATCACCCCGCGCCGCTTCATGCGGCTCGTCGAACCCGCCGCTCTCACGCCTGATCACCGAGGCGATCGGCAGCGGCTGGGTCACCGACCTGGAGCGCCTGTCCGAGCTCGAGCCCTTCGCGAAGGACGCCGAGTTCCTCCGCCGGTTCCAGGAGGTCAAGGGGCGCAACAAGCGCCGCCTGGCCGGCGTGCTCGAGCGCCGCGACGGGATCGTCATCGACCAGGACGCGATGCTCGACGTCATGGTCAAGCGTCTGCACGAGTACAAGCGTCAGATGCTCAAGGTGCTGCACGTCGTGACGCAGTACGACCAGGTGCTCTCCGGTGAGCTCGAAGGTCGAGGACCTCACGCCGCGCACGGTGATCTTCGGCGCCAAGGCAGCCCCGGGCTACAAGATGGCCAAGGACATCATCTGGCTCATCAACTCCGTCGCGAAGGTCGTCAACAACGACCCGAAGCTCCAGGGCAAGCTCACGGTCGCCTTCCCGGCGAACTACAACGTCACGCTCGCCGAGACGCTCATCCCCGCCGCCGACCTCTCCGAGCAGATCTCGCTCGCCGGCAAGGAGGCCTCGGGCACGGGCAACATGAAGTTCGCGCTCAACGGCGCCCTGACCATCGGCACGCTCGACGGCGCGAACGTCGAGATCCGGGACCTGGTCGGCGAGGAGAACTTCTTCCTCTTCGGCATGGACGAGCCCGAGGTCGCGGCGACCGTCGACGCCGGGTACCACCCGACGGCGTACTACGAGCAGAACGCCTCGCTGCGGCGGGCGCTCGACCTCATCGCGAGCGGTGCCTTCTCCGGGGGTGACCGGCACGCCTTCGAGCCGATCGTCTCCAACCTGCTCTACCAGGACCGCTTCCTGGTGCTGGCCGACTACCAGGCCTACCTCGACGCGCAGGCCGAGGTCGACCTCGCCTACGCCGACAAGGACGAGTGGAGCCGCAAGGCGATCCTCAACGTCGCGCGCAGCGGCTTCTTCTCCTCCGACCGCTCGATGCGCGACTACCTCGAGCGCATCTGGCACGCGGTGCCCGTGCACTGAGCAGGACCTGATCGACCGAGCCGCCCGACGGAGCCGCAGCGCACCGTCGGGCGGCTTCGTCGTCCCCGAGCCGGTGGGCCCGTGAGCGGTCAGCCGCGGGTGACCCCGTAGCGGCGCAGCGTCTCCTCGCGCTCGGCCGCATGGTCGACGATGCGCTGCGGATAGCCCTCGGCGTGGCCGTCCTCGCGTCGCCAGGGCTGGTGGACCGACGCGCCCGGCAGGTGGCGCAGCTCGGGGACCCACCGCCGCACGTAGGCGCCGTCCGGGTCGAAGCGCTCGCCCTGGAGCACCGGGTTGAAGACCCGGAAGTACGGCGCCGCGTCCGTCCCCGTCCCCGCGACCCACTGCCAGCCGTGGGTGTTCGACGCGAGGTCGCCGTCGCGCAGGTGGGCGAGGAAGTGCCGCGCGCCGTGCCCCCACCACACGTGCAGGTCCTTGACCAGGAAGCTCGCCGTCACCATCCGGACGCGGTTGTGCATCCATCCCGTGGCGAGCAGCTGGCGCATCCCCGCGTCGACGAAGGGGTAGCCCGTGCGCCCCTCGCGCCAGGCCTCGACGAGCGGGGCCACGGCCTCGTCGTCCGGGTCGTCGTAGGGCAGCCCCGTGAGCGAGGGCCGCAGGTCCGCCCACGCCGACTCGGGCCGGTGCCACAGGACGTCGGCGTAGAACTCGCGCCAGCACAGCTCGGTGACGAAGCGGGCGGCCCCCGGGCTGCGACCGCTGGGGTGCGCGGCGAGCTCGGCAAGGAGCGTGCGCGGGTGCACGGTGCCGTACTTGAGCTGGGCGGAGAGCCGCGAGGTCCCGTCGAGGTCCGGCCGGTCGCGTTCCTCGCCGTAGCGGTCGAGACCGCCGTCGAGCACCTCCGCCCACCGCCTCAGCGCGCTCGCCTCGCCGACGGTGTCCTGGGCCGAGGTCGGTCGGGAGCCCGCCGGAGCGGCACCCGGGAGGTCCTCGCCGGCGACGCCCCGGTGCCAGCGGACGGCGGCGGGGGTCGCGGCGGGCGCCCGCCAGCCGTGCTCGCGCCATGCCCTGCTGAACGGCGTGAAGACCTGGTACGGCTCCCCGGCCCCGGTGAGCACCCGCCCTGGCGTCACCGCGTAGGGGCTCCCGGTCTCGACCAGCGGCACCTCGAGGCGCTGCGCGACCCGCGCGTCGCGTCGTCGTCCGTAGGGCGTCGTCTCGGTGCTCACGTGCACGCTCCCGGCGCCGAGCTCTGCGGCGAGCGCCGGGACGACGTCCTCGGGGCGCCCCCACCGGACCACCAGGGCGCCCTCGTAGGCCTCCTGCGTGGCCACCAGGGCCTCGTGGAGCGCGCCGAGCCGCGCCGGGCCGGCCGAGGCGAGCAGGCTCGGGTCGGCGACGAACAGCGGGAGCACCCCTCCCTGGCCGGAGGCCTCATGGGCCGAGGCGAGGGCGGGATGGTCGTGCAGGCGCAGGTCGCGCCGCAGCCACAGGATGCTCGTCACCCGGCCGAGGCTAGGCCGAGCGCGGCAGGGCCGCACGGCGGGGCGCTACCCCCGCGTCCGACCGACAGGGGCGAGGAGCCTCAGAGCTCGCCCGTGCGCTGCAGGAAGCGCATCGACAGCCAGCCGACCGGGATGTGGGCCCAGTAGGTCAGGCCGCGGAAGGTGACGACGACGGAGGTGGCGATCGCGCCGGGGATGCCGCCCGTCGTGGTGAGGCCGGCGACCAGTGCGAGCTCGACCGTGCCGAGGCCGCCCGGGGTCGGCACGACCGCTCCGGCGGCGTTGCCGATGAGGTAGATCAGCGCGAGGTCGATGAGCGACATCTCCCGGCCGAACGCGGCGAGGGACGCCCAGAAGGCACCGAGGTTCGCGATGGTCATCAGGGTGCTCGCGAAGGCCGCGAGGGCGAACCGCCGCGGCTGGGACAGCAGCCGGACCAGCTGCGGCCAGGTCTGGCGCCACATCGGCGCGGCCTGGCGCCAGACCCACTGCCGCAGGGCCGGGACGAGCATCGTCGAGGCGACGGCGACCACGGTGAGGACGATCGCGACGAGCGCCGTCGCCGAGGGCAGCTCGAGCGTCCCCTGGGAGCCGCTGAACGCGGAGAGCAGCAGCAGCAGGACGATCGTGGTGAGGAACTGCGAGACCTGCACGAGCCCGACGGAGGCCACCGCGAGGGCGTTGGAGACCCCGCGCTTGGTGAGCATCCGCATGTTGAGCGCGGCCGGGCCCACCCCCGCCGGCGCGACGAGGGCAACGAAGGAGGCGGCGGACTGCACGAGCGTCGTGCGCCAGATCGGCAGGCGGACCGGGCTGAAGGCCATCAGCGCGAGCGCCGCGGAGACGTAGGTCACCAGGCCGAGGCCGAAGGCGGCGGCCGCCCACCAGGGCTGCGCCGCCCGGATCGCCTCGCTGACCTGCTGGAAGTTGAGCGTCGTGACGACGACGATCCCCGCGACGATGCTGATGCCGACCGTCATGACGGTCCTGGCCCCGAACCTGACGAGCCGCTCGGGCTCGACATCGGCCTGCGGCAGCAGCTCGAGCAGGGCCTCACGCACCTCGCCGAGCAGGCCACGGTGGCCGCGCACGGCCTCGCGGGTCGCGCGCGGCAGGGCGATCGACTGGAGCAGCGGACCGATCGTCGCGAGGTCGGCGTCGGTGAGCACTCGGGCCGCTGACGCGACGGCACGCCGTGCGCCGACCCGCAGCGCCAGGACGGCCAGGAGCTGGCTCACGTCCATCCGCCGGGCGAGCTCCGCCGACGCGACGTCGCCCGACTCCCAGCCGCTGAGCAGGGCGCGGGGTCGCTCACCCGCGGTGAGCAGGATGACGTCCGAGGTCAGCGCGCGATGGGCGAGACCTGCCTTGTGCGCACGGTCGAGCTGCCTCCAGATCGTGTCGAGCACGGCGTCGGTGAGCACCTCGTCCGGGACCTCGCGCAGCGGGGTGGTGTCCGGGACGTGCTCCTGGACGAGGAGCATCGAGTCCTCGGCCTCGGCCATGCCGAGCAGTCGCGGGGTCGCGACCCCGGCCGACAGTGCCGCGAAGGTCAGCAGGGCGCTGCGCTCGGCCACCTGGCGCAGCGAGACGGCCCAGCGCCCGTCGATCCCGCGCAGCCGCAGCGAGCGCCACCACCGCGCCAGCAGCCCGAGCACCTGACGGTCGCCGTCCAGCACGACGACGTCGCGGCGCTCGCCGTCGCTCGTGGACATCGCGTAGACGCGGTGGTCGCCCTGCCGGGCGATCGCGACGCTGGAGAGGTCCGTCGCCGGGTCCTCGTCGGGGCGCGAGGCCGAGTCGCGCACGCGGACGAGCCGCTCGGGGTCGAAGCCCGCTCGGCGGACCCCGTCCACGAGGGCGGCGCCGTAGGCGCGTTCGCTCGGCACCCCGGAGACGTAGCGCGTCGCGGTGCCGACCAGGCGGCCGAGCAGCACCGCCAGGGCGACGAGCGTCAGCGTGAAGACGTTCGTGATGATCGCGACCCCGAGCCCGATCCACAGCAGGTTCCACGAGGCCCTGACCGTCCGCCTGCGGTTGCGCGGCCCGGCGACGGTGAGCAGCGCCGCAGTGGCGACGAGCAGCTCCGGGACGTTCAGCACGGCGCGGCCCGCGGTGTACGTGGTGAAGGAGGCCTGGAGCTCGGGGATCCCGAAGGCGGTGATCAGGCGCGTCGCGACGAGCGCCGCGATGATCCCGACGCCGGCCGCGGCCAGCGCCTCGGCCGCGTGCCTGCCGAGGCGACGCAGCACGAGCTCGGTGAGGACGGCGATCGGCACCAGGGTGACGATGAGCCCCTCGAGCACCGCGACGGGCACCACGACGAGCTGCTTGACCAGGACCGCGAAGCCGCGGACGTCCTCCGCGACCCCCGTCGTGGTGCCCTGCGCGTAGGCCCCGAGGACGCAGACGACGGCGATCGCCGCAGCCGACAGGACGACGCCCACGAGGTCGGCCGGGTGGTGGACGCGGGTCGCCGGGGTGTCGATGATCTCGACCCCGTGCTCCGACGAGCCAGGGGTGCGCCCACGGCCGGTGACCGGGACCGCTGGGCTCGTCATGCTGGCGAGTCTAAGCGGGGCGGCCATCCGTGGCGGGGCTCCGCCGAGCAGCGTCGTCAGAGAGCGCCACCGGGCTCGTGGCACGCAGGTGCGCGCGCTTGTCGACGTACATCTGCGTGTCGGCCGAGGTGAAGAGCTCCTCGGCCGACCGGGGCGCGAAGGTCAGCGCACGGCCGATGCTGACGCCGACGCTCACCCGCTGGCCGTCGTCGAGCGCGATCGGCTGGGCCACGACGGCCTTCAGGCGGTCGATCACGGCGTCGACCTCCGCCTCGTCGCGCACCTGGGCGAGGAGCCCGCAGAACTCGTCGCCCGAGACGCGGGCGAGGTGGTCCTGGGGTCGCAGGGCTCCGCGCAGGCGCCGGGCGATCGCGCGCAGGACCTCGTCACCCGCCGCATGGCCGTGCGCGTCGTTGACCTCCTTGAAGTGGTCGAGGTCGAGGAACAGCACGGCGAACCCGGCCCCCAGGGCCGCCTGCGCCGCCGCGGAGTCGATCCGCTCGAGGAGGTCCGAACGGTTGGGCAGCCCGGTGAGGTCGTCATGGGAGGCGGCGTGGGCGAGTGCCTCCTGGTGCCGCAGGCGGTCGGTCACATCGCGCTGCACGATGACCAGCCCGGTGACCAGGGGGTCGCCGAGGAGGTTGTGCACGGACCACTCGAACCACCGGCGCTCGCGGTCGGCCAGCTCGACGAGGACGTCGATGCTCGTCCGCGCCCCGGTGCCGTGGTCGATGACGGAGGCGACGGCCTCGGCCACCTGCGGCCGCTGCTCCTCGTCGGCGAGCTCGAGCAGCGGCCGGCCGAGCAGCTCGTGCGGAGCGCGGCCGAGGACGCGCGTGGCAGCGGGGCTCACGTACGTGAGGGCGCCGTCGGCATCGCTCACGGTGAGGACGTCGCTCGAGCTCTCCATGAGCGCGCGCAGACGGGCCTCCGTCCGCTCGACCGTCGCCTGGGCGTCCTCACGCTCGGCGACGGCCGAGCCGGCGACGACGAGCCCGGCGATCGTCACCACCAGGAGCGAGGCGGCGCCGACATGGCTGACGATCGGGTAGGCGATCGTGCTCACCCAGCCGAGCTCGACCCCGACCTGGCCCGCGAGGGTGAACACGGTGACCAGGACGAGGGCAGGAACGCGGACGCGCGAGCCCGTGCGCTGGATCTGCACGACCCCGACGAGGATCGCCGTGGCGGGCAGGATGAACGACCAGCCCGCGGTCCAGGTGAGCGCGGCGAACAGGACGAAGGCCACGAGGAGGCGCGCGACGGGGAAGGTGTCGAGGCGGCCGCGGCCGACCGCGAGCTGGACGGCACGCGTCCCGAGGAGCACGACGAGCCCGAGCAGCACCGCCATGACGACGGGGCTCCCGGTCACCAGGTGCCGGCCCGAGAGCCACGAGGTGAGCAGGTACTGCCCGAGCCCCGCGAGCACCGCGACGGGCAGCACGGCGAGGCCAGGTACCTCCACCCGGTCGGGGCGCCGTCTCGCGAATCGCATCGGTGCACCTCTCGCTGAGCCCCCAGTCTGCCGTGAGCGCGCCGTGACGGCGAGGGTTCAGCTCAGTCCGAGGGACGCGAGCAGGCTCGCGGGGATCAGCGCGTAGCCGACGAAGGACACGATGTCGAGCACGGTGTGGGCCACGACGAGCGGCATCACGCGTCGCCGTCGCAGGTAGTACCAGCCGAGCAGCAGGCCCATCACGACGTTGCCCGCAGCCATCGCCGGCCCCTGGTAGAGGTGGTAGGTACCGCGCAGCAGGGCACTCGTGAGGAGCACCGCCGGGGTCGCCCAGCGCAGCGTGCGCAGCCGCTCCATGAGGAACGCGACGACGACGACCTCCTCGACGACGGCGTTCTTGAGGGCCGAGAGCACCAGGACGGGGACCGTCCACCAGATCCCGGAGAGCCCAGAGGTGGCGATGTGCACCGAGAGCCCGAGCGCCCGCCCGACGGCGTACAGACCCAGGCCGGGCAGGCCGATCGCGGCGGCGAGCCCGAGCCCGGCGAGCAGGTCGCGCCCCGGCCGTGCGGCGTCGAGGCCGATCCTGCGCAGCGTCGCGCGGAGGCCCTCGGGCGCCGCGAGCAGGTACAGCGCGAGGGCGACCGGGACGAGTGCGAAGCCGATCGAGAGCAGCTGGTAGGTGAGGTCGAGCCATGGCCGCGCGGACTGGGACGCGTTGAGCGTCGCGGTCTGCTGCGCCAGCGGCGGGCCGGCGGTGAGGCGGTCGACGAGCTGCACGACGGCGTACACGGCGGACCGGCCGAGCGAGAGGCCGAGGACGATCCAGATCTCCGCCCGGATGCGGCCACGCGCCCGCCCGTCGAGCTCCGGCACCGTCGGTGCGGGCTCGGACCGGGCGATGGCGACGTCCTCGGGTGGCTGCGCGGGCACGGGCATACGGTACGGCCGGAGGCTGGGCGGCGCCTGGACGGCCGCGCCTCGATCAGACGAAGCGGCGCAGGCGCAGCGAGTTCGTCACGACGAGCACGGAGCTGAAGGCCATCGCCGCGCCGGCGATCATCGGGTTGAGCATGCCGAGCGCCGCGAGCGGGATGGCCGCCACGTTGTAGCCGAAGGCCCAGAAGAGGTTCTGCTGGATGATCCGCAGCGTGCGCCGGGAGAGCCGGATCGCCTGGCCGGCGCTGCGCAGGTCGCCACGGACCAGGGTGAGGTCCGCCGCCTGGATGGCGACGTCCGTCCCGGTGCCCATCGCGAGCCCGAGGTCGGCCTGGGCGAGCGCCGCGGCGTCGTTCACGCCGTCACCGACCATCGCCACGACATGACCCTTGCGCTGCAGGTCGACGACAGCCGCGACCTTGTCCTGCGGGAGCACCTCGGCGATCACCTCGTCGATGCCGACGCGGGCCGCGACCTCGCGGGCGACGCTCGCGTTGTCGCCGGTGAGCAGCACGGGCCGCAGGCCGAGGGCCTTGAGCTCGCGCACGGCCTCGTGCGAGGTCTCCTTGACCGGGTCGCGCAGCACGACGGCTCCGCGTGCGCTCCCGGCCCAGGCGACGACGACCACGGTGGCGCCGTTCCGCTCGGCCATCGCGGTGACGCCGTCGAGCGCGGTCGTGTCGACCTCCTGCTCGCGCAGCCAGCTCAGGCGCCCGACGAGGACGCGCCTGCTCATCTCGACGCCGCGGTGGGCCGTCCGCACCACGCCGACGACCCCGCGGCCGGCGTCGTTGCGGAACTCGGTGACCTGGTCCTCGCCAATCGGGACGCCGTCGGCGCCGAGCGTCGCCGGCTCGGGTGCGCCACCCGTGGTGACCGTCAGGCGGGCGCTCGCGGTGATCGCGCGCGCGATCGGGTGCTCGCTGCGGGCCTCGACGGCACCGGCGAAGCGCAAGGTCTCGTCGGCGTCCTCGCCTGCGGCGGGAAGGACCTCGACGACCTCCATCCGGCCCTCGGTGATCGTCCCGGTCTTGTCGAGCACGACGGTGTCGATCTGGCGCGTGCGCTCGAGGATCTCCGGGCCCTTGATGAGCACGCCGAGCTGGGCGCCGCGGCCGGTGCCGACGAGCAGCGCCGTCGGGGTGGCCAGGCCGAGCGCGCAGGGGCAGGCGATGATGAGGACGGCGACGGCCGCCGTGAACGCCGGCTGGGCCCCGGCGCCGAGGAGCAGCCAGACCGCGCCCGTGATCAGCGAGAGGCCGATGACGATCGGGACGAAGACCGCGGAGATGCGGTCGGCGAGGCGCTGCACCGGCGCCTTGCCCGTCTGCGCCTGGGTGACGAGCCGCCCGATCTGGGCGAGGGTCGTCTCCTCGCCGACGCGCGTCGCGCGGACGACGAGGTAGCCGGAGGTGTTGACCGTCGCTCCGGTGACGGCGTCACCGACGCTCACGTCGACCGGCACGGGCTCGCCGGTGAGCAGCGAGGTGTCCAGCGCGGACTCGCCCTCCACGACGACGCCGTCGGTCGCGACCTTCTCGCCGGGGCGGACGGCGAACAGGTCGCCGACCCGCAGCGCGGAGGCGGGCATCGAGCGCTCGACGCGTCGGCCCGCCCTCGGTGACCAGGACCGTCGCCTCCGTGGCGCCGAGGTTGAGCAGGCTGCGCAGCGCGTCGCCGGCCCGGCGCCGGGAGCGGTGCTCGGCGTAGCGGCCGGTGAGCAGGAAGGTCGTGACGACCGCCGCGACCTCGAAGTAGAGCTCGGGCGTCCCGTGCGCCGCCCCGGCGCGAGGCAGCAGCGTCGGGGTCATCGTCATGCCGATCTCGCCGGCGCCGCCGAGCAGCAGGGCCCACAGGGACCAGCCCGTCGCGGCGATGACGCCGAGCGAGACGAGCGTGTCCATCGTCGAGGAGCCGTGCCGGCCGGCACGCGCGGCCGCGCGGTGGAACGGCCAGGCCGACCACGTCACGACGGGCAGGGCGAGGGCCGCGACGACCCACTGCCAGCCGTCGAACTGCAGCGGCGGGACCATCGAGATCGCCACCAGGGGGACGCTGAGGACGGCTGCGACCACGAGTCGGCGTCGCAGGTCGGCGCCTCGCGCCTCCCCCGGGTCGGAGGTGTCCTCGTGGTGCTCCATCGCGGCGCCCTCGGGCATCGAGTGCCCCGACAGGGCCATCTCCCGCTCGTGCTCGCCGACGGGCGCGACGGTGGCGCGGCTGTCCCGCATGACCGTCGCGGTGTACCCGGCGGCCTCGACGGCGCGCACGATCGTGTCCACGTCGACGTCATCGCTCAGCTCGACGCGGGCGGACTCCGTCGCCAGGTTGACCAGGGCGGTCGCCCCGGCCACCTTGCCGATCTTCTTCTCGACCCGGGCGACGCACGACGCGCACGTCATCCCACCGACCGCGAGGTCGATCACCGCGACCGGTGCGGCCGTCTGCGCGAGCGGGCTCGGCGTGGTGGGTGTCATGTCGTCGTGCGTCATCGGGGTCCTCGCTTCGGTGCGGCCTTCGGTCAGAGCAGGGAGTTCGGGTGCACGACGGCGTAGCCGGCCTCCACGACGGCCGCGGCGATGGCGTCCGCCTCCAGGGGCTCGGCGGCGGTGATGGTGACCTGCGAGGTCCCGCCGTTGTTGAGCTCGACCTGCACGTCGGTGACGCCGGCGAGCTCGCCGATCTCCTCCTTGACGGAGTGCACGCAGTGCTGGCAGGTCATGCCGGCGACGCCGACGGTCTGGGTGCTCATGGGAGTTCGTCCTTCCGGTGGGTGGGTGATGCTGGGTCCTGCGACAGCGGTCGTGCTCAGCTGCGGACGAGGCGGGCGATGGCCTCGGCGGCCTCGCGCACCTTGGCGTCGCCGGCCTCCTGCGACTCGCGGGCGGCGTCGACGACGCAGTGCCCGAGGTGGTCCTCCATGAGGCCGAGGCTCACGGCGTGCAGGGCCTTGGTCACGGCGGAGATCTGGGTGAGGACGTCGATGCAGTAGGTGTCCTCCTCGACCATGCGCTTGATCCCGCGCACCTGGCCCTCGATGCGCGCCAGGCGCTTGAGGTAGTCGTCCTTGCTCCCGGTGTAGCCCGGCATCTGCGCTCCGTCCGTCGTCCCTGACAGACACCATACCCCCGTAGGGTATCGGCGCACGGGACAGTGGTCCCGACGACGATCCTCAGGTCCTCGAACAGCGGCCGCACAGGATCGCCATAGACACGTTCGGCACGGTCGTCCCATGAACAAGATGCTCGCGGCCACGCTCCTGTGCACGGTCCTTCTCGTCTCGGCGCTGCAGCACCACGGCCTGCGACCGGCTCCGCGGCCAGCGCGCCCGCCACCACCGACTCGACGACGACCTGCCGACGGACGACACCGCCGCACCGGCGACCTGACCTACCCGATCGTCGACACCGGCCAGACCTCCTGCTTCAGCAGCGCCGGCGCTCGAGATCGACTGCCCCGCCGCGGGCGAGGCCGACTACGGCCAGGACGCGCAGACCGACGGCACCGCCGCGAGCTACACCGACAACGGCGACGGCACCGTCACCGACGACGTCACCGGCCTGGTGTGGACGCAGTCCGCCGACACCAACGGCGACGGCACGTTCGACACCACCGACAAGCTCTCGATGGACGCCTCCGCGGCCTACTGCGAGGACCTCAGCCTCGGCGGCTCGGACGACTGGACCCTGCCCACGCATCAAGCAGCTGTACTCGCTGATGGACTTCACCGGGACCGACCCCAGCGGCTACGAGGGCGACGACACCTCCGGCCTGGTGCCCTTCATCGACACCGACTACTTCGACTTCGACTACGGCGACACGAGCGCGAACGAGCGCATCATCGACTCGCAGTACGCGACGACGACGACCTTCGTCGACGAGTCCAACGCGCTGCTGTTCGGCGTGAACTTCGCCGACGGCCGGATCAAGGGCTACGGCCTGACCCTGCACGGCCAGGACAAGACCTTCACCGTCGCCTGCATCCAGGAGAACACCACCTACGGCGTCAACGACTTCCAGGACAACGGCGACGGCACCATCACCGACAACGCGACCGGCCTGACCTGGTCGCAGGACGACAGCGGCACCGTCGCCCCGGACGGCATGAACTGGGCCGAGGCGCTGGCCTGGGTCGAGGAGATGAACGCCGAGACGTACCTGGGCTACAGCGACTGGCGCCTGCCGAACGTCAAGGAGCTGCAGAGCATCGTCGACTACACGCGCTCGCCGGAGACCGACGGCACCGCCGCGATCGACCCGCTGTTCCACAGCACCGGGATCACCAACGAGGACGGTGAGGCCGACTTCGGCTACTACTGGAGCAGCACCACGCACGTGAACTGGACCGACGCCCCCGGCTCGGCCGCCTCGTACGTGGCCTTCGGCCGGGCGCTCGGCTACTCCTCCGACACCGGCTGGACCGACGTCCACGGCGCCGGCGCCCAGCGCAGCGACCCCAAGGAGGGCGACGCGGCCGACTACCCCGAGGGCAACGGTCCGCAGGGTGACGCGATCCGCATCGACAACATGGTGCGGCTCGTCCGCGGCTGAGCGTCGATCCGCCATCGGGCTGGACGTCCCGCGAGGCGCCTGACAGCCTCGCGGGATGTCCGGCCCGTCGTCGTCCCCCGCGTCTCTTCCCGACGGGCTCGTCCTGCGAGCGTCCCGCCCGGCCGACCTCGAGCAGATCTCGACGCTGCTCACCGAGCGCGGTGAGGCGGACGACGCCGTCGACCACCGCCTCGTCGTCGCAGGACCCGGACCTCGGCTGGGAGGCCTGCGCCGTCGTCGTCGACGGGGATCGCGTGGTGTCCACCGCGACGCTGCTCGACGAGACCGTCCGGGTCGGGGACGTCGTGCTGCCCGCCGGGCAGGTCGAGCTCGTCGCCACCGACACGGCGTACGAGGGTCGCGGGCTGGTGCGCGCGCTGATGGGCTGGGCGCACGAGCGCTCGGCCGACCGGGGTCACCTGCTCCAGGTGATGATCGGGATCCCGTACTTCTACCGGCGCTTCGGGTACGAGTACGCGATCGACATCCCGCCGGCTCGGCGGCTCGCGGTGCCGGTCGCCGGTGCGACGCGGCCAGGCGCGGACGGGCTGGAGCGGCTGCGGAGCGCCGAACCGCGGGACATCCCCGCGCTGGTCGCGCTCCAGGAGGCCGCGCAGGCCGGCGTCGACGTCGCCCTGCCGCATCCCGCCGCGCGGTGGCGCTGGCTCCTGGAGCACGACGCGAGCCGGACCGTCGTGCTCGACCGGGACGGCGCCGTCGTCGCCTCCGCCCGGCTGCGCGAGGACGACGGGGAGCTGCTCCTCGCCGAGCCCGCGGCCGCCGAGCCCGAGGCCGCGCAGCGCCTGCTCGCGCTCGCCACCGCGGGCCGGACGACCGTGCGCGTCGTGCACCGCGCAGGGACGGTGACGGGCGAGGCCTGGGACCCGCTCCTCGATGCCCCCGGGGACGCCGCCGAGCAGTACTACGTGCGGATCGCCGACCCTGCCGCCGTCCTCGATGCGCTGCGACCGGTGCTGCACCGCAGGATGCTCGCCGCGGGGATCGAGCGCTTCGGCGGCGAGCTGGTGCTCTCGACCTTCGGTGCGCACTACCGGATGGCCGTGGACGCCGAGGGGCTCGGGCCGGTGCGCGACGGGCGGGCCGATGCAGTCGCCCGGGTGCGGCCGGCGGGATCGGCGTCGCTCCCGACCAGCTCGGCGCGCTCCTGCTCGGCCGTGGATTCCTTGGCCTGAGCCGGATCCGGCCGGACGTCTACGCCCCCGACCGCGAGCTCGCCGCCCTCCTCTTCCCGCCGATGTCGGCCGACCTCCTCACCTACTACCTGCCCTGGTGACCGGTGCCCTCGGCCGGTCGCGGTCGCCTAGGGTCGCTGCATGGAGACTCGACGGATCGGCTGCCTGGACGTCTCGGTCGTGGGACTGGGCTGCAACAACTTCGGTGGGCGCACGGACGCCGCCGGCACGACGGCGGTGGTGGACGCGGCGATCGACGCCGGGGTGACCTACCTCGACACCGCCGAGATCTACAACGACGGCCGCTCGGAGGAGCTGCTCGGCGCGGCCCTGCGCGGCCGGCGCGACGAGGTGCTGATCGCCACCAAGTGGGGCCATGACGCCGGGCTGCCCGAGGGTGAGCGCGGCGGCTCGCCGGAGGTGGTCCGCCGCCGGCTCGAGGCGAGCCTGCAGCGCCTGGGCACCGACCGCATCGACCACTACCAGATGCACCGGCCCGACCCGCTGACTCCCGTCGAGGAGACCCTCGGCGCGCTCGCCGAGCTGCGGGCCGAGGGCAAGATCCGCGAGATCGGCGCCACCCACCTCACGGCCGACGAGCTGCGCCACGCGCACGCCGTCGGTGCCGACCTCGAGGTGCCCGGCCTGGCCCTCGCTGCAGAACTACTCGAGCCTGCTGACGCTCGACCCGGAGACCGACGGCGTCTTCGACGCCTGCCGCGAGCTCGGCGTCGCGTTCGTGCCGTACTTCCCGCTCGAGTCCGGGCTGCTGACCGGCAAGTACCGGCTCGGCCAGGCCATGCCGGAGGGCTCGCGGCTCGCCGGGCTGCCCGCGGACCGCGCCGAGCGGTTCGTCACCGAGCGAGCGGCTGGCCACCGTCGAGCGGCTGCATCGCCTGGGCGGCCGACCACGGGCACACGCTGCTGGACCTCGCGATGAGCTGGCACACCTCGAACCCGCTGGTCGCCACGGTGATCGCCGGCGCGACCCGCCCCGAGCAGGTGCGCGCCAACGTGGCGGCGGCGGGCTGGGCCCTGAGCGAGTCCGAGAAGGACGAGGTGCGCGCGCTGCTCGGCTGAGGTCCGTCCGGGGTGCGCCGCGGATCCGGTTGCCCGGGGTGAGCGCGCCACTACGGTGGGACGGGCATCGGCAGGCGTCGGTGCCAGGTGGAGGAGGTCCGATGCCCGGCTGGGTCGAGCACGCGATGTGGTGGCACGTCTACCCGCTGGGGTTCGTCGGCGCGGAGCCGAGGCGCTGCCGCGAGGGCGCTGCGCCCGCGCACCGCTTCTCGCACCTGACCGCCTGGCTGGACCACGTCGTCGAGCTGGGGCTCTCGGGGATCGCCCTCGGGCCGGTGTTCGCCTCGCAGACGCACGGCTACGACACCGTCGACCACCTCGCGATCGACGCGCGGCTCGGGACCGAGGAGGACTTCGACGCCTTCCTCGCCGAGGCACGCTGCGCGCGGGCTGCGGGTCACGGTCGACGGCGTCTTCAACCACGTCGGTCGCGAGTTCTGGGCCTTCCAGCTGGTGCTGCGCGACGGTCCCTCCGCGCGGACGGCGTCCTGGTTCCACCTCGACTGGCCCGACGGCGCCGGCCCGGGGACGGAGCCGGGCTACCGCGACTTCGAGGGGCACCACGCCCTCGTCGCGCTCAACCACGAGGAGCCCGCCGTCGTCGAGTACGTCGCCGGCGTGATGAACCACTGGCTCGACCGCGGGATCGACGGCTGGCGGCTCGACGCGGCCTACGCGCTGTCGCCCTCGTTCTGGGCGAAGGTGCTGCCCGGCGTCCGCGAGAAGCACCCCGAGGCCTACGTCTTCGGCGAGGTGCTGCACGGGGACTACGCGGCCTTCGTCGCCGAGTCCGGGGTCGACTCCGTCACGCAGTACGAGCTGTGGAAGTCGATCTGGAGCTCGCTCAACGACGCGAACTTCTTCGAGCTCGACTGGACGCTGACCCGCCACCAGGAGCTCCTGGAGACGCTTCGTGCCGCTGACCTTCGTCGGCAACCACGACGTCACGCGCATCGCCAGCCGGCTCACCGACCGCCGCCACCTGCCGCACACCGTCGCGCTGCTGATGACCCTCGGCGGCACCCCGACGATCTACGCCGGCGACGAGCTGGGCATGACCGGGGTCAAGGAGGAGCGCGCCGGGGGCGACGACGCGGTCCGTCCGCAGTTCCCCGCGACGCCGGGCGAGCTCTCGCCGGAGGGCGCCGACGTGCTACCGCCTGCACCAGCAGCTCATCGGGCTGCGCCGTCGGAACCCGTGGCTGCACACGGCCCGCACCGAGCGGCTGACCTGCACGAACACCACGCTCGTGCTGCGGAGCATCGCCCGCGCCGGCGAGGGGTCCCCGCTGCTCCTCGCGCTCTCGGTCGACGAGGCGCCGGTGCGGCTCGACGTCCCCGGCGCGGCGCTCGGTCCTGGCCGGCTCCGGGCACCTGCACGACGGCGTCGTCGAGCTCGAGCCGCACGGCTGGGCCGTCCTCGGCGCCTGACGGGCCTCGGACCGGCGCGTCATGGCCGACGGGCCGACCCGGCGTCGGCGACGCG
Source organism: uncultured Actinomycetota bacterium (assembly GCA_963777075.1). Taxonomy (GTDB): domain Bacteria; phylum Actinomycetota; class Actinomycetes; order Actinomycetales; family Cellulomonadaceae; genus Actinotalea. The sequence goes on along the minus strand of CAVZPH010000005.1, from coordinate 37,228 downwards.
CTCCGTCGGGCCGTCGCCTCAGGCGGTCGGCACCGCCGCGGCGGCCGCGCGCGCCGCAGCCGGGAACGCCGCGAGGATCTGCTCGACCGCCGCGTCGTCGTGCGCCGCCATGACGAACCAGGCCTCGAAGACGGACGGCGGCAGGGCCACCCCGGCGTCGAGCATCGCGTGGAAGAACGGCGGGTAGCGGAACGTGTCCTGGGCCTTGGCCCCGGCGTGGTCCGTCACGCCCTCGGCCGCGGCGCGCTCGCCGAACATCACCGAGAACAGCGAGCCGGCGTGCTGCACGCGGTGCGCCACCCCGGCGGCGTCCAGCGCGCGGCCGACCCCGTCCTGGAGCGCGAGCGAGACCTCGTCGACCCGGCGGTAGACGGCGTCGTCGGCCAGGCGCAGCGTGGCGAGGCCCGCCGCGACGGCGACGGGATTCCCCGACAAGGTCCCGGCCTGGTAGACGGGGCCCTCGGGGCGCGAGGTGCCGCATGACCGCTGCGCTGCCGCCGACGGCCGCGACCGGCAGACCGCCGCCGATGACCTTGCCGAAGGTGAACAGGTCGGGCGTCCAGCCGGGCTCGACCGTCCCGGCCTCCAGGCCCCACCAGCCGGCGGGGCCGACGCGGAAGCCGGTGAGCACCTCGTCGAGCACGAGCAGCGCGCCGTGCTCCGCGGTGATCCGGCGCAGCGCGGCGTTGAACCCGGGCGCCGAGGGCACGACGCCCATGTTGGCCGGCTGCGCCTCGGTGATGACGACGGCGATCCGGTCCCCGTGGCGCGCGAAGGCCTCCTCGACGGCGGCGACGTCGTTGTACGGCAGGACGAGGGTCTCGGCCGCGGTGGCTGCGGTGACCCCCGCCGAGCCGGGCAGCCCGAGCGTGGCGAGGCCGGAGCCGGCGGCAGCGAGGAGCCCGTCGGAGTGGCCGTGGTAGCAGCCGTCGAACTTCACCACGAGCGGGCGGCCGGTGACGCCGCGGGCCAGGCGGACGGCGGTCATCGTCGCCTCGGTCCCGGTGGACACGAAGCGCAGGCGCTCGACGGCGGGCACGCGGCGGCGCACCTCCTCGGCGAGCTCGACCTCGCCCAGCGTCGGCGCCCCGAAGGACAGCCCGCGGGCGGCGGCCTCCTGCACGGCGGCGACGACCTCGGGGTGCGCGTGGCCGAGCAGCGCGGGGCCCCAGGACGCGACGAGGTCGACGTAGCGGCGCCCCTCGGTGTCGGTGACGTACGCGCCGCTCGCGCTCGCGATGAAGCGCGGGTCACCGCCGACGGAGCCGTAGGCGCGCACCGGTGAGCTGACCCCGCCGGGCATGCTGCGTGCCGCCCGGAGGAAGGCCTCGTGGTTGGTGGTCATCTGTCCTCTCCCAGCCAGCCGGCGAGCTCGGTCGCCCAGTAGGTGAGCACGGCGTCGGCGCCGGCCCGGCGGATCCCGAGCACCGACTCCTCGACGGCGCGGCGGCGGTCGATCCAGCCGCGCTCGGCAGCGGCCTCGATCATCGAGTACTCCCCGGAGACCTGGTACGCCCAGACCGGGACGGGGCTCGTGGCGGCGACCTCGGCGAGCACGTCGAGGTAGGGCCCGGCAGGCTTGACCATGACGATGTCGGCGCCCTCGGCGACGTCGAGCCTGCGCCTCGCGCATGGCCCTCGCGGCCGTTCGCCGGGTCGAGCTGGTAGGTCCGGCGGTCCCCGGTGAGCGTCGAGTCGACGGCCTCGCGGAACGGGCCGTAGAAGGCCGAGGCGTACTTGGCGGCGTAGGCGAGCAGCGGGACGTCCGCTGCGACCCGCGGCGTCGAGCGCCGAGCGCACGGCCGCGACCTGGCCGTCCATCATCCCGGAGAGCCCGAGCAGGCCGGCGCCGGCCTCGGCCTGCGCGAGCGCCATCTGCTGGTAGCGCAGGAGCGTCGCGTCGTTGTCGACCGCCCCGGCGCCGTCGAGCACGCCGCAGTGGCCGTGGTCGGTGAACTCGTCGAGGCAGAGGTCGGACTGCACGACGAGCGCGTCGCCCGCCTCGGCCGCGGCGACGCGCAGGGCGCGGTTGAGGATCCCGTCGAGGTCCGTCGCCCCGGTACCCGTCGCGTCGCGGTGCTGCGGGACGCCGAACAGCATGACGCCACCGATCCGCGCCTCGGCCGCGGCGCGGACCGCCCCGCGCAGGGACTCGAGCGTGTGCTGGACCTGACCGGGCATCGCGGCGATCGGCGTGGGGTCGCCGTCGCCCTCGCGCACGAACAGCGGAAGGACGAGCTCCGCGGGGTGCAGGCGCGTCTCGCGGACGAGCCGCCGCATCGCCGGGGTGCCGCGCAGGCGCCGCGGGCGGACGGTCGGGAACGACTCGGTCATCCTGTGGCCTCCTGGGTGTGCCGGACCAGCGCGAGCACCAGATTCTCCACCGAGGGGTCCTCGGCGACGACGTCGACGGCGAGTCCCTGGCGACGCGCGTACTCGGCGGTGCGCGGGCCGAGGCAGCAGATCAGCGTCCCCGCGGGCGGCGGGCCGAGCAGCTCGACGACGGCGCGGGCGGTGCTCGGCGAGGTGAGGAGGACGGCATGCGGCCCCTCGCCCGACCAGGCGCCCGCGGCATCGGCGGGGTCGAGGGCGCCGGTGACGGTGCGGTAGGCGACGACCTCGTCGACGGTCCAGCCGGCGGCCCGCAGGCCCTCGGCGAGGGTCGACCCGGCGAGGTCGGAGTGCGGGGCCAGGACGGTCCGCGGCCCGTCGTTCCCGTGGGCAGCGTCGGCCTGCTCGACGGCCGCCCCGGAGTACGAGGCGAGCCGTTCCGCGAGCCCGGCGGCCGAACGGTCCGTGGCGACGAGCGCCGGAGCCGCTCCGTGGTCGCCGAGTGCGCGGGCCGTCGCGGGCCCGATGGCTGCGACGCGCGTCCGCTCCGGCAGCAGCTCACCCAGCGTGCCGAGCCCCCGGGCCGAGACCCGCTCGGCCAGCGCGTCGACCGTCGTCGCGCTCGTCACCGCGAGCCAGCCGTACGTTCCAGCGCCGAGTGCGTCGATAGAGCGGTCGAGGGCCCCGAGGTCGGCGGCCGGGGCGAACTCCACCAGCGGCAGGACCAGGGCCCGCGCGCCGCGTGCCCGGAGCAGCGCCCCGACCTGCACCCCCCAGGCCCCTGCGCGCGGGACGACGACGGTCCATCCCGCGAGGGTCCGTGCGGACGCGAGCGGTGCGAGCTCCGCCGCACCCTCGACGACGAGCCGGGCGGCGAGCCGCGTGCCGAGCTGCGCTGCGGCGCTGAGCCGGGCCGGCGCCGACGAGGGCAGGGCGGCCGACTCGCTGGCGTCGAGGCGACGCGTCCCGTCAGCGCTGCAGACCATGGCGTCGAGCGTGAGGACGTCGCCGTCGGGGCCCGTCTCGACCCGGGCGAGGGCGCCGATCGGTGCGGCGCAGCCGGCCTCGAGCGCGGCGAGCAGGGCGCGCTCGGCGGTGACGGCGATCCGGGTGGGGGCGTGGTCGAGCCGGCGAGGGCCGCGTCGAGACCGGCCGGACGTGCGGCGCCGTCGTCGGCGGTCTCCACGGCGAGTGCGCCCTGGGCGGGCGCCGGCATCATCACCGACCTGTCAAGGATCTCGGTTGCGACGTCGAGCCGTCCGAGCCGTTCCAGCCCGGCCGCCGCGAGGACGACGGCGTCCAGGTCGCCGGGGGCCTCGCCGGGGCGCTCGTTGCCGCGGACCCGCGCGAGACGCGTGTCGACGTTCCCGCGCAGGTCGACGACCTCGAGGTCTGGCCGGGCGGCGCGCAGCTGGGCGGCCCGCCGCGGCGATCCGGTGCCCACCCGTGCACCGGCGGGGAGCTCGGCGAGCCGCAGCCCGTCGCGGGCGCACAGGGCGTCGCGCGGGTCGGCGCGCTCCGGGACCGCCGCGATCCGCAGTCCGTCCGCCTCGCCGGTGGGCAGGTCCTTGAAGGAGTGCACCGCGAGCTCGCAGCGGCCCTCGCGGACGGCCTCCCGCAGGCTCGCGACGAAGACACCCGTGGAGGACAGCCCGACGAGCGAGCCGGTGAGCCGGTCCCCCTCGGTGCGGATCGGCAGGAGCTCGACGGAGCCGGGGGCGAGGCCCGCGGCCGTCTCGAGGTCGCGGGCGACGACGCCGGACTGGGCGGTCGCGAGCGCGCTGCCCCGCGTGCCGAGGCGGAGCCTCACCCCAGGCCTGCCACGGCAGGCTTCGCCTCGCCGCGCGTCGGAGCGCAGCAGCCGGCCCGGCACACGTCGTACCAGGGGCCGAGCGGGCTGAGCGCCGGGCGCCGGCGCCGCTCGGCCGGGCGCGCGGCCCCCACCGGTGCGTAGCGCTCCTGCACGAGGTCGACGAGCCCCGCGACGAACTCCGGGTGGACACCGGGGGTCGGCGCGCGCTCGACCAGCAGCCCGAGGTCGCGTGCCGTCGCCGAGGCCTCCTCGTCGAGGTCCCACAGGACCTCCATGTGGTCCGAGACGAAGCCGATCGGGGCGATGACGACGGCCTTCGTCCCTGCGGCGGCGAGCGCGGCGAGGTGGTCGTTGATGTCGGGCTCGAGCCACGGGCGTCGCCGGTGAGCCGCTGCGCGACTGGAACGCGAGGCTCCACGCCACGCCGTCGCCGCCGCCGCCCTGCGGCGTCCCGCCCTGCCGAGGCCTCGTCGTCCGCGACCGCGCGAGGCGGTCCATCACGAGCTCCGCGACGGCGCGGTGCTGGGCGCCGTAGGCACCCTCCTCGCCGAGCCCGGCCCCGGGCGGGCCCGAGGCGGCGGCTGCGGCCGTCGGGATCGAGTGCGTGACGAACACGACATGCGCGTCACGCGCGAGGTCGCCGCTCCTCGCCGAGGCCCGCGGCGCGAGCGAGGCGAGGCCTGCCCCGACGCCGTCGACGAAGGGGCCGACGAAGCCGGGGTGGTCGAAGTACTGCCGCACCTTGTCGATGCTCAGCTCGCCGGCCAGGCCCGGTCTCGTCGAGCGCCGTCGCGAGGTCCTCGCGGTACTGGCGGCAGCCGGAGTACGAGGAGTACGCGCTGGTCACGACGGCGAGCAGGCGCCGGTGGCCCGCCGGCGTGCGCCTCGCGCAGGGTGTCGGCGAGGTACGGGTCCCAGTTCCGGTTGCCCCACAGCACCGGGAGGTCGAGGCCGCGGGCGTCGAGCTCGGCCTGGAGCGCCGCCTGCAGCGCGCGGTTCTGGGCGTTGATCGGGCTGACCCCGCCGAAGGCCCGGTAGTGGTGGGCGACCTCCTCGAGCCGCTCGTCGGGGATGCCGCGGCCCCGGGTCACGTTGCGCAGGAACGGCAGCACGTCGTCCTGGCCCTCGGGCCCGCCGAAGGAGACGAGCAGGACGGCGTCGTAGGCGAGCGGGGCGGAGGGCTCGCTCGTGGGCAGGCCGCGGGCTCATCGGATCACCTCGGCGACGTCCTCGGCGGCGATGCGGCGACCGGTGAAGAAGGGGATCTCCTCGCGGACGTGCCGTCGGGCCTCGGTGGCGCGCAGGTGGCGCATGAGGTCGACCAGGTCGGTGAGGTCGTCGGCCTCCAGCGCGAGCAGCCACTCGTAGTCGCCGAGGGCGAAGGAGGCGACGGTGTTGGCGAGCACCGCGGTGAACGCCCGTCCCTTGCGGCCGTGCTCGCCGAGCATCGCGCGGCGCTCGTCGTCGGGCAGCAGGTACCACTCGTAGGAGCGCACGAAGGGGTAGACCGTCAGCCAGTCCTTCGGCGCTGCCCCGCGCAGGAAGGCGGGGGCGTGGTCGCGGCTGAACTCGGCGGGGCGGTGCACACCCATCGCGGACCACGTCGGCACGAGGCCGGCGAGCTCGCGGCTGCGCCGCAGCGTGCGCTGGGCGGACTGGAGCGCCTCGGCGCTCGTCCCGTGCAGCCACACCATGAGGTCGGCGTCGGCGCGCAGCCCGGACACGTCGTAGAAGCCGCGCAGGGTGACGCCGGCCGGCGGTGCGGACTCGGAGACGCTCGGCGAGGGTGGGGCCGCCCGCCGGGTGGGCACCGCCGACGGGTCGACGGAGCACGGACCACAGGGTCCACGGACGGTCGGCAGCGGCCGACCCGGCGGGGTCGAGGAAGGACATGGAAGGCAGTCTGCGCGCTCGACGCGAATTCGGCGAAATCTGCCGGGCCTCCGAGTGCTCGACAGCGCAATCGCATCCGTGGGACTTTTCTGACGGATTCGTCAGAAAGGCGTGCGGGGAGGCAGAAGAATGGTCAGCGGGCGGCCGTCGTCCCGTGCACGAAATGATCGACGATCGGCGCGGCGGCCCGCTCCGGCATCGCCGACCACGGCGGTCAGCCCCGTCCCCGCGAACCACGCCCCGACACCCCACAGGGCCGCCAGCCGCCGCCAGCGCGGACCGCAGCGCGAGTGCCCGCTCGCGGTGCCCGGTGGTCGCTGCGCGGCAGGCCGCGCGTCCAGCTGCACGAGGTCGTGCCCGAGCACCTGGTCCGCGGTGATCGGCGCACGCCGAGCAACGTCGAGGCGTCGGCCAGGACCATCCCGTGGTCGGGACCGTCCGCGGGCGCCGGCCGTCCGGCGCCCGCCGTACGAGAGCCGCAGCACGTGCGTCCCCGGGTCGAGCCCGGGCCGCGAGCAGAGGCCACTTCGCCGTCACGTGGGTCAGCGCCTTCGCCCCGACGTCGCGCACCGGCGGGCGAGACCAGCACCCCCGTGCCGCGCGGCGCCCGCGTCCAGGTCCGGGGCGTGCAGCACGAGGGTGGCCAGGACGACCGGGTCCTGCGTGGTGCCGGCCCCTGCGGGGCCAGCCGCCGAGCCCGTGGTGCCCGGCGAGCAGGTGCGCGGCCCGGGCGGCGAGGACGACCTCGCGTGCTGCCAGGGTCTCCCCGTCGAGGTGGACGACCCAGCCGTCGCCCCGGTCGAGACCGACCACCTTCGCACCCCGTGCGCACCTCGCCCCCGGCCGCGATCACGGCCGCGGCCAGCGCGGTCGGCAGGAGGTGCATCCCGCCGCGGATCCCGGCCACGGGAGCCCCGGCCGTCGCGGCCCCGCGCAGGCGCGTGACGGCCGCGCCGAACGATCCCTCCTCGGCGAACGCGGCGCGGATCCCCGGGAGCACCGTGTCCAGGTCGAGCGGGTCGGGGTCGGCGGAGTGCACGCCCCCGGCGACCGGGCGTGACCAGCCGGTCGAGCACGCGCGAGCCCATCCGCGCGCGGACGACCGCGCCGAGCGTCGTCGGCCCGGCGGGGACCCCGACCGCGCGCGGGAGCACCCGGTCGAGGCCGGCCCGCTGGCTCCCCGGCCAACCGATCACCCGGCGGACGTCGCTCGCCCACGGCTGCGCGGGGATCCCGAGCATCCCGGCGCGGGGCAGCGGCACCGTGCCGCCGGGAAGGTGCACCCAGGCGCCCGACGCCCCGGGACGGGTGGTCTCCAGGCCGAGCTCGTCGGCCAGCTCGGCGACGGCAGGGCTGCGGGTGGCGAACGAGTCGGCGCCCGCGTCCAGCCGGATGCCGGCGACGTCGTGCCAGGTCACGGCCCCGCCGACCTGCCGGCCGGCCTCGAGCACGGTGATCCGGGACACCCCGACGGGCCAGCCGGTGGGCGACCACCAGCCCGGCGACGCCACCGCCGACGACGACGACGCCGGCCTGCTCGCTCACTGCTCGCCGTGCGCGAGCCGGACGATCCGGGTCAGCACGGTCCGGGTCGGTGCTCGGCGGCACGCCGTGGCCGAGGTTGAGGACGTGGGCAGGGGCCTCGGCGCCCCGTCGCAGCACGTCACGCACATGCGCCTCGAGCACCGGCCACGGTGCGGCGAGCAGCGCGGGGTCGATGTTCCCCTGGACGACCGTCCTGCCGCCGAGCCGCCGGTTCGCCTCGTCCAGCCCGATCCGGTGGTCCACCCCGACCACGTCCGCGCCGACATCGCGCATCGCGGCCAGGAGCTCTCCCGTGTTGGTCCCGAAGTGGACCACCGGGACGTCGAGGTCGCGGACCTCGGCCAGCGCCTGCGCGGAGAACGGCGCGGCGTGGGCGCGGTAGTCGGCCAGCGACAGCTCACCGGCCCACGAGTCGAAGAGCTGGGCGGCGCTGGCCCCCGCCAGCACCTGCGCCCGCAGGAACGCGCCCCTCACCTCCGCGCGCCCACTCATCAGGGCGGCCCAGGTGGAGGGTCGGCGTGCATCAGGCGCGCGCGCGCGCAGGTCGTCCTTCGACGGACCGCCTTCGACCAGGTAGGTCGCGAGCGTGAACGGTGCCCCGGCGAACCCGATCAGCGGCGTCCTACCCAGCGCGGCGACCGTCCGTGCGACCCCCTCGGTGATCGGCGCGAGCGCCGCCCGGGTCGAGCTCCGGCAGCCGGGCGACGTCAGCCGCGTTCCGCACCGGAGAGGCGAGGACCGGCCCCGTGCCGGCGACGATGTCGACGTCGACCCCGGCGAGCAGCATCGGCACGACGATGTCGCTGAAGAAGATCGCGGCGTCGACCCCGTGGCGGTGGACCGGCTGGAGCGTCAGCTCGCTCGCGATCTCCGGGTCCAGGCAGGAGTCGAGCATCGCGACCCCCGCGCGGCGCTCGCGGTACTCCGGGAGCGAGCGGCCGGCCTGGCGCATGAACCAGACCGGGGTGCTCGCGGGCCTCCCCGGTGCGCTCCGCCCGGGCCGCTGCGACCCTCCCCGAGAAATGCGCTGACCAGCGGCGATCCGGCCGTTCGCCCGTCGATCATGGGATGTCCCAGCCGGCAGTGTCATGCGGTGATTGTGCCGAACAAAACTTCGCCTGGTTCAATCAGCCGGTTGTGGTGCTGAGAAATCTCATGGCCAGCCACCACGATCTCGACCTCGACGTGCTCGAGCAGCTCAGCTCGGGAGCTCACGCCGTGGCGCCGCAGATCGTGCAGGACTGCCCCCCGGCGACCGGTTGCATCGTCCTGGCGACGTGCAACCGGTTCGAGCTGTACCTGGATGTCGACGGGCCCGCCGGCGCCGACGGGGCGCTGCGCACGCCGCCGTCGAGGCCATCGCCCGCGAGAGCGGCCTCGACGTCGCCGCGGTGCGTGGGGCCCTGCGGGCGAGCCGGGACCAGCACACCGTCCGCCACCTGTTCGCCGTCGCCGCCGGCCTGGACTCGATGGTCATCGGGGAGCGCGAGGTCGCCGGTCAGGTGCGCCGCGCCCTGAGCACCGCGCGCGAGGTCGGCACCACGAGCCCCGCGCTCGAACGCCTCTTCCAGACCGCGTCGCGGGTGGCCCGGACGGTCGGGGCGGACACCGCGCTGGGCAGCACCGGCCGCTCGGTCGTCGGTGTCGCCCTCGACCTGGCCGAGCACGAGCTCGTCCGTCACGGCGTCGCCCTGGCGACGCGCGCGCGTCCTGCTGGTCGGCACCGGCTCCTACGCCGGGGCGAGCATGCGTGCGCTGGCCAACCGCGGGGCTCGCACGACGTCACCGTGCACTCGCCTCCGGGCGCACCCCGCAGCTCGCGGCCCTGCGCGGCCTGCCGCTCGTCGCCTCGGGACGGCCCTCGCGGCGACGCTGGCCGAGGTGGACGTCGTCGTCTCGTGCAGCGGGGCGCGCGGACCGGTGATCGACGCGGCGATGGTCGCCACCGCCGCGGCGCCGACGGCCCGGACGGACGGCCGCGGCCGATCGTCGTGGTCGACCTGGCCCTGCGGCATGACGTCGACCCGGCCGTCGCCCAGGTGCCGGGGGTGCTCCTCGTCGACCTCGCCGCCGTCCGCGACCACTCGCCCGCGACGGTCGGTCCCGCGGTCGCCGCCGGCCTGGCGATCGTCGACGAGCACGTCGAGGCCTTCGCCGGTGCGACGGCCGAGGCCGCGGCCGCGCCCGGGGTCGTCGCCCTGCGCGCCTACGTCGAGAGCGTGCTCGACGCGGAGCTCGCGCGCCGGTGCCCACGACGAGGACACCGCGCGCGCCCTGCGCCACTTCGCCGCCTCGCTCCTGCACGGCCCGATGGTGCGTGCCCGCGACCTCGCCCGGGCCGGCCGCGAGGAGGAGTTCACCGCGGCGCTGGAGGCGATGCTCGGGATCGCTCCCGGAGGAGCCCGGTGACCGAGCGCGGGACGGGCAGGGTCATGCCCCCGCGGCGCCGGCTCGCGATCCGCTCACCGGCTCCGACGGAGGTCGCGGACCTCAGGCGACCGACTGAATCCCGCCGACGCGTACGCCGCGACGGCAGCGAGGTTGGAGCTCTCGGCACAGACGACCGCACTCGACGACCCCATCTCGCGCAGGGCCGCCGCAGCCGCGAGCGTGATGGCCGTCCCGTGACCGCGGCCCCGGTGCTCGCTGTGCACTCCCACCGGCTCGAGCAGCCCTGGACGCCCGCGACCCGCCGACCACACCGCCACCACGGCAACCGCCTCGTCCTGCTCGTCGAACGCCACCAGGCAGCGTCTCTGGACGTACGGCGCGCCACCGGCCATCGCGAGCCAACGGCTCCTCGCACGCCGGCGGTCCTGCACGGTCACGCTCGTGCCGCGGAACGCCGACCAGTGGACGGCGACCCACTCGGAGGCACCGTCGGGCCCGATCGCCTCGATGCGGAGGCTGCAGTCCTCCACCGGTCGGGAGAGGTCGCGACGAAGGCCCGTCCAGGCGTCATCGCGCTGCCATCCCTGGTCGACGAGGCCCTGCGGGAGCAGCTCGCCACATCGTGCCTCGACGACCGCGCTGCCGGGACCAGGACCCCTCGCGCAGGCTCGGTGAGGTCCGCGATCACGCTGTCGATGAGCCCGGCGTGACCCTGCAGCTCGGGGTCGACGGCCTCCGGAGCGCCGCGGCCCGTCGAGCAGACCGAGCGCCACGATCCGTCCGTCACGCGACCACAGGCGCACGGCGGCTGCGGTGGCCTCCGCGCCGTTCTGCCAGAAGAACCCCAGGTCGCCCGGATGGAGCTGTACCGGCACGCTGTCGTGCTGCCAGCTCCGAGCGCATCGACCGCCTCGCGCAGCCCGGCGACGGCGGGTGTGGCCATGACGATGCCCATGGGCCGAGTAAGGCCCATCCCGTCACCGTGCGCAAGCCCGCACCCGGACCGACGGAGCCCTCATCGACCCGACGTGCGGCGATGCCTCCACCCGGGTCGGACCGCCAGGACGGCGCCGCCGGTCGCAGCGACGAGGCGAGCCGTCCACACCCCCAGCATGGTCCGACGATCGCCACCTGCTCCCTCCGCGGAGCTCCGACGCGTCCGGGCGCGGCCGACCCACCCTGAGGTGCTCGTGCCCGTCGCGCATGCCCGCCTCGACCAGCAGGAGCAGGATCTGCTCGCGGACCTGCCTGCGCAGGATCTTGCCGAGCATCGAGCGCGGCATGTCGTCGATCGTCACGATCCGGCGCGGGACCTTGTAGGCCGCCAGGAGGCTCCGGCAGTGCTCCCGCAGCGCCTGCCTCGTCGAAGGTCGCGTCCGGCCTCGATCTCGACGGCTGCGACGACCATCTCCCCGCCTCGCTCGAGCGGCTGCCCACCACCGCGGCGCTGGTGACCGACGGGTGCAGCCGAGGGCCGACTCCACCTCGGACGGGGCGACGTTGAAGCCGCCGGTGATGATGAGCTCCTTCACCCGGTCGACGATCGTGGTGAATCCGTCGGCGTCCACGGTGACGATGTCGCCGGTGCGCAGCCATCCGCCGGGCAGCAAGGTCTTCGCGGTCTCCTCCGGGTCGTTCCAGTAGCCGCCGAACACCTGGGGGCCCTTGAGCAGCAGCTCGCCCGGCTCGCCCTGGGGCACCTGCGTGGTCGGGTCGTCGGGGTCGACCACCCGCATCAGCGTGGACGGGAAGGGGACGCCGATCGTCCCGGTGCGCCGGGTCGGGTGGAAGGGGTTGCCCAGGGCGACGGGCGAGGACTCGGTCATGCCGTAGCCCTCGACGAGCAGCCCGCCGGACATCGACTCCCACAGCTCGACGACCTGGTCGGGCAGGTTCATCGCCCCCGAGATGCAGAACCTGCACGACCGCAGCGAGACGCCGCGCTCCTTCGCGGCCATCGCCGTGCGCTCGTAGATCGGCGGCACGGCGCAGTAGACCGTCGCCGGCGACTTCTTCATCGCGTCGAGGACCAGGTCGGGGTCGAACGTCGGGAACAGCACGAGCAGGGCCTGCTTGCGGATCCCGTAGGTGAGGTACAGCGTCATCCCGAACGCGTGGAACATCGGCAGGATCGCGTAGAAGATCTCCTTGCGGTACTCCGCCCCGTGCATCCACGCCTCGCCCTGCAGGGCGTTGGCGAGCAGGTTGAGGTGGGTGAGCATGGCCCCTTTGGGCCGGCCCGTGGTGCCGGAGGTGTACTGGATGGCGGCGAGATCCTCCACGCCCGGTCGGGGGTGAGCGGGGTCCAGCCGGCCGTGGCCGAGCAGTCGCGCCCAGGGGATCGTCCCCGGCGCCGCGGCGGTGAGCGCCTCGCGCTTCCTGCGCAGGCTCGGCACGGGCAGGTGCAGGGCGATCCGCTTGAGCGCGGGGAAGGCCTGGAGCAGGTCGACCGAGACGATGTGGTCGATCTCGATGTCGGCCGGGAAGCTGCGCAGGGCCGGCACGGCCTTGTCCCAGGCGATCACCACGCGGGCCTGGTGGTCCTCGAACTGGTGGCGCAGCTCGCGGGAGGTGTAGAGCGGGTTGTGCTCGACGACGACGGCGCCCAGGCGAAGGACCGCGTAGAAGGCGACGACGTGCTGCGGGCAGTTGGGCAGCAGGAGCGCCACGCGGTCGCCGGCCCGCACGCCGAGCAGGCGCAGGCCCTCCGCGACCCGGTCGACCTGCTCGCCGAGCTCGGTGTAGCTCGTCCGGCGACCGAAGAACTCCATCGCCGGGTGGCCGCCGGCCTCGGCGACGGAGCGCTCGAGCATCGCGACCAGCGACTGCGTCGGCAGCTCGATCTCGGCCGGCACGCCCGGCTGGTAGTTCTTCACCCAGGGCTGCGCATCGGTGTCCGCCATCGCACCATCGTGGCCCAGCCCGCCCGCCCGGACGCGGGACGTCCCTCCCGTGCCTCAGCCCAGGCCGACGAGCGACGTCACCGGTCGACGCGACGAGCTGCTGGTCCACGACGCCGAGCGCGACCGTCCCCGCGGGGAGCGAGGCGCGCCAGAGCGGTGCGCCGTCCGCGATCCGTCGGGCGACGAGCTCCACGGCGGCGCCGTCGGCGTGCACCGGGAGCAGCACGCGCTCGCCGTCGATCAACGCCGCTCCGCGCGTGAGGTCCGAGGCGAACGGTGTGCTCCACAGCAACGAGCCCGTCCGCACGTCGATCGCGGTCATCGCGGCGCCGTCGTCGAGGAGCATCACCCCGCTCACCTGCGCCGCGGCGTGGACCGGCAGGGCGCCGTCATACGGCCGGGACCACCGGTTGCGGCCGGTCCCCAGGGCGCGCCCGAGGATCCGTCGCCCGTCGGCGGTCATGACCACGAGGGTCCCCGCCGCCGAGCCGTCCGTGAGTGCCGGGACGATCGGCGGGCCCGAGAGGCCGAACGCCCGCATGCCGTCCGGGCCCGTGACCGAGCCCTCGCCGGAGCGGGGATCCGGGTCCCAGGTCCAGGTGACCAGGGACCCGTCCGGCAGGACATGCTCCTCGGGACCGGTCGGCCCGTCGGCAGCGGCCACGAGCAGGGCGTCGGCCTGGCCGCCGGGCAGCCGTCCCGGCGCGCGCCACCGCTCGACGGGAGGGCGCACGGCCGGCTCCAGGACGCCGGGGCTCGCCTCCAGCGCGGCGAGGCGCGCCGCCGCCCGGCGGGAGTCGAGCACCCCCGGGGTGATCGCCACCGCAGCAGCGAGCACCGCGATCACGGCCCATCGCACGAGGCGCCGTCGACCGATCCTGCGGACGATCCGGGCCACAGGGCGCTCGTCGGGCGACTCGTGACCGGGCCAGGGCTCGACGACCGGCTCCGGCCGCGGGTCGCCGGGCGAGTGGGCGCGCAGCGCGATCGCCTCGAGGGCGAGCTCGTGCAGCAGCGCGAGGAACTCGTCGTCCGGCTCGTCCCCGAGGAGGGCGACCTCGAGCGTCTCGCCTGCGTCGTCCTCCGCCAGCACGACGTCCACCATGTCGACGTCGACAGCAGACCTCGACCGAAGTCGATGCATGTGGCCAGCGTACGTCGCGCCGCCCGCCCGCGACGGGCCTGCGGGCCCGCCGTCAGGGCCTCAGGGCCGGCCTCAGCTGTGCGTCGGGAAGCCCAGGTCGACGCCGCCGTGGCTCGGGTCGGGCCAGCGCGTGGTGATGACCTTGCCGCGCGTGAAGAAGTGGAAGCCCTCGGCGCCGTGCGCGTGGCTGTCGCCGAACAGCGAGCTCTTCCACCCGCCGAACGAGTAGTAGGCCATCGGCACCGGGATCGGCACGTTGATGCCGACCATGCCGACCTCGACCTCCGTCTCGAATCGCCGCGCCGCGCCGCCGTCGTGCGTGAAGATCGCCGTGCCGTTGCCGTAGGGGTTGGCGTTGATCAGCGCGAGGCCCTCGTCGAAGGACTCGACCCGCACGATCGACAGCACCGGCCCGAAGATCTCGTCGGTGTAGATCGACATCTCGGGGGTGACCTTGTCGAAGAGGGTCGGGCCGAGCCAGTAGCCGTTCGGGTCGCCGTCGGGCTCCACCAGGCGCCCGTCGACGACGAGGTCGGCGCCCGCCTCGACCCCGGCCGCGACGTAGCCCGCGACCTTGTCGCGGTGCTGGGCGGTGACGAGCGGACCCATGTCGCAGCCGCGACGTCCGTCGCCGGTGCGCAGGGCGGCCATGCGCTCGACGATGCGCGGCACGAGACGGTCGGCGACGTCGCCGACCGCGACGAGCGCCGAGATCGCCATGCACCGCTCGCCGGCGCTGCCGAAGCCGGCGTTGACGGCGGCGTCGGCGACCAGCTCGAGGTCGGCGTCGGGAAGCACGAGCATGTGGTTCTTCGCGCCGCCGAGCGCCTGGACCCGCTTGCCGTGCGCGGTGCCCGTCTCGTAGACGTACCTCGCGATCGGCGTCGAGCCGACGAAGCTCACGGCCGAGACGCCCGGGTGCGTGAGGAGCCCGTCGACGGCCTCCTTGTCGCCGTGCAGGACGGTGAGCACGCCGTCGGGCAGCCCGGCCTCCTGCCACAGTCGCGCCATGACCAGCGAGGCCGAGGGGTCCTTCTCGCTCGGCTTGAGCACCACGGCGTTGCCCGCGGCGATCGCGACGGGCACGAACCACAGCGGCACCATCGCCGGGAAGTTGAACGGGGAGATGACGGCGACGACGCCGAGCGCCTGGCGCACGGAGTGCACGTCGACCCCGGTCGACACGCCCTCGGAGTGACCGCCCTTGAGCAGGTGGCCGAGCCCGCAGGCGAACTCGACGACCTCCAGGCCACGGGTCACCTCCCCGAGCGCGTCCGAGAGGACCTTGCCGTGCTCGGCGGTGATCGCCGCGGCGACCTCCTCGGCGTGCGTGGCCAGCAGGTGACGGAACGCGAAGAGCACGCGCGAGCGCTGGGTGAGCGAGGCGCGGCGCCAGTCGGCCGCCGCTGCCTGGGCGCTCGCGACCGCCTGGTCGACGACGGCGCCGTCGGCAAGATCGACCTCGCCGGTGACCTGGCCGGTGGCCGGGTCGTGCACCGGAGCGGTGCGGGCGGCGGTCCCTGACCAGGGCTGACCATCGATCCAGTGGGTGATTCGCGTCATGGGGAGCAGTATCCGTTGTCGAAGGGCAGTTTGGCGACGGTTTCCGTGAACTGGATCGCGAGCCGGCTGTCCTGAGCCACCCGGGTGGTCCCCGGGCGATTCGCCTGTCTCTGCGGAGGGTGGCTGGGATACTCGGCACGTCGGACAGCCCGGAGCGATCCAGAGGAGTGCACATGAGCAACGACCAGCCCGGAACGGGTCAGCCGTCGTGGCAGCCGTCCGAGGGTGAGCAGCAGCAGCCCTACGGCCAGCCTCCCGTGGCTCCGCCGGCCCCGGCCTACGGCCAGGGCTACCCCGCAGCACCGCCGCCTCCCGCTTACGGCCAGGGCTACCCGGCGGCGCCCGCGTACGGCCAGGGCTACCCCGCCGCGCCCGCCTACGGCCAGGGCTACCCCGCCGCCCCGCCTACGGCCAGGGCTACGCGCAGAACGTCGCCGGCCCCCAGCTCGCCGGCTGGGGATCGCGCGTCGGCGCGTACCTCATCGACAACGTGATCATCGGACTCCCCTACGGCATCGGCGCGATCGTCAGCGGAGTGGCGACCGCGTCGACCGCGACAGTCGACGCGAACGGCAACCTCACCGGTGCCTCGCCCGGCGGCTCCGCCGGGCTCCTCCTCGGCGGCCTGCTCTCGCTCGTCCTGTGGGTCTGGATCCGCGGGATCCAGCAGGGCGGCACGGGCCAGTCGATCGGCAAGAGGGCCGTCGGGATCCGCCTGCTGAAGGAGGCGGACGGGCAGCCCATGGGCGTCGCCATGGCGCTCGTGCGCGACATCGTGCACATCGTCGACAGCCCGTTCTACCTCGGCTACCTCTGGCCCCTGTGGGACGCGAAGAAGCAGACCTTCGCCGACAAGATCCTCACGACGGTCGTCGTCAAGGGCTGAGGCCCGCAGCCCTGTCCAACCGCCCCCGCCGGGTTCACCATGGAAGGACCTGCGGGGGCGAGCGGCTGGAGGCGAGATGTCGGTGCTGATCGAGGCGGCCGGGCGGTACGAGGCGGCGGTCGGGGAGACCGTCGTCCTGCGGCTGGCCGAGAACCCCGGGACGGGGTACCGCTGGGAGGTGACCGCGGCCGACGGGCTGGAGCTCGTCGCCGATTCCTTCGAGCCGCCCGCGAGCGCGGCGCCGGGCGCCGAGGGCCACCGCAGCTTCACGGTGCTCGCCGATCGCCCCGGGACGGCCCACCTGCACCTCGAACGGCGACGGGCCTGGGAGCCCGCCGCCGTCGAGACCTGCGAGGTCGAGGTACCGGTGACGGCACGCCGCGAGGGCTACCAGAGGTAGATCTCGTGCACCATGCCGTCCGCCTCCTCGCGGATGGCGATCTGGTGCCCGCTCTGCTTCGCCTGGGTCGCGAGGGTCGTCAGTGCCGTGAAGGCAGCCGTCGGTCCCGTTGAAGATCTTCTTCCAGCCGCCGCCGGCGACGTGGAAGAACGCGTTGCGGGTCTCGTTGATCGACCAGGTGGCGTCGACCATGACGCCAGAGGTCCAGGTCCCGGTCACCGCGGTGACGGACGCCGTTGCGCCGGCCGTGCCGGGCGGGGTCAGCACCGGCGCCTGGACTGTCGTCGTCCCGCTCGCAGCGAGGTGCTCGTCGCTCAGCTCGCTCGGGACGGCTCATGCCACCCCCTCGGTTGCCGACTGCTGCGCGCGCCCAGGCTCGGCGCGAGCGTCGGTGGCGTGCGTGGAGTTCCTGGTTGCCATGACGTTCTCCGTCCTCTCGTCACCACGCGTAGATCTGCTGGACCGAGCCGGCGTCCTCGAAGAGGCCCACCTTGGTGCCCGGCCGCCTTGGAGGCCGCGAGCTCGGCGAGCATCGCGGCGTTCGTTGCGACGTTGCCGCCGTCGAGCTTGAGCCAGCCGCGGTCGGCGCCGTAGGCCCACACGTTGCCGTCGGCCTCGTTGCTCCACAGCCCGATGATCTGCTGGTCGGGGTTCCACCAGCGCAGGTTCACCCCGCGTGCTCCGCAGACCTGGTAGCTCTCGATCCGGCACTCGCCGTAGCCGATCCGCACGAAGCCGCCGTCACCCCAGCCGGCGCCCCAGAGTTCTTCGCGATCCAGCAGCGGTCGGCGTCCGAGTAGCCGACGAGGCGCGACGCAGTGGCCGCCCGCGTACGCGCCGGTGATGTGCCTGTACACCCCGCGGCCGTAGCTGAAGAAGTCCTGGTAGACGTCGAGGCAGGCGGTGATCGACGCCGTACGTCGAGATGTACGCCTTCATCGTGGACGCGTTGCCGCTCAGCATCTGCCAGTCGGTCGCCTTGGCGAGCCGGTTGCGCCAGTCCGGGTTGATCATCGCGTTCCCGTCCTGGTCACCGGCGACGTACGGGTAGTAGTTGTCGAACGTCACGCCGCTGTCGCGAGTGGCGTTGTACGCCTGGTCCGGCCACCAGCCCGTCCCGCAGCTCGCGCCCGCCGCGCGCCCGTAGACGTAGAAGAGGTGCGCCTCCGAGAGGCTGACCTTGAGCGCCGGCGTCCGCCGGGTGTACCTCGCGACCCCCTCGACCGCCGCCGCCGTGCCGAACGCGACGCACGACCCGCAGGCGCCCTGGTCGACGACGGGGGTGACGTAGTTCGCGCCCGCGACGTTGCGCAGGTCGAAGGCCGCCGGCGCGCCGACGGCCTCCGCCCGTGCGCCGACCGCGGCTGCGCGATGGACCTCCTTGTCGTCCTCGAGGTGCTCTGGGTCGAGGCCGGGGGTCGGGGGTACGCCGAGGCGTACGCGGCGTTCGGTCTCGGTCAGCGCGGTCATCGAGGTCATCGCCTTCGACCACGAGTCGGGTTCCTTCTCCAGGGCAGCGCGAAGGGCTGCCAGATCCAGTGATGCTGTGCTGGCCATGAGGTTTCCTCACTCGGAGACGGGTCGCCTGCACGCCCGCGACACGGGCGCGCAGCGGCCTCCTGCTGTGAAGGACCGGCCCACCGAGGGGCTCGGCCGGGTGTCTCCGCCGTCCGTTGCGGAGCGCTGTACCGAGATCGAAGGGCTCTGCCGCATCGCGGCGAACAGACCTCGGGACCGCCGGGGTTATCCGGTTGTCATCGTCGGGCGTCAACCCGTGACTCGTCCGACGGTACGCCCGCTCGCGCCGTTGGACCAGGGTCCGGCGGCAACGGCTACGGCATGCGGCGGTGCCGGATCAGTCGACCGCCCTGGCCAGCCGGGCGACCTCGTCCGTGACGCGGCGCAGGGCCCCGGACATCGAGCCGATCGTGCTACGCGCTTCGTCGGTGGCGGCGCTCTGCTCGGACGCCGCCATGGCGATCGTCTGCTGGGCGGCCACCACGCGGCCGATCGCCTCGTCGATCCCCGCCGTCCCCGCCAGCGCCTCGTGGGTGCCCGTGCGGACGCTCGCCACGACCTGCTCGATCTCCTCCGTCGCCCGGGCGGTCTGACCGGCGAGGCCCTTGACCTCCTGGGCGACGACGCTGAAGCCCTTGCCGGCCTCGCCCGCCCGCGCGGCCTCGATCGTCGCGTTGAGGGCCAGCAGGTTCGTCTGCTCGGCGATCGCGGCGATCGCCCGGGCGATCTCGGCGATCTTCTGGGTCGAGCCCTCCAGCAGGTGCATCGTCGCGGCCGAGGCCGTCACGGCGACGGCGGCGTGCTGCGCCGAGTCGGCGGCGTCACCGGCGGCCGCGCCGATCTCGCTCGCGGTGGCCACCAGGCCGTCCATGATCCGCGCGGCCTCGACCGCACCGGCCTCGAGCTCCTGGCCGGCGCCGCCCAGCGTCGGCGATCTTCTCCTCCACGAGCACCGCCCGTGCGCGCCGCCGGTCGAGCTCGTCCTGCGCCGCCGCCGCCGTCCGGGCCTGCTCCTCGGCGAGTGCCGTCTGCGCGTCGAGCCGCTCGGCGCTCACGCGCTCGGCGCGCGCGCTGACGTCCCGACGCTCCGCCTCGGCGCTCTCGGTGAACCGCCAGCTCGCCGCGAGAGCGACGCACTCGGCCAGCAGCAGGCCGGCGTGCAGGAGCGAGAAGGCGATCGGGTTCGCCTGGGCCCGCGGGTCGGAGAAGACCATCGCGGGATCGGCGAGGCTCATGCCGATGTGGTGGGCGGCGACGACGAGGATCGACAGGACGAACGGCACCCACTGCTGGTAGAGCGCGACGGCGGCGACCGTGACGAAGAAGTGCAGGTGCATGTCCGTCATCCCGCCGGACAGGTGCACGAGGGTCGCGCTGGACAGCGCCAGCCCGGAACCGACGGCGGCGGCGCGCATCGTCTGACCGCGGGCGACCCGACCGACCGCCGCCAGCACGAGCATCGCGGCGATGCCGACCCAGGCCATCCCCAGGTCCATGTGCGTGTGCCCCGGTGCGTCGTGGTGCGAGGAGGCGGCCTCCGGTGACCAGAGGAGCGCGAGCCCGGCGAGGACGGGGACGTGGGCGAGGAGCACCCAGGTCAGGGCCGTGTGCCGTGCGCGGAACGACGCCTCGTCGAGCCGGGCCCCGCGGGGGACGAGGGCCAGGAGGGAGCGGGAGCCCGTCCGCGCGGTGCCTGGTGAGGCCTGCGCGGGTACCTGTGGCGCAGGACCGGGGCGGGCGGTCGTGGCGCTCTCGGGGCGGTCGACGAGGAGGGTCATGCCGCCAGATCGACGGTCGATCATGGGACCTGAGGAACCAGGTCATGATCGTTTTAATCCTCTGACCTGCGGCTACTCCTGGTCGAGGAAGCGCGACGAGCTCGGCGGCGGCACCGGTGTACGAGGCGGGGGTCATCGCCGAGAGCCGCGCGGCGACGTCCTCGGGCAGGCCGAGGCCGGCGACGAACGCGCGCATGTCCTCGCCGGTGATCCGGCGCCCGCGCGTGAGCTCCTTGAGCCGCTCGTAGGGCTGGTCCATCCCGGGGACCCCGGCGACGCCGGCGGCGCGCATCGCCGACTGGATCGGCCTCGCCGAGCACCTCCCAGTTGGCGTCGAGGTCGCGCTCCATCGCGGCGGCGTCGACGTCGAGCCCGGCCAGGCCGCGGCGCACGTTGTCGATCGCGAGCAGCGAGTGGCCGAACGCGGGGCCGATGTTGCGCTGCGTCGTCGAGTCCGTGAGGTCGCGCTGCAGCCGGCTCGTCACGAGCGTCGCGCCGAGGGTGTCGAGCAGCGCGCAGGAGAGCTCGAGGTTGGCCTCGCCGTTCTCGAAGCGGATCGGGTTGACCTTGTGCGGCATCGTCGCTGGAGCCGACCGTGCCCTGGCCGCGCACCTGGGCGAAGTAGCCCGAGCGAGATGTAGGTCCACACGTCCGTGGCGAGGTTGTGCAGGATCGCGGTTGAACCGCGCCACGTCGGCGTAGAGCTCGGCCTGCCAGTCGTGCGACTCGATCTGCGTGGTCAGCGGGTTCCAGGTCAGGCCGAGGTGCTCGACGAAGGTCTGCGAGACGTGCGACCCAGTCGGCGCCGGGGACGGCGGCGAGGTGCGCGCCGTACGTGCCCGTCGCGCCGTTGATCTTGCCGAGGTACTCCGCGGCCGCGATGCGGCGCAGCTGGCGGCGCAGCCGGTGCGCGAGGACAGCGAGCTCCTTGCCGAGCGTCGTCGGGGTCGCCGACTGGCCGTGCGTGCGCGCCAGCATCGGGACGGCGGCGTTCGCTCGTGCCATCGCCGCGACCTCGTCGACGAGGGCCGTCGCGGCGGGCAGCCACACGTGCGGACGGCGCCCTGGACCATGAGCGCGTAGGAGAGGTTGTTGATGTCCTCGCTCGTGCAGGCGAAGTGCACGAGCTCGCTGACCTGCGGCAGGACGGTGTCCGCACCGAGCGTCGCCGGGGCGCTCGCGAGGCGCTCCTTGAGCAGGTACTCGACGGCCTTGACGTCGTGGACCGTGACCCGCTCGATCGCGGCCAGCTCGGCGACGGTCCCGCCGTCGAAGGCGGTCACGACGGCGCGCAGGTAGTCGCGCTCCTCGCTCGACAGCGTCGGGCGCGCCGGGGACGACATGGTGCGAGGTGAGGTGGATCAGCCACTCGACCTCGACGTGCACGCGCTCGCGGTTCAGCGCCGCCTCGGAGAGGTGGTCGACCAGCGCGGAGACGGCGGGGCGGTAGCGACCGTCGAGCGGGCCGAGGGCGATCGGCGGCTCGACCTCGGCGAGGACCTGGCGCCGCGGCGCGGGGTCCACGAGCTCGGCTGTGCTGTCGGCGGCGAGGTCGGCTGCGGGCTCGGCGTGCTCCATGGCGCCATCCTCCCAGACCGGTGCTCCGCCGGGGGCAGCGGTCCGTCCACAGGACCGGGGGTCACCGGCCACCGGCCGTGGCGATCGGCCTAGCGTCACAGACCGGTCGAGGGGGTGAGGCAGTGGCGCACGGCATGGAGTACGGCACGGTGACGACGCACCGGGACCTGCGCGAGCTCGGGGCGGCGGTGCGGGACGCCGACGTCCAGCTCCGGCGCACCGAGGAGGTCGCCTGGTCGGGTCGCGCGGCCGAGGGCTACCGGCACACCCTGGAGGACCTGGTGCGCGGGCTGCGCCACGCCGTCGGCTCGCTCGAGGCCCTGCAGATCGCGATGACCCGTCACCTGCGGAGCGTCGAGGAGGCACAGCTCCAGGCTGCCGGCGGCCTCCCGCGGTGCACGGACGGCCGGGGGCGGGGATGAGCGAGCTCCACCCGGTGTGCGGGTCACCGGCGGCTCCGGCGGGACCGTCGCCGTCCTCGAGGACCTCGAGCGCGTCGCCGCGCACCTGCAGCTCGCCGCCGGCCGGCTCGACGAGGGCCACCGTGCGGCCGTCCGGCTCACCGCGACGATCGACGGGACCTGGCGGTCCTCGCCCCTGACGGCGAGCGCTGCGGACTCCGCGCTCGCCCCGTACCGCTCGCTCGGCGCGGTGGCGGCTCGTGCCGCCGGCCTGCGCGAGGCCGTCCGGGCCGTGCGCTCGACCTACGAGCACACCGACCTCGGCGTCGGGCGGTTGATGCGCACCGCGGGGGTCGCGGGCGGGTACGTGATCGGCGAGAGCGGGCCGGGGGCCTGGCTCGCCCTCGGGGTGGCCGTCGTGGCCGGCGTCGTGGGTGTCGCGGAGACCGTCGTGATCGCCCGCGTGATGCGCTCCTCGCCGACGCCGGCCGGCCGCGCGCTGCGCTCCGTCGGCCGGCTCGGCGACCTGCCGGGACCCGTCGGCGCGCTCGGTCGGTCCATGGCGGGCCCCGGACTCCTCCCGGACTGGCACCTGGACCCGCCCACCCTCCAGGCAGGAGTCCCCGCCCTCGCGGGGTTCGCGCTCGGCGCACTGCCCGGCCGCGCGTTGCCGGTGCCGGACCCGGTGCCGGTCGCCGCAGCGACCTTCGCCGACGTCGACCAGGCGGTGACGAGGCTCGCCGGAGGTCCGACGAGCCTCGTCGTCAGCCGCGTGCCGGGGACGATCGTCGGGCCACCGCCGCGGACGGCGGCCGAGGCGCTCGTGCTGGTCGACGAGCAGTACCCGGACCAGGGCGGGCTGCCGGGCTCGGTCGCCGTGCAGCAGCTCGTCCACGAGGACGGCTCGCGGTCATGGGTCATCGCCGTCCCCGGTACCCAGGAGGTCGTGCCCGGGCGCAGCAACCCGACGGACATGCGGACGAACCTCCGCCTCGTCGCCGGGCAGCCGGACGACATGTCGCGCGTCGTCGAGCAGGCGATGCGGGCCGCCGGGATCCGCCCGGACGAGCCCGTCCTGGTGGTGGGGCACAGCCAGGGTGGGCTGGTCGCGGCACGGGTCGTCGCGGACCCTGCGATCCAGTCGCACTACGACGTGGCCGCCGTGCTCACGGCAGGATCGCCCATCGGCGGGATCGACCTCCCGGACGGCGTGCAGGTGATGAGCCTGGAGCACAGCCAGGACGCCGTGCCGGCGCTGGACGGCCGTCCGAACCCCGACACCCCCTTCCGCACGACGGTCGAGCGGGACCTGAGCAGGTCGGCGGACCCGCGCGACCGTGCCGCGGCGAGCCCGTTCGGCGCGCACCCGCTCTCGGTGTACGAGCGCACGGCGCGCGGGCTGGAGGGCTCGGACGACCCCTCGGTGCAGGGCTTCACCGCAGCGCTCGACCGGGTGCTCGCCGGCGCGGTCTCCGCCCGGACGACGATCTTCCAGGGCGTGCGCACGGCCCGCTGAGGCGGCTACTTCTTGTCGCGAGCCCCCGGCACGACGACGCTCAGCAGGAAGCTCACCACGGAGATGATCAGCGCGCCGACGACGGCCGTGCCGAAGCTCTCCACCCGGAGCCCGTAGCTCGTCAGCTCCGAGAGCCAGCCGGTCAGCATGAGCATCAGGGCGTTCACGACGAGCGTGAACAGGCCGAGCGTGAGGATGTAGAGGGGAAGGGCGATGAGCTTGACGACCGGCTTGACGACGGCGTTCACGAGCCCGAAGACGAAGGCCACGGCGAGCAGGACGAGCACGGTGCTGCTCGTCCCCTCCCCGGCGACGACGCTCAGCCCGGACAGCAGCACGGTCGCCAGCCAGATCGCGGCGGCGTTGATGGCGAGGCGGATGAGGAACGACATGCTGCCATCCTCACACCCGGCCGGGGCGACTGGCATGCTGATCCGATGACCGATCGCGCGTGGCCCTCGACGCAGGTGCGGCCGCGTGCCGCCGTCGCCCAGCTCCCCGCCTACGTGCCCGGAGCGCGGACCTCCGGCGGTGACCAGCACAAGCTGTCCTCCAACGAGAACCCCTTCGACCCGCTCGACTCCGTGCGCGAGGCGGTCGCGCTCGCGGCCGGGCAGCTCAACCGCTACCCCGACATGTTCGCCGGTGAGCTCGTCGAGGCGCTGGCCGCCCGGCACGGCGTCGCGCCCGCCTCGGTCGTGGCCGGCTGCGGCTCGGTGGCGGTGCTCGGTCATGTGCTCCAGGCCTTCTGCGACGCGGGCAGCCAGGTCGTCTCGGCCTGGCGCTCCTTCGAGGCCTACCCGATCCTCGTCGGGCTCCAGGGCGCAGAGCACGTGCGCGTCCCGGTGGACGACGCCGGGCGGCACGACCTCCTCGCGATGGCGCAGGCCGTGACCGAGCGGACGCGCAGCGGTGATCGTCTGCTCGCCCAACAACCCGACAGGTCCGGCGGTGCACCACGGGGAGCTCGCGGCCCTGCTCGCGCGCGTTCCCGAGCACGTGCCCGTCGTGCTGGACGAGGCCTATGTCGAGTTCGTGCGGGACCCCGAGGTCGCGGACGGCGGGCGGCTGCTCGCCGAGCACCCGAACCTGGTGCTGCTGCGGACCTTCTCGAAGGCCTACGGTCTCGCGGCCCTGCGGGTCGGCTACGCCGTGGCGCACCCCGAGATCGCCGCCGCGATCCGTACCGCCTCGACACCCTTCGGCGTCAACCACCTCGCGCAGGTCGCGGCCCTCGCCTCGCTCGAGGCCTCCGACGAGCTCGGGACGCGGGTCGAGGCCGTCGTCGCCGAGCGCGGGCGACTGCTCGCCGGACTGCGCGAGCAGGGCTGGACCGTCCCCGACCCGCAGGGCAACTTCGTCTGGCTGGCCACCGGGAGCCGCACCGCCGAGCTCGCCGCCGATGCCGTCGCGGGAGGCGTGCTGGTGCGACCGTTCGCCGGGGAGGGCATCCGGGTGTCGATCGGCTCGCCGGAGGCGAACGACGCGGTGCTCGGCCTGGCGCGCCGGTGGGTGGAGGCTGGCGTCGAGGTGTGAGGGCCCGGCCACCGGCCCTCCCCGGGTCGGCGGGCGAGGCTTGGAGGGAGTGCACAACGAGGTGCGGAGGAGGTTGTGGGGCCCGTGCAGGCTTAACTTACGGTTGCGTAGCCTACGCTTGCGTAACCTCGCTGCGCCCGTCGCTCGGAAGGACCATGCGTGAACGAGCCTGACCTCATCCAGCTGCTCACCCCGACCGGGGAGCGGGTGGCCCGTCCCGACTACGACGCCCGCGTCGCGCACCTGGATGCCGAGGCCCTGCGCGGCCTGTACGCCGACATGGTGCTCGTCCGGCGCTTCGACACCGAGGCCACGGCCCTGCAGCGCCAGGGCGAGCTCGGCCTCTTCCCGCAGTCCCTCGGCCAGGAGGCCGCGCAGGTCGGCTCGGGCCGCGCGCTGTCCGCCCAGGACTACGTCTTCCCCTCCTACCGCGAGCACGGTGTCGCGTGGACGCGCGGCGTCGACCTCGTCGACGTGCTGCGCCAGTTCCGCGGGATCGACCACGGCGGCTGGGACACCAGGGCCCACAACTTCCACCTGTACACGCTGGTCATCGGCTCGCACCCGCTGCACGCCGTCGGCTACGGCATGGGCGTGCAGCGCGACGGCGACGTCGGCACCGGCGACCCGGCGCGCGACACCGCCGTCATCGCCTACTTCGGCGACGGATCGACCTCGCAGGGCGACACGAACGAGGCGTTCGTCTTCGCGGCGGTCAACCAGGCGCCCGTCGTCCTGTTCTGCCAGAACAACCAGTGGGCGATCTCCGAGCCGACGAGCAAGCAGAGCCGCGTACCGCTCGTCGACCGCGGGCTCGGCTTCGGGGTGCCCAGCGTGCGCGTCGACGGCAACGACGTCCTCGCCTGCTACGCCGTCACCGCCCAGGCGCTGGAGCGGGCGCGCAGCGGCGGTGGGCCGACGTTCATCGAGGCCTTCACCTACCGGATGGGCGCCCACACGACCTCCGACGACCCGACGAAGTACCGCACCTCCGAGGAGGAGCAGTCCTGGCGGGAGCGCGACCCGATCGACCGGCTGCGGGCGCACCTCGACTCGATCGGCGAGCTGCCGCAGGCCTTCCTCGACGAGCTCGACGCCGAGGCCGAGGCCTTCGGCGCGCGGATCCGTACCGAGGTCCGCGCGATGACGGCCCCGGACACCGCCTCGATGTTCGAGCACGTGTACGCCGGGCCGCACTCCGTCGTCGACGCCGAGCGCGCCTGGTTCGCCGAGTACGAGAGCAGCTTCGACGGCGCGAGCGGAGACGCATGATGACGACGACCTCCGGCCAGACCCGGACCACGACCTCCGGCGAGCTCGACGGCGTGCCGACCGCAGCGGCCGGCGACGGCGCCGCGGCTCCCGCCGTGCGCACCGAGCGCGTCACGCTCGCCAAGGCCATCACCCTCGGCCTGCGGACCGCGCTCGAGCACGACCCCTCCGTCCTGCTCATGGGGGAGGACATCGGCAAGCTCGGCGGCGTCTTCCGGGTGACCGACGGGCTGCAGGCGGAGTTCGGCGAGAGGCGCGTGGTCGACACCCCGCTCGCGGAGTCGGGGATCATCGGCACCGCGATCGGCCTGGCCCTGCGCGGCTACCGGCCCGTCTGCGAGATCCAGTTCGACGGGTTCATCTTCCCGGCGTTCGACCAGATCACCACGATGCTCGCCAAGATGCACTACCGCTCACGGGGTCGCCTCGAGCTGCCCGTCGTCATCCGCGTGCCGTACGGCGGCGGGATCGGGGCGGTCGAGCACCACAGCGAGTCGCCGGAGGTGCTGTTCGCCCATACGGCCGGCCTGCGAGTGGTCACGCCGTCGACCCCTGCCGACGCCTACACGATGATCCAGGAGGCCATCGCCTCCCCCGACCCGGTCCTGTTCTTCGAGCCCAAGGGTCGCTACTGGGACAAGGCCGAGGTCGCACTGACCCCGTACGGGACGCCCGGCGCCGGGCTGGACCGCGCCCGGATCGCACGGCCGGGGACGGACGTGACCGTCGTCGCGCACGGACCGACGGTCGCCACGGCCCTGCGCGCCGCGGAGGCCGCCGCGGCCGAGGGCGTCAGCATCGAGGTCGTCGACCTGCGGACGATCTCCCCGCTGGACACCGCGACGGTCGTGGAGTCGGTGCGCCGGACGGGTCGCTGCGTCGTCGTCCACGAGGCACCGGTGCTGTACGGCACGGGCGCCGAGGTCGCCGCGCGCGTCACCGAGGAGTGCTTCTTCCAGCTCGAGGCACCCGTGCTGCGGGTCGGCGGCTTCCACATGCCGTACCCCGTCTCGCGCCTGGAGCATGATTACCTGCCGAGCCTCGACCGGCTGCTCGACGCGGTCGACCGCGTCATGGCCACCTGACCCTCGTTCGTGACCTCTCGCTAGGAGCCCGCCAGTGCCCAGGTTCGAGCACTTCCGCCTTCCCGACGCCGGCGAGGGCCTCACCGAGGCCGAGATCGTCGAGTGGAAGGTCGCCGTCGGCGACCGCGTGACCGTCAACCAGGTGATCCTGGAGATCGAGACGGCCAAGTCGCTCGTCGAGCTGCCCAGCCCCTACGCGGGCGAGGTCACGGCGATCCTCGTCGAGCCGGGGACGACCGTCGACGTCGGTACGCCGATCATCACGGTCGACACCGACCCGGACGGGCCGGCGGCCGACGCACCCGCGGGGAGTGACGCCGTCGGCGAGGAGAGCGCGAGCGGAGCGGTGCTCGTCGGGTACGGCGTGACCGCGCACGGCTCGGCTCGGCGCGCCCGCAGGGGTGCCGGTGGCCCGGCCGCGACCGGGGCCGCCACGCCCGAGCCCACCGCAACGGTCGAGCCCACCACGCCCGAGCCCGCCGCCGTGCCGAGCGTCCCGGCTGAGCCCGCACCGGTGTACGCCCCGGCGCGGATGGCCGCCACGGCCGCGACGGCCACGCTGCGGCATGCGGCCCAGCCGGTGCTGGCCAAGCCGCCCGTCCGCAAGCTCGCCAAGGACCTCGGCGTCGACCTCGCCACGGTCAACGCGACGGGCCCCGGCGGGATCGTCACGCGGGAGGACGTGCTCGCGCGCTCCTCGGGCAACCAGCCGCAGACGCTCGCGACCTATCCGCACGACGACCAGCCCTGGCTCGCGATGGGCACCGTGTCGCCCGACGGCCGGACGACCCGCGTCCCCGTCCGCTCGGTGCGCAAGCGGACCGCCGAGGCGATGGTGGCCAGCGCGTTCACCGCTCCGCACGTCTCGGTGTTCCACACCGTCGACGTCACCAGGACGATGCGTCTGGTCGCCCGCCTCAAGGAGGACCGCGAGTACGCGGACGTGCGCGTCACCCCGCTGCTCATCGCGATGAAGGCGCTGCTCATCGCCGTCCGGCGGCATCCGGAGGTCAACGCCTCCTGGGTCGCCGAGACGCAGGAGATCGTCTACAAGCACTACGTGAACCTCGGCATCGCGGCGCAGACCCCGCGCGGGCTCGTCGTGCCGAACATCAAGGACGCGCACCGGCTCGGCCTGCACGACCTCGCGGTCGCGCTCGCCGACCTCACGGCAGCGGCCCGTGCCGGGCAGACGACCCTCGCTGACATGTCAGACGGGACGATCACCGTCACCAACGTCGGGGTGTTCGGCATCGACACCGGGACGCCGATCCTCAACCCCGGGGAGTCGGCGATCCTCGCGGTCGGTGCGATCCGCGAGCAGCCGTGGGTGCACAAGGGCAAGATCCGCAAGCGCCAGGTCACCCAGCTCGCGCTGTCCTTCGACCACCGGTTGATCGACGGCGGCCTCGGCTCGCGCCTGCTGGCTGACGTCGCCGCCGTGCTCGAGGAGCCCGGCAAGGCGCTCGTCTGGGGCTGAGGCCGCGGCGACCCCGGGCGCGGGTCGGAGCGGCCGGCCGCGTCCGCTGGTGGGCGCCTGCCGGTCACCTCGGCCCGGCGAGGCCCTCCAACAGCTCCGTCCAGGACGGCTCCACGCGCTGCAGGTAGTCGGCGGCGTCGGGCGAGAACAGGTAGGCCCGCAGCGACGCCGAGGACTCGGCCTCGCCCATGGCGTGCACCCACGCGTGGATCATCCCGGGCACCGGCCCGGTCAGTCGGATCAGCGCGTGCCGGGGGCCGATCCGCTCGACGAGGCCCGTGGTGCCGGCCAGCTCGACCGGGCCGCCCTCCTCGCCCACGCCGAGCCCGTCACGCAGGGCCGACCACAGCGTCGGTGCCTCGGTCGGATGGGTGGCGGTGACCTCGAGCGTCGTGGCCTCCTGGCCGGCGAAGTGCGCGAGGTAGAGCCGAAGGCTGTCGAAGCTCGGCATCCAGCTGGCGCCCATGTCCTCCCAGAACTCCGACTCCCAGGCGGCGCCGGTCCCGAACCCGCTGCTGGTGACCCGCACCACGCAGGTCCCACCGGACTGCGCCTCGACGACGAACTCCGAGGTCAGCGGGCTGAGGGCGTCCGCGGGCTGTCCCATGAGGGCGGCCCAGTCCTCCTGGTAGACGATGCGGTGGGGCGGCTCCCATGCGGTGATCCAGCCGTCCGAGCCCATCTGCGGACCCATGGAGAAGTGCAGGCTGCCGCCCTCGCGCTCCTCCAGCTCGGTGGGCAGGAACCAGGCGCTCATCCCCGCAGCGGTGGCGATGGCCTGCCAGACCTGCTCGGGGGCGCCGGGGACCTCGACGCTGAACTCCAGGCGGTACGGGACGGTGGTGCTCATGCGCTCTCCTCCGGGCAGGGATGGGCGGCGACGACGAGGCGGTGCATCCGTCCGTCGTCATGGTGGTAGCGGGCGGCCAGGTCGAGCACCGCCGCGGTCAGCTCCTCGGCGAAGGCGGCACGATCGGCTGCCGAGCGGAAGCCGATCTCGGTGTCGATCGTCAGCGTCGGCAGACGACTGCCGGAGGTGGTGGCTCGGCGGGCCAGGGCGCCGACCTCGCGCACCAGCCGGCCGGCGAGCGCGATGAGGTAGCCGGCCGACAGGTGGTCGGCCGCGGCGGACGGGTCCGAGGCGGACGCGCTGACGGCGGCCGGTGAGACGACGTAGGAGGCGGCCGACGCCTGAAGCACCCGTTCGGTGATCCCCCCGTGGCGGCGCTCCTCGGACAAGGTGACCAGACCGTGCGACTCGAGGATCCCCAGGTGGTAGCCGACCTTCTGCCGCGTGAGGCCGACGCGCTCGGCGAGCGTCGCCGCCGAGGAGGCCGTCGTCAGCTCGCCGAGCAGGCGGGACCGGATCGGATCCAGTGCCGCGACGGCCGCATCCGCGCTCTCGATGACCTCGACGTCCTGCATGGCCCCAGTTCAGCCCTGACAGGAAAAGTTGTCAAGAGGTGCGCGGGCGCGGGTGCCGGTGCGAGGGCGCGGGCGGGTGCGCGGGCGAGGGTGGGTGCGGATGCGGGTGCGCGTGCCGGCACCGGTGCGGATGCGGGTCCCGTCGTCGACCTCGGTCAGTGCCCGGCGCCGAGGTTCCCGGAGAGCAGCGCATGCCGCCGCGCGCTGTCGTCGTTGAGGTTGACGATCGAGACCGTCGTGCCGCGGGCCGCGTACTTCGTCGTGATCGCGTCGAGCGTCGCGACCGTCGAGGCGTCCCAGATATGGGCCTCCGACATGTCGATGACGACGTTCTTCGGGTCACCGGCGTAGTCGAACTGGTAGACGAGGTCGTTCGACGAGGCGAAGAAGAGCTCGCCCGACACGGCGTAGACGCGCGTGTCCTGGTCGGTCGGCTCGACGGCGGTCACCGCGGTCAGGTGCGCGACGCGGCGCGCGAAGGTCGTCATCGCGACGACGACGCCGGCGATCACGCCGTAGGCGAGGTTGTGGCTCAGCACCGTCACGACGACGGTCGAGAGCATGACGATCGTCTCGCTGCGCGGCATGCGCCGCAGGGTCGAGGGCTGCACGGAGTGCCAGTCGAAGGTCGAGACCGCCACCAGGAGCATGACGGCGACCAGCGCGGCCATCGGGATGACGGCGACCTGCTCGCCGAAGACCACGACGAGAAGCAGCAGGAACACCCCGGCGAGGAAGGTCGAGATCCGCGTGCGTGCCCCGGAGGCCTTCACGTTGATCATGGTCTGGCCGATCATCGCGCAGCCACCCATCCCGCCGAAGAACCCGGAGACGATGTTCGCCACTCCCTGCCCCCAGCTCTCGCGGGTCTTGTTCGAGTGGGTGTCGGTGAGGTCGTCGACGAGCTTCGCGGTCATCAGCGACTCGAGGAGCCCGACGAGCGCCATCGTCAGCGCGAACGGACCGATGATCCTCAGGGTCTCGACCGTCAGCGGGACGTCCGGGAGGAGCAGCGACGGAAGGCTGCGCGGGAGCGCGCCCTCGTCCCCGACCGTCGGGACGCTGATCGAGCCGAGGACGGCGGCCGTCGTGAGCAGCACGATGACCACCAGCGGGGCGGGCACGGCGGTGGTCAGGCGCGGCAGGCCGAAGAGGACGAGCAGGCCGACGGCCACGAGCAGGTAGACCATCCACGGCACCTGGACGAGGTGCGGCAGCTGGGCCATGGCGATGAGGATCGCCAGCGCGTTGACGAACCCGACCATCACCGAGCGCGGGATGAAGCGCATCAGGCGGGCCACGCCGAGCAGCCCGAGCACCACCTGGAGCACCCCCGCGAGGATGACCGTCGCGAGGAAGTAGTCCAGCCCGTGCTCGCGCGCGACGGGCGCGATGACGAGCGCCACGGCACCCGTCGCCGCCGAGATCATCGCCGGACGCCCGCCGACGATCGAGATCGTCACGGCCATCGTGAAGGAGGCGAACAGCCCGAGCCTCGGGTCCACGCCGGCGATGATCGAGAAGGAGATCGCCTCGGGGATCAGCGCGAGGGCCACGACCAGGCCCGCGAGGACCTCGGTGCGCAGGCGAGCGGGAGAGCGCAGGGCGGCGCGGACGGAGTGGGCCTCGTCGGCCTCACGGGGCTGGACGGTCGTGGGGAAGGTCACACGCATCCTCGGGGTCGGGGGCGCGGGCGCCCCGGGTGTCGGCGCCACGGAGGGCGACGAGCAGGTCAGTGGGGTGCAGGCGGCTTCGCGTGCGGGTCATGGGGACGAGGGCCGCGGGGCGGCCGGGCCGACCTCCCGGTCGGCAACGCCTCGGCGAGAGTACCCGGCGGCTCGTCCGGTGGGAGGATGTGTCCAGCGATGACGCCAGGGGAGGGACGCATGACCGCGACCGACGACCGCGGCCGGCCGGCCGTCGTGCCCCTCCCGCCGGCAGACGAGGGCGGAGCGCCGTCGCGAGCCGCCGCGGCTCCGAGCACTGCCGAGCGCATCACCGCCGAGCGCGTCGTCCAGCTCCTCCGGCACGCGTCCGTCGCGGGAGCAGCGCGCTTCGCCGTGCGTTCGCCCATCGACGGCGCCGTTCTCGCCCAGGTCCCGCGCGGGACGCCGGACGACGTCGCGGCGGCCGTCGCGAGGGCTCGTGCGGCCCAGGCGGCGTGGGAGAGCTCCCCCTTGCGGCTGCGCACCGCCCTCCTGCTCCGCGTGCACGGCCTGCTGCTCGACGAGCGCGAGGGGCTGCTCGACCTCGTCCAGGCCGAGACAGGCAAGGCGCGGGTCGGCGCGCTCGAGGAGCTGCTCGACGCCGCGATGACGGCGCGGTTCCTCGCCCACCACGCCCGCCGGATCCTGCGCCCGCGTCGCCGGCAGGGCGCCGTGCCCCTGCTGACCAGCGCCGAGGTCCGTCAGGTGCCGCAGGGGGTCGTCGGGATCATCAGCCCGTGGAACTACCCGCTGACCCTCGCCCTCTCCGATGCGCTCGCCGCCCTCGTCGCCGGGAACGCCGTGGTGCTCAAGCCGGACTCGAGGACACCGCTCACGGCGCTCGCGATGGCGGAGCTCCTGCAGCGGGCAGGGCTGCCCGACGGCCTCGTCGTCGTCGTCCCGGGAGCCGGGGCCGAGCTCGGGACGCCGCTCATCGACGGGGTCGACCACCTCATGTTCACCGGCTCCACCGCGACCGGACGCCATGTCGCCGAGCAGTGCGGCCGTCGTCTCATCGCCTGCACCGCCGAGCTCGGCGGCAAGAACCCGATGATCGTCCTCGCCGACGCCGACCTCCAGCGCGCCGTCGACGGAGCCGTCTGGGCCTGCTTCTCGACCGCGGGCCAGCTGTGCGTGAGCATCGAGCGGCTGTACGTCGAGGACGCGGTCTACGAGGCCTTCGTCTCGGCCTTCGTCGACCGTGTCCGCTCGATGCGGCTGGCGGTCGGCTTCGACTGGCAGGCCGAGATGGGCAGCCTGATCAGCGCGGAGCAGCTCGCGACGGTGAGCGCCCATGTCGCCGACGCCGTCGAGCGCGGGGCGCGCGTGCTGGCCGGCGGGCGCGCGCGGCCGGACCTCGGGCCCTTCGCCTACGAGCCGACGGTGCTCGAGGGCGTCACCGAGGACATGGTCGTGGCGCGCTCGGAGACCTTCGGCCCGGTCGTCTCCGTCCACCGCGTGCGCGACGAGGACGAGGCCGTGGCCAGGGCGAACGACTCGTCCTACGGGCTCAACGCGAGCGTGTGGTCGACCCCTCGCCACGGCCGCCGTGTCGCGTCCCGGCTGCGGGTGGGCTCGGCGAACGTCAACGAGGGCTACGCCGCCGCCTGGGGCTCGCACGGAGCGCCGATCGGCGGGATGAAGGAGTCGGGGCTCGGACGTCGGCACGGGAGCGAGGGTCTGCTCTCGTACACCGAGCCCCTGACGATCGCCACCCAGCGCCTGCTCCCGCTCGGCCCGCTCCCCCGCGTCGACCACGAGCGGTGGGCGCGCTGGCTCTCGCGCGGGGTGCGCGCCATGCGGTGGCTGCGATGAGCGCGCGTCGCGGTGTGGACCTCGCGAGGTCGACGGTGCTGATCACCGGGGGTGCGAGCGGGATCGGCCGGCTGATGGCACGGGAGGCCTCGCGCCGTGGTGCGGGCGTGGTGCTCTGGGACCTCTCGCAGGAGGGCGCCGAGGCGGTCAGGGCCGAGATCGAGGAGGCCGGCGGACGGGCCTGGGCCTTCGGGGTCGACGTCACGGATCGCAGCGCCGTCGACGAGCTCGCGGCACGGACGCTCGAGCTCGGCCCGGTCGACGTCGTCGTCAACAACGCCGGGGTGGTCACCGGGACGACGCTCCTGGAGGCCGATCCCGCGGCGATCGAGCGGACCTTCGCCGTCAACACGCTCGCGCTCTACTGGGTGACCAGGGCCTTCCTTCCCGCGATGGTCTCCCGCCGCCACGGGCGCGTGGTCACGATCGCCAGCGCTGCCGGGCTCATCGGCGTGGCCCGGCAGACGGACTACGCCGCGAGCAAGGCGGCGGCCGTCGGCTTCACCGAGTCCCTGCGCGCCGAGATGCGTGCGGGCCGCACCGGGGTCGGCACGCTGCTGGTCTACCCGTACTTCATCGACACCGGGATGTTCGAGGGCGTGCGCTCCCGCGTCCCGCTGCTGCTGCCGATCCTTCGCCAGGACGAGGTCGCGCGGGCCGTGGTCGACGCGATCGAGCGCGGGCGCGAGGAGCTCATGCTCCCGCCCCTCGTCGCCGCGGTACGCCCCCTACGGGCGCTGCCCACCCGGCTCTTCGACCGGGCCGCCGACCTGCTCGGCATCAACGCCACCATGGACCACTTCGTCGGACGCCGGGCCGACGCCTCCGGCTGAGGACCCGAGGCCGTCCGCTGAGGTGGCCGTCGCCGGCGCGGCCGAGGCCGGCCCTGCGGCTGCCGTCGCCGAGAGCGCGGCGGCGTCGTCGTCGATCTGCGTCTGGATGCCCGAGGTCTGCCGCAGCGGCAGCTCGGGGAGCAGGAAGGACAGCGCCCAGCCGAGGACGAGCACGATCGCCGCCACGAGCAGCACGAGCGAGATGCTCGAGGTGAAGCCCTCCAGCAGCGGGGCCGCGAGCCTCGGGTCGAGCTTCGCGATGAACGAGGTGTCGTTGAGGGAGAGCCCGCTCGCGTCCTGCTTGAGCAGCAGGTCGAGGACGGGTGCGTTGTTCGGGTCCGCCTGGACGGCCGGGTCGGCGAGCACGGCCTGGAAGGCCGGTGTCCTCGCCGCGGCGCCGAACGCGCTGCCGATCTTCTCGCCCACCGTCGAGAAGAGGATCGAGAGGAAGATCGCGGTGCCGAGCGTCCCGCCCATCTGCCGGAAGAACAGCGAGGACGAGGTCGCGACGCCCATGTCCTGCGGCGGGACGGCGTTCTGGACGGCGAGCACCAGCGGCTGGAAGCAGAAGCCCAGGCCGAGGCCGAAGATCGCCGAGCGCCAGCTGACCTGGACGAGCGAGGAGTCCGCCAGGAGCCGCGAGAGGAACGCCGCGCCGACCACGAGCAGGAAGGTCCCGGTCACCGGGAAGACCTTGTACCGGCCCGTCTTCGCGATCAGCTGACCTGCCACGACGGAGCCGACCATGATGCCGAGCGTCAACGGCAGCAGCGCGAGACCGGCCGTCGTCGGCGTCATCCCCTTGGCGATCTGCAGGTAGAGCGGAAGCGTCGCGAGCCCGCCGAACATGCCCATGCCGATGACGACGTTGACCAGGGCACCGACCGAGAAGGTGCGGTTCTGGAAGAGGTACAACGGCAGCAGGGCCTCGAGCTTCGCCCGGCGCTCGGCGAGCAGGAAGAGCACGATCCCGACGGCGCCGACGCCGTACATCGCGAAGGCGCGGCCCGAGCTCCAGCCCCACTCCCGACCCTGCTCGGCGATGACCAGGAGCGGGACGAGCGCCATGACGAGCGCGAGCGCGCCCTGCCAGTCGATGCGGTGGCTCACGCGGCGCAGCGGGGGCAGGTGCAGCACGCGGACGATGACGATCATCCCGAGGATGCCGAACGGGATGTTGACCAGGAAGATCCAGCGCCAGCCGGTGATGCCGAGGAAGGTGTTCGCCCCGGCGAAGAAGCCGCCGATGATCGGGCCGAGCACCGAGGAGGTGCCGAAGACGGCAAGGATGTAGCCCTGGTACTTGGCGCGGTCCCGCGGGCTGAGCAGGTCGCCGAGGATCGTGATCGCGAGCGACATGAGCCCGCCGCCGCCGAGGCCCTGGATCGCGCGGTAGACGGCGAGCTGGTACATCGAGGTCGCGGTCCCGGACAGCAGCGAGCCGACGAGGAACAGCGCGATCGCCGCCAGGTAGTACGGCTTGCGACCGTGGATGTCGGAGAGCTTCCCGTACAGCGGCGTCGCGATCGTCGAGGTGATGAGGTACGCCGTCGTGACCCACGCCTGCAGGGACAGGCCGTTGAGCTCGTCGCCGATGGTGCGGATGGCGGTCGCGACGATCGTCTGGTCCAGGGCGGCGAGGAACATGCCCATCATCAGGCCGCCGAGGATGGTGAGGATCTGCCGATGCGTCGGCGCGGTGAAGACGGTGTCCGTCGAGGACGCGGGGGTGGCGGTGGTCACGGCGCAACGGTACGTCCCATGAGTGACATCGGCGTACACGATTTCATCGGGCCTTGGTCCCGGTTCGCCCGGAGCGAACGGCCGGCCGGACCTACGCTGGGCAGATGCCGACCGCCACGAGCCGACCCCGGACGCGTCCCTCGGGCGCAGCCGGCCGAGGTGGCTCCGTGGGCGACGCGGTGGCCGTGGCCGACGGCCCGGCGTCGAGGCCCGCGCGCTGGGGCGTCCTCGCCGCCGGCCTCCTCGCGGTGCTCGCCGTCGTGGGCGCGAGCCTCGCGGCCCAGGCGGGCGTGCTCCAGGTGCTCGACCCCGGTGCCCTCGTGCGCTGGGGCGCACCCGTCGCGACCGTGCTGTCCGAGCTCGCGGCCTCTGTCGTCGTCGGCGCGCTCGTCCTCGCGGCCTTCGTGCTTCCGCGCGCGCAGGGCAGGTCCCGGGCAGAGGGCGCTGCCTGGGACGCCGTCGTGCGGGTGGCATCGGTCGCGGCGGGGGCCTGGACGGTGCTCGCCCTGGCGCAGGCGGTGCTCTCCTACGGGACCATCGCCGGCGTCCCGCTCGACGACCCGTCCTTCGGCCCCGGCCTCGGCCTGTTCCTCACCTCGATCTCGCTCGGCAGGATCGAGCTCGCCGTCGTGGTCATCGCGGCCGCGACCAGCGTCGCCGCCCTGCTCGTCCG
>CAVZPH010000004.1:0-119928 GCA_963777075.1 uncultured Actinomycetota bacterium | reverse complement strand
AGAACGGATCCGGGAACTAGGGCTCGGGGCCGCCGCGGGAGTCAACCGACGTCGGCATGTGGCCACGCCGGACGCGACGGCTCATCGGCTATCGGCCTCCGGGGGCCGGTGAAGAGCTCCGTCCTGCGCCATGATGTCCGCAGCCGGTCGGCCGTGACGCAGTAGCGATGCCATCGCCGCCGTCGCCGGGGTGGCGTGGTTGAAGAAGGCCTGATACCCCTCGCACAGGTAGTTCAGGCCCGACTCACCGTCGGCTGTGGTGCCGAACCGGTCCTTCGGGCAGCCACCGTGGCATGCCCAGCGCACCGAGCACTCGCGGCACGCGGCTGGCAGGGACACCTGTTTCGCCCGTCCGAAAGCGCGTTGAGCATCCGAGTCGAGCATCGGACCGAGTGCCGAGTCGGAGAAGTTGCCCAGGAGGTAGTCCGGTTCAACGTAGTGGTCGCAGGAGTACACGTCTCCGTTGAACTCGACGGCCGGCGCGCGCCCGCACTCCGGCGCGTGCACGCACAGCGTGTACATCCCGAACAGGTTTCCGAGCATGACGTCGAAGGTCTGGACGAAGACTGTCCCGACGTCCCGGGTAACCCACTCGCCGAAGACATCGGAGAGGAAACGACCCCAGGCCAGCGGGCGGACGCTGCGGGAGGTCACCGCGTCCCCACGCTGCAGGTACAGCAACCGCTCGCCCCCGTCGTCGCGCCAGCCGCCCTCAGCGACGGCAAGGAGATCCGCCGGGACCCGTTCGACGATCGGGATGAACTGCACGAACCTCGCCCCGAGGTCGTCGCGCAGGTGGCGGTAGACCTCGAGCGGATGGTCAGCGTTGTTCGCGTGGACGGTGCACAGCACGTTGGCCTCCACACCATGACGCCGGAGCACCTCCCAGCCTCTGACGACCTGGGCGTGCGTCCCGCGCCCTGCCCTGTTGACGCGGTAGCCGTCGTGCAGGTGGGCGGGCCCGTCGATGCTGATCCCGACCAAGAACTCGTTCTCGGCGAGGAAGGTGCCCCACTCATCGTCGATCAGCGTTCCGTTGGTCTGAAGGGTGTGCCGGACGCGCTGAGCCGGCCGGCTCAGCTCCTGCGCGAGAAGGACCGCGCGGCGGAAGAAGTCGAGCCCGCGCAGCGTCGGCTCACCGCCCTGCCAGCCGAGTACGACCTCACCGTCGGGATGCGCAGCGAGCACGCGCCGGAGGTAGGTCTCCAGATCGGCCTCGCTCATCGATTGCCGCTCCTGGTCGTACAGGAGATCCTTCGACAGGAAGAAGCAGTAGGTGCAGGCCAGGTTGCACGCGGCCCCTGTCGGCTTCGCGAGCGCGGAGAACGGTCCGGTGCGCGGGTCGCTGGTGTGCATCCCTGCCAGTACACACCGGTCGACCCCGCTGTCGACCGGACGGAGGTCCGTGGCAAGGCCGATTCAACGGTCAGGTGCCGCCGGCTCCACCGTGCTCCACAGCCGACCAGGCAGTGAAGGCACCGAGGATCGCCAGCGCGATCACGACTCCGCCGGCCCAGACGACCGTAGGCCAGCGGTGCATGCGGGGGTCCTCGGCGAGAGGCGGCAGGTGCAGCAGCGGGACGACGACCGTCACGATCGCGAGGATGCTCGCCGCCGCAGTCAGCGCCCAGAGGTCCAGGCGCAGTGCGAGCATCCCGAGAACGAGAGCGACCGCGGCTCCGGAGAGGGTCGTGCGGTTGCGCGCGAGAACCGTGCGCTCGAGCTGGACACCCAGGTCGCCGGTGAGCGGAGCGTGGTCGTCGGGGACCGTCATGGCCGAGTCATCCGAGCGCCTGGCCGGCGGCGAATGCGCTGAGGACCAGCGCGACCGTCGCAACCCCGACGACGAGGACGGGGAGGGCTCGTGGCGACGGCAGCGGCTCCCGCCGTCGGAGGGCACGCTCGGTGCGACGCCAGGAGACGAGCGCGTTGACCGCGAGGGCGCCGCCGGCAAGGCAGGTCACCACAGCAATCAAGTCGATGATGACGGCGAGGTCAGCGATCAACGCGAACGACGTGAGAGCCACCCCGCCCGCCACGAGGGCCAAGCCCGTGCGTACCCAGGCGAGGGCGGTCCGCTCGTTCGCCAGGGAGAAGCGCGGATCAGGCTCCGAGCCGTGCTCGTACACCGCGCGCGGGCGGCGAATAGCCGGCTCGGTCCGAGATCTGGCGGCCCGTGCTGACGCCGAGAAATGTAGCCCACGCATACCGCAATCGTAGCGGCCCGCGCCCGGCCTCTCGCAGCGCCGGCGGGGAGCCCGGAATGCGTCGTCCTGAATTCGGATGGCGTCGAGTCGGCCCGCTGGACGAGCACATATGATCGACTCAACAGCCCACCGTGGCGCTCGCCGTCAACGACCAGATCAATGCGATCGACGCCCCATCGCGCGACAACGGGGCGGCCGGAGAGTCCGGAAACTGACGGTTTGAAGGAAGAGGTTGGCCATGCCGGACGGTGTACGCACCTCACGACCGAACGTCCTCGTCTTCATGACGGATCAGCAGAACGGTGCGACCGTGCTCGACGGTGCGATGCCTCGCGCCCTCACCCCTCACCTCGACGCTTTCCGCCGACGCGCAGCGTCATTCTCCCAGGCATTCGCACCCTCCCCGCACTGCTGCCCTTCCCGGACGAGCTTCTTCACCGGGCTCTACCCTTCGGAGCACGGCGTGTGGAACAACGTCAACGTGCCGAACGCCTTGTCGCGCGGCCCTCGGCCGGCTGTGCGGTTCTGGTCGCGCGACTTCCGTGCAGCGGGCTACGAGCTCGTGTTCTCCGGCAAGTGGCACGTGAGCAACACTCAGACGCCGTCCGACTTCGGCTGGCGCGAGCTCCGACCAGGTCCCGCGGCGCCCGTGGACACGAGTGACGAGGAGGGGCAGCGACGCCACGCGCACGACATGACCCTTCTCGCGGAACGATCGGTTGTCGACGACGGCGACCACCCTCGTGGCCCCGGCGAGATCCTTCGACCGGGGTGGCCGCACTACGTGCACTACGGGACCGAGGAGAACCCCTTCGACGACGAGTCGGTCGTCGCGAGCGCCCTGGACTTCCTTGCCGACCGCGACGCCGAGGACGACCGTGCGCCGTGGTTCTGCTACGTCGGGACGCTAGGTCCGCACGATCCGTACACGCCCCCGGCGCGCTTCCTCGACTGGTACGACCCCTCCGACATCAGGCTCCCACCGACCTTCGGCGACAGCCTGGCCGACAAGCCCGCCCTCTACCGCCGGACCCGCGACCGGTTCGATCAGCTCACCGAAGCGGAGCACCGTGACGCCTTGCGTCACTACCTCGCGTTCTGCAGCTACGAAGACGAGCTCTTCGGTCGCCTGCTCGCATCGCTCGAGGCCAGCGGGGCCCTGGAGAACACGATCGTCGTGTACCTGTCGGACCACGGCGACTACGCGGGGGACCACGGCCTGTGGGGCAAGGGCCTGCCGTCCTTCCTCTCGGCGTATCACGTCCCGATGATCATCGGCGGGCCGGGTGTCGACCCCGACCGGTACGACGAGAGGTGGGCGGGCTTCACCTCGCTCGCCGATGTCGGACCGACCCTGCTCGAGCTGTGCGGACTGCCAAGCGATTCACGGATGTCAGGGGTCTCGAGGGCACCATGGCTCGTCGGGCGATCGCAGGCCGATCCCCGGCCCGAGATCGTCCTGCAGTCCAACGGGAACGAGGCCTACGGGATCCAGCGGATCGTCGTCACCGAGCGCTGGAAACTCGTCTACAACATGTTCGACGACGACGAGCTCTACGACCGGGTCGACGACCCGGGTGAGATGTCCAACCTGCTCGACCAGTCCCATCGTGAGCGGTCGGTGGGCTCCGGCCCCCTCGACATGATCCCGGAGCATCTGCGCGAGGTCGTCCGCGACCTGTACGTGCGGCTCTGGAGATTCGGTCTCGAGCACGACGACGACAACCTGAGCGGGTACATCCTCACCGCCCTGGCCTCGTTCGGTCCCGGTCTAGTTCACTCGGACACATCCAGCACCGACGAGCGAGGAGCGTAGATGTCGACGCAGCGGCCGAACATCCTGTTGATCACGACGGATCAGCAGCACTTTGCGGCGATGGGGACGCGGACGGCGGTGTTGCGGACGCCGAACCTGGACCGGCTGACGGCGCAGGGAGTGGAGCTGGACCGGGCGTACTGCCCGAATCCGTTGTGCTCGCCGTCGCGGTCCTCGATCATCACGGGGCAGTACCCCTCGACCCATGGCTGCTGGACGATCGGCACGAAGCTCGACGAGGAGCGCCAGACGGTCGGGCAGATCCTGAGCGAGAACGGCTATGAGACGGCGCTGGTCGGCAAGGCGCACTTCCAGCCCCTGGCCTCGCAGCCGGACCAGACATCGCTCGAGGCTCCCCCGACGTTGCGGGACATGGACTTCTGGCGGGAGTTCCATGGTCCGTACTACGGCTTCGACCACATCGAGCTGGCGCGTAACCACGCCGATGAGCGGTGGGCCGGTCAGCACTACGCGTTGTGGATGGAGGACAAGGGCCTGGCGAACTGGCGCGACTACTTCCAGTCCGACGGGCCGACGCCCGCTCCGCGCCGCCACAGCTGGGACCTTCCCGAGGAGTTCCACTACACGAACTTCGTGCGGGAGCGGACCGAGGCCGTGCTCGGTGAGGCGGTCGCCACGGGGAACCCGTTCTTCCTGTGGTCGAGCTTCCAGGACCCGCACCCGCCGTACCTGGTGCCCGAGCCCTGGGCCTCGATGTACGACCCCGCCGCCGTCGAGCCAGGCAGACTGACCCCCGGTGAGCTGGCAGCGATGCCGCTGGCGCACCAGCTGACCCAGCAGGAGCACCCGGACTACTCCCCGTGGCAGGAGACCCCGTTCGAGAACCACGGCTTCCAGTCGCACCTGATCTCCGAGGAGCTGCTGCGCAAGAACATCGCGATCTACTACGGGATGATCTCGTTCATCGACCAGGCTGTCGGGTCGATCCTCGACCGGCTGGACGCGCTCGGCGTCGCCGAGGACACCCTGGTGATCTTCACCACCGACCACGGGCACTTCCTTGGCCAGCACGGGCTGATCGCCAAGGGCGCGTTCCACTACGAGGACCTGCTGCGGGTACCGATGGTCGCCCGCTTCCCCGGGCGGATCCCCGCGGGAACCTCGACGGCGGGACTGTTGTCGTTGATCGACCTCGCGCCCACCTTCCTGAGCGCCGCGGGCATCGAGGTACCGGTCCAGATGCAGGGTGTGGACCAGCTGCCGGTGTGGTCCGGTGCCGAGGACCGGGCCCGGGATCATGTGCTCGTGGAGAACCGGCACCAGCCGACCGCGGTCCACATCCGCACCTACATCGACGAGCGATACAAGCTCACCGTGTACCGGGGCCGGGAAGCCGGCGAGCTCTTCGACCTGCTCGAGGATCCCGGTGAGGTGCACAACAGGTTCGACGACCCGACGTACGCGCAGATTCGCGCCGAGCTGACCGAACGGTTCATGGCCGCCGAGCTCGCCCGCGAGACGAGCCAGTACAAGCGCATCGCCGTCGCATAGGAGGCGAACGCCGTTGACCGATGACGAGCACACAACCGCGGGCCACTCGTGCTGTGCACCGAGCGCCGACGCGTTCGGAACGTCGAACCCTGCATCCAGACGCCGCGCCGCACCCCTCCACACGCCCATCGACCCGTCCGGTGGGGCGCCGCTCTTGTTCGCCCCGCACACCGGGCCGCGCCA
Organism: uncultured Actinomycetota bacterium; assembly: GCA_963777075.1. Classification (GTDB taxonomy): domain Bacteria; phylum Actinomycetota; class Actinomycetes; order Actinomycetales; family Cellulomonadaceae; genus Actinotalea. Next base: position 114,210 of record CAVZPH010000004.1, on the reverse strand, counting down.
CCGGATCGAGCAGTGCGAGATCCCGGCGCAGGAGTTCGCGATGGGTGATGCCCACGGGGACGGCCACCCAGGCGACGGCGAGGTCCCGGTGCACCAGGTCCGGCTGAGGGCGTTCAGCATCGACGCGACCACCGTGACGAACGCGCACTTCGAACGGTTCGCCCTGGATACGGGGTACCGGACCGAGGCCGAGGAGTTCGGATTCTCCGCCGTCTTCCACCTCGCCCTCACCGCCCCCGCCGCGGACGTGATAGGCACCGCACCCGGGACCCCGTGGTGGCTCGGTGTACGAGGCGCATCATGGCGGCACCCCGGCGGGCAGGGCTCCGACCTGGAGGGCCTGGCCGACCACCCCGCGATCCACCTCAGCTGGAACGACGCCCAGGCCTACTGCCGGTGGGCCGGACGCCGGCTGCCCACGGAAGCCGAGTGGGAGGCCGCCGCCCGCGGCGGGCTCCCCGCCCGCCGCTACCCTTGGGGCGACGAGCTGCCCGACCACTGGGCGTGCAACATCTGGCAGGGCATCTTCCCGATCACCAACACCGTGGACGACGGGTGGCTGACCACCGCACCGGTGCGCAGCTACGCGCCCAACGCCTACGGGCTGTGGCAGAGCGTGGGCAACGTCTGGGAGTGGTGCCACGACTGGTTCGACCCCGGCTACTACGCCCGCTCCCCGCTCGAGAACCCCCCAGGGCCGAACCTGGGCAGCACCCGAGTCATCCGCGGCGGATCCTTCCTCTGCCACGACTCCTACTGCAACCGCTACCGCAACGCGGCCAGAACCTCCAACACCGCCGACTCCTCGATGTCCAACACCGGATTCCGCACCGTAGCGGTCGAGTGAGCAGCACGGGCACGACGCCTCCAGCAGCCACGCCGTGGCACGCGCGGATGAGACCGCTCACCGACCGACCGCCGTGCCACACGACCGGACCGCCCGAGGGCGTCGGCCTGGCTGCAGGCAGCCAGGCCGACGTCCCGCTCAGCGCCAGACGAGCGGCATCCAGACCGTCATCTCGGACGTCCCCCGGTTGCTCCACGCGAAGTAGGGGACGAGACGAAGAGCGGCGGGGGTCCACTCGGGAGGTGCCAGCGGCGTGTACATCGCAGAGCTCCGGTCGGTACGCAGCAGGAACTCGGCACGCAGCGACGTCACTCCGTTGAGCAGCGTCGGCTCCGGGACGACGTCGAAGTCGACGTCCGAGGGCAGGTGGACGTCGAGGACGCTCACCCCCTCCGGCAGGTCCGGAGTCTCCACGCAGTAGACGACGGGTCCGCGCCGCACCGCGGCCTGGTTGCGAACCTCCTCGATCCGGCGGTGCCCCACGATGAGCTCCGGCTTCATCGGCAGGTCGAGGTCGATCACGTCACCCGCGGTCCATGCACGGCGCACCGTGGCGAAGCTGCCGGCGACGACGGGGACGTCGCTCCGCTCCCCGTTGACGCGGAGCGTGGCTCCCGCGGCCCAGCCCGGCACTCTCACGAGGACGTCGAACGGCTCAGGACGGCACTCGTCGATGACCAGACGGACAGCGCCGTCCCACGGGTAGTCGGTCTCCTGGTGCAGGCGGATCGTCGAACCGTCGGGGAGGTGGCTGGAGAGCTCGTTCCCCCCGAAGAGGTTCACCGCGACGCCGTCGCCCGCGATGCTGTAGGCCCAACCGGAGAGCTGCGCAATGGTGCGGACGATGTTGGGCGGGCAGCAGAAGCAGTCGAGGTACGGACGACGGTCCGGGGTCTCGGTCGTCAGCGTCGTGTAGTCGCGGGCCCCGTGCAGCGCACGGAGGGGGTTGGCATAGATGTAGCTCGTGCCGTCCAGACCGATCCCAGAGAGCCCGCTGTTGAACAGCACGAGCTCCATGATGTCCGCGAACTTCGACTCTCCGTGGATCCCGAGCATCCGGTGGCTGAACATGGCGTTCGCGAGGTTGGCACAGGTCTCGTTGTACGCGGTGAGGTTGGGCATCATGTACTCGTCGATGAACGCCTCGTGCACGAAGTCGGCGCTGCTGTCGGACTGGCTGGACGAGCCGTGGTGTGCCTGGCCACAGGCCCCGGTGACGTACATCTTCCGCTCGACGACGTCGTTCCAGATCCGGTCCAGCGCATCGACGAGTGCCTTCTCCCCCGTTTCCGCCGCAACATCCGCCGCCCCCGCGTAGAAGTACAGGGCCAGGACCGCGTGTCCGACCGCTGCTGACGACTCCCGGAGCGGCGTCCGCTCCTGGACCATGTCGCCGATGTTCCAGTAGTCCACCGTCTCGCCCGGCTCGACGGGCTGTTGACCGCGCATGTCGATGAAGAGCTCGGCGAGCTTCAGGTACCGCTCCTCGCGGGTGGTCCGGTAGAGCTCGACCAGACCCATGATCTGCGTCTGGTTGAACCCGAACCGGGCCAGGCGCGCCGGGCGCGGGCTGAACATCGCATCGAGGTAGTCGGCCATCTTCACGGCGACGTCGAGGAAGTTCGTCTGGCCCGTGACCCGATGGTGGATGCACGCACTCGTCAGCAGGTGGCCGGCGTTGTAGAGCTCATGGTGATGGCGGTGCGTGAACGGTGCGATGCCGTTGAGCTGGTTGTAGGTCTCGATGTACCCGTCGGGCTGCTGCGCAGCCGCCACAACGGCGATCATCTCGTCCAGCTCGGTCAGGAGCCGCTGATCACCGTTGACCGCGTACACGTGGACCGAGGCTTCCATCCACTTGTAGAAGTCACCGTCGTGCCAAGCGGTGCCCTCGTGAGCGCCGGGACGGGCGCCGGACACCGCGAGGAAGTTGTTGAGCGCATGCCCGATCTCGCCCTTCAGGACGGTCCCCATGTAGGGGACCATCACCTCCTCGCATTGCCGGAACTTCTCGGCCCAGAAGCCCGTCGTCCACCTGCACTCCCCCATCCCGATGCTCCGCAGCAGCACATGCGGGCTCTGCTTGGTGTCGAGGATCCCGACCGAGGCACGGGACGGTACGGACGACGTTGTCGTAGTGGTGTTCACGGAAGAGCTCTCCTCAGAGGTCAGGGTGTGCGACGGTCGATCGAGGCAGTCGTGAGTGCCGGAGATATGCGGGGGTCGTGGTGGCCGACGGGGTCAGTCGGGCGACGTCTCCACCGCCTCCTGCCACGCAGAAGTGAAGGCTCGGGCCACCGCGCGGGCGTCCTCGGGGCTGGATCCTGGCCGGTACAACGCTCCTCCGATCCCGAGCCCAGCGGCGCCGGCGCGCCGCCACTCCAGGACGTTCCCCGGCGAGACTCCACCGACCGGGTACACCTGGGTTCCCGGTGGCAGGACGGCACCGAGAGCCCGGAGCCCGGACGGCCCGTAGACCGAGGCCGGGAAGAGCTTGAGGACATCTGCCCCGTTGCGCAGCGCCGTGAAGGCCTCGGTCGGGGTCGCCGCACCCGGGCAGGAGAACAGTCCGAGGCGGACCGTCTCCTGGATGACGCCGGGGTTCGTGTCGGGGCTGACGACCAGGCGGCCTCCCGCGTCGGCGACGCGCTGCACCTGAGCCGGATCCGTCACCGTCCCGGCACCGACGACCAGGGTCCCGGCGAAGATCGAGGCGAACCGTTCGATGCACTCGAGACCGACGCGCTCGTCGTTGAGCGGCACCTCGACCACCGTGAACCCCTCGTCCACCAGGACGCCGCCGACTGCTTCCACGGCGTCGACCGGCAGGTGCCGCAGGATCCCCACCAGCGGCATGATGCCCAGCGCGCGGGCGACGTCCGCGTTCACTCGTCACCTGCGAGCCGCGCCACCGCACGCATCCCCAGGGCTGCAAGCGGGCGGCGGACGGTAGCAGCCGGCATCCCGACCTCCGCCAACGCGAGCGCATAGCGATCGACGAGCGGCCCGTCGCCCGCGACGACCACCGGGGCCGGCCCGCGGAGCGGCGACGCGGATCGCAGCTCGGCACCGATCAGCACGCCCGAGAGGTAGGAGGCGAGGTCCTCGGTCCCGTCGCCAAAGAGCCCCTTCGTCCGGACGGAGAACAGGTCGTTGAGGAGTCCGTGGCCATGGTCGGCGTCGCCGAACCCCCGACGAACCCCGTCGAGGAAGGCGACGTCGTCGGGTTCGGCGTGCCCTGCACCGCCACCGATCAACGAGCCCGCACGCAGCAGTTCGAAGAGCTCGCCCGTGACGAAGGTCGCGAAGTCGACGACGGCCTCGTCGACGACCTTCACCCACTTCGAGTGCGTCCCCGGCAGGACGACCGTCGCCGACACCAGCGACCCGAGACTCAAGAGCCCGACGATCTCGACCTCCTCGCCGCGCATGACGTCGGGAGGCGTGCCATCGGTGCGAATCCCCGGGAGGAATGTGAGGTCGTGACCGCGGCACGCCCGTCGAACGGCATGGCGCGCGAGGTCGCTGCCCACGGTGGGGACCACCGCGTACGGGGTCTCGACCCAGCCGTGCCGGCTGGTGATCATCCCGGAGAGGGTCACCGATGCGTCGTGCACACCGAGCTCGGCCAGCAGCGTGTCGAGCACGTCCTCGAACCCGCCGGCTGGCACCCGCTTGATCCCGGAGTCCACGCTGCGGAGCAGGACCGGGACCGCGGGCTCCAGGTCGTAGACCCGCAGTGTCGAAGAGCCCCAGTCGACGCCGACCGTCCCGGTGGCGGTCATCGCCGGACGTCGAAGCGTCGGACGAACTCCTCGTTCACGGTGATCCCGAGCCCCGGGCCGGCGGGTGGTGCCGCCGTCCCGCTCGCCTTGACCTGCCCGCGGATGTCGAGCGGCGTCTCGAGCAGCTCGTCGATGAATCGGTTCGGGGTCGTGTCGAACTCGAGCATCGGCTGGCCGGGGTGCGCCGCTCCCGGCATGTCGGGGATGGCCGTCAGCAGATGCAGGTTCGTCGCGATGGCGACTGCCGAGCCCCAGACGTGGTTGATCACCGGGATGAATTGGGCGTGCGCCATGCTCACGACCTTCAGGTACTCGGTGATCCCACCGAGCGCGCACACCTCGGGCTGGGCGATGTCCAGACAACGATCCAGGAGCAGGTGGCGCCAGCCCCACCGGGTGAACGCGGCCTCGCCGCCCGCGATGGACACGTCGAGCGTCGACGTCAGGTGCTTGTAGCCGGCGTAGTCCTCGGGTGCGACCGGCTCCTCAAACCAGTAGACCCCCAGGGTGCCGAGCGCACGTCCGACCTCGGCGGCCTCGGTGGCGGTGTAGCAGTGGTTGGCGTCGACCATGAGCTTCAGGTCCTTGCCGATGGCGCCCCGAACCGCCTCGACGAGAGCGATGTCCGCGCGTGGACCCAGGCCGATCTTCATCTTTGTCGCGGTGAAGCCGAGCTCGACGATCCCGGCAGCCTCTTCGGCGAATCGAGCCGCAAGGTCGGGTATCCGTTGGAGCATCATGCCGTAGCCGTAGACGGGGACCCTGTCGCGGAACTGCCCGCCGACGAGCTGGTGAAGCGGGAACCCTGTCACCTTCCCGGCGATGTCCCAGAGCGCGATGTCCACGCCGGAGAGAGCCTGGATCGGCATCCCCCCACGACCGTGGTCGCGCAAGGAGTTGTAGACGTGGTGCCAGATCACCTCACGGTCGAGCGGGTTCATGCCGATCACCAACGGTGCGATGACCGACTCGACGATCGTCGCGTTGGCGATCGCGACGTTGCCCGGGCCGAAGCACTCCCCCCATCCGACGATTCCGTCGTCGGTCTCCACCCGCACGAGGTGTGCACTGCGCTTCTGGTAGTAGTTCTGCGAGTAGCCAAGCTCGTGGTCGAGGTCGTACTGCAGGACATGGCTCGTGATCCGGACGATCTTCACCAGGACACCGCCTCCGAGACGCGCTTGATATCGAGGTACTCGTGGAGCGCGAGAGGCGAGCAGTCGCAGCCGATCCCTGACTGCTTGACGCCGACGTGGGGAAGGTCGATCGCGTACTTCACCCCGTTGATCTGCACCTCGCCGAACTCGAGCTCGGCCGCGACCTGCTGCGCACGCGCCGCGTCAGCGGTGAAGACGTACGACGCGAGCCCCGCGTCGGTGTCGTTCGCCAGGGCGAGGACGTCCGAGTCGTCCGAGAACTCGATGAGCGTGACGACCGGGCCGAACACCTCCTCGTCATGCAGTCGCATCCCCGGAACCACACCGCCGACGACTGTCGGCGCGAAGAACGACCCAGCCGGGTCCGCCCCGGGCGGGGCGTCGCCACCGGCAAGGAGCAGCGCTCCCTTCGCCGTCGCGTCCGCGACCATCGCCGCGACCCGGTCCCGGGCGTGAGCGTCGATGAGCGGACCCATGTCGACCGAGTCGTCGTCCGCGAAGCCGACCCGGGTCGCGTTCGCGCGGGCGACGAGCAGCGCTGTGAGCCGCGCCGACACGTCACGGTGGACGAAGACGCGGTTGGGGGCCACGCAGGTCTGGCCCGCGTTCCCGAACTTCAGGTCGCCGATCACAGCGGTGGCACGCTCGAGGTCGGCGTCCGGATAGACGAGGACCGGGGCGTTGCCCCCGAGCTCCATCGAGTACCGCTTGATGGACGACGAGCCCACGGACATGACGTGCCGTCCGGTCGCGGTCGACCCGATCACGGTCAGCATGGCCGGGATCGTCGACGACGAGATACCGTCCCCGATGACGTCGTCCTCCCCGCACAGGATGTTCACGGCGCCCGCCGGGAGCCCGATCTGGGCGCAGAGCTCGCCGACGCGATACGCCGACAACGGCGCCTTGTGCGACGGCTTGAGGATGATCGGACACCCCGCGGCCATGGCGGGACCGAGCTTGAAGCCGAGGTTCAGGAGCGGAAAGTTCCAGGCGACGAACGCCCCGACCACGCCCACAGCGCTGTACTGCACCCGGTGACGATGGGTGCCCGCCGCATCCGGAAGCACCTGGTCCTGCAGTGCCTCGATCTGGTCGGCGTAGTAGCCGAGCGAGTCGACGAGCGAGGAGTGGTCCTCGGCCGTCTGCGCCCAGGTCTTGCCAGTCTCCATGTGCACGAGTCCGCGCAGGGTCTCCTCGTCCTGCACGACGGCCTCACGAAGCATCCGCATCCACCGGGTCCGTTCCGCCACGGGCGTGGTCGACCACGTCTTGAGCGCGGCCGCAGCCGCGGCCAGGGCACGTTCCACCTCGGGCCTACCGGCCCAGGCGATCGTCCCAGCTGTGCTGCCGTCGGCCGGGCAGAGCACGTCGACGTCCTCACCGGACGTGGTCAGCTGACCGTTCAGATACATCTTCATGGCTTCCCTTTCATGCTCAGTCGGCCGAAGCGTCGGTGTGGGGCGCGCGCGACTCGGTGCTGTCAGTGGTGGTGCCCGCCGGTCGCGCACCGCGACGTGCGCGGTGCGCGACCGGCAAGGGTTCAGCTCTTGCCGAACTCCTGCTGAGAGGCCGTCTCGAGCGCGTCAAGCACCTGCATGGAGGTGCTCGGGTCCGACAGGAAGCGCGGGAACTCACGCTTCGCGACGTCGGTCACCGCCGGAGTGGTCGCCAGCTCCAGGTTCTCCTGGAAGACGCCCCCCAGGGTCATGGCCTTCCACTGCTCGACGAAGTGCTGCTTGTCCGCCGGGTACACGTCGATGGCGACCTTCGGGTCCGGCGTCAGGGTCGTGAAGTCCTTGGCGTACTGCGTGAGACTGGCTGTGCTCGAGAGGCACTGCAGCACCTCGTGGACCTGGTCGACGTTGTCGCGGCCCCCACTGGTCGCCCAGCCTTCCATCGCGCCCTCAGCCGAGTCCGTCACACTTGAGTCGATCTGCGGGAAGGCGAACGTGTCGAACTGCTTCTCCGGCTCGAGCCCGGCGTCGGCCAGTGCCTGGACGGCCCAGCTTCCCATCAACATAATCACGCCACGGCCGTCGACCATGGCCGGGGTCATGTCGTCCCACGAGGTGCTCGTGATGTTGTCGTTGAAGAAGCCGGCCTTGATCAGTTCGCCCCACTTGTCCATGGCCTCGACGACCTTCGGGTCCGTGTAGCTCTCCTGCCCGTTCATGAGCCTGGCGCGGAACTCTGGACCGGCAGTGCGCATCACGAAGTAGTCGAACCAGAACAGCGGCTCCCAGCCCTTGCCGGAACCGAGGAGGAAGGGCGTCTCACCGTTGTCCTTCAGGGTCTGCGCCACGGTGACCAACTCGTCGAAGGTCGTCGGCACCGACAGTCCGTACTTCGCGAAGATGTCCGTGCGGTAGTAGAAGGACGTCGGCTGAACGTTGAACGGCATGACGTAGACCTCACCGTCGACCTCTGTCGCGCCCTTGTTCGCACCCTCGGCGTATCCCGGAGCGATCTTCTCGTTGTAGAAGTCAGTCATCGGCGCGATCACGCCACTCTTGGCCTGGAACAACGGCCGTCCACCCGGCCAGAGCGCGTAGATGTCGGGCGGGTTCGAGCTGCTCAACGCGACGGGCAGCTGCACCTCGTACTGATCGGCGGGGGAACTGGTGATCTTGATCGTGAGGTCGGTCAGCTCTTCGTCGCACTTGGCCATGGCGGCCTCGATCGCCACCTGGTGGGCGTCCGTCCACCGGTGGAAGATCGTGACCGTGCCATCACCGGCGGGCTTCGCAGCATCCGCCGTCCCGGACGCGCTCGCTCCGCTTCCGCTGCTGCAGCCGGCCGCCAAGAGTGCGACCGACGCCGTGATCACCGTGAAAGACTTCGTGCTCTTCCGCATGGGCTCTGCTCCTACATCGTTGTACGAGTGGTGTGACTGCACTCTCACCGCACCACCTGGCCGACTAGGTCGGCACAGGTCGTGTGGGAGTTCCTGGTGGTGATGCTCGTCGACGGCCCGCAGGCCGGTGCCTAACGCACGATCGACTCGTTCTTGATGACGGCGTCATCCATGTTGCGGCACGCCATCTGGCCCGCCGAGACCCCGTCGCCCTGGGAGATGCTCTCGACAAGCCCTCGATGCAGATCGAACGTCGCGACCCAGTCGAACATCTCGAAGCTGCCGTTGATGATGGCGAGGAAGATCGGACCGCTGAGGTTGCGCAGGACCCGCTCGAGGTAGATGTTGCCCGCCTCGTGCCAGATGGCCTCGTGGACCGCGAGATCCGCGAGGACGAATGCAGCCCTGTCCCGCGTGTCGAGCGCCTGCTTCATCGCCTCGAGCGCCGCGTTGATCCTGATGACGCCGGCGGGCGAGGCGTTGACCGCCGCACGCTCGGCTGCACGGGTCTCGAGGGGGGCACGAACCTCGAACATCGCGACCAGGTCCATGGTCGACGGCTCGATCACGCGCCGCCGACCTCGCAGGTTCTCCACGAGGCCCTGCGTCTCGAGCTCGAGGAGCGCCTCGCGGGTCGGCCCTCGGCTGATCCCGAGGAGCTCGGCGAGATCACGCTCGACGAGCTGTGTCCCTGGAGTGATCACTCCCGAGATGATGTGCGACCGAAGCTTGCGGACGGCCTGGTCCTTCAAGTTGTCGCGTTGAAGTCCGAGACCCGTGCTCAAGGCCTGCAAGTCGTTCATGGTCTTCTCGTCCTTCGTTGGGGCTGTCGCCGCGCACGGCGCTTCTGCATGTCGAGCACTCTAAGAAGACCCCCGAGGAGGGTCGCGGTCGACCGGGTCGTATGCGTCATCTCACCCCTTGACCGACCCCATGGTGAGGCCCTTGATGAACTGGCGTTGGAAGGCGATGAAGACGATGATCGTCGGGAGTGTCGCCAGGAGGGATCCGGCGGCCATGAGCGGCCACTGGGCGTCGTACTCCCCCTTGAAGGCGAGGATCCCTGCCGTGATGGGCCTCTTGTCGTTCGAGGACGTCAGCACGAGGCCCCAGAGCAGATCGTTCCAGATCCAGGTGAACAGAAAGATCGAGAGTGCCGCCAGCGCGGGGCGTGTCAGGGGCAGGAAGATGCGCCCGAAGATCTGCACCTCGGTGGCACCGTCGATCCGCGCCGCGGCACGCAGGTCCCGAGGGACCGCGTTGAAGAAGTTCGTCAGGATCAGCACGGCCATTCCGAGGTTCCGCATGGAGTGAACCATGATCAGGCCGAGGTACGAGTCGTACAGGTGCAAGGCGTTCATCATGTTGAACACCGGGATCAGCTGGACGTGGATCGGGACGAAGCCCCCCGCGATGATGAGGAAGAAGACGAACTTGCGTCCGGGGAACCTCAGCTGGCTGATCGCATACGCGGCCAGTGCACCGACGGCGCACGCCACGATCACGGCCGGCACGGTCGTGAGAAGCGAGGCCTGGAAGTTGGGCATCAAGCGCGGGAAGGCCGACCGGTACGAATCGAAGTCCACGGTGGCCGGCACCGACCAGGCGCCGTTCGCCGAGATGTCGGGGACAGTGCGCACCGAGGTCAGGATCGTTCCGGCGATCGGGATGAAGAACATGATCGCGAGCAGGACCACCGTGGAGTTCGTCAGCATTGACGGCAGACGCCGAGCCAACGGGACCTTGTGCCCAGTGGCCGGGCCCGTGGCCACGTGTCGTTCGGAAACCTGTGTCGACATCGCTCAGCCCTCGTCTTCCTGGACGGTGTTCATGCGCGACAGGTACGGGATGACGATCACGGTGGCGATCGCGGCGATGACGATGCCCATCGCCGCCCCATAGCCGATGTTCCCGTTGAAGAAGGTCTCGACGTACATGCGGTAGCCGATGACGTCGCTCCTGCCGAACGGTCCGCCCTTGGTCATCGTCATCACGAGGTCGGTCGTCAGCAACGCGCCCACGATCGCCGAGGAGACGACGATCATCGTCGCCGGCCGCAGCTGCGGGAGGGTCACGTGCCAGAACGACTGCCAGCTGCTGGCCCCGTCGATCTTCGACGCCTCGATGAGCTCCTGCGGGACACCGGTCAACCCGGCCAGGAAGATCACCATGAAGAACGCCGTCTCGCGCCACGCACCGGCGATCATCAAGGAGATCAGCGCGTGATCCGGTCCCAACCACTCCCGCTCCAGTCCCGAGAGCCCCACCGCACCGAGGAGCTGGTCCAGGAGCCCCACGTCAGGCTGATAGATGAAGGTCCAGATGATCCCGATCGCTGGGAACGAGAGGGCCAACGGGAGGAAGAACATCGTCTTGAGCGTCTTCGACTCGATCGCCCGGTTCAGCATCGTCGCCAGGAACAGCGCCAGCAGGACCGGCACCGTCAGGTTGAACAGGATCCAGGCGAGCGTGTGCCACAGCGACTCGAGGAAGTACGGGTCCTTGACCAGGCGAGCGTAGTTGTCGAGACCGACGAACTGGCCGGTTGCCCGCGTGCCGACCGTGTCCGTCATGCTCAAGAACGCGGTCCGCACGATGGGCCAGACGCCAAGGCTCAGGAAGAGACCGAGAGCGGGCAGCAGGAAGAGCCAGGGCGTGAGGCGCGAGACGACAGCGGCCCTCCGCGGTCGGCGCTCCGGCGGGCGCGTGCCGACGACATGGTCGGCGGAGCCCGTTGATGCCACCGGCAGAACAGGAGACGAGCTCATTCCCGGACCTCACCCTCATTGGTGAACCGTGCAACGGTCTGATGGTTGACCAAAGTAGCCGACCCGCTTCGATGCTGACAAGCCCCAGTTTTCCCGGTGGCTGGCAGGTGCCGACGCCCATGGCGTGAGCAGCGGCAGATCTCCGCTCAGGCGCCCGGAAGCCACTCCCCCGGGCGTCGGACGTGGCCGCGAGCACCCGCGTCGGGCGGACCACCGAGCCGCCCCGCTGGATGAGCGACGTCCCGGAGAGCGCTGCGCGCACGCCGATGGTTCATCGACGCCCGCCCGAGCACAGCCGGATCCGGCGGGTTCGCGTCCCCTCACTCCAGGGTGACGACGCGCCCTGCGTTCATGCGCTGCCCCGGGCATTGACATAGAGCGCGTAGACGGACTGCCCTGCCGCCATGAAGAGGCGGTTCATCCGCAGCCCCCCGAACGTGAGGTTGGCACACGGCTCGGGCAGCTCGATCCTGCCGATGAGGGTGCCGTCCGGGGAAAAGACATGAACGCCGTCGTACCCGGCGCCTCCCCATGCTGCCGAGGCCCAGACGTTGCCGTCGACATCGCACCGGAGCCCGTCGCCTTTCCCAGGGCTCATGTCAGCGAACAACCGCCCGTTGCGCACCGTTGCTCCATCGACGTCGTAGGCATGGATCGTGGCGGGCGAGGATCCCGAGTCGACCACGTAGAGCAGCCGTTCGTCAGGGGAGAAGCAGAGACCGTTGGGCTGCACGAGACCGGTGATGACAGCGGTGGCTGCGCCCGAGTCCGGAGCGATCCGGTATACGGCGGTCGGGAGCTCCGGATCCGCCTTGCTGCCCTCGTAGTCGGTCTCGATCCCGTACACGGGATCGGTGAACCAGATCGCGCCGTCGGCGGTCGTGGTGACGTCGTTCGGCGAGTTGAGCCGTCGGTCGGCGAACGAATCGATCATCACCGTCAGGCTGCCATCATGCTCGGTCCGGGTGACGCGCCTTTCGCGATGCTCACAGGTGAGGAGACGCCCATGGCGATCACGAGTGTTGCCATTGGCGAAGCCCGAAGGAGACCGGAAGACGACGGCACTCCCGGACCGTTCGTCCCACCGCCACATGGTGTTGCTCGGTACGTCGCTCCAGATGAGCGCGTGATGGTCACCGAACCACACCGGCCCCTCTACCCACCTGAAACCGGTGGCGATCCGCTCAATGGTGGCATTCAGAAGTCGATAGCGCTCGAATCTTGGATCGAGGACGAGCACTGCTGGGTCCGGGTATCGGACCGGCGAGCTCGCCGGCACTCGTGACGGTCGACCATCGGTCGTCTCGGCGCCCAGGTGGGACGGCGTTGCGTCGTCGTGACCTCCTTGGCCACCGGCGTTCATCGCAGGAGTGACGACATGGCCGCGACCCCGCGTGCTATTCATGGACCCACCCGAGCTCTCTGGATATCGCGTCGCACGTACTGATGAGGTCTGGAACCAGCCCCTTCAGCTTGCCGAGATCGGAGATCGCACGCAGAGCGGTGATCGACACTGCACCAACGACGTGCCCCGATCCCTCGCGAATGGGGCAGGCGATGCAGTTGACGAAGTCCTCGAACTCACCGTCGTCCTCTGCCCAGCCTCGCACCCTGGTGCGGTCCAGTTCCTCGAGCAGCGCCTCCTGCGACGAGATCGTCGTCGTGGTGTAGGACGTGTACGTCCAACCCTCAAGGAGCCGGAGCGTGTGCTCGACGGGGAGGCCGGCGAGCACCGCCTTCGCCACGCCCGCCGTGTGGAACGGGACCGGCTTGCCGATCTGGCTGTAGAGCCGGACGGACCGAGCGGGCTCGACCTTGTCGACGTAGATGATGTCGGAGCCCTCCAAGGCGGCGAGGTGCGTGGTGAACCCGCTGGCGCCGGTGAGCGCGGCCAGGTGCGGATGGGCGAGCGCCTGCAGGTCGAGCTGCTCACTCGCCCGGTGCGCGAGGCCGACCAACCGATAGCCGACGCCATAGCGACCGTCTGGCCGACGGCGCGTCAGCCCACCATCGGAGAGCGTCTGGAGCAGGCGCAGGGCGGTTGAACGATGGACGCCGAGGACGTCCGCCACTTCCCCGAGAGTGCGGGGACCAGCACTGACGAGCTCGAGGATCTCGATGGCGCGCTCGACTGTCTGGGACATCTCCACCCCTCCTGCCTCGGGGAAGGCTCGACGGCCACGACGGTGACGGTCCCTCGACCTTGGTCCCTTGGCGACGCCGACTGACTCGATGTTGAGGACCGCCGGGGCCCGGCAGTCCGTGCGAACAACCCTGCACGCGGTCGCGGCCGGAGGTTGCCAGGCCGATGCATGACCTTGACTTGGTCGCACGAGTTCACACAGGATATGCACGTACAGCACAAGCGTTGCATATGTTGCACCAAAGTCAACACACTGTGCAGCCCGACGTCCGCAGCCCGACGACAGGTGCGTGCGCGGGGAGGGCCCCGCGAGGGTGTTCGCGGGCAGATGCTGTGCGTCCAGCTCCCCCATCGTCAATGACAGAGCGAGGTGGCCTCGGCCGATGTTCGTCACCCAGGGCGCTGTCGCCCGGCACCGGCCCGACGGGGCACGCCGACGACCAACGGGGAGAGAGCGACCCATGACGATGCGAGTTGACTTCGCGGCGTGGCGTGCTGCCGGTGCCACCGGGCTCGGGATCGGCTCGTCGCTCTATCCAGCGGGCGTCGAGATCGACGAGCCCAGGCGCCGAGCCGTCACCCTCGCCTCAGCATGGGCAACAGGAAACCCCACCTCAGGAGGCGCCGCGTGAAGGTCACCAGGATGACAACGTATGCGGTCCCGCCGCGCTGGCTGTTCCTCAAGATCGAGACCGACGAGGGGATCATCGGCTGGGGAGAGCCGGTCGTCGAGGGTCGCGCAGCCACGGTCGCCGCAGCTGTCGAGGAGCTCTCGGACTACGTCATCGGCCAGGACCCGCGCAACATCGAAGACATCTGGACGGTGCTCTACCGGGGGGGCTTCTACCGAGGCGGGCCGATCCTGATGAGTGCGATCGCCGGGATCGACCAGGCGTTGTGGGACATCAAGGGAAAGGCCTTGGGTGTCCCGGTCCACGAGCTCCTCGGTGGACGCGTGCGTGACCGGATCCGTGTGTACTCGTGGATAGCCGGTGACCGCCCTGCTGCGAGCGCGTCCTCGGCCCGTGCGGCGGTGGACCGGGGCTTCACCGCAGTGAAGATGAACGGGACCGAAGAGATGCAGTACATCGACACGTGGGACAAGGTCGAGCGCTGCCTCTCGAACGTCGGCGCCGTCCGCGACGCCGTTGGCCCCCATGTGGGAATCGGTGTCGACTTCCACGGTCGCGTCCACAGGCCCATGGCCAAGGTCCTGATCTCGGAGCTCGAGCCCTACAAGCTCATGTTCATCGAAGAGCCGGTCCTCAGCGAGAACGTCGACTCGATGCTCGACGTACTCAGGAACACGCCGACCCCGATCGCACTCGGTGAGCGCCTGTTCTCCCGCTGGGACTTCAAGGAGATCCTGGCCAGCGGCGCCGTGGACATCATCCAACCCGACCCGTCACACGCAGGCGGGATCACCGAGACCCGCAAGATCGCCGCCATGGCGGAGGCCTACGACATCGGACTCGCACTCCACTGCCCCCTCGGGCCGATCGCGCTCGCCACCTGCCTCCAGATTGACGCGGGAGCTCACAACGCCTTCATCCAGGAACAGAGCCTCGGGATCCACTACAACAAGTCGAACGACCTGCTCGACTACCTGGTCGACCCGGCGGTGTTCGCCTACGAGGACGGCATGGTGGCCATTCCCGACGGGCCTGGGCTGGGAATCGAGGTGAACGAGGAGTACGTCGTGGAACGGGCCGCCGAGGGACACCGGTGGCGCAACCCGATCTGGCGTCACGCCGACGGCTCCGTTGCCGAGTGGTGAACCCGGACCGGAGCGGAGGAGGTCAGGTGTGCCAAGAGCACGTCCCGGGATGAGCTCTTGGCACTCCGCGGCAACCATGGCCGAGCCGCCAAGCAATTCGCGCTTCATATGTCGAGCATCGCGTGTCGTACCCCCAACAGTGCCCGCCGGCGGCAGATCTTCTCGAGTTCAGAAAGTTGGATGAACCCAACGGGGACCCGATTATGTCGTGAAAGACGGCCTGCTCCGCGTCCGTCATGCTCGAACTGTGTCCGGATACGTCGCTCTGCGCCCAACGAACCACAATACTCGGCGGCTAAGGCCCAGAATCTCGAGTCACTTGTTCGATCAATTCAATCTGGTGGACATGTGGCCGCGAGCGACGGTAATGTGGCGACATGGAATATACTCACCTTGGTCGTTCCGGTCTTCAGGTCTCGCGCCTTTGCCTCGGCACGATGAACTTCGGTCCGCAAACCACAGAGGCCGACTCGCACGCGATCATGGATGCCGCCCAGGCGTACGGGATCAATTATTTCGACACCGCGAACGTCTATGGCGGGAGCCTCGGGCGAGGTGCCACCGAGGAGATCGTCGGCAACTGGTTCGCCAAGGGCGGCGAGCGGCGGGAACACACGGTGCTCGCGACGAAGCTGTACGGCCCCATGACGGATCGACCGAACGAGGGCAAGCTGTCGGCGCTGAACATCAGGCGCGCCCTCGACGCCAGCCTCAAGCGCCTGAAGACCGACTACATCGACGTCTACCAGTTCCACCACATCGACCGCGAGACACCGTGGGACGAGATCTGGCAGGCCATGGAGACGGCTGTCGCCCAGGGGAAGATCCTCTACACCGGGAGCAGCAACTTCGCCGGCTGGCACATCGCCACCGCGCAGGCAGAGGCGCACCGTCGCAACTTCACCGGCCTGGTCAGCGAGCAGTCCATCTACAACCTGCTCACCCGCGACATCGAGCTCGAGGTGATCCCGGCCGTCGAGGCGAACGGTCTCGGGCTCATTCCCTGGTCTCCGCTGCGTGGCGGGCTGCTCGGCGGGGTGCTCCGCAAGGAGCGCGAGGGCAAGCGGCGAGTAGACGAGCAGTCGGTGGCGGGCCTGGCGACACACCACGACGCGATTTCACGGTACGAGGACCTCGTGGCCGAGCTCGGGCTCGAGCCTGGCGACGTCGCGTTGGCCTGGTTGCTGCACCAGCCCGTCGTCACGGCGCCGATCATCGGCCCGCGCACGCGCGAGCAGCTCGACGCTGCGGTTCGTGCCGTCGACGTGAAGCTCGACGTCGAGACGCTCGCGCGCCTCGACGAGATCTTCCCCGGGAGCAAGCCAGCCCCTGAGCACTACGCGTGGTAACCGCCGCCTGGTCCGTCCCATTCGGACACAGTTGATCCGATGCCCCTGACCCCACCGGGTCGACGACACACGGCTCGTCAGCAACCGCCGGCATCCACTCCAGACGACGGCCCGAACACCCCAGGCCATGGCGTGGGCCCGATCGGGCCTCGGAGAGCGCCGACCACCCAGTCGAACAGCGGCCGCGGCCCGGGGGCCGTGATCGGCACGGGGTGCAAGAGGACTAGGCCGATCTGTCAGGGTTCTGGCAACCGGCTGCTCGGCGCGGCCTGAGGGCCATCAGCGACCGGCCTCGATCGGTCCTCGCGGTTGGCGGCGTCGTCGGTCGGCGGGCCTTCGTGGGTGAGGTGCCGAGGCCAGTGACCGTGTTGGCCGCGCCTGAGGGCGTCGGGGCGTCGATCCCTTCCGGCGGCGGCGCCGAGGGCAAGGTTGCGCACCAGTTCGTCGAGCTGCTCGAGGACCTGGCGGCTTGGGGACTTCCTCCTGTCGTGCTGCCTGCACGGGCGTCCTGGTCGCGGAGGTAGGTCGCTCGGCGACCGTGGGCTCCTGCTCGCCGCTGGCCTCGGGGGCGTCGACCTGCGGTGATGCCTGACGCAGGGCTCGGCTTGCGTGGGCGGTGGCCTGACGCACTGTCCACAGGCTGCAGCACCGAACGCGATTCTCAGACCTGTGACCTGCGGCGACACCCTGCGTCAGGCTCCGACGCAGGGTCCGTGAGGACCGTGACGGGGGTGCGGGTTGCCGGCGGGCACGTGTCTTCTGGCCTGCTGCCGCACCACCACCGACCCCCGCCCACCGTTCCTGACCGTCGCCCAAGCCGCCGACGAGCTCGCCGTCACCGAACGCTTCATCCGCAAACTCATCGCCGACGGCCAGCTCCGCGCCGTCAAGGTCGGCACCCGAGTCGTCCGCATCCGCCGCACCGACCTCGAGGACCTGCTGCGGCCCGCACGCGTCGTGCCGCGGCTCGGGCGGCGGTGAGCAAGGCAACGCCGACAGTCCGCGCTCCCTGGCCCTTCGGCCAGGCGCTACGGATCCGGAACGGGACGTGATCCTCGCGCGCACGCCTCGGGCCGGATATGGTATCTACTTAGATACGAAGCGAGGTGAGCCCGTGACGGCGGCAGAACTGCTGAGCGACGCCCGGCGACGAGCCGGGTTGTCCCAGCACGCCTTGGCACAGGGAGCGGGCACGTCCCGCGAGCGGGTCTCCGCGTACGAGCACGGCCACACCTCCCCCACCGTGGCCACCGCCGAGCGCCTGCTTGCCGTAACCGGGCACCACCTCGTCGCCGAGCCGCGCGTCGAGTTCGTCCGGCGCGAGACCGGCAGGGGACGCACCGTCGCGGTCCCGATCCAGCTGCCACGTCTGCCCGCGGATCACGCCCTCGCGACCGTGACCCTGCCCGTTCACCTCAACTGGACCCAGCCGGGCCGGACCTTCCACCTCGCCGACCGATCCGAGCGCGCCCGTGTGTACGAGGCGGTGCTGACCGAGGGCGGACCCGAGGACGTCCTGCGGTACGTCGACGGCGTCCTGCTCGTCGATCTGTGGGACGAGATGGTCCTTCCCCGCGGCGTCCGGCAAGCGTGGGAGTCGCTGATCGAGGCCGCACGCGAGCCGGCAGCATCATGACCGGGAACCGCGGCGAGGCACCGACGGGCTTCCAGATCGAGGTGGCCCAGCTCTTCTTCTCCCTGCCGGCAGCGGGCTCGTATCTGCTCGCCGGCGGTGCCGCGCTCCTGGCCCAGGGGCTGACCAGTCGCCCGACCCAGGACCTCGACCTGTTCACCCGACGGGCCGGCGACGTCGCCAAAGCCCGCGACGCCTTCGAGCAGGCGGCCACGGCACGCGGATGGCGCGTCGAGAGAATCCGTCAGGACGGCGACTTCTGCCGCCTGCTGGTCCATGGGCCCGAGGACCTGCTCGTCGACCTTGCCCTGGAAGCCCCGCCGGTCCTCGCGGCGACGGTGAGCATCCTTGGGCCGACCTTCGCGCCGCAGGAGCTGGCTGCTCGCAAGGTCCTCGCGCTCTTCGATCGCGCGGCCGCCCGCGACTTCGCCGACATCTTCGAGCTCTCCGAGCGCTACGACCCGCCGACCCTCTACCGCCTCGCACGTGACCAGGACGCGGGCGTCGAACCCGGCGTGCTCGCCGAGATGATCGGCTACCTCGACCGGTACACCGACGCGGACATCCCGATGGACGGCGCGCACGTGAGCGACCTCCGGCGCTTCTTCGCCGAGTGGGCCACGACCCTCCGCGGGCAGGCCCAGGACGGCACGGCCTGAAGCCCACCGGACGCGCCGCGCCCCGGTCGAGCACGAGCGCGACGCGCGTAGGCTGCACCTGTGTGAGCCCCCGCTCGCCCCGCTCGACTGGCTACACCCGTTCCGAAACCCATGTAGTCAGCCGCTTATGGCATGCCATAACGTGCCATAGCGGTGATCATCCGGGTGCATTTCGGTTCACTTCGGTGTAGTCTCGCAAGCGTCTGACCTGCACAAACGCGCTGCGACCAGGGCCGGAGCAACCTTTCCGGGTCTCTTCCAAACTGGCTACGGGAGTTCGATTCTCCTCACCCGCTCCTCAGCTCGCAGCGGCCCTCGCCCGCGCACCCGAGCCATCGCCTACCCACCCACCGGGCCGCGCGTCCGGCGGCGGACGAGCACCCATCCGATCGCTCCGAACATGAGCATCGTGGCGATCGAGGACGGCTGGACACCGACGAGCGCGTCGGCATGGCCGTCGAAGGAGATGTGGCCATTGGCCAGCAGCGGGATCGCCACCGCGTTGGCGACGGTGTGCAGCACGACGCCAGGCCAGATCGACCCCGTCGCGACGCGGAGCTCGCCGAGGACGAGTCCCAGCGCGACCGCGCCGACGAAGAACATCGGGATGAACTCCGGCCAGTCGAGACTCGTGACCATGGGCCGGTCGGCGGCCGACGTCCAGACCAGGTACAGCGGCAGGTGCCAGCACGCCCACACGACGCTGACGAGCACATGCGGTGCCGCGCCGCGCAGGCCCGTGGCCATCGCGGTCCTCGTGCCGTAGCCCCTGAAGGTGAACTCCTCGACGACGTTCTTCAGGCCGAGGACGCCGACACCCGCGACGACGGCGGCGAGGAAGCCGGGCCTGCCCGGCGCGGGCGCCGCATGGACGGTCGTCAGACCCAGCGCCACCCCGACGAGCACGGTCACCGCCATCGTGACCGGGAACAGCAGGGCAGCGAACCCGAACCAGCGGGCACGATGCCCGAAGCGCAGGGTGAGCCCCAGGCGACCGGCGCCGTCGGGCCTCAGGTACGTCAACGCGAGCGCCGTCAGCGCCGGCACGAGGATCCACAGGCCCTGCCCGCTCGAGCTCTCGCCGGTGGGCACGACTCCACCACCTGAGAGGCTCGCCCCTCCCAGCCGGTCGACTGCGACGCCCGCCCAGCCGATCCCGATCACGACGACGGCGAAGACGGCGAAGTTCACCTGTGCGCGCCGACGGGACAAGGGCCGGACGCCGGGCGTGGGGAGAGGTCGGACGATCGTCATGGCAGAGAGCTCCGTTCGGGTCGGCTCCAGGGGCGCCGGGGGCTCGAGGAGGGCCACCACCCCGAACGCCCCGGGTTCCCCTCGGGCGTGGACGCGACCGTGCCGCGACCATTGCACACACTATATCTGGCAGATACATGACAGCAAGGGCGCGCTCTCCTCGGGAGACATGGCCACGATCACGAAGCGCCGAGCGGGAGCAGCGTGCTCGACCCGGCGCGCACCTCGGCGACGGCGGCGCGCAGGCTGCCGTCCGGCCCATGCCAGGCCAGGCGCACCCAGGGGACAGTGGAGCCTGGTCGGTGTCGCAGCACTCGGCCGGCCTGTCACCGCGGTCACCCCGCCGGCACGTTCTGCGGCGACGGGATGCGACACCGCATCCTCAGAGGAGAGGCAGCACATGTGGTCTCATCGTGCGGCCACGACGGACTGCAGCACGGCCCGCAGAGGCGTCGCCGGGCGCCCGAGGACCGTCTCGAGGGTGGGGTCGGTGACGGCGAACTCGCCGCGACGGGCCGCCCGGAACAATCCGAGGGAGAAGTCGGCGGCGGCCTCGGGCATGCCGCCGGCGACTTCTGCGGCCTTCCACTCCTCGTCGTCGACCACGATCCGCTCGACGTGGCGACCGGTGAGATCGGTGAGCACTCCTGCGATGTCCTCGAAGTCGAGCAGCTGGGGTGCGGTCAGCGGGGGCGTGACGCCGTCGAGCAGCCCTTCCCGGGCGAGGGCGATGGCCGCGACCTCGGCGAGATCGGCATGCGCGGTCCAGGAGACCGGCCCGTCCGCGGGAAGCGCCAGCTGTCCGCTCTGCGTCGCCCGGGCCACGTAGTACTGCACGGTGCTGGCATAGAAGCCGTTGCGCAGCGCAGTGAAGGGGACGCCGAGGCCGGCAAGGTGCTCCTGGGCTGCCGCATGCGCGGGTTGGGGCCCGAAGAGGGAGTCCCTCGATGCTGCTTGATGGCTCGTGTAGAGCACACGGTGCGCTCCGGCCGCGACGGCCGCATCGATGGCGACACGGTTCGCGCGGGCAGCACCGGGCCCCCGGATGGCTGCTGAGATCACGAGCACCTGGTCGGCTCCCTCGAACGCGTGCGCGAGCCCGTCCGGATCGGTGAAGTCCCCTGCGCGCACCCGCACGCCACGGGCGCTCAGACCGCTCGCCTTCTGCGGCTCGCGGACGCTGACACCCACCTGATCGGCGGGCACGTGCCGGAGAAGTCGGTCGACGATCCGGGAGCCGAGCTCTCCGGTCGCGCCGGTGACGATGATCACGGTGTGCCTCTCTCGATATCGACGGAACGCGGCGAAGTTATCATCGGAAACAGTGTGATAGCAACGTTGCGATATCGTTGGAAACATGTCGGACCCCACCCCGAGAGCCGCCCATCAGGTCACGACCAGGGCGCGAGTCGTCGACGTCGCCGCGCGCCTGCTCCGGGCCGAGGGTCCCGCAGCGGTCACGACGCGGGCCGTGGCCCAGGCCGCCGGCATCCAGGCCCCGACGATCTATCGGCTCTTCGGGGACAAGGACGGACTGCTCGACGCCGTCGCCGAGCATGTGATGGCCACCTACGTCTCGACCAAGGCGGCGGTTGCAGAGTCCGCTGCCTCGGCGGACACGGACCCGATCGACGACCTGCGGACCGGCTGGGACATGCAGATCGACTTCGGGATGTCGAACCCGACGCTGTTCACCCTGCTCAGCTCGCCCGAGCGAGGGATGCACTCGCCCGCAGCAGACCTCGGCAAGGAGGTCCTCCGGTCCCGGGTGCGGCGTATCGCGGCGACGGGCCGGCTGCGGGTGAGCGAGGACCGAGCGATCGGCCTCATCCACGCGGCGGGGACCGGGACCGTCCTGGCCCTGCTCTCGACTCCGCCGGCCGAACGAGACCCGGGGCTCTCGGGAGCCATGTACGAGGCCGTGCTTCGTGCGATCCTCACCGATGCGCCGGCCACGACCGACGGAGGGACGACCGCCGCGGCGGTCGCCCTGCGGACGCTCCTCCCGCAGTCCCCGACACTCACCGGGGCCGAGCAGCGCCTCATGCGCGAGTGGCTGGACCGGATCGTCGACGCCGCTGACACCTGAGGTCCCGCTCGTCCGGCACCGGACGCGGCCCCCTCGACACCGCTTCCCTGGCCTCACGGACCTGACTCAGCAGGCACGCGGAGCCCACGACACGACACGGCTTCGGCTTGGACCGTCTCACCGTCGCGCCGCGGGTCAGGTGATGAGGCGTCTTCACACGGCCGGCCAGCCGCAGGACTGGCCGAAGGAGCTCGAGCCTCCTGAGCCACCCACGGGATCACCGCCGGTCAGAGACCAGTGATGACGACGTCAGGGCTCCGCGTACGCGTGTCGCACTACCCCAGCCGGGTCGCGAGCGCGTGGTAGAGCGGGATGCCCACCGCGAGGTTGAACGGGAACGTCACGGCGAGCGAGGCCGTCAGGGCGTGGCCGAGGTTCGCCTCCGGGAGGGACACGGCCACGGCGGCGGGCGCCGCGATGTAGGACGCGCTCGCCGCCATCGCACCGAAGACGGCCGCGCCGCCGACGGAGAGCCCGGCGAGCGTCCCGAGCGTCGCACCGAGCGCACCCGCCGCCAGCGGCATGGCCACGGCGAAGCCGACGAGGAACGGACCCGTGCTGCGCACCTCCCGGAGCCGGTGGCCGGCGACGACTCCGAGGTGGAGCAGGAAGAGCACCAGGACGCCGGCGAACGGGGCGACGAAGACCGGCGCGACGAGATCGCGCCCCGCCGGCCCCGCCACCGCCCCGATGACGATGCCGCCGAGCAGGAGCAGCATGCTCGACCCGGCGAGCACCTCGGCGACGGCGGCGCGCAGGTTGCCTCCCTGCCTGACGCGGTGCGCGATGGCGAACGCGAGCGCGGCCGCGAAGGTCACCGCGGACACCGAGCCGTAGTGCGCGGCGATCCCGGCGGCATCCACCACCGAGAACCTGCCCCAGCGCTTGAGGACGAGGTACGCGCTCACCGGGATCACCGCCCCGAGGATCAGCGTGGCGGCCACAGGCCGGACGAGCTCGACCGGCGAGGCGGCGACCAGCGCCGCGCCGCCCTTGAGCCCGATCGCGAGGAGCAGGTAGGAGGACAGGAGCTTCGCCGCACCCGCGGGGATGTGCAGGTCGCTGCGCACCAGCACCGCGACGACACCGAGGACGAAGGCGAGGATCGCCGGGTGGGTGAGGTTGGCCAGGGCCAGGTCGAGGCTGGACATCTCGGGTCCGATCTGCGCGGGCCCTCATAGAAGCAGGGCAATGCATGGTTTGCAGTGCACATATTGGCACAGCCCACCGCCTCGCGACAGCATGACCTGCTGCCCAAGCCATGGTTCACGGGCCATGGTTTGATGGCTGCACACCGACGACCGCTGGGAGAGCGCGACCGTGACCACGCCCGACGTCCCCTCGTGGACGTTCCTCACGAACCACGGCCATGTGCTCATCTGCGTGGCGACGGACTCCGACGCCCGGATCAGCGACATCGCCGAGCGGGTCGGGATCGGGGTGCGGGCGGCACAGGGGATCGTCAACGACCTCGTCGGGACGGGGTACGTGATCCGCAGTCGGCATGGCCGTCGCAACCGCTACGAGATCAACCGCGACCTGCGACTGCGGCACCCTCTCGAGGCCGAGCACCGGATCGGCGAGCTCCTCGCGACACTCGCCGACTGACCCAGGTCGCGCCGCAGGCCGGGACGAGAACGACCCCGGCCCCTCCAGGTGGAGGGACCGGGGTCGTTCCTACGGTGTCGGGCCTTGTGGGCCCTAGTCCGCGTTGACCGCCTGGAGCAGCCCGTAGAGCTCGTCGACCGTGCTCGCGTCGACCATCTTCTGCGCCTCGACCGGGTCGGAGAAGAGGATCGCGATCTTCGACAGGATGCTCAGGTGCTCGTCGTTCACGCCGGCGATGCCGACGACGATCTGCACCTCGCCCCGGCCCCAGTCGAGCGGGCTCTCGTAGCGGACGAGCGAGACGGCGGAGTGCAGGATCGACTCCTTGGCCTCGTTCGTGCCGTGCGGGATCGCCAGGGAGCTACCCATGTACGTCGAGACGGTCTCCTCACGCTGGAGCATCGCGTCGACGTACGCAGGAGTGACGGCGCCCGAGGCGACCAGCAGCGCGCCGGCCTCCCGGATCGCCTCGTCCTTGGTCCGGGCAGTGCCCGAGGCGACGATCAGCTCGCGCGTGAGGATCTCGCTCATCGGGACTCCTGGCCCTTCTCGTGGCTCGCCTTGGCCTCGGCCACGACGTCGTCGTAGACGGGGCTGTTCATGAAGTTGTCGACGGACACGTGGCGCGAGCCCGGTGCCTGGTGCTGAGCGCGCGGCGTGAGCTCACGCTGGCTGATCACCAGGTCGGCGCCCTCCTCGAGGTTCGCGACCGCCTTGTTCACGACGGTCACGCCCGTGACACCGGCCTTCTTGAGCTTGTCGCGAAGGACGCTGGCACCCATCACGCTCGAGCCCATGCCTGCGTCGCAGGCGAAGATGATCAGCTCGATCGGGCGGGTGGCGACGGCCGTGGCGGTGCCGCCGAGGGTCGACAGGACGCTGCTGCTCTTGCCCTTGTTGGCCTCGGTCTGGGCGATCGCGGCCGAGAGGTCACCGGCGTTCTCGGACTCGAGGTCACGCTTGCGGGAGGCCCGGAGAATGACCGCTGCGATGAGGAAGGTCACGGCTGCGGAGAGAACCACGGAGAGGATGACCCCGAGGTAGCTGCCCTTCGGCGTCTGGGCGAGCACCGCGATGATGCTTCCCGGTGCGGCAGGAGCCCGCAGACCGCTGTCGAAGATCGCGTTGGTCGCGACGCCCGTGGCACCACCGGCGATCATGGCGACGATCAGGACCGGCTTCATCAGCACGAACGGGAAGTAGACCTCGTGGATGCCACCGAGGAACTGGATGATGATCGCACCGGGCGCGGAGGCGCGGGCGGTCCCGATCCCGAAGAGCATGAACGCCAGCAGGAGGCCGAAGCCGGGGCCGGGGTTCGCCTCGACGAGGAACAGCAGCGAGTGGCCCGTGTCGAGCGCCTGCTGCACGCCGAGCGGCACGAGCGTGCCGTTGCCGATCGCGTTGTTGAGGAACAGCACCTTGGCGGGCTCGACGATGATGCTCATCAGCGGGAGAAGGTTGGCGTCGGCGAGCGACTGGACGCCCGAGCCGAGCCAGGAGCTGACGTTCGTGACGAACGGCGCGACACCGAAGAACGCGAGGATCGCGAGCCCCATGCCGAGGATCCCGGCGGAGTACATGTTGACGAGCATCTCGAAGCCGGGCTTGATCTTGCCGTCCCAGATGCTGTCGATCTTCTTCATCAGCCATCCGGCGAGCGGGCCGATGACCATGGCGCCGAGGAACATCGGGATGGTGCTTCCGACGATGACACCCATCGTGGCGATCGAGGCGACGACGCCACCGCGCTCGCCGTAGACCATACGCCCGCCCTGGTTGGCGATGAGCAGCGGCAGCAAGTAGACGATCATCGGGCCGACGAGGCCGAGGTACTGGTGGAACGTGGTGCCGTCGTCCGCCGTCGCGAGCGCGGTCGCCGCGCCCTGCCAGCTGCCCGCGAGGTCCGCGTTGCCGAAGCCGCCGAGGACGCCGTTGGGCAGCCAGCCTGCGGCGATGAACAGGGACGTGATCAGGCCCCAGGCGATGAACGCCGGGAGGTTGGGCATGATCATTCCGGTGAGGAACGCGCCGAAGCGCTGGACGTGGAGCTGGGCGCTCTTCCGACTGGTGAGCCCTGGGGGCGGTGCTGCGACCGTACTCATCGGTTACTCGCTCTCATCTGGATGGCTCTTCTCTGAGCCGTCGAGGGGTACTGCCAGGAGTTGGTGTCGAACCTCGGTGGGGTGCCCGCGCTGTCACGGAGCTGGCTGGCACATGGCCGCGCACCGGTCAGGCACGCGCACCAGCCGTTCGCCTGCCGGTGCGTGCTGTGCTGTCGGGTCGGGTTCTCGTCTGACGCATCTGTGCGTACAACCTTCCGTCGAGCACACCTGTGTGCCGTGGTCGAGCCGGTACAGGGAGACTAGAACACAGGATGCACATCTGTCCAGCACATCTGTTCACCAACGCAGGACCGAGGTCCCCGGACGGGCAGCGCCCGGCTCGGGAGGCGGTCCGTAGGATCACTCCCCATGACCGCGACCCTCCCCCCGTGCCCCCTGTGCTCGAGCGAGTACACCTACGAGATGGGCGCGCTGCTCGTGTGCCCCGAGTGCGCGCACGAGTGGTCGGCCGGTGAGCCCGCGTCGCAGGAGGACTCCGTGCCGGGCGCCCGGGTCGTGCTCGACGCCGTCGGCAACCCGCTCGCCGACGGCGACACGGTGATCGTCGCCACCTCGCTCAAGGTCAAGGGCAACCCCACCCCGATCAAGGCCGGGACGAAGGTGCGCAACATCCGCCTCGTCGACGGCGTCGACGGCCATGACATCGACTGCAAGATCGACGGCTTCGGCGCGATGCAGCTCAAGTCCTCCGTCGTGAAGAAGGCCTGACGACGGGGTCCCGTGACCTGGCCGCCGCGAGGAGCACCCCGGATGGCACCTAGGGCGCAGGACGCATCGACGCCGGCTCGTCGCGGTGCCAGGACTGCGTGACGTACCTCGTCGCGAACCCGGTCGACTCGTACAGGGCGACGGCGCCCGTCGGTGAGTCGGCGTCGACCTCGAGCCCGACGGAGACCCGGCCGCGCGCGGCGGCGTCGACGATCACGGCCTGGAGCAACGAACGCGCTGCTCCCCTGCCCCGGGCCGAGCGGAGGACGCCGAGGTAGGCGACATAGCTGCCGTCGGGCGCACCGTCGGAACCGGGCGAGACAGTGCTCACCAGGGCCCCGCCCGGACGGGTCGCACCGTCCGGGCCGTCGCCGAGCTCGGCCAGCCACCAGTGGTCCCAACGGTGCCCGGGGTCCTCGCGCAGGCGCCCGAGGAACTCGTCGAAGGTCTCGGCGTGGTAGTTGAAGTGGTCGGTGAACGCCTCTTCGAGGACCTCGTGCACCGCGACGAGGTCGGCCTCGTCCGGCATGCCGTCTCCCCCGCTGCCGACCCGACGCACCACGAGCTCGGGGTGCATCTCCGGCTGTGCGAGCGGGTCGCCGTCGGCGGCGGTGACGGGGCGGCTCATCTGGTACCAGGTCCTCGTCCGGACGAAGCCCGCCTGCTCGAGCCAGCGCTGCTGGCGCTGGTCGTCGTCGAAGGCGCCGCTGTCGACCTGGGTCGCCTCGAGCCCGCGCTCGGCGGCGAGCCAGGCGGACTCGACGGCCGCCCACGCGAACAGGCCGGCGGCGACCGGATCCGCCAGGGTGGCCTCGAGCGCCGGGTCGACGGTGACGGAAGCGAGCACGCGTCCGGCTGCGCGATCGTGCACGGTGGCCCATGCCCGCAGCCGGCCGTCCTGGTCGAGCACCAGGAGATGCCTGCGGACCCCTGCCCCCCGACCGGCGACCTCGACCTCGACGTCGTCGATCGAGGCGGACGCCCAGCCGCGCGCCGCCGACTCGTGCGCGGACAGCAGCCGGTGCAGCGCGACGACGTCGTCGGCCGTCGGGACCCGGCTCGACCACCCCTGCGGCAGCGGGGCCAGGGCCTGGCTCGATGAGGCGGGGGACGCGTCGGTGCGGGGTTCGGTGGGCGAGGTCACCCGACGATCCTGCCCCACCGGGAGCCGTTCAGGGCAGGAGCGCCATCACCGCGACACCGAGAGCGGCAGCCGCGAGGCAGGCGATCGTCGTGCCGAGCACGTTGGCCACGGCGTACCGCAACCGCCCGGACTGGACCAGCCTGACGGTCTCGACCATCGCCGTGCTGAACGTCGTGTAGCCGCCGCAGAAGCCGCTCATCGCCGGGACGGCCCAGCCGGGGCCGAGTCCGTGGAAGGCCACGGCTCCCGCCAGCAGGCCGATGACGGCCGATCCGCTCACGTTGACGACCACCGTCGCCAGCGGGAAGGTCCGGCCGGCCCGCGTCCGGATCGCGCCGTCGACGACGAAGCGCGTGGCCGCGCCGAGCCCGCCGAGCACGGCCACCAGGAGCAGCGTGGTCATCGCGCCTCCCCGTCCGTGGCGACCGTGTCGGGTGCCGCCGACGCCGAGCCCGCGGGCCCGACGGAGGCGTGGTGCCGGGCGGCGAGGGCGATCCCCCCGAGACAGGCGAGGAAGCCGAGCACCAGGCTCACCGCCGCGTAGCCGAGCGCGACCCCTGCGGAGCCCGCCGCGAGGAGGCGCTCGAGCTCGAGCGCCAAGGAGGAGAAGGTCGTGAACCCCCCGAGGAGCCCCGTGCCGAGAGCCAGGCGCAGCCGGCGGCCTGCCTCGGTCTCGGGCCCGCGACGCACGAGCGCCTCGAGCAGCATCCCCAGGAGGAAGGCGCCGAGGAGGTTGGCCAGCAACGTGCCCAGCGGCCAGCCACCGGCCGGGTGCACGGCCAGGCCGAGCGCGTACCTGGCGGTCGCGCCGACGGCTCCCCCGAGGGCGACGAGCGCGACGAGCCCCGGCCGGCGGTGCGCGGGCGTCGTCATCCCGCCGCCGCCGCGGCACGGGCCGCGGTCTGGCCGGACGGCGCGCAGGCGGTCGCGGGGCCGGGCCGGGGTGGGGTGCCGGAGCGCACGTGGAGTCCTTTCGACGCCCCGACGATACCGCCGCGCCGCGGCGCGCCCGCTGACTCGACGTCCCCGTCGACGGCACAGGATTGCTCCCGGCCGATCAAGCGGCTACCGTCGTCGCCACAGCACGGACCCACCGGACAGGAGCGAGAGATGGTTGACGGCATGTCGTCCCGCTCGCTGAGCGTGCGCGCGCTGTCGGTCCCCTCCTGCTGTCGCTGTCTGTAGAGCGCTGGCCCCGACCTCGGACGGTCGTGCCTGCACGTGCCGTGCACCTGCAGCTGCCCAGCGCTCGCCTCGCGCCCACTGATCCGCTCCCGCACCGTCGCCGTGCGCCGGAATGGACTGCGGGCCACCGTCGTTCCCTGCTGCAGAGATCGCAGCGCCCCCTGACCGGTGACACCACCGGCCCCCACAGACGAGGACACGCACCATGGCACGCATCTACGACGACGTCACCGCGCTGGTCGGCAACACCCCGCTGGTCCGCCTGAACCGGGTCACCGGGACGGGTGGCGCTGAGGTCGTCGCCAAGCTCGAGTTCTACAACCCGGCCAGCTCGGTCAAGGACCGGATCGGCGTCGCGATCATCGACGCGGCGGAGAAGTCGGGCCAGCTGCCCGTCGGTGGCACGATCGTCGAGGCGACCAGCGGGAACACCGGGATCGCCCTGGCGATGGTCGGCGCAGCACGAGGCTACGACGTCGTCCTGACGATGCCGGAGTCGATGTCCAAGGAGCGCAGGGCCCTGCTGCGGGCCTTCGGCGCCGAGCTCGTCCTGACCCCGGCGGGTGAGGGGATGAAGGGCGCCGTCAACGCCGCGGAGAAGATCGCGGCCGAGCGCCCTGGCGCCGTGCTCGCCCGCCAGTTCGCCAACGAGGCCAACCCCGCGATCCACCGCGCCACCACGGCCGAGGAGATCTGGGCCGACACCGACGGCCGGGTCGACATCCTCGTCGCGGGCATCGGCACCGGTGGGACGATCACCGGCACCGGCCAGGCGCTCAAGGAGAAGAAGCCGAGCCTGCAGGTCGTCGGTGTCGAGCCGGCCGAGTCGCCGATCCTCAACGGCGGGGCTCCCGGACCGCACAAGATCCAGGGCATCGGCGCGAACTTCGTGCCCGAGATCCTCGACACCACGGTGTACGACGAGATCATCGACGTGAACGCCGAGACCGCTGCCGAGGTGGCGCGGCGCACCGCACGCGAGGAGGGGCTGCTCGTCGGGTTCTCCTCCGGTGCGGCGATCCACGCGGCCACCGAGCTCGCCCACCGCCCGGAGAACGCCGGGAAGCTCATCGTCGTCATCGTGCCGTCCTTCGGCGAGCGCTACCTGTCCTCCGTCCTCTACGCCGATCTGATGGACTGACGTGAAGCGAGCCTGGCGATTCCTCACCGTGCTGCGTGAGGACCTCCAGGCTGCGCGCGACGGGGACCCCGCCGCGCGCAGCCTCCTCGAGGTCGCTCTCGCCTACCCCGGGGTGCATGCCGTGTGGGCCTACCGCGTCGCGCACCGCATGTGGCGCGAGCCGGGGCTGCGCCTCCTCGCCAGGCTCCTGTCGCAGGCGACGCGCTCGGCGACCGGGATCGAGATCCACCCCGGTGCCCAGCTCGGACGCCGGCTGTTCATCGACCACGGGATGGGTGTGGTGATCGGCGAGACGGCCGTCGTGGGCGACGACGTCGTGCTGTTCCACGGCGCAACGCTCGGCGGCCGCTCGATGCGCCCGGGCAAGCGGCACCC
Source organism: uncultured Actinomycetota bacterium (assembly GCA_963777075.1). GTDB lineage: Bacteria > Actinomycetota > Actinomycetes > Actinomycetales > Cellulomonadaceae > Actinotalea. The sequence continues at coordinate 83,605 of CAVZPH010000004.1, read as the reverse complement.
CACGCTCGGCGACCGCGTCGTCGTGGGTTCGGGTGCCAAGGTGCTCGGGCCCGTGTGGGTGGGCGACGGGGCGCAGATCGGCGCGAACGCCGTCGTCGTCAAGGACGTCCCGGCCGGCGCGGTCGCCGTCGGGGTGCCTGCCGTCGTCCGCGAGCTCGCCGTCGTCCCCGCACCGAGCAACGGTCTGCGTCATGACGGCCCGGCGCAAGCTGCGGCACCGACCTCCTGGCCGGACCACACCGAGGACGCCTCGCTGCTGTTCGACCCCGCGATCTGGATCTGAGGACGTCAGTCCTCCGGCCACCACAGCGCGAGGCGGAGGACGACGCGCGCGTCGGCGTCGTCGGCGCGCCCGTCGTCGCTCAGCGGGCAGCCCTCCTCGCGCAGGAGCGCGATCGCCCTCGTGCGGTGGTGGGCCGGAGGGTGGCCCGAGGCGTTGACCACGCGCCACCACGGCACCGCCGAGCCGGCCCGGGCGAGCACCGTCCCGACCTGGCGCGGACCACCCACCCCGAGCCGCTCGCGGAGCACCTCGGCGAGCGTCCCGTACGTCGTCGCGCGGCCGGCGGGGATCTGCTCGACGAGGTCGAGGACGGCCTCGAGGTAGTCCTCCGCGCTGACCGCCGGGGCCCTGCCTCCGGCGGTCGGCTCAGTCGCGGCGGACCAGGACGAGGGCACGGTCGTCGTTCTCCCCGGCACGGACACCCTCCACGACGTCCTCTGCTCCCCCGCGCCTCGTCGCGACCACGCGTTCGGCCACGCCCATGAGCCGGTCGATCCCCAGGTCGAGGTCGCGCCCGGGGATCTCGACCAACCCGTCCGTGTAGAGCAGCACGGTGTCCCCCGTCTCGAGCACGCCCTCCCGCACGGGGAACTGGCCGCCGGCGACGACGCCGAGCACCGGGCCGCCCGCACCGTCGAGCGTCTCGACCAGGCCGGAGGCGGCGTGCAGGTGGATGGCGGGCGGGTGACCGGCGTGCGAGACCCGGAAGGCGCCCGTGCCGAGGTCGACGGCCAGGTGGACGGCCGTCGCGAAGCCCTCCGGCCAGTCCTGGCCGAGCAGGTAGCCGTTGGCAGCGGGCAGGAACTCGCCGGGCGGCATCGCGCCGAGCAGCCCGCCGAAGGCCCCGGAGAGCAGCAGCGAGCGCACGCCCGCCTCCTGGCCCTTCCCGGTCACGTCGACCAGGACCACCTCGAGCACCCGGCCGTCCGCGCTGGTCCGCGCGACGAGGAAGTCCCCGGAGAAGGCCTCGCCGTAGGCGGAGTGGATCACCGAGTCGACCTGCCAGCCCGACGGGAGCGCGGGGATCCGGCCGTGCGCGGCGAGCCGGTCACGCAGGTCGACGAGCATCAGCTGGGAGGGCGCACCCTGGAGGCCGAGACGGTCGCGCGAGCGGACGAAGCCGACTCCGGCCAGCACGCCGATCGCCTGGATGATCAGCTCCCCCGGGGTGAAGTCGACGAGTGCGCGCAGCTGCAGGGCGAGCACCTCGGCGAACAGCAGCAGGGAGATCGCGACCATGGCGGCACGGCGCAGCACGAAGACACCGAGCAGGACGACGAGCAGCATCGTCGCGGGGGGCACCCAGGACGGGGCGCCGACCATCCCGAGGGCGACCAGGACGGAGAACAGCGCGAGGACCGCGGCGGGGACGAGCTGGCCGGTCATGCGGTGCGGCCTGAGCAGGAGGCTGCGGGCCCCGCTGAACCCCAGCAACCCCCGGATGCTGCGGCGCATCCGCCGCGGCGTGCCCGGGCGCGCCTGGTGGGTGCGCCGGGGTACGGGCACCACGCTGACCTGCTCGGGACTCACGCGTCGAGGTTACCCGCGAAGCACCTGGCCGACCTCTCGCGGGATCGCCGTCCGCGAGGGCGTCCCCGCCGGGCACATCCCTGGCGGGGACCGGGCGGGACCGGGCACGATCCCCTCATGACCTCACTGCCCGCCGGCTACCGGCTCGTCGACCTCTCCGCGGACGACGCCCTCGAGATGCTCACCCTCGACGCCTGGGCGTTCCCCATGGCGACCGAGCCCTCGACGACGGTCGAGTGGCCGCTGCCGATCGCCTGGGAGCGCACGCGCGGGGTGCGCGCGCAGGACGGCAGCCTCGCCGCCAACTACTCCTCCTACCCGTACGGCGACTTCCCCGTCCCCGGGGCAAGCACGGCCGTCGCCGGCCTCACCTGGGTCGGCGTGCACCCGGGACACCGGCGCAAGGGGATCCTTCGGGCGATGATCGACGACCTGTTCCGATCGAGCGCGGCCCGGGGCGAGTCGGTCTCGGCGCTGTTCGCGGCCGAGCCGGCGATCTACGGACGGTTCGGCTACGGCCTGGCCGCCCACGACCTGCGCCTGCGGGTCCCCCGCGGGGCCGCCCTGCGCGAGGTCCCGGGGACGGACGAGCTGAGCGTCCGCCTCGAGCTGGCTGACCTGGAGCGGCACGGGCCGCTCGTGGCCTCCCTGCACGGATCCGTCGACCGGCCCGGCTGGGCCCGGCGCGACAACCGTCAGCAGGTCTCCTACTTCCACGACCCGGCGAGCGAGCGGAACGGCGCCGAGGCCCTGCGCATCGCGATCGTCGAGCGCGCCGGCGTGCCCACCGGCTACGCCTTCTTCCGGCGCGTCTCGGCCTGGGAGGCCGCCGGGCCCCGTGGCACGGTCAAGGTGCGCGAGAGCTGCGTCGACGACGCCGCGAGCGCGCGGCGTCTGTGGGGGGTGCTCCTCGACCTCGACCTCATGGCGAGCGTGGAGATCTCGGGGATGGCCGTCGACGACCCCCTGCTCGCGCTGCTCGTCGACCAGCGCGCGACGGAGCCGCGCTGGGGCGACAACCTGTGGGTGCGCGTGCTCGACGTCCCCGCCGCGCTGTCCGAGCGGCGCTACGCGACGGACCTCGACGTCGTCCTCGAGGTGCGCGACCGCGACCTGCCGGCGAACGAGGGGCGCTGGCACCTCGTCGCCGGACCCTCCGCCGCGCGGGTGGAGGCGACGGGCCGCACGGCGGACCTGTCGATGGACGTCCGCGAGCTCGGCTCCGCCTACCTCGGCGGGATCTCGCTCTCCGGGCTGGCCGCGGCCGGGCTCGTGACCGAGCACACCCCTGGTGCGCTGCACCGCGCGGCCGTCGCCTTCGGCTGGCCGCAGGCGCCGCTCAGCAGCTGGGTCTGGTGAGCGGGGCAGCGCGGTCCGCCGTGAGCCGGGTGCGCAGGGTCAGCGCGAGGCCTCGTAGTCGGCGAGCTGGTTGATCCGTCGCTGGTGGCGCGGGTCGCCGCTGAAGGGCTCGGCGAGGAAGGCCTCGATGAAGGAGGTCGACTCCTCGACGGTGTGCTGCCGGCCGCCGACCGAGATGACGTTCGCGTCATTGTGCTGACGGGCGAGGCGAGCGGTGTCGAGGTTCCAGGCGAGCGCCGCGCGGACGCCGGGGACCTTGTTCGCGGCGATCTGCTCGCCGTTCCCCGATCCGCCGATGACGATCCCGAGGCTCCCCGGCTCGGCGACGACGGCCTGCCCTGCTGCGAAGCAGAAGGAGGGGTAGTCGTCCTGGGAGTCGTACTCGTGGGCGCCGTGGTCGACGACGTCGTGGCCGGCAGCGCCCAGGTGGGCGACGAGGTGGGCCTTGAGCTCGAAACCCGCGTGATCCGCGGCGATGTGGATGCGCATGGGTCCATCCTGCCGCACCGGGTGCCGGTGCGGCGCCGCCGTCCGTCTCGCCTAACCTGGGGCGATGACGAGCACGCGCAGCGGAATCGACCACGACGCCATCGACCCCACGGTCCGCCCCCAGGACGACCTGTACCGCCACGCCAACGGACGTTGGCTGGCGACCCATGAGATCCCCGCTGACCGTGCGATGGACGGAGGCTTCCGCAAGCTCCACGACGAGGCAGAGGAGCAGGTCAGGGCCATCATCGAGGAGCTCGGCGCTGCCCAGGCCGACGGCTCGGCGCCCGCCGACGCCAATGCGGCGCGCGTGGGAGCCCTCTACGCGAGCTTCATGGACACCGAGACGGTCGAACGCCTCGGGCTGAGCCCGATCGCCGAGGAGCTCGCCGCGATCGACGCGGCCACCACGGCCCAGGACCGGGTCGCCGTGCTCGGAGCCCTTCAGCGCACCGGCGGCGCGTCGGCGGTCGAGCTCTACGTCGACAACGACGCCAAGGATCCCGAGACCTATGTCGTCCACCTCTACCAGGGCGGTCTCGGCCTGCCCGACGAGGCCTACTACCGCGAGGACCAGCACGCCTCGGTCCGCACGGCCTACCTCGCCCATGTGGCCCGGATGCTCGCCCTGGGCGGGACCGAGCAGCCCGAGTCGGCCGCTCAGCGGGTGCTCGACCTGGAGACGCGGATCGCCGCGCACCACTGGGACGTCGTCAAGGACCGCGACGCCGAGCTGACCTACAACCCGATGTCGATCACCGAGCTCGCCGAGGCCGCCCCCGGATTCGACTGGGTGGCCTGGGCCGCGGCGCTCGGCGCACCCGCGCAGGCGGTCGAGCGCCTCGTCGTGCGCGAGCCGAGCGCGCTCGCCGGCTTCGCCGGCCTGTGGGCCGAGGCCGAGGGGGCCGACTGGACCGCCTGGCTGCGCTACCACCTGCTCACCGCCCGCGCTCCCCTGCTCGACGAGACGCTCGTCGAGGCGAACTTCGACTTCTACGGGCGCACGCTGTCCGGGACCCCTGCCCTGCGCGAGCGCTGGAAGCGTGGCGTCGCCCTCGTGCAGGGAGCGCTCGGGGAGGCCGTCGGTCAGGTCTACGTCGACCGGCACTTCCCGTCGACGCACAAGGCGCGCATGCTCCGCCTCGTCGAGCACCTGCTCGAGGCGTACCGCGAGTCGATCAGCACGCTGGAGTGGATGGGTGAGGAGACCAGGGCGAAGGCGCTGGAGAAGCTCGCGAGCTTCAACCCGAAGATCGGCTACCCCGACCGCTGGAAGAGCTACGACGGCCTGGAGATGCGCGCCGACGACCTCGTCGGCAACGCGCGGCGCTCGCACGCCTACGAGACGGACCGTGAGCTCGGCAAGATCGGCAGGCCCGCTCGACCGCGACGAGTGGTTCATGACCCCGCAGACGGTCAACGCGTACTACAACCCGGGCATGAACGAGATCGTCTTCCCCGCCGCGATCCTGCAGCCGCCCTTCTTCGACGCCGAGGCGGACGACGCGATCAACTACGGGGCGATCGGTGCGGTCATCGGCCACGAGATCGGCCACGGCTTCGACGACCAGGGCTCGAAGTACGACGCGGCCGGCCGCCTGGAGGACTGGTGGACGGCCCAGGACCGCGCCGAGTTCGAGAAGCGCACCTCCGCCCTCGTCGCTCAGTACGACGCCTACGTCCCCGCCCAGCTCGACGGCGACCACCACGTCAACGGGGCGCTGACGATCGGGGAGAACATCGGCGACCTCGGCGGCCTGACGATCGCGATCAAGGCCTACCGGATCGCCCTCGGCGGCCCGCTGGAGGGCGCACCGGTGCTCGACGGCCTCACGGGGCTCCAGCGGCTCCTGCTCGGCTACGCGGCCTCCTGGCAGTCCAAGGGCCGCGACGAGGAGATCCTGCGGCGCCTCGCCACGGACCCGCACTCACCCTCGGAGTTCCGCGCCAACGGCATCGTCCGCAACGTCGACGAGTTCTACGAGGCCTTCGACGTGACGCGAGGACGACGCGCTGTACCTGCCGCCCGAGGAGCGCGTCAGCATCTGGTGAGGCTCGGCGCGCCGCGTCGGGTAGCGCTCAGAAGAACGTGTAGCCGCCACGGGCGACGGAGAACCCGGAGCCCGTGGCGTTGTGCCGGCAGGTCGCTCCGTTGGTCGAGGAGTGGCAGGTCATCTCCCCCACGGTGCTCGCCTGGCCGTACTCGAGCGTCGGGGTGCCCTCCGGGGCCCGCTGCGGCTCGCCCGTCACGCAGGCCAGGGCCGGCTTCTCGCCCGCACCGACCGTCAGCACGTTCCCGACGGTCCCGGCGCAGTCGGCCGGGAGCTCGGGGGGCGTGAAGGTGTACTGAAGGATCGTGCAGGTCGCGCTCGTCGCGGTCATCGTGCACCAGATGTTCCCGCTCGGCAGGACGAACGTCGCCAGGGCCTCGGCCTGCGAGGGCGAGGCGGGGGCGGAGGCCTCCGGGGACTGCTCGGGCCCGGGTGCGCTCGACGAGGACGCCGCGAGCGAGGACGTGGAGCGCGAGGAGGTGCCGAGCATCGCGAGCAGCACCAGGAAGGTCAGCACGAGGATCGCGTCGACGACGATGAAGGTCGTCAGGCCCGGACCGAGCGGTACGCGCTCGCGCATGCCGTACTGCTGAGCCATCCCCACCCCTCTCGACCGACCACGGCATCCTAGGCCGAACGGGTGAGCGAGGCCCTGCCGCAGCAGGGCGCTCCCGCCCCCGTCAGCCGAAGGACGGCCCGTCTGTCCGCGTCCGCTTGAGCTCGTAGAAGCCCGGGACACCGGTCATGAGCACGAGCCCGTCCCACAGCCGCAGGCGCATCCGCACCCCGCGGGGCGGGCGTGACCACCGGGCCGAAGAAGCCGACCCCGTCGATGGCCACGACGGGTGTGCCGACGTCCTCGCCGACGAGCGCCATCGCCCCGGCGTGGGAGGCCCGCAGCTGCGCGTCGTGCTCCTCGCTCCTTGCCGCCTCGGCCAGCTCGGCAGGGAGTCCCACCTCGGCGAGGGCCTCGACGAGGACCGCCTCGAGGTCGTCGCCGCGCCCGCCCGGGTGGATCCTGCTCCCGATGGCGTCGTACAGCGGCTTGACGACGTCCGGTCCGTGCGCGGACTCGGCGGCCACGACCACCCGGACCGGTCCCCACGCCCGGTCCATCCCGCGGCGGTAGTCCTCGGGCAGCTCGCGCCCCTCGTTCAGCACGGCGAGGCTCATCACGTGCCAACGCACCGTCAGACCGCGCTCCGGCTCGACCTCGGTCATCCAGCGCGAGGTCATCCACGCCCACGGGCAGATCGGGTCGAACCAGAAGTCGACCGGCGGTGCGAGGGGGGACCCGGCGACGGGCAGGACGGGCGAGGACATCGACACTCCTTGGGTGGGGGGCGGCCGGGCCCTGGGAGGCCCGGGCGGCGCCGGACCAGCATGCCTGGTCGCGGCGGGCCTCGCGCGGCGGCACGCCCACCATGAAATGATGCACCGCCGGTTCGACGACGAAGGAGCTCCACCGTGCCCGCTGAGAACCTCACCCGTGACGAAGCCCGCCACCGCGCAGCGCTCGTCGCCGTCGAGGAGTACCGGATCACCCTGGACCTGACGACCGGACCCACCACCTTCCGGTCGACGACCCAGGTGACCTTCACCGCATCGGCCGGGGCCTCGACGTTCATCGACCTCATCGCCCCCCAGGTCCACGAGATCGTGCTCAACGGGCGCAGCATCGACCCGGCGACGGCCTTCGCCGAGTCCCGGATCGCCCTCGACGACCTCGCGGAGCACAACAGCCTGACCGTCGTCGCGGACGGCGCCTACATGAACACCGGCGAGGGCCTGCACCGCTTCGTCGACCCGGTCGACGACGAGGTCTACCTCTACTCCCAGTTCGAGGTCGCCGACGCGCGCCGGGTCTTCGCCGTCTTCGAGCAGCCCGACCTCAAGGCCACGTTCGCCTTCACCGTGACCGCCCCCGCGCACTGGACCGTCGTGTCGAACTCCCCGACGCCCGAGCCCACGGCCGCAGGCGAGGGCGTGGCCACCTGGGCCTTCGCCCCCTCGCCGCGCATCTCGAGCTACGTCACGGCCGTCATCGCCGGCCCGTACCACCGCGAGACCGGCGAGCTGACGAGCAGCGACGGCCGCACCATCCCGCTCGCCGTGCTGTGCCGCGCCTCGCTCAGCGCCTACCTGGACGCGGACGAGATCCTCGACATCACCCGCCGGGGCTTCGCCTTCTTCGAGTCGCGATTCGCCCAGCCCTACCCGTTCGCCAAGTACGACCAGGTCTTCGTCCCGGAGTTCAACGCCGGGGCGATGGAGAACGCCGGTGCCGTCACGTTCCTCGAGAACTACGTGTTCCGGTCCAAGGTCCCCGACGCCACCGTCGAGCGCCGTGCCGTGACGATCCTGCACGAGCTCGCGCACATGTGGTTCGGCGACCTGGTCACGATGCGCTGGTGGGACGACCTGTGGCTCAACGAGTCGTTCGCCGAGTACGCCTCGACGCTGGCCGCGGCCGAGGCGACCCGCTGGACGCAGGCCTGGACGACCTTCTCCTCGATGGAGAAGTCCTGGGCCTACCGCCAGGACCAGCTGCCCTCGACCCACCCGATCGTCGCCGACATCCGCGACCTGGAGGACGTCGAGGTCAACTTCGACGGGATCACCTACGCCAAGGGCGCCTCCGTGCTCAAGCAGCTCGTCGCCTGGGTCGGCCAGGACGAGTTCTTCGCCGGGGTGCAGGCGTACTTCGCCAAGCACGCCTGGGGCAACACCGAGCTGCGCGACCTGCTCGTCGAGCTCGAGGCGACCAGTGGCCGCGACCTGAGCGCCTGGTCGGGCCTCTGGCTCGAGCAGGCCGGCGTCACGCTGCTGCGTCCGGTCGTCGAGCTCGACGCGCACGGCGTGATCACTCATGCCGCCGTGCACCAGGAGGTGCCGGCCGAGCACCCCGTGCAGCGACCGCACCGCCTCGTCGTCAGCGGCTACGACGTCGTCGACGGCGAGGAGGGGACGAGACTCGCGCGGACCTCCCGGATCGAGCTCGACGTCGACGGCCCCGTGACGCTCGTCCCGGGCCTGGTCGGCATGTCGCGGCCCGACCTCATCCTGGTCAACGACGAGGACCTCGCGTACGCCAAGACGCGCCTCGACCCTGACTCGTTCGCCTTCGCGACGAGCCACCTGCACGAGTTCGAGGACTCCCTGCGCCCGGACGATCGTCTGGAACGCCGCCTGGGACATGACGCGCGACGCCGAGGTCGCCGCCCGCGACTTCGCCGACCTCGTGCTGTCGAACATCGCCAACGAGACCGACTCCTCGGTCATCCAGGTGCTGCTGCGTCAGCTCGCGACGACGCTCGGCCTGTACGTCGCCCCGCGCGACCGGGACGCCCTGGCCGCGGATGCCGCCGACCGGCTGCAGGAGCTCGCCCTCGGCGCCGCCGCCGGCAGCGACCTCCAGCTCCAGCTCGTCAAGGCCTTCGCCGCGCATGCCACCACGGCGGACCAGCTCGACCTGCTCGGCCGGATCTGGAACGGCGCGGCCGTGCTCGACGGCCTGACGATCGACACCGACCTGCGCTGGGAGCTGCTCACGGCGCTGGTCGCCGGCGGCTCGCGTCGGCGAGGCCGAGATCGACGCCCACCTCGCGATGGACGCCACGGCGACCGGCGAGCGGGCCGCGGCGGCCGCGCGGGCGGCGGTCCCGACCGCGCAGGCCAAGCACGCGGCCTTCCACGCGGCGGTCGACGACGTGACTCTCGCCAACGCCCTGCAGAGCTCGACGATCTCCGGCCTGCTCCGCGTGCACGACCGCTCGCTGCTGGCACCCCTCGTCGGCCCGTACTTCGATGCGCTCGAGCGCGTCTGGGCGGAGCGCACCAACGAGACCGCGCAGACGATCGCCGTCGGCCTGTTCCCGATCGCAGCTGACCGGGACCGACGTCGACGTCCTGGCGATCACCGATGCGTGGCTCGCCGCGCACCAGGACGCCCCGCCCGCCCTGCGTCGCCTGGTCGCCGAGTCCCGCGACGGCGTCCGTCGTGCGCTCGCCGCGCAGGAGCGTGACCTGGGCTGAGGCCCCGGCCGGGAGCAGGACGAGGCACGGGCGGCACCCCTCGGGGTGCCGCCCGGCTCAGTCCCTGAGCGCCGCGACGAGCGAGCGCAGCCGCGGGCTTCCCGCCAGGTCGTCGACCTGGACGAGGCGCTGGGCCGAGTCGGCGAGCGGGACGCGCCAGTTCGGGTACTCCTGGTCGGTCCCTGGCTGGTTCTGCGTGCGTCGCTCGCCGACGGCGTCCGCCAGCGAGACGCCGACGAGCACGGACGGCGAGGCCATCACGAGCCGGTGCATCGCCTCGACGAGCTGACGCTCGGACGGGTCGTCGCCGATCAGGCCGCGGGAGGCCAGCAGGTCGAGCATGCGCCCGCGCTCGGCATGGGCCTCGGCCCGGACGACCTGGACCGGCTCGGTGAGCAGGCCGAGCTGCTCGCGCAGCTCCACGTGCTCACCCGCGAGGTAGCCGGCCGTCGGCGGCAGGTCGTGCGTCGTCACCGTCGCCAGCGCGAGGCGGCGGTAGTGCTCGGGCGGCATGAACGTCCCGCCCTCGTACTCGAACCACATGACCGAGGTCCCCAGGACGCCACGGTCGGCGAGGTAGTCGCGCACCCAGGGCTCGAAGGTGCCCAGGTCCTCGCCGATGACGACGACCCCGGCACGCGCCGCCTCCAGGCAGAGGATGCCGACGAGCGCCTCGTGGTCGTAGCGGACGTAGGCGCCGTCGTGCGCGCCGTTGCCCTCCGGGATCCACCACAGCCGGAACAGCCCGATGACATGGTCGATCCGGATCGCCCCGGCGTGCTTGAGGACCGTGCGCAGCAGGTCGCGGAAGGGGCGGTAGGCCGTGCGCGCGAGCGCGTCGGGGCGCCACGGCGGCTGGGACCAGTCCTGACCCTGCTGGTTGTACATGTCCGGCGGGGCGCCGACCGAGACCCGCTGGGCGAAGACCTCGGGCATGGCCCAGGCGTCGGCACCCTCCGGGTGCACCCCGACGGCGAGGTCGTGCATGATGCCGAGCCGCATCCCGCCGTCGACCGCTGCGGGCTGCGCACGGGTGAGCTGCTCGTCGGCGACCCACTGGAGCCAGCAGTAGAAGGTGATCCGCTCGGCGAGCTCGCCGCGCAGCCGCGCGACCAGCGCGGAGGAGCGGTCCTGGGCGGCCTCGGGCCACGGGCCGGGGCCGAAGTGCTCGGTCAGCGCGCACCAGGCGGCGAAGTCCTCGAGCCCGCGCCCCTGCTCGGCCCGGAACCTGTCGAACTGCGCCTGACGGACCGCCGAGCGCGGGGCGGCGTGGACGACCTCGAGGGCCACCTTCTTCGCCTCCCAGGCCGCGTCGCGGTCGATCGGGCTCGGGTCGGCGCTCAGCGGGCGTGCCGTCTCGGCCTGCCACTCGACGAGCGAGCGCTCGGCGACCGGCAGGTAGGAGGTCTCGAGGATCTCCTCGGGGCGGATGTAGAGCGGGTGCACGAAGCGTCGCGTCGTCGGCAGGTAGGGCGAGGGGGTCAGCGGGGCGACCGGCTCGCCGGCGTGCAGCGGGTTCACCAGCACGAAGTCGGCACCGAGGCGACCGAGCGACCAGGCCATCTCCCCCAGGTCCGCGAGGTCGCCGACGCCCCAGGAGCGTTCGGAGCGCACCGAGTAGAGCTGGGCCATGAAGCCCCAGCCACGGCGCTCGTCGAGCCCGTGCGGCAGCTCCAGCCGGCGCGGGGTGACCACGACGGTGCACCGCGCGGTCACGCCCTCGCTCGCCGCGACGAGCGTGTGCCAGCCCAGCGGGAGGTCGGCCGGGAGCTCGAAGGTCGCGCGGCCGACGAGCCGCCCGTCGACCTCGCGCGGCGGGACGTAGAGGTCGGCCTGGACCAGCTCGAGCGGAGTGCCGCCGTCCTCGAGCTCGAGCCAGACGCCGGCCTGGGCACCGTCGCGCAGGTGGACCGGGACCTGGGCTGCTGAGCCCTCGCGCAGCACCAGGACGGGAGGGACGGTGTGCCGCCAGACGTCGTCCTCGGCATGGGCGAGCGCGAGCTCGACCCGCTCAGGGCTCGAGGCGTCCACACCCTGCGCCGCGAGGACGGCGACGATCGTCGCGGGCGCGACCCAGCGGTGGCTGCCGTCGAAGCCCCAGAAGTCCGGCACGATGCCGCACCGACCCGCGAGCGCCAGCAGCGAGTCAGTCAGGTCGTGGGGGCGGTCGTCGTCGAACACGGGTTCATCCTGCCAGAGTGCGCGAACCACGGACGTCCGCCGCAGCGGTACGGACACCCGTGTCCGCCGGGCGGCGGGCCGGGCGGCGGGCCGGGCGGCGGGCCGGGCCGCGGGCAGAGCCGGGCCCCGGGCGGTATCCGGCCTCAGGCGGAGCCGGGCGGCCTGCTCAGCGTCCGCGCCGCGTGGATGAGCCCGACATGGCTGAAGGCCTGCGGGGTGTTGCCCAGCTGACGCCCGGCGCTGCTGTCGTACTCCTCGCTCAGCAGGCCGAGGTCGGTCGACAGCCCGAGGAGCCGTTCGAAGAGAGCTGTCGCCTCGTCGGGCCGGCCGATCTGGTGCAGGGCCTCCGCGTACCAGAAGCTGCAGGCGAGGAAGGCGCCCTCGCTCCCTGGCAACCCGTCGACGGCCACGCCCGGCTGCCCGTCGCCCGGCGCGGGCTCGGTGCGGTAGCGCAGCAGGAGGCCATCCTTGACGAGCTCGCGGCCGACCGCCTCGACGGTGCCGACGATCCGGGGGTCGCTCCACGGGAGGAAGCCGTAGCCGGCGAGGAGGAGCAACGAGGCGTCGACGGTGCCCGATCCGTAGGACTGCGTGAAGCTCCCGAGCCGGGCCGAGAACCCGTTCGCGAGGACGTCGTCCTTGATCTGCGCGCGCATCCGGCGCCAGTGCTCCACCGGGCCGTCCAGCCCGTGCTTCTCGACGGCCCGCACCATCCGGTCGACCCCCGTCCAGGCGAGGACCTTGGAGTGGACGAAGTGCCGCCGTGGCCCGCGCATCTCCCACAGCCCGTTGTCCGGCTCGCGCCAGGTCAGGCACAGGTGGTCGACGAGGGCGCGCTGGACGGCCCAGGCCTCCTCGTCGACGCCGAGCCCTGCCTCGCGGGCCCGGTGCAGCGCGTCGAGCACCTCGCCCCACACGTCGAGCTGGAGCTGGGTGCTCGCGGCGTTGCCGAGGCGCACCGGCGCCGAGCCCTCGTAGCCCGGGAGCCAGTCGAGCGTCTCCTCGGTGAGCCGACGGCGCCCGTCGAGCCCGTACATGATCTGCAGGTCGGCGGGGTCACCCGCGACGGCGCGCAGCAGCCACGAGCGCCAGGCCCTGGCCTCCTCCAGGCAGCCGCTCCCCACGAGGGCCTCGAGGGTGAAGGAGGCGTCGCGCAGCCAGCAGTAGCGGTAGTCCCAGTTGCGCTCCCCGCCGACGAGCTCGGGGAGCGAGGTCGTGGCCGCGGCGACGATCCCGCCGGTCGGCGCGTCGGTGAGCGCCTTGAGCAGCAGCAACGAGCGACGCACCGCGTCCGGCCAGCGCGTCTCGTCCTGGATCCGGTCGCTCCACGACGTCCAGAGCTCCGCGGTCGCCGCGAGCGCCACGTCGGCGTCGATCTCGTCGGGCTCGCTCCCGTAGGAGACCGCGTGGACCAGGACGAAGCTGACGCGATCACCGGCGGCGACGACGACGTCCGCGCTCACGTCGCCGTCGTGCACCTGCTGGGCGACGTCGGAGCGGAGCAGCACGGCGTCGGGGCCGGCCACGGCGCGCACCGAGCCCGGTCGCCGGGTGATCCACGGTGCGATGCGGCCGTAGTCGAACCTCAGGCGCAGGTCGGAGCGCATCTCGACGCTCCCCTCGACCCCCTCGACGATCCGCACCACGGCGGCGACCTCAGCCCGCGGAGGCATGAGGTCGACGACGCGCACGGTGCCCGTCGCCGTCCGCCACGTCGTCTCCAGGACGAGCGTGTCGCCGCGGTAGCGCCGCTGAGAGCACAGGCCGCCCTCGGCAGGGGCGAGCCGCCAGCGACCGGAGCCCTCGTCGCCGAGCAGCCGCGCGAAGCAGGCAGGCGAGTCGAACCTCGGCAGGCAGAGCCAGTCGATCGAGCCGTCCCGCCCGACGAGCGCTGCCGTCTGGAGGTCTCCGATCAGGCCGTAGTCCTCGATCCTCGCTGACACCGTGCCTCCCGTGCTCGATGCCCCCAGTCAAGGGCAGCGCGCGCCGGTCCGCGCGCCGGGAACCCCCTCGGCCGCCGTCCCCGCCCGAGCCGATAACCTCCAGGGATGCCACAGCTCGCCGTCGAGGACGCGATCCCCTGGACCCAGCGCCTGCTCGGCGCACCCCTGCAGAGCCTCGTCGCCGTCGTCGTCGGCATCCTCGTGCTCGCCGCTGCTGCGCTGGATGATCGGCCGGACGGTCCGCTCCGTCGTCGAGGGCACCTCGCACATGCGCAGCCAGGCCCGGCGCCTGATGCTGCGCGGAGGCGTCGACCCGGGACCGGCCGACCCGCTCGCCCTGGCCCGGCGCGTCCAGCGCGCCGAGACGATGGGCTCGGTGCTGCGCTCGGCGGCCGCGCTCGTGGTCGGGGTCGTCGTCCTGACGGTCGTCGCCAACATCTACGGCTGGGACCTCGCGCCCGTGCTCGCCTCGGCCGGGGTCGCGGGTGTCGCGCTCGGCTTCGGCGCGCAGACGCTGGTCAAGGACCTGCTCTCGGGGATCTTCATGCTCATCGAGGACCAGTACGGGGTCGGCGACGTCATCGACCTCGGCGACGTCTCCGGGACCGTGGAGGAGGTCGGGCTGCGGGTGACCCAGGTGCGCGACCTCAAGGGGACGCTCTGGTACGTGCGCAACGGGGAGATCGTCCGCGTCGGCAACAAGACCCAGGGCTGGTCGCGGGCGCTCGTCGAGATCCGGATCGGGCCCGACCAGGACACCGACGTCGCCGTCGGCCTGCTGCGGGAGGCCGCCGCGGCACTCGCCGCCGACCCGCTCATCTCCCCGCTGCTGCTCGACTCCCCCGACGTCACGGCCTTCGAGGACCTCTCCGGCGAGTCCGTCATGCTCCGCGCCATGGTCAAGACGGTCCCCGCGCAGCAGTGGGTGGTCCAGCGAGCCCTGCGCGCGCAGATCCAGCGCGTCTTCGGCGCCGGTGGCGTGCCGCTCGCCCTGCCCCGCCGCGAGGTCCACGTCGAGCGGGCCCAGCCGCCCGCTCAGGACCAGACGAAGAGCGACTGACCGGGCTCGACGCGGTCACCGAGGGCCACCGCCGGCCGCAGGGCCTCGGCGGGCGCGTCGAGCGCCACGACGGGCACGAGGGCTGAGCGGCCCCCCGCGGCGACGGCACCGGGAGACCAGCTGACGACCGGGTCGCCCACGGCCAGCACCGCCCCGACCGAGGCGTGCACGTGGAACCCGGCACCGCGCAGCTGAACGGTGTCGATGCCGAGGTGGACCAGCACGCCGCGCCCGCTCGCCGTGAGCACGACGAAGGCATGCGGATGCACCGTGACGAGCGTCCCGGCGACGGGAGCGACGGCGATGCTCTCGGTCTCGGCAGGAGCCTCGCTCGGCAGGACGGCGAGACCCGGCCCGACCATCGCCTCCGCGAAGACGGGGTCGGGGACGTCGGCGAGCGCGGTGACGACGCCGCCGACGGGAGCGACGACCACGAGCGGGCGCTCGGCGCCCGCCCCACGTGGAGCGCCCAGCGTCAGCGCAGGTCCTCGATGTCGGCGGCGAGGGTGTCGGCCTCGGGGCCGACGACGACCTGGACGACCTTGCCCGAGCGCACGACCCCGAAGGCACCTGTCGCCTTCAGCGCGGTCTCGTCGACGAGCGACGGGTCCTGCAGCTCCACCCGCAGACGGGTGATGCACGGCTCGAGGTCGACCACGTTCCCGTCGCCCCCCAGGGCAGCGAGTATGTCCTGTGCCTTCGACATGGGGCCTCCCTGTGCACGGGCGACGATCGCCCGGACTCATCGTACCGACTGTCCGATCGGAGAGCGCTCCGGGGACGGGGCCCGCCGAGAGTTCACCCCCGTCCGGGCCGATCAGCGCCGCCGGCGAGCAGACGCCGGCGCGCACCTGGGACACTTGCCCGGTGAGCACCGCGGACCCCCACGACTCCTTCTACGCGGCGATCGGCGGGACCGAGACGTTCCGCCGGCTCGTCGACAGGTTCTACGCCGGCGTCGCCGACGACGAGCTGCTCCGGCCGATGTACCCCGAGGAGGACCTCGGCCCGGCAGCCGAGCGCCTGCGGATGTTCCTCGAGCAGTACTGGGGGGGACCGACCACCTATGGCGAGCAGCGCGGACACCCGCGGCTGCGGCTGCGCCACGCACCGTTCGCCGTCGGGCCCGTGGCGCGCGACCGCTGGCTCGCGCACATGAGGACGGCCCTGGACGGGCTGGGCCTCGCCCCGCTCCAGCACGCCACGCTCTGGGACTACCTCGAGCGCGCGGCGCACTCCATGGTCAACACCTTCGAGGAGGGCCGATGAGCGGCGCGCTGGAGTCCCTGCTGACGATCCTCGACCTCGAGCAGACCGGCCACGACTCGTTCACCGGCACCAGCCTGCCGAAGGTCGGCGAGCGCGTCTTCGGCGGGCAGGTCCTCGCCCAGTCGCTCGTCGCCGCGGCCCGCACCGTCGACCCCGCTCGCCTCGCGCACTCCGTGCACGGCTACTTCCTGCGACCGGGCATCGTGTCCGAGCCGATCACCTTCAGCGTCGAGCGGCTGCGCGACGGGCGCTCGTTCAGCGCCCGTCGCACGCACGCCCTGCAGGGCGGCGCCCCGATCCTGTCGATGATCACCTCGTTCCAGCTCGAGCAGGAGGGCTTCGAGCACTCCGACGCGATGCCCCAGGACGTGCCGGGGCCCGAGGAGGTGCCCAGCGTGCTGGCGGCCCTCGAGCAGCTGGACCCGCGGGTCGCGGCGTTCTGGACGCGCAGCAGCCCGTTCGACATGAGGCATGTCGACGGCTCGCTCTACCTCCAGCCGGCGTCGACCGCAGCGGACCGCCAGCGGGTCTGGATGCGCGCGCTCGGCCCCGTCCCCGACGACCAGGCCCTGCACCGCGCGCTGCTCGCCTACGCCTGCGACCACGTCATGCTCGAGCCGGTGCTGCGCCGCCACGGCGCGTCCTGGGCGACCCCCGGCCTCTCGGCGGCGAGCCTCGACCACGCCATGTGGTGGCACCGCGACGTGCGGGTCGACGAGTGGCTGCTGTACGTCCAGGCCGCACCGAGCGCCCAGGGCGGCCGCGGTCTCGGCGTCGCGCAGGTCTTCAGCCAGGACGGCACGCTCGTCGCGAGCATCGCCCAGGAGGGGATGCTGCGCCTGCCGGACTGACGGACCGCGCGGTTCGACGCGCACGGCGCGCCGAGCCACCGCAGACTGGCCCGATGCCTCCTTCCACCACTGACGGACCCGGCCGCGAGACCGACATCCCCCGGACGACGACTCCCGAGGTCGACGAGGGCCTGTCCCGGCCCGAGCCGCTGACGGTCGCCGTGACGGGAGTGACCGGCTACGTCGGCGGCCGTCTCGTGCCAGAGCTCCTTGCCGCGGGGCACCGCGTCCGTGCCCTCGCCCGGAACCCCGGCCGGCTGCGCGGGCGCCCCTGGTACGACGAGGTCGAGCCGGTCGAGGCCGACGCCGCCGACCTCGAGCAGATCCGCGGAGCGCTCCAGGGCGTCGACGTCGCCTACTACCTCATCCACTCCCTCGGGACGGGCCAGCAGTTCGAGGCCACCGACCGCGCGACCGCACTGACCTTCGCCCGTGCGGCGAGGGAGGCCGGCGTCCGGCGGATCGTGTACCTCGGCGGGCTGCACCCCGAGGGCGAGGAGCTCTCCCCGCACATGGCCTCGCGCAAGGAGGTCGGCGAGATCCTGCTCGCCTCGGGAGTCCCGACGACGGTGCTGCGCGCGGCGGTGATCCTCGGCTCCGGATCCGCGTCCTTCGAGATGATGCGCTACCTCACCGAGCGGCTCCCGGCGATGACGACCCCGCGCTGGGTGTCCAACCGCATCCAGCCGATCGCCATCCGCGACGTGCTGCGCTACCTCGTCGGCAGCGCCTCGATGCCGCCGGAGGTCAGCCGCGGCTTCGACATCGGCGGGCCCGAGGTGCTGACCTACCGCGAGATGATGCAGCGCTACGCGGCCGTCGCGGGGTTGCGCCCGCGGGTGATCATCCCGGTCGGCGTGCTCACGCCGCGGCTGTCCAGCCTGTGGGTCTCCCTCGTGACGCCCGTCCCGTCGGGGATCGCACGGCCGCTCGTCGAGTCGCTCATCCACGAGGTGGTGTGCGCCGAGCACGACATCGCCCGGTGGGTCCCCGACCCGCCGGACGGCCTCGTCGCCTTCGACCGGGCCGTCCAGCTCGCCCTCGCGCGCGTGCGGGACGCCGACGTGCAGACGCGGTGGTCCTCGGCCGCCGTCCGCGGGGCCGCGAGCGACCCGCTGCCCTCGGACCCCGACTGGGCGGGCGGCTCGCTCTACCGCGACGAGCGCGTGACCGACGTGGACGCCCCGCCCGCGGCCGTCTGGCAGGTGCTGGAGACCCTCGGCGGAGAGCGCGGCTGGTACTCGTGGCCGCTGGCCTGGCAGGTCAGGGGCCTCGTGGACAGGTTGACCGGAGGTCCGGGGCTGCGCCGCGGCCGTCGCGACCCCCGACGGCTCCTGGTCGACGACGCCGTCGACTTCTGGCGGGTCGAGGAGGTCGTCCCCGAACGGCTGCTGAGGCTGCGCGCCGAGATGCGCCTGCCGGGCCTGGCCTGGCTCGAGCTGAGCGTCGAGCCGGCTCAGGAGGACGGCCGGTGCCGGCTGCGCCAGGTCGCGATCTTCCACCCGCACGGGCTGGCCGGCCAGCTCTACTGGTGGTCGGTCACGCCCTTCCACGGGATCGTCTTCGGGAGCATGCAGAGCGGGATGCGGGCCGAGGCCGAGCGGATCGCGGCAGGGAGCGCGAACGGCTGAGAGTCCGCCGGCCGGCCCTCCGGCTGCTCTGCTCCGCGCTCAGCGCCTCGGCCGGCGCAGGGTGAGGAGCTCCTCGACGTAGGGCTCCCATGCGGCGCGCTCCTGCGGCGAGATCCGCCGCGGTGCGCCCGTCGTCGCGTCGACGACGACGAGCGTCGAGATCGCCTGGACATGCGCCTCGCGCGTGGGGCCGACGAGGATCCGGTAGCAGATGTCGATGCTCGCCCCGCCGAGGTGACCGATCCACATCTCGACCTCCACCGGCTCGCGCTGGTAGCCGATCGGGCGCAGGTACTCGACCTCCGTGCGAGCCACGACGGTGTGGGTCGTGGCCGTCGGCCCGGCGTCGAGCACTGCCGTGGGCAGGGAGCCGCCCTCCTCGACGGGGTGCTTCCAGAAGGCCGCGATGCGCGCCTCCTCCAGCAGGCGCAGCGACTCGACGTTGTTGACGTGACCGTAGGCGTCGAGGTCGGCCCAGCGCAGCGGGACGGGGACGGACAGGCGGCTCATCGTTCTCCTCGGAGCTGGCGTCGGGTGCGGCGTGCGGCGGCGCGGGCGGCGGCCTCGCGGCAGCGCCGGTGGCGCTCGAGGACCGCGCTGGCGGGGTCGGTCACTCGCCTTCGCGCCACCTCGGTGACCGCCAGGCGCAGGGCCGTGGTCGCGCGGCGGGCCGCGCGGCGAGCCCCGAGGCCGGCGAGCAGCCGGCCGAGACCCGCGAGGAGCAGCCCGGCCAGCACGCCACCGATCAGCGCGAGCGTGGGCAGGGGAACCGAGCCCCAGGCCGGCGGCTCGGGCGTCGGGACGGCGAGGGCGCCGAGGACGGCGAGCCCGGCGAGCCAGAGGCCTCCGGCGACGAGGACAGCCAGCAGCAGCCACTGCAGCAGGCCGAGCACCGACCACCACAGCGGACGGCGGCTCCGGCCGATCGGCGCGGACGCGACGGCCAGGTCGAGGTCGGCGGCGAGGCCCTCGAGGCTGCCGACGGCCGCACGCGTCTCGACCACCCAGGCCTCGGGGAGCCCCGTCGTCGCGAGGTCGGTCCAGCGACGTGCGGCGCCGTGCGCGACGGCGAGCTGGGCCGGCCCGGCTGCGGGCAGCGAGGTCCGGCTGACGAGGGCCGGGGACCCCGCCTCGTCGGCGGAGCGCTCGGCGCGGGAGGTGGCACCGGCTCGCGGCCCGAGGTGCAGGCGGCGCAAGGGGTCGGCGCGGAACCGAGCGAGCCAGCGCGTGGGGGGCCAGCCCGTCGCCGCCCTCGCCTCCCGCACCCACGAGCCCCGGACGGCCTCGACCACCCTCGGGACACCCGCCGCCGCCCCGAAGGCCTCGACGAGCGCGGGATCCGGCCCGGAGGGCGCGGCCGCGGTGACCGTCGGTGCGCAGGAGCCGGCCACGCGCTCGGCGACGACGGCGATGTCCGCCTCCAGACGCGCCCGCGCGGCCACGCGCCGGGCCGCCGCCGAGCCGAGCGCCGTCCGGAGCTCGTCGACCCCCTCGCCCGTGGTGGCGGACACGGCGAGCACCGGGACCGTGGGCAGCCCGTCCTCGGCGAGCAGCCGGCGCAGGTCGGCCATCGCCGCCGCGCGGTCGGCTCGGTCGAGACGGTCCACCTGGTTGAGGACGACGAGCACGACCCCGGAGTGCGAGGTCAGTGCACGCAGGTAGCCGTGGACGGCCGCATCGGCGTACTTCTGCGGGTCGAGGACCCAGACCATCAGGTCGACGAGCGCGACGAGCCGCTCGGCCTCGAGGCGGTGGGAGACCTCGACGGAGTCGTGGTCGGGCAGGTCGAGGAGCACGAGGCCCTCCCCCGTCGGCGCGTCGTCGAGGCCGACGCGCTCGCGCACCCCGAGCCAGGCGAGCAGGGGGTCGACGCCCTCGGTGCCACGGACCGCAGCGAGGGCTGCCGACGTCGTCGGCCGTCGCACGTCGACCGCGGCGACCGCACGCCCGACCAGCGCGTTGAGCAGCGAGGACTTGCCCGAGCCCGTCGACCCGGCGAGGGCGACGACGGTGTGCCGCTCGGACAGCCGCAGACGCTCGCCCGCCCGCGCGGTGACCTGCGTGGCCCGTTCGCGCAGGTCCTCGGGGAGCGCGGTGCCACCCTGGGCGATCGCCTCGCCGAGGGCGTCGAGACGATCGGCGACGCTCAGCCCTGCCACAGTCGCTTCCACCAGCCACGCAGCCCCGTCGGCGCCTGATCCGGCCGAGCGCTCCCCTGCGACGGGGGCCGGACGGGCTCGTCCGGGAGCCGGACGTCGACGGGGTCGGGCATCGCGGCCATGACGGACACGAGCGCGGAGCGCAGCGCGCCGCCGCTGCTCAGGTCGAGGGCGTCGAGGCTCGTCGTGGCACGCACCGCCTCCTCGGCGAGCAGCGCCTCGATCCGTCGCGCGAGGTCGTTCTCCGCGATCGTCGTCAGCCGGCGGACGGCGTCGTCGCCGAAGACCGCCTCGAGCAGTCGCTGCGCCAGGACGGCCGTCCCGCCGGCGACCCCGACCTCTGCCGTGCTGAGCCCACCCGTGTGGGCGAAGATCGTGATCATCAGCGCGGCGCCGAGCCCGTTGACCCCGAAGGAGAGCGCCCGGGCCGTCGTGCGGCGCCCCGCACCCTCCTGCGAGACGAGCGTCAGGACACCCGCCTGCCAGCCTCGGATCTCGTCGGCGACGCGGGCGCGCAGGTCGCCGGAGGAGCGCGAGACGCGCAGGCCGTCGAGCAGCCGCGCACCGGCCGGGTCGGCGTGCCAGGCCGCCCAGGCGCGCTCGGCCGCACGGTCGGCGGCGTCGTGCACGACGTCGACCAGGCCGTTGCCGATCGCCTGGGTGACGGGCTCGGGAGGGCGACGGCCGCGAAGGGCAGCGGTCAGTCGGTCCCGCACGGTGCTCACCGTCGTCTCGATGGCCCGGATCACCTCCCCCGTGCCGACGAACTCCTGCCAGCGGGCGAGGACCTCGCCGCGCAGCAGGGTGCCGTCCGAGGTGGCCGTCCGGACGCTCGCGAGGGCCTCGTCGTAGGCGCGTCGCGACGATGCCGCGCAGCAGGGCCGCATGCGCCACCTGCGCATCCGCCGCGACGACGAGGGCAGGGATCCGCGTGACGAGGTCCGCCACCGATCCGTGGATGGTGCGCTGCACCACCCGCTCTCGCGCGCTCGCGTCGACCACGGTGCTGCGCAGCCACCGGTCCACCTCGGCGACCGCCTCGCGCGGGAGCAGGCCGTCGGTGACGGGCGACTCGGGAACGGTGAGCAGGCTGGCGTCCGGCAGGCCCCGTGCGTCGAGCATCTCGCTCAGGTGGGCGACGACGGCCGTGCGCTCGCGCGGCTCGAGGCGATCGAGCACGATCCCGACGACGGCGTCCCGCGCGGCGGCCCCCGCGAGGAGGTCCCACGGGACGGCGTCGGCGTAGCGCGCCGCCGTGGTGACGAAGACCCACAGGTCCGCCGCACCGAGCAGCTGGGCCCCCAGCCGCCGGTTCTCGTCGACGACGGAGTCGATGTCCGGGGCGTCGAGCAGCGCGAGCCCCCGAGGGACGGACGCATGCGCGACGAGGCGGACGCTGTCGGCCGCCCCGGCTCCCGTACCCTGCCAGCGCGCGAGCCCCGGCAGCACCCGCTCGGAGGCGAACCAGGCCTCGTCGTCCGGGTGGTGCACCAGGACGGGAGAGCGCGTCGTCGGCCGCAGCACGCTCGCCGGGCTCACCACAGCGCCGACCAGGGCGTTGACGAGAGTCGACTTGCCGGCCCCCGTCGAGCCGCCGATCACGGCCAGGAGCGGCGCGCCCCGCTGCCGCACGCGCGGCAGGAGGTGGTCGTCGAGGTGGGCGAGCAGGCGAGCGGCATGCGCCCGGTGCTCCTGCGCCCCGGGCAGGCCGAGGGGCAGGCGCAGCTCCCCGAGGGCCGCCCGTAGCGCGACGAGGCCCGTGAGCAGGGCGTCGTCGCGCACGGACGGCTGGGTCACCGGGCCCGCTCCCGCGTCAGCCGCGGGTGAGCTTGCGGTACGTGACGCGGTGCGGACGGGCCGCGTCCGCGCCGAGGCGCTCGATCTTGTTCGCCTCGTAGGACTCGAAGTTGCCCTCGAACCAGTACCAGCGCGAGGGGTCGGCCTCGGTGCCCTCGTAGGCGAGGATGTGCGTCGCGACCCGGTCGAGGAACCACCGGTCGTGGGAGACCACGACGGCGCAGCCCGGGAACTCGAGCAGGGCGTTCTCCAGCGAGCCGAGGGTCTCGACGTCGAGGTCGTTGGTGGGCTCGTCGAGCAGCAGCACGTTTCCGCCCTGCTTGAGCGTCAGGGCCAGGTTGAGGCGGTTGCGCTCACCACCCGACAGGACCCCGGCCGGCTTCTGCTGGTCCGGCCCCTTGAAGCCGAACGCCGCGACGTAGGCGCGCGAGGGCATCTCGACGTTGCCGACCTTGATGAAGTCGAGCCCGTCCGAGACGACCTCCCACAGCGTCTTGTTCGGGTCGATCCCGCCACGCGACTGGTCGACGTAGGAGAGCTTGACCGTCTCGCCGATCTTCAGGTCGCCGTCGTCGAGCTTCTCGAGGCCGACGATCGTCTTGAAGAGCGTCGTCTTGCCGACACCGTTCGGGCCGATGACGCCGACGATGCCGTTGCGCGGCAGCGTGAACGAGAGGTTGTCGATGAGCACGCGCTCGTCGAAGCCCTTGCGCAGGTCCTTGGCCTCGATGACCAGACCGCCCAGGCGCGGGCCCGGCGGGATCTGGATCTCCTCGAAGTCGAGCTTGCGCGTGCGGTCGGCCTCGGCTGCCATCTCCTCGTAGCGGGCCAGACGCGCCTTCGACTTCGTCTGGCGCCCCTTCGCGGAGGAGCGGACCCACTCGAGCTCGTCCTTGAGTCGCTTGGCGAGCTTGAGGTCCTTCTTGCCCTGGACCTCCAGACGGGCGCCCTTCTTCTCCAGGTAGGTGGAGTAGTTGCCCTCGTAGGGGTACAGACGCCCGCGGTCGACCTCGGCGATCCACTCGGCCACGTGGTCGAGGAAGTACCGGTCGTGGGTGACGGCCAGGACGGCCCCGGCGTACTGGGAGAGGTGCTGCTCGAGCCACAGCACGCTCTCGGCGTCCAGGTGGTTGGTGGGCTCGTCGAGGAGCAGCAGGTCGGGCTTCTCCAGGAGGAGCTTGCACAGCGCGACCCGGCGCCGCTCACCACCGGACAGCATCGAGACGTCGGCGTCCGGCGGCGGGCAGCGCAGCGCGTCCATCGCCTGCTCGAGCTGGGCGTCCAGGTCCCAGGCGTTGGCGTGGTCGAGGACCTCCTGCAGGTCGCCCATCTCGGCGAGGAGCTTGTCGAAGTCGGCGTCCGGCTCGGCCATCAGCGCGGAGATCTCGTTGAAGCGGTCGAGCTTGCCCTTGATCTCGGCGACGCCCTCCTCGACGTTGCCCAGGACCGTCTTGGACTCGTTGAGCGGCGGCTCCTGGAGCAGGATGCCGACGGTGTACCCGGGCGAGAGCCGGGCCTCACCGTTGGAGGGCTGGTCCAGCCCGGCCATGATCTTGAGGATCGTGGACTTCCCGGCGCCGTTGGGGCCGACGACGCCGATCTTGGCCCCGGGTAGAAGCTCATCGTGACGTCGTCGAGGATGAGCTTCTCCCCGTGCGCCTTGCGCGCCTTGTACATGGTGTAGATGAACTCAGCCACGGTGCGATCTGCTCCTGGTCGTCGGGGTCGATTCCGGGCGTACCGGTCCGACGGACCAGCCTACGGGGTCATCGCCGGAGCCTCCTGCAGATCGGCGTCCGCCGGCGTCGCCCAGGGGTCGGTCTCGTCGACCGGGCCCGGACCGTCGCCCTGGTCCGCGCCGCCGAGCACCTCCTCGGGCGAGAGGGGCGGCACGCCCTCGCCTCCGTCGCCCGAGCCCTCCCCCGAGCCCTCGCCGGGCTGCTGCCCCGACACGTTGACCCGTCGGGCGAATCGCGCCGTCCCGCGCGTGAGGTCGTGGCCCGAGCGCGACGGCCTCGACGACGAGGCTCGTGCGCGGCCCCGTCTCCGACTGCCACTCCTGCGTCTGGAGCCGGCCGTGGACCAGCACGGGGTCGCCCTTGTGCACGGATGCGGCGACGTTGAAGGCGACGTCGCGGAACGCCTTGACCGTGACCCACTCCGTCCTGCCGTCGGCCCAGGCACCCTGACGCCCGTCGAAGTACCGCGGCGTGCTCGCGACGCGGAAGGACGTGAACGGCACCCCGTCACCGACCACCTCGCGCGGGGTCGTGGCCGCCCAGCCCACCACCGTGACCATCATCGTTCCGCTGCTCATGACGACTCCCTCCGGCGGCCGGTCCCTCCGGCGCCGGTTCGAGGCTCGCGTCACGGGACGGTCCGCGCGCTCGTGGACCGGCGCACCTGTGGACGAAGCCAGCCCCGACAGAGGCGGTGCCGCCGGGCTACGCGGGCAGGTCGAGCGTGGAGGCCTCGCGAACGGCGCGGTGATCGGCCAGGACGGCGCTCGTCGGCCGCGAGAGGTCCTCGGCGACGACCTCCTCGATCGCGGCGAGGCCGGCGGCATGCAGCGACTCGGCCCGCAGCCCGGCTTCCCGTCGCCGCCGGCGGGCGCGAAGGGCCGGGGCCACCGCGGCCGCGATCCCGAGGAGTGCGGCGATGCCGGCACCCACCGGGAGCAGGCTCGCCTCGAGGGTCCCGAGGTAGGCCAGCACGGCGACGGCAGCGGCGCCGAGGGCACCGAGCCACAGGAGCAGCGGCACGAGCCATCGTGAGGCACCCGCCGGCGCGACCGCGGGGACGGGGACGGCGGAGAGCCGACGGTTGAGGTCCTCGGCCAGGGCGTCCGTGCCGGCGACCGCCTGCTCGACCGCGCGGCCCCAGCGCTCGGGGATCGAGGAGCCGACCTCGCCGATCCAGGCCTCGCGGACGAGCGCGACCCTGTCCTCCTGGACCGGCCCGAGCGCGGACTGCTCGGGAGCCGAGCCTGCCCGGACCGCCGCGACCGCCCCGGTGAGCCCCGCGGACTCCGCGAGCGCCTCGACGGCGCGGGCGACCGGCACAGCCGGCTCGGACGAGCCGACGCCCGCACGGAGCGCGCGCGCCGCATCGCTCAGCTCGGCCGTCGCGCGGACCTCGGCCCCGCTGTGGTTCTCGACGAGTGCCGCGAGGACCCGGCGGACCTCGATGAGCCCTTCGCCCGTCCGCGCCGAGACACCGATCGTCGTCACACCGGCCAGACCGTCCTCGCGCAGGAGGCGGGCGACGTCCGCCAGGAGCTCCTCGCGGCGGCCCTGCGGCACGGTGTCGACCTGGTTGAGCAGCACGAGCATCGCGCCCTCGTGACCGACGAGGTGACGCAGGTAGCCGGTGTGCAGCGCGTCGTCCGCGTACTTCTGGGGGTCGACCACCCAGACGAGCAGGTCGACCATGGGCACGAGCCGGTCGACGACGGCGCGGTGCTCGGGCTCGACGGAGTCGTGGTCGGGCAGGTCGAGCAGCACGAGTCCGCGCAGGTCGGCCTGGGACTCGCCGTCCAGGGCGCTCTCGCGCTCGATGCGGCGGTCGGGGTCGACGTCGAGCCACTCGAGGAGCGCGCTCGCGTCATGCGCCCAGACGCAGGCCGTGACGCGGGACGTCGTCGGGCGGCGCACGCCGACATCGGCGAACTTGAGCCCGCTGAGGGCGTTGAAGAGGGTCGACTTGCCGGAGCCGGTCCCGCCCACCAGGGCGACGACGGTGTGGTCGACGCCGAGCTCGAGGCGCTCGCGGACCGCGGTCAGCGAGGTACCCGTTGCCGCGACGACCTCGGGCGGGAGCCGGTCCCCCGCCCTGCCGAGCGCAGCGTGCAGGGCCTCGACCCTGGCGAGCAGGGCCGCGGTGCGTGGTCCCGGAGCGGTGCCGGTCATGTCCACCCCTTGAGGACTGCGCGTCGCAGGCGCAGGACGGAGGCCGCGTCGTCGGCCAGGTGCTCCGAGGCGAGCAGCGCGGAGACGTTCGCGGCGCCGGCGCGCACCTGCTCGGCCACCGCCGTCTCGAGATCCGTGGCGACGGCGACGGTCATGCCACGGGCGACGTCGCCGATCGCCTCCTGGGCCGTGACGCGCGCAGCGCCCACGCCGACGGCTGCTGCGGCGATGACCGTCGCGGCCCCCTCGGCGCCGGAGTGGCGCGCCAGCCGCTGGATCCCGGGCTCGGCCGACACGCGCGCGGCGCTCGCGCGGAGCCAGCCGCGCGCCGCCTCGTCGGGATCGGGCTCGGGCGCCGCCTCCATGGCCGCCGCGGCCTCGGCGAGCGTGCGAGCACCCGGTGCGTCGCAGTCGAGTGCGCGCAGCGCGGCGAGCTCACCGGTGCGTCGAGCGGCCGCGAGAGTCACGCGCGCGGCGTGGAGCAGGTCCTCCGCGACGGCGGCGAGCGCGGCGGTCCGGGCGGCCTGGGCGCGCCGGGAGCGCCAGCCACCCCCGAGCGGGCCACCCGCGCCCGCATGCGAGGCCCAGCCGCTGCGCACCGGACCGTCGGCGACCGCGCCGGTCACCACGGCCCGTGCGGCACGCTCGGCGGCCGGGACGAGGGCCTCGTCGACGCGCCGCTCGAGGTCGGCGCGGGCATCGACCTGGGCCTGGACCGCGTCGGCGAGCTCCTCGATCCACGGCTGGAGCGCCGCGAGGGAGCCACGCTGCGTCCGGGCGATGACCGACTGCGCACGGTCGGAGCCCGCGAGGACGGAGAGCCACCGAAGGATCGGGGTGACGGTGGCCTCGCCGAGCAGGCCCTCGTGCGGACCGGCGTCGGGGACGAGGAAGAGCGGGACGCTGCCCATGCCGCGCTCGCGCAGCCGCCCGAGCAGGTCACCCCGCACGGCCACGAGCGCCTCGGCCGGGACGCGGTTGAGGACCATCGCCATCGAGGTCCGGCGCTCGGTCGCCCGTTCCAGGACCTGCCACGGGAGCGCGTCGCCGTAGCGGGCGGCCGTCGTGACGAAGACCCACAGGTCAGCGGCCTCGAGAAGGCGGTGCGCTGCGGTGCGGTTGGTCGCCAGCAAGGAGTCGAGGTCCGGGGCGTCGATGATCGCGAGCCCGCGCGGGACGGTCTCCCGCGCGAGGACGTCGACATCGGCGAGGAGCGGGTGCGCCGCGAGCAGCTCGGCATCGGCGGGGTGGTGCACGAGGACCGGCTTGCGCGTGGTGGGCCGCAGGACGCCGGCGGGGCTCACCTCCTCGCGAAGCAGCGAGTTGACGATCGTCGACTTCCCGGCGCCGGTGGAGCCCGCGACGACGACGAAGCCTGGTGCCGCGAGCTCGCGAAGGCGCGGGAGCAGGTGGTCGTCGAGCTGGTCGAGGAGCGCGGCCCGACGCGAGCGTGCGATCTCGACCCCGGGCACCTCGAGCGGGAACTCGGTCGCTGCGACGTCCCGTCGCAGGTCAGCGACCGCGTCAAGGAGCGAGGCCTTGGCCACGGGGCGCTCGGAGTCGGCCGCCGCCACGAGACCCCACCCTCGGTGCGCGGCGGTAGGGGCGGGGGTCACGGGGCAATCCTCCCGTGCCGGAGGGTCCAGTCCAAACACGCGCGCCGACGGCGCGGTGACGAGAGGCCGTGGCTCCCGCCGGGCGGGCTGGCCGCACGATGACGGGACGGCATGGGGCCTCGCGTGGAGGCCCCATGCACGCCTCGGCTAGAGCCCCGTCGTGCTCACGCCATATTCGGCCTGTTCCTGCGTAAAGCCCTCATAGACGAGCTGCGCGATCAGGCCAGAGCGCGAGAATGCGAAGTACTTGAGGTAGCTCGCGGCACTGGCCGCTGCCTGTGCGTTCCAGTCGACGCCTCCCTCAGCCTCGAGGCGGGCAATGGCGTGCTCGGCGTCCCCCGCGGAGTAGCCCTCGTAGGCAAGCTGGCCCGCCAGTCCGACCCGCGAGAAGGACGTGTACTTCAGGTACGCCACCGCGGCTCGATATGCGTTCTGCTGAGCGATCGTGCCGGGATCGGTCGGATCTGCCGGAATCACGACGTTGTTGCGGTACTCCACGCTGGAGACGATCGACGCGATGATCTGCTCGTCACGGGACCCGCCCTGGATCTTCGCGACCCAGGTCTGACGGCCGGAGGGGTCGATGGAGCGATGCAGCAGGAGCTGGTAGTAGCCGTCGACGACCTCGGTCAGGTGCTCGGTCGAGTAGAGGAACCCGATCGCGACGTCGTAGCGGCTGGCGCCTGCCGCGAGCCGGCCCAGCCAGTAGTCCACCTCGGACTGCGCCGGTGTGCGGTGCAGCACCTTCTGGTAGAGCCGAGCGATCCACCCGGTGTCCGTCCCGCCGCCGAGGTTGTAGTACTCGGGCGAGGAGATGAAGCCGGCCTGCATCTGCTCGATGTGCATCCCTGTCTGCATCGCCCCGAGCCAGCCTGCCAGCCCAGCGGCCTCCGCTTCACGGTCGAGGTAGGTCCGGTAGGCGTCGCGAATCATCCGGCTGCGGTACTCCGCCGAGTACGTGATCCCGTTGGCCACCTCCCCGTACGGGGTGCCCGACTGCAGCTTTCCCGTCCAGTTCGCCAGCCCCACGGCGTCAGGTGAGCGGTCGAACAGGTCCTTGTACACCTGCGTGACATACGCCTGGACGTCCGTCGTCGATGCCGCTGCGACCTGGGGAGCGGCGATCGCGCCGACCACCACCAAGACAGCGGACACAATGAGAGAACTGATTCTGCGCAACCACGGCCTACCCCCTGGAGTTGACGACCTGGCCATGCTCGCACAGCCAACACCCAGGAATGCCGGGATCGACCACATCGGGTGGTGAGAGGCGACCGGTCGACAGAGCGCACCCGGTGGTGCCCGCACGGTCCACGGTGCCGCATGCCCACCGGGAGGCATACCTGCCGACACCAGCGGCACTCTCGTGCCGGATTGGGCACGCCTACCCGGGCAGCGCGTACATTTCGTTGCGCAGGGTTGTCGTCAGCAGGGTGGGTGCCGAGCGCACCAGCCCACCCGGGGTCCGACGATGGCGAGGCGGGGGGAAGAGAATGCCCGGAGGTGCGACCGACCGACGGCGGTGCGAGTCCGCTCGTGAGCGCGGCACCTCCCTCACAGGCTGCGCGAACCCGCTCACAGAGCAAGTGGCACCGGCGGATCGACTGGCATTCCGGGTGCCCCTGGCCGCCCTGGCCCCGCGGGAGCGCGCACGCGTCGTAACGCGACGCCACGAGGAGCCGGGGACGCCCGAGATCGCGCCTCGCCCTCAGCTCGCACCGGCGACCGTGAAGCGATACCCGAGCAGAGCCGTGCACGCACCGGGCCCCCGTCCGGGATCGGCGGCCGCGTCGCACCCGTCTCCCCGACAAGGACCCGACCATGTCTGACGACTCCCGACGCGATCCGCGAGCGCTCGGTGGCGACTCGACCGGCGGAGCGCTGCCGCTCGACCCCACCCTGACGGGCGTGCGCCGGCAACGACTCGTGCGCACGACGACGGTCGGCCTCGTCGCAGTCGGCGCAACGGCAGCGCTCGTCCTCGGGGCGCTGGCCCTCGCGGACCGCCGGCAGGACCCGCCGGTCGTGGCCGGTGCCGCCTCGAGCCCGGCGACCACCTCCGCGCCGGACCCAAGACCGACGCTCACCCCCAGCCCCACCCCGGTCTCGACAAGCACTCCGGTCGCGACCCCCGAGAGCCCCCGCG
Organism: uncultured Actinomycetota bacterium; assembly: GCA_963777075.1. Taxonomy (GTDB): domain Bacteria; phylum Actinomycetota; class Actinomycetes; order Actinomycetales; family Cellulomonadaceae; genus Actinotalea. The sequence goes on along the minus strand of CAVZPH010000004.1, from coordinate 53,297 downwards.
GGCCTGGGTTCACCCTCGGCGCCGACGGATCGATCGCCGACTTCCCGCCCGACGCGCCCGAGGCGGAGGTCGTCGCGTACCTGGACGGCAAGCTCGGGCTGCACTCGGTGAGCGACCCCGCCATGGCCTGCTGGATCGACAACGCCCCGGGCCGCCTCCTGTCATGGGGCGACACCCTGTTCGTGCTGATCCGGACCGAGGTGATGACGTCCCCGGGCGATCCGGGGCCTCCGTTGTACGCGCCCGCACCTGCGTACGTCGCGGGGTGGAACCTGACCGACGACACCTTCGGGCTGCGGACAGCCGAGGGCCTCGGCGTCGGGGACACCGTCACGACCCTCCGGGCGACGTATCCCGACGTGCCCGGCGAGCTCTCGTGGGTGCCCCCGTTGTGGGTCTGGGCTCAGGGCACGCTGCAGGTGCTGACCGAGGGCGGCGACGCCGGCGACCGCGTCAACCAGATCGCGGCGGGGTACATCTGCCCGCTCGACTGAGCAGAGGCGGCGCGGAGCGCTGACCTGCTCGCCGCGGAGGCACGACGACGACGCATGCCCGCGGCCTCCAGTAAGTTGTCCCGACGGGGTGGAAGCACCCGGGTTGTCCCGACGGTCGTCCTGAGGGTTCTCCCGGTCAGTGCCCTCATCCCCCGCCCCCGTAGCTCAGTGGATAGAGCATCGGACTTCTAATCCGCAGGTCGCAGGTTCGAATCCTGCCGGGGGCACCGTGACGGGCGGGGCGGTGCTCGATCAGTCCATCGTGGTGGTTCCCTCGTACAGACCGAGCCGGTTGCCGTCCGGGTCGAGCACGATCGCCCACCAGCTGGTCTCGCTGATCGGCGCCTTGCCCTTGACGACGGAGCCGCCGAGCTCGACCACCGTGGCCACGGCGTCGTCGATCGAGTCGACCTCGACGTAGCTGAGCGGGCTGTCGGAGGCCTCGGCGCGGGCGACGAGTCCACCGCCGCTGATCTTGTTCGGGGCCTGCCACATGGGGAAGCCCTCGAAGCCGGGGGCCTCGGCGATGTCCCAGCCGAAGACCGCTCCGTAGAACGCCGTGGCTCGGGCGTTGTCACTGACCGGGATCTCGACGTGCGTGATGTCTCCGTGCGCCATGCTCCGCTCCTTCGTTCGGGTGGATGTGCCGGGGTGCTGATCGGGCGACGGGAGGCCGCGGGGAGGACGGGAGACCGCCTCGCGCCCCGGATGCCCGACAGCCGAGAGAGGTCGACCATGCCGGGCCGCGCCCCGAAGGACGCGGCCCGGCGAGCGATCAGACCGAGAGCCGTCTCACAGCTCGTTGACGCGGTCCGTCGAGGGCGGGGCGACCGGGCTGAACGTCCCGAGGTAGTTCGTCAGCGCGAGCAGGTCGTTCCCGCCGTCGACCCGCACCGCGGGGTTGATCTGCTTGAAGGTCGTGAAGTTGTCACCGCCGTCGGCGAGGAAGACGTTGGCCGTCACGACGTACGTGGCGCTCGGGCTGAGCGGCACGCCGTTGAGCCGGACGTCCGAGATGGTGACGCCGGTGCAGTTCCCCGCGACGATCGTCCGGGCCATGGAGTAGGTGAACCCGGTCGAGACGCCGAGGTGGAGGAAGGGCCGGTCCAGCCCGGCGGGCTGGCACTGCTGCTCCAGCACGCTGACGATCTGCGCCCCCGTCATCGGGAACGTCAGGAGGGTGTTGCCGAAGGGCTGGAAGGTGAACGCCTCGCCGTACGTCACGACGCCGTCACCCTCGCCGGTCGACTGCGGGTACGTCAGGTCCGAACGGACACCACCGGGGTTCATGAAGGCGATCTGCGCGCCGCTCTGGCTCGTCGCCCACAGCTGGGCGTCGGCGACGAGGTTCGCTGCCGCCGACTCGACACCGCGGTCCGAGCCGGGAGGCGTGCCACCGCGAAGGATCGACGCGGTGATCGTGCCGACGGGGGTGCTGCCTGCCTCGGCGTAGAGCGGGAGCCACTTGTCGATCACGGCGGTCAGCGCCGGGTCGGGGGCGAGCCGCGTCTGGTCGACGAGGTGGTTGGTCGCGCTGCTCAGGTCACGCCGGACGTCGTTCGTGCGCTTGTCCAGCACGAGGTTCATCTCGGTGACCAGGCGGCCGTAGGAGTAGGCGCTGGTGACCATGCGCGGGTTGCCCGCCGGGTCGGGCAGCACGCAGTTGTACGGCATGTGCGTGTGCCCGGTGATCATGGCGTCGATCTGCGGGTCGAGGCCCGCGTTGATCTGGACGACGGGTCCGGTGAGCCCGGTGCAGGCGTTGATCTCACCGGGCGCCGGGTCCTGAGTGGCGCCCTCGTGCAGGAGCACGACGATCGCCTTGACACCCTGTGCCCGGAGCACGGGCACGAGGGCGTTCGCCGTCGCGACCTCGTCGCGGAAGTCGTAACCCGCGATGCCCGCCGCCGAGACGAGCGTGTCGGTCGTGTCCAGCGTCATGCCGATGAATCCGACCTTGATGCTGTTGATCTTCTTGACCCAGTAGGCGGGGAGCGGCGTCGTGCCGGTGGCCTCCTCGACGACGTTCGCCGACAGCCACTGGAAGTCGGCGCCCGCGAAGGGCTGGCCCGGGAAGTAGCAGCCGTCGACCGGGTGGCAGCCGCCGTCCTGCATGCGCAGCAGCTCGGTCACGCCCTCGTCGAACTCGTGGTTGCCGACGCTCGAGACGTCGAGCCCCATCGCGTTGAGCGACTCGACCGAGGGCTCGTCGTGGAAGAGGCCGGACAGCGCGGGCGAGCCGCCGATCAGGTCACCGGCGGCGACCGTCAGCGAGTACTTGTGGCCCTGGCGCAGCGAGGCGAGCTCGGCCGAGAGGTACTCCGCTCCCCCGGCGGGAACACCGTCGACGGTGCCCGGGGTGCTGGCCTCGAGGTGGCCGTGGTAGTCGTTGAACGCGAGGAGCTGAAGGTCGACGAGCTGCCCTGGCGCATGGGCCGCCGGCGTGCCTCCCGAGCTGCCGCGTCCGTTGTCGTTCTTCGCCAGCGCGGAGGGCGCGACGGACAGACCGAGCGCGAGCGAGAGCGACAGCACGCCGAGTCCGGCGGCGGTTCGACGGCGGGCTGACCGCCCTGGGGATGAGACGGAGTGCACGGGCACGAGGGCCTCCTGGGTCGGCCTGGCCCCGGCCGGACCGCACAGCGCACGACCTCGGGCGCGGGAGGGGACCCGTCCGTTCTACAGCGATACCGGACGAGCCGCCACAGATCGGGCATGATCGACTGCCCGACCGGGACGAGCCGAGCCGTCCGGAACGCACCGGACCCGCCGTCGTCCGGCGCATCGCGCCCTGCGCCGCGCGCGCACGGACGAGTGCTCACCGCAGGACGAGGTCCCCGTCGCCGTCGACCGCGTCCAGGACGAACGAGCCGCCGGCCGCCCCGTCGGCGATGCGGTACTCACCGCGGAAGCCCTCCACGCGGACCCGGCCCTCATGGTCGGTGCGCAGCGTCGTGGGTGGTGTCCACCACTCACCCTTGACCAGCCCGCGCAGGGCGTCGTACGCGGGCTTCGGCGTCCCGTCGGCGCGGACGAGCCCTCCGGGGGCACCGAGCCAGGAGCCGTCGTCGGTCAGGCCCCAGTAGGTGATCGCCTGCACGTCAGGGTGCTCCATCAGCGTCGTGTAGTGACGCACGATCTCCTCGGCCTGGCGGGCCTCGCCCTCGGGGGTCGAGGGCCAGTCCGGGACCTGGTGGTCGTTGAGGTCGACGATCTCCGGCGGCATGAGCTCGCCCGAGAGCAGCGTCGTCTCGGTCCAGTGCAGCGGCAGCCCGAAGCGCTCGAAGCGGGCCAGCACCGCCTGCGTCTTCTCCTCGCCCCAGTAGCCCTGGTGCATATGGCTCTGCAGGCCCAGGGCGTCGATGCGGATCCCCGCGTCGAGGCACTGCTCGATGAGCCGCTCGTACTCCGGGGAGAGGTTGAAGTCGTTGAGCAGGAGCGTGGCGGCCGGGTTCGCCTCGCGTGCCGTGTCGAACGCGAGCCGGACCATCTCGACCCGCCCGAGCTTCTGGCACAGGCGAGTGATGGCGTTCTCCTCCTTGTCGAAGACGGGCATGATCACGACCTCGTTGATCGCGTCCCACATGTCCACGACACCGCGGAAGCCCGAGACCTCACGCACGATCCTTGCCCGCAACGCGGCCTCGACCTCGTCGTCCGACAGCTCGAGCAGCCAGGAGGGGGCGAGCGTGTGCCAGGCGAGCGGGTGCCCCTTGACGACGACGCCGTGCTCGACGAACCACTCGGCCGTCCGCAGCAGCCGCGCGGTGTCCGGCCGTCCGCGCTCGGGCTCGAACCCGGACCAGTAGAACGGGAGTGTCGCGGTGCTGAACACGTCGAACCACAGCTCGGCAAGCCGTGCTCCCTGCGACGGGTGCGCACCCCGAAGGGGCTGTCGGGAGTGGGCTCCGTCTCCCCGTTCGCCAGGCCGATGAAGTCGAAGCCGATGTTGCCGAACGCGAGCTCGTGCCCGGTCTGCTCGACGACGACGTCGCTGTCGGCCAGCGGCCTGCCGTCCGCGGTGCGCAGCGTCACCACCGCGCTGCCGAGACGGTGGCGCAGTGCAGCGGGGGCGGTCGACGAGACCTCGTTCATGCCACGACTCCTTCGTTGTGGGGGGCCATCGGGACGGGTCAGGGCACGGTGTAGCCGGCGGCGGCGAACAGCTCGTACCACTCGGCACGAGTCAGCGGGATCTGCGAACCGGCGGCCGCCTCGACGACGCGCGACGGCGTCGTCGTGCCCAGCACGACCTGCATCCGGGCGGGGTGCCGCGTGATCCACGCGGTCGCGATCGCCAGCGGCGTGCACGGCGTACTGCTCCGCGAGACGGTCGACGACGGCGTTCAGCTCGGGGTACCTCGGCGAGCCGAGGAAGCGGCCCGGTGAAGAAGCCCGCCTGCAACGGCGACCACGCCTGGAGCGTGATGTCGTGCAGTCGGCAGTAGTCGAGCGTCCCGTTGTCCCGGACGACGGACTGGTCGAGAGCCTGCATGTTCGGCGCGATGCCCTGCGCGACGAGCGGCGCATGGGTGATCGACAGCTGGACCTGGTTGGCGACGATCGGCTGGCGCACGTACCGACGCAGCAGCTCGATCTGACCGGGGGTGTGGTTCGAGACGCCGAAGGCCTTCACCTTCCCGGCAGCGTGCAGCTCGTCGAAGGCGGCGGCGACCTCCTCGGGCTCCACGAGCGAGTCGGGCCGGTGCAGCAGGAGCAGGTCGAGGTGGTCGGTGCCCAGGGCGTCGAGCGAGCCCTCGACGGAGCGCAGGATGTGCTCGGCCGAGAAGTCGAAGTAGGGGCCCGCGGGCACGATCCCGCACTTGGACTGCAGCACGACCCTCTCGCGCTCCGCCGGGGTCAGGCGCATCGCCTCGGCGAACCGCCGCTCGCAGCCATGGACGCTCGAGCCGTACACGTCGGCGTGGTCGAAGAAGTCGATGCCGTGGTCGAGGGCCGTGCCGACGAGCGTCCGGATCTCCTCGTCCGTCTTGTCCTGGATCCGCATGAGGCCGAGGACGACGTTCGGGACGGTCAGGTCCGTCCCGGGCAGGGTGAAGGTGCGCATCGACGGTGCTCCTGGCTGGTGGTCGCTGGGGGGATGACGTGCGGGACGACGCGGCCGGGGCTGGGCCTGCGCGCTCAGGCGTGCGACAGCGTCGCGATCTCCTCGGCGGTGAGCGTGAGCTGCGCCGCGCCGACGGAGTCGCGGATCGACTCGGGCCGCGAGGCGCCCGGGATCGGGATGACGACGGGCGCCAGGGCGAGCTCCCAGGCGAGCGTCACCTGGTAGATGCTCACGCCGTGCGCCGCTGCGACCTGCGCGAAGGCCTCGTGCCGGTCGGCGAGGGTCGCCGACCCGGAGATGCCGCCGAGCGGGCTCCACGGCAGGAAGGCGATGCCCCGTGCGGCGCAGTGCTCGAGCTCGCCGAGGCTCGAGCGGAAGCGCGGGGAGAACTGGTTCTGCACCGACACGAGCCGACCGCCGAGGATCTCGTCGGCGAGGTCGATCTGGGCGATGTCGGCGTTGGAGATGCCGGCGCGGACGATGACGCCCTCGTCGAGCAGCTCGCTCAGGGCGCCGACGGAGTCGGCGTAGGGCACGCGCGGGTCGGGACGGTGGAACTGGTAGAGCTCGATGGCCTCGACACCGAGCCGCCTCGCGGAGGCCCTGGCCGCCTCCTTGAGGTACGCGGGGTCGCCGTTCTGGGTCCACGTGCCGTCACCGGGGCGCAGGTGGCCGCCCTTGGTCGCGACGATCACCTCGGAGGTGTCGGCACCGTACTGGCGCAGCGCGCGGGCGATGAGCTCCTCGTTGTGCCCGACCTCCGCCGCGTCACGGTGGTAGGCGTCGGCGGTGTCGATCAGGGTGACGCCGGCCTCGAGAGCCGCGTGGATGGTGGCGATCGAACGGGCCTCGTCCGGACGGCCCTCGATGGACATGGGCATCCCGCCCAGCCCGATCGCCGAGACCATCCGCTCACCCAGGGCGCGCTGCTGCATGTCAGTCCTCACCGATGTGCTCCGAGCGGCCCGATCGGGCCACGGGGCGAACCTACGAAATCGTTTCCCAGAAGTCCAACAACTACATCGGATGGAATGGAGAACCCGGAACGATCAATCTCCATGCCGGTGCGGCGCGCACCCGTCAGGGCTCTCCGCGCACCGCGCCCTCGACCATCACGCGCGCGATGTCGTCAAGGGTCTCGTCGACTCCGCCGAGGACGGGCGTCCGGTTGAGGTGCCCGTGGAGCATCCCCCGCGCGAGCCGCCGCTCGACCGTGACACCGCAGGCGCGCGCCTGCTCGACGAAGCCCTCGGCCGGGGCGCGCAGGTCGTCGTACTCCGCCAGGACGACGAGCACCGGCGGGAGCCCGGCGAGATCGGCCCCGTCGGCGAAGGCGAGGTCCGGGGACGGGTGCCCGGCGAGATAGGCGTCGGTGAAGGAGCGGACGCCCTCGAGCGGGAAGCGCAGGATCTGCGGCATGCCCGCCATCAGCCGCTCGACGTGCGGGTCGGGCGTCCACTCGCGATGGGTCACCGGGTAGGCGAGGACGAGGTAGGCGGGCAGGAGGGTGGAATGCGCGCCGTCGGCCGGCATCGCGCGAGCGGCCGCGAGGGCGAGGGCACCGCCGGCGCTCGCACCGCCCAGGCCGATCCGGGACTCGTCGACACCGAGCTCCTGGGCGTGCTGCCGCGCCCAGGCCCACGCCGCCGCGACCTGGCGGTGCAGCGCCGGGTAGCTCGCCTGCGGGACGAGCGTGTAGTCGACCGAGACGAGCACTCCCCCGGTTCGCCGCACGAGCTCGCGCGCGACGAGGTCCGCCTCGTTCATCTCGATGCCGCCGGCGGCGAACGCACCGCCGTGGGCCCACACCAGGCAGGGCGCCGCGCCCGTTCCCCGGCCATACACGCGGGACCGGAATCGGTACCCGGCGGCATCCATGGCCACGTCCCGCACGGGCACCTCTGGGACGGGCCACGGCGCGCCGTCGTCCTCGAAGGCCGTCATGCGTCGCCTGGCGTCCTCGTCGCTGTCGAGCTGCTCGTAGGACACGACGCCCGCCAGGAGCGGGAGGCGCTCGGCGAGCACGGGATCGAGGGGCACGGGACCTCCGGACGGCGCGGTGGCGGAAGGGGACGAGCAGAGCCTCGCACGGCCGACGGAGCGCTGGGCTCAGTCGGCCCGCGCGAACGACTGCCGGTAGCGCGTCGGCGCGACCCCGAGCCGAGCCGCGAAGTGCTTGCGCATCAGGTCGGCGCTGCCGAAGCCCACGCGGTGGGCGATCTGCTCGACCGTCAGGACGGTGCCCTCGAGCAGCTCGCGCGCGGCGGTGACCCGCTCGCCGGTCAGCCACTGCGAGGGCGTCGTGCCGACGGAACGGGCGAACCGACGCTGGAGGGACCGCGGTGACCGGCCGACCGCTCGCGCGAGCTCCTCGAGCGTCCAGGGACGGTCCAGCTCCCGGTGCACGAGGGCCCTGAGCTGCTCGATCTCCCCGGCGGACGACTCCTCCGCCCGGTACCTGGGCGGGACGTACTGCGCCTGCCCGCCGCCCCGGGCCGCAGGGAGGACCATCGAGCGCGCGACGGTCGCGGCCGCCGCCGTGCCGTGCTGCTCGGCGAGCATCGCCAGGCACAGGTCGATGCCTGCCGTCACCCCGGCCGAGGTCCACAGGCGCCGGCCGGCGTCATGGGTGAAGAGCACGTCGGGGTCGACGAGCACCCGGGGGTGGAGGTCCCGCAGCAGCCCTGCGTAGCGCCAGTGGGTCGTCGTGCGCATGCCGTCGAGCAGTCCGGAGCGCGCGAGCAGGAAGGCACCGGTGCACATCGAGGCGAGCTGGGCTCCGCGCTCGTGGGCCGCGACGAGCGTGGCGAGCACGGAACGGACCTCGGGGGCCTCGAAGCTCGCCAGGGCCGCGCCGATGTCGGCGAACCCGGGGACGAGCACCAGGTCGGCGTCCAGGGCCCGGTCGAGGCCCTGGGCGGCGAGCGTGAGCCCGTGCTCGAGGACGACGGTGCCGCGCGGCGAGACGCACCGGACCTCGTCACGGGGCACCCCGCGCGACGAGCGGTCGTCCGCGAAGACCTCGAGGGCGGCGGCGACGTCGAAGCTGCGCATCGTGTCGAGCAGGACGATCGCGAGCCTCATGTCGCGATCCTATCGATCCATGACATCCAGGCCACTGGTCGACCCGGGCCGTGGCGGCTGGGATGGAGCCATGACCACCGCACAGACGCCCGAACCCCAGGCCCTCGTCGTGATCGACGTCCAGGAGGGCTTCGACGACTCCGGCTACTGGGGACGAACCGCCAACCCTCGTGCCGAGGAGAACATCGCAGCGCTCGTCGAGCACTGGTACGCGACGGGGCGCGGTCCCGTCGTGCTCGTCCGCCACGACTCCCTCGAGGAGGGCTCGCCACTCGGCACCGGCCGGCCCGGGAACGCGCTCCAGGGCTTCCTCGACCCCGCCGCCGCCGCGCTGCTCGTCGTCAAGGACGTGAACTCCGCGTTCTACGGCAGCCCCGACCTGCACGGGTGGCTGCGCAGCTCCGGGATCAGCGCGCTCGTCCTGTGCGGGATCCAGACGAACATGTGCGTCGAGACGACGGCCCGGATGGCCGGCAACCTCGGCTACCAGGTGACGTTCGCCCTCGACGCCACGCGCACCTTCGACCTGGGCGCCGAGGTGCCCGGCCTCGGCCCGGTGACGGTGACGGCCGAGGAGCTCATGCGGGCGACGGCCGTGAACCTGCAGGCCGGAGGGTTCGCGACGGTCCGCGACACGGCCGCGATCCTCTCCGAGGCCCGAGGCTGAGGCGAGCGGAGCCGGGCTACCCGCAGATCGAGGGCTCGGGCACCGACTCGGCCACGCGAGCCCACTCGGCGGAGGTCGCAGCCGAGCCTGCGGCGACGGCCGCGCACACACGCGCCGTCGCGTCCTCCACCGACGTCGAGAAGAGCCGCACCGCACGGTCGGAGCCGGCAGCGCTCAGCTCGCGGCCGTCCCGGGAGAACTCGACGCCGTAGACCGTCCCGGCGCTGCCGGTCAGCGTGGCCCACCGCACCGGGGCCGCGGGGGTCGTCACGTCCCAGAGCCGGACGGACCCGTCCGTCATCCCGGCGGCGAGCCGGTTCCCGTCGGGGCTGAACGCGAGGCTCGAGGCGTAGCCGTCGGCCCACAGCAGGGGCCGTCCGAGCGCCGCGGGATGAGCGGGGTCGCTCACGTCCCACAACCAGATCGAGGAGTCGTTGCCGCTCGCGGCGATCGTCGTCCCGTCGGGGCTGAAGGCGGAGGTGTACACGTAGCCGACCGGTCCGTGCAGCGGGCTGCCGATCATCGCCGCATGGGCGAGGTCAGAGACGTCGACGAGGAGCACCGAGCCGGAGAGCACCGAGGCGACGAGGGTCGTGCCGTCCGGAGAGAAGGCCGCGCTGTAGACGAAGCCCCCGAGATCGGCGAGCCGGGAGACCGGCGCGTCCGGGATCCCCGCGGACAGGTCCCAGAACGTGATCGACGCGTCGTCCGAGGTCGCCACGAGCTTGGTGCCCGTGCGGTCGAAGGCCAGCGCGTCGACCCAGTCGCTGTGCGCGAGGACGGAGGCGAGCAGGCGCGGGGCGCGCGGGTTGCCGATGTCCCAGAAGTGGACGTGACCGGTGGTGTCACCGGCGACGACGAGCGCCTTCGCCACCGACACCGCGATGGATCCGTCGAGCCTCGCCTCACCCGGCGGCGGCGTCAGGCTCAGCAGCGTGCGATGACCGGGCTCGGTGTCGTCCCAGACCCGCAGGCCGTCCGTCGTCGCGGTGAGCACGACTCCCGCGCCGAACGGCGCACCGCCAGGGATCGCCGACAGCCCGCCGAGGACCTCGCCGGGCCAGCTCCACGCGCGGACCGTCCCGTCGGCACCGCCCGAGTACAGCGTGCGGCCGTCGGGGGCCCAGGCGGCGCCGATGAGCGTGGTCGGGTGCGCGAGCGACTGCACCCGAGCGCCGGTGCGCGCGTCCCATACCCACAGGTGGTCGTCCGAGCTCGCCCCCGCGAGGTAGGCGCCGTCGGCGCTGAACCGCATCTGGTTGACCCAGCTGGCGGGACCCTCGAGCGTGCTCAGCTCCGCCGGCGCCCCGGCCGCCGTCAGGTCCCAGCGGTGGACCGCGCCGGCTGTGGTCCCCGCGACGAGCATGTCCTCGTCGGGGCTGAGGGCGAGCGAGGTCAGCATGCTGCCGACCGGCGGCCCGCCGTCCGCGAGGAGCACGGGGACGGCCGGGTCGGTCAGGTCCCAGAGCCTCGCGACCCCGTCGGAGCCCCCGGCCGCCAGCAGCCTGCCGTCCTGGCTCAGCACGACCGACTGCGCCGTGCCCTCGAAGGCCTGGATCGTGGCGACGAGCGTGTAGCCCTCGCCCTCGGCGTGCCAGAGCCTGACGACCCCGTCGGCAGCGGCGGCGGCGAGCAGGCCGCCCCCGGCGCCGAAGGCCACGCCGTAGATCGTCGTGCCCATCTCCGCGTCCGCGACGGCGACGGGGCTCGGGTGCGTCGGGTCGCCGAGGGACCACACCTCGAGCAGCCCGGCATCGCCTCCGGCCGCGATGCGTGTCCCGTCGGGGCCGAACGAGATGCCGTAGAGAGCGGCGTCGTCGACCGTGATCGTCGCGAGCTCCGGCCCACCGGCCGCCGTCGACCACAGCCGGAGCGCCGCGGCGTCGGTCGCCGCCGCGATGATCGACCCGTCGGGGCTCACGTCGAGCTGGTTGACGAGGCCATCGGTGTGCGCGAGACGCGCGACGGGCGTCCGGCCCGAGCTGCTCAGGAGGGCCGTCCTGGCCTCGAGCGTGTCCGCGGTGAGGTGGGCGCCGACGGCGACCTGACCGGCCAGCCCGGGGTCGGTCGACGCGAGCGTCTGTGCCGTGACCGCGAGCTGACGCGAGACGGCGATGTCCTTCTGGTGCACGAGGTCGCGGTTCTGCCGCACGGTGAGCCCGACGAGGCCGGCGGTGCTCGCGAGGAGCACGGCGAGCACCCCGGAGAGCAGGCGCAGCCTGATCGTCGAGCGTTGACGTGCGAGGACGCTGCGCAGGTCGTCCTCGATGCTCAGGTCGAGGAACTCGCGCTCGACGCCCGCGAGCGCGGACGGGTCACCGCCCTCTCCCCAGCGCTCGACGGCCGTGGACAGCGGGGCTCCGCGGTAGAGCAGGTCGGGGTCGCGCCCGGCGTCGAGCCAGCGATGGGCGGCCTCGGCGAGCCTGGTCCGCTGGCGCAGCCCCTCCCTGTCGTCCTCGATCCAGCTGCGCAGCCTCGGCCAGGCGGTGAGCAGCGCCTCATGGGCGAGCTGGACGTGCTCGCGGTCGGCGCTGAGCAGACGGGCGTCGATGCAGGCCTGAAGGACACCACCGGACTCGGGCGAGCCGAACTCGCGCAGGTCGGCAGGTCGCCGCGTGTCGGCGAGCCCGGCGCGCACGTGGACGAGTCGCACGAGCGTCCCCCTGGCCGCCTCACGCTGCTCCGGGGTGAGCGAGGCGTAGACGGACTCGGCCGTCTGGGCGATCGCCCCGGCGAGCCCGCCCGCGAGCCGGTACTGCGCGAGCGTCAGCCGCCGGCCGGTCGACTGCTGCCAGGAGACGTACAGCGCATGGGCGATCAGCGGGAGCACGCCCGGGTCGAGCGCCGCCCCGGGGCCGGCCCCCCGGGTGGCCTCGGCGACGAGCACCTCGACGAGCGCGTCCTCGACCTCGAGGCCGACCCGCTGCGCCGGCTCGACGACGATGCGTCGCAGGTCCCCGGCCGTCAGCGGGCCGACGAGCACCTGGCCCGCGGCCAACCAGCCGCCGAGCGGCTCGAGCTCGAGCGCGCGGTCGAAGAAGTCCGCGCGCATCCCGAGCACCACGACCGTGCCGGCGGCGTGCAGCTCGCCCAGCGCTGCGAGGAAGGCAGGGGCGAGCTCGGGGCGCTCGGAGGTGAAGACCTCCTCGAACTGGTCGACCACGAGCGTCGTCCCGGCAGCCAGGGTGCCGGCGGCGCGGAGCTCGTCGAGCGAGGACAGGGCGTCGGCGCCCGGGCTCATGACCTCGGCGACGCGCCCCTCGGCGCGCAGGCGAGCGACGAGCCCGGCACGCAGCAAGGAGGACTTCCCCGAGCCGGAGGCGCCGAGCACCACGACCGGCGTGGCCGGGCCGGCCAGGACCTTCTCGAGCAGAGAAGCCGTGAGGTCCTCCCTGCCGAAGAACAGCTCGGCGTCCTCCGCCTGGTACGGCGCGAGGCCACGGTAGGGGGCGTGGGCGGAACCGGGCCGCGGACCAGGTGCGCGGCGCAGTCGCTGGACTGCCTCGGACCATGCCGGCAGCTCGTCCGTGTCCACCCCGAGCAGGACGAGCATCTGCAGGAAGACGTCGACCGTCGCCAGCGGCGGCAGGTGCCGTCCGCTGAAGTAGCCGCCCGCGGTGGCGACGGGAAGGTCCGAGGCCTGGGAGACCTCCCGGATCGTCCAGCCGCGGCGTTCGCGCAGCGAGGTGAGCGCGGAGGCGAGGTCCTCACGCGTGCGGATCTCGCGGGGGTCGGTCGACGCGGGGTCGGTCGAGGCAGGGTCGAGCACGGGGGGTTCCTCCCTGTGCGCGAGGCGTCGATCACGGGGGGTGGGCCGTCGACCGCGCGCACCGTTCTGTCACGGCGGGGCAAGACTACCGATCGCCACGGGGCTGACCCAACGTCCTTCGGCCCTTGCGCACTACCCGGGTCCGTGCGCGCGTCGGCACCCCGCGCGAGACCGCGCCGGCATCACAGAGCAGTCACTGCACATGCGTCGGGACGACGAGCACGGGGACGGTGGCGAACTCCAGCACGCGAAGGGTCTCGCTGCCCACGGAGGGCAGGGCGTGACCGGGCCGGGACACCCTGGCCATGACGATGAGGCAGGCGCCGCAGGCCGCGGCCTCGTCGAGGACGGCTCCCGCGACGGCGCCCTCCCGCCGGACCCCGCTCACCTCCACGCCCGCGCGCTCTCCCAGCACGACGACATGCCGGATCGCGGCGTCGCCCGCCTGCTCGCGCCGGTGCCGCACGTCGATCAGCTCGCCGCCGTCATGTGCCCTGCCGACGGGCCACGGCTCGAGGACCGTCACGACCCGGACGCGGGCACCGAGCAGTGCCGCGTACCGCACGGCGACGGCGGCGGCAGCGAAGGCCGGGGTGGAGTCGTTCACGGCGACGAGCACGGTCTCGATCACGGCTCGCCCTCCTGCGCTGGCACCCCGGCTCCCGGTCCTGTCGCCCCTGCGGCCCAGCGCAGGCGGAGCCCCTCCTCGAGCTCCAGCTCGTCGAGCGAGCGGTGGACGGCAGCGAGCCGGCCCTCGAGCCGCGGGATCCACCTCTTCTCGACGGCATGCTGCCTGCTGCGGGTCGCCGCGAGCTCCTCGGAGAGCAGCAGGACGGCCCGCGAGGCGGCCGCGTGCTCGACGGCAGCCTCGAGTGCCTCGGCATGGGCGCCCACCGCGAGGGCGAGCGCCGAGCTCCCCGCGGCACCGCGCGAGCGGCCCACCACGCAGCGGGCCTCGAGCGGGAACTCCACGCCCATCGCCGCTGCCCACTCGACCTCGGCACGGGCAGGGATCGACGCGGCCGCCGCCTCGATCCGTTCCCGTCCGTCGAGCTCCGCCGCGCGGCGCGACCAGGTCGCCGCCTCGCGGGCGCTCAGCTCCCACCTGCCACGGCTGCGCTCCGCGACGAGCTCGAGGCGCTCCAGCTCGTCGGCGAGGATCCGCTGCTTGCGGTCGAGCAGGTCGGCCCCGTGCTCGGCGACCGCGAGGCGACGCTCCAGGCGAACACGCCCGGCCCGTCCGGTGTCAGCCATCGGCTCCTCCCTCCGCCCGTGCGGGCAGGTACCGGTCGATCATCGCGAGCGGGAGCATGGTCAGCTCCTGCCGCGGGAGGGCCGCCAGCGCGCTCCAGGCCCGGCCGAGCGAGTCCTCCATCGTCCGCAGCTGCGAGTCACCCTGGTCGAACAGCCTCCGCTCGACGAGCTCGCGGCAGGCGAGGTAGGCGCGGTCCGTCGCGCTCAGCGCCGAGACGCCGACCAGCTCGGCGAGCTCGGCCGCCTGCGCGGCCCTGGCCATCGCGGCGAGCACCTGGGAGGCGACGGGCAGGTGGTCCTCGCGCGTGCGTCCGGGACCGGCCCCGCTGCGCATGAGTCGCGACAAGGACGACAGGACGTCGACGGGTGGGTAGATCCCGCGGGCCTGGACCTCGGCGGAGAGCACCACCTGACCCTCGGTGATGTACCCCGTCAGGTCGGGCACGGGGTGGGTGATGTCCCCGGCCGGCATGGTCAGCACCGGGACGATCGTCACCGAGCCCGGCCGCCCGCGGATCCGTCCGCAGCGCTCGTAGAGCGTGGCGAGGTCGCTGTACAGGTAGCCGGGGTACCCGCGCCGGGCAGGGATCTCGCGCCGGGCCGCGGCGACCTCACGCAGGGCCTCCGCATAGCTCGTCATGTCCGACATGACGACGAGGACGTCATGCCCCTCGGTGAACGCCAGGTGCTCGGCGATCGTCAGGGCGAGCCGAGGGGTGAGCAGCCGCTCGATGACAGGGTCGTCCGCGGAGTTGAGCAGCAGGACGAGCTCCCCGGCGGCCGAGCGCTCCTCGAGGCGGTCCCGGGCGAACGCGATGTCGGCATGGGTCAGGCCCATCCCGGCGAAGACGACCCGGAAGCTCGAGCCCTGCGCCGTCGCCTGGGCGGCGACCTGGGTCGCGAGCGCGAGGTGCGGCAGGCCGGGGACGGAGAAGATCGGCAGCTTCTGGCCGCGCACGAGGGTCGTCAGCGCGTCGATGACCGAGACCCCGGTCAGGACGGGGTCGCGCGGGGGCTCGCGGTGGACGGGGTTGAGCGGCCGCCCGCTCACCGGGAGCATGGTGTCGCCGGTGACCGGGGGCCCGCCGTCGAGGGGTTCGCCGCGACCGTTGCACACGCGGCCGAACCACTGCGGCCCCACGGGGATGCTGAGCGGGCGACCGTCGAAGCGCACCCAGATGGTCCCGGGGACCATCCCGCCCGTCCCCTCGAGGACCTGGAGCGTGACGAGGTCCCGATCGACCTCGAGGACCAGCCCGTGCCGGTCGCCCCCCGGCACCTCGACGGTGGCGAACTCGTCCCAGCCGACGCCGTCGGCGCCGACGACGAGCAAGGGCCCGCGCAGCTCGCGCACGTCGCCGTGGGCCACCTGTCTCAGCCTGTCGCTCATGTCAGCGCCTCCAGCATCGCCAGGGCCTGCCGGCGCACGTCGCGCACGGCCTCGGCATCGCTCGGCCCGGCCTCCTCGCGGGCCCTGACGACGGGCCCGAGGTCCGCCTCCTCGATCGTCGTCGCGGCGAGCCCCTCCTCGACCCGGCGCTGGCAGGCGTCGACGACGTCGAGCACGAGGCCGAGCAGCGCCGCTCCCTTCTCCGCCGAGCAGAACCCGTCGTTGTCGCTGAGGGCGTTCTGCTGCAGCACGCCGTCGCGCAGCAGCCGGCCGCCGAGCAGGACCATGCGCTCGTGACCGGGGAGCGAGCCCGTGCCGATGATCTCCGCGAGCGAGGCGAGTCGGTCGGCCTCGGCGAGCAGCGCCGCGGCACGGGCCCTGCGCCGCGCCCACTCGGGGTCGCCGTGCGACGATCGCCACATCCCGACGGCGTCGGCGTCCCGGGCGAAGGAACCACGCCAGCTGACGGCCGGGTAGTGCCGCGAGTACGCGAGGTCACGGTCGAGCAGCCACAGCGAGCGGACGAAGCGCTGCGTGCCCGTCGTCACCGGTTCGGTCATGTCGCCGCCCGCGGGCGAGACGGCGCCGATGACGGTCGTCGAGGCGGTGGCCCCGCCGAGCGTCGTCACGCGACCGGCGCGCTCGTAGAACGCCGCGAGCTCCGAGGCGAGCGTGGCCGGGTAGCCCTCCTCGGCCGGCAGGTCGCCGTTGCGGTTGGAGAACTCGCGCAGCGACTCCGCCCAGCGGGAGGTCGAGTCGGCGATGACGACCGTGTCGTAGCCCATGTCGCGGTAGAACTCGGCGACCGTGATACCCGTGTGCACGCTCGCCTCGCGGGCCATCATCGGCATGTTCGAGGTGTTCGCGATGACGACCGTCCGGTCCACGAGGCGCCCGCCGCTCCTCGCGTCGGTGACCCTCCCGAGCTCCTCGAGGACGTCGGCCATCTCGTTCCCGCGCTCCCCGCAGCCGACGTAGACGATCACGTCGGCGTCCGACCACTTCGCGATCTGCTGGAGCAGCAGCGTCTTGCCCGTGCCGAAGCCGCCGGGGACCGCGGCCGCGCCGCCGCGCGCCACCGGGTAGACGAGGTCGAGCACCCGCTGACCGGTGTGCAGCGGGACGACGTCGGTCAGCCGCGTCCGGAAGGGCCGCGGCCGGCGCACGGGCCAGCGCTCGGACAGCCGGACCTCGACGTCGTCGACCCGGGCGATCACCTCGCTCGCCCCCCTGGCCTGCGGCCCGGCGATCCAGGTGAGCGTCCCCTCGACCCCCCACGGGACGAGCACGCGGTGCTCGACGGAGCCCGCCCCGGGGACGGTGCCGAGCACCTGGCCCGCGGTGACCAGCGCGCCGCGCTCGACGGCGGCCACGAACGACCACGTCCGCCCCTGACCGCTCGCCTCGCGTTCCGGGGTCAGCCACACGGGGGCGCCGCTCAGCGGACGCAGCAGCCCGTCGAAGGCCTGGCCGAGGAGCCCCGGGCCCAGGAGCCCGGACAGCGGCTCGCCCGTCGCCACGGCGTCGTCGCCCGGGGTCAGCCCGCCGGTGTACTCGTAGGCCTGCACGGTCGCCCGGCCTCCGGAGATCCCGACGATCTCCGCGGCGAGGCGCTGCGGGCCCAGCGCGAGGACCTCGCGCATCGCGATCCCGTCGAGCCCCCGCACCTCGACCAGCGGGCCGTTGACCCGGGTGACCGCGCCGACGGCTCGCCCCGCCTGCCCCGAGGCCTGCGACCGCCCGCTGCCCCGCGCTACGGCGCCCACAGCTGCCGCACCTCCTCGGCGTGGGCCTCGACGCTCGCCGCGGCCAGGACGGGGATCGACAGGTCGAGCCGGAGCGAGCCCAGCACGCCGACGACCCCGCCGTCGGGGCTCGGGGTGACGACGGCGCCCGGGCCGAGCAGCTCCCGGCACCGCCGTGCCAGGTCCTCGAGCCACGCCTCGTGCCGAGGGTCGTCGCTCAGCTGCTGCGCGCGGTGCACGAGCCGCGTGAGCACCTGTCGGCGCAGCGCCTCCTGCTCGGCCAGGACGAGCTCGTTGGCCTCGCGGCGCGCCCGTGCCGAGCGCAGGGCCGCGGCCGCTCCGGCGGCAGCAGCGCCCTCGGCGGCGGCCGACGCGACGATCTCGGCAGCCCGCTCCCGCGCCACCCTCACGAGCTCCCCCGACTCCGCGGCCGCCGCGGAGGCGAGCTCCTGGGCCTGAGCGGTGGCGGTGGCGCGCAACGAGGCCCGCACCGGCTCGAGTGCGGCGATGGCCTCGGGACGCAGCCCCTTCATGGCAGCACGACCCCCATCGGCGCACCGGGTGAGGTGAGCGCGGTGCCGAGCGCCGCGGCTGCCCTCGGGGTCAGCACGACGGCGCAGACCCCCGGGGGGAGCGCAGCCCAGGCGCGCAGCACCTGCTCCTCGGACTCAGCAGCCAGCACGAGGGCGCCGGCGAGCCCGTAGCCCTCGACGAGGCTGCGCTCACCGAGTGCGGCGACCTGGCCACCCGTCGTGCGAGTCACGGCCCCTCACGCCCTCCCGATGAGGATCATCGCGATCACCAGCCCGTAGATCGCGATCCCCTCGGCCAGCCCGACGACGACCATCGCCCGGCCGAAGATCTCCGGCCGTTCGCTCATCGCCGCGAGCGCAGCCGAGCCGGTGTACGCGACGGCGAAGGCTGCCCCGATCGAGGAGCCCGCCACCGCGATGGCCGCAGCGATGAGCGCCGAGCCGCCGATCCCCGCCGGTGCGGCGGTCTCGGCCGCGGCCACCCCCGTCGCGACCACCGCCTCGGCCGGGCTCGACCCGAGCGCGCTGACCAGCAGGACGAGCGCACCGACCAGCACGAGCGCATCGACCCCGAGCAGCACCGCGAACCCGGCCCTGCCGCGCCTGCGGAGCAGGACCACCGCCACCACCATGACCAGCGCCACAGCAGGGATGCCGACGAGCCAGACCGTCATGAGATCTCTCCTCGTGCAGTGCTGCCCTCGGGCAGCGTCGGGGCCCAGGGACGGAAGGGCCGCCCCTCGGACTGGAAGATGCGGGAGAACAGCTCGTAGTACTCCAGCCGCAGGGCCTGGATCCCGGCGACCAGCGCCTCGAGGGCGAAGGTCACGACGTTGCCGACGACGAAGACGAGCACGGCGGCCACCGCCCGCCACCCGGGGCCCCACAGCGCGGTCGTCCCGTTCCAGACGATCATCAGCAGGGCGGCGTGGGTCAGGCCGAAGGCGGCGAGCCGGGCGAAGGAGACGATGTTCGAGCCGAGCCGGACGACGGTGTCGACCAGCTCCACGAGGGCCTGCATCACACCGGACCCGCCACCGCCCGCCTCGATGAGCAGACCGGTGAAGACGAGGGCGAGCGCCCCGACGGCCAGCACGGCGGCGACGACGACGAGCGGCCCGATCCCCGCGACCAGACCCCAGGTCAGCAGTGCCGTCGCGGCGAACAGCGCCGAGCCCGCCACCCCGGAGCGCGCGTAGAGGGCGTAGCCCCACCCGCCCTCGCGCACGCGGTTGACCGTGCCGACCCCGTACGCGACGGCGAGGAGCACGGCGCCGAGCAGGACGGCGGCGACGAGCAGCGGGATCGGGTCGCTCAGCGGGTCGAGCCAGACGACGGGCAGCAGGCCCGTCGGCCCGAACGCCTCGCCGTAGAGCACCCCGAAGCCGAGAGAGGTGAGGCCGGCTCCCGCGACGAAGGACCACGCCCGGGCCAGCCTCGCCAGGCGACCGCTCGTCCGCCCGCGCAGCGCCAGGCCCATGACCAGCAGGATCGCGCCGTGCCCGACGTCGCCGAACATCATCCCGAACATGAGGACGTAGGCGAGGCCCGCGAGCCGCGAGGGGTCGACGTCGGCGTAGGGGACCGTTCCGTAGGTGTCGACGAGCGCACGGGACAGTCGAGGGCGACGTGCCGTGGCGTCGGTGAGCAAGGTCGGCGGCTGCACGCCCCGCGGGTGGGCGATCGGGACGGCCGCCGCACCGATCGGCACCAGTGCCCGCTGGAGGGCGGCGAGGTTCCGGGCCGGGGTCCACCCGACGAGGCCGAGGAGGTGCTGAGAGCGCACCGCGGCCTCCTGCGCCCTGGCGAGCTCCTCCTCGCCAGCGCCCGGCGCATACGGCAGGTCGAGCTCGACGACCCCGTTGCGAGCGAGCTCCTCGAGCAACGGACCGCCTGCCGAGGCCGGCGCCACGAGGGCGACGCGCTCCATCCGCACCGGGCTCAGGGCCTCACGCCACCGCATCGAGCACCTCGCTCCCTCCACCACCGGCCTCTGCCGAGGCCAGGGCAGCGCGAAGCCGCCAGCAGTCGACCGCGAGCACGACGACGGCGCCGAGGACGACGGGCGGCCCGGGAAGCGCCGTCCGGAGCAGGGCGAAGGCGTCCTCCTCGACCGAGGCGACGGCGCGTGCCTCGGCGCGCCACAGCCGGGTCGGTTCCTCGATGCCGTCCAGGACACCGCGCACGGAGACGGGCAGCGCCTCGCGGAGCGCTCCGCAGTCGCGTGCCTGCACCCACCCCTCGCCGATCAACGGCCTGGCCAGGCGCTGCAGGCGCTCCGACGGGCGTTCTCCGTCGACGAGCACGAGGCGGGCGGCCGTCAGCGCCGCCGCTCGAGCGGCCCAGGGCTTCGCCTCCGGGGCGGCCGAGGCGAGCGCACGCAGCCACGAGACCCGCAGGGCGTCGGCGAGGGCCGCGGACCCCCCGTCCCCCGGGTCGCCCCACGCGGAACGGCCCAGCGCCTCGTGGAGCTCGGCCGGCGAGTCCGTGGCGCTGAGCCGGGGCCAGGCCGTCGCCAGGGCGCCGAGCGCGTAGGCCGGCCGCTCGGGGGCGCCGTCGAGCCGAGCGGCCAGGCCGCGGATGTTCTCCAGCTCGAACCCCGCAGCCAGGGCACGCAGCAGGCGCGTGCCGCCGGCGGGGAGCCAGCCGGCGAGGACCCGCATCTCCCACAGGACGGTCTCGGAGACGGCGCGCTGGGCCTCCTCGAGCGTGGTGCACCCGAGGACGCGCTCGGCGAAGCCGGTGCCGTCGAGCTCGGGCAGGGCCGCGGTGAGACTGCTCCGCTCGGCGATCCGCCGGCAGGCGCCCGCCCCGACGCGGCGCCGGGCCATCGCCCTGGCGCGCACCGCGGCGGCCACCCAGTCCGACCTCATGGGCCAGCACCCGGCTCCGGGTCCAGCAGCGCGGAGGCGAGCCGTTCGGCGAGCTCCGCCGCCCGCTCGCGGCCGACGGCGTCCATCCGGTCCACCTGCTCCCTGGCGTGACGAAGCAGGAGCAGGTCGGCCTGCGCCGACTCGTCCCGGACGGCGCCGGCCGCGCCGACGCGTGCGGAGTCGGCCTCCAGCCGCGCCGTCGCCACCATCGCGGCCGCTCGCTCGCGGGCGGCGTCGGTCAGCGTCCGGGCCTCGAGCCGCGCCGCCGCGACGCGGGCGGAGCACCACTCGAGGTCGGGCTCGAGGGCGGCGAAGACGGGGGCGAGCTCGGCCGCCGGGCCGTCGTCGTCGAGCGCAGGCACTGCGACCACCCCGGCGGAGCCAGGTGCGCCCGCGGGGCGGAACCGGTCGAGAATGCTGAGCAACGTCATCAGACGCCTCCACCTCCATCCTATGGACGGGGGGCGCGCGGGGTGGGCCGTTCGGCCCGGGGCCCGCCCTGGACCTGGGCGGGGAGGTCCCCTACGACGCGGCCACGCTGGTGTGCGGATGCTCGGACGAGCGCTCCTGGAACAGCAGGATCGACGGGTTGACCACGTGACCGGCGCGGATCTCGATGGAGCGCAGCACCGTCTCGTTCTCGTCCCAGGAGGCCTCCCCCTCCATGACGACCCGCAGGAAGGGCATGAGCGCCTCGCTGATCTCCCAGCTCGCGGAGTCCCACAGCAGGGACGGGCTGTGGTCGACGGCGTAGTAGCGGACATGGTCGCCGACGATGAGCTCCGGGCTGGCGAAGGAGGTGGGTCGCGCCCACTCGAAGCCCATGCCCTCGTCGCAGGAGACGTCGACGATGAGGCTGCCCGGCTCGAACGCGTCGAGGTCCTCGCTCAGCAGGAACATGCTCGGCGCCTGGGGGTCCTGGAGCGTGCAGTTCACGACGACGTCGTGCCTGGCGAGGAACGGCGCGAGCGCGACCGGTCCGTCCTCGGTGACCACGGTGCTCAGGTGGGTCGCCGGGTCCTCCTGCTCCAGGTGGACCATCCGGGCGGCGTGCATCGGGGCGTTGACCGAGGCGACGTGCCGCTGGGTGAGGACCTCGATATCGCGCACGCCCATGGCCGCCAGCGCCGTGACCGCTCCTCGCGCCGTCGCCCCGAACCCGATGACGACGGCGGTCAGCCGTCGGCCGAAGTCGCCCGTCATCCCTGCGGTCTCCAGGGCGTGCAGGACGGAGGCGTAGCCGGCGATCTCGTTGTTCGCGTGGAAGACGTGCAGGCTGAAGCCGTGGTCGCTCGCCCAGTGGTTCATCGCCTCGAAGGCGATGAGGGTCAGCCCCCTGTCGATCGCGATCTGCGTCATGTGCTGGTCCTGCACGCAGTGCGGCCAGCCCCACAGGACCGCGCCGTGGGGCAGCTCGGTGAGGTCGGCGAGCTGCGGCTTGGGCAGCAGCACGATCTCGGCCGTCGTGAGGACCACATGGCGTGGCCGGACCGCTCCGACCAGGCCGGCCAGCTGCTCGTCGCTGAATCCGAAGGCCTCGCCGTAGCCCTCCTCGACGATCATCCGCGCGCGGAGGTCCTCGTCGATGCGTTCGAGGTGGCGGGGATGGAGCGGGACGCGACGTTCGTCCGGCTTGCGGGAGGACCCGACCACTCCCAGGGTCTTGAGGGTCGTGGAGCGCGGTTCCCCGGGCGGGGACGGATAGGTGGTTGTGCTCACGACGGCTCCTCGAGCGACCCGTGGATCGCTTCACCTCGACACTAGCCTGCGCGGCCCCGCGGGGCCCGGGCGTCGAGGAGCACGACCCCGCCGAGCACGGCGACGGCGAGCGCCATCGAGGCCGCGACATCGGTGACGAAGTGGTAGCCGAGGTACAGGCGGCTCAGGGCGACCAGCCCCACCGCGACGGCCGCCAGCGCCGCCCACCTCAGCAGGACGCGCAGCGTCGGCCGGCGGGACCACGCCAGGTAGCCGAGCACGAGGAACAGCGTCGCGGCACCCGCCGTGTGACCCGAGGGGAACGAGTACGTCGCCTCCAGGCCCGGGACCAGCTGGCTGTCGACGGGCGGCCTCGGCCTGGCGACGACGAGCTTGACCCCGAAGGCCATGAGCGTCGAGACGAGCATCGCGCCGACCAGCAGCGCGACGGGGCGCCACTCGCGGCGCCGGCGCCCCCAGACGAGCGCGCCCACCGCGACCAGCGCAGGAAGGACGACGGGGCCCGAGAGGGTCGTGACCGCGGTGAGCACTGCCGTCAGGGCGGGGCTGCGCCCGGCAACGAGCGCCTCGAGCACCGGGCTGTCGAGCGAGGCGAGGTCGTCCGTCTCGCGCACCGCGTCCAGGACCCACAGGAAGCCGATCACCCCGAGGGCGACGAGGAGCACGCCCGCCACGAGCCACTGCCGGACGGGCTCGGAGCGCAGCCGCCCGGCCTCGTCGAGCACACGACGTCGGACGACGTCGATCGGGCCACGGCGGGGCGGGGTGGTCATCGGTCGATGATCCCAGAGCCCTGCGCTGCCCGCCTTCGCGACGGCGGGCACAGCACGGCACAGCACGGCGCGCGGCACCGCGACCCCCGAGCCTCGGCTCCGGGCATGATGGAACCATGCGCACGAGAACCGGACGGGCCTGATGGGACGGCATGCCGCCGGCCCGCCGCCCGCCGATGAGCCCGTGAGGCCCGGCCCGCCGCCGGCCGAGAGCTCCCCGAGGCGCAGCTGGCGCCGCGAGGCCCTCGTCCTGGGGACGAGCGCTGCGGTGACCACCGCTGCGGTCCTGGCCTGGGCCGTCGGGGAGTGGTGGATCGCCGCGCTCGGAGCCGTCGGGGTCGCGGCCGTCGTCGTCGCCGCGACCTGGGTCGCCCGCTCGGTCCCGGCTCCCGAGTAGCGGGCGTGCCCACCCCCTAAGGTGGAGCGGTGAGCGCTCCCACCCCACCGAATGACAAGATCGTCTGGATCGACTGCGAGATGACCGGGCTCGACCTGGTCAAGGACGCACTCGTCGAGATCGCCGTGGTGGTGACCGACTCCGAGCTCAACGTCCTCGACGAGGGCATCGACGTGGTCATCAAGCCGCCGGCCGAGGCCCTCGCACAGATGGACCCCTTCGTGCACACGATGCACACCACCTCCGGCCTGATCACCGAGCTCGACGGCGGGATGAGCCTCGCCGAGGCGCAGGAGGCCGTGCTGGAGTACCTGCGCGAGCGGATCGAGCCGGGCAAGGCTCCGCTGGCCGGGCAACTCGGTCGGCACCGACAAGGCCTTCCTCGACCGCGACATGCCCGAGCTCGTCGGGCACCTGCACTACCGCGTCGTCGACGTGTCGTCGATCAAGGAGCTGGCGCGCCGCTGGTACCCGCGGATCTACTTCGCCTCCCCCGCCAAGAACGGCGGGCACCGGGCCCTGGCGGACATCCTCGAGAGCATCGACGAGCTGCGCTACTACCGCGCGGCGATGATGGTCGCCCAGCCGGGTCCGGACAGCAAGGAGGCCAAGCGGATCGCCGCGGAGGTCGTGGCGAGCTCCGTGAGCCGCACGCCGAGCGCCTGAGCACGCGGCCGGCGGCCCCGCCGCCGCACGACACGTCCGCCGGCCCACCTCCTCGGTCCGGCCGATCCCGCGCTGCCCCCGCTACGTTCTGAGCAACATCACCGTCGGGCAGGGGTGCACGGATGGGTCTCACGCGTCGAATCATCTTTCCGGCGATCCGGATCGTGCTGTGGGCGGTGATCGCCGCCTCGCTGGCCACGATGGCCTTCAGGGGCGCCGACATCTCGACGACGGACGACTCCCTCTCGCCGACCGGTGGCGTCGTCGAGCCGACGGTCGTCATCACGACGGGGACGGTCACCAACACGGTGAGCGTCGAGGCCTCCGTGGTCGCCGACCCGCCCGTGACCGTCCGCGCCACGCTCGACGGGATCGTGGAGAAGCTGCTCGCCACGGACGGTCAGGCGGTCGAGGCGGGCACCCCTGTGCTCCAGATCCTCAAGAGCGAGCCTCGCGAGCCGCTGACCACGACGGATGCGACGACGGGCGAGCAGAAGGTCACCCCGCAGTCCCCGAAGCTCACGCGCGTGACGATCACCGCACCCCTCGCCGGGACGCTGTCGATGACGACGCTCAAGGACCAGGCCGTCTCCGTCGGCGCGACGATCGCCTCCGTCTCCCCCGGATCGTTGTCGGTCACCGGCACGCTCACCGCTGCGCAGCAGTACCGCCTGATCGGCGCACCGACCGAGGCGAGCGTCTCCCTCAACGGCGGGCCCGCACCCTTCACCTGCACCGGCCTGCGGATCGGTGCGGCGGCGGCGGACCCGGGAACGCCCCAGCCCGACGGCTCGACGGGCACCCCCGCGACGGGGACGATCACCTGCGCCGTCCCGGCAGGGGTCATCGCCTTCGCCGGACTGGGAGCCAAGATCGAGATCGTCAACGGGGAGGCGGTCGACGCCGTCGTCGCGCCCGTGACGGCCATCCAGGGCAGCGTGCAGAACGGGAACGTCTGGCTTCTCCAGCCGGACGGCAGCGCGGAGAAGACGGCGGTCACGCTCGGGCTCACGGACGGCGAGAACGTCCAGGTCCTCGAGGGGCTCAGCGCGGGCCAGGAGATCCTCCAGTTCATCCCGGTGCCCGGCGGGGCGAGCGGCGTCGACTGCACCGACCCCGCGCAGTACGACCCGCGCGTCTGCGGCGCATGACGGCGATGATCGAGCTGACCGACGTCACGCGCTCGGTCAGGCTCCCCGACGACCGGGTGCTCCAGATCCTGCGTGGCGTGTCAGTGAGCGTCGACCAGGGCGAGCACGTGGCCGTCGTCGGGCGGTCCGGTACCGGAAAGTCGACGCTGCTCAACATCCTCGGCCTGCTCGACCAGCCGACGAGCGGTCGCTACCTGCTCGAGGGCGAGCCCGTCGACCGGTTGTCCCAGCGCGTGCGGACGGCCCACCGGGGGCGCGACTTCGGGTTCGTCTTCCAGCAGTTCCACCTGCTCCCGGGGCGCACCGCCGTCGAGAACGTCGCAGCACCGCTGCTCTACGCCCGCGGGCGGCAGTTCTGGAACAGGACGGCCCTCGCGGCCCGGATGCTCGAGCGCGTCGGCCTGGGCGAGCGGCTCGAGGCGATGCCCGAGACGCTCTCCGGCGGGGAGCAGCAGCGCGTCGCGATCGCGCGGGCCCTGGTGCGCAGCCCGCGCGTGATCCTCGCCGACGAGCCGACCGGGGCCCTCGACGTGGAGACCGGCGGCGAGGTGATGGACCTGCTCGACGAGATCGCCCAGGAGACCGGCGCCGCCCTCGTGACGATCACGCACGACCTCGCGGTCGCGGCGCGAGCCGCCCGGCAGTTCCGGCTCGCCGACGGCGTCCTCGTCCCGGTCGAGATCGACGCCGCCACGGCCGACTGGGTCGGGGACGTGCCGACCAGTGCCGGGCCCGCGCTCGTCGCGGACCGCAGCGCAGCGACCGAGCGGCGCCTGCCGACGGTGGCACCGTGACCGGGCTCATCGGCGCCGTCGTCGAGGCCTGGGACGAGCTGCGCATCCACCGGCTGCGGGTGCTCCTGGCGCTCATCGGGGTCGCGGTGGCGGTCGCGTCGATCACCGGGGTGACCGCAGCCGTCCAGATGCTCACGCAGTCGTTCCACGAGCAGAACGACCGCTCCATGGGGCGCCAGGTCACCCTTCAGCTCAACGCCTGGGCCGAGACGGCGGGAGCCGGCGGCAGCGAGGTGGTCGAGGCCGAGCTCGCCACCGCCCTCGAGCGCTACGGGATCGACTACTCCAGCCGCGTGCTGGGCAACCCCGTGCCGATGCGGATGCCCTCGGGGATCTCCCAGGTCTACACGCAGGCCGTCGACCCCGACCTCGCGATCATCAACCGGATCACCACGATCGAGGGTCGCTGGTTCACCGACGAGGACGCGGGCTCCTACGCCCCGCAGCTCGTCGTCAACGAGGCCTTCCTGCGGGCCCTCGGCGTCCAGGACCTGAGCTCGCACCCGACCGTCGCGATCGGCGACGTCACCCCGGTGCGCGCCGAGGTCATCGGCGTGACGGCGGAGAACTGGCCGGGCGAGGAGCCGAGCGCCTACGTCCTGTACGACCAGCTCACCCGGTGGTGGGAGGTCGACCCGAGCTACGGCCAACAGGTACCGACGTTCGCGGCATGGGTCCCGGCCGAGCAGGCCGACGCCCTCGGCGATCGCATCGTGCGTGATGTCAGCGCGGCGGTGGAGGGCTGGCATGTCGAGGTCTACGACAACCGGCAGAACGGCGCCCAGGCGATCGACGGCGCCGCGACGTGGATCGGCATCGGGATCGGCGCGTTCGCCCTCCTGCTCGGCGGGCTCGGCCTGGTCAACATCTCGCTCGTCACCGTGCGCTACCGGATCCGCGAGATCGGCATCCGACGCTCGTTCGGGGCGACGTCGGCCCGGATCTTCTTCGGCGTGCTGATGGAGTCGGTCGTGGCCACGCTCGTCGCCGGAGCCGTCGGGGTGACGCTGGCGGTCGTCGGGATCCGGGCGATCCCCGTGGACGCGCTCTTCGGGGGCGGGATCCAGGACATGCCGCCGTTCCCGGTCTCGGCTGCCCTCATCGGGCTGGCCTCGGCCGCGGCGGTCGGGACCCTCGCCGGGGTGATCCCCGCAACGGTCGCGGTGCGGATCAAGGTCATCGACGCGATCAGGTACTGACCCCATCGGGATGGGGTGGCTAACGGGACTTGAACCCGCGACCCCCTGGACCACAACCAGGTGCTCTACCAACTGAGCTATAGCCACCACGAGCCGGAGAGAACTGCGCTCCGGACCGGCGTGAAGTCTACCGGTTCCGCAGGAGTGCTCCGAACGCCGCCGTCACGACCCGTCGCGCGCCTCGCCCAGCCGCGCGGCGCGGGCGACCAGCACGTCGGCGAACCGCTCGAGGGCACCCTCGCTGTAGCCGAGGAAGAGCGAGGGCTCGACCATCTCGAGCTCCATGAGGACGGGGTTGCCGTCGTCGTCCTTGACGAAGTCCACGCGCGCGAAGAGGAACTTCTCGGCGTCGACCGCGACATGCGAGGACGCGGTGAGCAGGCGGCGCGCGGTGATGACGACGTTGAGCGCGGCGGCGATCTCGGACTCGGAGGCCTCGACCGGGCTGATCCGCTCCTCCTTGTAGACGCCGTCGATCGCGACGTCGGGACCGTCGAGCATCGCGCCCTTGAGGATGGAGTGCGAGTACTGGCCCTCGAAGAAGACATGGGCGTGCTCGCCGACGGTGTCGACGCTCGTGAGGTAGCGCTGGGCCATCACCGTGCGGTTGTCCTCGAGGAGGCGCTTGGCATGGGCGATCGCCAGCCCGCGCGAGCCCGCGTCGATAGCCGTGTACCGGCCCGTGTCGCGCGAGCCGGCGGAGATGGCGGGCTTGATGACGAGCTCGCCGTGCGCGGGGAAGCGCGTGTGCAGCGCTCGGGAGGACAGGTGACGCTCCGGCTCGAGCCAGATCGTCGGGACGACGGCGACCCCTGCCTCGTCGAGCTCGCGCAGGTAGTGCTTGTCGGAGTTCCAGCGCACCACGGGGAAGGGGTTCGCGAGCTTGGTGACGGTGGAGATGCGCTCGGCCCACTCGAGGAACTCGTCGCGCCGCTGCGCGTAGTCCCAGGTGGACCGGATGACGACCATGTCGTAGGACGCCCAGTCGACGTCGGCGTCGTCCCAGACCACCGCGTCGGCGCTCACGCCGCGTTCGGCGAGCGCGGCCAGCAGCGGGGTGTCGTCGGAGTCGAGCTCGGGCAGGGCGGCGCAGGTGGCCAGGGCGATCCTCACCCGGTCAGACTATCCGGCTCCCGCCGTCCTGGGGCGGGCGGGCCGGCCGGACTGGCGCCGACCCGCCCGCACCGGGAGCATCGAGCCGGTGAGACTCGAACGCTACGAAGCCCGCACCTCGCCGACGATGACCGCGCTCGCGGTCGCGTTCCTCCTCGTCTACGGCGGCCCCGTGATCTGGCCGGAGCTGCCCTCCTGGCTCCGCACGACAGCCGCGGTGGCCAACATCGTCATCTGGGTGGTGTTCGCCGTCGACCTCGGCATCCGGGTCTCGCTCGCGAGCAACCGCATGCGCTGGCTCCTGAGGCATCCGATCGACGTGCTGACGGTCGCTCTCCCGCTGCTCCGGCCGCTGCGGATCCTGCGGGTCTTCACCGCCGGCCACTCGCTCCTCACGCGGCGCGGCGGACTGATGCGCACGGGGCAGGCGGTGCTGCTCTCGGCCCTCGTGCTCGTCCTGGTGGGCGCCCTGGCGGTGCTCGACGCCGAGCAGGCCGTCCCCGGGGCCTCGATCGTCACCTTCCCCGATGCGCTGTGGTGGGCGATGACCACGGTGACGACGGTCGGCTACGGCGACCTGTACCCCGTGTCGGGGGCGGGGCGTGTCGTCGCGGCCTCCCTCATGGTGGTCGGGATCAGCGTCCTCGGGGTGGTGACCGCGAGCGTCGCCGCCTGGTTCGTCTCGACGGCCTCCGGCGAGGGGGCGGAGACGGTGCCGGGCGAGGGCTCGGACGGGAGGTCCGCTGCGGGGGACGACGCGCTGACGCCTGCCGACGACGACGCGGCAACCCGCGGTGCGGAGTCCGACCGGCTCCATGCGGCGGTGAGCCGGCTGCACCGCGCGGGGATCCTCACGGCCGAGGAGGTCGCGGCCGCCCGTCGCCGGATCGACGTCGCGACCTGAGCCCGCCTGGCGCGAGGGGCCGCCCGCGCGAGGGCGGCCGACCGTGGCCGCCCGGTCCGCCGGCCAGCCTCAGCGGAGCAGGCGCGTCGGCAGCGGGGTCTCGACGGCGCGGTCGCCCTCGCGCGTGACGCGGAAGGCCGGCGCACCCTCGCGCTCGCTCACGACGTCGACGAGGGCTCCGTCCCGCCACAGCAACGCGACGCCGTCGTCGGCCGCGTGGCCGTCGGGGAGCGCGCCGGAGGCGACGAACTCCCGGTACCGCTGCCGCCTGGAGGTCTCGCCGAGGTAGTGCGGGCAGGCGCTCCCCGACAGGAGGCCGAGTCCGTCGTCCAGCGGGGCGAGCGCTCCGAAGGAGTCGGTCGACGAGCCATCGAACCAGCAGTTCATCCCGGCGCTGATTCCCGCGAGGACGGTCCCTCCGGCCGCTGCGCGCTCCAGCAGCTCGGGCAGGCCGTGGACGCGCCACACGGCGAGCAGGTTCGCCGTCGAGCCGCCTCCCACGTAGACGACGTCCTGCTCGAGGAGCATCGAGGGGTCCGGGTAGCCCCACGGGTCGTGGCTGAAGAGCGAGAGCACCGAGGTCTCGGCGCGGCCGGCGAAGGCCGCGACGAAGCGTTCGGTGTACGCGTCGGAGTCACCACTTGCCGTCGGGACGAAGCAGACAGCCGGACGGTCCTTGCCGGTCAGGCCGAGCAGCAGGTCGTCGATCGCCGAGCTGCCGTCCGGTGACATCGAGAAGCCTCCGCCGCCGAGCGTGAGGATCGTGCCCCTCATCCGTACACGCGCATGAGCAGTGCGTCGAACACACGGTCGGGGAGCAGGCGGCGCGCCAGGATGATCGTCCTGGCACCACGGCCGGCCGGGTAGCGCGTGCGGGGTCGCGTGGCCTCGGCGGCCCGCAGGATGGTGCGCGCGACCGTCTGGGGCGCCGCTCCCCGGCCGGGACGGTCGGCCGCGGCCATCGCGCGCGCCGCCGAGATCCCCGAGCCCTCGTAGGCCGTCCCGGCGGTGCTCGCGAGCAAGGAGGTCCGCGCGATCGTGTTCCACTCGGTGCGGATCGGCCCGGGCTGGATGAGCACGACGTCGATCCCGAACGGAGCCAGCTCCACGCGCAGCGAGTCGCTCAGCCCCTCGAGGGCGAACTTCGTCGCGTGGTACCAGGAGCCGAGCGGCTCGTACATCACGCCGCCGATCGAGGAGATGTTGAGGATCCGGCCCGAGCGCTGCGCGCGCATCGTCGGCAGCACGAGCTGGATGAGCCGCGCGGCTCCGAAGACGTTGACCTCGAACTGGGCCCTGGCCTCGTCGATCGGGACGGTCTCCAGCGCACCGAACGAGCCGTAGCCGGCGTTGTTGACGAGCAGGTCGATGCGGCCCTCCGCCGCGAGCAGGCTCTCGACCCCGGCCGTCATCGAGGCCTCGTCGGTGACGTCCATCGCGAGCACGTGCACGCCGTCGGCCTCGAGCTCCGCCATCCGCTCGACGCGCCGCGCGGCGGCGTAGACCGTCCAGCCGCTGCGGGCCAGCGCACGCGCCGCGTGCAGGCCGATCCCGGAGGAGGCCCCCGTCACCAGTGCCACCGTCATGCCGATGCCTCCTCGGGCTCAGCCGTCATCCTGCGCAGGGCGCCGAGCAGGCCGTCAGGGGTCAGCCGCCCGACGACGACGCCGCGGCCGTCCATGACGTCCACCGGCCGCCCGCCGGAGGCCGCGAGAGCGGCGAACGCCTCGTCGAGCCGGTCGTCGACCCGCAGGGCGTCCGCCGGCGCGAGATCGGGGGCGACCTCGACCACGTCCACCTGCCGCGGGGCGACCGGGACGAGGTCCTCGGCGCTCAGCTCGCCGATCGTCAGCAGGCGGGCGGCGCGACCGGCTCCGACGAAGTCCGCGACCATCCCCGGCGCAGGTCGCGCCAGGAGGGTGACGGCGTCGGAGAGCTGCTCCAGGTGCCCGCCCTTGCTGAAGACGGCGATCCGCTCCCCGAGCCGTACCGCCTCGTCGATGTCATGGGTGACGAGCATCACCGTCGTGCCGAGCTCGCGCTGGATCTTCCAGAACTCCTGCTGCAGGTGCCGGCGGCCGGCCGGGTCGACGGCGCCGAAGGGCTCGTCCATCAGCAGCACGGGTGGGTCGGCCGCGAGGGCGCGTGCCACGCCGACGCGCTGCTGCTCGCCCCCGGAGAGCTGGTGCGGGTAGCGCCCGAGGTACGTCACAGGGTCGAGCCCGACGAGGTCGAGCAGCTCGGCGGCGCGGTCCTTGGCCCGCCGCGAGTCCCAGCCGAGCAGGGCGGGCACCGTCGCGACGTTCTGCCCGACCGTCCGGTGCGGGAAGAGACCGACGTTCTGGATGACGTAGCCGATGCGTCGCCGCAGGGCGACGGGGTCCCCGAGGGCGATGTCCTCCCCCTGGACGAGCACCTGGCCCGAGCTGAGCTCGACGAGGCGGTTGACCATGCGCAGCGTCGTGGACTTCCCGCAGCCGGACGGGCCGACGAGCACCATGAGCTCGTGCTCGCGCACGGACAGGTCGAGGTCGGCGACCGCGACCGTGCCGTCGGGGTACTCCTTGCGTGCGGCCCGGAACTCGATCACCGGGGCACCGGCGGGGGCAGCCCTGCCGGGCTCCTGGGAAGGCATGCGACGACGGTACCTGCGTGATCGTCCGCGCGCTGCACGACGGGACCGGCCAGGCCGGGTGCGCGGACGGGGCCCCGCAGGTAGCGTCGGCCCGGTGATGAGGACAGCCGACAACCCGTGGTTGTCCTGGGGCTACGTGCAGGCCAACCAGGCCGACATCCTTGCCGCACTCGGACAGCACGTCGGGCTGACGCTCCAGTCCGTGGCGATCGCGCTGGCGATCGCGTTCCCGCTCGCCGTCCTCGCGCACTCCCGGCCGCGTCTCGCCGGGCCGATCCTCGGCCTGTCCGGTGCGCTGTACACGATCCCGTCCCTCGCCCTGTTCGCGATCCTGTACCCGGTGCTGAGGGACCGGCGGGCCACGGTGCTCATCGGCCTGGTGATCTACGCGATGCTCGTGCTCGTCCGCAACATCCTCGTCGGCCTGCAGGGCGTCGACCCGGCGGTCACGGACGCCGCCCGGGGCCTGGGCTACGGACGCTCGCGGCTGCTGCTCACCGTCGAGCTGCCGAACGCCCTGCCCTCCGTCATCGCCGGCGTGCGCCTCGCCACCGTGAGCACCGTCGCGCTCGTGACCATCGGTGTCATCGTCGGCTACGGCGGGCTCGGCCAGCTGATGTTCCGCGGCTTCCGCAGCCTCTACCACGCGGAGATCGTCACGGCGACGTTGCTCACGGTCGCGATCGCGCTCGTCGCGGACCTCGCGCTGTGGGGCGCCGGCCGTGCCGCCACGCCCTGGGTCAAGGCCGGTGGTCGCGGATGAGCGACGGCGTCCTGCAGGAGGCCCTGCTGTGGCTGAACGACCCGCTCAACTGGACGGGTCCCCAAGGAGTCGGGCCGCTGACCGCCGAGCACCTGCGCCTGTCCTTCGCCGCCGTCGCGCTCGCCGCCGCCCTCGCGCTCCCGCTCGGCATCTGGCTCGGCCGTCGCCCCGACGGGGGGACGCTCACGGTCGTGGCGGCCAACACCTCGCGCGCCGTCCCGACCCTCGCCCTGCTGCTCATCTTCGCCACGACCGGTCTGGGCTTCGGCAACCGCCCGACGGTCATCGCCGCTGCGCTCTTCGCCATCCCGCCGATCCTCACCAACACCGTGACCGGCCTGCGCGACGTCGACCCCGCCGCACGGGACGCGGCGCGAGGGATGGGGATGTCCCCGTGGCGAGCGCTCGCCGTCGGTGGAGCTGCCGCTGGCCCTCCCCCTCATCGGCGCGGGCCTGCGCACCGCGACGGTGCAGGTCATCGCCACGATCCCGCTCGCGGCACTCGTGGGCGGAGGCGGACTCGGCGTGATCATCAACAACGGTTTCGGCCTCCAGCGCTACGGGCAGGTGCTCGCCGGCGGCGTGATCGTCGCCGCGGTCTCCCTGCTCGCCGAGGTGGGGCTCGCGGCCCTGCAGAAGGGACTGACGCCGCCGCCCATGCGCGCCTCGGCCCGGCGGGCCGCGACGGCGGGCTGAGCGAACCCCCGGACGGCCATGAATATTCCTCGACGTGAGCGGTTGCCATCGCCCGGTGAGCAAGGTCGAATGGACGTCCTCCACCCACCGCGACCACGGAGATCCCCATGCGTGCTGGACGAACGACCCTGACCGCCTCGGCCCTGGGGCTGGTGCTGCTCACCGCGGCCTGCGGGTCCCCCGGCTCCTCGAGCGGGTCGACCGCCCCGGAGGCCGGGACGAGCACGAGCGCCTCGTCCGCGCAGGCCATGGTCTGCGAGCCCGTCGCCGGGGACAAGCTCGTCGTCCTCGCCGACGACAAGGGCCTGCAGCGGGTCGACAACATCATCCCGGCGGTCAACGCGGCCGCGGCCGACGGCCTCACCGGGGCTGGTCGACGTGCTCGACTCGGTCTCGGCCGTGCTGGACACCCCGACGCTCGTCGGGCTGAACAAGTCCGTCGACGTCGACCGCATGACCTCGACCGAGGTCGCCGCGGCCTTCGTCACGGACCAGGGCCTGGACAGCCAGGACGCGGTCGGCAACGGCACGAAGATCGTCGTCGGAGCGGCGAACTTCGGCGAGAGCGAGACCCTGGCCGCGATCTACGCCGGTGCGCTGAACGCCGCCGGCTTCGACGCCAGCACGCAGACGATCGGCAACCGCGAGACCTACGAGCCCGCGCTGGAGTCGGGTGACGTGTCCGTCGTGCCGGAGTACGTCGGGACGCTCACGGAGTTCCTCAACGCCAAGCTCAACGGCGCCGACGCGCCGGCCCAGGCGAGCTCCGACCTCGACGCGACCGTCACGGCGCTGGCCGCCCTCGGCGAGCAGGTCGGGCTGACCTTCGGCACGGCCGCCGCCGCCCAGGACCAGAACGCCTTCGCCGTCACCACGGCCTTCGCCGACAAGTACCAGGTCACCTCGCTCTCCGAGCTCGCCGAGACCTGCGGCGGCGGAGTCAGCCTCGGTGGGCCGCCCGAGTGCGCCGAGCGTGCCTTCTGCCAGCCCGGCCTGGAGGAGACCTACGGCCTGACGATCTCCGAGTTCACCTCGCTCGACGCCGGAGGCCCGCTGAGCAAGGCGGCCCTCCAGCAGGGCAAGGTCGTCCTCGGCCTCGTGTTCTCCTCGGACGCCGCCCTCGCGAGCTGAGAGCAGATCACCCGCCGAGGGCCGGTCGAGCGCTGCTCGGCCGGCCGTCGGCGCGTCCGGGACGGCGGGTCTCAGAGACCGGCGGCCTCGAGCAGCCTCAGCCAGACCTCGCTCATCGTCGGGTAGGCCGGGACGGCATGCCACAACCGCTCCAGCGGCACCTCGCCGACGACGGCGATCGTCGCGGCGTGCAGCATGTCGGCCACCTCCGGCCCGACGAAGCTCGCCCCGACGATCACCTGCCGGTCCTCGTCGACCACGAGCCGCACCCGGCCGCTCGCCGAGTCACCCATCACGGAGGTGCCGGCGGCCGAGCCGAGCTCCACGTCGAGGCAGCGGACGCGCAGGCCCTCCTCGCGCGCCTGCGCCTCGGTACGCCCGACCCAGGCGACCTCGGGGCGTGTGAAGACGACCTGGGGGACGGCGAGCGTGTCGGCGTCGGCACGGAAGCGGCTGAACCGCTCGCTCGGTCACCGCTGACGTGTCGCTCCCGAAGCGGGCCGCCACGACGTCCCCGCCCACGCGCGCGTCGTACTTGCCCTGATGGGTCGTGGCGGTGCGTCCCGTGACGTCACCGACGGCGAAGAGCCACCCCTCGGGGACCTCGGAGACCTGCATGTGCGCGTCGACCTCGAGCGGCCGGCCCGGCGTCAGCCCGATCGTCTCCAGGCCGAGGTCGCCGGTGCGCGGGCGCCGCCCGGTCGCGACCAGGACCTCGGCGGCCCGGACGGTGCCGCCCGGCTCCAGCGTGAGCCTCACTCCGTCCTCGTCGCGCTCGACGGACGTCACCTCGGTCGACAGACGCAGGTCGACGCCGAGCGCGCGCAGGGCCTCCCCCAGTGCCTCACCGGCGAAGGGCTCGGCGGCGGCGAGCACACGCTCGCCCCGGACGACGAGGGTCACCGCGCAGCCGAGGTCGCTGTAGGCCGTCGCCATCTCGACCCCGACGACGCCTCCCCCGATGATCACGAGGGATGCCGGCACCTCGTCGGCGGCCGTCGCCTCCCGGCTCGTCCACGGGCGCGCGGTGGCCAGGCCGGGCGTCGGGGGCATCACGGGCTCGCTCCCGGTGGCCACCACGACGGCGTGCCGGGCGAGGAGGGTGACCACTCCGGCCTCGCCGCTCACTTCGACCGTCCGCGGGCCGGTGAAGCGAGCCTGGCCGCGGACGAGGTCGATCCCGGTGCTGTCGAGCCAGGCGACCTGGGAGGTGTCGTCCCAGTCGTGCGTGAAGGCCGTGCGACGGGCCAGCACGGCCTCGATGTCCAGACGGCCCGTCACGGCCGCTGCGGCTCCGGGGACGTCCCGCGCCGCAGCGAGCACCGCCCCTGGCCTCAGCAGCGCCTTGGACGGCATGCACGCCCAGTAGGAGCACTCCCCGCCCACGAGCTCCGCCTCGACGATCACGACGCTCAGCCCGGTGCGCCCCGCGCGGTCGGCGGCGTTCTCCCCCACCGCTCCAGCGCCGAGGACGACGACGTCGTAGCTCCGCTGCTCTGCCATGACTGCTCCCCTGGTCGGTGAGCTCCATCGTGACCTGCCGACGCCGAACATGCGAGAGGGCCCCGCGGGACGAGAAAAGCCCCCGATCAGCGTTTCCGCTGGTCAGGGGCCTTCTGGTGCGCCATCAGGGACTCGAACCCCGAACCCGCTGATTAAGAGTCAGCTGCTCTGCCAATTGAGCTAATGGCGCGCGGTGCACGAGGTTAGCACCGTCCGGCGTCGATACGAAACCGAGCTCTACGGGCTCCCTACGCCTCGTCCTCGTCCGCGTCCTCGTCGCTTCCCTCGGGCACCTCGGCACCCCACCAGGCGACGTCCGGAAGACCCTCGTCCTCGAGGATCGAGGGACTCGCCGGGCCGCTGGGGTCGGCGAGATCGGCGAGCAGGGCGAGCGGTACGCCCTCGCTGCGCAGATGCATGACCTCGGCCGAGGCGTCGTCGTCGGCCTCGTCGAGGGCTGCCGTCATCGCGGCAGCCTCCTCGTCCGGGGTCAGGGCCTCGGTGACGTCCTCGTGCGGGCTCTTCTCCACGACTCTCTCCACATCGTCCGTTGTGATGCGCGCGCACATGGGCAGAGGTCGGTCCCGCGGCGTCGCGCCGATCATCGCTGAGCGCCGAGCCTCGCACAAGGGCGCGGCGCGGCGTTCACAAGTACAGCCCAGTACCTCGACCGTCCGCCTCCGGCTCGGCCACTCCGTGCAGGTCGCGCTCGCGCAGCAGGACGTGGACCACGCCGTTGAGCTCGACCTCGGCGCGGTCCTCCGGGTCGAACAGCACGCGGTCGCCGTTCTCGACCTGGCGGACGTGCGGACCGGCCGCGACGACCGTCCCCCAGATCAGCCGCTTGCCCACCGAGGCCGTCGCCGGGATGACGATCCCCGAGGCGGAGAGCCGCTCGGCCGACTCGCCGTCCAGGTGCACCAGGACCCGGTCGTGGAGCATCCGGATCGGCGGTCGCGATGCGGGACTGGTCACGCGGCAGACGCTACCGGAGGTGGGAGGGGCGGGCGCTCACTAGGCTGGGCAACCGATCGAAAGGACCATCCGATGACCCGTCTCGCCGTCGGCGACCTCGCCCCCGACTTCGCCCTGACGACCGGTGACGGCTCCGTCTTCCGGCTCTCCGAGCACCGCGGCCGCGCCGTCGTGCTCTTCTTCTTCCCGGCGGCGATGACCCCGGGCTGCACGCTCGAGGCCGTCGACTTCCGGGACTCGGCCGACTCGCTGGCCTCCGCGGGCTTCGACATCGTCGGGATCTCGCCCGACGAGCCGGAGCGCCTCGCTCAGTTCGCCGCGGCCGAGGGGCTGAGCTACCCGCTCGCCTCGGACCCCACGCGCACCGTCCTGGACGCCTACGGCGCCTTCGGCGAGAAGAAGCTCTACGGCAAGACGGTCGAGGGGGTCATCCGCTCGACCTTCGTCGTCGACGCGGAGGGCCGCATCCAGGTCGCCCGCTACAACGTGCGCGCGACGGGGCATGTCGCCTCCCTGCGCCGCGAGCTCGCGCTCGACTGAGACGGTGGAGGGCGGCAGGCCCTAGGCTCTGCCGCGAGCGCGAGTGGCGAAATGGCAGCCGCGCCAGGTTTAGGTCCTGGTGCCTTCGGGCGTGCGGGTTCGACTCCCGCCTCGCGCACCCCCGCGCCTGTCCCCGCCCCGTGGTGGGTCACGCCCGGACGAGCGGGCGCCGCACGACGCGGTCGAGCTCGGGCCAGGCGCCAAGGGCGGCGAGCCTCGCCGCCCGCTCGACCTCCTCCTGGCCCGCCGAGAGCAAGCCGAGCGCGTACGCCGTCGGGCCATCGGCCGAGGCGGCCACCTCGGCCAGCAGCGCCCTGCCCACGGCGGCGTCCTGCACCTGGCCCAGCACGTCGGTCAGCGTCGCCAGCCGGGCAGCGGTGCGACGGGCGCGGGGCAGGACGGGCGCGATCGCCTCGGCCGCGTAGCGGGCGCGCTTGGCCAGAACCCGCACGCGGTGCCACTGCTCGGCCGCGCCGTCGACACGGAGCTCCTCGGCGGTATGGCGCAGCCGCGCCAGAGCCGTCGCGAGCAGCCCGGGGACGACCTCGACGATCGGCTCGCCCGCGAGCGCTGTCACCGGCGGACGGCCGGCGTGCTCGACCAGGTCGACGAGCAGCGCCACATGCGACTCGGAGTGGAGCGCCGCGCTCGCGTCCCCGAGCGCATCGGCCTCGCGCGCCCTCAGGGCGTCCCGGACGGCGGCAACGGCGAGCTCGGCCTGCGGGGCGGGCAGCTGTGCGGCGGCGCTCAGCAGACGCTCGAGCTGGACCTCGAGATCGCGCGCGGCACCCCAGTCCGAGGCGCAGGCGCCGAGCCCGGACCGGCGTGCAGCGGCGGCATCGTCGTCCTGGAGGAGGGGCGCGAAGGTCCGCAGGCTGCTGCGCAGGGTCCGCGCCGCCACCCGCATCCGGTGCACGGCGTCGGGCGCTCCCCGGCGCAGGTCGACGTCGGCGAGCAGGAAACCCGTGACACCCGTGGCGAGGGTGTGGGCGACGAGCAGACCGGCGGCATCCCGCCTGCGCGGTACCGCGGGGATCGGGACGGGGCCGGGAGCGTCGTCGACGCCGAGGGCCGCTGCGGACTTCGTCAGCCGTGTCGGCCGCCCACCGGCAGACACGAGGAGCGCGAGGCTCGCGTCGAGCACCTCGCCCGCGCGCCGGTCGTCCACTCGCGCCTCGACCTCGATCTGACGGAAGGACGAACCGGAGGGCTCGCAGCGCACGAGGTCGTCGACGAGCTCGGCGAGCACCTCGCCGTCGGCGTCGAGGAGCTCGACCCCGGTCCGCGCGGTGCGCACCGTCGCGCGGTGGGTCAGCTCCGCCTCGCGCACCAGCGGCAGGACGATCGCGGCGAGAGTCTCGGGGACCTGCCCGAGCTCGCCCGACCCGAGCGGGAGCCGCAGCTCGTCACGGCCCTCCTGACCGGCCGGGGCGCGCAGCTTGAGGTGCCAGCCGGCGTCCGGCCCGCCCTCGCGCCGCCGGAGGCTCGCCCCGGCGGCGGCGAGGCGCAGGTCCGCGGTGTCGTGGTACGCGGCGACGAGCTCGGCGGGCGGGATCGACCGCAGGGCCGCGACCCCAGGGACGGCGCCGATCAGCACGGGCAGGACGAACCCCTCCGGGACCTCGACCTTGAGCTCGACCTCGCGCACGACGACGGCGCGCTCGAGGTCGGTGCGGCGACCGCCTCGGTCGGTCATCTGCCCAGCCTAGGCACGGACCCGCCCGCCCGCGCGAGGACGGCGTCCCCGGCCGCGGGGACCGGGCAGGATGGCGGCATGGGTGCGGCCGAGCGCGTCGAGGTGTGGATCGCCGCACCCCGGCCGGGGGCGGGGGTGCGTGGCCGCTCGGAGAGCGGGGCCACGATCGCGGGGGTGCCCGGCTCGGGGCTCGGAGAGGTGCTCGACGCCGTCGAGCGGGACCGGGCGGCCGCGATGGGGCCAGGGCGGCGTGCGGCCTTCGTCACCGCTCGGGCCCTGCTGCGCTGCGTGCTCGCGAGGCGCCTGGGCTGCGCGCCCGGCGAGGTCCGGCTCGACGCCCGGTGCCAGTGCGGGCGTCCCCACGGGCCGGTCACGGTGCTGCCGCACGGCCCGTGGGTGAGCCTCAGCCGGAACGGCCCGCTCGTCGCCGTGGCGCTGCGCGCGGAAGGTCCCGTCGGCGTCGACCTCGCCTCGGTGTCGGCCGTCGCGGCCGCACCGCTCACGGGACTGCTGCCCATGACGCTGCCGGGCGGTGCGTCCACGACGGCGGAGCCCGGGGAGCGCCCGGCCGAGGAGCTCGCCCGGGCCTGGGTCCGTACCGAGGCGACGCTCAAGCTGCTGCGGACCGGGCTGCGCCGCGACCCGGCGGAGGTGCGCATCGACGGCTCGGGCCTCGCGCGGATCGACGGCCGACGGGTCGCGCGGCTGAGCGACCTGCCGCCCGACCCCTGCCTCGGGCCCGAGGTCGTCGGCGCCGTGGCGATCGACGGACCCCGCGCGGCCCACGTCGTCCTGGAGGACGGCTCGGCCCTGCTGGACCGCCTCCTGCCGCCGGACCTCGCCGCTCAGTGACGACCAGGGCCGGAGGACTTGCGGTCCTTCTTGCCCTTCGACTTCCTGGCGGCAGCGGGAGGATCGGCCTCGGCCGAGGACGCGAAGGAGCGGCGGCGCTCGCTCGCCCCGGCGACGACGGGGCGGGCAGGCCCGAGCTCGGGCAGCGGCGCGCCGGTCGAGCCACCGGTCGAGCAGCGCGCCGACCTCGCGGGCGTGGGCCGGGCCACGGGAGTTGTCGGCATGGCCGTCGACGAGCTCGCGGAACTCGTCCGTCGTGACGAGGCCGTCCCGGTGGCGCGCCACCCAGCCGCGCACGACCGCCCAGAACACCTCGTCGCCCAGGGCGAGCCGCAGCGCGTGCAGCGTCAGGGCCCCGCGCTTGTAGACGCGGTCGTCGAAGAGCTCGCCCGGCGCCGGGGCGGACAGCACGAGGTCCTGCGGCTGCCTCGCGAGGCGGGCGTGCCAGGTCCGCGCCAGGCTGTCGGTGCTCGCTCCCCCGGCATGCGGTGACCACAGCCACTCGGCGTAGCAGGCGAAGCCCTCGTTGAGCCAGATGTGCTGCCAGGAGGCGACCGTGAGGCTGTTGCCGAACCACTGGTGCGCGAGCTCGTGCGGGATCAGCCGCTCGTCCCCGCTCGCGGCCTCCAGGTGGTTCACCCCGAAGATCGAGCAGCCCTGGGCCTCGAGCGGGATCTCGAGCTCGTCGGCCGTGACCACGACGGTGTACTCCTCGAAGGGGTACGGCCCGAAGAGCTCGACGAAGTGCTCGAGGAGCGCACCGTGCCCCGCGAAGCGCTCGGTGGCCCTCGCCCGGTGCTGGGCCGGGACGAGCAGGCGCTGGCGCACGGGCGCGCTCGCCAGCTCGACCTCGACGTACTGACCGATCTGGACGGTGGCCAGGTACGGCGAGGTCGGATGGTCCTCCTGGAAGACCCAGGTGCTCGCGCTCGCCCGTGCTCGACGCGAGACGAGGCGACCGTGCGCGTGCACGAGGTACGGGTGGTCGACGGTCAGCCGCGTGGTGAAC
The DNA here is from genome assembly GCA_963777075.1 of uncultured Actinomycetota bacterium. Classification (GTDB taxonomy): domain Bacteria; phylum Actinomycetota; class Actinomycetes; order Actinomycetales; family Cellulomonadaceae; genus Actinotalea. The sequence continues at coordinate 11,907 of CAVZPH010000004.1, read as the reverse complement.
GTCGCCTTGTCGGCTGGGCGGTCGTTGCAGGGGAACCATGTCGGGGCGCCCGTCGGCTGGCTCGCCACGACGACCCCGTCGGCGAGCTCCTCCCAGCCCACGGCCCCCCACGGGCTGTCGATCGGCTGCGGCGAGCCGACGTAGCGGATCGTCGCGGTGAGCTCGTCGTCGACGCCCACCTCGTCCTCGAAACGCAGCGTCAGGCGGGAGCCGGCATGAGTGAAGCGGCGCAGCCGGGCGCCGGTCACGGTCACCTTCTCGACCTTCAGCGAGGCCAGGTCGAGGCAGACGGTGCTCGTGGGGGCCAGCACGCGCAGCCTCAGGGTCGCCGTCCCGGCGAGCCGGTTGGTCAGCACCTTGTACGCCAGGTCGAGCTCGTAGTGCTCGACATGGACGTCGGGGCTGCCGTGCCCCAAGGCGTACGGGTCGGGGGTCATCGCGCCGCAGACCCTACCCGCCACGGAGCGATCGGGTTGCCCACCCAGCGGGTGCCGGCGGGCACCCGCTCGCCGCGCAGCACGAGCGAGGCGGGGCCGACGCTCGTGCCCACGCCGAGCTCGGCCGCGGGGAGCACGATGCCATGCGGACCGAGGCTCGCCCCTGCGCGGAGCGTCACCGGGCCGAGGCTCATCACGCGGTCGTGGAACAGGTGCGTCTGGACGACGCAGCCGGGCCCGACGGTCGCGCCGTCGCCGAGCGTGACCAGGTCGGGCTCGGGCAGCCAGTAGGACTGGCACCAGACCCCGCGGCCGATCCGGGCGCCCATCCCCCGCAGCCACCACACCAGCACAGGGGTCCCCGTGACGGAGTCGAGCAGGAAGGGCGCCGCGACCACCTCGGTGAAGGTGTCGGCGAGCTCGCCGAACCACACGGCCTTGCTCCACAGGGGGTGCTCGACGGCGCGGAAGCGGCCGACGAGCAGCCACTTGGCCAGCACCGTCACGCCGCCGGCGAGCGCACCCGCGGCGAGCAGCACGAGCCCGCCGGTCAGGGCCGCCACCGCCCAGCCGGCCGCCAGGACGACCGCCTGGAGCCCGATGAGGACGGCGAGCGCGACGAGCCCGGAGACCACCGCCGGGACGACGCGGAGCAGCTCCACCCCGCCACGCGCCCAGCGCAGCCGCGCGGGAGGGGTGTAGGTGCGGCTCGGGTCGTCGAGGGTCGCCGTCCTCGGCAGGACGACGGGTGGGCTGCCGAGGTAGCTGGAGCCGGCCCGCGTGCGGCTGGGCGTCGCCGAGAGCACCGCGACGAGACCGTTGCGCGGGACCGTCCGGCCGGGAGCGGTCATCCCCGAGTTGCCGACGAAGGCCCGCCGCCCGACCTTCGCCGGCGCCACGCGGAGCCATCCGCCGCCGAGCTCGTAGGGAGCGACCATCGTGTCGTCGGCGAGGAAGGCCCCGTCCTTCAGCCGCATCATCGACGGGATGCCCACGACCGTCGAGATCTCCGTGCCGTGCCCCACGCGCGCGCCGAGCAGGCGCAGCCAGGCGGGCGTCGCGACCGAGGAGTACAGCGGGAACAGGACGGTGCGCGCGGAGTCCATCAGGCGCTCGACCGACCAGGCGCGCACGCCGGCCGCCGATCGCGTCGGGTGGTAGCCCGCGCGCAGCCCACGGCCGAGGAGCCGGACGCAGACGAGCACCAGCAGGGCGTAGGTGACCAGCGCGAGCAGGGTCCCGCCGATCGCCGCGAGGAGGGCAGGGCCGAGCGCCGCGGCGAGCGAGTCGGTCCCGGCGACGGCGCGGCCCACGAGCAGGAGACCGCTCATGGCCGCGAGGGCGGGGAGCGCGGCGATCCCGGTCCCGGCGAGCCCGTAGGCCAGGAGCCAGCGCCTGCCCGTCCCGCTCGGCCGGTCGGGCGGCCAGGGGTGGCGGGCCTCATGGGCACGCACCGCGGGAGAGCCCACCCAGTACTCGCCGTCCCCCGTGCGGCCGTGGACGGCCGAGCCGGCGGCGACATCCGTCCCCTCGCCGACCTCTGCCCCGGGGTAGAGCACGCTGCGCGCGCCGATCGTCGCACCGGCGCCGATGGTGACCTGCCCGAGGTGGACGGTGTCGCCGTCGACCCAGTACCCCGAGAGGTCGACCTCCGGCTCGACGGAGCACTCGCGGCCCAGGCGGAGCATCCCGGTGACGGGCGGGACGGAGTGCAGGTCGACATGGGCGCCCATCCGCACGCCGAGGGCCCTGGCGTACCAGCCGACCCACGGCGCGCTCGCGGTGGTGACGGCGCCGAAGCCCTCGACGAGCCGCTCGGCCGCCCAGAGCCGGAGGTGGACCGATCCACCGCGCGGGTGGTCACCGGCCCTGACCCCGGCGAGGAGCAGTCGGGCGCCGAGCGCGCTCACGCCCATCCGGCCGAGCGGGCTCACGGTGAGGAGCCAGCCGAGCGCGACGCCCCACCACGCCACCTGCGGCACCCATGGCGTCGGGGTCAGCAGCCCGAGGAGGAGGTCGAGCGCGGCGAGCACCGTGAGCCAGCGCAGCGCGACGAGAGCGCGCAAGGGGACGAGCGCGAGGACCTGGACCACCTGGGCGAGGAGGGGGACGGGACGCACGGAGGCGGGCCCGTCGGCCGGGTCGACGTCGCCGACGCGCCCCGGCCAGGTCTCCTCGAGGTACGCACCGAGCTCGCCGACGGACGGGTGGTCGTAGACCTCGGCGACCGTCGCCTCCGGGTACCGCGCGCGCAGCGCGGAGACGAGCTGCGCTGCCGTCAGCGAGCTGCCGCCGCGGGCGAAGAAGTCGTCGGCCGCGGAGAGCGGCGCGACACCGATGACGCTCACCCACTGCTCGCCGACCCAGGCGGCGACCGGGTCGAGGTCGCCGGCGCCGGCGGCTGCGTCGAGGCCGTCGACGGGCCAGGGAAGCGCGCCGCGGTCGACCTTGCCCGAGGTCCGCGTCGGGATCTCGTCGACGACGGCGAGGAGCGGGACCATCGCACCGGGCAGGACCTCGCGGAGCCGGGCGAGCAGCTCGGCCGGCTCGATCGTGCCGGGCTCCTCGGCGACGAGGTAGCCGACGAGCAGCGCACCCCCGCCCGGCGCCCGGCGCACGGCCGCGGCGGCCGCCGCGACCCCTGGCAGAGCGTGCAGGGCGGCGTCGACCTCCCCCAGCTCGATCCGGTGCCCGTTGACCTTGACCTGGTCGTCGGCCCGCCCGACGAAGACGAGTCCCTGCGGGTCGAGCGTGACGAGGTCGCCCGTCCGGTAGGCGCGGTCCCAGCCGAGGCTCGGCATCGGCGCGTACTTCGCCGCGTCGAGCTCGGCGTCGAGGTAGCGGGCGAGGCCGACCCCGCCGATCACCAGCTCTCCCGTGCCGCCCTCGGGCACGGGCTGCCCGGCGGCGTCCACGACGGCGAGGTCCCAGCCGTCGAGCGGGAGGCCGATCCGCACGGGGGCGCCGGCGTGCATCCGGGCACCGCAGGCGACGACGGTCGCCTCCGTCGGGCCGTAGGTGTTCCACACCTCGCGGCCGGGCCGGGCCAGTCGGTCGCCGAGCTCGGGGGTGACGGCCTCGCCGCCGAAGACGAGCAGCCGCACCCCCTCGAGCGTGTCGACCGGCCACAGGCCCGCGAGGGTCGGGACCGTCGAGACGACGGAGACCTCCCGTTCGACGAGCCACGGACCGAGCTCCGTCCCCGCCCGCACCAGCGCCCTGGGGGCCGGGACGAGGGTGGCGCCGTAGCGCCAGGCCAGCCACATCTCCTCGCAGGAGGCGTCGAAGGCGACGGAGAGCCCGGCGAGGACGCGGTCGCCGGGACCGAGCGGCTCGGACTGGAGGAAGAGCCTCGCCTCGGCGTCGACGAACGCCGCAGCGCTGCGATGGGAGACGGCGACACCCTTGGGGGTCCCGGTGGACCCGGAGGTGAAGATGACCCACGCGTCGTCCTGCGGCCGCGGGGCGGATACCTCGGCGTGACCTGACGCCGCACCGGCGATCCGGGTCACCGCGGCGGCGTCGCCGAGGACGACCTCGACACCGGCCTGGGCGAAGACGCGGGCCGCGCGCTCGTCCGGGTCGTCCGCGTCCACCGGGACGTACGCGGCACCGGCGTGCAGCACGGAGAGGATCGACAGGTACAGGCCGACGGTCCCCGAGGGCACGCGCACGCCGACCCGGTCGCCGCGGCGCACGCCCGCGGCCGCGAGCGCCTGGGTGCGCCGGTCCACCGCGACCGCGAGCGCGGCGTAGGTGAGGACCTCGTCGCCGTCGTCGATCGCCACGGCGTCGGGGAAGCGTGCGACCGTCTCGGCGAAGACGTCGACGAGTGTGCGGGCCGGCGGGGCGAGGGCGGATCGGAGCAGCGGGGACGGCACGGACCGATCGTCGGCAGTCACCGCTCGCCTGCTCCTCGCTACGGTCGGGTGCGGGTCGAGCGCCCTCGCAGATGCTCGCCCCCGCCGGTCGCCGCGATCCTCGCACACCCCGGTGAACGGTCCGGTGAACGGCCGGGTGAACGGAGCGACCGCGCTCGCCTACGATCGGAGCGTGCTGCGCGCGGGGGGTGGGGGCGACCACGCGTCGTCGGGTGGTTGGTGGGTGCTGGCCCTCGTCGGGGTCATCGGCGGACTGCTCTCGGGCGCCTTCGGCGTCGGCGGCGGGATCCTCATGGTGCCCCTGCTGGTGGGCCTGGCCGGGATGGATCAGCGTCGCGCCGCCGCCACCTCGCTCGTGGCGATCGTGCCGACCTCGATCGCCGGCTCGCTCAGCTACCTCGCGCGCAGCGAGGCAGACGTCCGGGTGGCGGCGATCGCGGCGGTCGGCGGGATGCTCGGCTCGTACCTCGGAGCCTGGCTGCTGCGACGGATCCACCTGCTCGTCCTGCGGTGGATGTTCGTCGCGCTGCTCGTCGCCGTGGCCGTGCGGCTCCTCATGGCGGTCCCGCTGCGCGGGAGCGACATCGACCTCACACTCGGCGCCGAGCTCGCCGTGCTCGGCATCGGCGCCGTCACGGGGGTGGCGGCCGGCCTGTTCGGGATCGGCGGCGGCGTCATCCTCGTACCGGCGCTCGTGGTCCTGTTCGGGTTCAACGACCTCCTCGCCAAGGGGACGTCACTGCTCGCGATGGTCCCCACGGCAGCGGTCGGGACGCTGGGCAACCTCCGGGCGCGCCAGGTCGACCTGCGCGCGGGCGCCGTCCTCGGCCTGGCGGCCACGGCGGCGTCGTTCGCCGGGGTGGCCCTGGCGTTCCTCGTGCCCCCGCGGGCCTCGACGGCGCTGTTCGCGGCCCTGCTCCTCGGTGCGGCCGGCCAGCTCCTCGTGGCGCACGCTGCGCCCGCGGAGACCCTGACCGAGCGGTCACAGGGCCGTCCAGGTCAGGTGGACGGATGCCGCGCGAGCCCCGACCAGTCGTGCGCGCAGGTCGAGCGTCCCGGTACCGGCGCCGGCCGGGTAGGTGGCCACCGTGGCGCCACGTCCCGCGTCGACGCAGCCGTGCGCGGTGCGGACCTCGCGCGCGTCGAGCGCGTTTCCGGGCACCTGGACGGGCTCGACGGCACAGAGCCTCGCGCCGCTCGTGCGGTCCGCCGCACGACGGCGGTCCGTGGCCGCGGGACGGTCGACGTCGACCCGCACCGAGAAGCCGAGGTCACCCGCACGCGTGTCCGTGACGACGGCCCCAGCGGCGGTCCCGGCGCGCGCGGAGGTGAGCGTCAGTGCGCCGGCCGCGATCTCGACCGTGACGTTCCCTGCGGGAGGCGACGCCGTGGCCGTCACCGGGAGCCCTGGCGATCGCGAGCCGCCGAAGCGCCGCGAGGGGGCGAAGTCCGCAGCGAGCGCGTGCGCCGATCCGTCCAGCAGGTTCGCGACGAGCTCGGCCGAGCCGTCACGCACCGGGAGCCTCGCCAGCACCCGGTCCCCGTCCAGCACCGTGACGGTGCCCTCGGCTCGTACCGTTCCCCCGGTGACGGACACCCGGATCCGGCTGTCCCCGCCCAGCCGGTCGACCTGCAGGCGCGTCGTCGTCGCGAGGGTGCCGGGCTGCGGTTCGGTCACCGGCTGGGCGGGCCCGGTCATCAGGGCGGCGGCGAGCAGCGCAGTCGTGGCGAGCATCGGGACGTCCCCCAGGTCGGCCGCAGGTCGGTGACCGGCTGCGTCCCGGACTCGACCGCCATCGATTCCACCTGGCCGCTGACGTCGCTGAGGAAGGGCGGGCAGGTCCACCCGATGAGCCGAAGCGTCCGTCCACGTAGGCCGCGGTCCGGGGATCGCCGCGGTGCTGTCGAACATCACGGCGGTGTCTCCGTGCTCGACGATGACCCGGCGTTCCCTGCGCGGCGAGGAAGAAGGCGCAGCGATCCGAGACCCGCGGCGCCTGCTGCATGTTGTGTGTGACGATGACGATCGTCACGCCTTGGCGAGCTCGGCGTGGTCTCCTCGATGCGCGCGGGTCGAGGTCGGGTCGAGGGCCGAGCAGGGCTCGTCCATGAGCAGGACCCGCGGCCGACGGCGAGCGAACGAGCGATGCACAGCCGCTGCTGCTGACCGCCGGACAGCCCGCCACCGGGCGGCGCAGCCGATCGCGACCTCGTTCCAGAGACCCGCCTTGGTCAGGCGACTCCTCGACGAGTTCGTCCTTCGTCCGCGCTCGCGCCTCACGCCGGTGAGCTTCAGGCCGGCGAGCACGTTGTCGTAGATGCTCATGGCCGGGAACGGGTTGGGCTTCTGGAACACCATGCCGATGTGGCGACGGGCCTCCGTGACCGACGGGTCGGGCCGTAGATGTCCTGACCGTCGAGCAGCACCTCGCCGGCGAGCGACGCCGACGGGCACCAGCTCGTGCATCCGGTTCAGGATCCGCAGGAACGTCGACTTGCCGCAGCCCGACGGTCCGATCAGCGCGGTCACCTCGCCCTGCCGGCATCGTGAGCGAGACCCGGTCGAGTACCTTCGCGTTCGCCGAACCACGCCGAGACCGAGCCGGCGTGCAGCTCGGCGAGGCCGGCCGGAGCGAACGCCGGCGGGTGGGGCCGGGCGCAGGGGTTCGGCGAGGAGGCCGGAGCCCTGTCGAGCGCGGCGTCTCACCCGCGTCCTGCTCCGCCGTCCGCTGCGGAGCAGGGGGGACGGGGGCGACGATGGCGTCGCGCCAGTCCGGCTCCGGCGCGGTCTCGACGGAACCGGTGAGCCGCGGCGGCCACGTCCCCCGCACCGGGTCCTGCTCAGCGGGCTGCGTCATGCGAGTCCTCCACGTCGGGCGAGAAGAAGGTGACGACGAGGTACGCGGCGCCGGCGAGGCTGCGGGTCGAACCGAGGCCCGCGAGCGCCACTGGACGGGGTCTGATCGACGCTGCGCGTTCCAGACGAGATTCGGGCGGTGGACCTTCGGACCGCCTGGAGCATCCGCCCCGGGGTCCGGTGCCTCGACTCCGGGCCCGGCCTCCTCCTCCGACGGGTCCGGCACCCCGACGCCGGAGCCCGATCCCGTCGAGCCGTGCGCACTCGGACGACGGGACGCGGTGGCGGTCGGCACGCTTCGGGGCAGGAGCGGCCGGCACATCGAGCCTCAGGCTCGCCGCCGGGTCGTCCGTGCCCCCCGCATCCGTCGCGAGGTGCTGCGCAGGGGTGCCGGCCCACGCCGTGCCGCCACCCGCGAGCGTCAGCCCGGCGGTGAGCACGAGCCCCAGAGCGAGGGCGGCTCCAGCGGCGGGCCCGATTCCGGACGAGCGCCCGGCGCCCGCAGCCGAGGGCCCCTGCGGCTGCCGCCCGTCGACGACGTCTCGTCGGGCCCGGTCGACGGCCTCGTCCCAGGCGAGCTGGCCCTCGATCCGCCGCCGCCGGACCGTGCGCACCACGACGACGATCCCGATGGCGAGTGCGGCCAGCAGGGCCAGGCCGGACCACGGGACGGCGAGGAAGCTCGCCCTCGCCGTGCTCGAGACGAGCGGGAGGTCCGTCGCCGGTCCGGGGTGCCGCGGTCATCGCGACGTCGACCGTCGCCGTGTCCACGAGGAGTGCCGCCACGGCGGGAAGCACGGTCGTCACGGTGAAGGACCGCCCGGGGAGCACCTCATGGGTGAGGTCCGCGTCGACCGCGCCGAGCGAGACGCCGAAGGGGCCGGTGACACGCACCCGAGGGACGCCGACCACCGTGACGTTCCCGCTGTTCGTCACCTCGAAGCTCACGGTCGCGGGCGCCCTGCCGAACGGAACAGCGGTGGCCCCGTAGTCGACCGCCACCCGATCGACCGTCAGGGCGGCGGCGACCTCGCCCGACACCCGCACGTTCAGCCGCACGGCGACGCGGGTGTCGACCACCACGCCACCGTCGGTCGTCTGCGACTGCACGGGGACACCACGAGGCGCCCGGGTGGTCACCGGGCGTCGCGTCGGCCGGGACAGCGATCGTCAGGTCGACCGTCGCGGTGGACAGCGCAGGGATGGTCACCGTCGGCGTCGAGACGGTGACCCACGAGTCGACGTCCGTCGCGGGCGCCGCGGCCGGCGCCAGGTCGAGCCGCCGCTCGGCGTGTCGAACGCATCCGCCCCGTAGACGGCGAAGGTCCGCTCGACCGTCGAGGAGTTCGTGATGAGCGCGTGGTCGGTGATCGAGCCGCCGGGGCGGCCTCCAGCGCGAATCGGGGTGGCTGCGCGGGCGGTGCCGGAGGCTCCGCCGGGGCGACCGACCACGCGACCGTCGTGTCGTCGGCCTCGGCGCGCCGCCGCAGGGAGTCCTGCGGCGGCGACCAGCACCGCGAGAAGGGACGCCCGCACCAGGCGTGGGGCAGTTCGGGACATGGCGTGCTCCGGTCCTTGCTTCTCGGACGACGGCCGGTGGCCGGTCGACAGGGGTGACTGCGGTCAGGCGGTCAGTTCGAGACGAGAGTCACCGTGACGGTCGAGGTGTACGAACCCGCAGGGCTCGACGCCGGGATCGCCAGGTCGAGCGCCGCCCCCAGGACCGTGACACCGCGACCGTTCGCGTGCTCTTGCCGAGCAGCGAGCTGAGGGCGAGGCCGGCGCCGCTGTCGAGGTTCGACGTCACGACCGGGCCCGCCTGGGCCATGAGCGGGCCACCGGCGACGTCAGGGGTGAGGACCTGGTGCGGCCGGGGTCCAGCCCAGGTACTTCGCGCCGATGGTGCCGGCGGTGCCGGTGAAGTCGGACGCCTGGGCGTTGACCTCCCAGCCGGCGAGGAGCCCGTCACGACGCGTGTCGGTCACGGTGACCGCCGGGAACGCAGCCGTCGCGGTGATGCGCGAGTTGTCGCCCGTGCGTGCGCCGCTGAGCGCGACAGGAGTGTCGAACGGGACGGAGAACGTGAGGGAGCCGTCGACGACGGGCGGCGGGGACGTTCAGCGTGATCTGGCCGCTCGACGTGACCCCGATCATCGCGTCGTAGCTTCCGGAGGAGCCGGCGTAGGCCGTCGCGTCGGTGGGCGCGAAGCTCGCGGTGTAGTGGTGGGCTCCCTGGAAGCGGGGGACGCCACGGTCACGCTCGCGAAGCCTGCGGCGACGGGGACCGTCCCGAGCACCGTCGTCCCCTCGGAGAAGGTGACCGTGCCTGCGGCCGCCGACGGGCTCACCGCCGCCGTGAGGACCAGCCCCGCGCCGGACGTGGCGCCGGAGAGCGTCGTCGTCGTGCTCGCCTGGCTCGCACCGTTGCCGCCCCAGATCGCGGGGTTGATGAGGTTCCACGAGATGTCGGAGTACGTCGTGTTGTCGACACCGGCGATGTGGACCATCGTGCGGAAGTAGCCCAGCGCGTTGCCCGTCGCGTCCAGGCAGGTCTCGATCAGCGGGAAGTCGCCCGAGCCGCCGTTGGCGGCGTTGTAGGCGACGACCTCCGACTTGCCCAGCCGGTCAGCACCCGCGTTGCCGGTGATGTAGAAGCGACCCTGCGAGTCCTTGAGCGTCGCGGCCGCACCGATCGCGACCTGCGTCCAGTCGTCCTCCGGGACACCGGCCTGCGGGATCCGCAGGTACGGGGCGACCGAGCCCGTGCCGGCAGGGCACGGGGCACTCATCGTGATCGTGGCCCAGGGACGCATCGTCCCCGACCCCGAGGCGACCTGGTTCGCCGGCACCTGGGTGTCCAGGCTCCCTTGGGTGCTGAACCAGTAGATCGTGCCGTCCTGGAGCGGACCCTGCGGGATGGCCGAGGCGGGGCCTGCGGCGACGACGAGCGCGAGGCTCGCGAGCAACGCGCCACCGGTGATCGCTGCGACTGACCTGGAGATAATCATCCAACGGTTCCTTTCACGGAACTGCGGGCACGGTCGAGGTGGGTGATTTGTCCCGGGCCGAGCATCCCGGCCGCAGGTGAACGGTGGACGCCGGGCAGGTAGCGGGGGGACGACGGGCCCTCAGTGCGCTCGCCGTGATCCCGCCGGTGCCGTCCGCCTGCGCAGGCGCATGCGGCGACGACGTGCGCCACCGAGGACGGCAATGAGGACGAGGAGCAGGAGAAGTCCGAGGAGGACCCACGGGACGGCCCAATATCCCGCGTGCGCGCCACGACGGGCTGGAGCCCCGGGTCGAACCCGTGTCGGGGCAGCGGAGGCCCTCGCCGTCACAGTGACGGAGTCGCGCAGGAGCGGCCAGGCGTCGGGGACCTCGACGGACTGCTCGACCACGCCGCCGGGGAGGAGCTCGTCCACCGCGGCAGCCGCCGCGGTCCGAGGGGCCAGGCCGAACGGCCCGGCGACGCGTGCGCCCACCTGGACGGCGATCCGCTGGTTGCCCGAGTTGCGCAGGGTGTACGTCACCCGGACGCTCCCGCGCCCGAGCAGGTCGGTCCCGCTCCGTACGGCCGAGACCGTGTCGACCTGCAGGCCGGGAACCAGGTCCCCGGCGACCGTGATGTAGACACGAGCCGCGACGCGCTGCTCGAGGTTGATGCTCGGGCTGTTCTCATCCCCCTGGCCGAGGGTCGAGAGCGAGGCGATGACACCGCCGAGGTGGTCCCCCGGTTCCGCATCGGCCGGGATCGTGACCGAGAACGGGACGATCACGAAGCCGTAGCCGGTCTCCGCGGTCTGGAGGCACCTCGACGCTCCCGGGAGCGTCGACGTGGATCCACGCCCCCGCATCGCTGTCGGTGTCCGTCCGGCCGCGCGCCGCGAGGCCGCCGCCGTCGGCCTGGACGACGTCCGCGCTGTACACCGACAGCGCCACGGGGCTCGCTGCCTGGTTGAGGACGGCCACGTGGTCGTACACGACCGTCCCTGGTGCCGCCGAGACGCTGACGTACGGGCGCTCGTCGGGACGCTCCGCCCCCGCGGGGCGATGCCGAACGAGACGAGCTCGCCCGACGACGACTGCTCGCCGCCGTCGCTCGCCGGGCCAGCCGTCGCGCTCGGGCTCGGTGCGGGAGCCGCGAGCGCCGCACCGCCCAGCAGGGAGGAGGCGACGAGGGCAGCGGCGCAGGGGACATCTGGCTGTGGCCCGGCGCACGGTGACAGACATCGGATGAGCTCCTGGGGGATCGGGACGGGCCGCCGTCAGCCTCATCGCTCCACGCGAGCCGGGCAACGAACGGCGGACGAACACTCGGTGAAAGGGCCGCGCCGGCCCGGTCGACGTCGTCACCGGACGACGAGGGGCGGAGCGCATGGCGCCCCGCCCCTCTCCGACCGCGTCACGCGCGGCCGGTCACGACCTCACAGCGCGGTGAAGGTCACCGTCGAGGTGTAGAGACCCGGCGTCACCGACGACGGGACCTGGGCGATCCCGAAGGTGCCGAGGATGTCGACGGTGCCGAGCGGCTTGTGGGCCGCGTAGCCGGCGATCGACTTCGGGATGTCGAGACCGTCCGTGGCCGGGGCCCGGTTCGTGACCGAGACCTGCGCCGCCTGGAGGGCGTTGCCGGCGATCTGCACCGGGGTGAGGCCCGTCAGGCCCGAGTAGATCCCGCTGAAGCTGTCCCCGGTGCCGGAGACGAACGGGCTCGAGACGACCGAGGCGGTCC
>CAVZPH010000003.1:0-379131 GCA_963777075.1 uncultured Actinomycetota bacterium | reverse complement strand
GATGGGTGCGTCATCGGGCGCGGAGCCTTGATCCCGGCATGACCGACCGCGATCGCCGAGCCCTCGCTCGGGCCGACGACGATGGGAAGCAGTCGTCGGCCGGTGAGGTCGAGGAGCAGCACGACGACCTCGTTCTCGGTGCCCTGGCGGCGGACACCGAGGACGTCGAGCTCGACGAGGGAGGTGTCCATCCCCCCACGCTACGACCCCGGGAGCGGCTTCGCCCCTCACTCGGCCGATCAGGGTGCGAGGTCGGCGACCCCGGCCCGCAGCAGCGCTGTGTGCAGACGTGCGCACAGCTCGCCGACCTCTGCGGCGAGCGTCGCCGCATGCGCCTGCGAGGCGACGGCGCGCTGCGCCCTGACCGGGGCGACGATCTGCTCGACCACGTCGAGCTGCCGATCGGCCGCGGCCCGGAAGGCGCGCAGGTGCCGTGGTTCGATCCCGTGCTCGGCGAGCGAGCCGGCCGCGCGAACGATCTCGACGGCCCAGGGGTCGAGCCGTCCGGAGGCCGGAGCGGTGATCACGCCGGCCTCGATGAGACCGGTGACCAGGCCGACATCGGCGCCCGCGGCATGCGCGAGGCTCGCGGCGGTGTGTCGTGCCGGGCGCAGCGGACCGGAGGGCTCTCCGTCGCTCGTCGCCAGACGCGGCTGGAGCGGCTCGAGCACCTCTCCGCGGTCGAGCGCGACGAGCTGCTCCCCGATGACGCGCAGCGGGAGGTACTTGTCCCGCTGCTCGCGAAGGACGTACCGCACGCGCTCCAGGTCGGCGAGGCTGTACTGGCGGTAGCCGCCTGCGCTGCGGCCAGGGACGACGAGGCCCTGCTCCTCGAGGAACCGCAGCTTGGACGGGGTCAGTGCGGGGAAGTCGGCGCTGAGGCTCGCCAGGACGTCGGAGATCCGCATCGACGGCGCACGTGAGACGCCCTGGGGCCACGGCTCGACGGCACGCGGCCTCGGCGCGGCGGCAGGATCACTCGCCTGCGTCGTCCGGGGAGCGAGGCGGTCCGCCGAGTGACCTCGGGTCACCGGTCGGCTTCGGCGGTACCTACCGCACGCGAGGGGCTCGGGTGGAAGGTCATCCGGAACTTGCCGATCTGGACCTCGTCGCCCGGCCGCAGGGTGGCCTGCTCGATGCGTGTGCGATTGACGTAGGTGCCGTTGAGCGAGCCGACGTCCCGGACGACGAAGCCGCCACCGTCACGGACGAACTCCACATGCTTGCGCGAGACGGTCACGTCGTCGAGGAAGATGTCGGCGTCAGGGCTGCGGCCGGCCGTCGTGCGGTCGGCGTCGAGGAGGAAGCGCGCGCCGGACGAGGGCCCGCGCTGCATGAGGAGCAGCGCCGAGGTCGCGGGGAGCGCGGCGACGGCGGCGTGCTGCTCGGGTGAGAGGGCGACGACCACCTCGGAGTCGGCGACCGCGTCGCCGAAGCTGATGGTGGTCTCCCCGGCAGCCCATCGCTGCGGGTCTGGGGCCTCGTGCTCGCCCATCGTCCCTCCTCGTGATCGTCGATCCTGCAGGAGCACAGCCTATGCGCCGCCGGGTGTCCCGTCAGTCCCCGGCGTCGCGGATGCGGCCGTACGGGTGGATAGGGGGTCACGGCCTGCCGCACCGGTGGGCACTCAGCCGCTCGTGGGCGAGGGGACGGGGGTGGCGAACCGGGGCGTCGCGACCGAGCGGATCGCGTCGACGGTGATCGTGTCCTGGCTGCGGACGTCCGTCGTCGCGCCCTCGTTGCGGATGGCGGCCATCGCGCCGCCGGGCATCTCGAGCGCCGGCTTGAGCGTGTCGGGGTCGCCGATCGCGAGCCAGCGGTACGGGGCCTCCAGGAGGTGGCCGTCGACCTCGACGCCCGTCTCGGTGTCGATGATGTAGCTCGAGGCCGTGAGCCGGCGGTCACCGAGCTGGATCGCCTCCGCCCCGGCGTTGCGCAGGCTCTCCAGGACGTCGACGAGCTGGGTGGCCGAGAGCCGGGTGCCGTTCTCGCGCAGCGTGATGACCACCCCGGGACCCTCGGCCGGGAGGCGACCGGCCAGGATCCCCTGGACCTCCGCGCGGGCCGCGGCGGCCTCCTGGGCGGCGCGCTCGGTGTCGGTGCCCGTGACGAGCTCCGCACGCTGGGCCCGGAGGTCGACCGCCTGCTGCTCGAGGTCGTCGGTGCGCTGCGTGACCTCGTCGAGGATGCGGACCAGCTCCTGCTGGCTGAGCCCCGACAGGTCCGTCGAGCGGTTCTGCTGCACCTGGACGACGAGCGCGAAGCCGAGCAGGGCGGTCAGCAGGGCGGCGAGCAGCTGGGCCTTGGTCGCTCGTGGCGCAAGGGCCCGTCTCAGGGTCCGCCACGGCGAGGCAGTTGGGGCTGTCGTCTGGGTCGGCCCCGTCGGCTCGGCGTCCGGCTGCGTGTCGCTCATCGCTCAGGCCTTGAGCAGGTGCCTGCGGATGGCAGCCGCGTTCGAGAAGATCCGGATCCCCAGGACGACGACGACGGCCGTGGACAGCTGGCTGCCGACCCCGAGCTGGTCCCCGAGGAAGACGATCAGGGCGGCGACGACGACGTTGGAGAGGAACGAGACGAGGAAGACGCGGTCGTCGAAGGTGCGGTCGAGCATCGCGCGCAGACCGCCGAACAGCGCGTCGAGGGCGGCCACGACAGCGATCGGCAGGTAGGGCTGCAGGAACAGCGGCACCGTCGGTTCGAGGAACACCCCCGCGAGTGCGCCCAGCAGCAGGCCGATCACAGCGATCATGGCGTCCCTTCCGTCCCGGTCGAGGGCGACGATGCCACATTCTCCGGCGCACGGGCGTACAGCAGGCGCGGACGGCCCGCCCCGGCGAGCGAGAGCTCCTCGGCGGCGCGCGTCGAGACGCCGATGTCGTAGGTCGAGGACAGCACCGTGAGGTGGCTCGCGGCCGTCGACCGCGCGAAGGCCGTCTGCATGGCCCGGACGTCGCCGACGGCCTCGATCCGGTACGGGGTGGACAGCGGGACGAGATCGACGAGGATCGCGATGCCGGCGGTCCGGATCGCGCTGAGCGAGGTCAGTCGCTGGCCGTTGACGGCGATCGCCTCGGCGCCCGCCGCCCACAGGCCGTTCACGACGACCTGGACGTCGATGTCCTGGACCCGGTCGGCCGGGTCCACCTGGCCGTTCGCGTCGGGGGGCGCGTCGGAGAGCTCGACGACGAGCCCTGGACCGTCGACCCCGACCGCGCCCGAGACGAGCTCGGAGAGGTTGAGGTCGGCGAGGAGTGCTGGGTCCTTCTCCGCGAGGGCGTCGCTCTGGAGCGTGGCGATGTCGGCGTTCAGGCCGGCGTTCTCCTTGGCGAGCGTCTCGGCCCGCGCGGTGCGCTCGGTGACCTGCTCGGTGAGCAGCGCGACGGAGGACTGGACCGCCGACTGCGGCCCGCGGAGGTTCACGATGGCGCCCGTCACGACCAGACCGAGCACGAAGGCGACGATGAGCTCGAGACCGGCACGCGTCATCCGCTGAGGTGCCGTCTGCGGCGCTCGGGGGCGCCCCGCCGCTGCGGCGTACTCCGGGTCGGTCGGGCGGTCCATGAGGTCGTTGAGCAGCGCCATCGAGGCGTCCGGCCTGCGGGGAACGGCGGGAACCGGCCGCCCCGCGGGGTGCCGTCGTCCCTGGTTCTCCTCGGGTCCGCGCTCCGACCGTCCGGGCGTGGAGCTCATGCGGGTCCGGTCGGCTCGTCGTCCGCCGGGCTCAGCAGCGAGGGGTCACGAAGGACGCGCAGCGCCTGTCGCAGGTAGATGAGCGCGGCGAGCCAGTACAGGCCGATCCCCCACCAGGCGAAGGCCCAGCCGAGCACCCCGGCGACGGTATCCGACGGCGCCGGACCACTGGGCCAGCAGGAGGAGCGGGAACGCGTACAGCAGCGCGAAGGTGGCGGCCTTCCCGACGAAGTGCACCGGAAGGGGGCCGACGTCGGTGCGCAGCAGGACCCAGAGCAGCAGCGCGAGCACGACGTCCCGACCGACGATCGCGGCCACGAGCCACCAGGGGATGTCGCTCCGCGCGGCGAGGACCAGGAGCGTCACGAGGATGAAGAGACGGTCGGCTGCGGGGTCGAGCAGCTCGCCGAGGCGGCTCTGCTGGTGCAGGCCGCGCGCCAGGACCCCGTCGAGCCAGTCCGAGGCTCCCGAGACGGCCAGCACGTACAGCGCGGCGAGGTCCTCGCCCTGCCAGGCGAGCACGGCGAAGACGGGGACGAGCAGCAGCCGGATGAGGCTGATCACGTTGGGGAGGGTGAGGACCCGGCTGGGGTCGTCCCGGACATCCACCACCCTTGACGCTCCTCCCCCGTGACCACCGACGGCACGATCCTACGGTGGCGGCGGAGGCCTTCGCCCGGGTGCTGCTCAGCGCGCGTCGACGGGGACGAAGCGCACCCGCCTGGCGAGCGGGTCGGCCTCCACCAGGCGCACACGGACGCGAGTGCCCGCGAGGCCCTCGCCCTCGGTCATCCGGCCGACGACGGCCGGGTCGGCGACCTGCACGGTGCGGTCGTCGAGGGCGACGCCGTCGAACTCCTCCCCCACGTGCGAGGACAGGACGGTCGCCTCGACGAGGTCCGTGCACGCACGGTCGACGGACGAGGCGCGCGCGGCGCCCCGCGCCATCTCCTCACCCGATCGTCGGCAGGGCGCCGAGGACCCACTGCGGCACCTCGCGGCCGGCATGCGCCGCGAGGGCGATCTCGAGCCCGTAGCGGTCGACGAGTCGCCGCAGCGGCGCCGTGACATGGGCGTAGGGGGCGCCGACCGCGCCGTGCACCGGGTCGGCGGGCGGCTCGCCATCGAAGCTCGTCCACGCCGCGCCGCGGAAGAGCGCCGTGGCGGCGGCGAGGAACGCGGCCGTGGCGGGACGGGACCTGTCCAGGCCGCGCAGGACGGCGCCGTAAGGCATGCCCTGCGGCCAGTCGACCCCGAGCGCCAGCGCGCGCAGCCGCAGCCTGGCGAGGTCGTCCTGGCCGGCTGCGGGCATCGTGCGGAGGATCCCGACGCCGGCATCGATCATCAGCCGGGCGGCCGCCATCCCGGTGAGCAGGGAGATCTGCGCGTTGTGCTCCTCGACGGCGAGCGGCGAGCGGAAGGCCAGGTCCCAGTGCTCGTCGACGGGCACGACCTCCTGCTCCGCCCTTGCGAGCGAGAGCCCGCCCCGCGACTCCTCGAGGACCGAGCGCAGCGTGCCGATCTCGGCGAGCAGGCGGACCACCTCGTCGGCCTGCCCGGAGTCGAGCGCGCGCTGCGTGCCCGGGTAGTCGAGACGCGCCCTGCTGCGCACGGTGGCCCGTTCGACCTCGACGTCCTCGACGGCGCCGTCCGCGTCGAGGGCGATCGTCCAGACGACGGCCGGT
This sequence comes from uncultured Actinomycetota bacterium, assembly GCA_963777075.1. Taxonomy (GTDB): domain Bacteria; phylum Actinomycetota; class Actinomycetes; order Actinomycetales; family Cellulomonadaceae; genus Actinotalea. The sequence goes on along the minus strand of CAVZPH010000003.1, from coordinate 373,756 downwards.
CGCGTCGCCCCCTCGAGCAGCGACGCTGCGTCCTCGGAGAGCACGACGGGGTGCAGCGGCACGCGCGTGTCGGGGCAGTAGATCGTCGTCGCCCGCTCATGGGTCGCCCGGTCCAGCGCACCGCCGGGCGTGACGAAGGCAGGGACGTCGGCGATGGCGTAGCGGACGAGGAAGCCGGACCCTCGCCGAGACAGGTGCATCGCCTGGTCGAGGTCCGTCGACCCCGGTGGGTCAAGCGTGACGAACGGGAGGTCGAGGAGGTCCCGGCGGGCCCCTCCCGGTGACTGGGCCGCGCTCCGCTCGGCCTCGGCACGGGCCTGCGCCGGGAACTCCTGCGGGACGTCGTGCTCCTGGCGGATCGCGGCGAAGCCGGCGCGCAGCTCGGCGCCGTGGAGCGGGTCGACGCGCAGACGTCTGCGGAGGCGTGGCACGAGCCCAGGCTACGGGCAGGTGGAATGCTGGCCGCATGCTCGAGCTGCTGACCGGCACGGGACTCGCCACCGCCGCGGGCCTGAACGCCGCCCTGCCCCTCCTCGTGCTCGGCGCCCTGGACCGGTGGACCGGGCTCGTCGACCTCCCGGACGCGTGGGCCTGGCTGTCCAGCCCCTGGGTCCTCGCCCTGCTCGCCCTGCTGCTGGCTCTGGAGGTGGTCGCGGACAAGGTCCCGGGATTCGACCACGCGAACGACGTCGTGCAGACCCTCGTGCGGCCGACCGCCGGCGGGATCGTCTTCGGGGCGGGGACCTCCTCGGCGACGGCGACGGTCACCGACCCCGAGTCGTTCTTCTCCGGGAACGCATGGGTGCCGATCGCGCTGGGCGTCCTGCTCGCGCTCGGGACGCACCTGCTCAAGGCTCTCGCCAGGCCGCTGGTCAACATGACCACCGGTGGGCTGGGCGCGCCCGTCGTGAGCACCGTCGAGGACGTCACGAGCCTTGTCCTCAGCCTGGCGGCCGTGCTCATGCCGGTGCTCGTCCTCGTGGTCCTCGGGGTGGTCGCCTGGGTCACCGCACGGTGGTGGCGTCGCAGACGCGTCAAGGAGGCGGTCGCATGAAGCTCGGACTCCATCTCGGCGTACTGGGGTGCCGCGCCGCCGGCCGAGGCGCTCGAGACGATCCTCGAGGTCGAGGCCCTCGGCTACGACTCCGTCTGGACGGCCGAGGCCTACGGCTCCGACGCGCTCACCCCGCTGGCGTGGTGGGGAAGCAGGACCGAGCGGATCCGGCTCGGGACGGCGATCGCGCAGATCTCGGCCCGTGCGCCGACGGCGACCGCCATGGCCGCGCTCACCCTCGACCACCTCTCCGGTGGTCGCGTGACGCTCGGCATGGGTGTCTCGGGGCCGCAGGTCGTGGAGGGCTGGTACGGGCAGCCCTACCCCCGGCCCCTGGCGCGCAGCCGGGAGTACGTCGACATCGTGCGGCAGGTCCTGCGCAGGCAGAGCCCGGTCGCGTCGGACGGGCCCGCCTACCCGCTCCCGCTTCCGGCGCCCCAGGGACGGGGCTGGGCCGGCCGCTGAGGTCGACGGTGCACCCGCTGCGCCCCGACCTGCCGATCCACCTCGCGGCCGAGGGGCCGAAGAACGTCGCGCTCGCCGCCGAGATCGCCGACGGCTGGCTCCCGCTGTTCTTCTCCCCGCGACTGGACGCCGAGCACCGTCTGCTGCTCGGCGAGGGCTTCGCCGCACGGGACGCCCGGCTCAGACCGGCGAGCGACTTCGAGGTGAGCCCCACGGTGCCCGTCGTCGTCGACGAGGACGTCGAGCGGGCCGCGGACCGGGTCCGCCCCTTCGTGGCGCTCTACCTCGGCGGGATGGGCGCGCCGACGGCGAACTTCCACCGCTCGGCCATCGAACGCCTGGGCTGGGTGCAGGAGTGCTCCGAGGTCGCTCGGCTGTGGTCCGAGGGCGACCGCGGGCGTGCCGCAGCGGCCGTGCCGACCGCCCTCGTCCAGGACATCGCCCTCGTCGGGCCCGTCGAGGCGATCCGCGACCGCCTGGACGCCTGGCGCGAGACCTCGGTCACCTCCCTGCTCGTCCAGGGCGATCGCACGGCCCTGCGCACGATGGCAGAGCTCGTCCTGTGAGCGCTCCGGCTCCAGCGCCGCACTGGGCGGCTCGGCTCGAGGAACGACTCACCGCCAGGATCGCGCGACGCCTTCGACGACGCGGCTGGGTCGCGAGCGTCGAGCCCTTCACCGGCTACGGCACCGACGGCTGGGTGCGCGTGCTGGCGCGCGCCGTCCTCGTCCCCGCCGAGCGGGCCTCCTCCGGTCCGGAGGTGAGCGCGCCGCGGGCGGTCCGCGGCTGGCGGTCCTTCCTCGTCGTGCCGCTGCCGGGGGCGCTGGTCGACGTGCGGATCGGGGCTCGGAGCACCGGGTCGAGGCGGACGACCGCGGGTACCTCGACGTCCGGCTCGCGGCCCCGCTCGCACCGGGCTGGCAGCACGCGGCCCTGAGCATCGACGGCGCCTCGGTGGTGGCACGCGTGCTCGTCGTGGGGCCGGAGCCGTCGATGGCCCTGCTCAGCGACGTCGACGACACCGTGATGGTCACCTCCTTGCCCCGTCCCCTGCTGGCCGCGTGGAACGCGCTCGTGCTGCACGAGAACGCCAGGCGCGCGGTGCCGGGGATGGCCGAGCTGTACCAGCGCTGGACGGCCACCTACCCGGACGGGCCGGTCTTCTACCTCTCGACGGGGGCCTGGGACGTGGCGCCCGCCCTGCGGCGGTTCCTCCGGCACCACGGTTTCCCGCCGGGTCCGCTGCTGCTCAGCGACTGGCGCCCGCGGAGCCAGGGCTGGTTCAGCACCGGTCAGACCCACAAGCGTCAGAGCCTTCGCCGCCTGATGTCCGAGCTCCCCCAGCTGCACCTGGGCGCTGATCGGCGACGACGGCCAGCACGACCCGCAGCGCTACGCCGAGGCGGTCGCCGAGCACCCCGGACGGGTGGCCGTCGTGGCGATCCGGCGGCTGAGCCCGGCGGAGCAGCTCCTCTCGCACGGACTGCCCCAGCCTCTCGCCCAGGGCACGGGGGCCGCCGGCCCGCTCGTGGTGCACGGCGGCGACGGGCACGAGCTGACCTTGAGACTCGTGGACGCGGGGCTGCTCCCCGCCAGACGCGCGTGACCTCCGAGGGTCCTACGCCGTGACGGGAGCGACGGAGACGAGCCGGGCCAGGGCTGAGGCGAAGGCGTCGACGTCCTCGGGAGTCGTGTCGAAGGCGCACATCCAGCGCACCTCGCGCGTCGCGCGGTCCCAGTCGTAGAAGCGGAAGACCTCGCGCAGCTGGTCCGCGACGCCGTCGGGCAGGATCGCGAAGACGGCATTGGCCTCGACCGGCCGGGCGATCGTCACGCCGGGCAGGTCGACGACGGCGTCCCGCAGGCGGCGGGCCATCGCGTTGGCGTGGCCGGCCGAACGGAGCCACAGGTCGCCGTCGAGCAGGGCGAGCAGCTGCGCCGAGACGAAGCGCATCTTCGAGGCGAGCTGCATGTCCGTCTTGCGCAGGAAGGTCAGTCCCTCGGACGCGGCCGGGTCGAGCACGACGACGGCCTCGGCGGCGAGGGCGCCGTTCTTCGTCCCGCCGAAGGAGACGACGTCGACGCCCACGTCCGAGGTGAAGGCGCGGATCGGCAGCCCGAGGCTCGCCGCGGCGTTCGCGATCCGGGCACCGTCGAGGTGCACCCTCATGCCGAGGCCATGCGCGTGCTCCACGACGGCGGCGATCTGCTCCGGGGTGTAGCAGGTCCCCAGCTCGGTGCTCTGGGTGATCGTCACCACGAGCGGCTGGGCGCGGTGCTCGTCGCCCCAGCCCCAGGCCTCGGCGTCGATCAGCTCCGGGGTGAGCCTGCCGTCCGGGGTCGGGACGGGCAGCAGCTTGACCCCGCCCACCTTCTCGGGCGCACCGCCCTCGTCGCAGTGCACATGGGCGGTCGCCGCGCAGACGGCCGCGCCCCACCGGGGAAGCATCGACTGCAGCGCGAGCACGTTCGCCCCGGTGCCGTTGAGCACCGGGTAGACCTCCACGGGCCGGCCGAAGTGCTCGGCCATCACCTCACCGAGGCGGGCCGTGTACACGTCCTCGCCGTAGGAGATCTGGTGGCCGCCGTTGGCGTCGGCCAGCGCGGCCAGCACCTCGGGGTGCACCCCTGCGTAGTTGTCGGAGGCGAATCCGCGGCTCGAGGTCTCGTGCAGTCTCACGTGGTCGATCCTCTCACCGCGACGCGAGCCTCATCGCCTCGCGTCACCCCGTGATCCCGCTCGTCGAGGCGACGACGTCGGCGATCCGGCGCTCGAGGGCCTCGTAGAACATCGACAGCGGGAACTCGTCCGGCAGCACGGCGTCGGTGAGCCCCTTGAGCGGGCCGGTCAGCGGCAGCGCCTGGGGCCCTTGTGCCCAGGTCGACGCGGGATGCGGGGTCAGCACGCTCGAGACGAGCTCGTAGGCCGCGAGCCAGTGCGCGATCTTCGGCCGGTCGATCGAACGGAAGTAGAGGTCCTCGACCTGCTCGCCCAGGGCCAGCACGGCGGCGGGCACGCCCTCCCAGTCGATGAGGAGCCGGTTGTCCGTCCAGTGCAGGACGCCCTTCTGGTGCAGCCAGGCGAAGAGCAGCTGGCCGCCGAGGCCGTCGTAGTTGCGCACCCGGCTCCCGCTGAGCGGGAACCGGAAGATCCGGTCGAACAGCACGGCGTACTGCACGAGCCGGCCGTGCGGCTCACCCGCCGCCTCGAGGACGACGGCCTCGCGGAAGGCCGTGAGGTCGCAGCGGAGCTCCTCGAGCGAGTACAGGAAGTACGGCATGCGCTGCTTGATCATGAACGGGTCGAAGGGAAGGTCGCCGCGCATGTGCGTCCGGTCGTGGATGAGGTCCCACAGGACGAAGGTCTCCTCGGCCAGTGCCTGGTCGGCCAGCAGGCGAGCGGCATCGGGCGGGAGAGCGAGCCCGGTGGTGTCCGCCGCCGCACGGACGACCCGGCGGAAGCGCGCGGCCTCGCGGTCGGCGAAGATCGCCCCCCAGGTGAAGGTCGGGATCGACCGCATCGCCACGGTCTCGGGGAACAGCACGGCGGAGTTCGTGTCGTAGCCCGAGGTGAAGGCGAGGAACCGGATCGGGACGAAGAGGCGGTTCGAGTAGGCGCCGGCCTCCAGCTCCCGCACGAAGTCCGGCCAGAGGACCTCGACGAGCACGGCCTCGAGGTGCCGGTCGGGGCTGCCGTTCTGGGTGACCATCGGGAAGACGACGAGGTGGCGCCGTCCGTCCACCCGATGCCCCGCGGGGGTGAAGGCGACGAGCGAGTCGAGGAAGTCGGGCACTCCGACGCCCTCGGCAGCCCACCGCTCGAGGTCGACCAGGAGAGCGTCGAGGTAGGCCGCGTCATGCGGGAACTGCGGAGCGAGCCGGCTGACGGCCTCGGCGACCCGCCTGACGATCGCGGCTGCCGCTGCGCTGTGCTGCGGCTCGACCGAGCCGTCCTTCGCCTGCAGCGGCTGGAGCTCCTCGATGGCCGCGACGAGCGCGAGCCAGGCGGGGTCGTCCAGGAGCGGATCGGCATCGCGCCGGCCGTCGGTCTCGGCCACCGGCGGCGCGAGCCAGGCGACGAGGTTGCGCTCGAGCTCGGCCGGCTCGGCGAGCTCGGCCGCGACGACCGCGACCCGGCGACCCTCGGGATCCGTCCCGACGGCCGCGACGACACTCCCGTCACCGGTGCGCAGGAGCGGCGAGGCGCCGTCCAGCTCGAGCACGGCGCCGGCGGTCCCCGAGGGCTCGACGACGCGGGCGAGGAGGTCCTGCGCGACGCCGCCCGCCAGACCGACCCGGTCGGGGTGCAACGGACCGGGCCTCGGCGCGACCGTCGTGACGCGGATCCCCGCGGAGGCGGCGAGCCGCAGGACCGTGGGGTGCCATGGGCCGATCCCCGTGACCAGGACACCCGGCGCGGTCTCGGCGTCCGGCCGGGAGCCGTCGTCGCGGAGCTCGTCGGACGGGGTCAGGACGAGGACGTCGGCGGCCGTGCCGGTTGCCTCCGGACGCGAGACGACGGGGAACCGTGCCATCTGACTTCTCCTGACGTTCACCGGAAGTTACTGCACGGTACGGTCGCGGTGCGGCGGGGGTCAATCGTCTGCCGGGCGCGGCAGCCGGTAGACTGGGTGGGTCGAGCGCCTCGCGTACGACCGGCGCCGCAGCGCCCTCCCCGACCGACAGGACTTCATGGCCTCCGACGGCGACCACACGGACGCGTCCCGCACCACCTCAGACCACGCCCAGCGCGACGGTGAGGACTCCGCACAGCTCGACCTGGTCGACCTCGGCCTCCCGAAGGCGCTCGTCGACGCCGTGCTCGACCTGGGCTACGTCCGGCCGACGCCGATCCAGGCCCAGGCGATCCCCGCCCTGCTGTCCGGGCGCGACCTGCTCGGCGTGGCGCAGACCGGCACGGGCAAGACGGCGGCCTTCGGCCTGCCGCTGCTCGCCGCTGTCAGCCCTGACGTCCGTGGCGTCCAGGGCATCGTCATGGTGCCGACCCGGGAGCTCGCGCTCCAGGTGGCGGACGCGATCACCGGCTACGCGAAGGGCGTGCCCGTGCGCGTCGTCGCGGTGTACGGCGGAGCGCCCTTCCTCCCCCAGCGCCGTGCCATCCAGGACGGCGCCCAGATCGTCGTCGGGACCCCCGGCCGGGTCATCGACCACCTCTCGCGCGGCTCCCTCGAGCTCTCCCAGCTGCGGCTCCTCGTCCTGGACGAGGCCGACGAGATGCTGCGGATGGGCTTCGCGGAGGACGTCGAGACGATCATGACGTCCACGCCGCCCGGCCGTCAGGTCGCGCTCTTCTCCGCGACCATGCCCCCGGGGATCGCCCGCGTCGCCTCGACGCACCTGCGCAACCCGGTCCGGATCCAGGTCTCGAGGCCTGCCTCGACCGTGGCGAGCGTGCGCCAGACCTTCGCCGTCGTCCCCTTCCGTCACAAGGTCGGCGCGCTGTCGCGACTCCTGGCGACCACCGACGCGGACGCGACGATCGTCTTCACCCGGACGCGGAGCTCGGCCGAGGAGGTCGGCTCGGCCCTCGTCGCGCGCGGCATCCCGGCGGCGACCATCTCGGGTGACGTGGCCCAGAAGGACCGTGAGCGCATCGTCGAGCGGCTGCGCGAGGGGACGCTCGACGTCCTCGTCGCCACCGACGTCGCGGCCCGTGGGCTGGACGTCGACCGGATCGGGCTCGTCGTGAACTTCGACGTCCCGACCGAGCCCGACGCCTATGTCCACCGCATCGGCCGGACCGGCCGCGCCGGGCGCACGGGCATCGCGATGACCTTCGTGACCCCGAACGAGCAGGGCAGGCTCCGGGCCATCGAGAAGGCGATCCGTCAGCGCCTGGAGGAGACCCCGATCCCCTCCCCCGCCGACGTGTCGGCGCACCGGGTCAAGGGTCTGCTCGCCCGGGTCCCCGGCCGGGTCACGGCGGGCCGGCTCGAGATGTACCGCACGGCAGTCAGCGAGGCGGTCGCCCAGGGCGCCGACCTCCTGGACCTGGCCTCAGCGCTCGCCGCGATGTCGGTCGGCGACGACGGCCCGGGCTCGCGGACCGAGGAGGTCATCGAGCCGACGCCGATCCAGATGAGCAGAGGGGCCGACGCCGGCGCGGACGGGCGCGTCTCGTTCACCTCGGAGGAGCGCGCTCGCACGGCGGCCCGGCGCCCCGTCACGGGCACCCGCTACCGCGTCGCTGTCGGGAGCACCCATGGTGCCCGCCCGGAGTCGATCGTCGGCGCCATCACCGGAGAGGGCGGGCTGCGCGGCAAGGATCTCGGCAGGATCGACATCTTCGCGACGTTCAGCCTCGTCGAGATCTCGGCCGAGCTGAGCCCCGAGGCCTTCCGGCGGATCGGCGGGGCCAAGGTCGGCGGGCGACCGCTGCGCATCGCCGTCGACGCGGGACCGCGCGGCCACTCGGCGGCGCGGGCCACGGCCCATCCCGGGACGCAGCATGCCGGTCCCCGGACGGCTCATCGCGGCGCGGAGGGCTTCAAGGCTCCGCGCAGGGAGCGCACGCAGGACTGAGCGGTTCGCTCGCGCCCGGCCGTTCGGTCAGAGCCGCTCGGCGCGCTGGGCGAGCGTGCGGCGCTGACGGTCGAGGACGAAGCGGAAGAGCGCGTCCCGGTCGCGCTCCGTGACCCCGAGGATGCGGCAGCCGTAGGCGACCCCACCGCGCACCTCGACGCGCCGGACGACCTCGAGCACGACGTCGATGCGCCGGTCGGCCAGCGCCACGGTGGTGCCGACCCGGTGGCCGACCTCGAGCTCTCGACGCCGTCCGGAAGCGCACCCCGTCCGCGGAGATGTCGTCGACATGGGCGGGCCATGCCGGCTCCAGGACCTGCTCCTGGCCGTCGACGACGAGCGACGAGATCTGCAGCACCATGTCGGTGCGCACCCGCAGCGACGCACGGTGCTGGACGGCCTCACGCAGGGCGAGCGACCGGAACACGATCCGGCCGAGCTCGCTCGTCTCCACGACAGCGTCGAAGGACAGCACACCGCGGTCGGCGCTGAGGACCTCGAGCACGGCGCGGTCGCCGGCGTCGAGCCAGGCGCCCGTGAAGGACTGCGCCGCCATGACGAGGTGCCCCTCGGCGTGCTCGCGGACGAAGCCGCGCGCGAGGAGCTCACCGGTGGCGGCATGGACGGCGCAGGGATCGGACTCGAACGCCATGCCGCCTCCTTCGTCGCGCTGCCAGCGCCGACCTTATCGGGCGATCCGCGTCAGTCGTGGCTCGCCGGCTCGTCCCCGTCCCCGGCGTGGCGCGCGAGGACGAACAGCAGGTCCGAGAGCCTGTTGAGGTACCGCAGCGCGACCTCGCTCACCTGCTCCCCCGACTGCGCAGCGCCGACGGCATGACGCTCGGCCCGCCGCACGACGGTCCGCGCCAGGTCGAGGCCGGCCGAGGTCGGGTCGGAGCCGGGGACGATGAACACCGGCCGCAGCGGGCGCTCGGCGACGAGCCGGTCGATGAGCTCCTCCAGGCGGCCGATCATCGTCACCGTCACCTCGGAGACCTCCTCGACTAGTCGGTCGCGATGAGCGGGGTTGGCCGCGAGGTCGGCGCCGACGACGAACAGCTCGCGCTGACGCTCGAAGACGACCCGGGCGAGCTCGGCGTCGGTGCAGGAGGCCCTGACGACCGCAAGGACGGAGATCGCCTCGTCGACGTCGCCGCTCGCCTCGACGAGCGGGTCGGCCTTCGACACCCGGCCGCCGAGGAAGCGGCCCGTCGTCCCGTCGTCACCGGTCCTGGTGTAGACCTTCACATGACCCTCCTGGTCCCGGCCCACCCGTGCGGCGGCGTCGGTGTCGGTCAGCCTGCCACGGGATCGGCGTCAGGTCCCGGTGGGTGCCCGTCATGCGCCGGCCGCCGTGGACGGCGACGCCGCCCGGTCGGCGACACGCTACGGTGGGGGCGCCACAACGTGGCAACGTCCTGCAGGTCCAGGGGAAGCCGGTCAGAATCCGGCGCTGTCCCGCAACCGTGGGTCGGACACCGTCCGACGAGCCGGAGCGCCTGGGCAGGACGAGCGGCTCCCACCGTCGAGGTCAACGGGGCGGAGCCCGGGTCGCTTCCCGACCCGCCGATCTCCGGCGCTCGGGTGGGGCACGGGTCCGTCGCGGACCACAAGAAAGAGACATCGTGCACCTGCCCCGCACTCGCACCCTCACCGTCGCCCTCGCGACCGTCGTGACCCTCTCGGGGCTCGCTGCCCCGGCCACCGCCGCCGGGAACGGCGCCTGCACCGATCCGAGCGGCGTCACCGTCGTCGTCGACTTCACCGACGTCGGCGGCGCCGTCGAGACCGGCTGCGCCACCGCGCCCACGACCGGGACCGACGCCCTCCAGCAGGCGGGGTTCGTCGACACCAGGGACGCCTCCGGGCTGATCTGCGCGATCGACGCGACGCCCGACCCCTGCCCGGCGACCTTCACCGGCTCGTACTGGTCCTACTGGTCCGCTCCCGCGGGCGGCGAGTGGGAGAGCTACCAGGTCGGCTCCGACACCTCGACCCCCGCTCCCGGCTCCGTCGAGGGTTGGCGCTACTTCGACGGCTCCGCCGGCCCGACGATCGCCGCACCCGCTGCCGCGACGGCCGAGGCGAGCACCGAGGCGAGTACCGAGGCGAGCGCCGAGTCGTCGGCGACGCCGAGCGCCGAGCCCACCGCCACGCAGGAGGCGACCCTCATGGCAGCGACGGACGCAGCCGAGGCCGACTCGACCGGCGGGACCTCGCCGTGGCCGTGGCTCGTCGGTCTGACGGCCCTCGTCGCCGCCGCGGCCGCGACCTTCGTCGTGCGGCGTCGCCGGACCGACGCCTGAGATGCACCCCTGGGCCTGGTGGTCCTGGGCGCTCGGCCTCACGGTCGCAGCGTCCAGGACCACCAGCGTGCCCGCGCTCGGCCTCATCGTGTGCGCGACGCTCCTCGTCGCCGCGCTCGCCCGAGGGCAGGGCCCGCGCGGCCGTGGCCTGCCGGGATACGTCGTCCTGGCGGGGGCCGTCGTCGTGATCCGCGTCGTCTTCCACGTCGTCGTGGGCATCAAGACGCCAGGGGTCGTCGTGCTCGACCTCCCGTCGGTGCCCATGCCCGACTGGGCCGTCGGCGTCCAGCTGTTCGGCCCGGTCACCACGGCCGGCCTCGCCGCAGCCGCCGTGGGCGGCCTGCGCCTCGCGGCGCTCGTCCTGTGCGTCGGCGCGGCGGGAACGCTCACCTCGGCCGCACGCATGCTGCGGACCCTGCCGGCCGCCCTCCACCAGCTCGGCACGGCCGTCGTCATCGCGGTGAACGTCGCTCCGGCCCTGGTCGCGGCCGCGGCACGGGTCCGCAAGGCCCAACGGCTGCGCGGGCTGCCGGGCCGCGGCGTGCGCGCCCTCACGGCGACCGTCGTGCCCGTGCTGACCGATGCGCTCGACCAGTCCCTCGCCCTCGCGGCCTCGATGGACAGCCGGGGCTTCGCCGGCACCCAGGGACGCCGTGACGGCCGCGTCGTCCCGCTCCTGCTGCTGGCGCTCCTGGCCGCGACACTCGGCGTCTACGGCGTGCTGGACCCCACGACACCGCCGTGGCTGGGCCCGGCCATGCTGACGCTCGCAGTCCTCTCCTCACTCGCCGGGAGCGCCCTGGCGGGACGTCTCGTCCGACGCACACGCTTCCGCACCGAGCGCTGGGGCCCGAGGGCGAGCGTCGTCGCCCTCGCCGGTCTCGCGGCGGCGCTGCTCGTGACGGTCGGCCATGACCGATCTGGAGCCCCCGCCCTCGCCGTCCTCGCTGCCCTCGGCGCGAGCCCGCTCCTGACCCGGCTGGACCGGAACGGCGAGGCGATCGCATGATCCGCCTCGACGCCGTGTCGGTGACCTACCCGGGTGCTGACGCGCCGAGCCTGCGCCAGGTCGACCTTCGCGTCGCCGAGGGCGAGCTGTGCCTGGTGGTCGGCCCGACAGGGGCCGGCAAGACGACGCTGCTGCGGGCCGTCTGCGGCCTCGTCCCGCACTTCTCCGGCGGCCTGCTCGAGGGCACCGTCACGGTCGCGGGTCGCGACACGCGCACCCACCGGCCGCGCGACCTCGCCGATGTCGTCGGCGTTGTCCTGCAGGACCCCGCTCAGGGCTTCGTCGCCGAGACGGTCGAGGACGAGCTCGTCTACGCCATGGAACAGCTCGGGCTCAGTCGCGAGGTGATGCGGGCCCGCGTGGAGGAGACGCTCGACCTCCTGGGCCTGGTGGACCTGCGGGACTCCTCCGTGCACGACCTGTCGGGAGGGGAGCAGCAGCGCGTCGCGATCGGTGCGGTGCTCACCGCCCACCCGCGCGTGCTGGTGCTCGACGAGCCCACCTCGGCCCTGGACCCGGCAGCCGCCGAGGACGTCCTCGCCGCGCTGACCAGGCTCGTGCACGACCTCGGCCTCACCGTGCTCGTCGCGGAGCACCGGCTCGAGCGTGTCGTCCAGTACGCCGACCGGATCGTCATGGTCGCGGCCGACGGCACGGTCCGCTCGGGGGCGGCAGCGGAGATGATGCGCGAGAGCCTCGTCGCCCCGCCGATCGTCGAGCTGGGACGGATCGCCGGCTGGGACCCGCTGCCGATGTCCGTGCGTGACGCCCGCCGGCTCGCCGCGCCGCTGCGCGAGCGCATCACCGGCTGCGGCGCCCGCCGTGCCTCGAGAGCTCGGTCGGGGTCCGTCGGCGCTGACGGCCACGGGGATCCACGTGCGCTACCCGCGCAGCTGGGCGGTGCGCGGGGTCGACCTCGACCTGCGCAGCGGTTCGGTCACGGCGCTGATGGGGCGCAACGGCGCCGGGAAGTCCTCGCTGCTCTGGGCGCTCGCGGGTGCCGGCCCCCGGGCGGCGGGTCGCGTCGTCCTCGCCGACGGCTCGGACCCTGCCGTGCTGCGCCCGTCCGAGGCGCGCCGGCAGGTCGCCCTGGTGCCGCAGAACCCGCTCGACCTGCTCTACCTGCCGACGGTCGCGGCCGAGTGCCGTGCCGCCGACCTGCAGTCCGGCGCACCGGAGGGCACCACCGCGGCACGCCTGGCGGAGCTGTCGGGAGCGCTCGACCCCGGTGCCCATCCGCGCGACCTCTCGGAGGGTCAACGCCTTGCCCTCGTCCTGGCGATCCAGCTGAGCGCCGCGGCCGGCGTCCTGCTGCTCGACGAGCCGACCCGCGGCCTGGACTACGACGCGAAGAGGCGGCTCGCTGGACTGCTGCGTCGCCACGCTCGGTCCGGTGGTGCCGTCCTCCTGTCGAGCCACGACGTGGAGTTCGTCGCCGAGTGCGCCGATCGGGTCGTCGTGCTGGCCGGCGGAGAGGTCGTCGCCGACGGCATCGCGGCGCAGGTGCTCACGGCATCGCCGACCTTCGCCCCGCAGGTCGCGAAGGTGCTGCACCCGCTGGAGCTGCTCACGGTCGCCCAGGTCAGCGAGGCGCTGGCGGTCACGGCATGAGGCCGTCGCCCGAGCCATCGCTCGTCCCGGTCGGGCGCAGGAGCGCCATCGCCCTCGCGCTCGCCTCCTGCGCCGGGTCGCTCGCCTTCGGCTGGCCGCTCCTGGTCGGGGCGCAGAGCACGCTCGCCCATGCCACGCTCGCCCCGGTGGTGCTCGGCCTGGTGCTGGCCGCGGTGCTCCTGGTGCTGCACCTCGTCCTCGCCGAGGGAGGGCTGGACGTCAAGGCCGTGGCGATGCTCGGCCTGCTGTCGGCCGTCGGGGCCGTCCTGCGACCGCTGTCCGCTGGTACGGCGGGTATCGAGCTGATCTTCATCGTGATCATCCTGGGCGGCCGCGTCCTCGGCCCGGGTTTCGGCTTCGCGCTGGGCTCCACGACCCTCCTCGCCTCCGCGCTGCTCACCGGTGGGGTCGGGCCGTGGCTCCCGTACCAGATGCTCGCGGCCTCGTGGGTCGGGCTCGGCGCGGGACTGGTCCCCGGGCGATCGAGGCTGCGCGGTCTCGCCGAGGTGGGCCTCCTGGCCGCGTACGGAGTTCTCGCCTCGTTGGCCTACGGGCTCGTGATGAACCTGGCCTTCTGGCCCTTCCAGCTCGGCGAGGGCACCGGGCTCTCGTTCGTCGCAGGAGACCCGGTCCTGGCGAACCTGAGGCGCTTCGCGCTGTACGACCTGGCAACCTCCCTCGGCTGGGACCTCGGCCGAGCGGTGACCACCGCGACCGGTCTCCTGCTGCTCGGCGCCCCGGTGCTCACGGCGCTGCGCAGGACGACGTCCGCTGCGCGATTCGCCCAGGGCCCCTCCCCCGCGGCCGAGCAGCAGCCCGCCGCGGATCCGCACCGCCCCGCCGGAGCCCCCCGGGGCGATCTGACGCCCTTGCCCTGACTCGTCCCGACACGCCGACACGCGCGACACGCCACGATTCGGACGGCTCCGGAGTGGTCGACGGCGGGGCTCCGATGCGCTCACCTGCACCGACGCCCACGAGGGCGGACCGTGCCCGGTCGTCGGATGAAAGTGGTCGGTGCGTTTGTCGGTGGCACAACATATAGTGGTTCCACGCCTGTAGTTCGGGCACTGCTTGTGCTTTGATCGTCCACAGGTTGAGCCCGTCACCCACAGCGCCACCCACAGCTTTCCCACAGATCCGTCCACCGGAGCTGCTCCTCGACGGCCGCCGCGCCGCGAGTGTCAGTGCCGGGCGCGACGATCTCCGCAGCAGTCACGAAGCACGCACACCAGCTCACGGCAAGGCACGACGGTCCACGGCCGCGCGACCGGCCACAGGGGACAGAAGGAGAAGTCATGACAGAGACGTCGGCCAACGCCAAGAAGGCGGCCGGACGCACGGCACGGGGTGCCGCGCAGGGCCTGACGATCGAGCGGGTCTTCACGACCGCCGGCGTCCACCCGTACGACGAGGTCACCTGGGACCGTCGGGACGTCGTCCAGACGAACTGGAAGAGCGGGGAGACGATCTTCGAGCAGAAGGGCGTCGAGTTCCCGGCGAGCTGGTCGCTCAACGCGACGACGATCGTCACGACCAAGTACTTCCGTGGTGCGGTCGGCGCCGCGAACCGCGAGTGGAGCCTCAAGCAGCTCATCGACCGGGTCGTCCTGACCTACACGAAGGCCGGCCGCGAGAACGGCTACTTCGCCACCGACGAGGACGCGACCGTCTTCGAGCACGAGCTGACCTGGATGCTGCTGCACCAGGTGTTCAGCTTCAACTCCCCCGTGTGGTTCAACGTCGGCACGCACTCGCCGCAGCAGGTCAGTGCCTGCTTCATCCTCTCGGTCGACGACACGATGGACTCGATCCTCAACTGGTACCGCGAGGAGGGGATGATCTTCAAGGGCGGCTCGGGAGCCGGCCTGAACCTCTCCCGGATCCGTTCGTCCAAGGAGCTGCTCTCCTCCGGCGGAACGGCCTCGGGCCCGATCTCCTTCATGCGCGGGGCCGACGCCTCGGCCGGGACCATCAAGTCCGGCGGCGCGACCCGTCGCGCCGCGAAGATGGTCGTCCTGGACGTCGACCACCCCGACATCGAGGAGTTCGTCTCGACCAAGGCGCGCGAGGAGGACAAGATCCGCGCGCTGCGCGACGCCGGTTTCGACATGGACCTCGGCGGCAAGGACATCATCTCGGTCCAGTACCAGAACGCGAACAACTCCGTGCGCGTCTCGGACGAGTTCATGCAGGCGGTCTCGGACGGCACGGAGTTCGGGCTGCGCTCGCGCTCGACGGGTGAGGTCATCGAGACGATCGACGCGAAGCACCTCTTCCGTCAGATCGCGCAGGCCGCCTGGGAGTGCGCCGACCCGGGCATCCAGTACGACTCGACCATCAACGCCTGGCACACCAGCCCCGAGAGCGGCCGGATCACGGCGTCGAACCCATGCAGCGAGTACATGCACCTGGACAACTCCTCGTGCAACCTCGCCTCGCTCAACCTGATGACCTTCCTGCGCGATGACGACACCTTCGACGTCGTGCGCTTCGAGAAGGCCGTCGAGCTGATCATCACCGCGATGGACATCTCGATCTGCTTCGCCGACTTCCCCACCGAGGCGATCGGCGTCACCACGCGCGCCTTCCGTCAGCTCGGGATCGGCTACGCCAACCTCGGCGCGCTCCTCATGGCGACCGGCCACGGCTACGACTCCGCCGGGGGCCGCGCCCTCGCTGCGTCGATCACCTCGCTCATGACGGGCACGGCCTACAAGCGATCGGCCGAGCTCGCCGGGATCGTCGGTCCCTACGACGGCTACGAGCAGAACATCGAGGGACACCAGCGCGTCATGCGCAAGCATGCGGCCGCCAACGACGACGTGCGCACCATCGGCGCCATGGACTCCGAGCTGCACGCGGCGGCGACGAAGGTCTGGGCCGAGGGCAACAAGATCGGGATGCGCAACGGCTGGCGCAACGCGCAGGCCTCCGTCCTCGCACCGACCGGCACCATCGGCTTCATGATGGACTGCGACACGACGGGCGTGGAGCCCGACTTCTCGCTCGTCAAGTTCAAGAAGCTCGTCGGCGGCGGCTCGATGCAGATCGTCAACCAGACGATCCCGCGCGCACTTCGTCGCATGGGCTACGCCGAGGAGACCATCGAGGCGATCGTCGAGTACATCGCCGAGCACGGGCACGTCGTCGACGCTCCCGGCCTGCGGCCGGAGCACTACGAGGTCTTCGACTGCGCGATGGGTGAGCGGGCCATCTCCCCGATGGGCCACGTGCGGATGATGTCGGCCGTCCAGCCGTTCATCTCCGGTGCGATCTCCAAGACCGTCAACATGCCCGAGACGGCGACGATCGACGAGATCGAGCAGCTCTACTTCGACGCCTGGTCCATGGGCATCAAGGCGCTGGCGATCTACCGCGACAACTGCAAGGTCGGTCAGCCGCTCTCGGACGGGAAGGCCAAGAAGGCCGAGGCCCCGGTCGTCGTCGAGGTCGACGCCGCAGCGCCCGCGCGGGCGACCCGCAAGAGGCTGCCGCGTCAGCGCACCTCCCTGACGACCTCGTTCACGGTCGGTGGTGCCGACGGGTACATCACCGCCGGGTCCTACCCGGGTGACGGCCTCGGCGAGCTGTTCGTCAAGCTCGGCAAGCAGGGCTCGACGCTCGCCGGCGTGATGGACGCGTTCTCGATCGCGATCTCCGTCGCGCTGCAGTACGGCGTCCCGCTCGAGACCTACGTGCAGAAGTTCACCAACATGCGTTTCGAGCCGGCCGGTATGACGGACGACCCGGACATCCGCATGGCGCAGTCGATGATGGACTACATCTTCCGTCGTCTCGCGCTGGACTACCTGCCCTTCGAGACGCGTGCCTCGCTCGGGATCTACACCACCGACGAGCGGACGCGGCAGCTCGAGACCGGCTCCTACGAGCCCGTCGACGGCGACGAGGAGGACACGCCGGTGGCCACGGCCCCGACCGCTCCCTCGGCTCCGGTCGCCGCGACCGCTGCGGTCAAGGCCGTCCCGGCGCCGGTCGTGGCGACCGAGGCGGGCAGCCACGCGGCCCCGGCATCGGTCCACTCCTCGGCCGAGCTCATGGATCTGCTCCAGGGCCGGGCGGCGGATGCGCCGCTGTGCATGAACTGCGGGATCAAGATGCGCCCCTCGGGCTCCTGCCACGTCTGCGAGGGCTGCGGGAGCACCTCGGGCTGCAGCTGATCGCGGGCGGTACGCCGCACGGCATCCACCCGCACGGCAGTGACGAGCCGGGCGCCCCTGCACGGGGCGCCCGGCTCTGCTGTGTCGCGAGCCGGTGGAGCCGTCGTAGCCTCGGCACATGACCCCGGAGGCGAGGACGGTCGAACGGACCTTCCTCGTGCTCACGCTCGGCATGACGCTGTCGACCTCCCTCATCTGGGGGATCAACACGCTCTTCCTTCTCGACGCCGGCCTCAGCAACACCCAGGCCTTCGCGGCGAACGCCTTCTTCACGGCCGGGATGGTGGTCTTCGAGGTGCCGACGGGAGTCGTCGCGGACGCCCGTGGTCGGCGCGTCTCGTACCTCGTCGGCTCGTGCGTGCTCGCCGTCGCGACGCTCGGCTACGTCGGCATGTGGTGGGCCGGGTCGCCGTTCTGGGCATGGGCGCTCGTCTCGGTCGCCCTCGGGCTCGGGTACACCTTCTTCTCCGGGGCCACCGAGGCGTGGCTCGTCGACGCGCTGCGGGTCACCGGCGGTGCCGGTGAGCTCGAGCGGGTGTTCTCCCGGGCTCAGGTCGTCGGCGGCGCGGCGATGCTCGTCGGATCGGTGGCCGGCGGTCTCCTCGCTCAGCTGACCTCTCTCGGGGTGCCGTACGTGGTGCGCTCGGTCCTGCTGCTGGGTACGGGTGCGGTGGCGGCGGTCTGGATGAGGGATGCAGGCTTCACGCCCACACGGTCGAGCTCCGTGCGTCGGGCCGTCGTCGAGCTCTCACGGGAGTCGGTGCGTCACGGGCTCGCCCGGCCACCGGTGCGCTGGCTGATGCTCAGCGGATTCTTCCTCTCAGGTGTCGGCGTCTACGCGTTCTACGCCCTTCAGCCGTACCTGCTCGAGCTCTACGGCCGCAGCGACGCGTACAGCGTCGCGGGACTCGCGGCGGCGGCCCTCGCCGCAGCACAGGTCGCCGGTGGGCTCCTCGGGCCGCGACTGCGCCGGCGGGTCGAGCGCCGCACCACCGTGCTGATCGCCGGGGCCCTGCTCGGCTCGGTCTTGCTCGCTGTGCTCGGCGCGACCCGTTCCTTCGCGGCCGCCGTGATCCTGCTGGTCCTGTGGGGACTCGTCGCGGCTGCGGTCGCACCGGTCCGTCAGGCCTATCTCAACGACCTCGTCCCGTCGAGCTCACGCGCGACCGTCCTCTCCTTCGACTCCCTCGTCGGCAACGCGGGCGGGGTCGCGTTCCAGCCCGCCCTCGGGCGGGTCGCCGACGGCGCGGGGTATGCGAGCTCGCTCGTCGTCGGTGCGGGCATCCAGCTCCTCGCACTTCCGTTCCTCGTCGCCAGCCGTCGTACCGGCGGTGACGCGGACCGACGCTCCCTGCCGCTGCCGGGGGTGCCCGTCGTTGCACCGGGGCTCCCGATCACCTCCCCCGAGCCCGTCCCCCCGCTGCCGTCGGGCAGGGCGGGCGGGCCGGACGACGACCTCGAGCAGTCAGGTCCCGCCGCGCCCTGACGCGAACCCCCGCGAGCGGCCACCCGGCCCACTGGTCCGGACGGGTGGTCCTTGCTGGCAGCCGGGTGATGTTCTGCCGTCGACGTTCAGGCGGGTCGCGATGCGGTCGACCTCTGAGGTGCACACCCCTGTCCCTGCGCACTGCAGGGCTCACCGCGCTGCACCTGGTGCACCTGAGGCAAGGACCGCATGGACCCGTTCGCCGGCCGCCGAGGCAAGGGACCCGAGTCGTCCCTCACCCGTCGGGTGCGCCGAGGGCCCGCCTGGTTCCTACGCCTCGGCAGGGCCCTCCTCGCCTCGGAGTCGGGCCCCGGTTCCCGCGTGGCTCTCGGCCCGGGGCCCGCGCTCCTCGTGATCTGCGGCTTCATGATCGGGAGCGTCGCAGGGGTCACGCTCGACCAGCTGGATCGCGACGCAGCCCGCCGGGCCCACATCGCGGCGGTAGCGGCGGAGCGGGCGCATCAAGAGCGCGTGTCCACCGCCGCGACCGAGCGACTGAGCGGGCAGGCGACCCTCTACTTCGCACGTCGCCGCACGGAGGCCCTCGACGCCGCCCAAGCGGCCGTCACCGAGGCGGGCCTGGTGAGGGCATCTGTCAGCCCCGTCGTCGGGGACGCGGCGCTCGCCCCTCTGGACGAGGCGTTGACCGCCCTGTCCGCCCTCGTCGGAGAGGTGCCGAGCGCGCCGGCCGTCCTGCAGGTCGCCACCGCGACGGTCGCGGCAGCCGTGCCGCTCCCCGTGCCCGAGCTCGCGGTGGTGGCACCCACGACACCGGGTGCCGACGTCCTGTCCCTGGTGGCAGAGGCGACGTCGAGCCGGGACGGCATCGGCCGCCGTGAGGACTCGTCCGCAGCGGCAACCGAGGCATCCGCCCTCACCGCGGCCGCCTCATCTGCGTCCACCACCGCCTCGCCGACAGCCGTCGGAGCTGTCGGGGCCCCCGGGACCACTCCTCTCGTGGCGGCTGGGTCCTCAGAGGTGTCCGGCCCTCCTGCCGCGGCCGCGGCCTCGCCCCCGGTGACCGTCGAGGGCACTGCGACCCTCGTTCCCCCGGTGGCCCCGAGCTCGTCGGCAGCGGCCGCGGCCCCGAGCTCTTCCGCCCCGGCGCAGACCTCCCCGGCGGCCGCCCTGGCCGACGCCGCCGCCGGCGGCCTCGACGTCACCGTCTCGAACAAGATCCTCGGCCTCGTCGAGGAGATCCGTGCCCGCGCGGTCGAGGTCCAGGCGACGGCCGATGCCATGGTGGCCGCTCAGCAGGCCGAGGCCGAGGCCAGGGCCGCAGCGGAGGCAGCCGCGCAGGCCGCCGCGACCCGTGCTGCCCGGACGATGCGCACACGGATCGCCGCCACCGTTGCGGCCCCCAACGGCGAGATCCCGACGGTCCTGCTCTGCGGGGTGACCTTCTCCAAGGGCGTCCTGCTGCGTTGCGACGCGGCGACGATGCTCGAGCAGATGAACGCCGCCTACCGGGCCGAGACGGGCAAGAACCTCGTCATCGCCTCCTCGTACCGCACGACGGCCGAGCAGGAGGTCCTGCGCGCGACGAAGGGTGAGCTCGCGGCCGTGGCCGGGACGTCGAACCATGGCCGGGCGCTGGCGATCGACCTTGCCGGGGCCGGGAACCTCGGCCAGTTCGACGCCCCTGTGTACCTCTGGCTCGTCGCCAACGCCGGCACCTACGGGTGGCACCACCCCGTCTACATGGAGCCGGGCGGCGCGGGCCCGCTCGAGCCCTGGCACTGGGAGTACGACACCGACTGAGGAGGCACGGGGTTCGACGCCGAGGGACACCGTCGCTCCGGCGGGCGCACCGAGGGCCGATCGCTCCGTCCGAACGATCAGCCCTCGGTCCTGCAGCGGCCCTCAGCCCAGCCCGTGCGCCACCCTGCTGCGCTGCTCCTGGGACTTGAACTGACCGAAGCGGGGCAGGAACTTGTCCCAGTCGATGAGGTGCGAGTCGATCTCAGGACCGTCGATGCAGGCGTGCTTGCGCACGAGCTTTCCCTCGATGACGACGGGGACCATGCAGGCCCCGCACATCCCGGTCGCGTCGACCATGATCGAGTTGAGGCTCGCGACGCAGTGCACGCCGTAGGGGCGCGTGAGGTCGCTGACCGCTCGCATCATCATCGGCGGGCCGATCGTCACGACCTCGGCCACCGTGCGGCCCTCGCCGCGACGGTTCGCCTCGAGCATCTGCTCGAGCGGGCCGGTGACGAAACCGGGGACGCCGAAGCTGCCGTCGTTGGTCGTGTAGACGACGTCGAGCTGCTCCCCGTACTGCGCCTGGAGCCTGCCGACGCGCTCGTCCTCGCCCGTCCAGAACATCAGGTTGCCGCTGCGGAAGCCGGAGATGAGCGTGACGTGGTTCCCGAGCTCCAGGTGCGCCCGCATGATCGGGTACACCGGGGGCAGGCCCAGGCCCCCTGCCGTGAAGACGACGGTCGACCCCTCCGGGTACGCGACGACGTCGCTCGCCCGGCCGAGCGGCCCGGCGATCCCCGCGAAGGCCTCGCCCACCGCCATCTCGTTGATCTCGATGCTGCTGGTCCCGACGCCCTGGACGACGAGGCAGATCGTCCCGGCCTCGGTGTCCCAGTCCGCCAGCGTGAGCGGGATGAGCTCACCGTCGGGACGCGGGAGCACCCGCACGAACTGGCCGGCACGGGCGGCAGCGGCGATCACCGGCGAGTGGACGGTGAACTCGCGGATGCCGTCGCTGAGCGCCGCGGTCGCGAGGATGCGCTGGCTCGTCGAGGCGATGTCCGTGTAGTCCTTCGCGGAGGCGACCATCTGGCTGATCCGCTCCGCCGGGATGTCGATCGAGCCGACGATCTCCCGGGCGGCGGCCTGGCCGTCCCCGGCGGCACGGATGGCGGTCGATCCCCCGCGGGCCGCGTCGCCGCCCGTGTAGATGCCGGGCAGCGTCGTCTCCTGCGAGCCCTCGTGGCTGACGTCGATGGTCCCCCACTTCGAGGTGTGCAGTCGCGGCTCGGAGTCCTTGATGATGGGGTTCGCCGCGTTGCCGAGCGCCATGATCACGAGGTCGGCGTGCATCGTCTCGGTGGCGCCCGTCGGGACCGGGCTGCGCCGACCCGAGGCGTCGGGCTCACCGAGCTCCATGACCTCGAGCGTCGTCGCGGTGACGAACCCGGTGGCCACGTCGCCGAGGAACTCCGTCGGCGAGCGGAGCACCTTGAGTGCGATGCCCTCCTCGAGGGCGTGGTGCAGCTCCTCGACCCGGGCGGGCATCTCCGCCTGCGTCCGGCGGTAGACGATCGTGACGTTCCCCCCGAGCCGGCGGGCGGTGCGTGCCGCATCCATCGCGGTGTTCCCACCGCCGATGACGAGGACCTCCTTGCCCTCGGTGTCCGGGAGCGGTGTCTCGTAGTCGGCGCGCAGGCCCTGCATGAGGTTGACCCGGGTGAGGAACTCGTTCGCCGACATGACGTTGAGCAGGTGCTCGCCCGGCACGTTCATGAACCGCGGGAGCCCCGCGCCGGTGCCGACGAAGATCTTCCAGAAGCCGGCGTCGCGCAGGTCCTGGAGCGTCGCCGTCTTGCCGACGACGAAGTTGGGGACGAAGCGACCGCCCAGCAGCGTGATCTTGTTGACGACGTCGTCGATCAGCTCGTTCGGCAGCCGGAACTCCGGGATCCCGTAGCGCAGCACCCCGCCGAGGGCGTGGAACGCCTCGAAGACCGTCACCGGGAAGCCCTCGGCCGCCAGCAGGTAGGCGTTGATCAGCCCGGAGGGACCGGAACCGACGATGGCGACCGGTGGCTTGGCTGCGCGCTCCCACGGGTCGGGGATCTGGGCGAACTTCGCGACGATCCCGTCCGGGTTCGTGAGCTTCTCGCGAGCGGGCAGGAACCACTCGATCTGCCCGATCTGGATCGGGTTCTCCTTGTGCAGGCAGACGCCCTGGCACTGGAGCTCCTGCGGGCAGACGCGCCCGGTGACCCCCGGGAGCGGGTTGCTCCCCTCGATGAGCTCCATCGCCTCGCGGAAGCGTCCGTTGCCGATCAGGTCGAGCATCGCCGGGATGTGGATCTTGACCGGGCAGCCGCCCTTCGGCTCCTTGTGGTTGGCCAGGAAGATGCCGAGCTCGCATGGCTTCTCCGCGCACTGCTTGTCACGTAGCGCCTCGAGCCAGACGAAGAGGTCGACGTCGGACTGCGTGAACCCGTGCTCCATGTAGCCGAGGTAGCCCTGGTTGACCAGGCCGAAGTCGTGCGAGCGGGTCTCGGCGTCACGCACGTACGGCTGGATGCTCGTGGCCGTGGGCCAGCCATGGGAGAGCCCGGCGAACATCGGGTACTGGTCGGACAGGTGCGTGTCGATCGCCCGGATGAAGCTGCGCTTCTTGCCGAGCGGCAGGTGCCAGATGAACCGCATGAGGACGGCTGAGGCGTCGTCGCCCCGGCCGAGCATCTCCCACAGGGTCCTGGTGAACTCCGCCCCGAGCTCCGGCTGCCGGAACTCCCAGGCGACGGCGGCCATGCCCTCGGAGATGAACAGGTCACGGAACCCTGCCGGGTCGGCGAGAAGGCGCCGGCGCAGCAGCTCCAGCTGGTGCTGGAAGCGGCCGACGCCCTCGGACTGCTCGAGCTCGTCGACCTCCGTCCTGCTCGACTCGAGAGTGCTCGACGCGTCGAGGTACCGCAGGAGGTCCTCCCGCGAGTCGGCCGTCGTCCCGCGCCCGGGCACCTGGGTGCTCACTTGATGATCTCCGCGTCGCAGGTCGCGCGGACACGGTCGATGCGCGACTGGATCTCGGGGGTCACGACGAGCTTCTCGAGCGCCCCGGGGATCATCCTGGCCACGACCTTCGCCGAGCCGTCGATGACGACGGTCGTCTTCTCGAAGACCTGGGGCAGCTCCTGGTAGCAGGTGCCGCAGTCCGTGCAGGCGGACTGGTCGGCCGGGTCGAGCCATACCGCGCGGTCGGCGACCGCCACGCTCGAGGCCGAGGTCGACGCTGCCGAGGTGGCCCCGTTGGTGGACGCCACGGGCGGCCTCGTCGCGATGCCGGCACCGAGCCCGGCTGGGGCCCCGCTCGCGGAGGCGAGCTCCGTCATCGCGTTGACGATGTCGTCGAGCGAGCTCTCACGCTGCGCCATGACCTCGTCGTAGCGGCGCTGGAGCTCGTCGAGGTCGTCACGGTGCAGGGCGGAGAGCTCTGCCTCGTGCCCGCCGGACAGGTACTGCAGGACCTGCCAGTACCGGCGACGGTCCTCGACGAGGGCGACCACCTGGGTCGAGCAGGCGACCTTGATGAGGTGGCGGTCGTCGTCGGTGGCGTAGACGAACGGGATCGCGTCGCCGCGAGCCGTGCGCGGCAGCTCGAGATACTCGGCGATCGGCACCCCACGCCCCTCGAGCTCGGGGGCGAGCCGCTGGAACTGCTTCTTGAACCGGACCTCGCCCAGGGCGAACTCGGCTGGGGTCAGCGGCGTGGTGAGCAGCTGGACGTCGCCGTTCTCGTCGAGGTACTCCAGCGTGCTCGTCGTCCAGGTCTTGTCGGCGTCAGGGTTGCCGTCGAGCGAGAACCAGTCGTGCAGGTGCTCACCCTTGCGGGGGTCGTGGACGAAGACAGGGCTCATCCGCGACTCGACGGCCAGGCGCGAGCGCGCGGCCGAGGCGGCCTCGGCGATGCCGTTCTCGGAGCCGCACGGGGTGTAGACGTCCATCACGGCCGGCGAGCCGCTGTACTCCAGGAAGTCCATGCTGCACTTGAGGAAGTGCCCGTGCAGGGCCGTCGAGGTCGACGCGACGTAGACGTTCGGGTGGAACGAGGCGAGCAGGCCGAGCTCCTTGCGGGACTCGTGCTTGCCGTCATGGGCCCCGCCGAAACGGGACAGGTCGGAGTCCTGGCCCGTGAAGCTGGCCGTCGAGGCCTGCCCACCGGTGTTGGAGTAGGCGCCCGAGTTGAGCACCATGACCTTGATCGGGGTCTGGCTCGCCAGCACCCGGGACATCGCCCCGAAACCGATGTCGTAGCTCGCGCCGTCCCCACCGATCGTCAGGACCGTCGGCATGAGGGACAGCTCGTCCGGTGTCAGGCGCTCCCACGTGAGCCGCTGGAGCGCCTTGTCGTGCACGGCGGGGTCGTAGGCGTCGGCGAGCTCGAGCTCGGCGATCCGCTGGGCCCGCATGTCCGCGACGAGCGATGCCGCGACACCCTCGAAGATCCCCTTGGCCAGCGGCTGGGCGTCCTGGAAGAGGCTGTTGACCCAGGGGTCGAGGTAGGAGTTGTAGGGCATCGTCGAGGCGTAGACGCTCGAGCAGCCCGTCGAGTTGGCGATGATCGTCGACGCGGGCCCGTTGCCGGTCGGCCCGCTCTCGAGCAGGTAGAGCCGGCGCTCGAGGGTCGTGACGAGGTCGGCGATGCGCTCGCGTCGCTCGCTCGCCTCGGGCTCGAGGCCTGCGAGCTTCTCCTGCATCCGGGAGAGCAGGCTCTCCAGCTCGCGCTGGTGCGTCGTGCGACGCTCGTCGCCCAGGGCGTGGCTCATCGACATGATCAGCCGGATGGCCGTCACCTCGCCGCAACCACGGCAGGCGCCATGGCCACCGGTCGTGGCGTAGTAGTTGTCGTGGTCCAGGAGCAGGCGCTTGAGGTCCCCGCCGGCGGTCGTCGAGCCGGCGAAGTACTTGGCCGGGGTGTTCGGCGCTGCCGACATCAGGGCGAAGCGGTCCTGGAGGACGGCGAGGACGTCGTCGTCCTGGTCGACGGCCGTCAGGGCACCGGGGCCGCAGACCTCGGTGCACTCCAGGCAGCCCGTGCACTTCCACGGGTCGATCGTCGCGGTGAACAGCCCGCCCGACCCGGGGACGGCCTTCTCCATGGCATCGAAGTACGGACGCGTCCGGGCCACGGGGTAGGTCGCCAGGACGCCGACGAGGGCGTCGACATGACGGCCGAAGCTCGGGTTGTCGGGGTCCAGGGCA
Source organism: uncultured Actinomycetota bacterium (assembly GCA_963777075.1). Classification (GTDB taxonomy): domain Bacteria; phylum Actinomycetota; class Actinomycetes; order Actinomycetales; family Cellulomonadaceae; genus Actinotalea. Next base: position 348,150 of record CAVZPH010000003.1, on the reverse strand, counting down.
TGCCCAGCCTGGGCGACGAGCTCGTGGAACGGCAGCGTCGTCGGGCCCTGCCGGTAGGTCTCGCGGACCTGCTCGGAGATCGCGTAGACCTTGGAGCGCAGCGCGGCGCGTTGCGCCTCGGGAGCGTCGAGCTGGTCGATCGCCGTCAGCAGCAGGTCGGGAAGCTCGTGCACGGTGTTCGGGATGGCGGCGTCCGGGCAGACGAGCGCGCACTCGAGGCAACCGGTGCAGAGGTCAGGGTTGAACGCCGGGACCGTCCGGCGGAACAGGCCCTTGTCCTTCTGGGCGGCCGAGCCGGGCGGCATGAACAGCCCGATGCCCGGCATGACGGGCGCCTCGCCGATCGTCCCCTCGCGGAACGGGCGCGCCACGATGTTCTCGTAGTACGCCGGGTCGAACAGCGCGCTGGCCGTGGCCGCGGTGCTGCTCGTGCACATGTCGGCCGAGATCGAGACAGGGCGGGCCAGCCGGCGGGGCGCGTCCTCGTCGTCGATGGCGCGCAGCTCCGGCGCGTCGTAGTCGACGAGCTGGGTCGCCTCGATGCCGTCGTGGATGACGGCCATGTTGCCCTCGACGACGGCGGTGCCCTTGCTGCCGAACTTCTTGGAGATCTGCGCGCGCACCTTCTCGCGGATGACCTCGAGCGCCGCACCGGAGGACACGCGGTCCACATGACCGGCGACGGCACCGATGAACGCGATGCCCATCATCCGCAGCTCGAGCTCCGGCGTGGGCGCATGCTTCTTCGCGACCCCGAAGGCGTCGATCACGAGGAACCGGATGTGACGCTCGCGGATGGTGCTGCGGGCGTACCTCGGCAGCTGGCGCCACACCTCGGCCGGGCTGAGGTCGGACTGGAGGATGAACGTGCCGCCCTCGACGAGCCCCTTGAGCGGGTTCGTGTGGATGAACGCCTTGTGGTCAGGAGACAGCACGACCTCGACGTCCTCGAGCTCGGCGTTGGTGATGAGCACCTGCTCCGGGCTGAGGGTGATGTAGTAGTTCGTCGGGGCGCCGCTCTTCTCCGAGCCGTACTTCGGCGCGGACTTCGAGTGCATCCCGAGCACGCCGGCGAGGATGTCGGTGAGCAGCTTGCCGGTGGCGATCGTCCCGTAGCCGCCGACCGAGTGGAAGCGGATCCGGATCGCCGAGGGCGGCAGGAGCGCGGGGTTGGGCTTCGTCGTCAGCGCCATGAGCTCGGTACCCGGGTACGCCGCGCGCAGGCGCTCCTCGATCTGCGCCATCTCGCCCGAGGGGTCCTGGCTGAAGAACTGCGAGCCGAGGTAGATGAGCGGTGCGCCGTTGCCGTCGACCATGTGCTCGAAGGCCGCGACGAGGTGCCGCGGCTGGACGTCGTGCCCGCCGAGCCCGAAGATCGCGGTCGTCAGCCGGGGCAGGGCCGCGAGCGTCGGGACGTCGTGGTGCGGCGCCGTCGGCGTTCGCGCGGGCCTTGAACAGCGCGCTCGTGACGAAGCTCGTCAGAGCGGTCTGGTCCGAGCGCTCGAGGACGGTCACGGCCGTCTTCCCGGCGAGCGCCGCGACGAGCTCGGCCTCGGGGAAGGGCTGGAGCATCTTGACCGACACGACGCCGACCTTGAGCCCCTGCGAGCGCAGGTAGGGCAGCACGGCGCGGACGTCGTCGGTGATCGAGCCGAGGCCGACCATCACGTAGTCGGCGTCCTCGATGTCGTAGGTCATGATCGGGCCGTACGAACGCCCGGTGAGGCTCGCTGTACTCGGCCATGGCCTGCCGCGCGAGCCTGGGGACCTCGGAGGCGAAGTGCGTCCGGTGGTCCACGGCACCGGCCTGGAAGTCCGGCTGGTTCTGGACGGGGCCGGTCAGCCCGGGGTTGTTGAGGTCGACGAGTGCCGGGACGAGGGGACGGCTCCCCTTGGGCGCCGCGTTCATCCACTGGCGCCGCCACTGCCCGTGCAGCTCGGTGGGGAGCCAGCGGAGGGTCTCCCCGACGAGCTCGCCCGTGGCGTCGAGGTCGACCTGCGCGGCCGTGCCCTCGAGGTAGGCGCGCAGGGCGGCGACGTCGGCGGGCATGAGGTCGTCGACATGGCGGTCGAGCCACCGACGCAGCTGGTCGACACGGCCCTTGGCGCCGAAGAGGACCTCCTGCGCGACCGTCGGGCACGGGATGGTCGCCGTCGGGTCGCCGAGGAAGCGACGGAGCAGCTCCGGCTCGGGCAGCAGCATCTCGCTGAGCATGTGGCTCGTCGAGAAGCCGTCCATCGCGTTCGTCACCGGGATGAGCGAGAGTGCGGAGGTCCGGTAGGAGATCGCCGCGAGGTCGGCGGCCTCCTGGGGGTTGGAGCCGAAGAAGATCGTGTACCCGGACGGCAGCAGGGCGTAGACGTCGTCGTGCCCGGCCATGACATTGAGCGAGTGCTTGGAGACGACGCGCGCGGCGACCTGGAGGACGAAGCCGCCGATCTTCTTCCCGACCGTCACGAAGTGGGACTCCAGGGCGTACAGGATGCCCTGGCTCGAGGAGGCGTTGGAGACGAACTGGCCACCGGTCAGGGCTGCGCCCAGGGCTCCGCTCTGGGCCGAGTGCTCGCCCTCCGTCTCGAAGAAGAAGGGATGGCGGCCGAAGACGTTCACCGCGCCCTCAGCCCTGGCGGCCTCGAAGAGCTCGGAGATCTCGGTGGACGGGGTGATCGGGTAGCCGATCACTCCCCCGCACACGTTCTTCATCACGTGGGCCACGGCGCCGTTGCCGTTGAGGACCACCGGGATGCCGGGGAAGCGGGGCTGCGAGTCGGTCATCGTTGTCTGTCCCTGGGTGCGCGAAGGAGCGACGGACACGGGCACGAGGTCCGATCCGGCAGCATCCGACGCGACGGCGCCGGCGGCGTCGGGGCGGAAGGAGGTTGCGTCGTCGCGATCCTCAGGTCCGTTGAAAAGACACTTGCAGGGTAAGTCGGCCTTTTCACCGGGACGTGCGCCGATGGTCCCGTGTGCGCCCTCGGCTTCGGCACCCTCGCGACGACGCACGGACGGTCCGGCGGGCAGGCGGTCCGTACGACGCGGCGGTCAGTCGGGCGGCGCGACGACGCTCAGGCGGAGGCGATCGCCGGGCGCGAGCTGGGCGAGCAGGTCGAGGTCCTCCGCGACGACGACCCCGATCACCGGGTAGCCGCCGGTGACCGGGTGGTCGCGGAAGAGCACGACGGGCAGGCCGGCGGGGGGTACCTGGATCGCACCGGGGACCATCGGCTCGCTCGGCACCTCGCCCGCGACGAGCCGGACCACGGGCGTTCCCTCCAGGCGCAGGCCCACGCGGTTCGACGTCGCGGACACCGTCCACTCCTGGCCGACGAGCCGGGCCGTCCCCGCCGCGCCGAACTCGTCATCCCTGGGTCCGAGGACGACGCGGACCCGGGTCGCGCCGCGCCCCGACGACGGCGGGCCCGGCTCGGCCTCGGGCATGCCGACCGCCTCGGTGGCCCGGCCGACGGCCAGGACCGACCCGGACTCCAGGCGCGCCGGCCCGAGCCTCCCCAGGACGTCGGTGGAACGGCTGCCCAGGACGGGCGACACGTCGATCCCGCCGCGCAGCGCGAGGTAGGCCCGCAGTCCGTGCTCGGGCTGCCCGATCGAGAGCACCTGGCCCGTGCGGACGGCCCATGGTGTCGCAGCGGGGACGGACGTGGCACCCGGGAGCTCGTCGGGCGTCTCGACGACGGCCGTCGTGCGCGCCCCGGTGATCGCGACCACGAGATCGCGCTCGGCGCGGATCCGCAGGCCGCCGAGCGTCTCGAGCAGGGCGGCGGACCTGGGGTTGCCGACGAGGCGGTTCGCGAGCCTGGCCGCGCGAGTGTCGGCCGCGCCGGAGGGTGCGACCCCCAGGTGCTCCTGGCCCGGCCTGCCCCCGTCCTCGACGAGCGTGAGCGGACCGGCGGCCAGGACCGTCGCGGCCGCCGGCCCCGACACGCGTCCTGGAACAGCGGAGGGCGCGGTGAGCCCGACCTGGTCGCGCACCGCCCGGTAGCGCACCCGGTCACCGGGCGCGAGCGCGGCCGGTGGCAACCGATCGACGTCCCAGACGGCATGGTCCGTGCGTCCGACGAGCTGCCATCCGCCGGGAGAGGCGGACGGGTACACGGCGCTGTACGGCCCCGCCAGGCCCACCGAGCCCGCCGGGACGGAGGGCCGCGGGGAGTCGAGCCGGGGGACGTCGAGGTCCCAGCCCCGCAGGTAGGCGAACCCGGGGGCGAAGCCGCAGAACGCCACGGTCCAGGACTGCTCCTGGTGCCTCGTGACGAGGGCCTCCGTGCTCATCGCGAGACGATCGGCGAGCGGGCCGAGGTCGGGACCGTCGTAGACCACGTCGATCGTGTGCGCGCGCCCGCTCGCCGCGGCCGGCTCGAGCGGCGCGTGGCCCCGGGCGAGCAGAGCCCGCCTGGCCCGCTCCATCGCCCCGGGCTCGAGCGTCACCAGGACGCTCGCGGCGCCGACCCGGACGGAGGTCTGCCCGTCGAGGGGCGCTGCGAGGAGCTCTCGGGCAAGGGCGATGCCCTCCTCGGGGGCGCAGTCGACGAGCCAGCCCGTCGTGCCCATCCTGCGGACGCGCAGATCGCTCACCGGACGCTCGTCACCATGACCCCTGCGGCGTCGAGCGCTGCCCTGACCTCTCGCGCGATGCCGACGGCTCCCGGAGTGTCACCGTGCAGGCAGATGCTGGCCGGCGAGATCCGCAGGACGCTGCCGTCGACCGCCTCGACCTCCCCGTCGCGCACCATCCGGACCACCCGGGCGGCGATCGTCCCCGGCTCGTGCAGGACGGCCCCGGCGGCGGAGCGCGGGACGAGCGTCCCGTCGGGCTGGTAGGCGCGGTCGGCGAAGGCCTCCTGGACCGTGCGGACCCCGTGCGCCGTGGCGATCTCCTCGACGAGGCTCCCGGGCAGGACGACGAGGCCGAGGTCCATGTCGAGCTCCACGATCGCCTCCACCACGGCGGCCGCCTGGGCCGCATGGCGGTCGATCGCGGTGTACAGCGCGCCATGCGGCTTCACGTGGACCACCGGGGCCCCGACGGCACGGCCGATCGCCGTCAGGGCACCGACCTGGTAGATCACCTCGTCCCGGAGCTCGGCCGGCTCGACCTCGATGAACCGGCGCCCGAAGCCGACGAGGTCGCGGTACCCGACGTGCGCCCCGACCTGGACGCCGAGCGCTGCGGCACGTGCGCAGGTGCGGCGTGCGGTGGCCGGGTCACCGGCGTGGAACCCGCAGGCGACGTTCGCGCTGGAGACGAGCGTGAGGAGCGCGTCGTCGTCACCCATCGCCCAGGGACCGAGCGACTCGCCGACATCGGCGTTGAGGTCGATCCTCATCTGGAGCGGACGCGGTTGTTGCGCGCCCCGTGGGTGAGCTCGACGAGCCCCAGCTCCTCCAGCAGCGGTGGCAGGTACATCCCGAACCGGCCGCGGTAGCCAGAGCGGAGCCCGTACCAGCCGCCCACCGGGTTGTCCGGGGCACGGCCCCAGGCCTCGACCGTGCCGTCGGACGCCGGCTTCTTCTCGTCGGCGGCGCCGAGGTCGACCCAGTCACCCTGCTCCCGGAGCCACTGCGCGAGGTCCTCGATCGCCTCGATGCGGTACCTCAGCGTCGTGGAACCGACCTGGCAGACGAGCGCCGGCGGGTCAGCGGACTCGTCGCGGTACATCGTGTAGGCCGAGGAGCCGGGCGCGGTCGTCAGCTGCCACGGGTCCTCGCGTGTTCCGCTGCCGGTCATGGGGTCCTCCTCGACGTCACGGGGTGGGCGTACCGCCCATCCTTGGCGCGGAGCGTCGGCGGTGCAACCAGCGGCCGCCGAGGGCATGGGCCTGGCCTTCGAGGGGCCGGGATGGCACCGTGAGCGGGTGCCCGATGCCCTCGTCCCTCGACGTGCGGTACTCGGCGCACTGGGCGGCTCGCTGCTCGCCGGAGCGCTTGCCGCCTGCTCCCCCGGATCGGGGGGATCGCGACCGACGTCGATCAGCCGGCCGCCCGCGCCGCCGCCGCCCGCGCCGCCGAGCCCCAGCGCGTCGCCGGCTCCGGACGTCGATCTCGAGGTGATGATCGGAGGGATGCTGCTGCTCGGCTTCCGCGGCACGAGCCTCGAGGCTGACAACCCGGTGCTCGCCGACCTCGTCGAACGGCACGTCGGCTCCCTCCTGCTGTCCTCGCACGACGTCCCGTCCGGCGCGACCGTGCGGAACATCACCTCCCCGGCCCAGCTGACCGAGCTCTGCGCGGCGATCCGGTCGGCGGCGCCGGGAGCCGTCCTGCTGGCGACGGACCAGGAGGGCGGCAACGTCGCACGGCTCACGCCCGCCTACGGCTTCCCCTCCACGAGGTCGGCCGCCTCGCTCGGCGCCGAGGGCTCGGCCACGGTGACCCGCGCGGCGGGCGCCGCCATCGCGCAGACGCTCGCCGAGGTCGGGATCCGCCTCAACCTGGCACCCGTGGTCGACGTGAACACCAATCCGCGCAACCCGATCATCGGCGCGCTCGACCGGAGCTTCTCGGCCGATCCCGCTGTCGTCGCCTCGCAGGCGGCGGCCTTCATCGACGGCCACCGCGACCACGGCGTGCTCACGACGCTCAAGCACTTCCCCGGTCATGGCAGCTCGACGGGTGACACGCACCAGGGCTTCGTCGACGTGAGCGACACCTGGCACGACCTGGAGCTCGACCCCTACCGTGCGCTCCTCGCCTCCGGCCACGCCGACTCGATCATGGTGGCGCATGTCTTCAACTCGCACCTGGACGCGAGGTACCCCGCCTCGTTGTCGGCGTCGACCGTGACCGGCCTGCTGCGCGAGAGCCTCGGCTTCGACGGAGTCGTCGTCTCGGACGACCTGCAGATGGGTGCGATCACCTCCCAGTGGTCCAGGACCGAGGCGATCCGGCTCGCCGTCCTCGCCGGGAACGACCTGCTCACCTTCTCCAACAACGTCGACAGGTTCGACCCGGGCCTGGGCGCCGCGGTGCACTCCACCCTGCTCGGGCTCGTCGCGGACGGCTCGATCCCCGAGGAGCGGATCGCCGAGGCGTACCGCAGGGTCTCGGCGCTCACCTCCCGAGCGGCCTGACAGGGCTCAGCGGGCGACGCGGTCGGGGGCGATGAACCAGCTCACCGAGCGCATGACATCGGCCGCGCGGAGCCACACCCAGCGCTCGCTCGGCCGCGGCGGGACCCAGGCGGCCGGCGGCGTGCCGCCCGCCGCCGCGGCCCGGCCGCCTGTGGCCGCAGCCCGGCCACCCGTCGCGGGTCGCGACCCTGCCGCCGGCTCGTCGCGCCAGCCGACCATCACATGGCTGCTGGTCCACCGGACCGCGCGCGCCGGACGCCACTCCTCCAGGCCGTCGGACCACAGGACGCGCACGATCACCGCGACGTCGCCCATCGGCGCGACGGGCACGCTCGGCGGCTGCTCCGCGTTGCGCACCTGCCGACCGACGACGTCCATGGGTCGATCCTATCGAACAGGTGTTCGATCCGGTGACGCGGGCCCGGGGGTCGACGGCGTGGCCGACCCCCGGGTCGCGAGCTCAGCCCCGGGTGATGGCGTGGGCGAACTCGTCGAAGCAGGCGACGTAGGCGTCGACCGCCTCGTCCGTGTGCGTGACCGAGAGGGTCCACTCCTCCTCGCGCCCCGGAGTCATGAAGATGCCGCGGTTGAGGTTGAAGAGCCAGGCGAGCGTCGAGAGGTCGGCGTCCTGGTTCGCCTTGAAGGACTCGTAGTCGACGATCGGCGTCGGCGAGAAGGTCACGCAGCCCTTGGAGGCGATGCCGACCGCGTAGCCGGGCAGCCCGTAGCGCGCGACGACGTCGGCGCAGCCCGCGAGGATCCGCTCGTTGAGGTGGTCCAGATGCACGTACGCCTCAGGGGTGAGGACCTCGGTGAGGTTCGCGCGGGCCGCGGCCATCCCGAGCGGGTTCCCGTTGTAGGTGCCCACCTGGTAGACGCTTCCGTCCTCGACGACGGACATGACCTCGGCGGTCCCGCCGATCGCTCCCGTCGGCAGCCCGCCGCCGAGCGCCTTCGCGAGGGTGACGAGGTCGGGCGTGACGCCGAACCTCTCCGTCGCTCCCCCGGCGGCGATGGTCAGGCCGGTCTTGACCTCGTCGAAGATCAGCACGATGCCGTGGCGGGCGGTGATCTCCCTGACGGCCTCGAGGTAGCCGGGCTCGGGGAGCACGATGCCGAGGTTCATCATGGCGGGTTCCATGATCACGCAGGCGGGCTTGCGGCCCTCTGCGGTGAGCCGCACGATCCGGCGCTCCATCGCGCCGGCGTCGTTGAACGGGACCGGGACCGTCATCTCCACGGTCGACGGCAGGGATCCCCGCGCCGTACGCCAGCGAGGCGAGGTTCTCGCGGTCGCCGATCTTGTCGTACTCGACGCCGATCGAGACCATGACGGTGTCGTGGTGGCCGTGGTAGGAGCCGAAGATCTTCATCACGGTGTCGCGGCCCGTGTACGCGCGGGCGATCCGGATCGCGTCCATCGTCGACTCGGAGCCCGAGTTGGTGTAGCGCCACTTGGGCAGCCCCCAGCGCCGTGCGAGCTCGTCGCCGACGACGATGGCGTCCTCGGTCGGTGCCGCGAAGTGCGTACCGAGGGGGTAGCGCTCGGCGATCGCCCGGCCGATGGCGGGGTGCGCATGACCCTGCACCATCGAGCCGAAGCCGTTGTGGAAGTCCCACATCCGGTTGCCGTCGACGTCCCAGACGACGGGCCCCTCCCCGCGCTCGAGGTAGATCGGCCAGGGGCTGCGCACCTGGTACGAGGAGGCGACGCCTCCGGCGAGATGGACCTGTGCGCGCTCGTAGGTCGCGCGCGACCCCTGGGTGCGCTCGTCGAGCCGTGCCGCCTCCGTCGCGGTCAGCTCGAGGACGCGCTGGCGGTCGATCTGGACGCTCGTGTGTCCCATGACTCTCCTGCCCGGCCGACCTGGCGCCGGGAGTGCATCTGCCGTGGGTCCCTGGCCGGCCTGGCGCCAGGGTCGATCCCGCGCGGCTCCCCTGGGGCCGCTCCGGTTCCCGCTCTCGGGCGGGCCCTTCCAGCCTAGAGGAGGGGCGCCCTCCGAGCGACGCCCTGGCCGACGTCGCATGGGCAAGGGATGTGGCGTGCGTCACATGAGCAGGCTCGCCCGTCCGTCACAGACGCGCGGCGCGGGCGACTGCTGCCCAGAGCTCCTCGTAGGCGCCGGCCGCGAGGCTGCGCGGTGCGAACGTGCCGATCGGGGCGCGTTCGGTGCCCATCCGCTCCACCGTCGTGGAGTACGGGACGACGACGGGCACCATCGGCGGTGCCCCGGCGGCGAGCCGGTCGACCGCCTCGCGGTGGATCGCCTTGCGGCGGTCGACCATCGACAGGAACGCGACGACCCGCGGCTTGCGCCGGCGCATCGAGGCGACGAGCTCGACCACCTGGTCGAGCGACCTCGTCGACAGCGCCCCGGGCACCACCGGGACGACGATGACGTCGGCGGCCGTGAGCACGGCCTCGGAGACGAGTGACATCCCCGGCGGGCAGTCCAGCACCACGACCTCGACCTTCCCGCCGACCGAGCCGAGCGCCCTGCGCAGCCTGTCGCGCGGGGCCTTGACGGAGTCGAGCTCGAGGTCGAGGGCACGGAAGCTGCCGTGCGCGGGGACCACGGACAGGCGCTTCTCCTCCGTCCCGCGCAGGAGGCCGCTCAGCTCGGACCGGCCGCGCACGACGGATCGCGCGCTCCCCTTCGATCGCGGGTCGGCCTGGAGCACGAAGCTCGCCGAGCCCTGCGGGTCGAGGTCCCACAGCACCGTCCGGTGCCCGAGGGACGCACTGAAGGCCAGGTTGACGGCGGCCGAGGTCTTCCCGACGCCGCCCTTGACGCTGAACACCGCGATCGTCCGCACCGTCCACCTCCCGCTCCACGCCACCCTAGTGAGGCGGAACGGCGTCCCGGGACGGGCACGGCGGGTGCACTAGCATCCCGAGGGTGCTCGAGGACCCGTCGCCGCCCCCGCTGAGGGTCGGCCTGGTCCTCGACGACTCGCTCGATCGTCCCGACGGGGTGCAGCAGTACGTGCTCACCCTGGGCGCCTGGCTCACGGCGCAGGGACATCACGTCAGCTACCTGGCGCCGTCGACCTCGCGGACCGACCTGGACCACCTGGCCGTCCTCGGCTCCTCGATCCAGGTGAGGTTCAACGGCAACCGCCTGAGCACCCCGCGCCCGGCGCGTGCCGCGCACCTGAACCGGCTCGTGGCGGAGCAGGCCTTCGACGTCCTCAACGTGACCATGCCCTACAGCCCGTTCATGTCGGGCCGCCTCCTCGCGCGCGCCCGGCCGACGACCGCCGTGGTGGGGACCTTCCTCATCCTTCCCGCGTCGCGGTGGGTCGAGACGGCGGCCCGCGGGCTCGGCCTCCTCCAGCGCAGGCGGCTGCGGCGCTTCGACCGGGTCCTGGCTGCCTCGGCGCCGGCCGGGGAGTTCGCGCGGACGGCCTTCGGCCTCGCGAGCACCATCGTCGCCCTCCCCGTCGACGTCGGCACCTTCGCCCGCGCGGTCGAGCACGGCCACCGCCCGGCCGCGGGTGACCCGGTCCACCTGGTCTTCCTCGGCCGCCTCGTCGAGCGCAAGGGCCCCGGCGCGCTGCTGTCCGCACTCGCCGCGCTCCACGCGCGAGGAACCGAGGTGCCGGTACGGCTCACGCTCGCGGGGACGGGGCCGCTCTCCGAGACGCTGCGCCGGCAGGCCGAGGAGCTGGGCATCGCGCATCTCGTCGACCTGCCCGGCTACGTCGCCGAGGAGGACAAGGCGGCACTCCTCGCCTCCGGGGACGTCGTCTGCCTCCCGTCGATCGGGGGCGAGAGCTTCGGCATCAGCGTCGTGGAGGCCCTCGCGGCCGCGCGGGGCGTGGTGATCGTCGGGGACAACCCCGGCTACCGCTCGGTCATGGGCGACCTGAGCGAGCAGCTCGTGGACCCGAACGACACCGAGGCGTTCGCAGCCGTCCTGGCGCGCTTCGTGGACGACCCCCTGCTGCGCGAGGCGGCACGCGACCGGCAGCGTGAGCTCGCCTGGCGCTACGACATCGACGCCGTCGGGCCGCTGATCGTCGCGGAGTACCGCGAGGCCCTCGCACGGCGTCCCAGGTGAGCGGCTGCCCGATCGTCGGGCGACGCCACCGCCCGACGAAGGACCAAAGGCACCCCCGTGCCGACGCGTGGCGATAGGCTCAAGGATCCCGGAAGGAGCACCGTGACCGAGACGAACGAGATCGTGACCGTCCTGCCCGAGGAGGACGGCTGGGAGTTCCTGCGGCGCCACGAGTTCGGCCGCCTCGCCTATCGCGTCGGCAACGCGACCGACATCGCCCCGCTGAACTACGCGGTGGACGGCCGCCGGATCGTGTTCCTCACGACCCAGGGAAGCAAGCTCGCCGGCATCTCCATCACGCAGGACGTCGCCTTCGAGGTCGACGAGATCGCCGACGACAACGCGACGAGCGTCGTGGTGCACGGCCTCGCCCGTCGGCTCGACGGCTCGGAGGCAGACAAGGCGGCCTCGCTGCCCCTGCACGCCTGGGTGCCGACCGAGAAGCACGAGTACGTCGCGGTGGAGGTCATCCGGCTCGACGCGCGCCGGTTCCAGCTGCGGCGACCGGGGAGCACCACTGCCGGGACGGCCGACCTGGCCTGACCGGCGCCGGCGCGTGCGCCCGAGGTGGGCCGTGGGGCGTCAGGCCCCGTCCGCCGTCGGGACGCTCGTGACCGTCGTGAGCAGGAAGACGCTGTCCTCCAGGGCGAGGACGGCGTGACGCTGGTGCGTCAGGACGGAGATCTCGCCGGTGGCGAGCACGGGCTCGTCGAAGCCCGTGACCCGTACCCGGCCCTGCATCACGAAGAGGCTGGCCGCCGGGGGTGAGGCGTGCTCGCCGAGCTCCGTGCCCGCCACCAGGGCGATCACCGACTGCCGGAGCACCCCGTCGTGCACGATGAGCTTCGCGCTGCGGCCGTTCGAGGCCGCGCGTGCGGCCCCGAGCTGGGCGGTGGCGAGGGCGTTGAGGTCGTCCATCTCACTCCTTGGGTCAGCAGGTCACCGTCGGGCGGCGGTGCGACGGGGGTCGGCACGTTCCCAGCCGGGACGTGAACCTCGCGCGCCGAGCCGGTCGGACCGCGAGCGGTAGACGATGTAGGGCCGGCCGAGGTACCAGACCGGCACGCTGAACACGTGGACCAGGCGGGTGAAGGGCCAGAGGGCGAACAGGAAGAACGCCGCCACCGCGTGGAGCTGGAACCCGAGCGGGGCCACGGCCATCAGATCCGGCTGCGGCGAGAGGTAGAAGATGCTCCGGAACCAGACCGAGACACCGTCGCGGTAGTCGTACTCCCCGCCCAGGTTGAGGATCGAGCCGGCGATCGTGTTCCACATCCCGAGCGTGATGACGATCGCCAGGACGAGGTACATCGCCTTGTCCATCCGCGTGGTCGCGCTGAACACCGGGCCCGTCGTCCGCCGACGGTAGATGAGCAGGGCCATCCCGACGACCGTGCCGACCCCCGCCACGGCGCCGATCGAGATCGCGAGGAAGTGGTAGAGCGCCTCGGACATCCCGACGGCCTCGGTCCACGACTTCGGGATGCCGAGCCCCATCACGTGCCCGAGGAAGACGGCGAGGATGCCGAAGTGGAACAGCGGGCTCGCCCAGCGCAGCAGCCGGCTCTCGTAGAGCTGGGAGGAGCGGGTCGTCCAGCCGAACTTGTCGTACCGGTAGCGCCAGACGTGCCCGACGACGAAGACCGCGAGGCAGACGTACGGGTAGACGAGCCAGAGGATCGTGTCGACGGCGGTCATCGGCGGGCTCCTTCGAGGGGCGCGTGGCTGTCGGTGCCACGCGGGTCCGGCATGTACGACGGCGGCGCGAACGGCTCGAGGCCGACGTCCTCCCCCGGCGGGCCCTGGGCGGCGAGCAGCGCGACGGCCTCGCGGTCCTCGCCGCGCAGTGCCGGGAGCGTCGCGCTGACGGCGACGAGGGCGCCGGCGTACGCCGAGCCCATGTCCTGCAGGGCGAGGCGCAGCAGCTCCAGGCCGGCGCGGTGCTCCAGCAGGAGGGCGATCCCGGCCTGCCAGTTCTCTGCCCCGCCGCTGGCGGCGAACTCCAGGACGACGGCGAGGTGGTCCGGGAGCTCGTCGGCGTCGATCTCGAAGCCGCCCGCCCGGTAGGCCTGCTTGAACGTCACGAGCGCGACACCGCGCTTGCGGGTGTCCCCGTAGGCGTAGTAGCTCAGGTAGAGCGCGCGCTGGCGCTTGAGGTCGAAGGTCGTGACGTACTCCGCCTCGAGCTCCGTCAGCGGCAAGGACTCGAGGTGGTCGACGACCTGGAGCAGGGGCTGGGCGAATCGCCCGTCGAGCTCGGCGATCGCCGCCCGGATCGTCGGGAGCAGCTCGAGGAGCTCGGCACTCGGGTACTCGATCAGCAGCGCCGCGATGCGATGGACGACGGCGTGCTCGCGCGAGGTCGCCGCTCGTGCCAGGTCCCGGCGCGCGACGCCGGTTCATGAGCCGGCTCCCGGGCCGTCGGCTCGGACCGGAGCCGCATCGGGCGAGGGCCCGTCGGAGGCTCCTTGGGCGGGAAGAGCCCCGTCGGCTTGCCCGCGCCCGTCCCAGTTGAGCAGGTTGACCTTGGCCTTGCGGGAGGTCGGGTCGGCGACGGTGTCCGCCGTCTGGCGTTCCTGGAGCATGCGGAAGTTCTCCACGGCGACCGGCTCGAGCGCGCCCGATCCCTCGCCGAACGGACCGGAACCGCCCATCCCCGGTCCGCCGTCGTAGTCGAGGCTGCACTCGGTGGCGAGCTCCTCGAGGCTGTGCGCCTGCTCGGCGTGCGCGCTCGGGATGACGTAGCGGTCCTCGTACTTGGCGATCGCCAGGAGCCGGTACATCTCGAGCATCGTCTCGGCGTCCATGCCGACCGCCGCGGGGATGGCCGGGTTCGCCTCGCGACCCATCGAGATGTCGCGCATGAACGAGCGCATCGCTGCGAGCTTCTTGAGCACAGCGGTCGACCGGCTCCGTGTCCCCGGCCGTGAACAGCTCGGCGAGGTACTCCACCGGGATGCGCAGCGTGTCGATCGCGGCGAACAGGTTCCCGGAGTCCTCGGAGTCCTCCCCCGTCTCGCCGACGACGTCCACGACGGGCGACAGCGGCGGGATGTACCAGACCATCGGCATCGTGCGGTACTCCGGGTGCAGCGGCAGCGCGACCTGGTAGGTGCTGATGAGCTTCCAGATCGGGGAGCGCTGCGCCGCGTCGATCCAGTCCCTGCGCGATCCCCGCGGCCTCGGCCTCGCGGATCACCTCGGGGTCGAAGGGGTCGAGGAAGACGCCGCGCTGCGCGGCGAGCAGCTCGTGCTCGTCGGTGACCGACGCGGCCTCGAGCACCTTGTCGGCGTCGTACAGGACGAGGCCGATGTAGCGCAGGCGCCCGACGCAGGTCTCGGAGCAGACGGTCGGCAGGCCGACCTCGATCCGCGGGTAGCAGAAGGTGCACTTCTCGGCCTTGCCGGTCTTGTGGTTGAAGTAGACCTTCTTGTACGGGCAGCCGGTGATGCACTTGCGCCAGCCGCGGCAGTCGTCCTGGTCGACCAGGACGATGCCGTCCTCCGCGCGCTTGTAGATCGCACCGGAGGGGCAGCTCGCCGCGCACGACGGGTTGAGGCAGTGCTCGCAGATCCGCGGCAGGTAGAACATGAAGGTCTGCTCGAACTCGAGCTTCACCTTGTCCGAGACGCGCTGCAGGATCGGGTCGTTCACGAGCGAGCTCGGGGCCGCCGCCGAGGTCGTCGTCCCAGTTGGCGCTCCAGGACACGTTCATGTCCTTGCCGCTGATCAGGGACTTCGGCCGGGCGACGGGGGTGTGCTCCTGGAGCGGCGCGGTCGTGAGGTTCTCGTAGTCGTAGGTCCACGGCTCGTAGTAGTCGGTGATCGACGGCATCTTCGGGCTGGAGAAGATCGTGAAGAGGTTCTTGAGCCGTCCGCCGGCCTTGAGCTGGAGCCGACCGCGCTTGTTGAGCACCCAGCCGCCCTCCCAGCGCTCCTGGTCCTCGTAGGTGCGCGGGTAGCCCTGACCCGGCCGCGTCTCGACGTTGTTGAACCAGACGTACTCGGTGCCGGTGCGGTTCGTCCACGCCTGCTTGCACGTGACCGAGCAGGTGTGGCAACCGATGCACTTGTCGAGGTTCATCACCATCGACATCTGCGCCATGACTCTCATCGGGTGGCTCCTTCTGCCGTGGCGGGCCGTGCCGCTCGTCGCGTGGCCATCTCAGTACTCCACCGTCTGCGAGCGACGGCGGATGACCGTCACCTCGTCGCGCTGGTTGCCCGTCGGGCCGAGGTAGTTGAAGGCGTAGGACAGCTGGGCGTACCCGCCGATGAGGTGGCTCGGCTTGACGAGCAGCCTGGTCAGCGAGTTGTGGATGCCGCCGCGCTTGCCGGTGGTCTCCGTGCGCGGGACGTCGATGAGCCGGTCCTGGGCGTGGTGCATGTAGACCGTGCCCTCGGGCATGCGGTGCGAGACGACGGCCCGCGCGACGACGACGCCGTTGCGGTTGACCGCCTCGATCCAGTCGTTGTCCTTGACCCCGACCTTGTCCGCGTCCTTGTTGCTCATCCAGATCGTCGGCCCGCCGCGGGACAGCGAGAGCATGAACAGGTTGTCCTGGTACTCGGAGTGGATCGACCACTTGTTGTGCGGGGTCAGGTACCGCACGGTGACGCCGAGCACGCCCGTGTCGCCGATCTCCGGCTCCCCGAAGAGCGCCGGCATGTTCAGCGGGGGCCGGAAGACGGGAAGGCTCTCGCCGATCTCGCTCATCCAGTCGTGGTCGAGGTAGAAGTGCTGGCGACCGGTGAGCGTGTGCCACGGCTTGAGCCGCTCGACGTTGATCGTGAACGGCGAGTAGCGCCGCCCGCCGCTCTCCGAGCCGGACCACTCCGGCGAGGTGATCACCGGTCACCGGGCCGGCCTGGGTGTCGGTGAAGGTGACCTGCTTGCCCTCGTGCTCGGCCGCGAGATCGGCCAGCTGCGTCCCGGTGCGCTTCTCCAGCGTGTGGAAGCCCTGCGTCGCCAGGCGGCCGTTCGTCGTCCCGGACAGCGCGAGGATCGCCTCGCAGGCGTGCACGTCCCGGCGTCAGCAGAGGGCGCCCGTCGGCGATCCCGCCGCGGGTGTTGCGCGCCGTGCCGTTCTTGCGCCGCAGGTACTCGATCTCCTTGTCGACGGTGAAGGTGACGCCCTTGGTCGTGGCGCCGAGGCGTGTCGAGCAGCGGGCCGAGCGCCGTCATCTTGGTCGCGATGGCCCCGTAGTCCCGCTCGACGACGACGAGCTTGGGCATCGTGACGCCGGGCACCGGCTCGCACTCCCCCGTCTTCCAGTCCTGGACCCGGCCGTGCGGGTTGGCCATCTCGTCGGGGGTGTCGTGGGTCAACGCGACGGCGACGACGTCCTTGCGGGTACCCAGATGGGTCTCGGCGAGGGCGCTGAAGGCCGTCGCGAGCGTCTGGAAGGCGTCGAAGTCCGTGCGGGTCTGCCACGGCGGGGCGATCGCCGGGCTGAACGAGTTCACGAAGGGGTGCATGTCCGTCGTGTTGAGGTCGTGCTTCTCGTACCAGGTCGCTGCCGGCAGGACGACGTCGGAGTAGATCGTCGTGCTGGTCATCCGGAAGTCGATCGACATCAGCATGTCGAGCTTGCCGGTGGGCGCCTCCTCGCGCCAGACGACGTCCTTCGGCCGGTGCTCGGGCTCGGCCTCCGTCGCGCGCAGGTTGTTGTCCGCGCCGAGCAGGTGCTTGAGGAAGTACTCGTTGCCCTTCGCCGAGCTGCCCAGCAGGTTCGCCCGCCAGATCGTCAGCACGCGCGGGAAGTTCTCCGGGGCGTCCGGGTCCTCCGAGGCGAAGCGCAGGCGGCCGGCGGTGAGCTCGCGCGGGACGTACTCCCCGACCGGGAGACCTGCCGCCTCGGCGTCGTCGGCGACCTGGAGCGGGCTGCGGTCGAAGGTCGGGTAGGAGGGCATCCAGCCCATCCGGGCCGACTGCGCGATGACGTCGGCCGTGCTCTTCCCGGTCAGCTGCCGCTTGGCCACCGGCGTGGTCGCGGCCGCGACGGTGTCGGCGCTGAAGGAGTCGTATCGGTACTGGTCGGTGTGCAGGTACCAGTACGCCGTCTGGATCATCGTGCGGGCCGGCCGCGACCAGTCCGCGGCGTTCGCGTACTGCGCGTGCCCGGTGAGCGGGCGGACCTTCTCCTGGCCGACGTAGTGCGCCCAGCCACCGCCGTTGACCCCCTGGCAGCCGGTGAGCGTCGTCAGGGTGAGGAAGGCGCGGTAGATCGTGTCGGAGTGGAACCAGTGGTTGGTCCCGGCCCCCATGAGGATCATCGAGCGACCGCGGGACTCCTCGGCGTTCGCGGCGAACTCCCGGCCGATGCGCTCGGCCTTGGCGGCCGGCACCCCGGTGAACTCCTCCTGCCAGGCCGGCGTGCACGGCTGGGAGGCGTCGTCGTAGCCCGTCGGCCAGGTCCCGGGAAGGCCCTCGCGGCCGACCCCGTACTGGGCGAGGAGCAGGTCGAAGACCGTGGTGACCAGGTGCCCGGCGACCTCGCGGACCGGGACCCCGCGACGGATCACCGCCGCGGAGCCGTCGATCGAGTCGAAGCGCGGGAGGTCGACCTCGACGGCCGAGGGCGCGCTCCCGCCGAGCATGCTGAGCTCCGGCTCGACCTCACCGAGGTCGAGGTTCCACCTCCCGGCGCCCTCCTGCCCGTAGTGGAAGCCGAGCGACCCGCCGGGGACGACGGCCTCGCCGGTCGTGGAGTCGATGAGGACCGTCTTGAAGTGGGCGTTCTCGCTCTGCGCGACGGGACCCGGCAGGTCGGAGGCCGTGAGGAACTTGCCGGGCAGGTAGGCGTCGCCCTCCTTCTCGAGCCGCGACCAGGAACGGCAGGTCGGTGTACTTCTTCACGTACTCGCTGAAGTACGGGACCTGACGGTCGACGAAGAACTCCTTGAGCGTGACGTGCCCCATCGCCATCGCCAGCGCGCCGTCGGTGCCCGGCTGCACGGCGAGCCACTCGTCGGCGAACTTCACGTTGTCGGCGTAGTCCGGGGAGACGGCGACGACCTTCTGGCCGCGGTAGCGCGCCTCGACCATCCAGTGGGCGTCGGGCGTGCGGGTGACCGGGACGTTCGAGCCCCACATGATCAGGTAGCCGGCGTCCCACCAGTCCCCCGACTCGGGGACGTCGGTCTGGTCGCCGAAGACCTGCGGTGAGGCGACCGGCAGGTCGGCGTACCAGTCGTAGAAGGAGAGCATCGGGGCGCCGATGAGCGAGTGGTACCGGGCGCCGGCACCGTGCGACACCATCGACATCGCCGGGATCGGCGTGAAGCCGGCGATCCGGTCGGGGCCGTAGGTCTTGATCGTGTAGACCTGCGCGGCGGCGACCATCTCGACCGCCTCGTCCCAGCTCGCGCGGACCAGGCCGCCCTTGCCGCGGGCCGACTTGTACCGGCGCGACTTCTCCGGGTCCTCGACGATGCTCGCCCAGGCCGTGACCGGGTCGCCGGTGCGGGCCTTGGCCTCGCGGTACATCTGGAGCAGCAGGCCCGCGGACGTACGGGTAGCGGATCCGGGTCGGCGAGTAGGTGTACCAGCTGAAGGCCGCTCCGCGCGGGCAGCCGCGCGGCTCGTACTCGGGGCTGTCCGGGCCGACCGTCGGGTAGTCCGTCTGCTGGGTCTCCCAGGTGATGATCCCGTCCTTGACGTACACCTTCCACGAGCACGAGCCGGTGCAGTTGACCCCGTGGGTGGAGCGCACGACCTTGTCGTGGCTCCACCGGTCCCGGTAGAAGACGTCAGCGTCCCGGCCGCCGATCTGGTGCAGCGTGCGCAGGTCGGCCGAGACCTCCCCCTTGCGCAGGTACCGGCTCAGCTTGAGCAGGACATCCGAGGCCGGACCGTCCAGACCGGCTGGTCGTCGGGGTCGTGGGGTTCATCCGATGCTCCTTCGCTGGTCCTGTTCCGTGCGCTGCGATCTCCTGCTCGTCGCTCAGCTGGGCTTGGGTGCTCCTGGGCGGGCGTAGTAGTACCAGACGAGCCCGGTGCAGGCCGCGAAGAAGACGGCGCAGCCGAGGAAGAACGGCCGCGGTGCGACGGCCGAGAGCCCGATGCCGACCAGGAAGGGCCCGAAGGCGGCGATCGAGGACGTGAAGCCGATCACGCCGCCCGCCTGGCGCCGCGGGAAGATCATCGGCATCTGCTTGAAGGTCCCGGCATTGCCCATCCCGGCGAAGAAGAAGATCGCGAGCATCCCGGCGAGGAACCCGCCGAACTGGCCGACGTCGGTCGGGCTGAGGAAGAGGACCGTCACCACGGTGCTGATCGTCATCCCTGCTGCCGGCCACGAGCGTCCAGATCGCTCCGCCGAAGCGGTCGCACAGCGGTCCCCACAGCGCTCGGGTCGCTGAGCCGATCAGCGGGCCGAGGAAGGCGAACTTGAGCGGGTCCGGTGCGTTCGCGAAGCTGCCGTACTCGTTGACGATGAGCAGGCCGAGCTGGGCCGCGAAGCCGCTGAAGGCCCCGAAGGTCATCAGGTAGACGGCCGTCATCACCCAGGTGTGCTTCTCGCGGAAGATGTCGAGCTGCTGGCGGAAGTTCGCCTCGATCGGCACGTCCCGCAGGAAGAGCGCGGCGAGGATCCCGCCGAGGATGACCCACGGGATGAGCACGAGACCGGCGTTGTGCAGCCAGATCTCCGAGCCGTCGGCCTTCTGCTGCGGGCTCAGCGCCGTGGCGCCGAGGAGCCCGAAGCCGACGACCCACGGAGTGACGAACTGGATCAGGCTGACGCCGAAGTTCCCGACGCCCGGCCTGGAGCCCGAGCGCCGTCCCGGCGAGCCGCCGGGGGAAGAAGTAGCTGGTGGACGGCATGAACCCGGAGAACGCGCCGCCGCCGACGCCTGCGGCGGCGGCGAGCAGGAGCAGGATCGCGTAGGGCGTGCCGGGGTCACGCACGGCGAGCGTCCAGCCCACCATCGGGAGCAGCATGAGCGTCGCAGAGCCGCCGACGAGAGTGCGCGTGCCGACGCACGGGCGGCAGGAACATGTAGATCAGTCGCATGAAGCCACCGGCGAGCCCCGGAACGGCGACGAGCCAGTACAGCTCCGGCTTGCTCAGGTCGTAGCCGATGCTGTTGAGCCTCGGGGCGATCGCGCTGACCAGGTACCAGACGGCGAACGCCAGCATCAGCGTGTACGTGGTGATCCAGAGCGTCTGCCAGGCGAAGCGCTTGTCCCAGTGCTCCTCGTCCTCGGGATCCCAGGTCGAGAGATCCACCGCTGGTCCGCGCAAGAGCGCCATCAGTCCTCCAGGTGCTGTCCAGGTGCGTCGTCGTCGACGCATCGAGCGTGGGCCACCAGGGCGATGAATTACAGCGCCGACTCCCGCGACAAATACTGTCGCGAGGTGAGGTGAATCACAAGGACGTTCGGTCCTGGCGGAGTGCGAGACGCAGGATGCAGTGGTTCGGCCCCACGAACGGGTCGAGGCGCTCGGCGAAGAGGGGACCCTCGCTGCGGGCAAGGACCCCGCGGGCGACGCCGAGGTGGACGCTGCACACCACGTCGGTGTTGGCCGTGGCGAGGTCGAGGAACGGGCAGTGACGAAGGTGGACGGCCATGCCGTCGGGCGCGACCTCCGGCTCGAAGCGGAGCTCGTCAGGTGCGCCTCGAGCTCGGCGAGCTGGCGAAGGGCCGGGTCGCTTCCCGGGGGGCTCGCCGTCATGGGCGCCGCACCGCTCGACGACCACGAGGCGGCGAGCTCCTCACCAGCCCGGGCCGCCTCCTGGGAGCGCGAGGCGAACCCGCGTCCGTACCCGGCGAGCAGGATCGTCAGCAGGCTCGCCCTGAACCAGCTGTCGGCATCCGCGAGCGCCTCTCGCTCCACCGCCTCGTAGAGCATGTGCGGACGCCCGCGCGTGGTCCTGACCTCCGGTGCCTTGGTGGCGAAACGAGAGGCGATGAGCCGGTCGAGGTGCTCGCGCGCCGTGCTCTCGTGCAGCCCCGTCGCCGCGGACACCTCGGCCAGCGTGAGCGGGCGGCCGGCCTGCTGGAGCGCGTGCAGGATCGCGACGCGGCTCGTGGAGGCGAGGGCGCGGTACGCGTTGACGGATCGAGCGGTCACCAGGCCATTATTCGCGGCGCTTCCCCGGTGAAACCGGGACTTTCGCGGGTACCGTGACCGGGTGCCCCACGACCACCCCTCCCCGACGAGCCCGCACGAGGCCTTGCGCGGGGTGCATGCGGCCGTCGTCGTCGTCTCCGATCGCTGCTCTCGCGGTGAGGCGCAGGACCGGTCGGGGCCGCTGGCCGTCGACCGCCTCGTCGCAGCGGGGTTGACGGTCGCCGCGCCCGTCGTCGTCGCCGACGGTGCCGGCCAGGTGCGGGCCGCGCTGAGCGCCGTCGCTCGCGGGCCCGGCGCGCCTCGTCGTGACGAGCGGCGGCACCGGGCTCACCCCGCGCGACCAGACGCCGGAGGGCACCCGGAAGCTGTTGGCCACCGAGCTCCCCGGGCTCGCCGAGGCGATCCGGCGGGCCGGTCAGGAGCAGGTCCCGACCGCGGTGCTCTCCCGCGGGCTCGCCGGGCTGACCGCCCGCGGCCAGATCGTGGTGAACCTCCCGGGCAGCCCCGCGGCCGTCGCACGGGGGCTCGACGTCGCTCCTGCCGCTGCTGCGCCCACCTGCTCGACCAGATCGCGGGCGGTGACCACGCATGAGCCTCGTCGCGATCGCCGACGGCGCCGATCTCGGTCGACGCCCACCTCGCCGCGGTCGTCGCATCCCGGCCGCCGGGGCGGTCTCGCTCTTCGTCGGCCAGGTCCGTGACCACGACCCGTCGGTCGACGGGAGGTCGCGGCGCTGGAGTACTCGGCGCACCCCGACGCCGAGGCGGTCCTGGAGCGTCTCGTCGCCGCGGCCGCGAAGGTCGCCCGGGAGTGCTCGGGGTCGCGGCGACGCACCGGCGTCGGCCTGCTGGAGGTCGGCGAGATCGCCGTCGTCGTCGCCGTCTCGACCGCGCACCGCACGCCTCGCGTTCGACGATCTGTGCGAGCTCGTCGAGACGATCAAGAAGGAGCTGCCCGTGTGGAAGCGCGAGATCCTCGGCGGACGGCACCCACCACTGGGTGGGCCTCGCATGACGCGCCGTGCGCCGGCGCCGGGCTCGTCGACCGGTTCGGCCGCGTGCACCGCGACCTGCGCATCTCGCTGACCGACCGCTGCTCGCTGCGCTGCACCTACTGCATGCCCGCCGAGGGCGTGCCGTGGCTCCCCGGCGAGTCGATGCTCAGCACCGCCGAGCTCGTGCGGGTCGCGCGCGTCGCGGTCGACCTCGGCATCCGCGGGATCCGGCTCACCGGCGGCGAGCCGCTGCTGCGCCCCGACGTCGTCGACGTCGTCGCCGCCCTCGCCGGGCTCGGCACCGACGGCGACCGCCCGGAGATCTCCCTGACCACCAACGCCCTGCGGCTCCCGGCCCTCGCCGGCCCGCTCAAGGACGCGGGCCTGACGCGGGTCAACGTCAGCCTCGACACCCTGGACCGCGGCGCGGTACCAGCAGCTGACCCGGCGCGACCGGCTCCCCGCAGGTGATCGCCGGGCTCGCGGCCGCGCAGGCCGTCGGCTTCGCCCCGATCAAGCTCAACGCCGTCGCCATGCGCGGCGTCAACGACGGCGAGGTCGTCGACCTGGTCCGCTTCGCCGTCGACCACGGCTACGAGATGCGGTTCATCGAGCAGATGCCGCTGGACGCCGGGCCACACCTGGGACCGCACGCAGATGGTCACCCAGGCGGAGATCCTCGACGCAGCTCACCGCCGAGTTCACGCTGACCGAGATGCCCGGCCGCGGCACCGCACCCGCCGCAGAAGTGGCTGGTGGACGGCGGCCCGGGGACCGTCGGCGTCATCGCCTCGGTCACCTCGCCCTTCTGCGGGTCCTGCGACCGCCTGCGGCTGACCGCCGACGGCCAGCTGCGCGCCTGCCTGTTCGCGGCGACCGAGACCGACGTGCGGACCGTCGCTGCGCTCCGGCGGGGACGACGAGGCGATCGCTGCCGCCCTGCGCGCCTGCGTCGCCGGCAAGCGTGCCGGCCACGACATCGACGACCCGAGCTTCCTCCAGCCGAACCGACCGATGAGCGCGATCGGCGGCTGAGCGGGCAGGCCTCGCGGCGCAGGGACCGGCTCGGCGCGGCCGGCTGACCGGTCGGCTCAGCCGCCGGCGAACGGCGGCAGGATGTCGACGGTCGTCCCGTCGCTCAGCGCGATCGTCGTCGTCGGCGACCCGGCGCCCGCCCGCGAGCAGCGAGGCCTGGCCGAGCACGCGTTCCATCGCCGGGCCGTGCGCGCCGGCAGCATGGCGCGCAGCTCCCCCACCGTCGTGGCGTCCAGCTCCTCACGATCGGTCCCTGCCGCCTCGGCGGCGGCAGCGAAGTGGCGAACGGTGATCACTCGCCGCCTCCGCCCGCGCTGCCGACCACGCCTGCGCGAGCGTCGTGACGCGAGCCGGTCACGCGATCGAGCTCGGCGCGATCCCTGCGTCCCGGTGGCCACGGCGTAGCCGACGAAGAAGCCGGTGAGCGGGACCGCCGGGCGCGCGACGCCGTGGGCCGTCTCCCGCGCCAGGTCGAGGACCGTCTGGACGTCGACGGCCGACGGGTCCACCCCGAACTCGCTCGGCCAGCAGCGCGACCCACGCATCGAGGTCGTGGCCGGCCTGCTCGTGGCCGGCGCTCGGGGTGGCGGGGCTCGTCGGCAGTGCGGTCCGGGCTCATGTGGTCCTCCTGGTGATGATCTCGTCCAGCTCGGCGACAGCGTCCCAGGTGTCCCCGTCGCGTGCGGCGCCCGAGGGGTCGGGCAGCCTCGACGAGAGTCATCTGGTCGATCAGACGTCCGCATCGACGCGCCGTTCACCCCGCCCGCCGCGTCGAGCCGCGCGACCGCAGCCCGGAGCGACGGGCCCCGGTAGCAGGCGAGCAGCGGTTGGCGGCGGCCGTCGCCGTCCACGAGCACGACGCCGTCGGAGCCATCGTCGCGCGACAGGGCGGCGAGGAGCTCGGGAACGACCGAGGCCGCGAGCGGGAGGTCGCAGGCGAGCACGACGACGACGTCGGCAGGTCTCGTCGTCGCGGCGCCGAGGTGGGCGAGCCCGGCGGCGAGGCCGGCGGCGGGGCCACCGAGGGGCGGGTCCTCCTGGACGCGGTCGACTCCATAGGTCTCGAGCGTCGGCGGGCCGACGACGACGCGGCCGGCGTGCGTCGGCGACCGCGTCGAGCACATGCGCGAGCATCGACCGGCCACCGACGACGACGGCGGCCTTGTCGACCCCGCCGAGACGCCTGCCCTCGCCTCCTGCGAGGACGATCGCGTCGACGACCGGTGCGGTGCTCATGAGTCCTCGCTCCCTTCGGCGTGCGGGTCCACTCGCCCGAGCGTCCACCCGACTTGGCGAGCAGCCGGACCCCGTCGATCTCGACGGTCCGGTCCATCCCCTTGACCATGTCGACGACCGCGAGGGCGGCGACGCTGACGGCCACCATCGCCTCCATCTCGACGCCGGTGCGGTCGGCCGTCCGCACGGTCGCGCGGACGGAGACGCCCGCGTCGAGGACCTCGAGGTCGACGACGACCCCGTGCACGCCGATCACATGCGCCAGCGGGAGCAGCTCGGGGGTGCGCTTCGCCGCGGCGATCCCCGCGACACGGGCCACCGCCAGCACGTCGCCCTTCGGCACCGCGCCGGAGCGCAGGGCGTCGACGACCTCGGCGGCGCATCGCACGAAGCCCTCGGCCGTGGCCTCACGGACGGTCGGCGTCTTCGCCGTGACGTCGACCATCCGCGCCCGGCCCGGCGGCGTCGAGGTGGGTGAAGGGCTGCTCGGCCGTCATGGGGTCCTCAGGATCTCGAGCTGGTCGCCGGCGCTGACGCGCTCGACGTCGGCGGGGACGAGGGCGAGACCGTCGGCCCGCGCCAGCCCTGCCACGAGGTGCGAGCCGGAGCCGCCGGGCACCGCACGCCGGGCCCGCAGGTCCGGCTCGTGGCCCGTGAGCCTCACCGGCATGTACTGCATGCGTCCGATCGGGGTGCGCCACTCGTCGTCGACCGTGGCCCGCAGCGTCGGCGGGCTCGGAGCGGGCCGCCCGTCGAGGCGGTCGAGGAGCGGCCGGACGAAGACCTCGAAGGAGACGAAGGCGCTCACCGGGTTCCCCGGCAGGCACAGGATCGGCGTCCCGCCGGCGAGCGTGCCGAGCCCCTGCGGCTTGCCCGGCTGCATCGCCACCTGGACGAAGGCCATCGACGACAGCGGTCCCAGCACCTCGCGGACCACCTCGTAGGCACCCATGCTGACCCCGCCGGAGGTCACCACCAGGTCGACGGCCCCGTCGAGCCCGTCGAGCACCCGGGACAGCTCGGCTGGGTCGTCCGCGACACCCCCGAGGCGCCGGACCTCGCAGCCGGCGGTGCTGAGCGCTGCCGCCAGGAGCAGCGAGTTGGAGTCGGGGATCTGGCCGCGGCCGAGAGGGCTTCCCGCGGGGACGAGCTCGGAGCCCGTCGAGACGACCGCGACCACCGGGCGCCGACGGACCATGACGCTCGCCACGCCGACCGAGGCGATCGCCGCGAGCTGCCGGGCCCCGAGCTCGGTGCCCGCAGCGACGACGAGGTCGCCGGCATGCAGGTCGTCGCCCGGCGCGGCGGATGTGGGCGCCGACGCTCGCGGCGGCCGAGACCAGGACCGTCCCGGTCCCGCCGTCCGTCGCCTCCACCGGGACGACGGCGTCGGCGCCCGGGGGCACGGGGCGCCCGTCATGATGCGGGCCGCCGTCCCCGGGCAGCACGACGGGGCTCCTGCGCCGTCCCGGCCGGGAGGTCGGCGACGACCTCCAGCCGCACGCCCTGCGCGCCGGCGTCCACGGTGTCCGAGGCACGCACGGCGTAGCCGTCCATCGCGGAGTTGTCCCAGCGGGGCAGGTCCGATCCGGAGACGACGTCCCGCGTCAGCCGGCGGCCGAGCGCCTCGGCGAGCGGCAGGTCGACGGACGGCAGCGGCGCGACGAGCGCCAGGGCCTGCGCCAGGTGCTCGGCCACCGTTCTCATCCGCTGCTCCCCCGTCATCCCGACGACCCCGTCACCCGAGGTCAGCGCCCCGCGCCAGCTGAGCATCCCACCGTCGAGGTGCACGACCTCGCGATAGGCCCGCGCCGAGCAGGAACCTCCCGGCGACCTCGGACCGGATCCCGGCATGGCAGACGAGCACGATCGGCCCGTCGGGCAGCGCGGCGAGCCCGTCCCCGGTCAGCAGCCGGCCCAGCGGGATCGGGACCGACCCGGGGATCGCGCCCGCCGCGCGTTCGGCGGCCTCGCGTACGTCGACCACGTGCACGCCGGCGGAGCCGGACGACGCGCCGTCGAGCAGGGCGGCGAGCTCGTCCGCCGAGATGGCGCTGACCTCCTGGGCGGCCGGCGCGAGCGCCGCGGGACGCGGGGCCCGGTCGAGGCCGGCACGTGCGATCAGGGCCGGGAGGTTCGACCGGCGGCGCGCCGATCAGCGGGATCTCCGTCCAGCGCTGCTCCAGCGCGTCGAGCACCAGGACGCGGCCCAGCAGGGGCCGTCCGATTCCCGTGATCAGCTTGACCGCCTCGACGGCCATCAGCGAGCCCACCTGCCCGCACAGGGCCCCGAGCACACCGGCATCGGCGCAGGACGGTACCGATCCCGGCTCGGGCGGCTCGGGGAAGAGGTCGCGCAGCTGCACGGCTGCGAGCCCCGAGTCCACCGGCGGCCGCCCCCAGAACACACTCACCTGGGCGTCGAAGCGCAGCACCGAGCCCCAGACCTCCGGAAGGCCCCACCGGACGCAGGCGTCGTTGACGAGGTACCGCGTCGCGAAGTTGTCCGTCCCGTCGATGACGAGGTCGTACCTCGTGAGGAGCTCGACGTTCTCCGGCGCCAGCCGGAGCTCATGCCGGACGACCGTGATCGCTGGGTCGATCGCGGCGACCGACTCCGCTGCGCTGGCCACCTTGGCCCGGCCGAGGTCCGCGACGACGTGCACGACCTGGCGCTGGAGGTTCGAGAGCTCGACGTGGTCGGAGTCGACGATGCCGAGCGTTCCCACGCCCGCGGCCGCCAGGTACTGCAGCACGGGCGAGCCGAGACCCCCGGCGCCGACGACGCAGACACGCGCGTTGCGCAGTCGCCGCTGACCGTCGGGACCGAGCGTCGGGAGCAGCAGGTGGCGCGAGAACCTCGCCACCTCGGCGGAGCTCAACGGCGGACCGGGCTCGACGAGCGGGGGGACCGCACCCTGCCGGTCGACGTCGGCCGGTCCTGCGGTACCGGTCGGCCGGGTCATGAGCGGCTCCTGCGCCAGCGGTCGAGCAGGACGTGGACGAGGATCCCGCCGACGACTGCCCAGCCGAGGGACGTGAGGAAGCCGAGGACCCCGACGCCGACGGCGACCGCCCAGTCGCCAGGGAGGCGCAGGTCGGACAGCAGGCGGACATGGGCGACCGCCGCCACCAGGAGCAGTGCCGCCAGCACCGGGAGCGGGAAGCCCGTCAGCACCGTCGCGAGGCCCGCCCCGCCGATCAGCGCGGCGGCGACCAGGACGCCACCGATGAGGGCCGGCGTCCGCCAGGTGCGGCCCCCGAAGGAGTAGTGCGCGGACATCCCCCCGGCTCCGTGGCACACCGGCATCCCGCCGATCGCCCCGACGAGGACGTTCGCCGCGCCGAGCGTCCGGGCGAGCCGTCCCGGCGTCACCGTCCGCGCCTGCGGCCCGAAGTAGACCTGTGCGGCATCCGCCGGGGCCAGGCAGGAGTTGGTGAAGGTGAGCGGGACCTGGGGCAGCACGAGCAGGGTGGCCGCGGTCGCGAACGAGGCGAGCGACAGGTGCGGGATCGCGATCGCCGACGGCCCCCACTCGAGACCGCCGGCGCCGCTCGTCGTCACCACCGCGACGACGAGCGCGAGGGCGACGACCACGAGCACGAGGTGGCGGGGCCAGCGCAGCAGGACGGCGGCGAGCACGAGCGCCACCGCCCCGGCGACCAGCAGCGAGGAGCCGGCGTCGAACTCCTTCGGCGGGTGCGCGACCAGGCCCCAGGCGATCCGGACGAAGGTCAGGCCGACGGCGAGCTGGACACCGCGGATCACGGCGACGGGGAAGAACCGTGCCACCCGGTCGAGCAGCCCCGTGGTCCCGAGCAGGAGGAAGAGCACTCCCATGATCAGAGCGCCCGAGGCGATCACGTCGACCCCGGCACCGGCCGCGATGGCGACAGCGGCGAAGGCCTTGAGCGGCTGCACCGCGACCGGGACCCGGTACACCCTGCTCACCAGGAGGTAGGCGAGGCCCGCCGGGAGCAGCACCGCCGTCGCCGACAGTCCGTTCCCGACGATGAGCACGACGGCGAGAGGCACGAGGACGCCGAGGTCCGCGACCGAGCCCGAGGCCTCACGCCACCAGGACCACGTCACGCGCGGCGTCTGGAGCACCTCGGTCACGGGCTCACCCTCCTTCATGCGGGACCGGCGGCCCGCTGGGAGCCACCTCGTCAGTGACGGCGCAGCCGTCCGACCGGACCTCAGCATGCAGGGTCCGACGGTGGAACTGTATCGACGCCTGCCGTGACAAAGGCCCAGCGCCCCTGTCACTCGGCCCTGGCGAGGAGCACCTCGGCCACGGCGCGGACCACGGCCGGGTCGAGCCCGATCGCGTCGAGGTCCGAGATCCGCTGTGCGAGGGAACGGCCGCTCGTCGCGGCGGCGAGTGCCGTCGTCTTCATCTCGTGCTCGATCTGAGCGCGGTTCAGCACCTCGAACACCCCGCGGGCGACGTCGTTCGCGCGCAGCCGCGGATCCGCACCGATCTCGACGGCGAGTCCGGCGCCGATCGGGACCGCGTCGACCACGATGCTCGTCCCGGTCGCCGTGCGCTCGACCCGGTGCGCCACCGACTCGCCGTCGACGGTCACCGAGATCGCGAGGGGCTCGGCCACCGCGAGGAACGTCACGGTCCATCGCCGCACCGCGGGGAGCTCGTCCCGGGGCCCGGCCGCCGGGCCGACCGTCAGCCGCCCTGCTGCCTGCTCGAAGTGGAGAGGGGTCGTGGTGACCTCCGAGGTCGTGGCGTCGTCGTCCTCGACGAGGTCGAAGGCGCCGTCGGCACCCACCACGACGACGACCTCGAGGTGCTCGGGGTTCGCCGTTCCGTTCCCTGGCACCGTCCGGCCGTCGAGCGGGAGGATTGCACCGGCCGGCGCGAGCACCGGGATCGTCGTGAGGTCACGGTGCAGGTGGAGCCGCCGGTCGCCGTCGTAGACCCTGCCGGTGAACAGGTCGACCCAGGTGCCCGCCGGGAGCCACGCCGTGACCGAGCCCATCAGCGTCGAGCGCTCGGCCGGCCGGGTGATCGGCGCGACGAGCAGCTCAGAGCCGAAGAGGTACTGGTTCGGCACCTCGTAGGCCTCGTTCGCCTCCGGCCAGTCGTAGTACATCGGCAGCACAAGGGGGGTGCCCTCGCGCGCCGCTCGGTGGTTCATCGTGTGCAGGTAGGGCAGCAGGCGATGGCGCAGGCGAAGGAACTCCGTCATCACGACACCGGCCTCCGGGGCGAAGGACCACGGCTCCTTGGTGATGAACGGGTTCGCGCCGGAGTGCAGCCGCATGATCGGCGAGAAGGCTCCGAGCTGCACCCAGCGGGTGGAGAGCTCGTCGTCCTTCACGCCGTAGAAGTGCCCGCCGATGTCGTGGCTCCACCAGCCGTAGCCGATGTTCGAGGCCGTCGCGGTGAAGTAGGGCTGGAACTCCAGCGAGGCCCAGGTGATCAGCGCGTCCCCGGAGAAGCCCACCGGGTACCGGTGGCTGCCGGGGCCCGCGAACCGGGAGAAGGTCAGCCCCCGGCGGCCCTCGCGTGCGGAGTCGAGGTAGTGGAAGTGGTTGAGCATCCACAGGGGGTCGATCCCCGGGACGCGCGAGTACGGCCCTGACTGCCAGTCGAGCCACCAGAAGTCGACTCCCCCGGCCTCGAGCCCGCGGTGCAGCACCTCGAAGTAGGCCGTGAGGAACTCGCGGTCGGTGACGTCGAAGGAGATCGGCTCCCCCGTGCTCGCGTCCCGGCCGAGGGCTGCCGCCATCGCGGCGTAGGGCTCCTCGTAGGAGCGGACGCCGTCGGCAGGGTGGACGTTGAGCGTGACCCGCAGCCCGTTCCCGTGCAGCCAGGCGAGGAGCTGCTCAGGCTCGGGGAAGAGCTCGCGGTTCCAGGTGTAGCCCGTCCAGCCGCTGCCGTGGGACGGGTCGACGTCGACCACATGCCAGTCCATGTCGATCACGCTGACCGAGAACGGGATGCCCTCGGCCTGGAAGCGCTCGATGAGTGCCGTGTAGGAGTCCGTGGAGTACGGGAAGTACCGGCTCCACCAGTTGCCCAGGGCGAAGCGCGGAAGCAGCGGGGTGGGGCCGCTCAGGGCGTAGAAGGCCGCGAGGGCCTCGTGGTAGTCGTGCCCGTAGGCGAAGACGTAGAGGTCGTGCCGCCCCTCGACGCGGGTGCCGACCCAGCCGTCCTCCTCGAAGCAGGAAGGAGCCGGAGTCGTCGAGCATCGCGACACCGGTGCGAGAGATCACCCCGGCCTCGAGCGGGACGGGGCCGTCCACCGCGTCCAGGGTCCGTGCGGTCCCGCCGAGATCGTCGACGGGCTGCCCGAACCGCCACACGGACTGGTAGTCGCTGAGCCCGCCACGCGCCGTGAGGCTGAGGCCGCTGGTGGTGAAGGGGCCCTTGTCGTAGTCGAGCCGGAACATGCTCGTGACGATCTCGAGCCGGTGGCCGGCATCGATCACCTGGAACTCCGGGACCGGCATCTCGCGCGTCACGGCGAGCGTGGAGGCCCTGTCCTCGAACTCGCCGTCCGCCGACCACTCCAGCCGCACCAGGCCCGCGGTGAGCACGGTGATCCGGTAGCGGTCGCCACGGACGACGGAGTCGGCTGCGGCGACCGGTCGGGACGGGAGGCGGTAGGCAGGCTTCATCCCAGCATCGTCGCACCGCGTGGCCCGGGACGGTCGTCCCCGGGTCCGGCGCCCTGCCCGGCGCCGCGCGCCGCGGACGGCAGCACTGTCGCCGAGTCGAGCAGCGCGATGACGTCCTCCTCGCTCGTCTGGGAGAAGTCGCGGTAGTGCTCGCCCACCGAGCGCAGCCGGGCCGGCTCCCGCACGCACACGAGCTCGTCGGCGGCCGGGAGCTGTCGGCGCATGCCGGCCGGTGCGACCGGGACCGCGACGACCACGCGCGAGGCGCCCAGGCTACGCGCCACCTCGCAGGCGGCGCGCATGGTCGATCCCGTGGCGATCCCGTCGTCGACGAGGACGACGACCCGTCCCGTGAGGTCGACACGGTTCCTCCCTCGACGCAGCAGGGCCACCCGTCGCGCGAGCTCGGCCTGCTCGGCGCGCTCCACCTCGGCGAGGCCGTCGTCGCTCACGCGCGAGGACGCGAGGACCTCCTCGTCGAGCACGACGGCGCCTCCCTCACCGATCGCGCCCATGGCCAGCTCGCGGTGCCAGGGCAGCCCGAGCTTGCGGACGACGATGACGTCCAACGGTGCCCCGAGGGCGCTCGGCGACCTCGACGGCGACCGGGACCCCGCCCCTCGGGAGCCCCAGCACCACCACGTCCTGACCGCGCAGATGCTCGAGCTGACGGGCCAGCAGGCGACCCGCCTCGGTCCGATCGGCGAACACGGCCATCGTGGGCACCTCGTCTCGGCAACCCCTGCGCCTCCATCCTCCTCGCGACGGCGGCGGTCGGCAGGTCGGCGGGCCCGAGGAGGCCCCGAGAAGCGTGGGACCTCAGGGACGAACCGCCGCCAGGGCGTCCCGCACCGCCGAGACGGCCGTCGCGACATCGGCCTCGTCGGTGCTCCAGTTGCTCACCGAGATCCGCAGGACCTCCCTGCCGTGCCAGCGTGAGCCGGACATCCACACCCTGCCGTCGGCGATCACCTGCTCCGTCACGGCCCTGGTCACCGCCTCCTCACCGAACGCGAGGGAGACCTGGGTGTAGTCGACGTCGTTGAGCACCTCGACACCGTCCAGCGCGGAGAGCTGCGTCGCGAGCGAGGAGGCGTGGCGGACGAGGTCTCGGACCTGGTCGACGACCCCGTCGCGACCGAGCGACCTCAGGGCGGCCCAGACGGGGACGCCCCGGGCCCGGCGCGACAGCTCGGGCACCTTCTCGTGCGGGTCTCCCTCGCTCTCACCGGTCTCGATGAGGTAGCTCGCGTGCATGCCCATCGCCGACCTCATCGCCGCGACGTCCCGCACGACGGCGACACCGCAGTCGTAGGGCACGTTGAGGGTCTTGTGGGCGTCGGTCCCCCAGGAGTCCGCTCGCTCGATCCCGCGCGTGAGGTGCGCGAGCTCGGGGACGGCCGCGGCCCACAGGCCGAAGGCCCCGTCGACGTGCACCCACGCCCCGCGGGCCTTGGCGACCTCGATCGCCTCGTCGAAGGGGTCGAAGGCGCCGGAGTGCAGGTTGCCGGCCTGGAGGCAGACGAGCACGGGCGCCGGACCGTTCTCGAGCGCACGGTCGATCGCTCGGCCCAGCTCGGCCGGGGCCAGGCGACCCTGGGCATCGGCCGGGACGACGGTCGGCCGGCCCAGCCCCAGGTAGCGCAGGGCCTGGTCGATCGTGTCGTGCCGCTCCTCGCCGACGAAGCAGTGGATCCGCGGACCGCCGGCGAGCCCCTCGCCGTCCAGGTCCCAGCCGCTCTCGGCCATCAGTCGCCATCGCGCCGCGGCGAGACAGGTGAAGTTGGCCATCGTCGCGCCGGTCGTGAAGCCGACGTCGGATCCCTCCGGCAGGCCGAGCAGCTCGAGCAGCCACGCAGCTGCGACCGACTCGATCGCCGCGACGGAGGGCGTGGCGTACCGGAGCCCCGCGTTCTGGTCCCAGGCGCTCACGAGCCAGTCGGCGGCCAGCGCGGCCGGAAGCGTCCCGCCCATCACCCAGCCGAAGAAGCGGCCCGACGGGATCGCCATCAGTCCCGGTTCGGCGGTGGTCGCCAGGTGCTCGACGACCTCCGCCGGTGCCATCCCCTCGGCTGGGAGGGGCCCGCCGAAGGCCGCGGTGAGCTCGCCCGCGGTGAGCCGCGGGCCGATCGGTCTGGTCGCCTGGCTCGCCAGCCACTGCCGAGCATGCCGGGCGGCGACGGTCAGTGCGTCCTCGAAGAGTCCCTCGTCAGCTGACATCCTCGGAGGCTACGCCGAGCGCCTCGGGGCGGCGCTGGATCCGGTTCAGCAACCAGTCCAGCCCGAACCCGATGAGCGTCCCGCCGACGACGCCGACCACCACCGCGGCCCAGGGGTGGCCCGTGAACCATGCGCCGGCGCCGATCCCGAGCGCGGCCGAGTACAGGGCCCAGGTCACCGAACCGATCGCCGCGAGGACGACGAAGCGTCGGCGGGGGTAGCCGAGGGCTCCCGCTGACATGTTGACCGCCACGCGCGCGACCGGGAGGAACCGTGCGGCGAGGATGAACGACGTCCCGCGGTCGGCCAGGGCCAGCTCGGCCCGGACCAGGGCGCGGCGCCCGCGCCCATGCCTCAGGAACGGGATCCGGCGGACGTCGATCCGTCGGCCGATCGCGTACGCGACCTGGTCTCCGACGAAGGCGCCCGCCGCGGCCGTCGCCACGACGAGCGCCAGCCGGGGGTGCCCCGTGGACGCGGCGAGTGCCGAGAGCCCGACGGCGCCCGCCTCGCTCGGCATCGGCGGGAAGAACCCGTCGACCACCGCGAAGACGAACATCCCGAGGTAGACCA
The DNA here is from genome assembly GCA_963777075.1 of uncultured Actinomycetota bacterium. Taxonomy (GTDB): domain Bacteria; phylum Actinomycetota; class Actinomycetes; order Actinomycetales; family Cellulomonadaceae; genus Actinotalea. Next base: position 314,214 of record CAVZPH010000003.1, on the reverse strand, counting down.
GGGGTGATGCCGCGACCGACAGGAGCCAGGCGTCCACCTCAGGCCGAGGCCTTGCGCCCGAGGAAGACGGTGTTGGTCGCCTCCCGCTCCTGGAGCGGGTTGGGGAAGCTCACGACCTCGGCCCGGACGTCGACGAAGACCTCGCGGAGCACGGCGAGGTAGTCCTCGTCGGGCGGGTCGTTCGACCACAGGGCGAAGATGCCGTCGGGGTGCAGGTGCTCGGCGAGCCGCGCGGTGCCGGCGACGTCGTAGAACGCCGCATGGCTCGGGTGCAGCACATGGCGCGGCGAGTGGTCGATGTCGACGACGATCGCGTGGAAGCGGCGGCCGGGCTCGCGAGGGTCCAGCCCGCCCGGCGAGCCGACGAGGGCGAAGAAGTCGCCCTCGACGACGGCGCAGCGCTCGTCTGCGTTGAGCACGGCGCCGACCGGCACCAGCTCCCGCCGGTGCCAGTCGATCACCTGACCGAGGCGCTCGACGACGGTGAGCGAGCCCACGCGGGGATCGGCCAGGACCTCCTGGGCGGTGTAGCCGAGACCGAGTCCCCCGACGAGGACGTCCAGCCGCTCGCCGCTCACCTGGGCGAGCGCGAGTCGCGCGACCTCGACCTCGGCGACCGTGTAGAGGCTCGACATGAGGTAGTCCTCGTCGAGCTTGACCTCGTAGACCTCCGAGCCGGAGAGCGGGTCTCGGCGCCGCCGGAGGCTGATCACGCCCATCGGCGTGGCCTGCCAGTCGAGCTCTTCCAGTCGAGCACTCATCCGACTCCCCGATCCGCCGACGCCGCCCCGGTGGAGGTGAACGCAGCAGTCACCGTAACCCGTCGCAGATGACCGAAAAGTGACGGCTCCGTGACGGCATTGCCACAAACCGCACGAATCGGGCAAACCCCATCAGCATTCGACTCAAGACTCTGGGCTCGCCGGGAAGGTGCAGCACATGCATGGACTGCGGAGTACGTCAGGGGCAGGGACCTCCGAGGGCACCCGGCGGGTGCCGTCCGAGCGATGGGTGGAGCTGCGGGCATGGCTGCGCGACGTCGCCCGGCCCGAGGGCCGGCGAGCCGTGCCACCGGGCGCGCTCGGCATGTCGCTCCTCGCTGACGGGCGGCAGGCCATGGCGCGCCCCTCGACGCGCCCGGTCGCTGCGGCGGCCGTCGCCCTCGCCATGGCCGTCGCCATGGTCGGAGCCCTGCCCCTGCAGCAGGCCCATGCGGCCTCGACGAACCACCTGACGCTCGCGGTGGTCAGCGCGCGCACCGAGCCGCGAGCCTTCGGCGGCGCCGGCGTCCTCAAGGGCGACGCGGTCACGGAGTACCAGTACCTCATCAACGTCGACAACACCGGGACCACGACGCAGCGCAGCGCCGCACCCGGTTCCGGCTGCTACGCCGGCGACCCCGGCTACCCGGGATCCTGCGGCTGGCCCTCGATCTCCGAGGAGCCGCATGCGAGCCCGATCTACGCCCAGGGCGACCAGGCCGACTTCGCGGCCGGGGGGCTGAGCATCCCGGACGGGCGCTACCTGATCTCGGTCCTCGCCGACGGCTACAAGATCGACGGGGCGCACTTCACGATGCCGCTGCCCACCCCCGGCCTGGTCACCGTCGAGCTCCAGCCGAACCCGCTCCCCGACTCCACCCTGCGGGCGCAGGTCTTCGCGGACACCGCGTCGACCAACGGCACGATCGACCAGGGCGAGCCCGGCCTCGCCGGCTTCGTCGGGCACATCAACGACACGCTCGGCGAGGTCAGCACCGACGTCTACGGCAACCCGCTGTGCACGACCTACGTCGGCGAGGACCCGGTCACGCACGAGTTCCCGAGCGGCAGCCTCGACGCCGAGAGGCTCCCGGTCGTCAAGACCATCGGGCGGCAGCTGCGTCAGCGACGCGGACGGTCTGCTGACGATCCCGCACCTGGGCACCAACCGGTACACGCCGTCCGCCACTCCCGCCGGACGGTCAGACCTGGATCCAGACGACCACCCTCGAGGGCAACCACGACTGGGACACCTGGCTCATGGAGGGCGCGACCGGCTACGACACCGAGTTCGCCGTCGCCGGCGAGCCCGTCCCGACGCCGATCTTCGGCTTCGTCCCGCCGACGCACGACGGCAGCCCCTGACCCGGCGGCCGCCGGCCACATCAAGGGCGTCGTCGACGGCATCAAGCAGTACACCCCGCCGCGTGGCGGCAACGTCAACTTCTGGCTCGGCATGACCGGCAGCAAGATCGACAAGCCGATCGTCCAGCCCGTGGATCTCGCTCGCCGACCTGCAGGACGGTGACACGGCCGTCTGGGTCGGCCGCGGCGAACGCGGACGGCACCTTCGACATCGCCGGCGTCCCCGACGGCAACTACACGCTGACCTGGTGGGACGAGCCGCAGAACTACATCCTCAACCTCATCAACGTGACGGTCGCGCAACGGCGAGACCGTCGACATGGGCCTGCTCCCGCTCAACGGCTGGTGGACGACCTACGACGGGCTACGTCTTCAACGACGCCAACCGCAACGGCGTGAAGGACCCCGGCGAGGCCGGCATCCCGAACTACACCCTGACGATCCGCGCAAGGAGAACTCGCTGATGGACCGCGGGAACGACCGCGGTCACCACGGACAGCACCGGCTACTACTCCTTCGAGCTCGGCCTACCCGCTCAGCGAGTGGAACGTCATGGAGGCGTACAACGACTCCTTCTACACGACCGGCGTCACCTACCAGGCGGACAACCAGCCGACCCCGACGACGGTCAAGGGCGCCGGGCGTCGACGTCAGCGTGCTGCCGATCATCGGCCTCGCGGCCGGATGGACTGGGGCGTCCACGCCTACGACCCGACCGGCGCGAACGGGATCGACCCGCGCAACGGCGGCATCGTCGGCACGGTCAGCTACGACACGACCCGCAACGAGCTCGACCCGCAGTACGCCGCCTCGGAGGACTGGCAGCCGGGCGTCTCCGGACCTGCCGGTCGAGCTGTACGCGACGGTCGACTGCGGCGACCACGCGGGCGCGCCCTGCGACGCCGACGGGCTGCTACGAGCTCGCACCCGACGGCTCCTACGCCCAGGGCAAGCTGCTCAACACCTACGCTGACCGAGCACTGGAGCCGGCCGACCGGCTGCGTCGCGCGCGACGTCGACGGCGTGCCCCTCGCGCACGGGACGGACGAGAACGTCCTGGCCATGGACGCGACAGCTCCCGGCGACCTCCGTGCAGAGCGAGTGCATCTCGAGCCTTCCTCCAGAGCGTCCAGTTCGCGCCGTACCCGACCGATCAGGGCACTCCCGACGCGAACTTCGGCGCGGCCGTCGACGGCAACTACGGCTTCGGTGACGGCTGCTTCGACGGCGAGCTCGATCGCGGACGACCCGCCGCGCCGGTCTGCGTCGGCGGCGACCTTCGACCCCGCTCGGTGCGCGCCGACTACCTCGTGCACGTGGCGATCCCCAACGACGCCAACGGCAACCCGATCTACAAGGTCGACCCGCGAAGAGGACATCAACATCGGCAACGGTGACCAGATCGTCCCCCAGGTCCCGCCGCCGGCCTGCGCCGGTCCGCTGCACACCGTCGACCTCGCGGGCGACGCCGGACGACTACCCCGCGATCGTCGGCGACGGCCGGCGCCAACGACCTCCCGATCGGCGTGACCGTCCCGGCCTCCACCCCGGTGACCAACACGACCTTCCTCGACATCGGCGGCTCGCCCTACGAGGGCACGCCGAGGCCGCTGTGCGACACGAAGCTGGTGCGGGCTCAACAACGGCAAGTCGATCGTCCCGATGTTCAACGTCTTCACCGACGTGCCGATCCCGAGCGCGGCTGCGCGGACTGATCGTCGACGACCTCAACTTCTCGACCGACCCGCGCTCGACGGTCTACGGCGAGAAGGCCGGCGTCCCGTTCGCCCCGGTCGGCATCTACGACTTCACCAACCGGCTCGTCACGACGGTCGAGTCCGACTACAACGGCATGTTCGACGTCCTGCTGCCGTCGACCAACCGCATCAACTGCCCGACGCCGTCGGGCGTCTGCGCGAACATGTACCGGTTCGTCGGCAACGACCCGGGCGTCCCCGGGCGGCTCAACCCGAACTACAACCCGCGGTTCCGCACGATCGCGGCCGAGTTCGAGGCGCTGCCCGGGCTGATCATCCCGACCGACCTCGCGCCGACCCAGGTCGGCGTGACCGATCCAGGTCGCCCGGCCACCGGCATCACGAGCACGGTCGACCTGCCGCGGCTCGACGCCGGCGACTCCGCAGCTCTTCGCCGTCGACAAGCCCTACGTCAACGGCACCGGCTCGTTCACCATCAACGGGCAGGGCTTCGGCGCCACCAAGGGCACCGGCAGGTCACCCTCGACGGCACAGCCCTGCCCACCACGGCGTGGAGCGACACCACGATCACCGCGTCGGTGACCGGCCGGCACGCCGCGGGCCCGCACCAGCTCGAGATCACGGCCGGCAACGGCCAGACGCACGGTCAACGGTCTGACCTTCCACGTCCTGGGAACGGGCTACAACCCCGCCGTCTACGAGGTCGGTCCCGGCAGGACCTACGCGACCATCCAGGCCGCGCTCGACGCCGCCTTCAGTGCGACGGCGACGACCTCGTCGTCGTCTACCCGGCACGCCGGACCGTCCAACCCGCGCGACAACCCGCGCGGCGCCTACTACGAGAACCTGATCATCGCCTCAGGCCCGGTCAAGCTGCAGGGCGTCGGCCCGGGCAGCCCCGACGGAACGGTTCGTCCCGGCTCGATCATCGACGGCGGCGCCTTCGGCGGGTGACAGCCCCGTCGCCGCCGACTGGTACACCCGAGATCTGGCCGCTGACCTGGGCCGGCAACCAGAGCATCAACGACGGCGCGGTGATCTCGATCTATCGCGCCGAGCACCGGGCGCACGGCCTTCCCGGTCGTGCCTTCAGTTCCGACGGACCGCGCCGTCGATCGACGGCTTCGACCTCCGCGGCGGCGACCAGCAGGGCTTCCCCGGCAACATCAACGACATCGGCGGCGGGCCCACCGGACTCCCGGCCGAACCTCATCACCCAGGGCGGCGCGATCTTCGCCAACGCCTACGCCCGCAACCTGCAGATCACCAACAACGTGGTCCAGAACAACGGCGGCGCCTACGGCACGATCCGCATCGGGACGCCGGACCTGCCCGGCTCCGACACCAGCAACCACAACGAGGGCATCCGGATCGCCAACAACCGGATCATCGCCAACGCCGGGACCAACCTGGCGGGCGGCATCGGCATCTTCGCCGGCGCCGACGGCTACGAGGTCGCCCGCAACGACATCTGCGGCAACTTCTCGGCCGAGTACGGCGGCGGCGTGACCGTCTACGGGCTCGCAGCCCGCAACGGCGACGATCCACCACAACCGCATCTACTTCAACCGGTCCTACGACGAGGGCGGCGGCATCATGATCGCCGGCGAGCTGCCGGCCGACCCCGACCCGCTCTCCCCCGGCACCGGCGCGGTGAACATCCACGCCAACCTGATCCAGGCCAACCTCGCCAACGACGACGGCGGCGGCCTCCGCTTCCTGATGGCCGGCAACTTCCCGATGAACGTCTTGAACAACACGATCATCGAACAACGTCTCGACCCACGAGGGCGGCGGCATCGCGCTCAACGACGCACCCAACGTGCGCGTCGTCAACAACACGATCATGAAGAACCTCACGACGGCCACCGCGGTCACCTCGAACGGGCTCCCGGCTCCGGCCGGGCTGTCCACCTCGCTGAACAGCGACCAGCTCCAGGCCACGCTGCCGGCGGGATCGCCCGCCTTCAGCAACCCGATGCTGTTCAACAACATCTTCTGGGACAACCGGGCCGGCACGCGGGCCGGGACGACCGTCACGGGGCATCGGTCTGGTGACCGGCGACGTCCTCAACCACTGGGACCTCGGCGTCGCCGACGGCAGCGCCCTGCTCGCACCGACGAGCTCGGTGATCCAGCAGAGCACCGGGCGATCACCCGTACACGACGAGCGCCACGCAACAGCACGGCTGATCCTGCGGTCGTCAGTGCCTACGACGTCTCGGTCTCCTTCGCGACCTGGCGGCAGAACCCCGTCCTTCGTCGACGCGACCCTCGTGACCGTCGACGGCTCGCCGAGCGTCATGGGCGACTACCACCTGACCTCCGGCTCACCGGCCGTCGAACCTCGGTGCGGCGAGCCGCGGCGGGGTGACCGCTCCGGCCACCGACATCGACGACGAGGCTCGGCCCGCCCAGGGCGGCTTCGACGCCGGCTCCGACGAGTTCGGCAGCGGGCCCGCCACCTCCGCCGCCGCCCACCACCGACCTGTACTTCTCGACCCTGGGCACCACGAACCCGCCGGGAGTCACCGGCACGGCAGACGACTCCGACATCTACCGCTGGAACGGCACCGCGTACAACCGGGAGCTGGACCTGTCGGCAGCTCCGTACAACGTCCCGCTCTTCTCCAACGTCGACGGCTTCTCCCGGGTGGACGCGAACCGCTTCTACGTCTCGTTCAGCGGGTACTCACCGTCCTGGCCGGAGTCGGGCTCGTCTACGACGAGGACGTCGTCTACTTCGACGGCACGAGCTGGTCGATGTGGTTCGACGGCAGCGCGCACGGGATCAGCGGCACCATCGACCTCGGCGCGGTGAGCGTCGTCGGCCAGACGCTGTACTTCTCGACCAACAACACCGCCGTGCCCCCCGGGTGCCGGCGGGACGGGTGACAACGCGGACATCTACCGCTGGAACGCGAGTGCGCCCGGCAACTCGTACACGCGGGTCGTCGACGCCAGCCAGGCGCCGTTCTCCCTGCCGAACTCCGGATCGGCGACGGGTCCGAACAACCCGGACGTCGACGGACTGATCGTCGTCGACCCGACGCACTTCTACCTCTCCTTCAGCAACGCCACGACGAACGTGCCGGGCATCGGTGTGGTCGACGACGAGGACGTCGTGTACTTCGACGGCACGGGCTGGTCGGTCTGGTTCGACGGCACGGCCCACGGCCTGACGAGCAACCTCCTGGACCTCGACGCGATCTCCTTCGCTGCCGGCGCCCTGGCACCGCCGCCCCCGCCGTCCTTCTCGCCGATCTACTTCTCGACGGCGGGAGCGGGAACGGTTCCCGGGGTCGCCGGACCGTTCGACAGCGCCGACATCTACTGTCGGCAACGGGACCGGCTACTCCCGGCTCTTCGACGCCTCGGCCTCCGGCGTGCTCGCGAGCTTCCTGGTGAACGTCGACGGCTACGACAGGGTCGACGACACCCACGCCTTCTTCTCCTTCACGGACCCGACGTTCCTCTCGGGGCTCGGATTCGTCCAGGACGAGGACGTCGTGTACTACAACGCCGGGACGTGGTCCATGTACTTCGACGGCAGCCTCCACGGCCTCGGGAACAACGGCAACCTCGACCTCGACGCGATCAGCGTCGTCGGCGCGGTCAACGGTGCCGGCGGGACCCTGTACTTCTCGACCTTCGGCAACACCAACCCGCCATGGGTGGGTGGCTCCGCCGACGACGCGGACATCTACAGCTGGAACGGCACGGGCTACGCCCGGGTGATCGACGCCAGCGCGGCGCCGTACAGCCTCCCGGCCAACGCCAATGTCGACGGCTACGTCCGCACGGACGCCACGCACGGCTACTTCTCGTTCAGTGCCACGAGCACCACCGTCCCCGGCCTCGGAGCCGTCCCTGACGAGAACGTCCTGGCCTACAACGCCGGGACGTGGTCGGTCTACTTCGACGGCACGGCACAGGGCCTGACCGCCGACAACCAGGACGTGGACGCCTTCGATGTCCCGTGACCAGAGACACCCGCACACCCCGGACCAGACGGACGGACTCAAGGGAGACACGACCATGATCGAGCAGGCTGGTGTCGATCGACGCGGGTTCCTCAAGGTTGCCGGCGGCGTGGCCGCCGTCGCCGGGGGGATGGTCTGGGCGGGGCGGGTCCTCGAGCCCGTCGCGGCCGCCGCCGCCCCCGGCGCCCCGGACCTCTACCTGGCCGGGACCGACGGGTGGATCTACCTGCCCCCCACGCCGGCGATCCCGCCGTTCCACCCCGATGTGCTCGCGCCGTCGGGGCTGACGACCTACATCTTCGGCTTCCGCAACGTGACGGGTATGGACACCGTCCAGAAGCAGAACCAGAAGAACAAGGCCCAGCACTCCGCCCCGCTGTTCTGGGTCAAGCAGTACGACCCGGCGCACCCCGTCGACTTCACCGTCAAGCTGACGAACCTCGGCCTCGCGCTGCGGCCGGACCTCTTCGACGCCCACACGCTGCACTGGCACGGCTTCCGCAACGTGATCCCGTTCTTCGACGGCGAGCCCTCGGGCTCGGTCGCCGTGCCGAGCGGTCGTGAGTTCACCTACGTCTACCGACCACGGGACCCGGGCACCTACATGTACCACTGCCACGTCGAGGACGTGGAGCACGTGCACATGGGCATGACCGGCATGGTCTTCGTCCGCCCGCTCCAGGACGGGAACACCTCGTTCTACCCGAGCGGTCGCTACCTCTACAACGACGGCAACGGCTCGACCGGGTACGACCGCGAGTTCGCGATGTTCCTCTCCGAGGTCTGGGCCGAGGCGCACTGGGCGGACGCCCACATCCAGCTCCCCGAGTGGAGCGACTACCGCGCCGACTTCAGCCTCCTCAACGGGCGCGTGTACCCCGACACGATCGCCCCCAACGGCTCGATCGACCCCTTCCACCCGGTCACGGACGCCAACGGCGACCTGATCCCCGTGCCGGGGAGCGAGCAGCTGCAGGTACCAGCCGCACTCCTCCCTCATCACCTGCAACGCGGGCGAGCGGGTCGCGCTGCGCTTCGCGAACCTCGGGTTCCGCGAGCAGGCGATGACGATCTCCGGAATCCGGATGCGGGTCGTCGGGCGGGACGCGACCCCGATGCGGGGACGCGACGGCACGGACACCTCCTACGAGACCGACACGCTCAACATCGGCCCCGGCGAGAGCTACGACGTGGTCTTCACCGCACCGGCCCATCAGGGACCCGGCGACTACGACACCTACATGCTCTACAACCGCAACTACACCCGCTCCAACAACCGCGCCCCCGGTGGGTTCGGCGGTGCCGCGACCGAGATCCACGTCTATGCGAGCGGTGTCACGACGCAGGCGTATCCGAACGACTGGGGGGTCTGAGGCCATGACCAGAGACAGCGGCGCACTGCAGGCCAGGATGCGCACCGCAGCAGGCCGTCGGCCCGTCCAGCTCGCCACGGTCGCCGTGGCTGCTGCCCTCGCCGCCGTGTCCGTCACGCCTGCCGCGGCGGACACGCCGCCACGGATCGGGATCGTCTGCACCACCTCGACGGCCGGGGTGGGCGACCACCCCGTCTTCGACCTCACGACCAGACGGGCTACATCAGCCTTCCCGACGGCAACACGGCGTTCATGTGGGGCTACTCGAGCGGGTTCGACTCGTTCCAGCACCCCGGCCCGGTCCTGTGCGTCAACGAGGGCGACACGGTCACGGTGATCCTGCACAACACGCTGCCCGGAGGCCGTGTCGATCATCTTCCCCGGGCAGTCGAGCGTGCTCGCCGACGGCGTCCCCGCGCAGCCGAGTTCAGCAGCGGCGTCGATGACCTCGATGACGACGACGGCCCCGGCGAACGGCGGCACGGTCACCTACTCCTTCGTGGCCGGCCACCCCGGCACGTACCTCTACGAGTCGGGTACCGAACCCCGAGAAGCAGGTCCGGATGGGCCTGTTCGGTGCGCTGATCGTGCGGCCGACGATGGGCGCCGACCACGCCTACGACCGCGCGGACAGCGTCAGTTCAACGCCGACGCGAGGAGTTCATGGTCCTGCTGTCGGAGATCGACCCGTACCTGAACCAGGCGGTCGAGCAGGGCAAGACGCCTTCAACACTCAAACAACTACCACCCGCGCTACTGGCTGATCAACGGTCGTGGCTTCCCCGACAGCATCGCCGACAACTACGCCTCCTGGCTGCCGACCCAGCCCTACGGTGTCGCTGGCCGCGGTGCTCCCCGTCCGACGCGACGACGCACTCCGACGGCCGGCGCCTCGCCCGCTACCTCAACGTCGGCACCGAGGACTACCCGTTCCACCCGCACGGCAACAACGGCAACGTGATCGGTCGTGACGGCCAGCGCGCTGGAGACGCCGAGCGGGCGAGGACCTGTCCTTCGAGAAGTTCGCCATCAACATCGGCCCGGGCCAGACCTGGGACGTCCTGTTCAGGTGGTACGACGCCGAGCGCTACAACCCGATGCCAACCCGGTCCCGGTCGAGGTGCCGAGCCTCGCGAACGAGGTCATCGGGATGTTCTACAGCGGCAGCCCGTACCTCGGGAGCCGCGAGGCCCTGCCGCCGGGCATCCAGACGCTCAACCAGTGCGGCGAGTACTACATCATCTCGCACAACCACGCGCTGTTCCAGATCACGTCATGGGGCGTGAACATGACCGGCCCCATCACGTACATGCGGATCGACCCGCCCAACTCCACCAACTGCGGCTAGCACGAGAGGCGGGCGGAACGATGACTCGAACCAGGACCTTGGCCACGACGACCACCTCGCTCCTCGCGGCGGGAGGGCTCGCGCTCCTCGCGCTCGTCGTCCCGGCCGGCGCCGCCACCGCGGCGTCCGTGCCGTTCGACCTCTACGCCGTCACGGGCAGCAGCGTGTTCCCGACCGGCGGCCAGACCGTGAACGTCTGGGGCTACAGCCAGACGAATGCGGCCGTGACCGCCCCCGGTGGACCGACGCTGACCGTCACCCAGGGCGACAGCGTCACGATCACCCTGCACAACCAGCTCAGCGAGGCGACCTCGCTGCTGATCCAGGGCCAGCCCATGGTCCCGGACCGGACAGGAGCCGCCCCCGCGGGCTCGACGACGTACACCTTCACGGCCGACCGCCCGGGCACGTACCTCTACGAGGCCGGACTGGTACCGAATGCCGAGCACCAGGTCGCCATGGGGCTGTACGGCGCCTTCGTCGTGCGTCCGGCCACGGCCAACCAGGCGTACGAGGACGCGAGCACGGCCTATGACGACGAGGTCGTCATGGTCCTCAGCGAGATCGACCCGGCGCTCAACAACGCCGCGAACCCCGCGGCCTTCGACATGCGCAAGTACGCCCCGCGGTACTTCCTCGTCAACGGGAAGGCCTATCCGAACACCCCCGAGATCCCCATCGGCGCGGGTCGCACCGTCCTGCTGCGCTACCTCAACGCCGGGAACCAGTACCACTCGATGGCCGTGCTCGGCGCCCACCAGACCGTCATCGCGCTGGACGGCAGCCCGCTCACCTACTCGAGCCGCTACGTCGCCGAGACCTTCGGGCCCGGACAGACCGCCGACGCGCTCGTGTCGCCACCCACCACGGCCACGAGCGCAAGGGTGCCGCTCTACGACGGCAGCCTGCTGCAGCACAACAGCAACCGTGCGGGGGCCGGCGGCATGGTGGCCTTCCTCGCCGTCGCCGGTACCGGCGCGGGCGCGGACGGCACGGGTCCCGTCGCGTCGAACGTGAGCTCGGCGGCCGGCGCCCTGACGGCGACGCTCGACGAGACCGCCACGGGCGGCGCCCTGATCCAGTCGGCCGAGTACTACCTCGACACGATGGCGGGGCCGGCGACGGCCATGAGCCCGGTGGACGGAGCGTTCGACTCCACCTCGGAGTCCGTGACCGCAGCGGTCGCCGTGCCCTCGGGCAACCACATCCTGTACGTGCGTGGCCAGGACGCCCTCGGCAACTGGGGCGACGTGAGCTCGACACATGTCTCCGGTGGAGACGGCAGCGGGCCGGCCACCACCTTCCCCGCACTGTCCCCGAGCCCGACGAACGGCTCGGTGCCGGTCGCCCTCCACGCCACGGGTGACGACTCCGCCACCGGCGGCTCGGCCATCACCGGCGCGGAGTACTTCATCGACACGGTCGGCGCCGAAGGCACCGGCAGCCCGATGACGGTCAACACCGCCGCACCCGTCGCCAGCCTCGACGCCACCATCCCGGCGGCGACCGTCCTCGCCCTGAGCGAGGGTGCCCACACGGTGGCGATCCGGGCCAAGGACTCCACCGGCACCTGGGGCGCCGTCACCACCATCGGGCTCGCGGTCGACACGACGGCCCCGACGGCCGGCGGTCTGAGCGTGCTCCCCTCACCGAACAACGGAACGCTGGCCTACAACGCCGGCACCTCCGCCGTCCGGCTGTTCGCCTCATCCCTCACCGACTCCGCGTCAGCCGGCGTCAGCAGCACCGTCGCCGGGGCCGAGGCCTTCCTCGACACAGTCGGTGCGAACGGGACGGGCATCGTCCTCTCGGCGAGCGACGGCACCTTCAACTCCGGGACGGAGGCCGGCTACACCGACATCCCGTTGTCGACGGTGGTGCTGCTGGCTGAGGGTGGGCACACGGTGCTCGTGCATGCGAAGGATGCGGCGGGCAACTGGGGTCCGACCACCTCGACGAGCCTGGTGATCGACAAGACCAAGCCGGTGCTCAGCGCGGTGGGCGTGAGCCCGAACCCGACCCAGGGCGCCCGGACGGTCACCCTGAACGCCACGGCCGGCGACACGGCCTCGGCGATCAGCCGGGTCGAGTGGTTCACCGGGACCGACCCCGGCCAGGGCAACGCCACGGCGATGACCCTGACCAGCACCGGACCGACCAGCGCCACGGCCACCGCCACGGTCAACGTCGAGTCCCTTCCCGAAGGGACCACCACCCTGAACCTGCGCGCACGTGACGCGGCAGGGAACTGGACCACCACGAGCACCACCACGGTGACCATCACCGCACCCCTGTGGTTCTCCACCGTCGGCACCACCAACCCCCCAGGAGTGGGCGGGACAGCAGACGACGCCGACATCTACACCTGGAGCGGCACCGCGTTCAGCCGGGTCATCGACGTCACCACCGCGCCCTACGCACTGAGCGCGACGGCGAACATCGACGGCTTCGACCGCATCGACGCCACCCACTTCTACGCCTCGTTCTCCAACACGACCCTGAACCTGCCCGGTCTGGCGAACGTCGCGGACGAGGACGTCGTCTACTACGACAACGGCGTCTGGTCGCTGTACTTCGACGGCTCGGCCCACGGACTGTCGACCACCAACAACAACCTCGACCTCGACGCGATCAGCATCATCGGGGCCGTCAACGGCACCGGCGGAACCCTGTACTTCTCCACCCTGGGCACCACCAACCCCCCAGGAGTGACCGGAACAGCAGACGACGCCGACATCTACTCCTGGAACGGCACCAGCTACGCCAGGGTCTGGGACGCCACCGCCAACGGCATCCCCACCACCGCCAACGTCGACGGCTACGTCCGCATCGACGCCACCCACTTCTACCTCTCCTTCTCCAACGCCACCACCACCGTCCCCGGCCTGGGCACCGTCCAGGACGAAGACGTCATCCACTACGCCACCGGGGTCTGGTCCACCTACTTCGACGGCACCACCCACGGACTGACCACCGACAACCTCGACATCGACGCCTTCGACATCCCCTGACAAGCGCCGCCCGGTCGGCAGCGAAGGCTGCCGACCGGGTGACAGATCGGACGCGTTCCCGTGAGCATCGACACCCTGCCCGAGGTGGCCCCGGAGCTACCGGCGCCTGCACGTCGGGGGCGGCGCCCCCTGGCGATCGTCATCGTCACGGCCCTCCTGCTGCTCGTCGTCGGCGGAGCGACGGCCATCGGTCGGTGGTCGCAGCCCAAGGCCGACGTGCGCGCAGGGACGACCCTGGTCACGGCCGAGGGCATGGCGGCGCAGTACGGCATCGACGTCAACCTCATCGGCCTCACGGCTGCCGGTGGCCTCCTGGAGTTCCGCTACCAGGTGCTGGACCCCGACAAGGCCGACCGGATGATCCACGACTCCACGAAGCTGCCCATCCTCGTCCTGGAGGACACGGGCGAGACGCTCGTCATCTCCACTCCGCACCACCACATCAACGAGCTCGAGCTCGGCGGCACGTACTTCTTCCTCCTGGCGAACGCGCACAACGCCGTCCACCGTGGCTCCCTGGTCACCCTGGTCATCGGCGACCTGCGGATCGAGCACTTCCCGGTGCAGGGATGACCGGGGCGCGACGGGCCCTGCGGCGTGCAGCCGTTCTGCTCGCCGCCGCCCTCCTCCTCCTGCTCGGCGCACCCGCCGCCCTCGCGCACAGCGAGCTGGCGCGCTCCGACCCGCCCGACGGCGGCCTGGTCGCGGTGGGCAGGACCTCCCTGAGCCTGACGTTCACCGAGGCGGTGGCGCGCGCCGGGAGCACCTTCAGCCTGCGGAGCCTTGACGGCGTCGTCATGGACGCCTCCGTCGAGATCTCCGGGTCGGACGGCACCTTCGTCCAGCTGACGACGCAGCCGCTGGCCGAGGCCGGCTACGTCCTGGAGTGGACCGTGCTCTCGGCCGACGACGGGCACTCCTCACGCGGCTCGATCATCTTCGGCGCCGGCAAGCGGCCCGATGTCGGCCTCACGGCCTCGAGCGGTGTCCCGGGCGTCGGCGGCCTCGCGCTGCGGTGGATCGACCTGACCGCGATCATGCTCGCCATCGGGGCGGTCGCGGTCTCCGGCCGGGTCCTCGCCTCCTTGGCGGTCCCGGGCCAGGGGCCCGCGCGCAAGGCGCTGCTCATCGGCGGTTACGCGGCCGCCGCTTCCGTCCTGACGAGCGCGATCACGCCCTTCGTCCGGACGCGTGCGGACGGGCTCCCGCTCGGATCATGGCTGGAGGCCACCAGGGTCACGCTCGTCGGGACTCCCTGGGGTCACCTGTGGCTCGCCCGTGCCGCCGCCCTCGCGATCGCCTCCCTCGCCCTGCACCGGTGGGCGGCACGCCCCTCGGCCCCCGGTCCGGCGGTGCGGGTCGTCGCCGGGCTGAGCCTCGGCGCCGCCTGCTGGTGGGAGGCCGAGGCCGGCCACTCCGCCGTGCTTGCGGAGCGGACGGTGATCGCGACGCTCGCCTCCGCGACCCATCTGGTCGGCGCGGGCATCTGGGTCGGCGGGCTCGCCGTGCTCGCCGTCTGCGTGATCCCGGCAGCGCGGACGGCCGACGACACACCGCGGCAGGTCCTGCTGCCCGTGTGGCGCAGCTTCAGCCCGATCGCCGCCGTCACCGCCGGGGTCGTCGTGGCGACCGGGCTCTACGAGTCCGGCCGGCACATCCCCGGCCTGTCCGAGGTGACGTCCACGGTCTACGGCGGCACGGCCGCCGTCAAGCTCGGGCTCGTCGCCGTGGCTCTCGGCCTCGCGGGCATCAATGCGAGCCTGCTGCACCCACGCGTGGCAGGAATCGTCGCGCGCACGCTGGGCGCTCCGGCCGGCTGGGCCGTCGTCCGCCCGCGCAGGTTCCCGACGGGCCTCGTCACGGCAGAGCTCGCCGTCCTCGCGCTGGCGGTCGGCGCCGCCGCCGTCCTCACCTCGGTGCCCACCGCCCGCGACGTGGGTCTCGCGGGCGGACGGGCCGATGTGCACAGCGCGAACGTCGACGGGCTGCTCATCACCTTCGAGTCGCTGCGCTCCGGCGCGGACCAGGACCGGCTCGTCGTCCGCACGCGGTCGACGGTCCGGCCGGAGACCGCCCCGGTCAGCGGTGTCACGGTCGTGCTCGTGGGCGCGGACGGCACCTCGACGACCGTCCCGCTCGACCGGATCGAGGCTGGACGGTACGAGGCGGGCACCGCCGCCCTCGAGCCGGGCGCCTGGGCGGCCGTGGTCGCCGTCGAGCGTGAGGGCAGGGCGTCGGCCGTGACCGAGGCGGACTGGACCGTCTCCCCCACTGCGACGAGCGGGCCCACGTCGTTCGAGGCTCGTCACCAGCGCGCTCGCCGTCGGCCTGCTGCTCCTCACCGGCGCAGGGATCGGCTACGCCCACCGACGTCGGCGCCCTGCGACGACGACCACCGTGATGCACGCGACCAGGAGCTGACGATGAGGCGAACCCTCGCGGTGACGATGCTGACCGCTCTGCTCGTCGCCGGCATCGGCCCGACGGCCACCGGCCGCGGGACGGGCCGGGACGCCGGCTCCGTGATCGACCCGGCCGTCGAGGCGGTCCTCGCCGGCCTGGCACCAGGTGAGATGACCAGCGTCGTCGTGACCCTGCGTCAGCAGGCCGACCTGTCGACGGTGCGCGGGAGCACGCGCAAGGCGCGCCTGCAGGACACCATCCGCGCGCTGCGCGCCACCTCCGACACGTCCCAGTCGCCGATCCGCTCGCGGCTGCGCACCCAGGCCGAGCACGGACGCGTCTCGAGCAGCACATCGCTCTGGATCGTCAACGGCATGGCGCTCACCGCGACCGCGGAGGTCATCCGCGACCTCGCCGGCCGCCCTGACGTCGCGAGCATCCGCTCCGACCTCGTCGAGCTCACCCCGGCAGCCCTCCCGGCCGAGCCGAACCTCACGGCGGTCGGGGCGCCGACGGCGTGGAGCCTCGGGCAGACGGGCCAGGGAGTCGTCGTGGCGACGCTCGACAGCGGGGTCGACCTGGAGAACCCCGACCTCGCGAGCCGGTGGCGCGGTGGGAGCAACAGCTGGTTCGACCCCTACGGGCAGCACCCCACGCAACCCTCCGACTCCTCCGGCCACGGGACGGCGACCCTCGGGATCATGGTCGGCGGTGACGCCGGCGGCACGTCGATCGGCATGGCACCGGGCGCCAGGTGGATCTCGGCCAAGGTCTTCAACGACCAGGGGTCCTCGACGGTCTCGGCCATCCACGAGGCCTTCCAGTGGGTGCTCGACCCCGATCACGACCCGAGCACCGCCGACGCGCCGCAGGTCGTCAACGCCTCCTGGTCGATCGGCTCGGGTCCGGGCTGCGACCTGTCCTTCCAGCCGGACGTCCAGGCGCTCGTGGCCGCGGGGATCCTGCCCGTCTTCGCCGCCGGGAACTACGGCTCCTCGCGGTCGACGAGCGCGAGCCCGGCGAACTACCCGGAGTCCCTCGCCGTCGGGGCGCTCAACGCGAACGGGACCGTCTACTCGGCGAGCAGCCGTGGCCCGAGCACCTGCGGCGGGCGGACGAGCGTCTTCCCCGACCTCATCGCCCCCGGGGTGCAGATCCGCACGGCCGATCGCTACGGGCTGTACCAGGTGGCCTCCGGGACCTCGGTCGCGGCACCGCATGTCGCGGGCGCCCTCGCCCTCCTCCTCGGCGCGTACCCCGGACTCACGGTCGACCGTCAGCGCTCGGCGCTGCTGAGCACGGCGACCGACCTCGGCCTCGCCGGACCCGACACCTCGTACGGCTACGGCCGCCTGGACGTCCCGGCCGCGCTCCAGTCGCTCGCCCCGCAGCCCGACCTCGCCCTGACGCTCTCGCCCTCAGCAAGCAGCCTCACCGCAGGCGAGACGGCGCACCTGACGGTGCAGCTCAGCCCGCAGAACGGCTTCGCCGGCGACGTCACGCTCTCCCTGGCGGGCCTGGCTCCCGAGGAGGCCGGCTGGACCTTCAGCCCCGAGCTCCTCCCGGGCGGAACCGGCTCGTCCGAGCTGACCGTCGTCACCTCGGCCGGCCTCGCGCCCGGAGACCACCTCCTCACCGTCACCGCCACGAGTGGTGCGCTCGCCCGGTCGACCACCGCGACGCTGTCCGTCGTCGCCCCGACGGCCACGGACCTCAGCGGTCCCGTCACGGGACCGGTCGCCCTCGCTCCGAGCGTCACGGACGGCTCCGGGCCGGTGCTGGTCCACGCGACAGCCGACGACGCCGCCACGGGAGGCTCGGCCGTCACCGCGGCGGAGTACTTCGTCGACGCCGTCGGGCCCGAGGGCTCCGGCCTGGCCATGACCCCCGACGCTCTCGCACCGTCCGTCGGCCTCGACGCGACGATGGGCGTGTCGACGGTGGTGCTGCTGGCTGAGGGTGGGCACATGGTGTTCGTGCATGCGAAGGATGCGGCGGGCAACTGGGGTCCGACCACCTCGACGAGCCTGGTGATCGACAAGACCAAGCCGGTGCTCAGCGCGGTGGGCGTGAGCCCGAACCCGACCCAGGGCGCCCGGACGGTCACCCTGAGCGCCACGGCCAGCGACACGGCCTCGGCGATCAGCCGGGTCGAGTGGTTCACCGGGACCGACCCCGGCCAGGGCAACGCCACGGCGATGACCCTGACCAGCACCGGACCGACCAGCGCCACGGCCACCGCCACGGTCAACGTCGAGTCCCTGCCCGAAGGGACCACCACCCTGAACCTGCGCGCACGTGACGCGGCAGGGAACTGGACCACCACGAGCACCACCACGGTGACCATCACCGCACCCCTGTGGTTCTCCACCGTCGGCACCACCAACCCCCCAGGAGTGGGCGGGACAGCAGACGACGCCGACATCTACACCTGGAGCGGCACCGCGTTCAGCCGGGTCATCGACGTCACCACCGCGCCCTACGCACTGAGCGCGACGGCGAACATCGACGGCTTCGACCGCATCGACGCCACCCACTTCTTCGCCTCGTTCTCCGCCACCACCACCCCGGTCCCCGGACTCGGCGAACGTCCCGGACGAGGACGTCGTCTACTACGACAACGGCGTCTGGTCGCTGTACTTCGACGGCTCGGCCCACGGACTGTCGACCACCAACAACAACCTCGACCTCGACGCGATCAGCATCATCGGGGCCGTCAACGGCACCGGCGGAACCCTGTACTTCTCCACCCTGGGCACCACCAACCCCCCAGGAGTGACCGGAACAGCAGACGACGCCGACATCTACTCCTGGAACGGCACCAGCTACGCCAGGGTCTGGGACGCCACCGCCAACGGCATCCCCACCACCGCCAACGTCGACGGCTACGTCCGCATCGACGCCACCCACTTCTACCTCTCCTTCTCCAACGCCACCACCACCGTCCCCGGCCTGGGCACCGTCCAGGACGAAGACGTCATCCACTACACCACCGGGGTCTGGTCCACCTACTTCGACGGCACCACCCACGGACTGACCACCGACAACCTCGACATCGACGCCTTCGACATCCCCTGACGAACGAATGGGGTGACCACAAGGGACATTTGTCCCACAAAGGGGCGAATTCACCCGTTTTGCCCTGGTCCTGACCGTGCCCAGTCCCTAGAATCGGCCCGGAGGCACCCATGAGCACGGTTCTTGTGGTGGATGACGAAGAACGCATCAGGACCCTCATGTCCCGGTCGCTCGGCGGCGAGGGCCACCGTGTCGTGACCGCGTCCGACGGCGTGGCTGCGCTCGAGCGGCTCGCGAACGAGGAGTTCGACCTCGTGCTCCTCGACCTGATGATGCCGCGGTGCAACGGCCTCGAGGTGCTGACCTCGATGCACGAGCGCGAGGACCGGACGCCGGTCATCGTCCTGTCGGGCGTCCAGGAGGTCGGCACCCGCGTCCAGGCGCTCGAGCGGGGTGCCGTGGACGTCGTCGCCAAACCCTTCTCGCTCGTCGAGCTCCTCGCTCGCACGCGACGCCATCTGGCAGCACCGCGTCCCGCCGGCACCGAGCCACGCTACCTCGAGGCGCGAGGGATCCGGCTCGATCTGCACCGCCGGTGCGCGCGCGTCGGCGCCAGGTCCGTCGTCCTCTCGGAGCGCGAGTCGGCACTCCTGGCGCATCTCATGCGCCGGCGCGGCGAGGTGTGCAGCCGTGAGGAGCTCCTGCGCGACGTCTGGGGACTGAGCTTCGACCCCGGGAGCAATGTCGTGGAGGTGGGCGTGAGGAGGCTGCGCGCCAAGCTGGATCCCGATCCCCCCATCGAGACGATCCGCCATGTCGGCTACAGCTTCACCGACGAGTGAGGATCCGGCCGAGCGCGGCTCGGTCTCTTCGGGGCGTGGCTCGCGTTCGCGACCGTGTGCACCTGGCTCATGTGGCGCTACCCGGGCGAGGAGACGATCGCGTACCACCTCGCCTGGGCCTCGTTCGCCCTGCTCTACGGCTTCGGGAACTGGGGACTACGCGTCGCGGTGACCGGGGTCGCCGTCTGCACGGTCGCCACGGGCACCGTGCTCGTCGTCCGGGCGTCGACGGGGGTGCTCGCCTGGGAGGAGACGACAGAGATCCCGTTGATGTCCCTGCTCATGGTGCTCGTCGTCTGGCATGTCCGCCGTCGCCAGATCGCCCTGGGCACGGTGATCACGATGGCCGCGCGGGAGAAGCAGCTCGCGGGCTACCGGGACCGCCTGACCAGGCTCACCTCGCATGAGCTGCGCACCCCGCTGACCATCGCCCGCGGCTATGTCGAGCTCTTGCTGCGGCGCCCCCGCGACGCGGAGGAGCGCCACGACCTGGAGGTCGTCGACGACGAGCTCGACCGGCTCACGCGGGTCACCGACCGGCTGGTCCGCGCGATCCGCCTGCAGGGCGGCGCGGACATCGAGTGGGTCGACCTGGACGCGCTGCTGATGCAGACGGCCGAGCGCTGGACCCAGGTCGCGCCGCGGGACTGGGTCGTGGACGCGAACGCCGGCATCTATGCCGGCTCCTCCGAGCGGATGCGCGCGAGCCTCGACACGCTCATCGAGAACGCCCTGCGGTACACGACACCCGGGGACACGATCCGGCTGACCGCCATCGCGCCGCGCCGGCGTGCTCGAGGTCGCCGTCGCCGACACCGGCTCAGGGCTGAGCAACGAGCAGGTGGCGGCCATCAACGACATGGCGGGCGCGAGCACACCACCCCGCGACGAGCTCTCCCAGACGGGACTCGGCCTCGCGCTGGTCCGGGCCCTCGCCCAGGCACGCGGCGGGATCCTCCTCGCCGAGCACACGGCCGACGGCGGCGCGACGCTCGTGATCCGCTTCCCCGTCGAGCCGCCGCCGATCTCGCCGCCGTCCGAGCTCCCCTCGACCCTGGAGGACGAGGCACCGCTCGACATGTCGGCGATCAGTGCGCTCGACCAGAGGCTCGACGTGGCGCCCTTCCGCAGGCGCAACCGGCGGACCCCGATCACGGACCTCGTCAGCACGCGGTTCCGTGACCGACCCGACCTGGGCTGATCGGTCTCAGCCCTCCAGGTGCCGCTCGGCGGGCCCGTCGTACGCGGCCAGCGGCCGGATCAGCGCGTTCGACGCGCGCTGCTCCATGATGTGCGCCGTCCAGCCCGTCAGCCGGCTCGCGACGAACAGCGGCGTGAACGTCGCGGTGTCGAAGCCCATGAGGTGGTACGCCGGGCCCGAGGGGTAGTCGAGGTTCGGGCCGGATGTCCTTGCGCGCGAGCATGAGGACCTTGAGCGCGTCGTAGAGCTCGCCCAGGTCCTGCCTGCCGACGTGGTCGACGAGCGTGTCGAGGGAGGCCTCCATCGTCGGCACCCGCGAGTCGCCGTGCTTGTAGACACGGTGGCCGAAGCCCATGACCTTCCGCTTGCTCTCGAGGGCAGCGTCGAGCCACGGCGCCGCTCCGGCGGCCGTCCCGATCTCCTCGAACATGAGCATCACTGCCTCGTTCGCCCCACCGTGCAGCGCACCCTTGAGCGCCCCGATGGCGCCGACGACCGCCGAGTACAGGTCCGCCAGCGTCGAGGTGATGACCCGCGCCGTGAAGGTCGACGCGTTGAACGAGTGCTCGGCGTACAGGATGAGCGAGACCCGGAAGGCGTCGACGACGACCGGGTCGGGCACCTCGCCGAAGGTCATCCACAGGAAGTTCTCCGCGTACGGCAGGTCGTCGCGCGGCGGGACGAGCTCCTGCACCGCGTCGGCGGCGCTGGTCGTAGGCGATCACGGCGGGGACCTGGGAGAACAGCCGCAGCGAGGCCGCGAGGCTCGCCTCGCGGGACGGGTCCTCGACGGCGGGGTCCTCCGCCCCCATCACGCTCACGGCGGTGCGCAGCACGTCCATCGGGTGCGTCCAGGTGGGCATCCGGTCGACGACGGCGCGCAGCCGGTCGCTCAGGACCCGCTGCGCGCGTTCCTCGGCCTGAAGGCCGGCGAGCTCGCCCGGCGTCGGGAGCTCGCCGTGCCACAGGAGCCAGGCGACCTCCTCGAAGGAGCACCGGGCGGCGAGCTCCTGGACGGGGTACCCGCGGTAGAGCAGCGAGTTGCTCGCGGGGTCCACGCGCGAGACGGCCGTCGTGTCGACGACGACTCCCACCAGGCCCTTGTGGACGACGACCTCGGACTCGCTCATGAACGCTCCCTTGCGATCAGCTCGGCTGGGGGTCTCCCGGCACGGTGAAGTCGAAGACGCCCGAGTCGAACGTCTGGTAGCCCGAGTAGTCGAGGAGCTCGTAGAGCCGCGCACGGGTCTGCATGGCCGGGACGACGGAGGCGAGGGTCCCGTCGGCGAGCAGGGTGTCCAGCGCGCGCTCGGCGGCGCCCATCGCCAGGCGCAGCAGCGAGACGGGGTAGATGACGATGTTCACCCCCACCTCGGCGAGCTGGGTCACCGTGAGCAGGGGCGAGCGGCCGAACTCCGTCATGTTCGCCAGGACGGGCACGTCGACGGCCCGGCGCACCGCCTCGAACTCGCTCAGCTCCGCCATCGCCTCGGGGAAGATCGCGTCAGCCCCGGCGTCGACGAGGCGCTTGGCCCGGTCGACGGCGGCGTCGAGCCCGTCGATGGCCCGGACGTCCGTCCGCGCCATGATCAGCAGGTTCGGGTCCCGTCGCGCGTCGACGGCCGCACGGATCCGCTTCACCGCCGTGTCGAGGTCCACCACGCTCGTGCCGTCGAGGTGGCCGCAGCGCTTGGGGTTGACCTGGTCCTCGATGTGCAGGCCCGCGACGCCGGCGTCCTCCAGGGTCTGCACGGTGCGGGCGAGGTTCATCGGCTCGCCGAAGCCGGTGTCCGCGTCGACGAGGGTCGGCAGGTCGGTCATCCGTGCGATCTGCCTGCTTCGCTCGGCCACCTCGGTGAGCGTCGTCAGGCCGACGTCGGGAAGGCCGAGCTCGGCAGCGAGCACCGCCCCGGAGACGTAGACCCCCTCGAGTCCCTTCTCCTGGATGAGCCGGGCCGAGAGCGGGTTGAAGGCCCCGGGGAAGCGCAGCAGGCGACCGGTGGCCAGCGCTGCTCGCAGGGCGAGCCGCTTGTCGGACGACGTCGTCGTGGCGTACAGCATCAGAAGATCCCCTCGGCGGTGGTGACGGAGGCGAGCAGCTGTGACGGTGCCACGATCGTGAGCTCCCCGAGCTCGGCGGGCGTGAGCTCCGGCAGCCGCTGCGCGACCTCGAGGAACCGCTCCGTCTCGTCCGTCGGCAGGACGCCGTCGGCGAGAGTCCGGAACTTCTCGAGGTACTGCGCCCGGGCGAAGGGCCGAGCACCGAGCGGGTGCGCGTCGGCGACGGCGATCTCCTCCACGACGGTGCTGCCGTCCACCATGCTGAACTCGAGACGACCGCCGAAGGCCCTGAGCGACGGATCGGTCGCGTGGTAGCGCCGCGTCCACTCGGGGTCCTCGCGCGTCGTGATCCGCTGCCAGAGCGCGACGGTGTCGGGGCGTGAAGCGCGGAGGGCGGTGTACGAGTCCACGTGGTGCCAGCGACCGTCCTGCAGGGCGACGGCGATGATGTACGGGATCGAGTGGTCGAGGGTCTCCCGCGATGCCGTCGGGCTGTACTTCTGCGGGTCGTTCGCACCCGAGCCGATCACCTGGTGGGTGTGGTGGCTCGTGTGGAGCACGATCGAGCGGACCTGCTGCGGGTCGCCGAGCTCGGGACGCTCACGGTGCAGGCGCCGGGCGAGGTCGATGATCGCCTGGGACTGGTACTCCGCCGAGTGCTCCTTGGTGTACGTGTCGAGGATCGCCCTGCGTGCCTCCCCCGGCCCTGGCAGGACGACCATGTACCTCGCCTCCGGCCCGTCCAGCAGCCGTGCGATGAGACCGTCCTCGCCCTCGTAGATCGGCGTGGGTGAGGTCTGGCCGCGCATCGCACGGTCCACGGCCTCGACGGCGACCTTCCCGGCGAACGCGGGCGCGTACGCCTTCCAGGTGGAGATCTCGCCCTTGCGCGACTGCCTGGTCGCCGTCGTCGTGTGCAGGGCCTGACCGATGGCGTGGAACACCGTCTCCGTCCCCAGGCCGAGCAGCGTGCCGAGGCCGGCCGCGACCGAGGGACCGAGGTGGGCGACATGGTCGATGGAGTGCCGGTGCAGGCTGATCGCGCGCGCCAGGTCGACCTGCACCTCGTACGCGGTGACGATCGCACGGACGACATCGGCCCCGCTCGGCCCCGCGCTCCCCCGACGCCCGGCCATGTGCTGGGCGACCGCCAGCACGGGCGGGATGTTGTCAGCCGGGTGGGAGTACTCCGCTGCGAGGAAGGTGTCGTGGAAGTCGAGCTCACGGACCGCGACTCCGTTGGCCCAGGCCGCCCACTCGGGGCTGACGCGCGCGGACGCCTCGGTGCCCATGATCGTCGACCCGGGCACGCACGGATGGGCGAGCGCCTGGGCGCGGGCGGCCGCGACGGGGGCGCGGGTCAGTGAGGCGGCGGCCACGGCCGCGTTGTCGATGACCCGGTTCACCACCATCCCGGCGACGTCGTCACCGACCCCGACGGTGTCCGTCGCGAGCACGGCGAGCTGCCAGGCGAGCTGGTCCTCGCGGGCCAGGCCGTCGGTGCTCGGGTGGCTTCGGACGATGTGGGTGATCATCTGGCCGCTCCGGTGCGGTCGGGGTGCCGGCAGTCGGCGGGCTGCACAGGCCCACCATGCCAGTAGCCCGGCGCTTTCGGCACCTGGGCCCGGGGCGGCGCCGTCCCGGCTTGATGCCGGGAGGGTCGTGACCGGCGCCCCCCCTGCGTGCGCCGGTCACCACGCCGACCGTCGAGAACCCGTGGGTTCTCCCTCAGCCACTCCCCGGCAGCGGATCGCCGGTCGTGCGTACCCAGGACAACTGTGACGCATCCCGGTCACGATCGGGCGCTCCGGGCCGTCCGGACTTGTTCGACCAACACCGTCCGGACGGCCTGGAGCACGCACGGCGGGCCTCCGTGGGCAACCGGGTCCGCGCTGGGGGTGCTTCGAGCACCTCGCGATCCTTCAGAAGCTCGGCGAGGTGCCGATGAGTCGTACGTGGAGGGATGCGACGTGCTCGACCGGGAGACCAGGGGCGACTCCCCGTTCGCCGCGCGACTCGCCGAGCTCGAGCGGCATCGCTCATCGACCGTGGAGGAGCGCCTGGGCAGGGCCCGCGCGCTCGAGGGCGAGGCCGAGGAGGCCGGCGACGTCCTCGCGGTGCGGCGCGCGCAGCTCGTGGCAGCCGACATGCTCCATCGGCTCGGGCATGTCGCCGACGGCGCCCGGCTCGCCGTCGAGGTCAACGCCTGGGCGGCGGGCTCCGGCTCGCTCGCTCTCCTGGCGCGGAGCCATCTCGTCCTGTCCTCCCTCTTCGAGGGAACCGGCGATGCCTCGGCCGCGCTCGACCACGCCGTCCGCGCGCTCGACCTCATCGATCGCGACACCCCGACGCGGGCACGCGGCAACTACCTCATGTGCCTCGCCGACGCGCTCACGATGGCCGGCTCGACGCAGGAGGCCCGGGAGCGCTACCGCGAGGCGGAGGAGCTCTTCGCCGAGATCGGGGACCGCGAACGCCTCTTCGTCGTCCTCAACAACCTCACCGTCCTGGAGTACGAGATCGGCGACCCCGCGGCGGCGTCGGCGACCGCCGAGAGACTCATGGAGATGTCCAGCCTCGAGGAGCTGAACCCCTCGGTGGCGGACACCGTCGCCCAGGCGCGACTGTCGGTCGGCGACTCGGGCGGTGCGGAGGAGGCCGCACGCCTCGGCCTGCACCTGTGGCGCACGCGCGGTGACGCGCAGGTCGCGACGCCGGCCGAGCTCGGGCTCTCGCTCGCCGAGTCCCTCCTCGCCCAGGGCAGGCTGGAGGAGGCCGTGGCCGAGCTCGACTGGTGCCTGGAGATCTGTCACCAGCGGGGCCTCGCCGGGCTGCACGTGAGAACCCTTGGCGTGCGCGCCGAGCTCTACGCCGCGCGCGGCGACTTCGAGCTGGCCTACCAGGAGCACCGGGCCTTCCACCAGGCGTCCGAGGCCCTGCGGTCCCGCAAGCAGGAGGCCGCGGCCCGCACGCGCCAAGCGCTGTACGAGACCGCAGAGGCCCGTCGCGACGCCCAGCACTTCCGCAAACAGGCCCGGACGGATCCGCTCACCGGCCTGCCGAACCGGCGCTTCGTCAACGAGGAGCTCCCTCGGCTCCTGACCGACCTCTCCGAACGCGGTGGCTGCGTGGCCACGGCCATCATCGACGCCGACCACTTCAAGTCGGTCAACGACCGTTTCTCCCACCAGGTGGGCGACCAGGTCCTCGTCCGGCTCGGCGAGGTGCTCACCGCGGCCGTCGCACCTGCCGGCGCAGTCCCAGATCTCTTCCGACCGGAGTTCGTCGCTCGCCTCGGCGGCGAGGAGTTCCTCGTCGCGATCTCCGTGCGGGCGCCGGCCGAGGCCGTCGAGCGCATCGAGCGGCTGCGGGAACACATCGCCGCCCTCGTCTGGGACGACCTCGCCCCGACCCTCCGGGTCACCGTGAGCGTCGGCCTCGCCGTGGCGATGCAGGACGAGGACCAGGCCTCGCTCCTCGCCCGCGCCGACGCCCACCTGTACACGGCGAAGCTGCGCGGCCGGAACGTCGTCGTCGCCGATCCGCACGCCGGCTGAGCGACGCTCAGCCGCTCTCGGCGCCCCAGGCCGGACTGAGCCGCACGACCTCGCCGACGACGGTCACGGCGGGCGGGCGCACACCGACGGCCGCTGCCCGCTCGGCGATCGTCTCCAGCGTCCCGACGGTCACGCGCTGCCGCGGGCCGTAGCCGTCCTCGACGATCGCCACGGGCGTCCCGGCCAGGTGCCCACCCTCGAGGAGGCTCGCACAGGTCTCCCGCAGCCGGGTCACGCCCATGAGCAGGACGAGCGTATGAGCCTCGTCCGGGCGCACGGCAGCGATGTCCTCATGAGCCGTCAGGACCGTGAAGCCGCGGGACACGCCGCGGTGCGTCAGCGGGATCCCCGCGGCGGCGGGGACGGAGATGGCGCTCGTCACTCCCGGGACGACCTCGACCGGCACACCGGCGTCGCGGCAGGCGATGAGCTCCTCGCCGCCGCGCCCGAAGACGTAGGGGTCCCCGCCCTTGAGGCGGACGACGCGGCGCCCGGCCCGCGCATGCTGCACCAGGAGCGTGTTGATCTCCTCCTGCGGGACCGGGTGGTGGTCGGGGTTCTTCCCGACGTCGACGACGACGACCTCCTCGTCCAGGCCCGCGAGCAGACCGCGCGGAGCGAGGCGGTCCACGACGACGACATCGGCCTCGGCCAGCAGGCGGCGCCCGCGGGTCGTCAGCAGCCCCGGGTCCCCCGGCCCACCGCCGACGAGCGCGACACGACCCGTCACGAGGCCGGAGGGGTCGGCCCTCCTCTGGCGGCGCACCGGAAGCTCACCCGACTCCAGCGCCACCGCCACGCCGTCGCGGATCCGGGCGGCGCGTCGTGGGTCGCCGCCGGCGTTGACGGCGATGAGCACGTCGTCGACGGAGGTGACCGCGGGGACCCACACCGTCGCTCGCTCGGGGTCGCCACCCTTCCCGCACCACAGCTGCCGTGCCTCGGCCGCCTCGCTGACCGCATCGTCCACGGCCGGCACGCCGGTGGCGGTGAAGACGAGCCAGGCGCCGTCGAGGTCGCCCGGCATGAAGGTGCGGCGGTGCCAGGTCACCCGTCCGTCCGCGACGGCCCTGCCGAGCTCGTCACCGACCGCTGGTGCCACGACGACCACGTCTGCTCCGGCGTCCAGCAGGCCGAGGGCACGCCGCGAGGCGACCTGTCCTCCGCCCACGACCAGCGCACGCCGCCCGGCGACCCGCATCGTCAGCGGATAGCTCGGCGGTGCCGCTGGCCCCTGCTCCTCGGTCGTCACGGGACCGCCCTCACCGGGACCGGTCGGGGGACAGACCCCGCCGGTGCAGGAGGCGACGCTCGAGCGGCGCGAAGACGGCGAGCTCCACCAGGACCCCGATGGCGAGGATCAGCAGGATGGCGACGATCACCGTGCTCATCGCCTGCAGGTCGCGCCCCTGCTGGAGCAACGAGCCGAGGCCGAAGCCGATCGTCCCGCCGACGGCGATGATCTCGGCTGCCATGAGCGAGCGCCAGGAGAACGCCCAGCCCTGCCGCAGCCCTGCCAGGTAGCCAGGGAGCGCTGCCGGAAGGATGACCCAGCGCACCTGCTGGATCGCGCTCGCCCCGAGGACGCGTCCGACGCCGCGGTACAGCGGCGGGACGTGGTCGATCCCGGAGACCAGGCCGTTGATGATCGAGGGCACCGCCCCCATCAGGACGACGAAGTAGACCGTCGCGTCGGTCAGGCCGAACCAGATGATGGCCGCGGGGACCCACGCGACCGAGGGCAGCACCTGGAGCCCGGAGATGAGCGGACCGAAGGCCGTCCGGACCCAGCGCACCCGCGCGACGAGGAGCCCGAGGGGTGTGGCGATCGTGACGGCGACGAGGAAGCCGAGGATCCCGCGCTCGAGGCTCGTGAGCACCGCCGCCTGGACGTCGCCGCGATGCCACAGCTGGCCGAAGGCCGCAGCGACGTCCGAGGGTGCCGGCATCACGTAGCGGGGCCGCAGCCCGAGCGAGACGACGCCCTGCCACAGGGCGAGGAGCACCGCCAGCGCGACCGCGGGTGCGAGGAGCGATCGCGAGGCCCGGCGCAGCCGCTCGGGGCCGCGCAGCGGTGGCGGGGCCGACTGGAGCGCGTCCAGTCCGGCCTCGAGCTCGCGCGTGTCCTGCGCGCGTGAGGCGAGCGGGACGGGAGCGGGGTCAGTGGGCATGGCGACGGATCTCCTCGCGCAGGTGGTCGGTGATCTCGACGGCGAGACGCGAGACGGCAGGAGCCTCGATCCGCCGCTCACCGGTGACGTCCACCTGCCACTCGCGCACGATCCTGCCGGGCCGCGAGGACATGAGCAGCACCCGCTGGCCGAGCCGCACCGCCTCACGGACGTTGTGGGTGATGAACACGATGGTCCGGCCCGTCTCGTGCCAGACCCTCTCGAGCTCGTCGTGGAGCAGGTCGCGAGTGATCGCGTCGAGAGCGGCGAAGGGCTCGTCCATGAGCAGGACGTCGCGGTCCTGGGCGAGCGAACGAGCGAGCGCGACCCGCTGGCGCATCCCGCCCGAGAGCTCGTGGACCCTCTTGTCACCGGCGCCGGAGAGGCGGACGAGCGCGAGGAGCTCGTCCGCACGCTCCCTGCGGGCCGCCCGGCCTGCTCCGTTGAGACGCAGGGCGAGCTCGATGTTGCCGCGCGCGGTCAGCC
The DNA here is from genome assembly GCA_963777075.1 of uncultured Actinomycetota bacterium. GTDB lineage: Bacteria > Actinomycetota > Actinomycetes > Actinomycetales > Cellulomonadaceae > Actinotalea. The sequence goes on along the minus strand of CAVZPH010000003.1, from coordinate 284,916 downwards.
AGGGGAACAGGGCCGACTCCTGGAACATCAGCGCGGCACCGGGGGCGGCCACCTCGACCGTGCCGGCGCTCGGGCTCTCGAGCCCGGCGACGATCGAGAGCAGGGTGGACTTCCCGCAGCCCGAGGCCCCGAGGAGGCAGACGAACTCCCCGTGCCGGATGTCCAGGTCGATCCCGTCCAGGACGGTCGGCCCGCTGCTGACCGAAACGCTTGCTCACCCCGGACAGGCGCACGGCGGGCGCCAGGTCGAGAGCGACGGGGCTCGTCGTCGCCGCTGGGGCTGGTGGTCGTGGTCATCGCGCTCGTCTCCTCGTCGGTCATGTCCTCAGCCCTGCCCGAGCCCTGCGTCCGAGACCGGGGGCTCGCCGCGCGCTGAGCGGACGGCGTTCAGGGCACCGAGGTCGAGGAGATGGTCGATCGGCGCATCCGGGCTCGTCCCGGCCGCCGACGGCGTGGTCCCGCAGGACCGGGAGCGCCGTGGCGATCGGGTCGGTCGTGAAGGTGACCTCGGCGAGGGCCCGTTCGAGGACGGTCGTCGCTCAGCGGCGTGCCCGTCAGGGCGTCGAGCGAGGCGTTGACCTGGGCGGCGGCCTCGGCGGGGTTCGCCGTGATCCAGTCGACCGACTCCGCCGTCGCGCTCACGAGCGCCCGGACGGTCGTCGGGGTGCTCGGCGAGGAACCTCGTGGAGACCACGAGGTAGGTCGTCGGGAACTGACCACCGGGCCAGAGCTCGCGCTCGTCGACCAGGACGTGCGCACCCGCGTCGACGACGAGGCGCGAGGCCCATGGCTCCGGCAACCATGCCCCGTCGATCGTCCCCTCCCGGAACAGCTGGAGCGTGAGCGCGGAGGAGGTCGGGGTGATGGTCACGTCGCCGCCGCCCCGCAGCCTGCTCTCCAGGCCCTCCTCGGCGAGCCAGGTGCGCAGCGCGACGTCCTGCGTCCCGCCGAGCTGAGGGCTCGCGAGCGTCGCGCCGACCAGGTCGCCGGGGACGTCGATCCCGTCGCGGACGACGAGCTGCGCGCCGCCGCTCGCGGCACCCGAGACGATGCGCAGGCTCGCCCCGTCCGAGCGCAGGTAGGCGCTGATCGCCGGGTTCGGCCCGACGAACGCCGCGTCGATGGCGCCCGCGTCGAGCGCCTCGATCGCCGCAGGACCGGCCCCGAAGACCTGGGTCGTCAGCTCGGTCTCCCCCAGCTCGTCGGCGAAGAAGCCGCGCTCCAGCCCGACGAGCGCCGGTGCGTGCGTCACCGTCGCGAAGTAGCCGAGGCGGACCTGCTCGGCCGGCCCGAGGTCCACCGCCCCGTCCGCCGCGTGGGCCACGGGCGCACAGGCCGAGAGCGCGAGGACGCCCACGACGAGTGACGCACGGGCACGGGACGGACGGGACATGGGGAGCTCCGAGGGGTGGCGGCCAGGTGCGCGTGCACCCGGCGGGTCGATGGGCGTGCTAGATCGTGTACAGCAGGGTGCGCTGCTCGGGATGGCGCACCTCGGCGAGGGCGTCGCCGACCATGCCCGCGGCGAGCGTGTTGCCGTCGTGCGGGTCGATGAGCAGGAAGGCGCCCGTGCGGCGCGAGGTCAGGTACGGCTCGGCGACGACGGGTGCGGCCAGTCGCAGCACGACCCGGCCGATGTCGTTGAGGCCGAGCTCCTCCGCGGGTCCGAGCTCGGCCGAGTCGAGGTCGAGCCGCCCGACGATCTCGCGCACGACGGCCTGGACCGTCGTGGTCGTGTGCTTGAGCAGGACCCGCTGACCGGGTCGCAGCTCGCGGTCGGCGAGCCAGCAGACGGTGCCCTCGAGGTCGTTCGTCGGCACCGGGGCGTCGGCCGCGGCGGCGATGAGGTCCCCCCGCGCCACGTCGACGTCGTCGGTGAGCCGGATCGTCACCGACTGGGGCGCGAAGGCCTCGTCGAGCGGACCGTCCGCGGTGTCGATCCCCGCGATCCTCGTCCGTCGCCCCGCCGGCAGGACGGTCACCTCGTCGCCCACCCGGACGATCCCTGCGGCGATCTGGCCGGCGTAGCCGCGGTACTCGCGGTAGGCCTCGTCCCGTGCGGCCCCCTGCGGGCGGATGACCACCTGCACGGGGAAGCGGAAGGCCTCGCCGTCCGGCTCGTCCGCCGAGGGCAGCGCCTCGAGCAGCTCGAGAAGGCTCGGGCCGCCGTACCAGGGCGTGAGAGTCGAGCGCTCGACGACGTTGTCCCCGGTGAGGGCGGAGACCGGGATGGTCCGCACGTCGGGGAGCCCCAGCGCACGGGCCGCCTGCTCCACCTTCGCCGAGACGGTGTCGAAGACGGCTCCGTCGAAGCCCACCAGGTCGATCTTGTTGACCGCGACGATGACATGGGCGACGCGCAGCAGCGAGGCGACGGCCAGGTGCCTGCTCGTCTGCTCGAGCAGCCCCTTGCGGGCGTCGACCAGCAGGACGACGACATCGGCCGTGCTCGCGCCGGTGACGGTGTTCCGGGTGTACTGCACGTGCCCGGGGCAGTCGGCGAGGATGAACGAGCGGTTCGCCGTGGCGAAGTAGCGGTACGCGACGTCGATCGTGATGCCCTGCTCACGCTCGGCACGCAGCCCGTCGGTGAGCAGCGCCAGGTCGGCGCCGTCCAGTCCACGCGCCCGGCTGACGCGCTCGACGGCGTCGAGCTGGTCGGCCAGGACGGACTTGGAGTCGTACAGCAGCCGTCCGACGAGCGTCGACTTGCCGTCGTCGACGGAGCCGGCCGTCGCGAGGCGAAGGAGCGTGCTCATCAGAAGTAGCCCTCTTTCTTGCGGTCTTCCATGGCGGCCTCCGAGGCCCGGTCGTCTGCGCGCGTGGCGCCCCGCTCGGTCATCCGGCTCGCCGCGACCTCGGTGATGACCCCGGCGACGTCATGGGCGTCGGAGAGGACCGCTCCGGTGCAGGACATGTCTCCGACCGTCCGGTAGCGCACGGTGCGCACCTGGAGCTCGACCCCCTCGGGGACCGGCGAGTAGGGGCCGTCGGCCAGGTACATGCCGTCGCGGACGAACACCGCGCGCTCGTGCGCGTAGTACAGCGAGGGGAGCTCGATCCGCTCGGCCTCGATGTACCGCCAGACGTCGAGCTCCGTCCAGTTGCTCAACGGGAAGACCCGCACGTGCTCCCCCGGCCGGTGCCGCCCGTTGTAGAGGTTCCACAGCTCCGGCCGCTGACTGCGCGGGTCCCACTGGCCGAACTCGTTGCGCAGGCTGAGCACGCGCTCCTTGGCCCTGGCCTTCTCCTCGTCACGGCGGCCACCGCCGAACACCGCGTCGAAGCGGTGCCCGGTGATGGCGTCGAGCAACGGCAGGGTCTGCAGCGGGTTGCGCGTTCCGTCGGCGCGCTCGCGCAGGCGCCCGTCGTCGAGGTAGTCCTGGACGCTCGCGACGACGAGGCGCAGGCCGAGCCGTTCGACGGTCTCGTCGCGGTAGGCGAGCACCTCGGGGAAGTTGTGCCCGGTGTCGACGTGCAGCACAGGGAAGGGCACCGGTCCCGGCCAGAAGGCCTTGAGCGCGAGGTGCAGCATGACGACGGAGTCCTTGCCCCCGCTGAACAGCAGCACGGGACGCTCGAACTCCGCGACGACCTCGCGGATGATGTGGATCGCCTCGCTCTCCAGGGCCTGGAGCTGGCTCAGGCGGTGCTCCTGCGGGACGGTGGTCGAGGGCGACGCCACGGGACCTGCCTCTCCGGGCGCCTGGGGCGCCGTCTGCTCGATGACGCTCACTGGTGGATCCCGCACTCGGTCTTCGTCGTGCCGGACCAGCGGCCCGACCGTGGGTCGGCGCCGGGCTCGACGCGTCGCGTGCAGGGGGCGCAGCCGATCGACGGGTAGCCGTCGGCCAGCAGGGGGTTGACGATCACTCCGTGCTGCTCGGCGTACCCGACGAGCTCGTCGAAGGTCCACGCCGCGAGCGGGTTGATCTTGACGAGCCCGTTGGCCTCGTCCCAGGTCACGACGGGTGTCCCCGCCCGCAGGGGCGACTCCTCACGGCGCACACCGGTCACCCACGCCTCGTAGCCGCGCAGCTGCGCCGCAAGCGGCTCGACCTTGCGCATGCGGCAGCAGGCGGTCGGATCCGTCGCGAAGAGGTCCTTGCCGTGCTCGGCGTCCTGCTCCGCGACGGTGAGCCGGGGCAGCACGTCGACGATCCGCACCGGGAGCATGACCTCGACGGCGTCCCGCGTGCCGATCGTCTCGGCGAAGTGGTAGCCGGTCTCCAGGAAGAGGACGTCGACACCGGGGGCGAAACGCGAGACGAGATGCGGCAGGACGGCGTCGGCCATGCTGCAGGCCACGGCCATCGACAGGCCGAACTCCTGGGCGGCCCAGCCCGCCACCTCCTCGGCTGAGGCCTCGGCCAGGCGCGAGGCGGCCTCCTCGGCGACGGCGCGGAGCTCCTCGGTGGTCCGACGCGCCCGCAGGGCCTCGCCGGTGCCCGTGCCCGGTGCGCTCACTGGAGTGCTCCTTCCTCTGCTCGGTGGGCCCAGGTGGCGAAGGTCTCGCCGTCCTCGCGCTCGGCGAGGTAGCGCAGGACGATGCGCTCGACGTAGTCGGCGAGGTCGGCAGCGGTCACCCGCAGACCGCGCACCGTGCGGCCGAGCCCCGGCTCCGCCCGGTCGACGGAGGCCAGTCCCCCGCCCAGGTGGACCTGGAACCCCGGCTCCTGGCCGCCGTCCGCCGTCGGCAGGAGCATCCCCTTGAGGCCGATGTCGGCCGTCTGGATCCGGGCGCAGGAGTTGGGGCAGCCGTTGACGTGCACCGTGAGCGCCTGGCCCAGGTCGATCCCCGCCAGACGCCGGTCGAGCTCGTCGATCGCCTGCGCGGCCGTCACCTTCGTCTCGACGATCGCGAGCTTGCAGTACTCGATCCCGGTGCAGGCGATGGTGTTGCGACGGAAGACGCCAGGTGCGGACTGCAGCCCGAGGGCGGCCAGACCCGCCGTCACCGTCGTGACCTCGGACTCGGGGATGTCCAGGACGACGAGCTTCTGGTGCGGGGTGAGCCGGACGCGACTCGAGCCGGCCGCCTCGACGAGGTCGGCGAGCCCGGCGAGCACCGGCCCGGAGATGCGTCCGACCGTCGGGGTGGCGCCGATGTAGAAGAGCCCGTCCTTCTGGGCGTGCACGCCGACGTGGTCACCCGGTCCGGTCGGGGCGGGCGGCGCGGGTCCGTCCGTCAGGGTGCGGTGCAGGTACTCGTCCTGCAGGACCTGGCGGAAGCGCTCGGCTCCCCAGTCCGCGACGAGGTACTTCAGGCGTGCCTTGTTGCGCAGCCGCCGGTAGCCGTAGTCACGGAAGATCCCGATGACCCCGGCCCAGACCTCCGCGACCTCCTCCTGCGTGACGAAGGCGCCGAGCCGCACGGCGAGGTGGGCGTTCGTGCTCAGCCCGCCACCGACCCACACGTCGTAGCCGACACCGAGCTCGGGGTGGACGACGGCGACGAAGGACACGTCGTTGATCTCGTGGACGACGTCCTGGCTGGGGTGGCCGGTCACCGCCGTCTTGAACTTCCGCGGGAGGTTCGCGAACGCCGGGTCACCCAGTGCTCGTCGTGTGATGGCCTCGACGGCGACCGTGGAGTCGAGGAGCTCGTCCGCGGCGATCCCGGCGACGGGGCTGCCGAGAACGACCCGCGGCACGTCGCCGCAGGCCTCGGTCGTCGACAGGCCGACGGCCTCCAGGCGGCGCCAGATCTCCGGGACGGACTCGACCTCGACCCAGTGCAGCTGGATGTTCTGCCGGTCCGTGAGGTCGGCGGTCCCCCGTGCGAACTCGTTGGAGATCCCTGCGATCACGCGCAGCTGCTCGGTGCTCAGCGCGCCGCCGTCGATCCGCACGCGGAGCATGAAGTACCGGTCGGAGATCTCGTGCGGCTCGAGCGTGGCCGTCCGCCCGCCGTCGATCCCGGGTGCGCGCTGCGTGTAGAGCCCCCACCAGCGGAAGCGCCCGTGCAGGTCCTCGTTGGGGATCGAGTCGAAGCCCTCGACGGAGTAGAGCCCCTCGATCCGCTCGCGGACGTTCAGGCCGCCGTCCGCCTGCTTCCACCGTTCGTTGGCGTTGAGCGGCTCCATGCCGTCGACGGCCCACTGTCCGTTCGAGCGCACCGTCCTGGCGGCGGGTCGCTCGGCGACCGTCGCGCTGGGGGCAGGGGTGCTGGGGGTGCTGGGCGTGCTGGGCATGGGGTCCTCACGGCGGTGCGGGAGCACGCGAGCAGGAGGACGGCGCCAAGAGAGCGAGCCCGACTCACGTGCCGGGCTCGAGGGTGGCGCAGGGCCACCGAGGAATCAGGCGCGGATCACCGACAGCGACAGAGCGCTGCGGGGCGGGTGCACATTCGCTGCATCCGGCTGATCGGGGCCATGGGAGGGAGGCTACCCTGCGAGTCTCGCGACGTGACAATGACACGTCCACATCATGGGACGTTCGTCCCACCGACGCGCACGGCCCCCTGACGCGCCCGCACGACGGGCACGGGATGCCGTCCTCGACTCCCGGGAGGGGGCACCCATGACCGGCACGATCGGCGACCTGCTCGCGGAGATCTGGGCACGAGCGACCTCGTCCCAGCCCTCGCCGAGCAGCGGTGTCCTGCTCGCCACGGCCGCCGTCGCCCTCGCCGCGATCGGCGTCCCGGCGCTCTGGTCCGTGACCCGGCACCTGCTCACGATCGTCCATGAGGGCTCGCACGCGCTGGCCGCCGTCCTGAGCGGCCGGCGGCTCGCCGGGATCCGGCTGCACACCGACACCTCGGGCCTGACCGTCTCGGTGGGCCGGGCCACGGGCCCGGGCATGGTCGTGACCGCCTTCGCGGGCTATGTCGGCCCCTCGGTCCTCGGTCTCGCAGCGGCCTGGCTGCTCGCACGCGGCTACGCGGTCGGGCTGCTCTGGCTCCTCCTCCTGGCGCTCGTCGTGCTGCTGCTCCAGATCCGCAACCTCTTCGGGCTGTGGGTGGCGCTGCTCGGCGGGGCGATGCTCACGGCCGTGAGCTGGTGGGCCCCTCCCGCCTGGCAGGTGGCGGTCGCGCACACCCTGAGCTGGTTCCTGCTCCTCGGCTCGCCGCGGGCCGTCGTCGAGCTCCAGGGCTCGCGCCGGCGGTCCGGCCGCGGAGGCGGGTCCTCCGACGCCGACGTGCTCGCGCGCCTCACGCGCCTCCCGGCGTTCGCCTGGGTCGCGCTCTTCTGGCTCGTCGGTGCGGGATCGCTCGTCCTCGGCGCCTGGTGGATGACGCGACCCGTCTGGCCGTAGCCTCGGCACATGCTCACGCGACGTCGCGTCCTGCTCGGCCTCCTCGTGCTCGTCGTCGTCGGGGTGGTGGGCGCCTACTGGTACGAGCGACCCCTGCTCCTGACCGGGACCGGCTACGCCGCGCACAACGCCTGCGCGATCGAGCACCTCACCGCTCGGGACGAGCCGCGCGAGGACCTCCCGCCCAACCCGCTCGTCCCCGTCCTGCGCACGAGCCAGGAGGGCCTGACGACGAAGGGCTCGATCCTCGGGGTGCTCGCGGCTCAGCGCGCCTCCTTCACCGAGGGATTCGGCTGCACGCTCGGTGCCACGCGAGCGGAGCTGCCCACGGCCCTGCCCGTCTCCGCAGGGCCGAACCCCTTCGCGGACGCTCCGACCCCTGAGATGAGCGCAGAGGTCGAGGCAGCCGTCGCCGCGGCCTTCGGCGACGAGCTCGACGAGACCGCCCGCGCGACGCTCGGGACGCGTGCGGTCGTCGTCGTCCGCGACGGGCAGCTCGTCGCCGAGCGCTACGCCGATGGCTTCGATGCGCGGACTCCCCAGCTCGGCTGGTCGATGAGCAAGAGCCTGACGAACCTGCTCGTCGGGCGGCTCGTCGCGGAGGGCCGCATCGCGCTGGACGAGGACCACCTGCGTCCCGAGTGGACAGACGGGCGGGCCGAGATCACCGTCGAGCAGCTGATGAGGATGACCAGCGGCCTGACCTGGGACGAGACCTACGACCTCGGGACCGCGATCACGCGGATGCTCTACCTCGAGCCGGACATGGGCGCCTTCGTGGCCTCGCAGCCGCTCGCGCACGACCCGGGCACGTACCAGCAGTACTCCAGCGGGAGCACGACCCTGCTGTGCGACATCCTGCTGGCGCGCACGGGCACGGACGCGAACCTCCCGCGCGAGGAGGTCTTCGCCCCGCTCGGGATGTCCTCGGCAGTGCTCGAGCCGGACGGCTCCGGGACGCCCGTGTGCAGCTCGTACCTGTGGGCGACCCCGCGCGACTGGGCGGCCATGGGTCAGCTCGCCCTGCAGGAGGGACGCTGGGGCGACGAGCAGCTGCTCCCTGCCGACTGGATGTCCCGCTCCACCACCGCCCTCGACGTCACGACCGAGGACCCGGGCTACGGGGCCGGCTGGTGGGTCAACGCCCTCCCCGACGGGAGCCTCGTGCATCCCGAGCTCCCCGCCGACGCCTACTTCGCCCAGGGGCACGACGGCCAGTGGATCGTCGTCGTCCCGTCCGCCGGGCTCGTGGTGGTCCGTCTCGGCTTCAGCCCCGAGGCCGACGACGAGGGCGTCGTCACGCTCGCCGCGCGGATGGTCGCCGCGGGCTGAGGCGAACCGCGGGGGCCGCAGGCCGCGGGACGCGCGAGATCACGTCCACTGGCTCCGTGCCCGCTGAGCGGCGAGCCGGACGGGGGCGGCGAGCAGCTCGCCGAGGATCACACCGGCCGCGAGGCCGAGACCGACCATCGCCGCGCCCAGGAGCACCTCGGCCCCCGCACCCACCCCACCGCCGTCGTCGACCACGAGGAAGAGCCCGCGGTAGATCGCGAGCCCCGGAAGGAGCGGGACGATCCCGCAGGTGGAGGCCACGAGGGACGGCACGCGCAGGCGCCCGGCGAAGGCCTCGGCGGCGAACCCGACGAGAAGGGCCGCGCCGGCGCTGGCCACCGCCGGGCCGACGTTCAGCTCACGCAGCCCGGCGAAGGCGAGCCAGGCGACGGCGCCGGCCACCGCAGCGACGAGGGCCGCCCGGGGACGCGCGTACGACGCGACCGCCCAGGCACCCGCCACGACCGCGGCACTGAGCAGCTGGACCAGCGGGGACGTCGAGTCGCCCGTGCTCTCGACGACGTCGAGCGTGACCCCCAGGCGGCGCGCGACGTCGAGCACGCCGCCGATCCCCACCACGATGCCGACCGTGAGCACCAGGACCTCGAAGACGCGTCCGTTGGCCGTCACGGGGAAGCCGCTGATGGCGTCGTCCGCGGCACCGACGAGAGAGAGCCCGGCGAGCAGCACGACGATGCCCGAGGCGACGACGAGCGAGGGAGGCAGCGTCGCGAGCTCGACCGGCAGGTGCGGGACGAGGACGAAGAGGACGACGGCGACCGTCGTCGCGACCCCGGCGCCAGCCGCCTGCAGGAAGAACGGCGGGATGCCGCGCCGGCCGAGCGAACGGACGACCCAGTCGATGACGGCGGTGGTCAGGCCCGCGATCAGCGCGACGCCGGCGCTGCCGCCGAGGAGGAAGGCCACGGCCGCCGCCATGACCGACAGCACGGCGGTGACGACCCCTGGCCGGTAGGAGTGCGGGGCGGTGAGCACCGCATCGAGCTCGTCGTGGGCGGACTCCAGCAGGGTGGCGGCATCGCCCGCGGGGACCTTCTCGGCGCTGAGCCGGGCCGCGAGCCCGAGCACACGCGCGAGCCGCTCGTAGTCGGTCGTGCGGCTGCGCGCGACGCGCATGACCGTCATGGGCGTGCCCGCCGCGCCCGGGTCGTAGGAGGCCGTGATCGACGTGAAGGTCAGGTCGACCTGGCAGCCCGTCAGGCCGAAGGCGGCGACGATCCGTTGGATCGTGCTCGTGACGTCGGCTGCGGCGGCGCCGAGCGAGAGCATCGCCTCGCCGATCCGCAGCCCGAGCTCGAGGACGCCGTGGACGGTGGAGCTGTCGAGGCCGGCGCTCGGTGAGCGCAGGGCGACGGGGAGCCGCGGCGGGGTGCCGACCGCGCGGCGAGCAAGGTCCCGCACGTGCCAGCGCATGGGTCGAGCCTATGTCCGTCTCCCGCCTGGCCTGACACCATGGCTCCATGCCGAGCAAGCTGACCCTCACCGTCATGAACTCCGTCCACCGCGCCCTCATCGCCGTCACCTTCGGGCGCGTCGGCTGGTCGATGGGCGGGATGCCGGTCCTCGAGCTCACCACGACCGGTCGGAAGTCCGGTCAGCCACGGTCGACGATGCTCACCGCGCCCCTGAGGATCGGTGACGGACTCGTCGTCGTGGCGTCCCGCGGCGGCGATCCGACGCACCCGGCCTGGTACCACAACCTCGTCGCCGACCCGCATGTGCAGGTCGCCCTCGACGGCAAGCCCGCCGTCCCGATGATCGCCCGCGTGCTCGGGCCGCAGGAGCGTGCGCAGGCGTGGCCGCAGATCGCCTCGCGCTACCGCAACTACGCGCAGTACCAGACGAAGACGACGCGGGAGATCCCGCTCGTCCTGCTCGAGGCGGACCCGAGCGCCTCGGCCTGACGCCTCCGGCCGCGCCGCCGGTTCAGACCGTCTGCAGCACGAGGAGGAACTGGCCGCCGCCCGGCTCCGCGCGCGCCGTCACCTTCAGGTCGGGTGCGAATCGCGAGAGGCGATCGACCAGCCAGGCCGCGGCCTCGTCCCCGTCCGCCTTCGTCGGGCAGCGCCCGACGACCTCCCGACCACCCTTGCGCGTCAGGCGCTCCACGGTGCCGACGATCGGCGCAGGCTCCACGACGAACAGTGCAGGGGACCACGCGACGACGGGCTTGACCGCGCCCTTGCGCGTGTTGCACGCGCGGTGGGCCAGGCGCTCCGAGCCCGGCGCGGCCTTCTTGCCCTTCGGTGCGGCGCCGCCGTCGATGCTCGGTCCGCGATCGGCGTTGACCGAGGCGTCGGGGTCGACCGGCTCGTCGCACAGCCAGCATCGCCAGGCGTCACGTCGGCCGACCTCGTCAAGGGTGCTCATGGGCGGAGGCTACGGGTCGCCTGCCGTCGGACCAACTCCCCGCGTCAGGCGGCGTCACCCGAGCGTCGTGAAGCTGCCGACCGGTCCGGTCGAGCGCCCCGCCGAGTTCTCTGCGCCGAACCGGTAGAAGTAGGTCCTCCCGGGCAGCAGACCGCTGAGCCCGATCGCGACCCCCTTCTCGTACGTCAGGGCGGCCAGCGCCGGCCCGGTGGCCGTCGAGCCGAGGGCGGGGGTCGGTCCGTACTCGATCCACGTCGAGGCGGGCAGCCGGTGCGGGTCGATCCCGCCCGAGACCGTCGCGGCCGAGGACGTCCGGCCCGAGACGGACACCCAGCCGAAGGTCGGCGGTCCAGGCGTCGAGACCTTGCGGGTCAGGACGGTGCTGCCTGCCGCGACCGTCGCGACGACACGCACGTAGAGCGTGCTTCCCGGCCGGAGCCCGGTGACCGTCGTCACCGTCGCCTGGCTCGAGGAGAGCGGGCCGAGAGCCACGGTACGACTGCTTCCGTATGCCGTCGTCGGCCCCCAGGACACCGTCACCGATCCCGGTTGGCCGAAGGTGGTGACCCAGGTGTTCAGCGTCACGGAGCTCGCCGTGACCCCCGACTCGCTCGCCGAGACCCTCGGCAGCGCCGCGGAGGTCACGACGCGGCTGTCGGTGCTGCGGGAGCCGGAGGCGTCCGTCACGGTCAACGTCGAGGTCCAGGTCCCCGCCGCGTAGCTGTGGCCGACGGAGCCAGGAGGCTGTCCGACGCCGGACGCGGACATGCCGTCGCCGAAGGCGAGCGTCCACGAGGTGACACCGGTACCGGTGCCCCGCCCGCTGCCCGCGCTGCGTGAGCCGTCGAAGGTGACCGCCAGGGGCGCCGGCCCCTGGGTGGTCGAGACGTCCAGCCACGCGCTCGCGCGGCCGTGCGCGGCCGCGGAGGACCCGGCAGCGCCGAACGCGGCGAGCGAGGAGGCGGAGGAGCCCACCAGCCATGAGCAGCTGCCGACCCCGTCGAAGGCGAGAGCCGCCTTGACCTCGGGGTACCCGGCGAGTGCCGACATCGCCTCGGTCCACCAGGCCGCCTTGCGACCCGGTTGGGCGGGGTCCTCGACGCTCCCCCACTCGGCGAGCATCAACGGCTTGGCGTGGGGCAGCGCCCACTGCCGGAACGGCGTGATCGCCTCCTTCAGGGGGCGCCACGACGTGGGCCCTCCCGCCCTGCAGCCGTACCAGTTGTACGCGTCGAGACCGAGCCAGTCGACGACGTCGTCGCCGGGGTAGAAGGCGTCGGCGCCTGCCGTCGCGGGGCTGGACCCGAAGCTCCCGGGGGTGACCACCCAGGTCCACGCCACGTTCGTGACGCCACGGGAGCGGAAGACCGCCACGTAGTGCCGGAAGGCCGCGCGGTACTCCGCCGGTGTCCCGTAGCCGCTCGCGTAGTCGGGCTCGTGATGGAACACCAGGAAGACGGGCACGCCGAGAGAGGCGACCGCTGCGGCCTGGGCCGCGATGTCGTCGTCGTGCGCACCAGCGGCGATCGACGCCCAGCTGAGCGTGACGCCGGAGGTCGTCTGCGGCGAGACCGACCAGACGGGGGTGCGCCCACGGGCGACCACCGACCGGACCGGGGCGGTCGTCATCGCCGAGTCCCAGCGGGAGTAGACGCGCACCACGTCCAGCTTGCGGCCCGTCGACGTCTCGAAGGCCGCGAGGGCCTGCTCGGAGTCGGGGGCCGAGCCTCGCGCGACGAAGGCTCCCCAGAGCAGCCCGCTCGGTGGCGTCAGCGCCGCCGAGGCGCTGAGCTCGTCAGCACCCGGTGGCGCGACCGCGGCGCTCGCGGGCCAGGCGAGCGAGGAGCCCAGGGCGAGCGTCACGGCCAGGGCGAGAAGGGCGGTGCGACGGGGCGATCGACGACGAGGCATCCGGGACTCCTCAGGGACGTGGCGCCGTCGACGTCGACCGGCTGTCACCCTCATCGGCCGCCACGGCCCTCCTCTGAGGCCAGCAGGGCACGAGCCGCGGTCAGGTGCTCGTCGAGCGCGCCGCGAGGAGCACGGAGCCGGCCCGGTCCTTCTTGATCGCCGTCAGCGGCGAGTCGCCGTCGAGCTCGGGGTTCGGCCGCAGGAACCAGGCGCGTGCCGCGTCCGCGGACTCGCCCTGCGTCACCAGGTCCCACACCCGGGTCGCCAGACGCAGCCGTCGCGCGGCCGCCGGCCCGGGGAGCGGCCCGGAGTCCTCGACCCAGCCGAGGACCTCCTGCGTGCTGGTGACGCGCGCGAGGGCCGCCACATAGGTCGGTCCGAGGATGTCGACGAGACCGCGGACGACGGCCCGGCCCGCGGAGTCCCGGCCGGCGAGGACGAGCCGGATCGCCTCGTCCGCCACGCCGTCCTCATGAGCTGCGTCGATGGCACGCTGGAGATCGGACTCGGCCTGCTCGGCCCTGATCACCGCCTGCCTGATCGCCTCGAGGCTTCGGGCGTCGGACGGGCCACCGGCTGCGTCGGTCATGGCTCATGGTCGCATCGCCGGCACACCCGGCGGACGAAGCCTTCCGCCGCGCCCGCGCGACGGCTACCTTCTCAAGCACCCCGGGAACGAGTGACCCAGGGCCGCCGGACCATGCCGACGACGCCGTTCATCGACAGGAACGAGGGCGAACGATGGGTGTGTTCTCACCAGGATTCCGCGGGCGGTCACGCGAGACGGACCCCCGGCTCCCACCGGGTCAGCACCTGACGGAGGACTTCCCCGTCCTGTCGGCCGGCCCGACGCCTCGGGTCTCGCTCGAGGACTGGGAGCTCGACGATCACCACCGAGACCGGTCAGGCGCACAGCTGGTCCTGGCCACAGCTGCTCGCGCTGCCTAGCCGAGACCCCGACGGTCGACATCCACTGCGTCACGTCGTGGTCGAAGCTCGGGACCTCGCTGGCGGGGCGTCTCGCTCGACGTCCTGCTGGAGGAGGTCGAGACCGCAGCGGACTTCGCGCTGGTCCACTCCTACGGCGGCTACACGACGAACCTGCCCCTGGAGGACCTCCTCGACGGCCAGGCCTGGGTGGTCCACGAGTTCGAGGGCGAGGACCTCGCCCCCGAGCACGGCGGGCCCGCGCGACTGCTGGTCCCGCACCTGTACTTCTGGAAGTCGGCCAAGTGGGTGCGCGGGATCGAGCTCCTGCTCGCGGACGAGCCCGGGTTCTGGGAGAGCGCCGGCTACCACGACTACGGCGACCCCTGGCGCGAGCAGCGCTACCAGGGCGACTAGGGCCGCGGGGATGTGGCGGACCGCGACCCTCGTCGCGACCCGGGACGAGACGCCGGAGGCGCGCACGCTCGTCCTGGACGTCCCCGACTGGCCGGGACACCTGGGCGGTCAGCATGTCGACGTCCGCCTCACCGCGGAGGACGGATACCAGGCGACACGCAGCTACTCGCTCGCCGCACCGCCGGACCATGGGCGGGTCGAGATCACCGTCCAGCGCGTGACCGACGGCGAGGTCTCCGGCTACCTGACCGAGGGCCTGTCCCCCGGCGACGCCGTCGAGCTGCGCGGGCCCGCGGGCGGCTGGTTCGTGTGGCGCCCGAGCGAGCCCGGGCCTGTGCTGCTCGTCGCCGGCGGCTCAGGGGTGGTGCCCGTGATGGCCATGGTGCGCGCCCGGCGAGCCGCCGGCAGCACCGCACCGTTCCGCCTCGTCTACTCCGTCCGCAGCCCGCAGGAGCGCTACTACTCCGAGGAGCTCGGCCTGCTCGAGACCGAAGGGGTCGAGCTGGGCATGGTCTACACACGCGAGGCTCCGGACGGTTGGCCCCGGCCACCAGCACGGATCGGTGCGCGCGACCTCGGCGGCCCCGGCTGGTCCCCCGAGCACGAACCGAGCTGCTTCGTCTGCGGCCCGACGGGCTTCGTCGAGACGGTCGCCGCGCTCCTGGTCTCCCTCGGCCACGACCCTCGCAGGATCAAGACGGAAAGGTTCGGTCCCAGTGGACGCTGAGCTGATGGACGACTTCGAGGACGGGAACGCGCTGGCAGGGCCGCTCCTGGAGATCTTCGCCGTCGACGTCACGGCAGCGCTCGGCTGCTGCGCGCACTGCGGCAGCACCGGGCCGGTCGCGACCCTGCGGGTCTACCGGCACGCGCCCGGCCTGGTCGCACGCTGCCCCGGCTGCGGCGAGGTGATGCTCCGCCTGGTGCGCAGCGCACACACCGCCTGGCTCGACCTCAGCGGGACGACTCGGCTCCGGATCCCGCTGTAGACCTCTGTGCAGGTTCCGGGAAGGACGGCACGACGGCGTCGATCACGACCGAGCCCTCGCTCGGCCCCTCGATGACGACAGGGACGGGCGCCTGCCCGGCCGGCGCGGCGGGCACCGCCGTGAAACGCCGCTGCGCCCTGCGGTAGGCCGGGACGAGCACGACCACGGCCCCCAACCAGGCGAGCGGGTTGCCCCAGACGACCCCGCTGAAGCCGTACGCGGCACCGAGCACGACGGCCGCTCCGACCCGCATGACGAGCTCGATCACGCCGGTGACGGTCGGGACGACGGTGTAGCCGAGCCCCTGGAGGGCACCCCGCACGACGAACAGCACACCGAGGACGAGGTAGCAGGCCCCGTTGACGTGAAGGAGGTACGAGGCCATGGCGACGACCGGCTCCTGCCGCGGCCCGACGAAGAGCGTGACGATCCGGCTCCCGGCCGCGATGAGCACGGCGCCGAGCAGCACGGCGCCGGCCACGGCCATCCCCGCGGCCTGGCGCACGCCGAGCCGGATCCGGTCGTGACGCCGGGCCCCGTGGTTCTGGGCGACGAAGGTCGACACCGCGATCCCGAGGGACATGAGCAGCGCGATGGCGAGCCCGTCGACGCGCGTCGCCGTCGTGTACGCGGCGACCGCCGCCGGACCGAGGCCGTTGAGCCGCACCTGCACGGCGAGGGCGCCGATCGCGATGATCGAGGCCTGGAAGCCCATGGGCAGGCCGAGGCGAAGGTGGAGCCCCAGGTCCGCACGCGTGACGCGCCAGTCCTCGCGGTGCAGGTGGAGCACCTCGACCCGTCGTCGGACGTACACCAGGCACAGCGCGACGGAGGTGGCCTGCGAGACGACCGTCGCGAAGGCGGCACCGCCGACGCCGAGGCCGAGTCCGCCGACGAGCCCGACGACGAGGCCGATGTTCAGGACGCAGCTCAGCGTGAGGAACACCAGCGGGGTCCGCGAGTCCCCGATGGCCCGGATGATCGCCGCGAGGTAGTTGAAGGACATCATCGTGCTCGCGCCGAGGAAGCTGACGACGGCGAAGGTGGTGGCCTGCGGCAGGAGCTCGGCCGGCGTGCGCATCAGCCGCAGCGCCGGGGAGGCGAGCACGGGTGCGAGCACCGTGAGCAGGATGCTCGTCGCGGCGGTGAGCACCGTCCCGGTCGCGACCGACCGGCGGACCGCTGCGGCATCGCCCGCACCGAAGGCCTGCGCCGTCGGGATCCCGAAGCCAGAGGTCAGGCCCCAGGCGAAGCCGAGGAGGAGGAAGAGCAGGCTCCCGGTCGCGCCGACGGCCGCGAGGGCGTCCACGCCGAGCACCCGACCGACGACGATCGCGTCGACGACCTGGTAGAGCTGCTGGACGACGTTCCCGACGAGGAGCGGCACGGCGAACGCGAGGATGACGCGCCAGGGCGGTCCGGCGGTCAGAACCCTGGGCATGGCGTGGACGTCCTCGGCAGAAGAGCAGTGGGAGTCGCGAGCCCCGGAGGTCTCGCCGACCGAGCAGATCGTATCGTTACGATCGTATCGTTACGACATGCGGGGCGGAACGGCTCTCCCCGAACGGACGCAGCGCTCTCACCACCGCAGTCACCTCATGTGGTGAGGCCGGAGGACCACCCCGGTTCCTACGGTCGAGTCACCGCCGGCACCCGCCGCGGGGACCGACGGACCACGGAGCCCGACATGAGCATCACGACCACCACCCTGACCCGCGCGGCAGGCGTCGCCGCCGTCGCCGGGGGCCTGCTGTACCTCGGCGTGCAGGTCAAGCACCCCGACCTGGACCTGGACCTCGTCACCTCGACCGAGTGGACGGTCCGCCAGACGATGAAGCTGGCTTTCGCCGGCCTGTCCCTCGCCGGGATCACCGGGATGTACCTGCGTCAGGTGACGCGGGCCGGGGTGCTCGGCCTGATCGGCTACCTCGTGCTCGCCACGGGCTTCCTCCTGATGTTCGCCACCGAGGCGATCGGCGTCGTCGCCCTGCCGGCCGTCGTGGCCACCTCGCCCGGGTACGTCGACGACATCCTCGCCGTGGCGGTCCCCGGCGGGCACGCGAGCGGCGACATCGGCCTGTTCGGTCCGCTGAGCGCGCTCGGCGGCATCACCTACCTCGCCGGTGGACTGCTCTTCGGCATCGCGCTGTTCCGCGCCCGGGTCCTGGCCCGGTGGGCTGCCGCACTGCTCGCCGTCGGCGCCCTCGCGACGCTCGCGATCCCGCTCCTCCCGGAGGTCAACTTCCGGCTCTTCGCGATCCCGACCGGAGTCGCCCTGGCCGGGCTCGGCCTCTCACTGTGGCGTGAGGCACGCGACCCGGCGGCGTCGAGCTCTCCCGAGGCCGTTGCCGCGCGGCCCGAGCCGATCGCCGTCGGCTGACCGACCCGGGCGGTGCCGGGGCGACTCCGACCTGCGCCGGCCCGCTCAGGCCGTCGCGGCCACCGGCTCGACGCCCAGCTCGGCGAGGAGGCTCAGCACGCGGCCCCGGATCTCGTCCCGGATGACCCGGACCGGCTCGATGCCCTGGCCCGCGGGGTCGTCGAGCGTCCAGTCCTCGTAGCGCTTGCCGGGGAAGATCGGGCAGACGTCGCCGCAGCCCATCGTGATGACGACGTCGGAGGCCTGGACGGCATCGGTCGTCAGCACCTTCGGGCGCTGGTCGCGGATGTCGATGCCGATCTCGAGCATCGCCTCCACCGCGGTGGGGTTGATCTGCTCGGCGGGCATCGACCCGGCCGAGCGCACCTCGACCGCACCGCCGGACAGGTGGCTGAGGAACCCGGCCGCCATCTGCGAGCGTCCGGCGTTGTGCACGCAGACGAACAGGGCGGAGGGGCGGGAGGTGTTCTCGGTCATGCGTTCTCCTTGGTGGGCGCCGCGGCGTCGGCCGAGGTCAGCTCGTGGGCGAGGGCCCGGACGCGGGCCTCGATGTCGTCGTAGATGGCCTGCACACCGGCCGGCGAGGCGAGCGCGGGGTCACCCACGGCCCAGTCCTCGTAGCGCTTGCCCGGCAGGACAGGGCAGCTGTCGCCGCAGCCCATCGTGATGACCACGTCGGCCGCACGCACGGCGTCGTCGGTCAGCGGCTTGGGGTACGGCGGCTGGTCGGGGCTCTCGGCCAGGAGCCGGTCAAGGAAGGGTTGCACCGTCGCATGGACCTCGGCGGCCGGGACCGAGCCCGCCGAGCGCACGACGACCGAGGAGCCCGCGTGCTTGCGCAGCAGTGCCGCGGCGAGCTGGGAACGACCGGCGTTGGCCACGCAGACGAACAGGACGTGCGGCGGGTGCGGAACGTCCGTCGAGCGGCTCCGGAGCAGGTCCTCCAGCCGCTGGACGGCGAAGCGTTCGGCGAGGACGGGCAGGTGCTGCGTGACGCGGGCCGTGCGCCCGAGCGCCGTGTAGGACTCCCGCACGACGGCCACGACGAGGTCACGATCGAGCTCGCCGAAGCGAACGGCCAGCCGCTCACCCGTGCGTCGCAGCTGGGCGTCGGCGTCGAGCAGCGCGGGCCCGTCGTCGCCGTCACGCAGTCCGCGGACCTCGTCCGCGACCGGCGTCGGCCGTCGCGCGGCCGCCGACAGTCCGTCGACGAGGCCGGCGACGACGCGCTCCATGCCCGGAGCGAGCGAGTAGTCCACCCAGGTCCCGCGGCGCTCGGCGACGAGGACGCCGGCCTCGCGCAGGGAGCGCAGGTGATGCGAGACGGTCGGTGCTGTCAGCTCGGTGATCGAGGCGATCTCACCGGCCGGCACCCGGCCCGACGGCGCCGTCGAGACCGCCGAGGCGATCTGCAGCCGCAGCGGGTCGGCAAGGGCGCGAAGGACCCCCGCCATCGCCTCCGCCGCCTCACGCGGCAGGGCCCGGTCGCCCAGGCTGATCCGTGCCTCCGATGTGCTCACCGCACTCCCCTTCCCGTATCCTTCGACGAGTATCTACTTAGAAATCTGTCGAAGCAAGGCCCGTCGTGCGATCGTCTCCCGATCGCGGCCACCGGCACCGCCTCGACCAGCACGACACCCGGACGAAGGAGCACCCCCATGAGGCCGACCATCCTGTTCGTCTGCGTCCACAACGCCGGGCGCTCCCAGCTCGCCGCAGGCCTGGCCGCGAGCTACGCCGGCGACGCGGTCGAGATCCTCTCGGCCGGCACCGAGCCCGAGGCGCAGGTCTCCCCCACCGTCCTGGAGTCGTTGGCGGAGCTCGGGATCGACCGCAGCGAGCAGGTGCCCACCCTCGTCACCGCCGCGCTCGTCGAGCGGGCCGACGTCGTCGTCGCCCTCAAGCCCGGCCTCACGCTTCCGGGAGACCCGACGCAGCAGGTGTGGGGACTGCCCGACCCCGCCGGCTGGGACGTCGAGGGGATCAGGCCGCTGCGGGACCACCTCCACGCCCGGGTCCGCGGGCTGGTCGACGGGCTGCTCGGGGGGTGAACGACCGGGGACGCGGGCTCAGCCGGGAAGGCCAAGCCACCCGGCGACGAGCGGCCCTGCCACCTCGGCCGAGTAGACGCTCTGGTGATCGACGCCGTCGGGATACCGGACGGTGACCGGGTGCCCCGCTGCCTCCAGCGCCGAGGCGAACTGCTCCGTGAAGGCCGGGGGCACGACGTCGTCGGCCGCACCGTGGATGAGCAGGACGGGGAGATCGGGCCGCTCCGCCGCCAGCTCGACGGGGTTGCCCGCCGTCCACCCCGCGGGGTCCTGGCCCTGCGGGCCGAAGATCGCAGCCGTCACGGGCCCCACCTGACGGACGTCGTACGGTCCGGCGAGACCGACGAAGCGGTCCGGAGCGACCGGGCCGGCCCCGCACTCCGCCGAGTACGGCTCCGGCGTCAGGGCGACGACCGCTGCGAGCTGCGCCCCGGCCGAGTGACCCACGAGCACCACGTCGCCGACGGTGATCCCGTGCTGACCCGCGAGCCGGACGGCATCGGCCAGGTCGCAGGTGATGTCCTGGGCGGGCGCCGGGAAGTAGGCGCCGTCCGTCGCGGTGCGGTAGGTCACGGTGACGACGGCCGCCCCGTGCTCGGACAGCCAGGTCGCCAACCCGGTCAGCCCGGCGGGATCGGCCGAGGTCCAGCCTCCTCCCGGGACGAGGACGATAAGTGGCACGCCCGCCGACGAGGCGCCCGTCGGCTCGAAGAGCTGCGAGGCCGCGGAGGGGTCGAACGAGCCGCTGACAGCCGGTGCGCCCGACCCGGGAGCGGCGGTCGGCCCGGGTGCGTCGGCCGGCCCGGCGCAGGCCGCGAGGACGGCGGCCGTGCAGCCGAGCAGGGCTGCCGCGATCGAGCGCCGAGCCGCGCCTGTGCTCCGGCGTGAGGGGTTCCGGGGAGGCGGTGCGGTTCTCCGCGACGCGGCGCGCGGTGGGGATGTCCACATGTGCCCTCCTCGGACTGGGTCGTCACTCGCACCTTTGCGGGCCGGCGCGGGCGGGGCAAGAGGCCATGGTCTCGCTGGTCGGGGGCGAGGGAGTGCTCGATGGGGTGTCGGGAGGCGTGGGCTTGCCTGTGCGCCGGGGCGCGGCGGGTTCCGTGGTGCCCGGTCCCGCGCGACGTGCGTCCGGCAGATGATGCCGTGGGGATGGCGGTGCGGATGCCGACACGGCGCCGCGGCGTGAGGAGCGCAGGGGCGCGCACGTCGCGCATGCTCCTGCGGCGGCGGAACGACCGCAAGCCAAGAGGCCCGCCCCGCCGAAGCGGTGCGGGCCTCTGACCTGCAAAGACACTGTCGGGATGACAGGATTTGAACCTGCGACCCCTTGACCCCCAGTCAAGTGCGCTACCAAGCTGCGCCACATCCCGTGCCTGCTCCGAAGAGCCTCGTACACTTTACCGCACACCAGGACCCACCCCGCGCCGCCGGCGCCGGGAACGTGGGCTCACGGGCCTAGGTTCGAGATTGAGCCTCGGAGCGAGGCCCAGGCACCGCAGGGGGATTCACGATGGCCCAGGACGACATCGAACGAGCAGCCGAGACGACCTACCAGCCACCGCCAGCCCAGCCGCCGGTACTGCACGTCGGCCCCGCCGGTGGGCCGCTGATACCGACGTCGCAGCCGGCGGGCCCACCGACCCCCGCTCCGCAGCCGACGAACGACCAGAGCCGCGCGTACGGCGCCGGCTATGGCACGCGGCCCCACCCGACGCCTCAGGCCGCACCTGGTCACATGCTCACGGACCAGCGCTCTGCCGACTCGGCTCTCGTCGTCGTCGCGTGGGTGACTACGGCCCTCACCGCCGCCTACATGCTCCCGTGGGCGATTGCCGTCTCCCGCGGCAAGTCGAACGCCGGATCGATCGGCCTCATCAACCTGCTCCTGGGCTGGAGCCTTGTGGGGTGGGTCGTCGCGCTCGTGATGGCGTGCCAGGCGCACCAGCTCCTCGGCGTGCCCATGTCCGTGAACGTCGTCGTCGCCCAGCAGTTCCCGCAGAGCGGGTACGGCCACCCGGCACCTCCCGTGGCCATGGGCCCGGGGCCGGGCTGGTACCCCTCCCCCGACGGCTACGGGCGCCAGTACTGGGACGGCCAGTCCTGGACGGGTCACCGCGCGCCCTGATCCGGGCGTGATCCGTCCCGCCGCCCGAGCCCGTCACACCGCCTCGGCAGCCCCCGTCGCACGCCGTGCCCCCGCCGGCCGCCGCGACCCCACCGACGCGAGCTGGTCCAGCTCAGCCGCCACCAGCCCGAGCACCAGCAGGTCGACGGAGAGTCCCACCACCGCCGCCCACTGCTCCAGCCGGAAGACGAAGACCTCCGTCACCAGCAGGCTCACGAGCACCGCCCGCCGGAAGAGCAGGTACCCGTCATGCCGGTCGCGCCGGACGACGACGAGGCCCGCGAGAGCGAACCCGGTCGAGACCGCGGCACCGCCGAGCACTCCGGCGATGACCCACCACCCCACGGCGCTGTCCCCCGCCCACGCCACCAGCCCCCGGGCCACCGACCCCAGCGAGCTCAGCACCAGCACCACGACGGTCACCGTCGCCACCCACCGGGCCGCGACCAGCCGCCGCGTCAGGGCCACGACACCGGCGCTGACGGCCGCGAAGGGGTTCGGTGCCTCGACGCCGTCGTCCTCGACCGCGTCGAGCAGCGCGGCGACCTCGGGCCCACCACGGACGTCCCCGGCGCGGCTCAGCAGGTCGTGGGCCTGAGCGCGGGCCCGCGGCGTGAAGCCCCCGGCGAGCCCGGCGACCGCGCGATCGGCCGCGCCGGCCACGTACTCGACCCCGGAGTGCGGCCGCCGCCCGTTGACCACCTCACCGAGCAGCAGCAGGACGACGATCACCGCGTAGATCAGCGCGGCAGCGGGCTCGTAGAAGTAGTCGTTGTCCGAGGTGACGAACTTGCCGATCTCGTCGACGAACAGGCCGAAGCCCACCCCGCCGACGAGGGCACCCAGCGGCCGCACCGCGGGCCCGGCGAACGAGAGCAGCACGACGAAGGCCACGGCCATCAGCAGCCCGCCCCACAGGACGTGCGCGACGTGCAGGCCGTCACCGCCGAGCTGCGGGTAGCCCGTCGCGGCCAGGAAGGCGCGCGTGAGCATCACGGTCACCACGGCGGCGACGAGGAAGCCCGCGAGGTAGGTCGAGGCCTCCGGGTCGCGCGGGAGGCCGAGGCGCAGCAGGGCGCTCCGCTCGGCCGTCCGCCGCGTTCACCGCCGGCGCTTCTCCCGCACCCGCACCGAGATCTCGATCGGCGTGCCCTCGAAGCCGAAGTCCTCGCGCAGGCGCCGCTCGATGAACCGGCGGTACCCGGCCTCGAGGAAGCCCGTGGCGAAGATGACGAAGCGCGGAGGGCGCGTGTCGGCCTGCGTCGCGAACAGGATGCGCGGCTGCTTGCCGCCGCGCAGCGGGTGCGGGTGCGCCGAGGCGAGCTCGCCGAGGAAGGCGTTGAGCCGTCCGGTCGGGATGCGGTGGTCCCAGGACTCCAGCGCCGTGTCGAGAGCGGGCACGAGCCGGTCGCGGTGCCAGCCGGTCTTCGCCGAGATGTTGACGCGCGGCGCCCACTGGACCTGCACGAGGTCGAGCTCGATCTCGCGCTCCAGGTAGGGGCGGCGGTCCTCGTCCATGAGGTCCCACTTGTTGTACGCGATCACGAGCGCGCGCCCGGCCTCGACGACCTGGGAGATGACCCGGGTGTCCTGCTCCGTCATCGGCACGCTCGCGTCGATGAGGACGACGGCGACCTCGGCCTTCTCGATCGCCGCCTGGGTGCGCAGCGAGGCGTAGAAGTCGGCGCCGACGGTCTGGTGCACGCGGCGGCGGATACCGGCGGTGTCGACGAACATCCACTGCCGCTCGCGCAGCTCGATGAGCTCGTCGACCGGGTCACGCGTGGTTCCGGGGACGTCGTCGACGACGACGCGCTGCGAGCCGGCGAGGATGTTGAGCAGGCTCGACTTGCCGACGTTCGGGCGGCCGACGAGGGCCACGCGACGCGGTCCGTCCACGCGCACGGGCCCGCCCTGGGTCGAGACCTCGGGGAGCGCCGCGACGATGACGTCGAGCAGGTCGCCCGTGCCACGGCCGTGCAGGGCCGAGACCGGCTGCGGCTGGCCCAGGCCGAGGCTCCACAGCTCGGCGGCGTCGATCTCGGCGCGCGGGCCGTCGACCTTGTTGGCCGCCAGGACGACGGGCTTGCCGGAGCGGCGCAGCATCCGCACGACCTGCTCGTCGGTCGCCGTCGCGCCGACGGTCGCGTCCACGACGAACAGGACGGCGTCGGCCAGCGAGATCGCGATCTCGGACTGCTCGGCGACGCGCGCGTCGAGCCCGGCGACGTCGGTCTCCCAGCCGCCGGTGTCGACGACGGTGAAGTGCCGCCCAGCCCACTCCGCGGGGTAGCTCACGCGGTCACGCGTGACTCCGGGGGTGTCGAGGACGACGGCCTCACGGCGGCCGAGGATGCGGTTGACGAGCGTGGACTTGCCCACGTTCGGGCGGCCGACGACGGCGAGGACGGGCAGCGGGCCGGCGGGCGCGCGGCCCTCGGCCTCGGCTGCCTCGCCGTCGAGAAGGGCAAGGTCGGCGTCCTCGAGCTCGTACTCGGCGAGGCCGGCCCGAAGGGCCTTCTCGCGGACGATCTCGTCGGGCGTGGGTGTCTCCATGGGGTCCATCCTCCCAGCAGCGGGGCCCTGGGACGAACCACGGCCTCAGAGGACCGCTGCCGGCCCGTCCGCGGGCAGCGTCACACCATGCCGATCGGCCGCAGCGGAGACATGCGCGACGAGCGCGAGGCCGACCGCCTCTGCCGTCAGCCGCACCGACTCGCGTGAGGAGGCGGCCGGCTGCGGGAGCACGGGCTCGCCGAACTCCACCACGAGCCGGCGCCGCAGGCCGGGCAGCCGTCCGACGGACTCGCCCGTCCGGCGCGTGCCGAGCAGCGCCACCGGCACGACGGGCGCATCGGCGTGGACCGCGAGCCAGCCGACCCCTGCGCGCACGCTCGCCGCGTCACCGCGACCGCGGTTCCCCTCCGGGAAGATCCCGACGACCCCGCCGCGCCTGAGGACGGCACGTGCGGACTCCAGGCCGGAGCGCCCCGACTCCCGGTCGACCGGGAGCTGACCGGCCGTGCGCAGGACGAGCCCGAGGACGCCGCGGAACATCTCCTCCTTCACCAGCAGGTGCGAGGGGCGTGGGGCAGCGGCGTGCAGGAGCGGGCCGTCGAGCACCCCGAGGTGGTTGCCCGCGAGCAGCACCGGACCGGTGGCGGGCACCCGCCCGGCCCCGACGACGCGCACGTCCCACACCAGCCGCAGCAGGGGCCCGAAGACCCGCAGGCTCCACAGCGCACCGGCCGGGCCCGGGTCGGACCGACGGGGAGCGCTCATCGACCGCCCGCCCGCGCGACGACGGCCAGGACGGCCTCGATCGTCTGCTCGAAGTCGAGCTCGGAGGAGTCGACGGTGACGACGCCGTCCGCCGCGGTGCGGAACTCGACGACGGCCGAGTCCTTCGCGTCACGGCCGAGCACCTCACCACGCGTCGCCTCGACCGCCGCGGCGTCCGCGCTGCCGTGCAGCTCCCGCGCGCGGCGGGCGAGCCGCGCCTCCTCGCTCGCGGTGAGCAGCAGCCGCACATCGGCATCGGGGGCGATCACCGTGGTGATGTCGCGTCCCTCGACGACGACGCCGCGTCCCTCGCTGAACCCCTCAGGGCTCCGCTCGACCTCGATGACCCTGCGCTGACGAGCGCCGAGGTCGGCGCGGACCTCGAGGTTCCCGGCGACGCGTGAGACGACCTCGGAGATGGCACTCTCCCGGATCGCCGAGCCGATGTCGGTCCCCTCGACGACGAACGTCGGGAACCGAGGGTTGAGGTCCATCTGGAGCACGAGGGCGTGCACGGCCCGCGAGACGGCCTCGGAGTCGTCGAGGTCGACGCCCTGCTCCAGGCACCACCAGGTCGCTGCGCGGTACATCGCGCCGGTGTCGAGGTACGCGAGACCGAGCCGGGCGGCCACCTGCCGGCTGACGCTCGACTTGCCCGAGCCGGACGGCCCGTCGATCGCGACGACGAGCGGGCTCATCCGGCCACCTTCCAGCCGCGCTCGGTGAGCTCGGAGATCAACCGGGCGCCGACACCGCGCGCCACGGACAGGGACGCCAGACCGACGGCCTGACGGGGTGCGTGCTCGAGGTTGAGGTCCTCGAGGTTGATGCCGACCTCGCCCATGTCGGTGAGCAGGCGGGCGAGCTCGCCCGGCCGGTCGGGGACGATCACCACGACGACGTCGTCGTCGCGGCGGGACCCGCCGTGCTTGCCGGGGATCCGCGCGACGCCCCCGTTGCCGGCCGCGATCGCGCCGGCGAGCGTGCCGAGCGCTCCGGCGGGGGCCTCGCCCTGCGCTGAGTCGTCGAGCGCCACGAGGACGGTGTCGAGGTCGGCACGCAGACGACGCAGCACGGGCGCGACGGCACCGGCGTTGGCCGCCAGGATCGAGGTCCACATCGCCGGGTCGCTCGCCGCGATCCGCGTGACGTCCCGCAGCCCCTGGCCTGCCAGGTCGAGCGCTGCGGGGTCCGCGTCGCCGAGCCGGGCGGCGACCAGCGAGGCCACGACCTGCGGAAGGTGCGAGACGAGTGCCACCGCGGCGTCATGCCGTTCGGCGTCGAGCTCGACGGGGGTCGCCCCGGCGTCCAGGGCCAGGGCCCGCACCGCGGCCACCGCGGCGCGCGTCCCGTTGGGCCCGGGGCTGATCACCCAGGGCCGACCGGTGAACAGGTCGGGCCGGGCAGCCGTCGGGCCGGAGCGCTCGGAGCCGGCCATCGGGTGCGAGCCGACGTACCGCGAGAGGTCTCCCCCGGCGGCGGTGACCGCGGCGAGCACGCCGCTCTTGACCGAGGCGACATCGGTGACGAAGGCCCCGGGGTGCGCGGCGAGCTCGGCGAGGACGACGTCGGCGGTGACGTCGGGCGGCGCAGCGACGACGACGAGCCGCGGCGGCTCGTCACCGTCCGCGGGGAGCCGGCCCGCGCCGAGGTCGCGCGCGAGCAGCACCGTGGTGCGTGAGGGGTCGGCGAGCACCACGTCGACGCCGACGGCACGCAGCGCCATCCCGATGCTCGCGCCCAGCAGACCCGTCCCGACGACGCGCACGGGACCGGTGCTCATCGCGTCATGCCGAGCCTGGCCCGCCCCCTGCGCTTCCGCGGCCCTGGCGGCGCTCACTGCGCGAGGTCGCGGCGCAAGGAGGTCGCACCGTGCAGGTACACATGGCGCACCTCGGCGCGCGGCACGTCGAGCTCGGCATGCGCCATCAGCCGGACGACCCTGGGCAGGGCGCCCGGCACGTCGACCTCCGTCGCGCACATGAGCGGGACGTCGCCCATGCCCATCTCGCGGGCCGCCGCCGCCGGGAAGTCGGCATGGAGGTCGGGCGTGCAGGTGAACAGGATCGAGATGAGCGCGTCGGTGCTCAGCCCGTTCGCGGCCATGACCTCGCGGACGAGCTCCGAGGTGCGCTCGAACAGGTGCTCACGCTCGTCGCGGTCCAGCTGGGTGGCGCCACGGATGGCACGGACGCTCATCGCGGTCCTCCGTTCTCGACGGCACCGGAGCGTACTCGCGTCACAGCCCGACCGCCGCCATCAGGGCACCCACCTCGGTCCGTCCGAGGACCCTCGTCCGGCCGGGTCGCATGTCGCCGAGGCGCACCGGGCCGATCTGCGTCCGCACGAGCCGGATGACGGGGTGACCGACCTCCTCGAACATGCGGCGCACGATGCGGTTGCGACCCTCGTGCAGGATCACCTCGATCATCGTCGTGCTCGGCGCGGTGTCCATGATGCGGAACGAGTCGACCTTCGCCGTGCCGTCCTCGAGCTCGATCCCCTCGCGCAGCTGCTGGCCGATCGCCGGACGCACGCGACCGGTCACCGTGGCGACGTAGGTCTTCGGGATCGCGAAGGAGGGGTGCGCGAGGCGGTGCGCGAGCTCTCCGTCGTTCGTCAGCAGCAGCAGGCCCTCGGTCTCCGCGTCGAGCCGGCCGACGTGGAACATCCGGTGCTCGCGGTTGGAGATGAGGCCCTCGAGGGAGGGCCGGCCCTGCGGGTCGTGCATCGTCGAGACGACACCGGCCGGCTTGTTCAGGGCCATCGTCACGATCGTGTCGTCGAGCTGCACCCGACGGCCGTCCACGTGCAGGACGACCGTCTCCGGGTCCACGCGCACGCCCTGCTCGCGGACGATCTCGCCGTCGACGGTGACCCGACCCTCGGCGATGAGGTTCTCGCAGGCACGACGCGAGCCGACACCGGCGCTGGCGAGCACCTTCTGCAGGCGCACGCCTGCCGGGTCGTGCGGGTCGCCGCTCATGAGCCGCTCCCGTCCGCGAGGTCGAGGTTCTCGAGGTCGGGCAGGTACGGGGCCAGCGGGGGGAGCTCGTCGAGACTTGTCATGCCCATCCGTTCCAGGAAGTAGGGGGTGGTCGTGTACAGCACGGCTCCGGAGGGCTCCGTGCCGATCTCACCGACCAGCCCGCGGGCCGCGAGGGTCCGCACCACAGAGTCGACGTTCACACCGCGCACGGCCGAGACCTGACCGCGGGTGACCGGCTGACGGTAGGCGATCACGGCCAAGGTCTCCAATGCGGCATGCGTGAGCCGCGCCGTCTGACCGTCCAGGACGAAGCGCCCGACCACGTCAGCATGCGCCGCCGCGGAGTAGATGCGCCAGCCGTCGCCGAGCTGGCGCAGCTCGAACCCGCGCAGCTCGGAGCGGTAGCTCTCCGCGAGCGAGCCGAGCAGCTGCTCGACCGTCGCGGTCGGCAGGCCGAGGACCGTCGCGAGCCGGACGGCGGGGATCGGCTCGTCCGCCACCATGAGGACGGCCTCGAGGGCAGCGCGCGCGCCACCGGGAAGGTCCTCGACGTCGAAGGCGAGCTCGTCGACGCCCGCCGGGTCGGCCGCCGGCGCGGTCACCTGCGCGGTCGGCTCGCCGGCCACCTCGTCGGGCACCTGCTCCGTTCCCGGCCCCGTCTCGTCCTGGCCGACGCCCTGCTCACTCACTGGGTGCTCCCTCGCCGTAGTCGTCCGTCACCTCGACGGTGCCGGCCTCGTCGCCCGTCCACCTGACCGTCAGCTCACCGAGCGGCTCGACCTGGTCGAAGGCCACCACTCCCTCACGGAAGAGCTCGAGCACCGCGAGGAACCGCACGACGACGACGATCGTCGAGTCGGCATCGGCGACCAGCGCACGGAAGGACATCCCCGATCCGCGTCGCAGGCGCTCGACCAGCATCGCGGCCTGCTCGCGCACGCTGACCGACGGCGAGTGCAGGTGCCCGAGGTCGACGGAGGGCACGGCCTTCGGCGCCAGGGCATGGGCGGCCAGCACGGCCAGCTCCCCCGGTCCGATCGCCAGGACCAGCTCGGGCAGCAGAGCCATGAGCTGCGGCTCGAGGGTGACCGCGCGAGGGACCTGCCTCGCCTGGCCGGCCAGCCGCTCGCCCAGGCTCGCCGCGACCTCCTTGAACGCCCGGTACTGCAGGAGCCGTGCGAAGAGCAGGTCGCGTGCCTCGAGCATCTCGAGGTCCTCGGCGTCCTCGACGTCCGAGCCCGGCAGCAGTCGCGCCGCCTTGAGGTCGAGCAGGGTCGCCGCCACGACGAGGAACTCGCTGATCTGGCTCAGCGCCCACGGGGCGCCGCTCTTCTCCGCAGCGCGCACCGCGGCGATGAACTCGTCGGTGATCTGGGCGAGCGCGACCTCGGTGATGTCGAGGGTGTGCCGGGCGATGAGGCTCAGGAGCAGGTCGAACGGCCCCTCGAAGTTGCTCAGGTGCACCGAGAAGGGGCCGGCCGCCGAGGGCTCGACCTCGGCCGAGGTCGGCAGCGCCGCGCTCGCGGGGCCCTGCTCCGGAGCCTGCCCGACCCCCGTCAGCTCAGACGGCATCGCCGCGGGCCACGAGCTCGCGCGCCAGCTGGCGGTACGCGTGGGCACCGGGATGCGTGGGCGCGTAGCTGGTGATCGGCTCGGCGGCGACGGACGAGTCGGGGAACTTCACCGTGCGTCCGATGACGGTGTGCAGCAGCTGGTCGCCGAAGGCCTCGTTGACGCGCGCCAGCACCTCGCGCGAGTGCAGGGTCCGCGGGTCGTGCATCGTCGCGAGGATCCCGTCGACCTGGAGCCGCGGGTTGAGCCGGTCGCGGACCTTCTCGACGGTCTCGATGAGCAGGGCGACACCGCGCAGCGCGAAGAACTCGCACTCCAGCGGGATCAGGACGCCATGGGCCGCCGTGAGGGCGTTCACCGTGAGCAGCCCGAGCGAGGGCTGGCAGTCCACGAGGATGACGTCGTAGTCCTCCTCGGCCTGGCGCAGCACGCGGCTGAGGATCGACTCGCGCGCGACCTCGCCGACCAGCTGGACCTCGGCCGCCGAGAGGTCGATGTTCGCCGGGAGGAGGTCGAGCCCCTCGACCGTCGTCGACCGCACGACGTCGGCGAAGGTGACCGAGCGCTCCATGAGCAGGTTGTAGATCGTCGTGTCGAGCGCGTTCGGGTTGACGCCCAGCCCGACGGACGCCGCACCCTGCGGGTCGAAGTCGACGACGAGCACCTTGCGGCCGTAGTCGGCCAGAGCGGCACCCAGGTTGATGGTCGTCGTCGTCTTGCCGACGCCGCCCTTCTGGTTGCACAGGGCGATGATCCTGGCCGGCCCGTGCGAGGCGAGCGGCGCCGGGTCGGCGAACGTCGGCATCGGGCGTCCGACGAGGTCCGTTGCGGTCGTCGGGTCCGTCGGGTCCTGGCTGGTCACGGGCCGAACGTTACCGCAGCGAGGGCCCGCGACCCGTGCGACCGGCGGGTGGTCGCGGAGTTCAGCGGGCCCGCGGATGTGCGGCCGCGTACACCTCGCGCAGCAGGTCCGGGCTCACCTGCGTGTAGATCTGCGTCGTGGTCACCGAGGCATGGCCGAGGAGCTCCTGGACCACGCGCACGTCGGCCCCTCCGGCGAGCAGGTGCGTCGCGAAGGAGTGGCGCAGCGTGTGCGGGGAGATGTCGCCCCTGACGCCGGCGCGCTCCGCCGCGAGCCGGAGCACCGCCCAGCCCGACTGCCTGCTCAGCCGCCGTCCGAGCGAGTTGAGGAACAGCGCAGGCGTCCCCGTGCCGTGCCCCGCGAGCTCCGGCCTGGCGCGTACGAGGTAGGCGTCGACCGCCGTGAGGGCGAACGAGCCGACGGGGACCACCCGCTCCTTCGAGCCCTTGCCGCGCAGCAGCACCTGGCCCGCCACGCGGTCGAGGTCGTCGATGTCGAGGCCGACGACCTCGCTGATGCGGGCACCCGTCGAGTACAGGAGCTCCAGCAGGGCCCGGTCCCGCAGCGGGACCGCTCCGTCGCCGAGTCCCGCGGCCTCGAGGAGTCGCTCGACGTCCTCGACGGGCAGGGCCTTGGGCAGCCGCCGCGGACGAGCCGGCGGTCGGACCTCCCGGGACGGGTCGACGGTCGACCAGCCCTCGACCGCGGCGAAGCGGTGCCAGCCGTGCACCGCCGCCACGAACCGGGCCGTCGACGAGGCCGCCAGCGGTGTGCTGCCGTCACCACCCGTCCGCACCGAGACGACGGCGTCGCGGACATCGGACTCGAGCACGTCCCCCGGCGCCGTCCGGCCCTGGGCCGCGAGGAAGCCGACGTACCGCGTGAGGTCGCGACGGTAGGCGGCGAGGGTGTTCCCCGACAGGCCGCGTTCGACGGCGAGGTGGTCGAGGTAGCTCTGGACCGCCTGGGTGAGCGCGGCCGGGGCCTCGACGTCACCGGCGGCCCGTCGGCTCACAGCGGGAGGAACGGGTCGACGGCGACCGCGACGAACAGCAGCGTCAGGTAGGTGATCGAGCGGTGGAAGACCCGCATCTCGCCCAGCTTCACCCCGGGCCTCGGGTGCAGCGCACGGCGCAGCAGCCCGACCGTCGAGCCCCCGAACCACAGCCCGAGCCCGACGGCGGCGACCGCGTAGACCCAGGTCATCCCGGCGAGCGGCACCAGGGCGAGCGAGGCGGCGATCATCGCGATCGTGTAGGCGACCATCTCCCAGGCGACCCGCACGGGGCCGGCGACGACGGGGAGCATCGGCACCCCGGCGGCCTCGTAGTCGCGCCGGAACTTCATCGACAGCGGCCAGTAGTGCGGCGGCGTCCAGAAGAAGATCACCAGGAACAGCGCGACGGGTGCCCAGGCGAGGCTCCCGGTCACGGCGGACCAGCCGATGAGCACCGGCATGCAGCCCGCGACCCCTCCCCAGACGATGTTCTGCGGGGTGCGTCGCTTGAGCAGCATCGTGTAGCCGACGACGTACAGCAGGATCGCCAGCAGCGAGAGCGCCGCCGCGACGAGGTTGACGAGCAGGGCGAACCACAGGAGCGAGCCGAGCCCGAGCAGGACCCCGAAGACGAGCGCTGCGCGCGGGCTCACCTCGCCGGTCACCAGCGGGCGCCTGCGTGTCCGGTTCATCAGCTGGTCGATGTCCCGGTCGATCACGCAGTTGAGCGTGTTCGCCGATCCGGCAGAGGCGGCGCCGCCGATGAGCGTCCACAGGACGAGGGTCCACGAGGGCATCCCGCGCTGCGCGAGGATCATCGTCGGAAGGGTCGTGACGAGGAGCAGCTCGATGATGCGGGGCTTCGTCAGGGCGACGTAGGCGGCGAGGGTGGACAGCCAGCGGCGGGGTCCCCGGGGGCGGACCGCTCCCGCCGAGGGCGTTCTCCCGCCGGCTCCGTCATCGGCAGGGACGGCTGCGCTCGCGTTGAGCTGACTCGTACGCACGCGCTCCGAACTCCTGTCGTCGAGGGTCTCCGGGACGTAGGTCGCTGACCGGATCACCCGCCCCCATGCTATTCCCCCTCGCGCAGAGCGCCCGATCAGCCGGATCCTGGTCGCCAGGTGGACTTCGACAACGTTGTCGCGACGGCGGCAAGTAGGCTCGTCCCGGTCGCCGACGCGGCGGCCACGTGACTCGAAGTCGCGGCCGTGGCCACTGCCGGCCCCCGTCGGCTTCCGCACGCCGACCGGTACGCCTCCGGGGACGGGGGCAGGAAAGAGGCTCAGTGAACGCCCCCCAGTCAGCGCTCGTGTGGACCGAGCTCGACCGCCGTGCCGTCGACACCGTCCGGGTGCTCGCAGCCGACGCCGTCGAGAAGGTCGGCAACGGTCACCCCGGCACGGCGATCAGCCTCGCCCCGGTCGCGTACATGCTCTACCAGAAGGTCATGCGCCAGGACCCGCGCGACCCGCAGTGGCTGGGCCGCGACCGCTTCATCCTGTCCTGCGGTCACTCGAGCCTGACGCTGTACCTCCAGCTCTTCCTCGCCGGCTACGGCCTGGAGATCGAGGACATCGAGGCGCTGCGCACCTGGGGCTCCAAGACCCCTGGGCACCCCGAGTACCGGCACACCGCCGGTGTCGAGATCACCACGGGACCGCTCGGCCAGGGCCTGGCCAGCTCCGTCGGCTTCGCGATGGCCGCCCGGCGTGAGCGCGGGCTGCTCGACCCCGACGCCGCCCCCGGCACGAGCCCCTTCGACCACATGGTCTACGTCCTGGCCTCCGACGGCGACCTCGAGGAGGGCGTGACCTCCGAGGCGAGCTCGATCGCCGGGACGCAGCAGCTCGGCAACCTCGTCGTCATCTGGGACGACAACCACATCTCCATCGAGGGCGACACCTCGATCGCCTTCACCGAGGACGTCGTGGGCCGCTACGAGTCCTACGGCTGGCACGTCCAGACCGTCGACTGGACGAAGACGGCGGACGGCAGCCCCTACGCGGAGGACGTCGAGCAGCTCTTCGCCGCGATCGAGGCGGCGAAGGCCGTCACCGACCGGCCCTCCTTCATCCAGCTGCGGACGATCATCGCCTGGCCCTCGCCGACCAAGCAGAACACGCACGGCTCGCACGGCTCCAAGCTGGGTGGCGCGGAGGTGGCAGGCCTCAAGGAGCTCCTCGGCTTCGACCCGGCAGCCTCGTTCGTCGTCGAGCCCGAGGTGCTGGCGCACACGCGCGGCGTCGTCGAGCGCGGTGCCGCCGAGCGCGAGGCATGGGACGCGTCCTACGCCTCGTGGCGCGAGGCGAACCCCGAGCGGGCCCGCCTGCTCGACCGTCTCTCCGCGCACGAGCTCCCCGAGGGCTGGGCCGAGTCCCTTCCCGTCTTCGAGGCCGGCACGTCGATCGCGACTCGCGCCGCCTCCGGTGACGTCCTGTCGGCGATCGGTGGGGTCCTGCCCGAGCTCTGGGGCGGCTCGGCCGACCTCGCCGGCTCGAACAACACCACGATGAAGGGCGAGCCGTCCTTCCTGCCCGCCGAGCGCTCCTCGCACGAGTTCGCCGGGAACGAGTACGGCCGCACGCTGCACTTCGGGATCCGCGAGCACGCCATGGGCTCGATCCTCTCGGGCATCGTGCTGCACGGCCTCACGCGCGCCTACGGCGGCACGTTCTTCACGTTCTCGGACTACATGCGTGGCGCCGTGCGCCTCGCTGCGGTCATGGGCGTCCCTGCCGTGTACGTCTGGACGCACGACTCGATCGGCCTCGGCGAGGACGGCCCGACCCACCAGCCGGTCGAGCACCTGGCAGCGGTCCGGGCGATCCCCGGCCTGGACATCGTCCGCCCGGCCGACGCGAACGAGACCGCCGCCGCATGGAAGGCGATCCTCGAGCGCACCGACCACCCCGTGGGCCTCATCCTCACGCGGCAGAACGTCCCCACCTTCCCGCGCGGGGTCGACGGCTTCGCCGCGGCCGATGGCCTCGCGCGCGGGGCGTACACGCTGCTCGAGGCGAGCACGGGCACTCCGCAGGTGCTGCTCGTCGCCACCGGCTCGGAGGTCCAGCTCGCCGTCGCCGCCCGCGAGACGCTCGAGGCCTCTGGCGTTCCCACGCGCGTCGTCTCAGCGCCGTGCCTCGAGTGGTTCGCCGAGCAGGATCAGGCATACCGTGACGAGGTGCTTCCCCCTGCAGTCCGCGCCCGGGTCTCCGTCGAGGCCGGGATCGCGCTGTCGTGGGATCGCATCGTCGGCGACGCCGGCCGGTCGGTCTCCCTCGAGCACTTCGGTGCCTCGGCGGACGCCGAGACCCTCTACCGCGAGTTCGGGATCACCGCCGAGGCCGTCGTGGCCGCGGCGCGCGAGTCCCTCGCGGCGGTGGGCGGCACGGCGTCCTGACTCGGCCAGCACGACCCCCGCGGGACGGGGGCGACGTCACCCGACGCCGCCCCCCGTCCCCGCCGAGCACCGAGGAGCACCCGATGGACCCTGAGCAGGAGAACGTGCCTGAGCAGATCACGCGACTGGGAGCGGCGGGGGTCGCCGTCTGGCTCGACGACCTCTCCCGTGACCGCCTGAGCAGCGGCAGCCTCGCCGCGCTCGTGGCCCATCGCGGTGTGGTCGGGGTCACCACGAACCCCAGCATCTTCGCGGCAGCCCTGAAGAGCGAGGCCTACCAGGCGCAGGTCCGGGACCTCGCGGCCGCCGGCACGAGCCTCGACGAGGCCGTCGTCACGATCACCACCGACGACGTCCGTGCCGCTGCCGACGTGCTGCGCCCCGCCTTCGAGGCGAGCGGCGGCGTGGACGGTCGCGTCTCGATCGAGGTCGACCCCCGGCTGGCGCACGACACCGAGGGCACCCTCGAGGCCGCCCGCATGCTGTGGGCGCGGGTGGACCGTCCCAACCTCTTCATCAAGATCCCCGCGACGGACGAGGGCCTGCCGGCGATCACCGCGGCGCTCGCCGAGGGCATCAGCGTGAACGTCACGCTGATCTTCTCCCTCGGCCGCTACCGCGACGTCCTCGACGCCTTCGCGAGCGGGCTCGAGCAGGCGCACTCGGCCGGGCTCGACCTCGCGCCGATCGCCTCGGTCGCCTCGTTCTTCGTCTCCCGGGTGGACACGGCCGTCGACGCAGCGCTCGACGCGCTCGACGGGCCCGAGGCCGCGGCCCTGCGCGGCGAGGCGGCGATCGCCAACGCGGTCCTCGCCTACGAGCTGTACGGCACCTGGCTCACGAGCCACCGCTGGGAGGCGCTCGCCGCGGCCGGAGCCCGCCCCCAACGCCCGCTGTGGGCCTCGACCGGGGTCAAGGACCCCGCGTACCCCGACACGAGGTACGTCGACCGGCTGGTGGCACGCGACGTCGTCAACACGATGCCGGAGACGACGCTCGAGGCCGTCGCGGACCACGGCGCGGTCGACGGCGACACGATCACCGGTGCCTTCGGGGAGGCGCATGCGGTCCTGGAGGCCCTGGCCGGGCTGGGCATCGACCTCGACGAGATCACCGCTCGGCTCGAGGTCGACGGCGTCCGGAAGTTCCAGGACTCCTGGGACCAGCTCCTGGCGACCGTCGGCTCCGTCCTCGAGGCGGCCCGATGAGCCCCGCGAAGGTCGCCTCCGGGGTCAATCCGCTCCGTGACCCCCGGGATCGTCGACTCCCGCGGATCGCCGGCCCGTGCGGCCTGGTGATCTTCGGCGTCACGGGCGACCTCGCGCGGCGCAAGCTCATGCCCGCCGTGTACGACCTCGCCAACCGCGGCCTGCTGCCCCCAGGGTTCGCCCTCACCGGCTTCGCCCGCCGCGACTGGGAGCGACCAGGACTTCGCGCAGGTCGTGCACGACGCGGTCAAGGAGAACTCGCGCACGCCGTTCCGCGAGGAGACCTGGCGACAGCTCGCCGAGGGCATCCGCTTCGTCCAGGGCGAGTTCGACGACGACGCCGCCTTCGACCGGCTCAGCGCGACGGTCGCCGCCCTCGACGAGGAGCGCGGGACGAACCGGAACCACGCCTTCTACCTCTCGGTCCCGCCCAAGGCCTTCCCGCTCGTCTGCCGTCAGCTCGCGCGGTCAGGGCTCTCCGAGCAGAGCGACGACTCCTGGCGCCGGGTCGTCATCGAGAAGCCCTTCGGGCACGACCTCGCCAGCGCCCGTGAGCTCAACGACGTCGTCGCCTCGCGTCTTCGCCCCCGAGTCGGTCTTCCGGATCGACCACTACCTGGGCAAGGAGACCGTCCAGAACCTGCTCGCGCTGCGCTTCGCGAACCAGCTCTTCGAGCCGATCTGGAACGCCAACTACGTCGACCACGTCCAGATCACCATGGCCGAGGACATCGGCATCGGCGGACGGGCCGGGTACTACGACGGCATCGGCGCAGCGCGCGACGTCATCCAGAACCACCTGCTCCAGCTGCTGGCCCTGACGGCCATGGAGGAGCCCGTCTCCTTCGAGGCCGACGCCCTGCGCGCGGAGAAGGAGAAGGTCCTCTCGGCCGTCCGGCTGCCCAAGGACCTCGGCCGGCACACGGCACGCGGTCAGTACGCCGCCGGCTTCCAGGGCGGCGAGGAGGTCGTCGGGTACCTCGAGGAGGACGGCATCTCCGCCTCCTCCGAGACGGAGACCTTCGCCGCGATCCGGGTCGACATCGACACCCGCCGGTGGGCCGGCGTCCCGTTCTACCTGCGCACCGGCAAGCGGCTCGGTCGCCGCGTCACGGAGATCGCCGTCGTCTTCAAGCGTGCCCCGCACCTGCCCTTCGAGGCCTTCTCCACCGAGGAGCTCGGCAAGAACGCCCTGGTCATCCGGGTGCAGCCCGACGAGGGCGTGACGATCCGCTTCGGCTCGAAGGTCCCGGGGACGGCCATGGAGGTCCGCGACGTCACGATGGACTTCGCCTACGGGCACGCGTTCACCGAGACCTCGCCCGAGGCCTACGAGCGACTCATCCTCGACGTGCTGCTCGGCGACCCGCCGCTGTTCCCGCGGCACGAGGAGGTCGAGCTCTCGTGGAAGATCCTCGACCCGATCACCGCCTACTGGTCGCGTCACGGCCAGCCCGAGCAGTACCGCCCCGGTGCCTGGGGTCCGTCGTCCGCCGACGCGATGATGGCCAGGGACGGCCGCACCTGGCGTCGGCCATGAGGAGGTCAGCATGATCGTCACCCTGCCGAGGACCACCACGGGCGCCATCACCAAGACGCTCGAGCGACTGCGCGACGAGGGCGGCGCCGTCGCCCTGGGACGCGTGCTCACGCTGATCATCGACGTCGGCGAGCGTGAGGTCGAGACCGCCATCGAGACGGCGAACGACGCGAGCCGCGAGCACCCCTGCCGCGTGATCGTCCTCGTCGAGGACCCGGCGCGCACCGAGCCCCAGCTCGACGCGGAGATCAGGGTCGGCGGCGACGCGGGTGCCAGCGAGGTCATCGTGCTCACGGCCTCGGCGCGCATGCTCGAGCATGCGGACACGCTCGTCATGCCCCTGCTCCTGCCCGATGCGCCGATCGTCGCCTGGTGGCCCTTCGAGGTGCCCCCGAACCCCTCGACCCACCCGGTGGGCGCCATGGCTCAGCGCCGGATCACCGACACGCTCGAGTGCAGCGACCCGCTCACGAGCCTGCGCCAGCTGCGG
Source organism: uncultured Actinomycetota bacterium (assembly GCA_963777075.1). GTDB lineage: Bacteria > Actinomycetota > Actinomycetes > Actinomycetales > Cellulomonadaceae > Actinotalea. The sequence goes on along the minus strand of CAVZPH010000003.1, from coordinate 246,793 downwards.
TGCCTCCTACCAGGCGGGCGACACCGACCTCGCGTGGACGCGGCTGACCGTCTGGCGCGGGCTGCTGTCCGCGGCGCTCGACCAGCCTCCGTTCGAGCAGGTCACGCGGGCCGAGGTCGAGGGCAACTCCACCCACCCCTCGGTCCCGCTGCTCGCGGCGTGGCTGGCCCATGCGCTGCGGTGCCCGGTGGCGGTCACCCGCAGCCGCCGAGGCCCAGGGGGTCACCAAGGTCGTCCTGCACCGGGCCTCCGGACCCGTCGTCATCAACCGGCCGGACGGCCGCACCGCGAGCATCGAGCAGCCCGGCCAGCCCGAGCGGCATGCCTCGATGCCCCTGAGGCAGCTGCCCGAGTGCCTCTCGGAGGAGCTGCGCCGGCTCGACTCGGACGAGGTCTGGGGCGAAGTCCTGGACGACGGGCTCGCGCGCATCGGCGAGGCATGAGCAGCCGGACGGTCGTCGTCCACCCCTCGGCGGAGATCCTGGCCGAGGCCACGGCGGCCCGGCTGCTGCTGCGGCTCGTCGACCTGCAGTCGCTGCGGCGCCCGCTGCACGTCGTGCTCACCGGAGGGACGGTCGGCATCGACGTGCTGGCCAAGGTCGACCGGTCCCCGCTGCGTGATGCGGTCGACTGGAGCGGCGTCCACCTGTGGTGGGGCGACGAGCGCTTCCTTCCCGACGGCGACCCCGAGCGCAACGAGACCCAGGCCCGCGCGGCACTGATCGACCACCTGCCGATCCCCGCGGCGAACGTCCACCCCATGCCGGCCGCCGACCTCGTCGCGGACCCGGAGTCCTCGGCGGAGCAGTACGCGGCGAGCCTCGCCGCTCTCGCGCCCGACGGCGCCCTCGTCCCGGCCTTCGACGTCGTCCTGCTCGGGGTCGGTCCCGACGGCCACCTGGCGAGCCTCTTCCCCGGCCACCCTGCGCTCGACGTCACCGAGCTGACCGTCGCCGGGGTGCGGGGCTCCCCCAAGCCCCCGCCCTCGCGCGTCACGCTGACGTTCCCGGCGCTAGCGGCGGCGGCCGAGCTGTGGTTCGTCGCCGCGGGCGAGGGCAAGGCCGAGGCGGTCTCGCGCGCGCTGGGCGGCGACGACCTGCACCGCACCCCCAGCGCGGGGGCCACGGGGCGCGAGGCGACGTACTGGCTCGTCGACCTCGAGGCTGCCGGGCTGGTCGGCGGCACGCCGTCCGACGCCGCACCGACCGAGGACGGTCCGGCCGACCGCGGCCACTGACGTCGAAGGGCGCCCCCGGTCTCCGGGGGCGCCCTTCGCGTCGATCGGTCCTGAGGGCTGGTCTCAGCCGCCGCGCTTGGCGCGCAGCGCTGCGAGCGCCTCGTCGAGGATCGCCTGGCCGTCCTCGTCGGAGCGACGCTCCTTCACGTAGGCCAGGTGCGTCTTGTACGGCTCGTTGCGGGTCGGAGACGGGGGGTTCTCCTGGTCCTGGCCGGCCGGGAAGCCGCAGCGCGGGCAGTCCCAGGTCTCGGGGACCTCGGTGTTGGCGTCGTCCGCGAAGCTGGGCCGGGTCTCGTGGCCGTGGGCGCACCAGTAGGAGATCCACACCCGGGGGGCCGAGTCGCCGCGCTCGGCCTCGCCCATGGGGCCGGCACCGACACGGGAACCGCGAATGGCACTTCCGCTCGCCATGACTGTCTCCTTCTCAGCCGCTGACGCGCTGGATCAGGCCGAGCAGGACGACGACGGCGGTCCACAGCAGCACGAGGCCGATGGTGATCCGGTTGAGGTTCCGCTCTGCGACGCCGGAGCTTCCTGCTCCGCTGGACATCCCTCCGCCGAACATGTCGGAGAGTCCGCCGCCCTTGCCCTTGTGCAGCAGCACCAGGACGATCACGAGGAAGCTCGTGAGGATGAGCAGGACCTGCAAGACGATGCGCAACGCTTCCACGAGCTGGTACGTCCCTCGTTCGACGGGTGGGGCGCGGTGCGCGCCCCCGCAAGGATAGGCGACCGGGTCCTGATCGGACGAACCCGGCCAGCCGCGGCCCCGCCGGATCACTCCGACGGGGCCGCGCTCGAGCTAGGTCAGAGGCCGACCTGGTGGGACTGGAAGCGCGCGATCTTCGCGAACTCCTCGGGGTCGAGGCTCGCGCCACCGACGAGGGCGCCGTCGACATCGGGCTTCGCCATGATCGACGCGACGTTGCCGGACTTCACCGAGCCGCCGTACAGGACGCGGACGCCAGCGGCGAGCTCGGCCGAGTACAGCTCGGCGAGCTTGGCGCGGATCGCCTCGCAGACCTCCTGGGCGTCCTCGGGGGTCGCGACCTCACCGGTGCCGATGGCCCAGACGGGCTCGTAGGCGATGACGATCGTCGCGGCGAGCTCGGCCGAGAGGCCCGCGAGGCCACCCTCGACCTGCGCGAGCGTGTACGGCACCTGGTCGCCGGCCTTGCGGATGTCGAGGCCCTCGCCCACGCACAGGATCGGCGTCGACGCCCTGGCTGAACGCCGACTTCACCTTGGCGGCGCACAGGGCGTCGTCCTCGCCGTGGAACTGGCGACGCTCCGAGTGGCCGACGGCCACGTAGGTCACGCCGAGCTTGGCGAGCATGACCGGCGAGATCTCACCGGTGTACGCGCCCTCGAGGTGCGCCGAGACGTCCTGGGCGCCGTAGCTCAGCTCGAGCTTGTCGGCGTCGACGAGCGTCTGCACCGAGCGCAGGTCGGTGAAGGGCACCAGGACGGAGACCTCGACGGCGCGCGAAGTCGTGCTTGGCGTCCTTGAGGCTCCAGGCCAGCTTCTGCACGGTGTGCATCGGCCTGGTGGTGGTCCAGGTTCATCTTCCAGTTGCCCGCCATGAGCGGGGTACGCGTTGCCATGTCTCAGTCCTCCAGAACTGCGATGCCGGGAAGGATCTTGCCCTCGAGCAGCTCGAGGCTCGCGCCGCCGCCGGTCGAGATGTGGCCGAAGCCCGCCTCGTCGAAGCCGAGGCGACGCACGGCCGCGGCGGAGTCGCCGCCGCCGACGATCGAGAAGCCGTCGGTGTCGACGAGCGCCTGCGCCACCGCGCGGGTGCCGCTCGGCGAAGGCCGGGAACTCGAAGACGCCCATCGGGCCGTTCCAGGCGATCGTCTTCGCGCGTCGAGGATCTCGGACGCGGAAGAGCTCGCCGGAGCGCGGGCCGATGTCCAGGCCCATCTTGTCCGCGGGGATCGCCGAGGCGTCGACCGTGACGTGGGCCGCGTCGGCGGCGAAGCCAGTCCGCCGCGACGATGTCGACGGGAAGGACGATCTCGACGCCGGACTCGGCGGCCTTGGCCAGGTAGCCCTTGACCGTCTCGACCTGGTCCTCCTCGAGGAGCGAGGAGCCGACCTCGTGGCCCTGGGCCTTGAGGAAGGTGAAGACCATGCCGCCACCGATGAGGAGCTTGTCGGCCTTGGTCAGCAGGTTCGCGATGACGCCGAGCTTGTCGGAGACCTTCGAGCCGCCGAGCACGACGACGTACGGACGCTCCGGGTCCTCGACGGCCTTGCGCAGCGCCGAGACCTCGGCGAGCACGAGGTTGCCGGCGGCGTGCGGGAGGCGCAGCGCGACGTCGTAGACCGAGGCCTGCTTGCGGTGGACGACGCCGAAGCCGTCGGAGACGAACGCGTCGGCGAGGGCGGCGAGCTCGTCGGCGAGCTCGCCGCGGACGGCCTCGTCCTTCGAGGTCTCGCGCGCGTCGAAGCGGATGTTCTCGAGCAGGGCGATGCCGCCGTCCTCGAGGGCAGCGACGGTGGCCTTGGCGGACTCGCCGACGACGTCGGCCGCGAGGGCGACGGGCTTGCCGAGCAGCTCGCCGAGGCGGGCGGCGACGGGCGCGAGCGAGTACTTGTCCTCCGGGGCGCCCTTCGGGCGTCCGAGGTGGGCCGTGACGACGACGCGGGCGCCGGCGTCCATCAGGCGGGTCAGCGTCGGCAGCGCCGCGCGGATCCGGCCGTCGTCGGTGATGGTCGTGCCGTCGAGCGGCACGTTGAAGTCGGAGCGGACGAGCACGCGCTTGCCGCGCAGGTCGCCGAGGTCCTCGATGGTCTTCATGGATGTCCTTCGGATGTGGTCAGGGGCGGACATGGCGACGTCCGCGTGCCCGGACGACCTGATGGTCACCGCGCACGCGGACGTCGGTCATGAGCTGTGGCTCGTACGGCCGAGGGTCAGAGACGCTCGCCCACGTAGGAGGTCAGCGCGACGAGGCTGCTGGAGTAGCCCCACTCGTTGTCGTACCAGGCGACGACCTTGACCAGGTCTCCGCTGACCTTGGTCAGCTTGGAGTCGAAGATGCTCTGGTGCGGGTCGGTGACGATGTCGCTCGAGACGATGTCGTCCTCGACGTAGGACAGGACGCCCTTGAGGGGGCCCTCGGCGGCGGCCTTGACCGCAGCGTTGACCTCCTCGACGGTGACGGCACGCGAGGCCGTGAACGTGAGGTCCGTGGCCGAGCCCGTGATGGTCGGGACGCGCATCGCGAAGCCGTCGAGCTTGCCCTTGAGCTCGGGGAGCACGAGGGCGACAGCCTTCGCGGCACCGGTCGAGGTGGGGACGATGTTCTGCGCGGCGGCGCGGGCACGACGGAGGTCCTTGTGGGGGCCGTCCTGCAGGTTCTGGTCGCCGGTGTAGGCGTGGATCGTGGTCATGAGGCCACGCTCGATGCCGATCGCGTCGTTGAGCGCCTTGGCCATGGGGGCGAGGCAGTTCGTGGTGCAGGACGCGTTGGAGATGATGTGGTGGTTCGCCGCGTCGTAGTCGGTGTGGTTGACACCCATGACGAACGTGCCGTCCTCGTTCGAGGCGGGCGCGGAGATGATGACCTTCTTGGCGCCGGCGGCGAGGTGCGCCTTGGCCTTGGTCGCGTCCGTGAAGAAGCCGGTCGACTCGATGACGATGTCGGCGCCCAGCTCGGCCCAGGGAAGGTTGGCCGGGTCGCGCTCGGCGAGGGCACGGATGTTCTTGCCGTCGACGATGATGTTGTTCTCGTCGTAGCTCACGCTCAGGGGGAAGCGGCCGAGCACGGTGTCGTACTTGAGCAGGTGCGCGAGCGTCTTGTTGTCCGTCAGGTCGTTCACACCGACGATCTCGATGTCGGCACCGGACGCAAGGATCGCCCGGTAGAAGTTACGTCCGATGCGGCCGAAGCCGTTGATACCGACGCGGATGGTCACAATGCCTCCTCGGAGCGCGCCGGTTCGCCGACACGCAGCTGGGTCATGAACGGATTCGTACGGCGCTGTACGCCCCGGGCGTAGCCGTGAACAGTCACGGGCTCCGGGTGAGACCTACGTTACACGTTTGACACATCCTGCGGCGGGACGTTCGTCCAGCGGGACGACGCCTGCCTGTGCTGGTCAGGAGCACAAAACCCGGGTCACCCCTGGGCTCACCCAGGACCTTGGTCCCGGTAAAGTCCCGGCGCGCGCCGTGAAAACCCGGGCGTGTTTCCCCAGCCGGACCGCGAGGGCCACAGGCTGGATCGACGAACCCTCAGACGTCGAGCAGGTCCGGGCTCAGCCCGGCCTCGGTGTCCGGGATGCCGAGCTCTGCCGCCCGCTTGTCTGCGGTCGCGAGCAGGCGCCGGATCCGGCCCGCCACCGCGTCCTTGGTCAGCGGAGGGACGGCCAGCTGGCCGAGCTCCTCGAGGGAGGACTCGCGGTGCTCGAGCCTCAGCTGGCCCGCCTCGCGCAGGTGCTCGGGCAGGTCCTCGCCGAGGATCTCGAAGGCCCGTGCCACGCGCGCCCCGGCCGCGACGGCCGCGCGCGCCGAGCGCCGCAGGTTGGCGTCGTCGAAGTTGGCCAGGCGGTTGGCCGTGCCCCGCACCTCGCGACGCATGCGGCGCTCCTCCCAGACCATCACGGCGTCATGCGCCCCGAGCCTGGTGAGCATCGCGCCGATGGCGTCGCCGTCACGGATGACGACGCGGTCGACCCCGCGCACCTCGCGTGCCTTCGCCGAGATCCCGAGCCGACGGGCCGCGCCGACGAGCGCGAGCGCCGCCTCCGCGCCCGGGCAGGTGACCTCGAGCGCAGCGGAGCGGCCGGGCTCGGTGAGCGAGCCGTGGGCGAGGAAGGCACCGCGCCAGGCGGCCTCGGCCTCGCCGACCCCGGCGGAGACGACCTGGGGCGGCAGCCCGCGCACGGGGCGCCCGCGGTTGTCCAGGAGCCCCGTCTGCCGCGCGAGCGACTCGCCGTCCTTGACGACCCGGACGACGTACCGCGTCCCCTTGCGCAGCCCCGAGCCGGTCACCACGACGATGTCGCTCGAGTGCCCGTAGACCTCGGCGATCGCGAGCCGGAGCCGGCGCGCGGTGATCGCCGTGTCGAGCTCGGCCTCGATGACGATGCGCCCGGCGATGATGTGCAGCCCGCCGGCGAAGCGCAGCATCGCGGAGACCTCCGCCTTGCGCTGCGACGTCTTGTCGACGGTCAGTCGGGCGAGCTCGTCCTTCACCTGTGCCGTCAACGCCATGTGGTCATCCTGCCATCCCCGGTGCACTGCCGAGGTCGCCCCAGGCGTCCTCGAAGGCGTCCCGGTAGGCCGCGGCGAGGCGCAGCGTGTCGTGCCGTGCCGTCCCGTCACCCGCGCTGACCTGCCGCAGCACCAGCTGCGCGCCCATCGACGCCGCCTGCTCGTTGAGCTCGTCCAGGTGCACGACGGCCGAGGGATCAGCGACCACGACGTCGACCCGCAGGTCCGGCGCGTGCGCGGCGAGCGCGCGCAGGTGCTGGAGGTTCGTCATGGCCGTCGGGTCACCGGGCGGCCGCAGGTTGAGCGTCACGCAGCGCCGCGCCGGGGTGCTCCGCAGGGCCTCGTAGAGCTCCGGGACGCGCACGTGCGGGAGCACCGAGGTGAACCACGACCCGGGGCCGAGGACCACCCAGTCCGCTGCGGCGATCGCCGCGACCGCCTCGGGGCAGGCCGGCGGCTCGGCCGGCGTGCAGCCGGATCGCGTTGACCTCGCCTCGCGGCGCTCGCCGACCGCCGACTGGCCCTGGACGAGCGTCTCGACCCCGTCGAGGACGATGTCCGCCTCGATCTCGAGCGGGATCTGCGACATCGGCAGCACGCGTCCGCGGGCACCGAGGAGCCGCCCGACCCAGTCGAGCCCGGCGACCGGGTCGCCGAGCAGCTCCCACAGGGCGACGATGAGCAGGTTGCCGACGGCGTGCTGGTCGAGCGGGCCGTCGCTCGCGAAGCGGTGCTGGAGCACGTCGCGCCAGGTGCGGCCCCAGTCGGTGTCGTCGCACAGCGCCGACAGCGCCATGCGCAGGTCACCGGGCGGCAGCACGTCGAGCTCGGCACGAAGCCGGCCGGAGGAGCCGCCGTCGTCGGCGACCGTCACCACCGCGGTGATCCGGTCGGTCATCAGCCGCAGCGCGCCGAGGCTCGCCGACAGACCGTGCCCGCCGCCGAGCGCGACGACGGCAGGACCGCGACCGCTGCGCGGCTGCTCCCCGGCACCCGGCTCAGGCGCGCCCGTCGAACCGATCGGCTGCCGGGCCCGTCACTCACGTCCGAGGTCACGGTGCGTCACCACCACCCGGCGTCCCTGGGCACGCAGCGCCGAGGCGATCGCCTCGGAGATGGCCACCGAGCGGTGCTTGCCTCCCGTGCACCCGATCGCGAGCGTCGCGTAGCGCTTGTCCTCGTTCTCGTACCCCGCGAGCACGGGCTCGAGGAGCGCGAGGTAGCGCTCGACGAAGAGCGAGGCCCCCGGCAGGCCGAGCACGTAGTCCCGGACGGGGTCGTCGCGACCCGTGAGGTGGCGCAGCTCGGTGATCCAGTAGGGGTTCGCGAGGAAGCGGACGTCCGCGACATGGTCGGCGTCGAGCGGCAGCCCGTACTTGAAGCCGAAGCTGACCACGGTGAGACGCATCTCGTCGTCCGCCCCCGAGGCGACGGCCGCGCGGACCTCACGGGCGAGGTCGTGGACGTTGAGCTCCGTCGTGTCGATGAGCACGTCCGTCCGCCGGCGGACGCCCTCGAGCATGACGCGCTCGTCGGCGATCCCGTCGAGGATCCGGCGGCCGTCCTGGAGCGGGTGGGGCCGACGGACGGTCTCGAAGCGCCGCACGAGGACGTCGTCGGAGGCGTCGACGAAGAGCACGCGGAAGTCGAGGCCCGCCTCGCGCAGCGAGTCGAGGCACGTCGACGAGGTCGGCCGAGAGCCGCCGCCCGCGGACGTCGACGACGGCAGCGAGCCGGTGCACCCCGCCGGGGCCGCTGGAGAGCATCCCGGCGAGCTGCGGCAGCAGCTGGGCCGGGAGGTTGTCGACGACGTACCAGCCGAGGTCCTCCAGGACGGCGGCCGCCCGGCTGCGGCCGGCCCCGGACATGCCGGTGACCACGAGGAGCTCGGGAGTCGCCCCTCGCGGGCTGGCGGTGGCCGCCTCCAGCGCCGGGATGCCCGACGGGACGGTCGTGGCAGGAGGTTCGGTCATGGTCCCAGCATGCCAGGAGCCGAGGACGGCGTCCGGACGACGCACGTGTCCGGACGCTACGGGACCCGGGCTCAGCCGCGGGCGAGCGCCTCGGCGACGGACTGCGCCGTCGCGGCCCCGATCCCCTTCACCGCGGTGAGCTCCTCGACGCTCGCCCCGCGCATCGCACCGACCGAGCCGAAGTGGTCGAGCAAGGCCGCCGCGCGCGTGGCACCGAGCCCTGGGACGTCGTCGAGCACCGAGCGGGTCATCGCGGCGCCACGGCGCGCCCGGTGGTGCTTGATCGCGAAACGGTGCGCCTCGTCGCGGACCCGCTGGAGCAGGTACAGGCCCTCCGAGGAGCGCTGGAGGATGACGGGGTGCTCGTCCCCCGGCAGCCAGACCTCCTCGAGACGCTTGGCGAGACCACAGAGGGCGACGTCCGTCACGCCGAGGTCGGCCAGCGCCCGCGCCGCCGCCGCGACCTGGGGCGGCCCGCCGTCGACGACGACGAGCTGCGGGGCGTAGGCGAACCGGCGCCCGCCGCGTGACTCCTCCGCGAGGTCCTCGTCCGGGTCGACCGGACCCGAGCGCTGGACGGAGCCCTCGGGAGCGGTCCGCTCGGCCAGGTGACGACGGAACCGGCGGGTGATCACCTCGTACATCGCCGCGGTGTCGTCGCGGGCACCCTCGCCGTCCTCGCCCTTGATGACGAACTGCCGGTACTCGCCCTTGCGCGCGACGCCGTCCTCGAACACCACCATCGACCCGACCTGGTGGGTCCCCTGGGTCGTCGAGATGTCGTAGCACTCGATCCTCAGCGGCGCGGAGTCCAGCCCGAGGGCCTCCTGGAGCTCCTCGAGCGCTCGACCGCGGGTGGTCAGGTCTCCCGCTCGCCGCGTGCGGTGAAGGGCGAGCGCCTGCTCCGCGTTGCGTCGGACCGTCTCGGCGAGGTCCTTCTTGTCCCCGCGCTGCGGGACGCGCAGCGCGACCTTGGACCCGCGCAGGCCGCTGAGCCAGGCGGTGACCTGCTCGACGTCCGTCGGGAGCACAGGGACGAGGACCTCCCTGGGGACGACGCTGGACGCCTCCGCCGCCCTCTCGGGGCGTCGCGCTCCACCGGAGGACCTGGCCGGGACGGTCGCGGCGTCGTCCCCGTAGACCTGCTGGAGCAGGTGCTCGACGAGATCGGCGTCCGTGAGGTCCTCGACGCGCTCGACGACCCAGCCGCGCTGACCCCGGATCCGCCCGCCACGCACGTGGAAGACCTGCACCGCTGCCTCGAGCTCGTCGCCGGCCAGGGCGAAGATGTCCGCGTCGGTGCCGTCCGCGAGGACGACGGCGTTCTTCTCGGTCGCGCGCTGCAGGGCGCCCAGGTCGTCGCGGAGCTTGGCGGCGAGCTCGAACTCGAGGTTGTCCGAGGCCATCCGCATCTGCTTCTCGACACGTCGCACGAAGCGGCCCGTGTCCCCCGCCATGAACTCGCAGAACTCCTCGGCGAGCACGCGGTGCTCCTGGACCGAGACCCGCCCGACGCAAGGGGCCGCGCACTTGTCGATGTAGCCCAGCAGGCACGGGCGGCCGCTGCGCTCGGCACGCCGGTAGACCCCCGAGGTGCAGGTTCGCACCGGGAACACCCGCAGCAGGAGGTCGACGGTCTCGCGGATCGCCCAGGCGTGCCCGTAGGGGCCGAAGTACCTCGTGCCCGGCCGCTTGGCCCCGCGCATGACCTGGACGCGCGGCACCTCCTCGCCCATGGTGACCGCGAGGTACGGGTAGGACTTGTCGTCGCGGTACTTGACGTTGAAGCGCGGGTCGAACTCCTTGATCCAGGAGTACTCCAGGCTCAGCGCCTCGACCTCGGTCCCGACGACGGTCCACTCGACGCTGGCGGCCGTCGTCACCATCTGCTGCGTGCGCGGGTGGAGGGCCGAGAGGTCCTGGAAGTAGCTCGCCAGCCGCGAGCGCAGGCTCTTGGCCTTGCCGACGTAGACGACGCGTCGCTCGGCGTCGCGGAAGCGGTACACCCCCGGCTCGTCGGGGACCTCTCCTGGTCGTGGTCGGTAGCTCGCCGGGTCGGCCATGGGACGAGCCTAGGTCAGGCGACCGACAGCGTTGCCCGGGCCGTCCCGAGCCATCTCTCGCTACGGTGGACCATGGGCATCCTGCACAGCTACCGCGCCGCGATCACCTGGACCGGCGCCGGAACCACCGGGACGACGAGCTACACGGCCTACAGCCGTGACCACGAGATCGTCTTCGAGGGCAAGCCACCGCTGCTCGGCTCGGCCGATCCCGCGTTCCGCGGAGACCCGTCCCGGTACAACCCGGAGGAGCTCCTCGTGGCCGCGCTCTCGCAGTGCCACATGCTGTGGTTCCTGCACCTCGCAGCCAACGCCGGTGTCGTGGTGCTCGCCTACCACGACGACCCGAGCGGGACGATGAGGGTGGCGGCGGCCGGGGCGGGACAGTTCACCGAGGTCGTGCTGCGCCCCCAGGTGACCGTTCAGGGCGAGGTGAGCGATGCGGACCTGGACGCTCTGCACGCGCGGGCCGGAGAGCACTGCTTCATCTCGCGCTCGGTCAACTTCCCGGTGCGCGCCGAGCCCGGGCCGGTCACCCGGGCGTGACCATGCGGCCCGGTCCGTCGACCGCCTCCGCCTGCCGCTGACCTCCGGAGTCAGCCGGGCCGTCGGCCGAGCGTGTAGCGCACCTGCTGGGTCAGGGTGAAGCCGCCGTCGGGCCCCATGATCGGAGCGAGCCGTCTCGTGGCCTCGGCCAGGACGGTGTCGCGCGCCTCGACGGGGACCGGCAGCCAGTGGCTGCGCTGACCGTGGGACCACGTCCACGCACGCCACTGCTCGACATCGGCGAAGTGGACCGGCAGCGACATCAGCTGGGTCTCGACGTCGACGAAGCCGCACGCCTCGAGCAGTCCGGACACCCCCTCGTCGCTCGCGAACGGCCCACGGGAGCCCGAGGTCCGCGCGTCGAGCAGGGCGGGCGGGAGGTAGGGCGTGAAGACGTCGTCGAGCAGGTCCCAGCTCGCGTCGCGGGCGGCGAAGGTCGAGATGCCCAGCCGCCCGCCCGGGACGAGCAGGCGGTACCAGCTGCGCAGCGCCGTGGCGGGCTCGGGGAGGAAGAAGAGCACCAGGGAGGCGACAGCGAGGTCGAAGGAGGTCTCGGGCAGCTCGGGCGCCGTCGCGTCGCCCCGCAGGAGCTCGATCGGGGCGAGGTCTCCGGCGACGGCATGACGCACGATCTCGCTCCGCGCCGTCGCGATCATCTGCTCGGACAGGTCGAGCCCGGTGACCGTACCCCCGGGGGCCACCCCCGAGGCCAGGGGCCACAGCGCTGCCCCACGGCCCGTGCCGAGGTCGAGCGCGCGCTCCCCCGGGCAGGGGGCGAGGCGCTCGACGAGTCCCTCGGCGATCGGGCCGAACCACGGCACCGCGACGGTGTCGTAGGTCTCCGCGACCGCGTCGAACATGGCGGCGACCTTGAGGGACTGCTCCGTGACAGGGCTGGGCTCCATGAGCACATCGTGGGTGCTCGGCACCCTGGAGCGATAGCCCATGTCCATCCCGCCCTCAGGCGCTCGCAGCGACCGCCTCCGGGACGAGCGCCTCGGCGAGGAAGCGACCCGTGTGGCTCGCCGGCACCGTCGCGACATGCTCCGGCGTCCCCTCGGCGACGACGAGCCCTCCGCCGGAGCCGCCCTCCGGACCGAGGTCGATGACCCAGTCCGCGTTCTTGATGACGTCGAGGTTGTGCTCGATGACGATGACCGAGTTGCCCTTGTCGACGAGCGACTGGAGCACCCCGAGGAGCTTGCGGATGTCCTCGAAGTGCAGTCCCGTCGTGGGCTCGTCGAGCACGTAGACGGTGCGTCCGGTCGATCGCCGCTGGAGCTCGCTCGCGAGCTTGACCCGCTGAGCCTCTCCTCCGGAGAGCGTCGGCGCCGGCTGACCGAGCCGGACGTAGCCGAGCCCGACGCTGACCAGCGTCGTCAGGTGACGCGAGATCGCCGGGACGGCGGCGAAGAACTCCGCAGCCTCCTCGATCGGCATGTCGAGGACGTCGGCGACCGTCTTCCCCTTGAAGTGCACCTCGAGGGTCTCGCGGTTGTAGCGCGCGCCGTGGCAGACCTCGCACGGCACGTACACGTCCGGGAGGAAGTTCATCTCGATCTTGATCGTCCCGTCACCGGCGCAGGCGTCACAGCGCCCGCCCTTGACGTTGAACGAGAAGCGACCGGGCAGGTAGCCGCGGACCTTCGCCTCCGTCGTCTCGGCGAAGAGCTTGCGGACGCTGTCCCAGACCCCGGTGTAGGTGGCGGGGTTCGAGCGCGGCGTGCGCCCGATCGGCCCCTGGTCCACGTGCACGACCTTGTCGAGATGCTCGAGCCCTGTCACGCGCGTGTGCCGTCCCGGGACCTGACGCGCGCCGTTGAGCTCGTTCGCGAGGACGGTGTAGAGGATCGAGTTGACCAGGGTGGACTTGCCCGAGCCGGAGACGCCGGTCACCGCCGTGAGGACCCCCAGCGGGATGTCGACGTCGATGCCCCGGAGGTTGTGCTCCCGGGCACCGACGACCGTGAGGGATCGCGCGGGGTCGACGGGCCGCCGCACCTCGGGCATGGGGATGCTGCGGCGACCGGACAGGTAGGCGCCGGTGATCGACTCCGGGGCGGCGAGCAGCCCGGGCAGGTCACCCGAGTGCACGACCCGGCCGCCGTGCTCCCCCGCGCCGGGGCCGATGTCGACGATCCAGTCGGCGGTCCGGATCGTGTCCTCGTCGTGCTCGACGACGATGAGCGTGTTGCCGAGGTCGCGCAGCCGCGTGAGCGTCTCGATGAGACGGCGGTTGTCCCGCTGGTGCAGTCCGATCGACGGCTCGTCGAGCACGTAGAGCACGCCGACGAGACCGGAGCCGATCTGGGTCGCGAGGCGGATCCGCTGGGCCTCGCCGCCGGAGAGCGTCCCCGCCGGGCGTTCGAGGGAGAGGTAGTCCAGGCCGACGTCGAGCAGGAAGCCGAGTCGCGCGTTGATCTCCTTGAGCACCTGGGCGGCGATGGCCTGCTCGCGTGTGCCGAGGACGAGACCCGTGAGGAAGGTCCGTGCCTCGTTGAGCGGCAGCCGGCACAGGTCAGCGATCGAGAGGTCGCCGACCTTCACGGCGAGCACCTCGGGCTTGAGCCGCGCGCCGTGGCAGACCGGGCACGGGACCTCGCGCATGAAGGCCTCGTACTTCTCCTTCGACCAGTCCGACTCGGTCTCGTTGTGACGCCGCTCGATGAAGGTGACGACCCCCTCGAAACCGGTGGAGTACTGGCGCTCGCGCCCCCAGCGGTTCTTGTACCGGACATGCACCTTGTGGTCCTGGCCGTAGAGGATCGCGTCACGAGCGCGCTCCGGCAGGGAGCGCCACGGCACGTCCATCTGGAAGCCGAGGTCGTCGGCGAGGGCGACGAGCACACGCTGGAAGTACTCCGAGGAGGTCTGCGACCACGGGGCGACGGCGCCGTCGGCCAGGGTGGCGTCCTCGTCGGGGATGACGAGGTCCGGGTCCACCTCCAGGCGGGTGCCGATCCCGGTGCACTCGGGGCAGGCTCCGTAGGGCGCGTTGAACGAGAAGGTCCTGGGCTCGATCTCGTCGAGCGTGAGCTCATGGTCGTTCGGGCAGGCACGGTGCTCGGAGAAGCGCCGCTCGCGCGCGGGGTCGCCCTCGTCGAGGTCGACCATCTCCACGATCAGCATCCCGCCGGCCAGCGAGAGCGCCGTCTCGACGGAGTCCGTCAGCCTGCGCTGCACGCCCTCCTTGGCGACGAGGCGGTCGACGACGACCTCGATGCTGTGCTTGAGCTTCTTCTCCAGGGCCGGGACCTCGGTGAGCGCGACGACGGCGCCGTCGACCCGGGCCCTGGCGAAACCCTTGGTCTGGAGCTCGGCGAAGAGCTCGGCGTACTCCCCCTTGCGCCCGCGGACGACCGGCGCGAGGACCTGGTACCGGGTGCCGTCCGGCAGCTCGAGCAGCCGGTCGACGATCTGCTGGGGCGTCTGCCTGCTGACCTGCTCGCCGCACACGGGGCAGTGCTGGGTCCCGGCCCTGGCGAACAGGAGCCGGAGGTAGTCGTACACCTCCGTGATGGTGCCGACCGTCGAGCGAGGGTTGCGGTTGGTCGACTTCTGGTCGATCGAGACAGCGGGCGACAGGCCCTCGATGAAGTCGACGTCCGGCTTGTCCATCTGCCCGAGGAACTGACGGGCGTACGAGGAGAGCGACTCGACGTAACGACGCTGCCCCTCGGCGAAGATCGTGTCGAAGGCGAGCGAGGACTTCCCGGAGCCGCTCAGCCCGGTGAACACGATGAGGCTGTCCCGGGGAAGGTCGAGGTCGACACCACGGAGGTTGTGCTCACGGGCACCTTGGACGCGCAGGCGGTCATTCACCGGGACATCGTAGGTGGGAGGTCTGACACGCACGACCGCAGCCCGGACGGCGCAGAGGGAAGGCTCGCGGGCACGGCATGATCACGGCATGCCGACCTTCGCCATCGAGTACCAGTACGACGACCGCGATGCCGTGCGTGACCGGGTGCGCCCGGCGCACCGCGCCTGGCTGCGGTCCCTGCTCGACTCCGGGACCCTCGTCGCGAGCGGGCCGTTCGCCGACGGGAGCGGGGCGCTGCTGATCGCCGTGGCCGAGACGGAGGAGCGGCTGGGCGAGATCTTCGACGCCGACCCCTTCCACCTCGAGGGTCTCGTCGCCGAGCGCACCGTGCGCGGCTGGGACCCGGTCCTGCGCTCCTGGTAGCCGGGACGCTCAGGCCGAGGCGTCGTCCGCACGCACGGCACGACGCGTGCTCACCAGACTCGCGACGGTCGCCACGGCGAGCACGACGACGATCACCAGCAGGGAGACCGGTGTGGAGATCGCCGGCGCCCACGCGACGTGCTCGCCGCCGTTGATGAACGGCACCTCGTTGCCGTGCAGCGCCTCGAGGACGAGCTTGACGCCGATGAACGCGAGCACGACCGACAGGCCTTCCGAGAGGTAGACGAGCCGCTCGAGCAGCCCTCCGAGGAGGAAGAAGAGCTGCCGCAGCCCGAGGAGGGCGAAGGCGTTCGCCGTGAACACGATGTAGGGCGCCTTGGTCAGTCCGAAGATCGCCGGGATCGAGTCGAGAGCGAAGAGCACGTCCGTCGTCCCGATCGCGATCATCACGACGAGCATGGGCGTGGCGAGCCGCCGTCCGGCCTGGACGACGGTGATCCGGTCGCCGTGGTACGCCGTCGTCGACGGCAGGACCCGCCGGACGAACCTCAGGACGGCGTTCTCGTGGAAGGTCTCCGGCCCGCCGGAGTCGTGGTCCTCCCTCGCGAGCTGGATCGCCGCGACGACGAGGAAGGCACCGAAGAGGTAGAAGACCCAGCTGAACTGCGCGATGACGGCGGCACCCGCCCAGATGAACATCCCGCGCAGCACGAGGGCGATCGCGATGCCGATCAGCAGCACCTTCTGCTGGTTCTCCCGCGGGACGCCGAAGCGGCTGAGGATGAGCAGGAAGACGAAGAGGTTGTCCACCGAGAGGCTCCACTCGGTGACGTAGCCGGCGAAGAACTCCGTCCCCCGGTCCGGGCCCCACACGGACCAGACGAGCACGGCGAACGCGAGCCCGAGCCCGATGTAGAAGGCCGACCAGCGGGCGGCCTCACGATGGGTCGGCGCGTGCGGGGTCCGCAGGTGGGAGAAGAAGTCGACGGCGATCAGCGCCATCACACCAGCGATCGTGGCGAGCCACGCCCAGACGGGAACGTTCACGAGATCCTCTGGTCGGGACGACGGGGACCGGAGCACGCCGCCACCCGTCACCGGGCCGGGGACAAGGACCGCTCGGTCCTCCACGACGGCGCTCCGGGACGGGAGCAGCGCCCCGCCGGGCACCGAGCATAGTCGGCGCCCGACGGGCGGCGGCGCCCCCGGGTCGACGCGGACGCCGTGGGACAGGCGGCCCGGCAGCTCCGGGCCGCCGGCGCGGTCAGTGCTCGGGGGTCGAGGCCCCGGACTCCGCCGCGCGACCGTCGCTCCGCGTCTTGGCGAGGCTGGCCACGGTGGCGACGGTGAGCGTCCCGAGGATCACGGTCAAGGAGAGCCAGATGGGGATCTCCGGCGCCCACGCGACATGCTCCCCGCCGTTGATGAACGGCAGCTCGTTGCTGTGCATGGCCTCGAGGATGAGCTTGACCCCGATGAAGCCGAGGATCAGCGCGAGCCCCTCGGACAGGTACACGAGCCGCTTGAGCAGACCGCCGAGCAGGAAGTACAGCTGGCGCAGGCCGAGCAGCGCGAAGGCGTTCGTCGTGAAGACGATGTACGGCTCCTTGGTGAGACCGAAGATCGCGGGGATCGAGTCGAGCGCGAAGAGCACGTCGGTCGAACCGATGGCGATCATGACGATGAGCATCGGTGTGACGAGCCGGCGTCCGGCGCGCACGACGGTGAGCCGGTCCTCGTGGTACTCGCTCGTCGAGGGGAGCAGCCGTCGCACGGCGCGCAGCACGGGGTTCTCGTGGAGCTCGGCGGGGGCCTCGCTGTCGTGGTCCTCCCGTGCCAGCTTGATCGCCGTGTACACGAGGAAGGCGCCGAAGACGTAGAACACCCAGGAGAACTGCGCGATGGCCGCGGCACCCGCCCAGATGAACAGACCCCTGCAGCACCAGGGCGATCGCGACGCCGACGAGCAGCACCTTCTGCTGGTAGATCCGCGGCACGGCGAAGCGCGTCATGATGATGAGGAAGACGAAGAGGTTGTCGACCGACAGGCTCTTCTCGGTGATGTACCCGGCGAAGTACTCACCGCCGTGGTCAACGCCCCAGACGGCCGTCAGGCCGATCCCGAACACGATGGCCAGGCCGATGTAGACGGCCGACCAGATCGCCGACTCGCGGAAGCGTCGGCTCGTGCGGGGTGCGCACATGGGCGTAGAAGTCGAAGACGATCAGTCCTGCGGTGGCCAGGATCGTGACGCCCCAGACCCACGGTTCGACGGGCATGGCTGTACCTCCGGTACGGATGGGTGTGTACCGGAGGTCTCCTCCACCTGACGTCGGATGTCCGACAGGTCAGTGGCACCGGGACGACGACGACGACATCCGTGCTGACGACACCACTGCGACGGGAGTACTCCCCTCCACCAAGGAGCATAGGCCACGAGTCACGACGGCCTGCTCAGGCCGTCGCTGACTGCATGTCCCGCAGCTCCTTCTTCAGCCCGCCGATCTCGTCGCGCAGCCGGGCGGCGAGCTCGAACTGGAGCTCCGCTGCGGCACCGTGCATCTGGTCGCTCAGCTCCTGGATGAGCTGGGCGAGCTCGGCCGCCGGCACCGCGGCGAGCTTGCCGGGCCCGCTCGACGCGGCGCCCCTGGCCGGCCCGGAGCCGCGACCCGGGACGGGCGCACCGCCGCGTCCCTGCTTGCGGTACCCGCCCTCGAGCAGCTCGGCGGTGTCGATGTCCTCGCGCGCGAGCATCTCGGTGACGTCGCTGATCTTCTTGCGCAACGGGGTCGGGTCGAGCCCGTGCTCGAGGTTGTGGGCGACCTGCTTGGCGCGCCGGCGCGTCGTCTCGTCGATCGCCATCGCCATCGCGGGGGTGACGGTGTCGGCGTACATGTGGACCTCGCCGGAGACGTTGCGGGCCGCGCGGCCGATCGTCTGGATCAAGCGAGGTGGCCGAGCGCAGGAAGCCCTGCTTGTCCGCGTCGAGGATGCTGACGAGCGAGACCTCGGGCAGGTCGAGCCCCTCGCGCAGGAGGTTGATGCCGACGAGGACGTCGAACTGGCCCATCCGCAGGTCACGGAGCAGCTCGATCCGACGAAGCGTGTCGACCTCCGAGTGCAGGTACTGGACCCGGACACCCCGCTCGACGAGGTAGTCGGTGAGGTCCTCGGACATCTTCTTGGTCAGCGTCGTGACGAGCACGCGCTCGTTGCGCTCGGCGCGTGCCCGGATCTCGCCGAGGAGGTCGTCGATCTGCCCCGTGGTCGGCTTGACGACCACCTGCGGGTCGACCAGGCCCGTCGGCCGGATGATCTGCTCGACGACGCCGTCGGACTGGGCGAGCTCGTAGTTCCCCGGGGTGGCCGAGAGGTAGACCGTCTGCCCGATCCGCTCGACGAACTCCTCCCAGCGCAGTGGCCGGTTGTCCATCGCGCTCGGCAGGCGGAAGCCGTGGTCGACCAGGGCCCGCTTGCGCGACATGTCGCCCTCGAACATGCGCGCCGATCTGCGGGACCGTGACATGCGACTCGTCGATGACCAGGAGGAAGTCCTCCGGGAAGTAGTCGAGCAGCGTGTGCGGCGGGGTGCCCGGCCTCGCGGCCGTCGATGTGCCGCGAGTAGTTCTCGATCCCCGCACAGCTGCCGACCTGGCGCATCATCTCGATGTCGTAGGTCGTCCGCATGCGCAGCCGCTGCGCCTCGAGCAGCTTGCCCTGGCGCTCGAGCGCCTCGAGCCGCTCGGCGAGCTCGGCCTCGATGGTGCCGATCGCCTTCTCCATGCGCTCCGGGCCGGCGACGTAGTGCGTCGCGGGGAAGAGGAACATGTCCTGCTCCGAGCGGACGGTGTCCCCCGTGAGCGGGTGCAGGGTGGTGATCGCCTCGATCTCGTCGCCGAAGAACTCGATCCGGATCGCGAGCTCCTCGTAGACCGGGATGATCTCGACGGTGTCCCCGCGGACGCGGAAGGTCCCCCGCGTGAAGGCCATGTCGTTGCGCGTGTACTGCATCGTCACGAACTTGCGCAGCAGCTGGTCGCGGTCGACCTGGTCCCCCACCGACAGGCGCACCATGCGGTCGACGTACTCCTGCGGGGTGCCGAGCCCGTAGATGCAGGACACGGAGGCCACCACGACGACGTCGCGTCGGGTGAGCAGGGAGTTGGTCGCCGAGTGCCGCAGCCGCTCGACCTCGTCGTTCACCGAGGAGTCCTTCTCGATGTAGGTGTCCGACTGCGCGATGTACGCCTCGGGCTGGTAGTAGTCGTAGTACGAGACGAAGTACTCGACGGCGTTGTTCGGCAGCAGCTCACGGAACTCCGTGGCGAGCTGGGCGGCGAGCGTCTTGTTGGGCGCCATGACGAGCGTGGGCCGCTGCAGCTTCTCGATGAGCCAGGCCGTCGTCGCCGACTTGCCGGTACCCGTGGCGCCGAGCAGGACGATGTCCTTCTCCCCCGCCTGGATCCGGGCCGTGAGCTCGGCGATCGCCGTCGGCTGGTCGCCGGCCGGCACGTAGTCGGAGATCACCTCGAAGGGCTCGACCCGACGCTGCAGGTCAGTCACTGGACGCATGGGCCAACGGTACGTCCCGCCACCGACACCGACCTCCCTGCCCCACGGCCCACCCCCCCTCGGTACAGTCGCACGGTGGCACCACGGGGCGGCGGCGAGATGGTCGACGTCGTGCTCGACGACGGCGCGCCGGGTGCCGACGACGTCGACGCTCACCCGGCGCGGCCACCGCGGGAGGTCCTTCTCGCGGCCGCCCGCCGCCTGCGCCACCCCTCGCGCACGGCCGTCGCCCTCGGTGCAGGCCTTGCCCTCGTCCTGTGCTCGGCCGGCGTGGCGCGGCTCGCGACGGAGCACGCACGGACCACCGCTCAGGTCGCACGGCTCGAGGCCATGGCCAACACGCTCCTCGTGCCGTCGACCACGTTCCGGGCCCTGTGGACCCCCCCGAGCGATCTCTTCTCGCGCTTCGTCGCCGCCACGGACGGACTCCTGGTCCTGACCGCGAACGATCGCAGCTCCGTCTCCGCCCTGGACGCGGACACGGGTGACCAGGTCTGGCAGTGGAACCTCCCCGAGGGAGAGTCCGTCGTCACCTGCGCCCCTCCTGCCGAGGGAGGCGACACCGTCGCCTGCGTCGTCGCCGGGGCGGATTCCGGCACGGCCCTCGCGGCCCTCGCGGTCGCCGACGGCTCCGTGCTCGCCCGGACCGCGTTGCCGGACCCCTGCACCTACATCTCCGCCACCGACGACGCCGATGTCCTGTGCTTCGCGACGGGACCCGACGGCACCGGGACCGTCACGCGACGCTCCCCGCTCGACGGGACCGTGCGGTGGACCTCCGAGGTCCCCGCGCCCCTCGGCGCGACGTCGAACCAGGGACTCTCCGCGGCCGTGCACGGTGGCATCGTCCAGCTCAACGGTCTCCTCGAGGCCACCCTCGACCTCGCGAGCGGGGCAGCCGTCGTCGACCAGGTGACCGGTGAGTCGTTGATCGACCGGTCCCGCGAGTCCGCCGACGACTACTCCTGGGCCAGCGCCCAGGAGCTGCCCGACGGCGCCGTGGCCCTCTGGTGGGACTCCTTCATCCACGGCGACACCCTCGGCGTCGTCCGCGACCCCTCCGGGCGCAGCCGCTTCTCCCTCGCGGCACCACCGCTGGTGCCCTCGTCCGACGACGGGTCCGCGCCGGGGGTCCTGCTCCTGTCGACAGGGCTGTCGATCGACGCCGTCGACGCGCTCACCGGGGAGGCCAGATGGCACACCGAGCTCGGCGGAGGGGGCCTGAGCGGGGCCGTCCGGTACGCCGGTGCGCTCGACGTCGTCGGCTCCGACGAGTCGGCCAGCACCGTGCAGCAGCGCGACCTGCTCACCGGCGACCTCCTGTGGTCGACGACCTGGCCCGGCGTGGTCTACCCGCAGCTCATCCTCGCCGGCGACACGCTCCTCATCCAGGGCGCGAGCGCTGAGGCTGCGCTCAGCGGGGACTTCCGCGGCGGGATGGACCGACTGGCCGTCGTCGACCTGCGCGACGGCACCCTGCGCGAGCTGCCCTGGCCCGCCGACCTGCCGACGAGCTCCTGGCTGCTGGTGCTCGACCACCGCCTCTACGGCTCGACGATCGACGACCAGGGCGTCAGCCGGCTCGGCTGACCGGGGACCGGCGCCCGGGCGCCCGTCGGATCAGTGGATCCGGCCTGCGGCGAGCCGCAGCTCGTGACGGACGGTCAGTGAGGTCCGTGCGATCACCGTCAGCCCCCCGGCGAGGACGTCGAGTGCGAGGCTCGGCCCGTCGTCCCTGGCGATCTCTGTCGCCTGCGGGAGGTGCACGAATCCCGCGCGTACGGCCGAGGCCCGACGCAGGCTGTGCATGAGTCGGTAGAAGACGGCGTTGCAGACGTACGTCCCGGCGCTCTCGGAGATCTCCGCGGGGACGAGAGCGGCCGTGAGCTCGGCGAGGCAGGCCTTGATGGGCAGGGAGGAGAGGTAGCCGACGGGCCCGCCGACCACCACCGGCTCGTCGATCGGCGACCAGCCGTCCTGGTCGGGGATGCGCGCGTCGATGATGTTGACCGCCGTGCGCTCCAGACCGATCCGCGACCGCCCTTCGGCCAGCCCCGCGCAGACCACGACATCCGGGCGATGCCTCGCCACGGCATCGGCCAGTGCCGGGCCGACCTCGGCGAACGAGACCGGCAGCAGGGCCGTGGCGACCTCGCCCGGCCCGGACCATGCCTCCGCGGCACGCTCGACGGCGAGCCACGAGGCGTTCTCCCGCTGTCCGTCGAAGGCCGCGAAACCGGTGAGCAGCACCGTCCGGCTCATGAGTCCTCCCCCTCGTGGTTCCCTCGCCACTCGGCGACCAGTGCGTCGACCTGGGCGCGCAGGTGCGCCGTCGTCCCCGAGCCGTCGAGCAGCCGGTCGGCGACGGCACGCCGCTGCTCGTCGTCCGCCTGGGCCGCGAGCCGCGACCATGCCTGCTCCTCGGAGAGCCCGCGGCCCGCCACGAGCCGCTCGACCCGGAGCTCCTGGGGTGCATCGACGACGACGACCTGGTCGAAGCGCCCGGACTGACCGGTCTCGACCAGCAGCGGGATGTCGTGCACGACGATCCTCGCCCCGCCCGCGACAGCCTCGTCCTCGGCGAGGTCGGCAGCGGCGGCCACCAACGGATGGACCACGGCGTTCAGCGTCCGTCGCGCCGAGGGATCCGCGAAGACCACGGCCCCGAGCGCTGCCCGGTCCAGCTCGCCGGAGGCGCTCAGCACCTGCGGACCGAACGCGGCGACGACAGCGGCGAGCCCGACGCTCCCCGGCTCGACCACGGCACGCGCCAGCCTGTCATGGTCGACCACGGGGACTCCCAGCTCGGCCAGCCGGCTCGCGACGACCGACTTGCCCGCGGCGATCCCTCCGGTCAGCCCGATGCGCAGCACGCCGTCGCGGGCTGGGAAGGCGGACGCATGCACGCCACGACCCTAGCGGGCAGAACCGGGACGATCGGACCGGCCACGGAGCGCGCCGCCCCACCGCCCCGGGGCCTGGTCAGGGGACGCCGAAGGGCCGGCCACGAGTGGCCGGCCCTTCGGGACATGCGGTGCGCCGAGGCGCGTGGGATCAGTTCCCGGTGAGCTTCTCGCGCAGGGCGGCGAGGGCCTCGTCCGACGCGAGGGTGCCGGTGGCCTCCTCCGTCGGGGTCGAGGAGTAGCTGCTCGACGAGGAGCTGGAGGAGGACGAGGAGCTGGAGGACGAGGACGAGGAGCTCGCCTCAGGCGCGTTCGCCGCCTCGAGGTCCGCCGCGGCGGCCTCGAGCACCTGCTTCTTGTGCGCCTCCCAGCGCTCGTGGGCGGCCGCGTACTGCGTGCTCCCAGACCTCGCGCTGCGTGTCGAAGCCCTCGAGCCACTCGTTGGTCTCGGGGTCGAAGCCCTCGGGGTACTTGTAGTTGCCCTCCTCGTCGTACTCGGCAGCCATGCCGTACAGCGCGGGGTCGAAGTCCTCGCTGCTCGGGTCGACGCCCTCGTTCGCCTGCTTCAGCGAGAGCGAGATGCGGCGACGCTCGAGGTCGATGTCGATGACCTTGACGAAGATGTCGTCGCCGACCTGGACGACCTGCTCGGGCAGCTCGACGTGGCGCACGGCCAGCTCGGAGATGTGCACCAGGCCCTCGATGCCGTCCTCGACGCGCACGAACGCACCGAACGGGACGAGCTTGGTGACCTTGCCGGGCACGACCTGGCCGAT
The DNA here is from genome assembly GCA_963777075.1 of uncultured Actinomycetota bacterium. Lineage (GTDB taxonomy): Bacteria > Actinomycetota > Actinomycetes > Actinomycetales > Cellulomonadaceae > Actinotalea. The sequence goes on along the minus strand of CAVZPH010000003.1, from coordinate 223,350 downwards.
CGCGTGCGTCCGGGCGAACTGCTGCCACGGGTCCTCCTGCGTCGCCTTGAGCGACAGCGAGACGCGCTCGCGGTCCATGTCGACGTCGAGGACCTCGACGGTGACCTCCTGGCCGACCTCGACGACCTCGTTGGGGTGGTCGATGTGCTTCCAGGACAGCTCGGAGACGTGCACGAGGCCGTCCACGCCGCCCAGGTCGACGAAGGCACCGAAGTTGACGATCGAGGAGACGACACCGGCGCGCACCTGACCCTTCTGCAGCGTCTGCAGGAAGGTGGAGCGGACCTCGGACTGCGTCTGCTCGAGCCAGGCACGGCGCGAGAGGACCACGTTGTTGCGGTTCTTGTCGAGCTCGATGATCTTGGCCTCGATCTCCTTGCCGACGTACGGCTGGCAGGTCGCGGACGCGGCGCATCTCGACGAGCGAGGCGGGGAGGAAGCCACGCAGGCCGATGTCGAGGATGAGTCCACCCTTGACGACCTCGATGACGGTGCCGGTGACGACGCCGTCCTCTTCCTTGATCTTCTCGATCGTGCCCCAGGCGCGCTCGTACTGTGCGCGCTTCTTGGACAGGATGAGGCGACCTTCCTTGTCCTCCTTCTGGAGGACCAGGGCCTCGATGACGTCGCCGACGGTGACGACCTCGTCGGGGTCGACATCGTGCTTGATCGACAGCTCGCGGGACGGGATGACGCCCTCGGTCTTGTAGCCGATGTCGAGGAGGACCTCGTCACGGTCGACCTTGACGATGGTGCCTTCGACGATGTCGCCGTCGTTGAAGTACTTGATGGTCGCGTCGATCGCGGCGAGGAAGTCCTCAGCTCGAGCCGATGTCGTTGATCGCGACCTGGGGCGTCGTCGTCTTCGCAGGGGTGGTGATGGTCATTGAGTTTCGAGCTCCGATGCGGACAGGGAATAGTGCGGACAGGGACCGGTGCTGACCTCGCGCATGGCGGAGCACACCGCCGACCATCCTAGGCGTGCGCGGAAGACCAGGTCAAAGCGGAAGCCGCGACCGACTGCTGAGACGATGGTCCGCGACGGCCGACACGTGGAGGATCGATGACGACGACACCCGGCGCCGCGGGATTCCGGGCGGTCGACGACGCCAGCGGCGGGCGCGCGGCTCGCGGCTGGTGGGACGAGAACGCGGCGGAGTACCTGGCCGAGCACGGGGAGTTCCTCGGCCCCGCCGACTTCTGCTGGTGCCCCGAGGACCTCCGCGAGGCGGACGCCCGGCTCCTGGGCCCGGTGGCGGGGCGCGACGTCCTCGAGGTGGGGGCAGGCGCAGCGCAGTGCAGTCGCTGGCTGCTCACCCAGGGCGCCCGTGCGGTGGCGACGGACCTGTCAGCAGGGATGCTCCGGGCGGGCCGCCTGCTCGACGAGCGCGCCGGCGTCCCGGTCCCGATGGTCCAGGCCGACGCCCGGCTGCTCCCCTTCGCCGATGCGTCCTTCGACCTCGCCTTCACGGCCTTCGGCGCGCTCCCCTTCGTCCCGGACGCCGCCGCCGTGCACCGGGAGGTGGCCCGCGTGCTGCGTCCCGCGGGGAGATGGGTGTTCGCCGTCACGCACCCGCTGCGCTGGGCGTTCCCCGACGACCCGAGCGAGCGCGGCCTGACGGCGATCCGCTCGTACTTCGACCGCACTCCCTACGTCGAGACCTCCGAGGGCGGGACCGTCCTGTACGCCGAGTACCACCGGACGATCGGCGACCATGTCGCCGAGCTGACGGGAGCCGGCTTCCACCTCGAGCGCCTGGTCGAGCCTCGGTGGCCGGAGTCGCACGACAGGACCTGGGGCGGCTGGGGTCCGGTGCGCGGAGCGCTCCTGCCGGGCACGGCGATCTTCGTCTGCTCGCTCGCCGGGCCCGCGGCAGGCCTCGGCGACGTCAGGGACGGCTGAACCGCCCGACGACCTGCTCGCACCACCCGAGCGGTCCGCGGGAGCTCAGTGACCGGCCTCGTGCCAGGACGCTCCCGTGCCGACGGACACGTCGAGCGGCACGGCGAGCTCGGCCGCGGAGCCCATCTCGCTCCGGACCAGCGCCTCGACCTCCTCGCGCTCCCCCGGCGCGAGCTCCAGGACGAGCTCGTCGTGCACCTGGAGGAGCATCCGTGACCGCAGGCCGCGCTCCTCGAGCCGTGCGGCGACGCCGAGCATGGCGACCTTGACGAGGTCCGCTGCGCTGCCCTGGATCGGCGCGTTGAGAGCCATCCGCTCGGCCACCTCGCGACGCTGGCGGTTGTCGCTCGTGAGATCGGGCAGGTAGCGGCGGCGGCCGAGGATCGTCGCGGTGTAGCCCGTGCGGCGCGCCTCGTCGACGACGCCGGCGAGGTAGCTGCGCACTCCACCGAACCGGGCGAAGTAGTCCTCCATGAGGGTCGCGGCCTCGCTGACCGGGATCCCGAGCTGCTTGGACAGGCCGAAGGAGGACAGCCCGTAGGCGAGTCCGTAGGACATCGCCTTGACCTTGGACCGCATCGCCGGGGTGACCTCGCCCGTCGGCACCGAGAACACGCGCGAGCCGACGTAGGCGTGCAGGTCCTCCCCCGAGCGGAAGGCCGCGATGAGCCCCTCGTCGCCGGACAGGTGGGCCATGATCCGCATCTCGATCTGGCTGTAGTCGGCGGTCAGCAGCGTCTCGAAGCCCTCACCGACGACGAAGGCCTTGCGGATCCGGCGCCCCTCCTCCGTGCGGATGGGGATGTTCTGCAGGTTGGGGTCCGTCGAGGAGAGCCGTCCCGTCGCGGCGATCGTCTGCTGGAAGGTCGTGTGGATGCGCCCGTCCGGGGCGACCGAGCGCAGGAGCCCCTCGACCGTCTGCTTGAGCCGGACGGCGTCGCGGTGCGCGAGGAGGTGGGAGAGAAAGGGGTGCTCGGTGCGCTCGAAGAGATCGGCCAGCGCGGCGGCGTCCGTGGTCCAGCCGGTCTTGATCTTCTTCGTGTGCGGCATGCCCAGCTGGTCGAAGAGGACCTCCTGGAGCTGCTTGGGCGAGCCGAGGTTCACCTCGCGACCGATGACGGCGTAGGCCTGCCCTGCGGCATCGGCCATCGTCGCGCCGAAGGACCGCTCGAGCTCGGTGAGCTCGGCGACGTCCGCCGCGATCCCTGCCCGCTCCATCGCCGCGAGCACCGCCACCAGGGGCAGCTCGACCTCCTCGAGGAGGTGGGTCGCCTCACGGTCGGACAGCTCGGCCGCGAGCGCCTCGGTGAGCTCGGCGACGGCGGCGGCGCGTGCTCCGCCACGGCGGTTCGCTCCCCCGGCGGCCAGGTCGAGGTCGAGCGAGCCCTGGTCCGAGTCGTTCCCGCTGTCGTCGACCCGCAGCTCGCGGTGCAGGTGGCGGATGGCGAGGTCGCCGAGCTCGTAGTTCCGCTGGTCCGGGTGGCACAGGTACGCGGCCAGCTCGGTGTCGAAGACGACTCCCGCGAGCTCGAGGCCGCGCCCGGCGAGCGCATGCAGCGTGGGCTTCGCCCCGTGGACCGCTTTCGGTGCCTCGGGGTCGGCGAGCCATGCCGCCAGGGCGGTCTCGTCGGCTGGGGCGAGCGAGGTCAGGTCGACCGTGACGGCGTGGCCGGCGTCCTCGGCGAGGGCAAGGGCCCATGCGTCACCGCCGGCCGGCGTCCCCCTCCCCTCGACGTCGATCGAGATCGTGCGGCCGGCGCGGCCCGCGAGCCAGGTCCCCAGCGTTCCCTCCGCGACCGCGACCACGTCCAGGTCGACGTCGTCGGCTGCCTCGGGCTCGTCGCCGACCATCGCGAACAGCCGCTCGCGCAGCACACGGAACTGCAGGGCGTCGAAGACGCGGTGCATCGCCTCGCGGTCCCAGGCCCGCACGGCGAGGTCGCCGACCTCGACCGGCAGCTCGACGTCGAGCAGCGGGGCGTTGAGCTCGCGGTTGAGCCGCACCTGGTCCAGGTGCTCCCGCAGGCTCTCCCCCGCCTTGCCGGGGACCGAGGCTGCGGAGGCGAGGATCTGCCCCAGGCCGCCGTACTGCGTGATCCACTTGGCTGCCGTCTTCGGCCCGACCCCCGGGACTCCCGGAAGGTTGTCGCTCGTCTCGCCGACGAGGGCCGCGATGTCCGGGTACTGCTGGGGGCCGACTCCGTACTTCGCCTCGACGGCCTGCGGCGTGTAGCGGGTGAGCTCGGACACGCCCTTGACCGGGTAGAGCAGCGTCACGTCCTGCGAGACCAGCTGGAGCGCGTCGCGGTCGCCGGAGCAGACGAGCACCTCCATGCCCTCCCGTACGGCGGCAGCGGTGAGTGTCGCGATGATGTCGTCCGCCTCGATGCCCGGCTTGTCGAGCGTCGTGATCCGCATCGTCTCCAGGAGCTCGCGGATCAGGGGGACCTGACCGGAGAACTCCGGCGGAGACGCGTCGCGCGTCGCCTTGTAGGCGGGGAACCGCTCCGTCCGGAAGGTCGTCCGCCCCGCGTCGAACGCGACGGCGACATGCGTCGGCCGCTCGTCGCGCAGCAGGTTCGCGAGCATCGACGTGAAGCCGTAGACCGCGTTGGTCGCCTCACCCGTCGAGGTCGAGAAGTTCGCCACCGGCAAGGCGAAGAAGGCTCGGTAGGCCATCGAGTGGCCGTCCACGAGCAGGAGCAGGGGCCGGGTTCGCGCCAGGTCCGTCACGGTGCCAACCTAGCCGTCATGTCCGACATCGCCACGCCGCCCGCTGCCGCCGCCGAGCCGACCGGCACTGCCCCGCGCTCCCCCGCCCGCGGCGAGGTCCCGCGCTCCGTCGTCGACGCGCTCCCCGGCACGCTCATGGAGCGCATGGGCATCGACGTCGTCGAGGCCTCGGCGCAACGCGTCGTCGGGACGATGCCCGTGCGGGGCAACACCCAGCCGTACGGCCTGCTGCACGGCGGCGCGAGCGTCGTGCTCGCCGAGACGCTCGGCTCCTTCGGAGCCATGCTGCACGCGGGCGAGGGCCGGATCGCCGTCGGGATCGAGGTGAGCGCCTCGCACCACCGCGCGGCCAAGGACGGTCTGGTGACCGGCACCGCCACCGCCGTCCACCTGGGCTCGACGACGGCCGTCTACGAGGTGGTCGTCGAGGACTCGCGCGCGGTGCGCATCTGCACCGCGCGCCTGACCTGCATGCTCATGGCCGAGCGCACCGCCGGCTGAGCCTCGCCGACGGTCGCCACGACGATCGGGATCTCCCCCGTCGTCCCCCGTGCCTGCCGCCGACGGGCGATGAGGTCCTCGAGGTGCCTCGGCGCGATGCGGCGAGGCGTGCGCGTGGTGTCCTGGGTGAGCCGGCGCTGCAGGGCGACGAGACTGGTCGCGCGGTGCGCCGCGGCGGGCTGGAAGCCGAGCTGGACGAAGAATCGCTGCATGCCCCGGGCCCCGGGGATCGGGGCGGCGTACACCTGGACGGCCTCGGCCTTCGCTGCGGCCTCGGCAGCGCCCGCCATCAGCGCGTGCCCCACGCCCCGGCGACGGTGCGAGGGGACGACGTACAGCGCCTCGACCGCCAGGTGCGTCTCGTCGGTGAACGGGTTCGGGCCCACGAGCCGGCCGAGGAGCAGCCCGACGACACGGCCCTCCGTCCTCGCGACGAGCACGAGGCCACCGGGGACGGCAGCGAGGCTGGCGAGCTGCTGAGTGATCACCCGGCGGTCCGACGAGCAGACCTGAGGACCGACGGAGGACTCGTCGCGTGCAGCGAGACACACCTCCGCGAGCTCCTCGAGATCCGACGGGATCGCCGCCGACACCTCGGTAGGACGCACGGCCGACTCCCTTCGACCACACGGTGCACTTCGCCGTGGGGGGACGGCAGCGACCGGATGACGAAAACATAACGGTCCGGAGGCTCGGGCGGAAGTCACCCGAAAGTTCACCCGTTCGCCCGCTGCGCGGCCGGGCCGAACGGGCCGCGCTCTCCGGTGCCCGCGCACTCCTCAGCCCCCGCAGGCGAGGCGACCGCTCCCCAGTGCGCACGCCGCCGGTGGCCGCGCGCGCCCCTGGTAGGGCCCGTCCGGTTGGCAGGAGACGGCCTCGCCTGCGAAGGTGAGGCCTCGCGCGACCACGTGTCCAGCGGTCGGACGAAATCCGTTCGACACACGGATTGCCTAAGGTCGCCAGAGCCCGGCACCCAGGCACGCCGGAACGATCACGCAGCGTCGCGTGGTCGACGAAGAGCGCGAGAGCGCACGTCACGACGGAGGCCCCAGTGCAGCGCACGGCCCCCCCAGTCCAGGCACGGACCCTACGTTCGCGCGCGCTCCGGCTCCTCGCCGTGGTGCTCACCGCAGCAGGAGGGCTCGTCGTCGCGGGCCCGCCGGCGGGCGCTGCCGAAGGTCCCTGCGTCGCGACCTCGTCCAACGCCTGCCTCATCGGGACGATCCGCACGGCGGGAGGTGAGCCGGCGGCAGGCGTGACGGTGACCGCGACCGGCAACGGCGAGGACCTCTCGACCGTCACCGGAGCCGACGGCACCTGGTCGATCTCGGTCGCCGAGTCGGGTGAGTTCGCCGTCGCGGTCGACCCCGCGACCCTGCCGGCCGGCGAGTCGCTCCGTGACCCCGACGCGAACCCGCGGACGGTCGCCGTCGAGCTGGGCTCGACCAAGGCGGCCCTGTTCCCGCTCGGTGCCGCCGCCGGCGGCGCGACGGACGGCGCGAGCCAGACGCCGAGCCCCTCTGCGACGGGGGACGACACGGCGCCCGCCATCGCCGGCAGCACGTCGAAGGTCGCCCAGCAGGCCGTCAACGGCCTCATCTTCGGGCTGCTCCTCGCGCTCGCCTCCGTCGGGCTCTCCCTGCTCTACGGGACGACGGGCCTGTCGAACTTCGCGCACGGCGAGCAGGTGACGCTCGGGGCGATCCTCGCCTACGTCGGCACCCAGACCTTCCACCTGCCGCTGATCGTCGCCGCGCTCGCCGCGGTGATCGCCGGAGCCGCCTCGGGCTGGCTCCAGGACTGGGGCATCTGGCACCGGCTGCGCAAGCGTCGGATCGGCAACACGCAGCAGATGATCGTCACGATCGGTCTGTCGATGGTGCTGCAGTACGGATTCCAGTTCTTCTTCGGCGGCGGCCGCCTCCGCGTCGTGATCGCCAACCCGGTCCCGGTGCAGATCGGGCCCGTGATCATCTCGGAGCAGTCGCTGATCTCCGGGGTGATCGCGATCGCGACCCTCGTCGGCGTCGCCTACTTCCTCACCGCCACCCGGACGGGACGGGCTACGCGCGCCGTCTCCGACAACCCCGCGCTCGCCTCGGCGAGCGGGATCGGCGTCGAGCAGATCATCCGGCTCGTGTGGACCCTCGGAGCCGGCCTGGCCGCGCTCGGCGGCGTGCTCATCGCGCTGTACTTCAACTCGACCAGCTGGAACATGGGCGGCACGATCCTGCTCCTCATGTTCGCCGCGGTCACGCTCGGAGGGCTGGGCACGGCGTACGGCGCCCTCGCCGGCTCGATCGTCATCGGCCTGGTCGCCGAGATGTCGAGCCTCCTCATCCCCTCCGACATGCGCTACGCCGGCGCGCTGCTCATCCTGATCTTCGTCCTGCTCGTGCGACCCCAGGGCATCCTGGGCCGCGCCGAGCGGATCGGCTGAAGGAGCCCTCATGGACTGGACACGCATTCTCACCAACGTCGCGGGCGAGGCCTTCGCGCCGACGACGGCCGCCTACGCCCTCGCGGCGATCGGCCTCAACGTCCACTTCGGGCTCACCGGCCTGCTCAACATGGGCCAGGCGGGCTTCATGCTCCTGGGCGCCTACGGCTTCGCGATCAGCGCGACGGCCGGCTGGCCGATCTGGGCGTCGATCCTCGTGGCGCTCGCCGCTGCCACGATCTTCGGGCTGATCCTCGGGATCCCGACGCTGAAGCTGCGCGGCGACTACCTCGCCATCGTCACGATCGCGGCCGCGGAGATCGTCCGGATCGTCGGGCGCTCCACCTCGCTGACCTGGCTGACGGGCGGCAATGCGGGCATCGCCGGCGACGGCTTCAAGTCCTCGTTCCAGGCGCTCTCTCCGCTCGGTGACGGGCGCACCCAGATCGGCCCCTTCGAGTACTCGAACTCGCTGTCCAACAGCTGGTGGATCCGCATCGTCGGGTGGCTGCTCGTCGCCCTCGCGCTGTACCTCGTCTGGCGCTGGACGCGGAGCCCCTGGGGCCGCGTGCTCAAGGGCGTCCGTGAGGACGAGGACGCCCTGCGCTCGCTCGGCAAGAACGTCTACTCCTACAAGATGCAGGCGCTCGTCCTCGGCGGCCTCTTCGGTGCGCTCGCCGGGATCCTGTACGTCCTCCCCCGTGCCGTCCAACCGGACTCGATGGGCCGTCCGATGACGTTCTACGTCTGGACGATCCTGCTGCTCGGCGGCGCCGCGACCGTCTTCGGACCCGTCCTCGGCTCGGTGCTCCTGTGGACCATCCTCATGTTCGTCACCAGCGTGCTGCGCGAGGTGATCCCTGACACGGTCCTCAAGACGGAGCAGATCGCGATGCTCGGCTGGGTCCTTGTCGGCCTGACCCTCATGCTCCTGGTCATCTTCCGACCACAAGGGATCATGGGAGACAAGAAGGAGCTGGCGATCAATGCCCACTGAGCCCACGACCCTCTCCCCCGCCGCGGCCGCACTGGCCGGGGTCCCGCACCGGCCCGGCGCTCCCAAGCCCGACCCGATCGTCGTCGCCGACGGCGTCCTTCGTCGCTTCGGCGGCATGACGGCCGTCGAACGTCGAGCACCTGGAGATCCAGCGCGGCGTCATCACCGCGCTGATCGGTCCGAACGGTGCAGGGAAGACGACGCTCTTCAACCTGCTCACCGGTTTCGACCAGCCGAGCCACGGCACGTGGTCCTTCGAGGGACGATCGCTGTCCGGGGTCTCCGCCGCGAAGGTCGCGCGCTCCGGGATGGTGCGCACGTTCCAGCTGACCAAGGCGCTCAACCGCATGACGGTCATCGAGAACATGCGCCTCGGCGCCGTCGACCAGTCCGGCGAGAACATCATGCGCGCGCTCGTCCCCGGGATGTGGCGCAAGCGCGAGAAGGAGATCACCGAGCAGGCCGAGGAGCTCCTCGCCCGGTTCAAGCTCCTCGAGAAGAAGGACGACTTCGCCGGCAGCCTCTCCGGTGGGCAGCGCAAGCTGCTCGAGATGGCGCGTGCGCTGATGACGAAGCCGACCATGATCATGCTCGACGAGCCGATGGCCGGGGTGAACCCCGCGCTGACGCAGTCGCTGCTCGGCCACATCCAGGGCCTGCGCGACGAGGGCATGACCGTGCTGTTCGTCGAGCACGACATGCACATGGTCCGGCACATCTCGGACTGGGTCGTCGTGATGGCCGAGGGGCGCAACGTTGCCGAGGGCCCGCCGACGACCGTGATGAACGACCCCGCCGTGATCGACGCCTACCTCGGCGCCCACCACGACACCGACCTGGGTGACGACTCGCTCCTCGACGAGCCCGACGCCGCTGCCGACGTGGCCGCCACCGGCCCGGAGGAGGACAAGTGACCGCCACCGCCCACGCCACCAGGCCGACCCCGACGGGTGAGCCGCTGCTGCGCGCCGCGGACGTCGTCGCCGGCTACCTGCCGGGTGTCAACATCCTCAACGGCTGCAACCTCGACCTGTACCCGGGCGAGCTCATCGGCATCATCGGTCCCAACGGGGCGGGGAAGTCGACGCTGCTCAAGGCCCTCTTCGGCCTCGTCGACGTCCGCTCCGGCTCCGTCACGCTGCACGGGGAGGACGATCACCAACCACCGCGCCGACAGCCTCGTGCGCCGCGGCGTGGGCTTCGTCCCGCAGAACAACAACGTCTTCCCCTCGCTGACGATCGAGGAGAACCTCCAGATGGGCTCGTTCCAGGCCCACAAGACGTTCTCCGAACGCTTCGACGAGGTCGTGGAGATCTTCCCGACGCTCGGCGACCGCCGCAAGCAGCGTGCCGGTTCGCTCTCGGGCGGTGAACGTCAGATGGTCGCGATGGCCAGGGCGCTCATGATGCGTCCGTCCGTCCTGCTGCTCGACGAGCCGTCCGCCGGCCTGTCCCCCGTCCGGCAGGACGAGGCGTTCCTGCGGACCAGGCGGATCAACAAGGCCGGCGTCTCGATCATCATCGTCGAGCAGAACGCGCGTCGCGCCCTGCAGATCTGCGACCGCGGCTACGTGCTCGACCAGGGCACCAACGCGTACTCCGGACCCGGTCGCGAGCTGATGAACGACCCCAAGGTGATCGAGCTGTACCTCGGCACCCTGGCGACGGACGTCGAGGCCGCCGAGAAGGACGCCGCAGCACAGGACTGACCCGCACGACGACGGGGGCACCACCGCGAGGTGGTGCCCCCGTCGTCGTGCGCGGTGGGCCCTGTCGTGCGTGGTGGGCCTTGTCGTGCGTGGTGGGCCCCGCCGTGCGCGAAGGGCCCCATGGTGCGAGGTGGGCGCCCGTAGTCCGTGGTGGGCGCCATGCCCGGGATGGCGCGTCGCGCGACGACGGTCGCCCACGCACCGCCCGGTCGCCCACGCCTGCCACCGGGCGCGCTGCGGGCATGACGAAGGCCCGGTGGGACCGGACTGTCCCACCGGGCCTTCGAGGCGTTCAGCGAGCCCCGCAGGGCTCAGGTCGGATCAGGCGTTGCCCTGCTCCGCCTTGATCCAGGTGTACGTGTTGTCGGCGTTGTACTTGTAGATGCCGATGAAGGCCGACGACGGGTCGTTCTTGTCGTTGAACGGCCCGGCGCCCGAGACGGCCTTGTAGTCGATCTCCTCGCCGTCGGCGATGAGCTTGGCGCACTCCTCGAAGCCGGTGCACTCCGTGCCACCGTTCGCGCCGGAGACCGCAGCCATGTTGGCCTGGATGGTCTCGCCGTCCGTCGCCCCGCCCTTGACGGCAGCGAGTGCCGCGAGCATGACGGCGTCGTACGACTCGGGGCCGTAGGAGTAGTCCTTCAGCGAGGGGTCGATCCCCTTCAGACGCGTCTGGAACGCGTCGTCGGGGTAGGCGCCCGGGATGGTGCCCTGGGCCCCGGCGAGGGTGCCCTCGGCGAGGTCCTTGCTGTAGTCGGACGTGTTGCCGTCGACCAGGTACAGCTTCGAGGTGTCGAAGCCGGCGCCCGCGAGCTCGGGGACGATGGACTTCGTCTGGTCGAACGCGATGATCGCGATCGCGTCGGGCGAGGTGGCCATGACGGCGGTCACCGCGTCGGCGAAGGAGGTGGCCGTCGGGTCGAACTCCTGGCCGGCCTTGCCGTAGGTGATCTCGCCGCCCGCGTCCTCGATCGTCTTCTCGACGACGTCGCGCAGCGAGGTGCCGTAGTCCTCGTTGAAGACGAGGATGCCGAGCTTGGTCACGCCGTCACCGAGGATCAGGTTGCCGAGCGCGGAGCCCTGGACCGTGTCCGGCGGGGCGGTGCGGAAGTAGAACGGCGAGCGCCCGGAGAGGTCGGTCGCGGTGTTGGCCGGCGAGATCTGGACGATCTTCGCGTTCGTGATGTCGTCGACGATGTTGCGCGTCACGGCGGAGGACGCGGCACCGATGATGACCGAGACCTTCTGGCTGATGAGGTCCGTCGCCGACTGCGTCGCGACCTCGGCGTGGTCGCCGTCGGACGAGTCGAGCGCGATGTGCTCGACGTCGCGAGCCGAGGACACCACCGGCGTCGTTGATCTCCTTGACGGCCAGGTTGACGCCGGCGATCTCGGGCGGGCCGAGGAAGGCGAGCGAGCCGGTCTGCGGCAGGATCGAGCCGATCTTCAGACCCGCGGCCGCGTCGGTCCCGCCGGTGGCGGACTCCGTGGTCCCGCTGCCCGAGTCACTGCTCGAACAGGCCGTCAGAGCGAGCGCGACGGCGCCGGCCAGCGCCGCGGCGCGAACTGCGTGGGTGGAACTCTTCATTGGTGAGACCCCTCCGATGAGCACGGTCCCCTCTGGGACGAACGTCCCAGAGGAGGTGTAGTGGGCGCCACGCTAGCCCTGCAGTGTGTCCAATGCGTGACATGGGGCGTATCACGATGAGGATGTTGCCGAGTTGTGACCTGCGGAGATACGCACGGGAGCTCGGGGAAAAGACGTCCCGGGACCAGTCGGGGAGCACGAACGGCCCCCGGCCGGAGCCGGGGGCCGTTCGCAGTGCACCGGGTGGTCAGCCCATGGCTGACGATCCGTCGGGTCGATCAGGAGCCGTTGCCGACCTGCTCGATGACGGCGTCCGCCACCTCGCGCATCGTGAGGCGACGATCCATCGACGTCTTCTGGATCCACCGGAAGGACTCCGGCTCGGTCAGGCCCATCTTCGTCATGAGCAGGCCCTTGGCGCGGTCCACGCGCTTACGCGTCTCGAACCGCTCGCCGAGGTCGGCGATCTCGTCCTCGAGGGCGGCGATCTGGCGGTAGCGGGAGATCGCGATCTCGACGGCCGGGAGCAGGTCGCCCGGGGTGAAGGGCTTGACGACGTAGGCCATCGCGCCGGCGTCGCTCGCCCGCTCGACGAGCTCTGCCTGGGAGAACGCCGTGAGCAGGACGACCGGCGCGGCATGCGCCTTGCTGATCTTCTCGGCGGCGGTGATGCCGTCCATGATCGGCATCTTGACGTCCATCACGACGACGTCGGGGCGCAGCTCGAGCGCCAGGGCGACGGCGGTCTCGCCGTCCCCGGCCTCGCCCACGACCTCGAACCCTGCCTCGCGGAGCGTCTCGATGACGTCCATCCGGATGAGGCCCTCGTCCTCGGCGACGACGGCGCGTCGCGCCGGGCGCCCGGCAGGGGCCGGTGCCTCGTCCGGGACCTCCAACAGCTCGGGAAGGTCAAGCAGGGGCGTGGTGGGCGCATCGTCGGCGGCCGCGGCATCCTTCTTCGTCACGGGCGGTAGCCTATCGCTGACGTCGGCTCGACGGTCACGCCGCCCAGGACGAGGTCTTCCCGGGCTGTGACCATGGCCGGCAGTGCCCCGATAGCCCAACCGGCAGAGGCGTTCGGCTCAAACCCGATCCAGTGTGGGTTCGAATCCCACTCGGGGCACTACGTTTGTGCAGGTCAGAGCACTAGAACAAGATCACGTGTCATATACGTGTCATAGTGAGATGATCATGCGTGCCGCGGGGCGCTTTCCGGCGCCGGCGGCAGCTGCCGGGAGTGGTCGGATCCACCCCCTCCGGGGACGTGTCGCCCACGCTCGGCGACTCGCGAAGTCCCTACCCGATGCGCGGGCCGATCCGCTCGTTGGGTGCCCGCCGCCAGACGACGGGCTCGCACGGTTCCTCGGCACGGCGTCCTTCGCGGGCGAAGTAGTCGGTGTGCGCACGTGCCATGTGCTCGGCCTCTAGCTGTGAGTCGGCGTTGCCGTGCGTGTCGTGCTCGTCGCAGTACCAGAGCCAACCGCGGTCGGTCTCAGGGCAGATCCGCTCCATAGCCAAGGCGTCGACCGCGTCAGGTCGACAGTCGGACATGCACAAACTCTAGGACTGACCGCCAACTGCCGAGCTCGTAGGTTCCTACCTCTCGCAGCAGATCCCGTCGCCGTCGCTGTCGAACACGTGGCGATCCCCACCGGTGACCCGGAGGCTCTCGTCCGAGATCACGCAGCAATCGAGGTCGGATGGGTGGCGCGATGCACGCGTCCGGGTAGGACGGGCTGCAGTCCGCGGCCGGAGTCGAGGTCGCTGCCGGCGTGGGCGCCGTGCGGCAAGCGCCTTGGGCCCGTCTGTCCTGTGTTGGTCGGGGCAAGAGGAGGACCGCGCACCGACGATGGCGTCGGGTTTAGCGGCAGTGACCGCCGCACCGTCTCCTCGCCGCGTCGGGCTACGCCACGCCGCCGATCGGCTTGATGAGTGCCTCGACGTCGTCGTGGCGGATACGCACGATCCTGGACCCGACCTTCACCGCACGCAGATCACCGGTGGCGATCATGTGCCGAACAAACCGCTGGGTGACGCGCAACTCGGCCGCCACCTCCGCGACGGTCACGAACGCAGGACGTTCGGAGCCAGGGAACCCGACGTTGGACATGGAAACCTCCTGCGTGCGGTCTATCAAGACGTCTGGCCAGCCTGCGTGCGGTCGATGTCGAGCCAGGCCCCGGGGCGACCGGATCGAGTCGCAGTCCGGTCGTCGAACTCCCCGCTCCGACCGCGCGAGCACCGCTCGACAGCCCTCGATGGACCCGCGACTGAGCCGGTGCCATCGTCGATGTCGCACCACTCCCCCAGGGCCGCCGCCAGCTGGCCCCCAGACAGGCCACCACCGATCACTGCGTCAGGTGCGACAGACGGGACAACCGCCCCCCACTTGCCCGCGTCTTCGCGGGCCGCCTCGAGCCGTCCGAGAGCCTCGGCCAGCAGCTCGTCGATGGCAACGAGGCCGCGCCGAACATCGGCATCCATCCCGAATCCTCCCCACGCCCCGCCGGCAGAGAACACCGCTGCTGCCGTTGCCTATCTAACGAAAGCAGCGTGGGGAGAACCGGGGATCACTTCCACCCGATTCACCCCACTACTGCCTGTGGTGGGCGTCGAACTCCTCATCGAAGATGACTGACACCAGGCGTACGCGCCCCGGCCTGGAGCCGCCCGCCGAGCCACACCAGGCGATCACCTCGCGCGGCCATCACCCATCCGCTCATGCCGATGAGCGGATGCGGCGGGTGGATCGCGAACCCCCGCAATCACTCGGTGTAGCCGACGAGTTCGGTGCCGATCCGGGCGATCTGGGCCCGGACGGACACTGGTACGCGGATGCCGAACTTCGCGCCTCAACCGGTGGGCTGCCTTGCGATGTACAACGGGGTTGGTGCGACCAGGCGTACGTAGGGCTGCCAATCGTCGAGTTCGCGTCGTGGTCGCACCCGAGACCGTGTCGGCTCCGATCCGGCCTCAGCGTGCGGTGATCAGGGTCTCGACACTGATCGGGCCGGGTGTGGACCTGAGGAGGCGCTCGAAATCGGGTGACATGTACTTGATGGTGAGAGTGATCAGGGCCTGGACGTCGGGTGTGGTGTTCTCCCCGAATGACAGGAGCAGCTCGAGCGGTACCGATCGCCCCAGGTTCCTGGCTGCGCGGAGCTGGGTGCGAGTCCATCGGCTCGCTACGAGACGCACGGGGGCGGCAGGAAGGTGTGCGATGGCCGCCTCGGCAGTGTGGAGGTCGTAGACGCACACCGTCGCGACGGCGCCTTCGGAGACGAAGACCGTGGTCCAAGTGACGACCTGGCCTGCGAAGCGCAGGTGGTCCACGACTCGCTGGACCAGTTCCGGGATGACTGGCGCGCTGGCGGCTGCGCGCGGCGCCGGGTCGCTCCGTCGCGGGGACGGGGCGATCGCCTCCCACTGCTGCACCACCAGTCCGTCGCCGTCCCAGGTGCCCTGGACTACAACCGGCCCGTCTGGCAGTGAGTGGCCCGAGGCGTTCTCGATCCGGGTGGCGTAAGAAATGTCGAACGAAGGGACCTGGTCCGTGCTGTGGCGTTCGTGCTCAAGAAGCAGCCCGGGCTTCCCCTCGAGCATAAACGGTAGGCCCGAGGCGACGACCGCGCTGCCGGGGACCACTGCCATGGTGAGACGGTGCAACGTCAGATGCCGTTGGTGCCGACCATGACCATCCAGTACACCTTTGGAGGACATCCCGGAATGGTGAAACTCTCACACTTCCAGTGAGTGATGTCGGGCCCGACACCCTTGAGCCAATTCATTCGGGCAATGCAATTGCTAGACGACGTGATCTTCGCGTAGTCGTATGGCGTCCACGTGATCATCTGCGGCGTAACGATGCCGCCGATAGTCGCAATGGGTGTCGATGAGGTCTGCGTGACCGCTGAGGAATCCGACGAGGTCGTCACACACGCTGCTGCCGCAGGCTGAGCAAGGGCGAGCGTCAGGAGCGCCACGGCTGTCGCTCCGAGACTCGCGAAGCGGCCTCGCACGCGCACCGAACGGATCAGTTTCATCTTGCCCCCTGGTGAAATGCGGGGGCGCCTCCGATCAGACGACCAGAGATCCCAAGTCTCCCGCCGCAAGGACGCTACGACCGGCCTGGGAGTCATGTCAATGGCGTCCAGGGACTCCAGATCGCCGGTCGGCCGGCTGCCGCCGACCGGCAAGGCGGCACGACGTTGCACGGTAGCCGCGTTGAGGGCGGCTACGCTCGCCCGCATCTGCCGCAGTCCGCGCTCGCGCCGATAAGCGGGCGTCGACCCGGAGTTCCGGGAGCGGTCCTCCTGCGGCCAAGGTCGAGGGCTGCGACGGCAGTCTCCGTCAACGGGTACGGCGGCGGCCGGTCCGCGAGTGGTACGGCAGGGGCTCGGCGATCTTGCCGGCACGGAGAAGCTCATTGCCGGTCCACTACCAGCGCCGCACGGTGACCGCGTCGCGGTCCGGGTCGGCGCCCTCCGGTGTTCAGTGCCTACGTGAGTCGCGCGAGCGTCGAGTTCCAGGCGTCGTCGTCCAGGAACGTCACGAGGGAGACGATCAAGGTCGCGTTCGACGGGCGGGCTCCGTAGTGCCCATCCAGGGGTAGGACCGCCACCCGATCGATCGTTGTCTGCTGCAGGGACTCCGCCCTCTTGGTGATCCGGGGCACGTTCCCCTCGTTAACCATGAGCGCCGACTCGATGAGGATGGGTCGTTGCTGTCGGAGCCAGGCCCTCGCGTCGTCGACGTCGACGGCCTCAGCGTCGTCGGTCGTGAGCCACGAGGGTGGGGGCCGTCCCGTGTCTGAGGTTGACAGCCCCGCGGCGGCGTCGAAAAGGGCTGTCCAACGCTCGGTTGCACCCTGAGGGGCAATTTGAGGTTCGGGCGGCGACCACACCTGAGGCATGTCGGGGAACACGGCGAGGCCGAGCGCGGCCCGGGCGTACACGAGTTCCAGGAGTGCACCAGGAGCGTCGAAGACGACTGGACGCACTGCAGGAAAGCGGTCACTTCGCATCTCGTGCCCCTCTGGCAACCGGTAGGACGGCGCAGGCTCTTCACATTACTTGGGGCACTGGCGAAGGCAAACACGGCCCAGGGACCGGCGAGTGCGCTGAGCCCGCCATGGTCGAACTGGCCAGCTCATGCGCCCCTCGCCGATGGCCAAGTAGCGCCACGTGGTCCAGGCTGCCACGGAATGCCGCACAGACAACGTTGTCGTGTGGCCTCGATCACATTCTCGGCGTCGGTCGGCACCCCACGCACGCCGGACTTCCGGTTCTGCGATAATCAATCCAACCACGGCGGTGACCCGACCCGCAGGCCGCCGCCCGACCGGAGGATGACGGATGAACGCTCCCATGCACCCGGACCGCCTCATCGCCGCGCTGGCGTCCGCAGTCGCCCTGGCCGTCGCTCTCGGGGGATGTGCCGCTCAGACCGCCTCCCCGACATCAACGCCGAACACGGCAACCACCCGGGCGCCCGCGGCGTCTGAACCCCCATCCAGCCCTGTGGAAACCACGGAGCCGGAGCCCGCAGCGACGAGCGAGCCGGAAGCGCCACCCACAGAAGCAGCGTCCCCGTATGCAGAAATGACCGGTGTGGAGATCGGCGCCTACCTTGATGGTCTCGGTATCGACGCCGCCGCAACTGCGCAGTGCTCTCAGGTCTCGGGAGCTGACCCCGCGGCGTACTCCTCTGCAGCGTTCGTGCCCCTAGAAGACGCGGTTGCGATGCGTGAGGGGTCAATCTCGACGCCCGGTTGGCCGCTCGACGATTGGATGCCTTCCGAGTACGACTACCAGGTTCTCAACGAAAACGGCGTTGAGCAGGTCGCCGTGTGCGTGAGCTCGCTGGGTGGCGACCTGCCGCCATTCACGAAGACTGCGACCGCCTACACCGAGTATTCGATCTTCACCCAGGTCGCGCTCTACTAGCTCAGGCGTCGAGGCGTAGCCCGCCGATGAACTTGGGCGCCCAGTACGAGGTTCTGCAGAGACCCGCTGCTCGATCTTCACGACGTCGCCCTTCTGGGGGGCCTCGATCATGGCCGTCGCCGCCCAGCGACATCGCCACGTGGAAGATGGTCGACGGGTCGCCGAGGTCGTCCGCGAAGAAGACGAGGTCGCCGGGCTGTAGCTGCGCCATCGTCGTCACGCGCAAGCCGGGCGCGTTCCACTGCTCCCGCGACGTGCGGGGGAGAAGGACCCCGGCCTGGGCGTGCGGGTGACCGACTCCTCCAGGTGGGAGTTCATCGAGCCGGTCACCGGGACCCCGTTCCCTGATCCGACCGACTACACCGCCCGTCGGGTGGCCGACCGGTTCACGCACGACCATCTTGCTGCCGCTGCGGGGTCGTTCGGCTTGCGTCCCTTCGAGGAGGACTTCTACGCCCCGGACCGGTGGGCGATCCTGGTCGAGGACACCACGCCACGAGACCCGACATTGCGCCTGTGGACGCTGGAACAGGCGAAGACGGGCGGCCGCGGTGTTCTGTGGTCCCACATGGAGAACGGCCGCGTCGTGATGCTCTGAACGGACGCCGAGCCGCCGAGCCGACACCGTGTACCAGCCGCCGTTCCCGTCGTCCAGGCCGAGACTGACGCAGTCCTCGCCCTCGCGGGCCATCCGCACATCGGCATGAGCGGACACCGACAGCGCCCTGTTCGGCGGCCACCAGGGGCCGCGATAGCACCCCTGACGCACCGGCCGCCGCGGCCCGAACCGGCGCCGTCGGCACGAAGTGCAAGAAGAGTATGGCTGCGTGTGGTGTTCAGTTCCGGGTCGTCGTGCGCGGATGGGTCAGGGTTCGCGGTCGAGGTCAGCGAGCAGGCTCTGGCAGGCGTTGTGGAGAGCAGTAAGGGGTCGGCCGACGGTGGCGCGCACGATCTCGGAGTCGAGCTTGTAGTAGTGATGGCCGATCAGGTCGCGCATGCGGGCGATGTCGGACCAGGGGACGTCGGGTCGGCGCTCGGTCAGCTCCCGGGGTAGCGCCTTGACCGCTTCGCCGATGGTGAAGACGTGGAACTGGACGGCGGCCAGGGTGGCGTCGACGACGTCACGGTCGTCCGGGTGGCGCGAGGCGGTCGCTTCAGCCCGGGTGATCGCGTCGACCGCGACCAGGATGTCGCGCAGGCGCTCGGCGTCGGTGCGGGTCACAGGGGCACCGCCTCGCCGAGCGCGGATTCAGCCACGTGGGGCGCCAGCGCGCCGGCGGGCGCCACGTCGACCCGCTCGCCGAGCAGGGCGGACAGCTCGTCGGCGATCGCGGCCAGCGGCAGCAGCCCGCGCGAGCGGACGTCCAGGTCGACCAGCAGGTCCACGTCAGAGCCCGGCCCGTCCTGGCCTCGGGCCACCGAGCCGAACACCCGCACGTTGCTGGCCCCGTGCCGTTGGGCGACCTTCAGGATCTGCTCGCGGTGCCCGCGCAGGTTCGCCATCCGCGGAGTGCGCACGTCCAGGCGGCGCGGCGCGTCGGCCACCGACAGCTCGAGTCTGACTCCCATCACGGCCAGCAACCGGTCCAGCGTCTGCACCGACGGTGAGGCGGCACCCGACTCGTACCGGGAGACCGCTGGCTGCGAGGTTCCTGCACGCGCCGCCAGAGCGTGCTGGGTGAGCCCAGCACGCTCCCGGTTCGCCCGGATCAACGTGGCCGCATCCATGCGCCGATCATACTGGTACCGATATGTCACGTCCACGATCCTGGCGGCTGCGCACCGTCTGTGGCGCAGCCTCGTCCCCCCCCTCCCCAGGGTCGTCCCCCCGGCTCGACGCACGGCCGGCGACCTGGATTCGGGGCGTCCCCCCCATGTTGGGCGTTCTCCCGCACTCGTACATGTAGGGGCGCTTGTGCATGTTCCCGACCGCCGGGCCCGGCTTGCGCGCTTTCGGTCTTGAGGGCACGCGACCGGTCGGGTGGTAGGCGCAGGGCCAGGTGCGCAGTCGCCGCGCTCCCTGTCGCGGGGACGACGTAGCCGAGAGGAGGTGGGCGCCGGTGGTGGGGATGCACAAGTTGCTCGCCGGTGACGGCTACGCCTACCTGACCCGGCAGGTGGCCGTCGGGGACGGCAGGGTCGGGGCTCGTGAGTCGCTGGTCGCCTACTACGAGGCCACCGGAACCCCGCCGGGCCGGTGGGTCGGCGCAGGTCTGCGCGGGCTCGGGGATACCGGCGCCCGGGTGCGCACCGGTGACGTGGTGCCCGAGGCCGGGATGGTCGCGGTGTTCCGCGACGGCCACGACCCGCTGACCGGCCGGCCGCTGGGCCGGTCCTACACCGACCTCAGGACGCGCCCGGTGGTCGGGTACGACCTGACGTTCACGGTGCCCAAGTCCGCCGCAGTGGTCTGGGCGCTGGGTGATGAGCGCACCAGGGCCGGCGTCCTGGCCGCCCACCACGCCGCGGTGTCTCAGTCGTTGACGTTCGTCGAGGACCAGGTGGTGCGCACGAGGGTCGGCGCGGCCGGGCTCCGCCAGGTCCGCACCCAGGGCATGGTCGCGGCGGCATTCGACCACTGGGACACCCGGGCCGGTGACCCGGGGCTGCACACCCATGTGGTGCTGGCCAACAAGGTGCAGGGCCCGGACGGAGTCTGGCGAGCGCTGGACGGCAAGACGGTGCACGCCTCCACGGTGACCGTCTCCGAGCTGTATGACGGGTTGCTCGCCGACGAGCTGCACCAGCGCCTGCGGCGTGACCTGGTCCCACCGCGCACGCGGCGCCGACCGCAACGACGCGTTCGAGATCGACGGCATCGACGACACCCTGATCCGGCGCGTTCTCCTCCCGTGCCGACCAGATCCACGAAGCCGAGCTCGACTGGACGCAGGACTTCCGCGACAAGCGCGGGCGCGGTCCCTCCCGGGTGGAGACCATCCACGCCAGGGAGCACCTGACCCGGGCGACCCGGCCGGCCAAGGTGCTCCGCCCACTGGCGGAGCTGTTCACCGACGTGGGCCAACCGCGCACGCGCGCTCACCGGCGCGCGAGCCGCACGACCTGGCCGCGCGGGCCCTGACCGGGGACTACCAGCGCGGGCTGCGCGCCGCCGACGTCGGGCCGCTGGTGCGTGAGGCGTTCGTCGCCCAGATGCTCGACGACGCCGCCGAGCGCCGGTCGGTGTGGTCGGAGTGGAATCTGGGTGCGGCCGCGGCCCGGGTCGACCAAGACGTTGCGGATGGCCTCGCCCCGGCAACGCCACCAGTTCCTGGGCGAGCTCACCCAGGACGCCGCCGCCAGGTGCGTGCACCTGGACGACTCCCGCGAGCCCGGCGACCGACGCATCGGTGAGTCGCTGTACACCTCGGTCGAGCTGCTCGCCGCCGAGCGTGTCCTGGTCGACGCCGCCGAGACCAGGGCTTCGCCGTTCATCACCCGCGCCGCGTGGCTGGGCCGACGCGGATCGAGCACGAGCCCCGACGTCGGCCGGTCACTGGTCGCCGATCAGCGCGACGCCGTCCGGGCGATCCTGGCCTCGGAGCCCTGCTCGACGTGCTGGTCGGGCCCGGCCGGGACGGGCAAGACCACGACCCTCAGCGCTGGCCACCATCTGGCAGCAGCTACGTGCGGTCCCGTCGTCGGCGCTGGCGCCGTCCGCGCCGGCCGCGCACACCCTGCAGCGCGGCGCTCTGGGCGTGCCGTGCGAGACCACCGCGAAGTGGCTGCACGAGTCCACCGGCGACGGCGCCGCGCAACGCGCCGTCGCGTTCGTCGACGGCCGTCCGGGCCCTGAACAGAGCACCAGCCGCCGACGGCGACCGGGACGCGCCGCCGAGCGCCGGCAGTCTGGTGGAACGCCCAGGCCGAGCAGGAGCCGCTGGCGCGCTCAGGCCAGGGCAGACCTGGTCATCGTCGACGAGGCCTCGCTGGCCGACACCCGGACCCTCGCGGCGCTCGTCTGCCAGGCCCGGGACGCCGAGGCCAAGGTGCTGCTCGTCGGCGACCACCTGCAACGCGGATCGGTCGACGCCGGTGGCGGGTTCGCGATGCTCGCCCGCCGCGGCCCGACCGCCGAGCTCACCTCGCTGTTCCGGTTCAGCCGGCCCTGGGAGGCCCGGGCCAGCCTCGAGCTGCGCCGCGCCCACCCCGCAGCCCTGGACGCCTACGACCGGCCCACGGCGCGTTCACCGGCGGCAGCCGCGAGGAGATGCTCTACGCCGCCCTCGACGCGCTTCACGGCGGCCCGACGCCGAGGGCCAGGTCGCCGTCCTCCAGGCCGCCGACAGCCGGACCGTGCGTGACCTCAACCGCCTCGCCCGCGCCCACGGCGATCCAGTCGGGCGACCGTGGAGCGCGCCGGGATCGACCTGCACGACGGCCTGACGGCCGACCGTCGGCGACCGGGTCGTGACCCGCCACAACGACCGCCGGCTGCCGCACGGCGGACGGGTTCGTGCGCAACGGCGCCCTGTGGGACGTCACCGCGATCGAGCCCGACGGGGCGCTGCGCGTCCGCCCGGCTCTCAGCCCGGCCGGCTCCCGACGCCGACGGCGCTTCGGTCCGGCTCCCCGCACGCGTACGTCGCCGAGCACGTCGAGCTCGGCTACGCCGACCACCACCGCCCGCTCCCAGGGCATGACCGTCGACGCAGTCCCACACCATCGCCGGGCCCGGCATGGCCCGCGAGGACCTCTACGTCGCGATGAGCCGCGGTCGGCACCGAACCGCACCTACGTCGTCACCGACCCGTGGGCGACGACTGCCTCTCCCCGTCCACCACGCCGCGTCCCCACCCACCGGCCGTGAGGTCCTCGAACGGATCCTCGCCACCACCCACGCCGAGCTCACCGCCACCGAGACCTGGGCGGCCTACCACCCCGCCACCCCCACCCCGATCCCCAGCGACGACCAGCTCCGCGCACGCCAGCAGGCCCACCTACGCCAAGCCGAACCGCGGGTCCGGCGACCCGAACCACCCGTCCGTCGGCCCGACCCACCGGGCCGCAGCATGTCCAGGAGCATCTGATGACCGACGCCCCGTCCCCGCTGCCCACCCGCACCTACAGCCCCGAAGAGGTCGCCGACATCCTCGGCACCACGTCCTGGTGGGTGCGTCAACGGGTCCGCGACGGCAAGGTCGAGCACCTGCGGCTCGGCAAGGGCCGGATCAGGTTCACCGAGGCGCAGGTCGCCGCGCTCGTGGCCGACGCCACCGTGGCGCCCTCCCCCGCCCCGCCGCGCGAGCCGATCGACGCCGCGGCGCTCGGCCCGACCGTCCGGTCCCTGGGCGCCCACCGCTCCCGGCCGTCCGTCAGACGAGACACGAAGGGGGTCGTCTGAGGGCCCGAAATCGCGTCCCCCATGGGGACATGACCGCTCTCGACGTCGCAAGACGTCCCGAAGGGTCCCAACGTTTGCGCAGGTCAGAGCCCTGCGTGGTTGAGTCGTGGAACCGAATCTCACCATCTGGACGGTTTCGAATCCCACTCGGGGCACCCGCCTGGCTTGTGACCCGATTCCCACTCTCGGCGACCGGGTGCGCCTGCCCACCACACGCCGCGAGGCCCGTCGCTCGTTCGCGACGGACGGCCGAGCCGCCCCGTGACCGACGAGGAGTCGGTGAGCCTGGTCGACGCTCCTGGTGAGGGCAGGGTGGCCACCGGCCGAGAGCCGGGCACTCGTCCTCCAGGACGTCGTCGGGACCTCTCCGGCGCGCCGTCGACCTCGCGGTCGCCCCGGAGCAGCCCGCGACGTGACGGAGCCTCCGAGCCTCGACGTCACCACCCACCAGCGACGAAGTCCAGGAGGGCGGGGACCGGGTCGGCCGCGGTGCTCAGGTTCGCCAGGACGATCACCAGCATGACGAGGGAGAACACGGTAGTGAGCAGGCCGAAGGTTGCGATCAGCCGCCGCGCCCGCCGGTCCTGGGCCGCTGTCCGTGCGTACCGCTTCCAGAGCAGCACACTGAGCGTGACGCAGGCCGCCACCACGATGGCGGCGATCTCGGCCATCGCCAGATGGAACCGGGTGAAGTCGTCGACCATTGCCGCCAGCGTCGGGGGTTCGACCGGACCCGTGTCCGCCGCGGCCGCGAGACCGTGCTCGACCTGAGTGAGAACCTGGTCGAGGGCTGCGTCGCGCGACCCGTCGGTCACCGTCGGCAGCAGGGCAGCGAACGGCGCGCTCGCGCCCTGGACGTTCGCCATCGTGACCACCAGCGAGCCGATCGCGAGAACCCAGACCGAGGCGATCGCGACTGCCAGGGTCGCTCGCCCGACGAACCGGCGGTCCCCTGCCCGCAGGAATGTCCGGCACAGGTGAACGAGCAGGCCGACGAGCACGAGGAGCAGCAGGGCGGCGCTCGCCGCCTTGGCCGCGTGGTAGACGGACCAGAAGTCCACGACGCTCGCCAGAGCCGCCGAGTACCGACGCTCGCCGGTCCCCCAGTACTGGACGAAGGCCCTGCGCACCGCGCCGACGTAGGTCTCCCGGTCCACGAACCTCGCGTCCGTCGCACCCGCCGCCACCCAGCGCGGAGCAGCGAGGAAGGCGGCGAGGAGAACGGGAGCGAGGACCGCGAGGACCGCGACGGTCCGCGTGGAGCCGACCTCGCCCCGCAGGCCGAGCGGCCGGGCGCTCATGCGGCGACGACCTCGGTCCGGTGAACCAGTCTGCGCACGGCCGCAAGGAGTGGGGACGGCGCCGATCCCTTGAACGCTGGCCAGAGTGGACCGCAGGGCTCCACGACGAAGGTCGGGGCGGTCGCGACCAGGGACCATGCGGAGCTCGCGTGGTTGAGGCCGACCATCGTCATCAGGGCCGAGGTGATCGGGAGCAGGCCACCGATGGGCCCTCTCAGGGGGACGGCCCGCGGCGCGAGTCGGGACCGGTGCAGCAGGCTGACGGTCGACACGCCCTTCTGCGGCGTATCGATCGGGATCCTCGTCGCCACGGACGTGGTGTGGACGGTCGCGGTCATGAGGCTCCTCGTGCGCAGGTCGCCGGCCAGGGCATTGTCGGGTCCACGGCCGTTCGGCCGTCCAAGCGCACGCTAGGAGGAGAGCGGGTGAGCGGTCCTCACCAGAACGGGTGAGCGTGGTGGTGAGCGGTCGCTCCCCTCAGAACTCCGAGACCATCACGCGCCCCTCCAGGTGGGCGATCATGTTGAGCACCAGGAAGTTCCAGTTCTGGAACCCCTTGGTCACGATGGGCTCTCCGTTGTCGGGGTGGTAGTACTCGTGCAGGGCGCCGTTCACCTCGAGGTCACGGCCGAAGAGAGCGATCGTCTTCTCGGCCAGCTCGCGCGCGTCGTCCTCGAAGCCGTACTTGAGCAGCCCGCGGAAGACGAGGTAGTTGCTCACGCCCCAGATCGGCCCGAGCCAGTTGGACGGGTTGTTGCTCGCCCGGAGGTCGTACATCTTCTCCAGGCGCGAGAGCGTCCGGACGCCGAAGTTCGCCCCGAAGGTCCTGGCGTCGCGGTAGCGCTCGACCATGCGCTCGGCCTGCTCCTGCGAGGCGATCCCGGCCCACATCGGGAGGAAGCTCGACCAGTTGTCGACCCGCAGGAGCAGCGAGGACCAGCGGCGCGGCGCACCGCTGTGGAGCCAGTCGTCCTCGTCGATCGGGCGAAGGCCCAGGTCGACGCTGTAGTAGGTGCCGTCGCGCTCGTCCCAGCAGTGCCTGGTGATCGCGTCGGCCAGGTCCTGCGCCCGGCCGCGCCAGACGTTCGCCGCCTTGAGGTCGTTGAGCTCCTCCAGGAGGTACCCGAAGGCGAGGAACTCGCGGTACAGCAGGGAGTTGAGGTAGATCGAGCCGGTGGACTTGTCCGGGCGGTAGTACAGCGAGGGGTCGTTGTCGACGCCGACCGCGAAGTCCGTCTGCCAGTACGCGAGGCCCGTCTCGGCGTGCATGTGGCTCGAGCGGTACCGCTCGAGGAAGCGCGTGAGGGCCGGGAGCAAGGGCCTGACCCACTCGGCGCTGCCCTGACGCTGGCTCAGCAGCGCGGCGTGCTGGGCGACGACCGGCTTGTGCATGTTCTCGGCGAACCCGCCGGCGGCCGTCGCGTCCCCGTGGCCGATCGCCCGCTCGAAGGTGAGGATGATCGGCATCACCCCGTCGGCATCCGTGTGCTCGAGGAAGTTGAGGATGCAACCCGACTCCTGGGCGAAGAAGCGACCCCGGCTGTCGGTGTCGGCCTCGACCTGGCCCAGCGCGACGCTGAGGAACCACGAGTCCCAGTCCCAGAGCTCCGTCGAGTAGTACTGCGAGTCAGGGCTCGTGGGGACGGTGTAGGGGTGCGTGAGGATCCCGGCGGGCTCCCGCATCATCTGGTCGGCGGAGCCGAGGATGTACTCCTTGAGCAGGGCGATCCGGCGTTCGTGCATGTCGTGACTCCTGAGGTGCGTCATGGCGTCCCTGGGCTGGTCTGCTTCCTGGTGGCGGTCTGGGATCAGGTCGGGCCCTCCGTCGACGCGGCCGGGCCAGGGGTGACCAGCAGCACGCGTGCCTGCGGGCCGGGCGAGGTCGGCCGGACGCGGACCCGTCCGTCCGCCTCACGGCTGAGGTTCCACCCCGACGGGGGTTCTCGGGGGTAGAGCACCGAGACCTCGCCGGCCGGCAGCTCGAGGTCGACGGGGTCGGGATCGCCGCCCCGCCACCAGACGCTGACGAGCGTCCCTGCCGCGGAGGAGGTGCCGCAGGCGACCCACGGGTCCTCCCAGCCGGGCAGTCCGATCGGCCATCGTGGGACCGCGCCGTGCAGGTGCCCGCGCCACTCCTTGGCGAGCGCGACGCCCTCGGCGACCAGGGCGAGCTGCCGGGCGTCCATGAGGTCGAGCCGGCCCGAGAGGTACAGGCGACCGGCGAGACCCGTGCACATGGTGAAGGCGATCTCCTCGTCGCTCATGGCGGCCTGCGGGTAGGCCCAGTTCGCGGCCTGCTCGGGAAGGACGGCGAGCAGGGCCCCCGCGGCGATCGGCGGGTAGAGCAGGGGGGTCTGCTGGTCGGAGGTCGACTGGAGCTCGCTGCGCGCGAGCAGCGCGTCGTCGGCCCGCATCCCGCCCGAGGCGCAGTTCTCGAGCATCAGCCCCGGGTGCCGTGAGCGCACACCGTCGAGCCAGGCCAGGTGTGCGCGGTTGTGCTCGAGCAGGCCCGCACCGACGCTGCTCGCGGCGCGGTCGGTCCCGGGACCGGGAGTCACGTTGTAGTCGAGCTTGAGGTAGGCGAGCCCGAAGTCGCCGACGAGGCGATCGACGACGCCGTCGAGGTGCGCCACGGCAGCGGGGTGCCGCAGGTCGAGCAGGTACCGCCCGTGCTCGACGACGCGCACCCCGTGGCGCTGGAGGAACGCCTCGGGAGGAAGCTGCTCGGCGACCGGGCTCCGGACCCCGACGACCTCGGGCTCCAGCCACAGCCCGGGAGCCATCCCCGCGGAGCGGATGGCCGCCATGACGCGCTCCAGGCCGCCGTCGGGGAATCGGGTCGTCGAGGGCTCCCACTGCCCCACCGAGTCCCACCAGTCGCCGCCGTCGTCGTACCAGCCGGCGTCGACGCAGAAGACCTCGGCGCCGGCGCGGCCTGCCGCATCGATGAGCGGGAGCAGCGTGGACGTCGTCGGGTCGCCCATGAGCGTGTTCATGTAGTCGTTGAACACCACGTACGGGGCGCCGTCCCGACGGGGCCCGTGCAGCGCGCGGCGCAGCGTGGTCATCGACGCCGCGGCCGCCTCGCTGCCAAGCGGCGACCCCGCGACGCAGACGGGGACGGACCGGAAGGTCGCCCGGTTCCAGACCCTCGAGCCAACCGTGGTCGGCGTCTCCCGGCCCGAACAGGCCGAGCACCAGGACGCCGTCGCCCTCGCGACCGAGCCGCTCACGCAGCTCGACGCGCCACCCCCCGTTGTGGCGCACCTGCCAGGCGAGGGCGGGGCCATCCGCCCCGGCGGCGAGCACTCCCGCGGGAACCCGCTCACCGGAGGACCACGTCCCTCGTCCGACGATCGTGCGCGCGCCACGCGCGTCCTGCCGGTAGTGCGCGGCGAGATCGACGTCAACCAGCCCCGTGGCCGAGCGGAGCCCGGTCGAGATCCAGCGGAACTCGCCGAGCCAGTCGCTCCGGCCCTCGATCGAGGAGGTCGCTGCGATGCCTACGGCCCCGATCGGCTGGCCAATCATGAGGGAGGAGACGGACTGCAGCCAGACGACGTCCGGACCCTCGTTCACGACGCTCGTCCAGCACTCGACTCCCCCGGCCGAGGCCGGCAGCCACAGGGAGGAGTGCGCGGTGAGCCCGGTCACCGGGTCGTGCTGCTCGACGACGAGCAGCGCGCCGCCGTCCCGCGCGTCGATCTCGTGCCGGCGGTACCGCAGGCGCGCGCCGATGGCGGTCGCCGAGCCGGTGTGGTTGGCCACGGCGTGACCGTGCCCGACGGCGAGGATCTCGACGAGCGGCTGGACCAGCCGCGCCTCGACGTGGGCCCGAGGCCCCGGCGAGTCCCGTCGCCGCGACCGGGCCGTCGGCCGCGAGATGAAGCGAGAGGAGCACCGAGCCGTCGACGTGGACGTCGATGCGATCTCGCTCGGAGGTGAACCCCTCGATCACGGAGATGACTCCCTCGTCGACGCCGACTGTTCCGCATATCCAGTCGTTCTTCTCGGTCTATGTCAAGCCGGCGCCAACGCGCAGGTGCGCGCGACGCCGCGCCCGTCCGACCTCGCTAGCCTGGCGCGGTGACCGGTCCGGTGGACGTCCTCCCGACGGCCCTCGGGGTGAGCGCCCTGATGGCCCTGACGGTGGCCGTGCTGTGGGGCTCGCGCGCGCCGCACCGGCTCGCACCAGCGTTCGCGATCCTGCGCGGGATGGCCCAGCTGGCCGCGATCAGCCTCGTGCTGAGCACCGTGATCACCAGCGCCGCCTGGGTCGGCCTCGCGCTCGTGGTCATGTTCACGGTCGCCGCCTTCACCGCCGCTCGACGCCTGACCTGGAGCTGGGGACGGTTCGCGCTGGTCAGCGGGGCGATGGGCGCCGGGATCGCCACGACCCTCGCGATCGACTTCGCCACCGGTGCTGTCGACCTGACGCCGCGCTACGCCCTGGCGATCGGCGGCATCGTCATCGGCAACGCCATGACGATCGCGACCCTGGCGGGCCGACGGTTCACCGAGTCCGTCGACGAGCGCTGGGAGGAGGTCGAGGGCTGGCTCGCCGTCGGCGCGAGCCCGCGCCAGGCGACGACGGGCCTGGCCCGCACCGCGATCCACTCCGCCCTGATCCCCGCGACGGACCAGACGAAGACGACCGGCCTCGTCACGCTCCCCGGCGCCTTCGTCGGGGCGATCTTCGGCGGGGCCTCCCCCGTGGCGGCCGGAGCCTTCCAGATCACCGTCCTCGCCTCGGTCATGGCGGCGGGGTCGATCACCGCGGTCGTGGTCATCGCGGCCCTCGCTCCCGTCCGCCACCGACCGGTGCCGCTGCGCTGACACCGCCACGACCGGGTGAACTTCGGTGTCCTCCCCCGGGCGTCGGCCGCATGCCGTCCTGACCGTTCCTCACATCCCGCCGCGATCACGTACGAGTCCCGTCAGCCCGGTCGGGGTCGCCCCAGCGGGACGGTCGACGAGCCGCAAGCGCTTCCACCGTTCCACGGAGAGAGGTCCGGGCGACCCCGGACGGCTGGCGTCCACCTGCCCACGACGACCGCGGGCGCGTCGACAGAAATGATCTTCTGCGGGAGCTCCGTGACCTGCGACAACGCACAGCTGCCGTCATCGGGACGCATTCTCACGCACCGTCCGAGAACCGTCGGTCGGCCGTCGCCCGAGACCTGCGAAGGAGCGAGCAGCAGCGCGCAGCCACGCCACCGGGCCCGCGGGCGCGGGCGGCCCCGCCCGTCCGTCACCGGGCGACTGTGCTCGTCCGGGGGTGCCGGGACCACCTCCCGGCGAGCTGCCGGACGGGGCCGCGTACGGGCCTCGTGGGTGCTCCGCCGCGCTCCGGGTCCGAGTCGAAATGTCTGAGACTCGAAGTTAGGCTCGGCGACGCTCGGGCAAATACACCGGGGTACGGGAACCGAGGAGGAATGTCGTGATCGAACCGAGCTCCGCCGCGCGAGACGTCGCGGCCGAGCCCGTGCCCTCACCGGCTCACGACATGACCCCGACGGCGGACGCGGCGCTCGACCGCCTCGCGCGCGTCGTCCAGCGCCAGCTCGGCGTCCCGGTGGCCCTGGTCTCGATCGTCCAGGAGGAGCGCCAGGTCTTCCCCGGGCTCGCCGGCCTCGGCGGCTGGGCCGGCGAGGACAGGCAGACACCGCTCAGCCACTCCTTCTGCCAGCACGTCGTCCGCCGCCAGGGGCCGTTGGTGGTCCGCGACGCGCGGCGGGACCCCTTGGTGAGCACCAACCTCGCGATCGAGGACCTCGGCGTCGTCGCCTACCTCGGGATGCCGATCTCCGGCGCCGACGGCGTCGTCGTCGGCTCGCTGTGCGCGATCGACACCTCCCCTCGTGACTGGACGGCCGAGGAGATCACGGCCCTCGCCGAGCTCGCCGACATCTGCAGCGCAGGGCTCGCCGAACGCAACCCCGAGAGGGCGGCGCTCGCGACTCGACGTGGCGGCCAGCGCGACGAGCGCCAGCTGCGTGCCCTCGTGGACTCCCTGCCCGCGATGGTCGCCTACTGGGACCGCGACCTGCGGAACGTCGTGGCGAACGACGCCTACCTCACGTGGTTCGGCAAGAGCCCGTCGGAGATCGTCGGCAGCCATGTGCGGGACCTGCTCGGCGCGGACCTCTACCGCCGCAACGAGCCGTACATGCGTGCGGCCCTCGCGGGCGAGCGGCAGGACTTCAGCGGGACCATCACCACTCCCGAGGGCGTCGAGCGCGACACCACGGCGTCGTACATCCCCGACATCGCCGCAGACGGGTCGGTCCCCGGCTTCTTCGTGCATGTCTTCGACGTCTCAGAGCTCACCGAGGCGGTGCGCTTCCGGGATGCGGTGCTCGCCGCGAGCCCCGACCTGATCTACCTCGTCGACCTGCGCACGAGCGCGGTGACCTGGGCGTCCGGCTCCTTCACCGAGCTCCTCGGGTACGCACCGGAGGAGATCACCCGGTTCGGAGACAACGTCTACGCCGCGGCCATCCACCCCGATGACCTCCCCGTGCTCGTGGAGACGAACCAGGCAGCGAGGGACCTCGCCGACGGCGAGGCGATCCGGACGAAGATCCGCGTCCGGCACGCGAACGGCGGCCACCGCTGGTTCCTGCGTCGCATCACGCCCTTCGAGCGGGACGCGGACGGCGTCGTGGTGAAGGTCCTGGCGCTCACCCGGGACATCCACGAGAGCGTCGAGCTCACCGAGAAGCTCGAGGCGGCGGCCGCCCATGACGCCCTCACGGGCCTGCCCAACCGTCGGCTCCTCACCGACCGCCTGACCACTGCCCTGGGCAGGCAGTCGCGTTCCGGGCGCCCGCTCCCCGTCCTGTACCTCGATCTCGACGGGTTCAAGCGGGTCAACGACACCGCCGGGCACCTCGCCGGCGACGCCGTCCTTCGTGCGACGGCCTCCCGCGTCACCTCCCTGCTGCGCCCGCAGGACACCGTCGCCCGCGTCGGTGGGGACGAGTTCGTCGTCGTGCTCGAGCCCACGCCGCAGACCGCTTCCGGGCCGCTCGACCTGGAGCAGGAGCTGGACTCGGCACGCGACGTCGCGTCGAGGATCCGCGATGCGGTCGCCGAGCCGGTGCACGTCGACGGGCGGGACCACTTCATCACCGTGAGCGTCGGCATCGCCCTCGCCTTCCCCGACGACGACCCCGACGCGGTGCTCAGGCATGCCGACTCGGCCATGTACACCGCGAAGGCGAACGGCAAGGCCCGGTGGGAGGTGTTCGACGGATCCCACCAGGACCATGCCCGCGACCGCGCCCACGTCGAGTCGACCCTGCGCGAGGCGCTCCGAGCAACGTCGACCGGGACAGCCCAGGGATCGTCGTCCGCCGGACCGGCCTCGCCGCGGCTGTGGGTGGAGTACCAGCCCGTGTTCGACCTCGGCAGCCGGGCACTGGTGGGTGCGGAGGCGCTCGCCCGGCTGCACGACGAGCACGGCACGATCATCCCGCCGAGCGAGTTCGTCCCGATCGCCGAGGAGACGGGCCTCATCGGTGCGCTCGGTCAGCGCGTGCTCGACACCGCCTGCCGGGACCTGGCCGCCTGGCACGGGCTCTTCCCCGGCCACCGACGACTCGGCGTCTCGGTCAACGTCAGCGCCCGTCAGGCAGCGCATGCCGACCTCCTCGGCGACGTGGAGCGCGCACTGGCAGCGCACGAGGTGCCACCCTCGACCCTGACGCTCGAGCTCACCGAGAGCGTGCTGCTCGAGGCCGGCCGGTCGACGATGGCCACCCTCACGTCGCTCCGGGCCCGCGGGGTGCACATCGCCATCGACGACTTCGGCACGGGCTACGCGAGCCTGCGGTACCTGGCCCAGCTTCCGGTGACCTGCGTCAAGATCGACCGGTCCTTCACGGCCGGGCTCCCGGACGACCCGATGAGCGTGAGCATCGTCCGCGCCGTCCGAGGTCTCGCGAGAGACCTGGGGATCGACTGCGTCATCGAGGGGATCGAGACGCAGGAGCAGCTGGCCGGCTGCCCCGAGGGGATGCTCGGTCAGGGCTACCTGCTCGGCCGTCCGATGCCCGAGGGGAGCATGCGCACGCTGCTCGCCGGCACCGCCGTCGTGCCGAGCCCTGGCGAGCGCGTGCCCGCACCGCGCTAGCCCGACAGGGTCCGACCCCTCAGACCGGCCGATCGGAGCCGAAGGACTGGCATGACGACCGCGGCGCCCGCAGCCTCGCCCGACATCCGTCGGGTCCATGTCGCCCGGCAGGGGATCTACGACACCTCGGGCTCGCCGATCGGCTACGAGCTGCTGTTCCGGCGTCACGCGACGAGCAGCACCTCCGGGATCGACGGCGCGGCGGTCGACGCGGATGCGGCCACGACCGCCGTCATCCTCGCGACCTTCACCTCGTTCGGCCTGCGGCAGCTCGTCGGCGAGGGGCTGGCCTTCGTCAACCTCACGCGACCCTTCTTCGTCGACGAGGCCGCGGTGCCGTTCGTCCCCGGGAGCACCGTCCTGGAGATCCTCGAGAGCTTCCCGATGGACCCCGAGGTCGTCGCGGGGGTCCGTCGCCTGCGCGCTCAGGGCTTCGCGGTCGCTCTCGACGACTTCCTCTGGGAGCAGACGGACCGCATCGAGCTGCTCGACGACGTCACCCACGTGAAGATCGACATCTCCCAGGTCCCCGACGACGAGCTCCCCCAGACGGTGCGGCGGCTCCGGGAGCACGACGTCGTCCTGGTGGCCGAGCGCATCGAGACCGCAGAGGACCTGCAGCGGTGCCGCGAGCTGGGCTTCGAGCTCTTCCAGGGATTCCACCTGCTCAAGCCGGAGACGCTGAGCACTGCCGCCCTCCAGCCGAACGCGCTCACCTGCCTCGACCTGCTGTCACGGCTCGCCGACCCGGAGCTCTCGTTCGACGACCTGGAGGAGCTCGTGCTGCGGGACGGCGCGCTGACGGTCCGCGTGCTCCAGGCGGCGAACGCGGCGGCCGCGGGCGGCAGGCGGCACCTCTCCTCCGCGCGGGACGCCCTCGTCATGCTCGGCTTCGACCGCCTCAAGGCCTGGGTGATGCTGATCGTCGCCTCGGATGCGGGCGGCGAGGACAAGACGCGACTGAGCGAGGCGGTCGTCCGCGCACGCACCTGCGAGCTCCTTGCCGACGGATGGACGGTCAAGCCCGACGTCGCGTTCACGGCGGGCCTGATCAGCCGGCTCGACGTCGTCCTCGGGCTCGACGCCGAGGTCGTCATCGATCGCCTCGGGCTCTCGGGTGAGCTGCGCGAGGCGCTCGTGGGACGCACCGGGCCTCTGGGCAGGCTGGTCGCGGCCGTCGAGTCCTACGCGGCCGGTCCCGTCGCGGAGGACTGCACGGACGGGGACCTGTGCCACCGGCTCGCCGAGGCGCATGTGGAGGCCATCGCCTGGGCGACGCGCACCGTCGGGCAGGGCATAAGTTCGTCGCGTGCGACCCGACGACCTCCCGCTGCTCCTGTCCCCCTCCACCCCGACGCTCAGCCCGGACGGCAGGCGCATCGTCGTCGCCGTCGCGGCACCGGATCTCGCGAGCGACACGTACCGCAGCAGTCTCTGGACGGTCCCGTCGGACGGCAGCCTGCCGCCGCGCCCGCTGACCCGTGGGGTGCGGGACACCTCGCCGACCTGGTCGCCGGACGGCCGCTGGATCGCCTTCCTGCGCGCGGGCGACAAGGGCGCAGCACAGCTCCACGTCGTCGAGGCGGACGGCGGCGAGCCCGTCCGGCTGACCGACGCCCCGCTCGGGGTCGCCGAGCCGCGGTTCTCCCCCGACTCGAGCCGGATCGCCGTGACCGCGCGCATCCCCGACGAGGGGCGCTACCTCCCGGGCGGCGACCCCGCCGCGGAGGCACCGCGCCTGCTCACCTCGCCCGACCACCGGGTGGACGACCTCGGCGTGACCGTCGACCGACGCCGGCGGCTCCTCGTCGTGCCCGTCCCGGCCGCGCTCGACCGGGAGACGGCCGCTCCCCCCGCGGACGCCGCCGTGGAGCTCTCCGCCGGCGAGCTCGACGTGCACGGCCATCGCTGGATGCCGGACGGGCAGGCCCTCGTCGCGGTCGCCGCCGTGCGGCCAGGCGAGCTGCGCAGCGATGTCGTCCTCCTCCCGGCGCAGGGCCCTGCTGCGACGGCCGGCTCCGTCCGGCGCCTCGTCGACGCGCAGCGCGGGTCCACCCTGAGCGTCGAGACGGTGCTGCCCTCGCCCGACGGTTCGGCCCTGTGGTTCCTCGCGAGCGACGTCGGACCGGGCGGCAGGGACTTCGTGGCCTCGCTGACGGGCCTGTTCTCCCTCGACCTGCTCACGCCGGGGGCCTCGGCCGTCCGGCTCACCTCGGCCGAGGACGTCGACCTGGTCGGCGGGGTGCTCGAGCAGGTGGACGGCGAGCTGCTCGTCGCGGAGAACCGTCGCGGAGACGTCGTGCTCCGCGCGGTACCGAGCGCTCACCCGGACCGGGCCCGCGTCGTCCTGGGGCAGCCGGCGGTCGTGGGCGGGGTCGCCGTCAGCGGGACGACGACGGCCGTGCGGCTGGCGACCCCCGACTCGGCAGGCGAGATCGCCGTCGTCGACCTCGTGCACGGCGCCCACCGGATCGTCACCTCGTTCGGCTCCGGCCTTCGCGAGACGGGGCGCCTGCGGACGCCGATCGAGCTCCGCGCCGCCGCGCCGGACGGCTACCCGGTCCACGGCTGGGCCGTGGCGCCCGACCCGGACCGTTTCGGCGCCGGTCCGCACCCGGCGATCCTGATGATCCACGGCGGGCCGTTCGCCCAGTACACGACGGCCCTCTTCGACGAGGTGCAGGTGCTCGCCGAGGCCGGCTACGTCGTCGTCTACGGCAACCCGCGCGGCTCGGCGGGCTACGGCGCCGCCCACGGGCGGGCGATCCGCCGGGCCATGGGCACCGTCGACACCGACGACGTGCTCGCCCTGCTCGACGCGGCATGCCACGAGCTCCCGGTCGACAGGAGCCGCCTCGGCGTGATGGGCGGCTCCTACGGCGGGTACCTGACGGCCTGGCTCACCACGCAGACCGACCGCTTCACCGCGGCGATCGTCGAGCGCGGCTTCCTCGACCCGGTGAGCTTCGTCGGCTCGAGCGACATCGGCTGGTTCTTCGGCCTCGAGTACGTGGGTGACAGCGACACGCAGGAGGCGGCGGCCGCCGTCGCCGCCCAGTCCCCGATGGCGCAGGTCGGCCGAGTGCGGACGCCCACGCTCGTCATCCACTCCGAGCAGGACTGGCGGTGCCCCGTCGAGCAGGGCCAGCGGTGGTTCGTCGAGCTGCACCGGCGCGGGGTGCCGACCGAGCTGCTGCTCTTCCCCGGGGGAGGGCACGAGCTGACCCGCTCGGGCCGGCCGACGCACCGGGTCGCGCGCTTCGAGCATGTGCTGCGGTGGTGGGCCCGGTACCTGCCGGTGTGAGCGCAGCCGCTCAGCGACCCGCGAGCATCAGCCCGACGAGCGCGACGTTGAGTGCCACGACGGCGGCGACGACGAGCCAGGCGGAAGCCCTGAGCGGTCCGCGGACGGCGAGCGCGCCCATGACCCTGCGATCGCTCGTGAGCAGGACGAGCGGCACGAGGGCGAACGGGATGCCGAGGCTCAGCAGCACCTGGCTGAGCACCAGGGACCAGGTCGGGTCCGCGCCCCAGGCGAGCAGCGCGAGCGCGGGACGAGGGTCACCGCGCGCCGGACCAGCAGCGGGACCCGCACCGTGAGCAGTCCCGCCATGATCGTCGCGCCGGCGTAGCAGCCGACCGAGGTCGAGGCGAGGCCGGAGGCGAGCAGCGCGATCCCGAAGGCCACGCCGACGGCCGGGCCGAGCGAGGCCTCGATCGCCGCGTGGGCGCCCTCGAGAGTGTCGGTCCCCGGCACCCCGGGCAGGCTCGAGGCGGCGACGAGCAGCATCGCGATGTTCACCGACCCCGCGACGGCGAGGCTCAGCACCACGTCCCAGCGGATCGCCCGCAGGAGGGCCCGCGGGGGCCGGGCGGGCGCCTCGCCCGGCGAGGCCGCGGCGATGTCGTAGCGGTCGCGCACCAGAGCCGAGTGGACGTACACGGCATGCGGCATGACCGTCGCGCCCAGCATGCTCGCGGCGAGCAGGACGGTCGCCGTCCCGTCGAACCTCGGCACGAGTCCCTCGGCGGCCGAGCCCCAGTCCGGCGCGTCGACGAAGAGCCCGCTGAGGAATCCCAGGGTGAGGACGCCGAGCAGCCCCATGACGACGAGCTCGAAGGGCCGCTGACCGCGACGGGACTGGATCGCGAGGAGAGCCATCGACACGGTTCCGACGATCACGCCGCCGAGCAGCAAGGGCGTGCCGAAGAGGATCGTCAGGGCGAGGGCCCCGCCGACGACCTCGGCCAGGTCCGTCGCCGCGGCCACGAGCTCCGCCTGGAGCCAGAAGGCCCGCCGGGGCCACCGCGGCAGTCGGCGTCCGACCAGCTGGGGAAGGCTCTCGCCGGTGACCAGTCCGAGGCGCGCGGCGAGGTACTGCACCAGCACGGCCATGCCGTTCGCCAGGACGAGCACCCACAGCAGGAGGTAGCCGTGGCTCGCCCCGGCCGTGACGTTCGCCGCGACGTTCCCGGGGTCGACGTACGCGATCGCCGCGACGAACGCCGGTCCGAGCAGCCGCGGGAGCCTCGACCGCGCTGCCGCTGCCGGTGAGGGCGCCGGCAGCCCGGTGACCTCGGGTGGAGCGGGACGGCGGCCGCTCATGCCCGCCGCTCCCACCGAGGTGCCCACACCCGGACAACCTAGCGGCCGATCGACGTGGCCTCTCGCTCTGGCCAGGGAGACGGAGATCACCCGCCGCGTCGTTTGACACGGTACAAGGCGTGGGTTTTCATTGAGCGGGCCTCGAGGCCTGAACGACCGACAGGAGGTGGGCGCCGTGCAGCGGTATCAGTCGGCGCCGTGTATGGACGGGGACTGTCGCTGAGACCACGTGTCTCGCGCACTCCCTCTCGTCCGTACCCCCCGTCGTCGTCGAAAGTCGGTCCATGTACCTGGCCCTCGCCTCGCTCCTCCTCGCCACCGCCATCGGTATCGCCCTGCGTCTGCGTGACGGGCGCTTCCGCCAGGTCCGTGACCGCGCCGACCACCCCCTCGCGGCCCTCGCGAGCGGCACCACGGCGACCTTCGTCCAGTTCTCCTCGCAGACCTGCTCGGTCTGCCCCCGCTCGCTCGCCGTGCTGCGCGGCGTGGCCGGGCACCGCCCCGGCGTCGACGTCGTCGAGGTGGGTGCCGAGGAGCACATGGACCTGGTCCGCCTGCTGGACGTGCGCCGCAGCCCGACCGTCTTCCTCCTCGACGCCGACGGCGCCGTGCACGCCCGGACCTCCGGCGCGATGAACGCCGAGCTCGCGGGCACCGCCCTCGACGACCTCCTCGAAAGGACCACCCGTGTCGCCTCATGAGTCCCGCGAGGTCACCACGCAGTGGTCGACCGTCCGGCCGACCCCGTCGGGGATCGACCCGCGCGGCCCCCGCTTCTCCGCGGGCGTGACGGCGGTCCTGCTGACCGTCGTCCTGCTCCTCGGCGACTCGAGCGCCGCACTCCTGCTGCTCGCCGTCGTCGGGGTCCTCTTCCTCATCGGCGTCGTCCGCGGCCCAGCGGGGTCCGTGACGGGGATCGTCTTCCGCCGCTGGGTGCTGCCCCACCTGCCCCCGACGCAGGAGCGGGAGGACCCGCGACCGCCGCGGTTCGCCCAGGCCGTCGGCCTGACGATCGTCGGGGCGGGTGTCGCCCTCGCGCTGCTCGGTGTCGGCAGTGCCGTGCCGGTCGCCGCGTCGCTCGCCCTCGTCGCGTCCTTCCTCAACGCGGCGTTCGGCTTCTGCCTCGGCTGCGAGATGTACCTCCTCGGCAAGCGCCTGACCAGCCGCGCCTGACGACCCGCCCCGGCGGGACTCGCCTCAGCCGTCGCGGACGGCTCGGCTCTCGACGTCGTCGAGGACCTCGTCTGCGGCCTCCGCGCTCACCGCACCCCTGCTCCTGGCGTCGATGACGACCTCCCGCTCGATCTCGGCGGCGCGCCGCAGCAGCGCGCCGAGCGCACGCTCGTCCCCCGTGTCGTCGCGGTCGGAGGCGTCCCCGTGCCGCGCCGTCCCCAGCGCGTCCTGCGCGGCGAGGTAGCCCTCGTACTGCACGGTCACGGCTGCGCGGATCCGGTCGGGCACACCGTCCCCGTCCCTGCTGACCACCTCGAGCGCCGTCGCGGTGGCCCGCCGCCTCAACGCACGCGCCTCCGCCGCGACGTCGACCTCGCTGCCCACGCCGAGCCGCCGGACGAGCGGGCCGAGGCTCAGGCCCTGCACGACGAGCGTCGCGAGCACCACCACGAGCCCGACGAACACGATGACCGTCCGGGACGGGAACGGCTCCCCCGCCTCGGTCAGCGCGGGCAGGGCGAGTGCTGTCGCCACGGTGACGACGCCGCGCATCCCGGCCCAGGCGGTCACCAGGGTCTCGCGGCCACCGACCGGGCTGCCCTGGGACCCCCGGGTCGACCGACGCAGGCGCGAGAGCCACGCCGCCGGGAAGAGCCAGGCGAACCTGACCACGACGAGAACGAGCACCACGGCGCCGGCCAGGGCGAGCTCGCCGGAGGTCAACGGCGTCGACCTCAGCACCGCGGTGAGCTCGAAACCGATGAACACGAAGACGAGGCTCGTCACGATGTAGTCCGCGTAGCGCCAGACCGCTCGCCCGAGGAGCCAGCCGCCCGAGGTCACGGCCGTGTGGCCGAAGGTGCGCAGGTAGAGCCCGAGGGTGAGCACGGCGAGGACACCCGAGCCGTTGAGGTGCTCGGCCAGGAGATAGACGGCGAAGGGCACCGCGAGCGTGACCGTGGTCTCGGGAGCGGCGAGGTGGAGCCGGGCAAGGGCCACCCTCGTCAGCCACCCGCCGATCAGGCCGAGTCCGATGCCGACCCCCACCGCTAGCAGGAGCGCCACGACGAGGGACCCCGCCGAGAGCGAGCCGGCCACGACGGCCGCCACGCTGACCGAGTACAGGACGAGGGCGGTCGCGTCGTTGAACATGCCCTCGCCCTCGAGGACCGTCACGAGCCGACCCGGCAGCCGGAGCCGGCGCGCGACCGCCGTCGCCGCGACCGGGTCCGGTGGCGCCACGACGGCCCCCAGGACGAAGGCCGGACCCCAGCCCAGCCCGGCGGCATAGCCCACCACGGCGACGACCACCGTCGTGAGGATCGTGAGCCCGACAGCGAGGAGGAGGATCGACCGGGAGTTCTCCCTGAAGTCGCGTGCCGTCGCGCGCTGCGTCGCCGCGAAGAGCAACGGTGGCAGCACCACCGGCAGGATCAGGTCCGGATCGACGGCGATCTCCGGCACCCCGGGGATCAGTGGCACGACGATGCCGAAGATCGTCAGCAGGACCGGGAGCGGGACCGACCAGCGATCGGCCAGCGGTGTGCACACCACGATCCCGGCCAGCAGGAGGGCCACGAGCAGGAAGATCGGCACGGCTGCTCCTCGAGGTCGACCGATGCGATCCAACCACCCCGACGACCGTGGGGGCACCCGCACGGTCCGCACGGAGGACCCGACGCGCCTCCCGCCGCTGCGCTACGCTATACCCCAGGGGGTATATGACTCCGTCCGAGCAAGGAGAACCGATGGCGACCGTGAACCTCACCGAGGAGACCTTCGAGCCCACGATCCAGGGCGACGGCGTCGTCCTGGTCGACTTCTGGGCCGCCTGGTGCGGGCCCTGCCGCCGGTTCGGCCCGGTCTTCGAGGCCGCGTCCGAGGCCCACCCGGGCGCCACGTTCGCCAAGGTCGACACCGAGGCCGAGCAGGGCATCGCCGGCGCCTACGGCATCACCTCGATCCCCACGCTCATGGTCTTCCGCGACGGCATCCTCCTGTACGCGGAGGCCGGGGCGCTCCCCGCCCCCGCACTCGAGGACCTGCTCGGCCAGGCCGAGGCCCTCGACATGGAGGAGGTCCGCCGCACGATCGCGGCCCGTCAGCGCGAGGACGCATGACCCAGCCGATGACCGAGGCGATCCTCAGGGCCTCCGCTCCGCGCCGCCGCGAGCTCCGACTCGCGGCAGCCCTCGCGCCCGCCGCGATCCTGCTCTCCTGGGTGCTCGTCGCCCCGTCGTCGACCGCCGTCGCCGTCCAGACGGTCGTTGCGGGCGCCCTCCTCGCGGGGGTCCTCGGGACCTACGCACCGGTCGGCGGCCGCCCGAGCCTCGGTTGCGGCCGCTGTGCCGTGATGGCCGGACTGAGCGTCCCTGCGGGCGTGGCCTTCCTCTCTGCGGCCCGCGAGGACCCCTCGATGGCCACGCTCGCCGTCGTCGTCGCCGCCTTCGGGCTCGCTCAGCGGCTGCGCGACCCCGGCACCTGCCCGAGCACGCGGGAGCCCTAGGCCACCCCTCGTTCGGCAGGGAGCAGGAAGGTACGGTGATCGGCATGAGCCAGGGGCGGGGTGGGCCG
Organism: uncultured Actinomycetota bacterium; assembly: GCA_963777075.1. GTDB lineage: Bacteria > Actinomycetota > Actinomycetes > Actinomycetales > Cellulomonadaceae > Actinotalea. Next base: position 182,399 of record CAVZPH010000003.1, on the reverse strand, counting down.
GCCGTCGTGCTCCGCGCGTCCGCGGCGGCGACGACGACGCTCGCGCTGGCCACGGGCGGTCACGTCCTCGCCGGAGGCACCGCCCCGGCGACGAACCTGGTCCTGGCGATCGCTGCCGTCACCGTCGTGACGGCCCTCCCGCTGTCGCGCAGACGCCTTCGCGCCGCGAGCCTCCTGTCCTGGACGATCAGCATGCAGCTCGTCGTCCACCTCTCCCTCTCGTGGCTGGTCGGCGAGCCGTCAGCGACCGTGATGAGCACGGCACACCATGCGCCGCCGACCGCCGGCGCGCTCGGCGCGATCGACGCGGCCGGGCAGCACGCCATGACGCCCGGCGCCGCGATGCTCCTCGGCCACCTTCTCGCCACCCTGCTGTCCGTCGCGCTCCTCGTCGGCGTCGACCGCGGCGTCAGCCTGCTGGGCGCCCTGTGGCGCCGGCACCTGGATCTCGTGGGCACCGTCCCGAGGTCGTTCCCGGACGACCGCTCGCACGCGGCTCCTGGGCACAACCTGCGCGCGCACGGTCGGCGCCCGGGCATCGACGTCCTGCGACGCGGCCCACCCCTGCTCCGCACGGCCTGAACGATCACCGCCGCCGGGTCCCCCGGGCACTGCATGCCTCGTCCACGCGGGCGAGGGCCCGGCCGACCTCCACCTGCCTCGACGGACGGCACAGCCCCCGACGACGGCCGGCTCGCCGAGCCCACCACCTGACGACCGGAGAACCATGTCGCACCGCCCTGCCGTCCCTACCCCTCGCGCAGCCGCCGCCGGCGCCATGCTGGTGCTCCTCGCCACCCTGGTCCTCGGTCCGATCGGGCCGGCCTCCGCCCATGACGAGCTCGTCTCGACGGAACCCGCTGCCGACGCCGTCCTCGAGGCGTCGCCGCCAGCCGTCGCCCTCGAGTTCAGCGAGGACGTCCTCGCTGTCTCGGCGAGCTTCGTCCCGACCGTCATCCTCAGCGGGCCCTCGGGCGAGGTCGCGCTCGGTGATCCCGCCGTCGACGGCAAGCGCGTGAGCGCCGCCGTGCCCGAGGCCCTGGCACCGGGGGCGTACTCGGTCATCTGGCGCGTCGTCTCCGCCGACGGCCACCCGGTGAGCGGGACCTTCGCGTTCTCGGTCTCCGAGGCCGCCCCGACGCCGAGCGCGAGCCCGGCGTCGCCCACGGCCGAGCCGACCCCGACCACGACCCCGACCACCGCCGTCGTCGCACCGCGTCCCTCGACGTCGCCGACCACCACCGAGGGCACGAGCTCCTCGAGCGACCTTCCCCGCACCCCCGGCCTCGTCGCGGGGGCCCTTGCCCTCGTCGCCGTCGCCGGCCTCCTCCTCGCCCGTCGGCGCCGCTGAGCCGCCGAGCGCGTCCCCTCCACCTGGGAGAACCCATGCCTCGTACGTCCCGGATGCGCCTCGCGTCCTTCGCCCTCCTGACCCTTGCCCTCACCGCGTGCGGGTCGACGGCAGCCGACCCGGCGCCCGCGTCCACCGCCCTCACCGTCACCGACGGCTGGGTCAAGGCCGCCGACTCGGGCATGACCGCCGCCTTCGGCACCCTGGAGAACTCCAGCGACAAGGACCTCACCCTCGTGTCCGCGGAGAGCGAGGTCTCCCCGATGGAGCTGCACGAGGTGAGCGCCGACGCCTCGGGAGCGATGGTCATGCACCCGAAGGACGGCGGCTTCGTCGTTCCGGCGCACGGCTCGCTCACGCTCGAGCCCGGCGGCCTGCACGTGATGCTCATGGACCTGTCGACGGCCCTCGAGCCCGGGATGACCGTCGACCTCACGCTCGTCGGTGACGACGGCACGCGGTGGACGACGAGCTTCCCCGTCCGCACCTTCACCGGGGCGAACGAGAGCTACCAGGACGGCGACGAGATGGGTGGATCCGGAGGCATGGACCCCTCGGGGAGCCCGATGCCGACGACGACGCCGTGACGGGCGAACCGAGCCGCCGGGACGTCCTGCGCACGGGCGCCGTCGCGATCGGTGGTGCGGCGGCGGGGCTGGGCGGTCACGCGGCGTGGAGCCGGGTCACCGCACAGCAGGCACCCGCCCCGGACGCCGCGGGGACGGCCACGGAGCCGTTCCGCGGCGAGCGCCAGCACGGCGTCGCGACAGCGCCGCAGTCCTCGGCCAGCTGGGTCGCCTTCGACCTGCGGCCCGGCGTCGACCGCGCGGCCCTCGTGCGCTTGATGCGGATCTGGACGGACGACATCGAACGGCTGACCGGCGGTCGCCCCGGGCTCACCGACACCGAGCCCGAGCTCGCAGCGCGCCCGGCGCGGCTCACCGTCACCGTCGGCTACGGGCCGGGGCTGTTCACGGCGGCCGGGCTCCAGGACGCCCGGCCCGCATGGCTCGCTCCCCTTCCGGCGTTCTCGATCGACCGGCTCGAGCCGGGATGGTCCGGTGGGGACCTCGTCCTGCAGATCTGCGCGGACGACGCCCTCGCCGTCGCCCACGCGAGCCGCCTCCTGAGCAAGGAGGCCACGAGCTTCGTGACCCACCGGTGGACGCAGCAGGGGTTCCGCCCGAGCCCCGGGACCGTCGCGCCGGGCACGACGATGCGCAACCTCATGGGCCAGGTCGACGGGAGCCGGAACCCCGACCCCGCGACCGAGCCGGAGCTCGTCTGGCACGACGCCACGGCCCCGGACTGGCTCGTCGGGGGGACCTCCATGGTCATCCGCCGGATCGCCATGGACCTGGACGGCTGGGACCTCGTCGACCGGACGGGACGCGAGTTCGCCGTCGGACGCCGACTGTCCGACGGCGCACCACTGACCGGCAGCCACGAGCACGACGAGCCCGATCTCGACGCACGGGACGGACTGGGTCTCCCGGTGATCGACATGGCAGCCCATGTCCGCCGCGCACGAACGACGGATCCGACCCAGCGCTTCCTGCGGCGCGGCTACAACTTCCTCGACCCCACGGCCTCGGCCGGGCGCGAGAGCGGCCTCGTGTTCGTCACGTTCCAGCGCGACGTCCTGGCGCAGTACGTCCCCGTGCAGCGGCGACTCGACGAGATCGACCTGCTCAACCGGTGGACGACCCCCGTCGGCTCGGCCGTCTTCGCCGTCCCGGGCGGTCCTCGTGAGGGCGAGTTCCTCGGTCAGCGGCTGCTGGGCTGATCGTGTGACAAGTCACACGCCGATGACTAAGGTGATCAACGCCACGGACGGAAGACCTGCTCAGCCACGCTGAAACGAACCATAATGACGTCGGGGGCAAGCGGAATCCCGCGGAGTCATACGTGATTGACAGGAGACCTACGTGCTGGACCTTGCCCCGGAGATCTGGCGTCAGCGCCTGGTCATCGAAGGACTGTGCACCGAGCCCATCGGGCCGGAGTCGATCAGGGAGTACCTCTCCCAGCTCTCCAAGGCGATCGACATGGTCCAGCTCATCGAGCCGGTCACGCATCAGTCGCCGCAGTACGGATGGGCCGGCTGGATCCACTGGGAGACCTCCGGTGCGCACTTCTACGCCTGGGACGTCCCGCGCCTCTTCTTCAGCGTCGACATCTACACGTGCAAGGAGTTCTCACCCCAGGCCGCCATCGAGCTGACCCGCGAGTGGTTCGGCGCGACGAAGATCGTCCACAAGGAGTTCTGATGTCGGTCGACACCTGGATGCACTTCGACCCGCGAGGCGACCTCCTCGAGGCGACCCGCGAGTGCGAGGCCGAGATCTTCCTCCGCTGGTACGGCAACTCCCGTTCACAGCTGGAGGACGAGTACGGACCATACGAGGACGCGACACGATTCGTGACGCTGAGCGACGCCGACGGGGACGTCGTCGCCGTCATGCGCCTCCTGGCACCCGGCGGCACCGCAGGCCTCAAGACCCTCGCCGACATCGGGCGTGAGCCGTGGGGGATCGACGGCGCGCGCTCTGCAGCGGCGGCCGGCCTCGACCTCAGGTCGACCTGGGACGTCGCGACGCTCGCCAGTCGCCGGAAGTCGACCGCCTCCGGTGTCCGGTACTCCCTCGCCCTCTACCGGGCGCTGACCCTCACCGCGCGTGCCAACCAGCTGACGTCCTTCACGGCCATCCTCGACGAGCGGGTCCGTCGACTGCTCGACGCCACGGGGCTCGGCATGCACACCCTTCCGGGGACCCGAACCGCCGAGTACCTGGGCTCAGCGGCGAGCACACCGATCTACGCGCACGGTGCCTCACTCCTGGACAACCAGCGTCGCAACGCTCCCGAGGCTCATGCCCTCGTCGCCGAGGGTCTGGGGCTGGAGGGCATCTCCATCCCTCCGCTCGAGTCTTTCCGTCTCGACGCCCGCGAGCGTTTCGCGGACCTCGACGTCCCCGTGACCGTGTCCAGCCTCTCCTGAGTCGCCCGTGGAACCGCCCCGTGGGCGGTTCAGGAGGCGCCGGGCCCTGCGATGGTGGCCATGTGCCGGGCCGTCCACTCACGCACCCAGGGGATGACGGCCTCCGCGGGCATCGGCCGGGCGATGTGGTAGCCCTGGAGCACGTCGACGCCGAGCGGGACGAGCTCGGCAGCCGTGCGAGCGTCCTCGACGCCTTCGGCGACGAATCGCATCCCCATGGCGCGGGCCATCTGACTGGTCGTCTGCACGATGAGCCTGCTCCGCTCGTCGCTCACGACCTGCGAGATGAACGAGCGATCCATCTTCAGCTCCTGGACCGGAAGGTCGCGGAGGTACGACAGCGATGAGAAGCCACTTCCGTAGTCGTCGATCGAGACCTCGACCCCGTGCGCGCGAAGGTCGTGAAGCACAGATCGTGCTCGCTCCGGGTCCGCGAGGAAGGAGTCCTCGGTCACCTCGACGAGCAGCGTGTCCGCGGGGAGGCCCGACTGGTCCAGCTCGGCGAAGAAGCGCTGCAGCAGCGGTCCACCCATGAGCTCGGGAGGCGCCCAGTTCATCCCGATCCGCAGGTTCAGGCCCTCGGCACGCCACCTCTTCGCATCGGCGACCACCTGACGCATGACGACCTCGGTGAGCGCAGGCATCAGTCCCGCCCGACGCGCGTCAGACAGGAAGGTCGCCGGGGGAAGGAGCCCTTCGACCGGGTGCCACCACCGCACCAGCGCCTCCATCGCGACGACCTGACGGGTCCGGGCGTCGACCTGCGGCTGGTACCACGCCAGGAGCTGACCGTCTGCGATGGCGACGCGAAGCGCCTCGCCTCGTTGCAGACGCAGGTGCGAGAGGCCGTCTCGCGTGGCGTCGTAGAGGAGCACACCGGCACGTGAGGACTTGGCCTCGTACATCGCGATGTCGGCGCGGCGCAGCAGCTCCGTACCGTCGGTGTCTTCCTCGTGCCGTTGGGCGATGCCCGCCGAGGCTTCGATCGACACATCGATCCCGCGAACGAAGAGCGGCTCGCGAAGCACGGCTCGCGTCTGCTGCGCGACCTCGAACAGGTCGAGGTCGTCCTCGCTCGGCACCAGGAGTCCGAACTCGTCACCACCGAGCCTCGCGAGGTGCACACCGGCCGGGCAGGCCCGTTCGAGACGCGCAGACAGCGCGATCAGGACATCGTCCCCAACGGCGTGGCCAAGGCTGTCGTTGATGTCCTTGAAGGAGTCGAGGTCGAGAAGGATGATCGACGCCGGTCCGTGATGCTGGAGAGCATGATCCGCGTCCCTCATCAGGGCACGCCGGTTCGGCAGCCCGGTGAGCTCGTCGGTCAGCGACAGGCGCATCGCCTCGGCGGCCCCGCGCGCCTGAGAGAGTGCGAGCTGCATCCGCCAGCCCGTGAGCAGGAGTGTCGCGGTCGCCAGACCGACCGCGACCCATCCGATGGCGCCGTCGGGACGAAGGACGAGGGTGAGGACGGCGAGGAATGCCGCCCCGAGCAGCAGCCGCGGGCTCGTGCGCTGGATCAGGAGCGAGGCATCGTCCCGTCGACGACGCGTCCCGGCCTCGGCAATGAGGCCGAACCCGACCCCCCAGAGCGCCGCGACGACCAGGCTCGAGGTGTAGGCCGGGACGCGATCGGCGGCAGTGAGGAAGGTGCTGTCGGCGGCGGCCAGGCAGATGAAGCCTGCGAGCATGAGCATCGACCGCAAGGACGCTGCCCTGTTCCTCAGCACGACCTGGGCGAGGACCATGCCGGCGAGGACGAGGTTGACCAGAGGGAACAGCACGGCCGCGGCGAGCGCGAGGCCGCTACGCCCCTGTGCCCCCGCGAGCGGGCTCAGGAGTGCGAACGTGGCGAGGCACACCGTCGCCCCCCACACGATGCCCGCCTCGATCCACACCGCGATCGACGCCGCGCGACGAGGCACGTCGAGCAGGACGAACGCTGCGAGCCCGAGGTACGCGCCGAAGCACAGGAGGTCGCCGGGAGCCGGGAAGTCGACCTGGCCGACGGCTTGGGTGGCACTCGTGAGGGCCGCACCGGCCGACCAGACGACGAGGCTCCCGGCGAGGAGCGCGAGCGACCGGCGGTCCTCCGGGCGGCTCCGCGCGGCGAGGGCCAGCCGCCACAGGAGGGTGGCGAAGAACGCAGCGATGATCAAGCCGAGAGCAATCCTGACAAGCATGCCGTCCGAGCCACCCGGAAGCGCCGTCGTCACGACCACAGCGAGGACGACGACTGCCCAGGGAGCCCAGGCCGTCGACTCGAGGAGACCGCGGGTGCGCGTCCGGCGGCGGTGGTCCATCGGTTCGCACTCCTCTCTCTCGGGCCGACGCTCAGGGCGCCTTCCGTCGTTGCCGGCCTCGGGCACCTATGCCTATCGACCTGCGGACGGTCCCTCTTGAGGGGTTTGCCCTCCGAAGTCTGAAGCCGTGAGGCAACTTGTCACGATTGTGACAGAGTCTGTGCACTGGGACGAGACCTGAACGGGCGACCCGCGGGTCGCGTCCGGCACCGGGCACGGCACACCCTTGCGGGAGCCTGGCCCGAACCATCGCCACGGGGCCGCGGGGCCCGTAGCATTCGCGCGTGGACACCCCCGCCCCGGCCGCCGTCCCGACCGACGAGCCCTCCTCGGTCACCCCGCGCACGATGCGGCGGCGCGTGGTCGCCTGGGCGTTGTGGGACTGGGGCTCGGCGGCGTTCAACGCCGTGATCACCACCTTCGTCTTCACCGTGTGGCTGACGGGGAACTCCTTCGTCGACCCCGCGACGGTCGCGGCCGCCGAGGCGGAGGGCTCGTCCGGCGGGGCGGCGTCGGACGCCCTGTCGCGGGCGATCGACCAGCACTCGAGCTGGTTGGGGCTCGGCCTGACCGTCGCCGGGCTCGTCATCGCCCTGCTCGCCCCGGTCGCCGGTGCCCGCTCGGACGAGCACGGACGCCGCAAGCTCTGGCTCGGGGTGCACACGGGAATCGTCGTCGTGCTCAGCGCGGCCATGTTCTTCGTCCGGCCGGACCCGGCGAGCCTCACGCAGAACCTCGTGCTCGGCATCTTCCTGCTGGCCGCCGGGAACATCTTCTTCGAGCTCGCCGCGGTGAACTACAACGCGACCCTCTCGCAGGTCTCGACCCCCTCGAACGTCGGACGGGTCAGCGGTCTCGGCTGGGGTGCGGGCTACCTCGGCGGCATCGTGCTGCTGCTCATCCTCTTCGTCGGATTCATCGACCCGGAGGTCGGCTGGTTCGGCGTCACCGGCACCGACGGGCTCGACATCCGGATCTCGATGCTGGTCGCCGCGCTGTGGTTCGGCGGATTCGCGCTGCCCGTGCTGCTCGTCGTCCCGGAGAACGAGTCGACGGCCGGCCGCGAGCGCATCGGCCTCGTGGCGTCCTACCGCAGGCTCTTCGCCGACGTCGCGCAGCTGTGGCGGACCTCTCGGGACACGCTCGCCTTCCTCGTGGCCAGCGCGGTGTACCGCGACGGGCTCGCCGGGGTGTTCACCTTCGGCGCCGTCATCGCGGCGGGGACCTTCGGCTTCTCCCCGAGCGAGGTCATCGTCTTCGCGATCGCCGCGAACGTCGTCGCGGGCGCGGCGACGATCACCTCGGGATGGCTGGACGACCGGATCGGGGCCAAGCGCGTCGTCGTCGGCTCGCTGATCGGGCTCGTCGTGGCGGGGACGGGTGTCTTCCTCGGCCATGACGGCGGCTCTGCCGTCTTCTGGGCCTTCGGCCTCGGCCTGAGCGCCTTCGTCGGTCCGGCGCAGTCCGCGAGCCGCACCTTGCTGGCGCGAGTCATCCCGCCCGGGCGCGAGAGCGAGATCTTCGGTCTGTACGCGACGACCGGGCGGGCAGCGAGCTTCCTCGCCCCCCTCGCCTGGACGACCTTCATCACCGTCGGGGGCTCCCAGCACTGGGGGATCGTCGGGATCATCCTCGTCGTGCTGGTCGGCCTCGGCCTCCTCCTGCCGGTCCGTGTGACGCGAGCGACGCTGGCATGACGGAATGGCGTCCCGACGCGCTCGGCGAGGGGTGGCAGTGCGCCACCCTCGAGCCTCGGCCGGGACGAGGAGGGTCCGCTGGCCGCGACGCTGGTGCGTGCCGATCCCGCCGCCGCCCCGACCGCTGCCGTGCCTGAGGGGACCCGGCCACCGGCGGCCCGCTCCCCCGCCGTGCTGTACGTCCACGGGTACAACGACTACTTCTTCCAGACCCACCTCGCGCGAGCCTGGGCCGAGCACGGCTACACCTTCTACGCGATCGACCTGCGTCGCTGCGGCAGGTCGCTGCGAGCGTGGCAGACCCCGCACTTCACGACCGACCTGCGCGAGTACGCAGCCGACCTCGACGCCGCGACGCGGGTCCTGGTCCGAGGAGCTGGGCCACGACCGGGTCGTCGTCAACGCCCACTCGACCGGCGGCCTGACGGCGGCCCTGTGGCTCGCCGACCACGGCGGCGACGGGGCCGTGCAGGCGCTGGTCCTCACGAGCCCGTGGTTCGACCTCAACGCCGACTGGTTCCACCGGGTCGTCGCGACGTTCGCCCTGGACCGGCTCCCCGTCGACCCCCGACGCGTCGTCGACGACAGGCCCTCCGCGTACTCCTGGCACCTGCACGCCGACCACGGCGGCCGCTGGACCTATGACCTCACCCTCAAGCCGCCCGAGGGTTTTCCGGTGCGCGCAGGCTGGCTGCGCGCGATCCGCCGGGGTCAGGCCCGCCTCGCCGCGGGCCTCGACCTGCCTCAGCCGGTCCTGGTGTGCACCTCGGCGCAGAGCGGGCCGAACACCTGGGACAACCCCGAGCTCGCCTCGCAGGACACGATCCTCGACGTCGAGCAGATCGCCGCGCGCGCTCCCCGGCTCGGCCCGGACGTCACGCTGGTGCGCATCGAGGGCGGCGTGCACGACCTGTCCCTCTCGGCCCCCGGTCCGCGCGAGGAGTACCTCCGGGTGGTCTTCGACTGGCTCGCCGGCCACCTCGACGGGCAGGCCTCGGTCACGGCGCCGACGACGGACCGGGCACGGCCGCCAGCGCCCTGAGCACCTCGGCCGGCCGGTTGGTCGTGACCTCGTCGACGCCGGCGCGCAGGCACAGCTCGAGGTCCGACGGCTCGTCGACCGTCCAGACCCGGACGCGGACGCCGCTCTCGCGCCAGGCAGCGACCCGATCCGGGTGCTCACGCAGGAAGGCGAGCGAGGGCCCGACGCCGCCGACCGCAGCGGCGTCGGCGAGGGCGAGCGACTGCGCGACGAGAGCGGCGACCTCGCCCGGCGGCCCGTCGAGGATGTCCTGCGCCAGCACCTCGAGCGCGCCGACGTCGATCAACGGCATGAGGTGCTCGGCGGGGACCGAGCGGTGCAGGTGCACCAGGGAGCGTGGGTGGAAGCTCATCAGGCTGATGCGTGGGCCGCCCGCGTCCCCGGCCCGCCACCCCGATCCGTGCAGCACCTCCAGGACGGCGTCCTCCGCCTGCCAGCCGTAGCCCACCGGGTGCTTGAGCTCGATGGCGAGCGTCACCGGCCGGTCGACGCCGCCGACGAGCGCGAGGAGCTCGGCGAGCGTGACGACCGGGGGCCCGTCCCACAGCGCTCCCGACGGCGGCCTGGCCCCGCGCAGCACGTCCAGCCGACGGAGCTCGTCGATCGTGTGCTCGTGGACGGCGCCGCTGCCGTCGCTCGTCCGGTCCACGGTGGCGTCGTGCCAGCAGACGGGCACGCCGTCCGCCGTGAGACGGATATCGCACTCGATGCCGTCGGCACCGTCGAGCAGCGCCTGGACGAAGGCCGGCCGGGAGTGCTCCGGCCACCGGCCACTGGCTCCGCGATGCGCGATGACGAGCGGTCGGACCACGTCTCGAACGCTACCGCGCGCGTCCCGGAGACCGATACGCGGCCGTTCCGCGCCGGTCCGTTCGTCCGTTCGGGTGGCCCGTCTCGCAGCGGAGGCCGTATACCCCGTGGCGTATGACCTACGTCCCTCCGGAACCTTTCTCACGGCCCATACCGTGGTTGTCAGACGTCAATGCGGACGTCATGGCGCCGCGGAGAACGAGCCGTGGCTGCCGTGGACGAAGGAGCCCAACGATGCGTCACCTCGTGGTCCTCGGAGCAGGCACCGCCGGAACCATGGTCGTCAACAAGCTTCGCCCGAAGCTCGGAAGCGACTGGTCCATCACCATCGTCGATCCGTCCGACCTGCACTACTACCAGCCAGGCTTCCTCTTCCTCCCCTTCGGCACCTACGCGCCGCGCGATGTCGTCAAGCCCATGCAGCATGTGCTGGCCAAGGGAGTCGAGCTCGTCAAGGCCGCCGTCGACCGCGTCGACGCCGAGGCCCGCGAGGTGCACCTCGAGGACGGACGCAGCCTCGGCTACGACTACCTCGTCATCGCCACCGGGACGACCCCGCGTCCCGACCAGACGCCAGGGATGGCCGAGGCGATGGGCAAGAACGTCCACGAGTTCTACACCTACGAGGGCGCCATGGCGCTGCGTCGGGCGCTCGAGACCTTCCGTGGGGGGCGCCTGGCCCTGCACATCGCGGAGATGCCGATCAAGTGCCCCGTCGCACCCCTCGAGTTCGCCTTCCTCGCCGACTCCTTCTTCACCGAGAAGGGCATCCGCGACAAGGTCGAGCTGACGTACGTCACCCCGCTGCCCGGGGCGTTCACCAAGCCGGTCTCGGCCAAGGCCTTCGGGGACACGCTCACCGAGAAGGGGATCGCGCTCGAGCCCGACTTCGTCGTGGAGCACGTGGACGGCGAGGCGGGCACGCTCGTCTCCTACGACGAGCGTGAGATCCCCTTCGACCTGCTCGTGACGATCCCGGTGAACATGGGCGCGGACTTCGTCGCGCGCTCGGGTTTCGGCGACGACCTCAACTACGTGCCCGTCGACAAGCAGACGCTGCTGTCCACCTTCTCCGACCGCGTCTTCGCCGTCGGCGACGCCTCGAACATCCCGGCGTCGAAGGCTGGCGCCGTCGCCCACTTCGCCATCGACGGCTTCGTGCCGAACTTCCTCGCCCACATCGAGGGCAGGCCGATGACGCACCTCTTCGACGGTCACGCCAACTGCTTCATCGAGTCCGGCCACGGCAAGGCGCTGCTCATCGACTTCAACTACGACACCGAGCCGCTGACCGGCGTGTACCCGTACGCCAAGGTCGGGCCCGCTGTCGCTGCTCAAGGAGACCCGCCTGAACCACCTCGGCAAGCTCGCCTTCCGGTGGATCTACTGGTACATCCTCATGCCCGGCCGCCACCTGCCGGTCCCGATCCGCATGTCGCTGGCCGGGAAGGTCCCGGCCGCGCCGAGCACGCCGTCGGCCGACACGGACTCCGCACCCATCCCGACCTTCTGACCCATCGACCGACAGGAGACGCAGATGCCCACCACGACCATCAACAGCCGCGAGGTGCACGTCGACGCGGAGGGGTTCATGACCGACCCGTCCGAGTGGGACGAGGCGATCGCCGAGGTCCTCGCCGGCAACATCGGGATCGAGCTGACCGAGGCGCACTGGAAGCTCCTGCGCTTCCTGCGCGAGGACTTCGCCGACGCAGGGCGAGACCGCGACGACCCGCCGCGTGCCAGACCGTCGGCGGCGTGCCCACCAAGGACCAGTTCGCACTGTTCCCGAAGAAGCCGGCGAAGAAGATGGCCTACATCGCCGGGCTCCCCAAGCCCAAGGGCTGCGTCTGACCCCCTGCTCGACACCCTGAGAGGACCACTCATGACCGACCAGCCCATCGTCCCGTCGTTCGACGACGACGACGCACGGCGGGCGCAAGCTCGCGATCATCTGCTCCAAGGGCAACCTCGACATGGCCTACCCCGGCCTGATCCTGGGCAACGCCGCCCTCGGCGAGGGCGTCGAGATGCACCTGTTCTTCACCTTCTGGGGCTTCGACATGATCACCAAGTCGCGGATGAACGACCTGAAGTTCACGCCGGTCGGCAACACCGCGACGCACATGCCGATGGGCCTGACCCCGATGCCGGGCATGACGCAGATGGCGACGAAGCAGATGAAGAAGACGCTCGAGGAGCTCGACATCCCCGAACGTCCCCGACTTCCTCGAGCAGATCGTCGCCTCGGGCGGGCACCTGTGGGCCTGCCGCCTGTCGGCCGACATGAACAAGCTCACCGACGCGGACCTCTACGACGAGGTCGAGGGCATCATCAGCGCCTCGGACTTCATCGAGATGACCGAGGGCGCGCAGCTGCTCTTCATCTGAACGTCGGGTCCGCAGCACCGGACAGCGCGGGCGTCGGGTCCAGGCCGTCCCGACGCCCGCGCGCATACCCCCTGGGGTATGCTCTCCTCATGAGTCGATCATCGGTCCGCAGCGGCCTCGCCGCCCTCCTCGTCCTGGCCGCCGTCCTCGTCGGGACCACGGCCTGCTCCTCGTCCGACGCCGCGAGCTCCTCGTCCGGCGCCACGGCCCTCGACGCCGCGGCCTTCGCCGAACGGGTCGCCACCGAGGGCGTCGTCACCCTCGACGTCCGCACCCCCGAGGAGTTCGCGCAGGGCCACCTGCCCGATGCCGTGAACATCGACCTCGAGTCGGCCGGCTTCAGCCAGCAGATCGACGCCCTGGACCACGCGGCCGCCTACGCCGTCTACTGCCGATCGGGCAACCGCTCGGCCCAGGCCCTGGCGATCATGCAGGACGCAGGGTTCACCGACGTCGCCCACCTGCTCGGCGGGATCGTCGCATGGCAGGCCGCCGGGGGCACCGTCGTCAGCTGAGTCCCGTGCGCAGGCCCGGCGCAGCGGGTGAGATCCACCACCTCTCGCCGCCTCGTTACGCGGGCGACGCATCCGAATGGCACTCTTGGCCCATGCAGATCTGGCCAGGCAAGGCATATCCCCTCGGAGCGACGTTCGACGGCACCGGCACGAACTTCGCCCTCTTCTCCGAGGTGGCCGAGCGCGTCGAGCTCTGCCTCATCTCCCCCCGCGGCAAGGAGACACGGATCGACCTCCCCGAGGTCGACGCCTACGTGTGGCACGTCTACCTGCCGGACGTCCACCCCGGTCAGCGCTACGGCTTCCGCGTCCACGGCCCGTACGCACCCGAGCAGGGCCACCGCTGCGACCCGTCGAAGCTCCTCCTCGACCCGTACGCGAAGGCGATCGACGGTCAGGTCGACGGCGACCCGTCGCTGTTCTCCTACGACTTCGCCGATCCCACGGCGCGCAACACCGACAACTCCGCTGCGCACACGATGACCTCCGTCGTCATCAACCCGTTCTTCGACTGGGGCCACGACCGGCCGCCGAACCACGAGTACCACGAGAGCGTCATCTACGAGGCGCACGTCAAGGGGCTCACCGAGCTCCACCCCGCCGTGCCCCCGGCCCTGCGCGGCACCTACGCCGGCCTGGCCCACCCGGCCATCATCGAGCACCTCGTCGAGCTCGGGATCACCGCCATCGAGCTCATGCCGGTCCACCAGTTCGTCAACGACCCGAGCCTGCAGGAGAAGGGGCTGTCGAACTACTGGGGCTACAACACGATCGGCTTCTTCGCCCCGCACAACGGCTTCGTCTCCTCGACCCACCCCGGTCAGCAGGTCCAGGAGTTCAAGCAGATGGTCAAGGCGCTGCACGAGGCCGACATCGAGGTCATCCTCGACGTGGTCTACAACCACACCGCCGAGGGCAACCACCTGGGCCCGACGCTGTGCTTCCGCGGGATCGACAACGCGGCGTACTACCGCCTCGTCGACGAGGACCCGAGCCACTACTACGACACGACCGGCACCGGGAACTCGCTGCTGATGCGGCACCCGCACGTGCTCCAGCTGCTCATGGACTCGCTGCGGTACTGGGTCAACGAGATGCACGTCGACGGCTTCCGCTTCGACCTCGCCTCGACCCTCGCCCGTCAGTTCCACGAGGTCGACCGGCTCTCTGCCTTCTTCGACCTCGTCCAGCAGGACCCGGTCATCAGCCAGGTCAAGCTCATCGCCGAGCCGTGGGACGTCGGCGACGGCGGCTACCAGGTCGGCGGCTTCCCTCCCCTGTGGAGCGAGTGGAACGGCAAGTACCGCGACACCGTCCGCGACTTCTGGCGCGGCGAGCAGGCGACGCTCGGCGAGTTCGCCTCGCGCCTGACCGGGTCCTCCGACCTGTACGCGCACACCGGCCGCCGGCCGATCGCCTCGATCAACTTCATCACCGCCCACGACGGCTTCACCCTCAACGACCTCGTCTCCTACAACGAGAAGCACAACGAGGCGAACGGCGAGGGCGGGGCGGACGGCGAGAGCCACAACCGCTCCTGGAACCACGGCGTCGAGGGCCCCACGGACGACCCTGCGATCAACGAGCTCCGCTGGCGCCAGCAGCGCAACTTCCTCGCGACGCTCCTGCTGAGCCAGGGCGTGCCGATGATCGCGCACGGTGACGAGCTCGGCCGGACGCAGCTGGGCAACAACAACGGCTACTGCCAGGACAACCCGACGACCTGGGTCGACTGGGACCTCGACGCCGACCAGGCCGCGCACCTGGAGCTCACGCGCGCACTCGTGCGGCTGCGACGCGACCACCCGGTGCTGCGCCGTCGTCGCTTCTTCGCGGGCGCGGCGGGCCACGGCGGCGAGTCCGAGCTCCGGGACATCGCGTGGTTCGGCACCTCGGGCGAGCACATGACGGACGACGACTGGCGGCTGGGCTACGCCCAGGCGGTCCAGGTCTTCCTCAACGGCTCGGCCATCTCGGAGCCGGACACCCGGGGCGAGCCCGTCGTCGACGACAGCTTCCTGCTCCTGTACAACGCGGCGGCCGAGGGGGTCGACTTCACGCTCCCCGGCGCCGAGTTCGGCGAGGCGTGGACCTGCGTCCTGGACACCGACCACACGCTCGACCGCGGGGCCGAGCTGCTCGCCGGCGCCACCCTGACCGTCACGGGCCGGAGCACGCTCGTCCTGACGCGGCCCCCCCTCGAGAGCTGAGCGGGTGGCGACCGAGAGAGGAACCGACGTGACCGACGCAGCCGAGACCGCGACCGAGCGGTCCGAGCACAGCCGACCCGCGCGCCGGTGGGTGGCCGACGGGGCACCGGTCCCCGTCTCGACGTACCGGCTCCAGCTCGGCCCCGACCTGTCCCTCGACGAGGCCGCCGCGCAGGTCCCGTACCTGTCGCGGCTCGGCGTCACCCACCTGTACCTGTCCCCCGTGCTCACCGCTGCCCCGGGCTCGACGCACGGCTACGACGTCGTCGACCACGGGTCGATCTCCGCGGCGCTCGGCGGGCGGCCCGCGCTCGACCGCCTCGCGGCTGCGGCCCACGCAGGCGGGCATGGGCATCGTCGTCGACGTCGTGCCCAACCACATGTCGGTCCCGACGCCCGCCTCCCACAACCGCGCGCTGTGGTCCGTCCTGGCCGACGGCCCCGACTCGCGCGTACGCGCGCTGGTTCGACGTCGACTGGTCAGCAGGCGAGGGCGCGCTGCTCATGCCCGTGCTCGGGCAGCGCATCGGCGATGTCCTCGCGCACGGCGAGCTGGAGGTCGACCGAGCTCGTCGTCCCCGGTCAGGAGGACCTCGGCCCGCAGACGGTCCTCAGGTACTTCGACCACCTCTTCCCCGTCCGCGCGGGTACCGAGCACCTGCCGCTCGCCGACCTCGTCGCGCGTCAGCACTACCGGCTCGCGTACTGGCGGGTCGCGGACGAGGAGCTCAACTACCGTCGCTTCTTCGACGTCGGCTCCCTCGCGGCGATCCGGGTCGAGGACCCGGAGGTCTTCGACGCCACCCATGCCCTGTTCGCCTCGCTCATCGCCGACGGGACGATCGACGGCCTGCGCATCGACCACCCGGACGGGCTGGCCGACCCGCAGGGCTACCTCGACCGCCTCGCCGACGCGACCGGCGGCGCCTGGGTGGTCGTCGAGAAGATCCTCGCACCGGCGGAGGAGCTCCCCGAGGACTGGGCCACGGCCGGCACCACGGGCTATGACGCCATGTGGCGCCTGCAGCAGACCTTCGTCGACCCGGCTGGCCATGGTGAGCTGGGCTCGGTGCTGCACCGGCTCACCGGCGACGCCCCGGACGCCCTGCCCGGGCTGATCGAGGAGGCCAAGCGTCAGATCGTCGCCGGCCCGCTCTACACCGAGGTCGCACGACTGACCGACCTCGCGGCAGAGATCTGCCACGACGACGTGCGGCTGCGCGACCACACGCGCCGCTCGCTGCACGACTGCCTCGCCGAGCTGCTCGTCGCGGCCGACCGCTACCGCTACTACGTCGTCCCCGGCTCGCCCGTGCACCCCGAGGTGCGGGCGGCGTTCGACCACAGCGTGCAGATCGCGCGATCGCGTCTCGAGGACGACCGCGGCGAGACCCTCGACCTGCTCGCCGAGATGCTCATGGGCAAGGAGATCGGCTCGGCCGGCCGCACCCACGAGGCCCGCCGCGGCGAGCTCATGGTGCGCTTCCAGCAGGCCTGCGGCGCCGTGACGGCCAAGGGGGTCGAGGACACCGCGTTCTACCGCTGGACGCTGCTCTCCGGGCTGTGCGAGGTCGGTGGCGCTCCCGAGCGCTTCGCGATCTCCCCGGACGAGCTCCACGCCTGGGCGACGAGGGCCCAGGTCCGAGCGCCGCTCGCGATGACGGCCGGCTCGACGCACGACACCAAGCGCAGCGAGGACGTCCGCGCCCGGCTCGGCGTCCTGTCCGAGCTGCCGACGGCGTGGAGCGAGCTGGTGGAGACGCTGCGCCGGGCGACGGCCGAGCTCAGGCCGGCCTCGCTCGACGGCCGCACGGAGCAGCTGCTCTGGCAGACCCTCGCGGGGACCTGGGACGCGGGACCCCTCGCCGAGAGCCGGCTCGCCGGGTACCTCACCAAGGCCATGCGCGAGGCCAAGGACCACACCAGCTGGACGGCCCCCGACGCCGACTACGAGCGGGACGTCCTCGACTTCGCCGGCGCGGTGCTCGTGCACCCCGCGGTGATCGCGGCCCTCGAGGGCTGGGACCACCTGGCCACGTCCGCGACGCGCGCCTCGACGCTCGGCATCAAGCTCGTCCAGCTCACGCTCCCGGGCGTGGCCGACGTCTACCAGGGCACCGAGTCGCTCTCGCTCACGCTCGTCGACCCGGACAACCGGCGCCCGGTGGACGCCGCCGGCCTCGACGCGACGCTCGCCCGTCTCGACGCGGGACAGGCCCCCGCCGGCCTTGCCGAGGAGAAGCTGCTCGTGACGTCGCGCGCACTGAGGGCACGGCGCGAGCACGCCGGAGCGTTCGTCGGCGCCGAGGCAGGCTACCTGCCGCTCCCCTGCTCCACGAGCTCTGCGCTCGCCTTCGCGCGCACCGATTCCGGGATCCCCGTCGCGATCACCGTCGCGACCCGCCTCGCCGCCGGCCTCGAGCGCCTCGGCGGCTGGGGCAGCCACAGCGTCGTGCTCCCGGCGGGCGCCTGGCGCGACACGCTCACCGGGCGCGTGCACGAGGGCGGGGTCCTGCCGCTGTCCGAGCTGCTCGCCACCTACCCCGTCGCGCTCCTGGTCCCGGCGGAGGCGGGCGAGTGACGGCCGCCGACGGCTGGAGCGCCGAGGGCTGGCGGCCGAGGGTCTGGGCTCCACAGGCGACGAGTGTCGAGCTGCACACCACCGGGGTCTCGGCGATGCAGCGCGTCGCCGACGGCTGGTGGGAGGCCGTCTCAGGTCCTCCCGGACGGCACGGACTACGCCTTCGGTGTCGACGGCGGCCCTCCCCGACCCGATCCGCGCAGCCCCTGGCAGCCGCATGGCGTCCACGCCGCGAGCCGGACCTTCGACAGCTCCCGCCATGCCTGGGCCGATGGCGACTGGGCAGGGATCGACGTCCGCGGCGCGGTCACCTATGAGCTGCACGTCGGCACCTTCACCCCCGCCGGGACGCTCGACGCGGCGATCGAGCACCTCGAGCACCTCGCCGACCTGGGCGTCGACCTCGTCGAGCTGATGCCCCTCGCGGCCTTCCCCGGGAACCACGGCTGGGGGTACGACGGCGTCGCGCTGTGGGCGGTGCACGAGGCCTACGGCGGCCCCGCGGCCCTCCAGCGCTTCGTCGACGCCGCGCACCGCCACGGCCTCGGCGTCTGCCTCGACGTCGTCTACAACCACCTCGGCCCCTCGGGGAACTACCTCGCCGTGTTCGGCCCGTACTTCACCGACACGCACCACACGCCCTGGGGCTCGGCGGTCAACCTCGACGCCGAGGGCAGCGAGGGCGTCAGGGCGTTCCTCATCGAGAACGCCGTGCGGTGGCTCGCCGAGTTCCACGTCGACGCCCTGAGGCTCGACGCGGTGCACGCCCTCGTCGACGACTCCCCCCGCCATCTCCTGGCCGAGCTCGCCGACACGGTCGAGGCCCTGTCCGCACGGCTCGGGCGCCCGCTCGGCCTGGTCGCCGAGTCCGACCTCAACGACCCGCGGACGGTCGCGCCCACGGCCGAGGGAGGCCTCGGCATGACGGGCCAGTGGGCCGACGACGTGCACCACGCGCTGCACTCGTGGCTCAGCGGCGAGCAGCACGGCTACTACGTCGACTTCGGCAGCGCCGAGGTGCTGGCGCACGCCCTGACCAGGGTCTTCGTTCACGACGGCGCGTACTCGACCTTCCGTGGGCGCCCCTGGGGCGCTCCGGTCCCCCGCGGGACGGACGCGCGCCGCTTCGTCGTCTTCGCGGCGAACCACGACCAGATCGGCAACCGCGCGATCGGCGACCGGCCCGCGAGCCGGCTTCCCCAGGGCGTCCTCGCTGCCGGTGCGGCCGTGCTGCTCACGTCCCCGTTCAGCCCGATGATCTTCATGGGCGACGAGTGGGCGACCCGGCGGCCCTTCCCCTTCTTCAGCGACCACCAGGAGCCCGAGCTGGCCGAGGCGATCCGCGTCGGCCGGAGGGCGGAGTTCGCCGGGCACGGCTGGGCCGAGCTGTACGGCGGCGAGCCGGAGGTCCCTGACCCTCAGGCACCGACCACCGTCGAGCTCGCCCGGCTCGACTGGTCGGAGCCGCTGCGCGCCGAGCACTCCCGGATGCTCGACTGGCACCGCACGCTCATCGCGCTCCGAAGGCTCGTCCCGGGCCTCACGGACGGGGACCTCGACGCGACGCGCGTGGAGCACGACGGCGGAGGGCGATGGATCCTCGTCCGGCGCCCCGGCGTCGTGGTGATCGCCTCCATCGCCGACGGACCGGTGACCGTGCCGCTCGAGGGCGCCGGCACGGCCACCGTGCTGGCATCCTGGGAACCGATCACCCGCACCGCTGCGTCGATCACCCTGTCCGGGGCCGGTGCGGTCGTGCTGACCGACGAGAGGGAGCGCTCATGACCGCCGGACGCTGGACGACCCCGGCCCACGAGGTGCTGAGGGTCGGGCCCGGGTTCGACCTCGCCGAGCTCGACCCCTCGGCGACGCCTGGCTGGAGCAAGAGCCGCTCGACGGCGGAGGAGCGACTCGCCGAGCAGGGCGAGCGGCTGTCCGACCTGCAGGAACGCCTCTTCGCCGAGGGCCGCTCGGGCGGAAGCCGTGCGGTGCTCCTGGTGCTCCAGGGCCTCGACACGGCCGGCAAGGGCGGGATCGTCCGGCATGTGCTGGGGATGGTCGACCCGCAAGGCGTCTCGCTGCGCTCCTTCGGGGTCCCGACGCCCGAGGAGCGTGCGCACGACTACCTGTGGCGGATCCGCAACGCCCTTCCCCTGCCGGGGAAGATCGGGGTCTTCGACCGCTCGCACTACGAGGACGTGCTCGTCGTCCGGGTGAACGAGCTCGTCCCGCGCGCCGTCTGGGAGACCCGCTACGACGAGATCAACGCCTTCGAGGCCGAGGTCGCGGCCTCGGGGACCACCCTGGTGAAGGTGGCCCTCATGGTCTCCCAGGAGGAGCAGAAGGAACGGCTGCGCGAGCGGCTCGAGCGGCCGGAGAAGCACTGGAAGTACAACCCCGGCGACCTCGACGTCCGGGCCAAGTGGCCGGAGTACCGCGAGGCCTACCAGGCGGTGCTCGACCGCACCTCGACGGAGCTCGCACCCTGGCACGTGGTCCCCGCCGACTCCAAGTGGTACGCGCGCCTCGCGGTCACCGAGCTCCTGCTCGACGCCCTCGAGGAGCTCGACCTCGGCTGGCCGGCCGCCGACTTCGACGTCGAGGCCGAGAAGGCCCGGCTCGACGCGATGCCCTGAGGGCTGCGTCAGACGGCGAGGTCCGCGGCACCGGCACCGCGCTCCGCGAGTGCCGTGAGCCGCGAGAGCGCGCGCAGGTACTTCTTGCGGTAGCCACCCGTGAGCATCGTCGGGCTGAACAGGCCCGTCGTCCCCGCTCCGCCGAGCACGACGGGCACGTCGTGGTCGTACAGCCGGTCGACGAGCACGACGAGGCGGAGCGCGTCGTTCTGGTCGGCGAGCGGCCGGACCCCGGTCAGCCCGAGGGTCCTCACGCGCTCGAGCAGGGCGCCGTAGCGGCTCTGGTGCACCGTGCGCAGGTGCGCGAGCAGGACCTCGAACTCGACGCACTCGCCGTGCGCGGCCGCCGTCCGGCTGCGGACCTCGTCGTCGGGCAGCCCGTCGGAGGGCGTCGGTGCGCCACGGTGGCGGTAGTCCTCGCCGTCGATCCGCAGGACCTCGAAGCGGGCAGCGAGCGCCTGGATCTCCCGGAGGAAGTCCTCCGCGGCGAACCGCCCCTCCCCGAGCGACTCGGGAAGGGTGTTCGAGGTCGCCGCGAGCGTCACCCCCGCGTCGGCCAGCTCGCGCAGGAGCCGGGCCATCAGCACGGTGTCCCCCGGGTCGTCGAGCTCGAACTCGTCGATGCACACGAGCGAGCGGCTGCGCAGGGCCTGGACCGTCGGGACGAAGCCGAGCGCCCCCACGAGGTGGGTGTACTCCACGAAGGTGCCGAAGGAGGAGCGCTCCGTGCCGACGGCATGGGCGAGCGCCGCGAGCAGATGCGTCTTCCCGACGCCGAAGCCGCCGTCCAGGTAGACGGCCCCAGCGGGCTCACGCCGCGCCGGGCCGAGGAGCCGACGGCGAGGCGGGGCGAGGACCTGGCTCGCGAGCTCCGCCAGCCGGTCCCGTGCCTGCAGCTGACTGGGGTGGGCGGCGTCCGGCACGTAGCTCGCGAAGCTCGCCTCCGCGAAGTGCCGGGGCGGGACCAGGCCGGCGAGCAGCGCGTCGACCGGCACATGGGGGTGCCGCAGCAGGGTCGCGCTCACAGGCGGACCCGCGCCGCCGCGGTGGGGTCCGAGAGCACGCCGAGCACCGCCCGCGCGACCTCGCCCGGCTCTGCCGTCGCCGCCGGGTCCTCGTTGCGCTCGTCACCGGCCACGGCGTGCATGACACGGACCTCGTGCAGGCGCACCCTCGCACCGATCCGCTCGGAGCGCAGCACGTCGAGGAGCATCGCCTGGCCCGCGCCCGTGACGTTGATCGCGCCCGAGCCCGGCATGGGCTCCTCGGCCGCCGCACCGTTGAGCATCACGTAGGCGGGGTCCGCACCGACGAGCGCTGGCAGCAGTGCCCTGGCCACGAGGAGGTGCGCCGTGAGGTGGCTCTCGAGGACGCGATGCCAGACGTCCAGGTCGAGGTCGAGCAGATCCGCTCCCTTGGACCAGCCGCCGACCGCGGCGACGGCGCCTGCCGGCGCCCAGCCCGGTTCGGCCAGCACCTCCCGCAGCGGAGCGGGGTCGTCCCAACCGGGGAGCACGACACGTCGTGCGCCGCTCGGCACCGCCGCATCGGCCCGCCGGGTCGGCACCACGACGCGGTCCCCGCGCGCGAGCAGGGCCTCGACCACGGCCCCGCCGACGACGCCCGTTCCGCCCGCCACGACGACCACGCGCCCGGACCCGATCGCTTCTCCCACGCGCGCCATCGTAAGGTCGCCGGCCACGATCCACCGGACGGCTAGGCTCGCAGGGTGAGCACTCGCATCGTCATCCTCGCCGAAGACACCCTCGGGACAGCCGACGTCGAGCACATCGCGTCCCTGCACCCCTCCGACGCCGAGTACCACGTGCTCGTCCCGGCCGACACGGAGCGCAACCTGCTCGTCTCGCTGATCGACCACCTGAGCCTCGGCGAGCTGCGGGCCGCGCTCGACGACGTCCTGGGCCGCGAGCCCGAGCCTCTTCGGGCCGTGGCGACCGCCACGGAGAGCCTCGCCGGCTCGCTCGCCGTGCTGCGCGCCGCCGGGCTCCAGGCCGACGGCGAGGTCGTCGACGACGACCCGCTCCCGGCCCTGCGTACCGCCGTCGGCACGGCGACCGACCAGACGGAGGTCGTCGTCGTCACCCTCCCGCATGCGCTGGAGGACACCTTCCGCCGCGACTGGGCCTCCCGTGCCCGCGAGGAGCTCCGCGTCCCGGTGCTGCACCTGTACCTGGGCACCAACCGGCTCGGCTGAGCCCGCTCAGAGACCGGTGCCGGTGACCTCGGGGTAGTAGCGCCGGAACTTGCGGACCTGGTTGATCCCCGCGAGCAGCACGTACAGCCGACGACGCCAGCTGGTCTCGGCGCGGTAGCGCAACGGGTGGGCCGTCGCCCGCCGGCGCACCAGGCCGTCGACCTTCGCCCGCAGGGCCCGGTCCAGGACGTACCGGCGCAGCAGGCGCACCGGGACGATCGAGTAGAGCACCTCGCGGTCGACGACGACCGGCGGCATCGCGATCCGGTCGACATGGTCCGCCACGAGGAAGCGCAGCGGGTTCGCGCCCGCCGCCGTCACGTAGTAGTTGTTCCGGCCGATCCGGGGGTTGACCTCGAAGAACATCTGCGCGCCGTCGCGCGGGTCGACCTTGACGTCGAAGTTCGCGAAACCGCGGTAGCCCGTGCTCCCCAGGAGGCGCTGGGCCTGCTCGAGCATCGCGTCGTGCCGGCCGGTGATCATCGCCGCCGGGTTCCCGAGCCCGCTGGGGGTGTGCTCCTCGAGCAGCACATGCGCGCAGCAGGAGAGCGTCACGGCCCCGGACCGGTCGACGTAGCAGGTGATCGAGCGCATCTGGGTGTCGTCCCCGGGGATCATCTCCTGGACGACGAACCGGCCGGCGAAGCCTGCGGCGACGAGCCGTCGGTAGACCTCGTCGAGCTCGGCCTGGTCGGCGACGGCGTAGACCTTCTTCTTCCCCTCGAAGGACAGCCGCTCGTAGTCGGCGCTGTTGGCCGCCTTCGCGATGAGCGGGAAGGCGAGGTCGACGGGCGTGGGGGCCCAACCGGCCGAGGACGCCGTCGAGAAGTCCTGGACGACCGTCCGCGGTGTGTGGATGCCCAGCTCGAGGCAGAGCTCGGCGAACTGCGCCTTGTCGGCGAGCCGTCCGAGCAGCTCGCGCCCGAGGAAGGGGACCGTGTACCGGCGTTCGAGGACCTCGCGGTTCTCGACGAGGAAGCGCACGAGCCAGTCGGTGTTCGCCAGCAGGAGGAGCTGGGGCGGCTCGTCGCCCACGGCGAGCTCGGCGGCGACCTGCTCGAGCGCCGCCAGGATCTCGGTACGGGCCGGCGCTCGTGCCCAGCGCGACGGTGCGCAGGATCGTGGAGTCGGCGACGGGCCCGAGGACCGAGAGGCTCAGCACCGTGCTGACGGCGCCGTACTCCTCGTGGAACGCCCGCGCCAGTGCGTACACGCCGATGTCCGCACCGAGCAGGACGAGGTGGAACGGATGCCCGCCCGCGGAGACCGCTGGGCTCGGCGCAGCCGTCATGCCTGCCGCTCCGCCCGGTCGCCCGACCAGTCGGTGTGGAACGTGCCCTCGACGTCGACCCGGCGGTAGGTGTGCGCACCGAAGAAGTCGCGCTGCGCCTGGATGAGGTTCGCCGGGAGCCGCTCCGCCCGGACCCCGTCGTAGTACGCGAGCGAGGAGGAGAACGCGGGCGTGGGGATCCCGGCCAGTGCCGCCTGGGCGACGACCCGGCGCCACGCGGCGAGCCCGGCACCGACCGCGTCGCGGAAGTAGCCGTCGGCCAGCAGCAGCGAGCAGCTCGGGGTCGCGAGCGTAGGCCTCGGTGATCCGGTCGAGGAACTTCGCGCGGATGATGCAGCCCCCTCGCCAGATCCGGGCCATCGCCCCGCGGTCCACGTCCCAGCCGAACTGCGCGGACGCCGCGGCGATCTGGTCGAAGCCCTGCGAGTACGCGACGACCTTCGAGGCGTAGAGCGCGAGTCGGACGTCCTCGACGAACGCCGCCTCGTCGGTCACCCGGATCGGCTCCGCGTCCGCCGGGAGCGCCGATCGCGCGGCCTCGCGCTGCGGGACCGAGCCCGACAGCGCCCGGGCGAAGGTCGCCTCGGCGATCCCGGTCACCGGGACGCCGAGGTCGAGGGCGTTCTGGACGGTCCAGCGCCCGGTGCCCTTCTGCTCGGCCTGGTCCAGGACGACGTCGACGAACGCGCCCCCCGTGACGGGGTCGGTGTGCGCGAGCACGTCGGCGGTGATCTCGATGAGGAAGGACTCCAGGTCCCCGGTGTTCCACTGCGCGAAGATCTCCGCGATGCGGCTCGCGGGGGCTCCGAGGCCCTGCCGCAGCAGGTCGTAGGCCTCGGCGATCAGCTGCATGTCGGCGTACTCGATGCCGTTGTGGACCATCTTGACGAAGTGACCGGCGCCGCCGGGTCCCACGTGGGTGCAGCACGGCACGCCGTCGACCTTCGCGGAGATCGTCTCGAGCATCGGGCCGAGGGTCGCGTACGACTCGACCGAGCCGCCCGGCATGATCGACGGGCCGAGGAGCGCGCCCTCCTCGCCGCCCGAGACACCCGTCCCGACGAAGTGCAGCCCTCGCTCGCGGAGCGCGGCCTCGCGACGGACGGTGTCGGGGAAGTGCGCGTTGCCGGCGTCGACGACGATGTCACCCGGCTCGAGCAGCGGGACGAGCTCGTCGATCACGGCATCGGTCGCCGCGCCGGCCTTGACCATGACGATCACGGTGCGAGGCACCTCGAGCGAGGCGACGAAGTCCTCGACCGACTCGGCCGGGACGAACGTGCCCTCGTCGCCGTGCTCCGCGACGAGCCAGCGCGTGCGCTCGGCCGAGCGGTTGTGGACCGCGACGCGGTACCCGTGGCGCGCGAGGTTCCGCGCGAGGTTGCGTCCCATCACCGCGAGGCCAGTGACACCGATCTGGGCGCCGTGCACCATGGGGTTCTCCTCTTCCTTCGACGTCCGGCCAGCCTAGTGCCGAGCGTCCCCGCATGATCCGAGCGAGTGACGCGCCCCGCGCCCCGCGCGCCGATCCACGGCAGCGTCACCGCGCGGCCGTACGCTCCCCTCGTGATGACCGCCCAGGACGTGCCCCCACCGTTCGTCGCGGCGCTGCACGCCTTGCGCGACCGCAGGCTGCGCAGCGAGGTCCGGCTGACCGAGGTCCCGGCACCCGCGCGCATCGCTCCCTACTCCGTCGCGCTCAGCGCGGAGATCATCGGGACCTCCGACGACGTCGAGCTCGCCTCCGGGCGGTTCGTGCTCCTGCACGACCCGGCGGGCCAGGAGGCCTGGGACGGGACCTTCCGTGCCGTCACGCTCGTCCGGGCGACGCTCGAGGCGGAGCTCGGCGCCGATCCCCTCCTGTGCGAGGCGGCGTGGTCCTGGGTCGACGAGGCCCTCGAGTCCGCGGGAGCGCCCTTCCACGCCCTCGGCGGCACCGTCACCCGCGTCGTCTCGCAGTCCTTCGGCGCCCTCTCCGAGCGTCCCGCACAGGTCGAGGTCGAGATCAGGGCCTCCTGGTCGCCGCAGGGTGACCTCGGCGAGCACCTCGAGGCCTGGTCAACGGTGCTGTGCACGGCGGCCGGGCTGCCGCCGCTGCCTGAGGGCGTCGCGGCCATCGGTCGGCGTCGCTGAGGTCCGCTCCACGGGCGGGTGAACCAGGGCCCCATGCGGCCCAGGTCCCTCAAGACAGCGGCGAACGCTGCCGATAGGAGCGGGGACAGACAGCACCTCGCCTTGGAGCCCACGTGACCGTCGAGCAGATCAGCACGGCATCGCCACAGCGTGCTCCCCTGCGCCCTGGCGCGCGACCGACGACCTTCCCGCCCTCGCAGCGCTCGGTGCCGCGGCTCGGCGCCCCCATGTGCCTCATGGTCTCGGCGATCCCCGAGGGAGAGGCCCAGGTCCTCGTCCGCAACCTGCGTCGCCGCGAGTCGACGCGTGCCGTCGTGATGGCCCGCAGCGCCGCCCGGCGCGACCTCGTCACCCTGCTCGGCGGCGGGGTCCGCGGCGCCGTGAGCACCTCGCCCGTCGCCGCTGCCCCGCTCGACGCCCCGACGGCCATGACTCCCGGCCGTGGGCCCGAGCTCACCGCGCGCGAGCTCGGTGTCCTCCGCCTGGTCGCGGACGGCCGCTCCAACCGGCAGATCGGCGAGGAGCTCGAGCTCTCGGCCCTGACCGTCAAGAGCCACCTCGCACGGATCTCGCGCAAGGTGGGGACGGGTGACCGCGCCGAGATGGTCGCGTACGTCATCCGCAACGACCTGCTCGCCTGATCACGGAGCGCCTGCACCGTCACGGCGCGCTCAGGGCCTAGCCTGAGCACATGTCCACGCCTCCCGACAAGTCCCCCGAGGCGGACGCCGAGACCGAAGCCCCCGTCACCCCGCTGACCGAGCCCGCCGACGGCATCCCGCCCGTCCTCATGACCTCCGAGGCGCTCGCCGAGGCCGTCGCGGCACTCGCCGGCGGCAACGGACCGGTCGCCGTCGACGCGGAGCGGGCGTCCGGCTACCGGTACGGGCAGCGCACGTACCTCGTGCAGATCCGGCGCGCAGGTGCTGGCACGTTCCTCATCGACCCGATCGCGCTCCCGGACCTCAGCGCGGTCTCCGAGGCGCTGCGCGGGGTCGAGTGGGTGCTGCACGCGGCCTCGCAGGACCTTCCGGGACTCGCCGAGCAGTCGATGCACCCGGACGCCGTCTTCGACACCGAGCTCGCCGCGCGCCTGCTGGGGATGCCACGCGTCGGGCTCGCTGCCGTCGTCGCGGACGTCCTCGGCCTGGGGCTCGCCAAGGAGCACTCGGCGGTGGACTGGTCGACTCGCCCGCTGCCCACGGACTGGCTGCGCTACGCGGCCCTCGACGTCGAGGTCCTCGTCGAGGTCCGTGACGTCCTGGCCGAACGCCTCGTCGCGGCGGGCAAGGACGAGTGGGCGCGGCAGGAGTTCGAGGCCGTCCGGCTCGCTCCCCCGCCCGCGCCGCGGATCGACCCGTGGCGCCGCACCTCGGGGCTCCACTCGATCCGCGGGACCCGGAACCTCGCCGTCGTCCGCTCGATGTGGCGCACGCGCGACGAGGAGGCCAGGCGCCGGGACATCTCGCCCGGACGGATCCTTCCCGACGCCGCCATGGTCGCCGCAGCCGTCGCCCTGCCGACCTCGGTCGACGCCCTCGCCGCGCTGCGGCAGTTCTCGGGGAAGGGCACCCGGCGCCGGATCGACCTGTGGTTCGGCGCGGTCGAGGAGGCCCTCGCCCTTCCCGAGTCCGAGCTGCCTCCGGTGCGCGGGCCCGGACTGCCCGGGCCGCCGCCGCCTCGTGTGTGGGCCGAGCGCGACCCCGCTGCCGCCGCGCGTCTCGCCGCGGCGAGGGAGATCGTCCTGGCGACCTCTCTCGAGCGCGAGGTCCCGGTCGAGAACCTGATCCAGCCCGACCTGCTGAGACGGCTGTGCTGGACGCCGCCGAGCACCGTCGACGTCGAGTCGGTCGCGCAGGCGCTGCGCGCCGGATCCGCACGGGAGTGGCAGGTCGAGCTCTTCGCCGCGCCCCTGGCGGAGGTGCTTGTTACCCTCGGGTAACTACGGACCGGCCGTCCTTCGGGAGCAACGATGCACCGCTCGTCCCAGCCGCTGCACGACGTCGTGCTCGTCGACGCCGTCCGGACGCCCTTCGGCCGTGCGCGGCCCGACGGCCTGTACGCCCACACCAGGGCCGACGACCTCGCCGTCGTCGCCCTGCGTGAGCTGCTGCGGCGGCACCCCGGGCTGCCGCCGGACCGGATCGACGACGTCGTCCTGGCCGCGACGAGCCAGGTCGGCGACCAGGGGCTCGACCTCGGACGCACCGTCGCGCTGCTGGCCGGGCTCCCGCAGCAGGTCCCCGGCATGGCCGTCGACCGCCTGTGCGCAGGGGCGATGACCTCGATGACCGTCGCCGCTGGCGCGATCGCGACCGGTGCGCAGCAGCTGGTCGTCGCCGGGGGCGTGGAGCACATGGGCAGGCATCCGATGGGCGCCCACGCGGAGCCCAACCCGCGATTCGTCACCGAACGGATCGTCGACCCCTCCGCGCTGGTCATGGGCGCGACGGCGGAGAACCTGCACGACATGGACCCCGCGCTGACGCGCGCCCGGGCCGATGCCTGGGGGGTGCGCAGCCAGGCCCGGTTCGCCGCGGCGCTCGCCTCGGGGGCCGTCGGGCACGAGATCGTTCCGGTCGCGACCCGCGACCCGGATCGCGGCTGGGGGCTGGCCCGGGACGACGAACCTCCCCGCCCGGGCACGACGCTCGACCAGGTGCGCGATCTGCCGACGCCCTTCCGGCCCGGCGGGCGCGTCACGGCCGCCACCTCGGCACCCCTGACCGACGGTGCGGGGCTCGCCCTGCTCGTCCACGGCTCCGTCGCCGCAGAGCTCGGGCTCCCCGTCGCGATGCGGATGGTGAGCTGGTCCGTCGCCGGCGTCGCGCCCGAGCTCATGGGCACCGGACCCGTCCCGGCGACGCGTCGCGCCCTCGCGCAGGCCGGGCTCTCGATCGACGACCTCGGCCTCATCGAGATCAACGAGGCCTTCGCCGTCCAGGTGCTGGCCTTCCTCGACGCCTTCGGGATCGACGACGAGGACCCGCGGGTCAACCCCTACGGCGGAGCGATCGCCGTCGGGCACCCGCTCGCCGCGTCGGGGATCCGGCTCGCCGCGCAGCTCGCCCAGGGTTTCCGGCAGGACCCGGCCGTGCGGTACGGGGCGACGACGATGTGCGTCGGTCTCGGCATGGGCATGACGATCGTCTGGGAGAACGCGCACCACGAGGGAGGACGGGCGTGACGCCGACGCACGAGGGCCCCAGCACGGAGCGCGTGACCCATGCGCTCGTCCGCGACGTCCGACTCGAGGACGGCAGGCTGCTGGCCCTGCTCACCCTCGACAACGGCGAGGACCACCGCAGGCCGACGACGCTCGGGCGCGCGGGGCTCACCGAGCTCCGCGAGGCACTCCTGGCCCAGCAGGCCCGCGCCGCGGCAGGGGAGATCGTCGCCCTGGCCGTGACGGGCAAGCCCGGCTACCTCGCGGCCGGCGCCGACCTCTCGGCGATGGCGGGGGTGACCAGCCGCGAGCAGGCCCACGAGCTCGGGGTCCTCGGCCACAGCGCGTACCGCCTGCTGGGCGAGCTCGGCGTCCCGAGCTTCTGCTTCATCAACGGCGCAGCCCTGGGCGGCGGCCTCGAGGTCGCCCTGCACTGCACCTACCGGACCGTCTCGGCCGAGGTCAGGGCCCTGGCCCTGCCCGAGACCATGCTCGGCCTGGTCCCCGGCTGGGGCGGGGCCACGCTGCTCCCCCGGCTGATCGGCGTGCAGGCCGCGCTCACGATGATCCTGGAGAACCCCTTCGCCGGGAACCGGATGGTCGACGCCGCCACCGCGACGCGCACCGGGCTCGCCGACGTCGCGCTGCACCCTGCCGACTTCCTCGAGCGCTCGATCGCCTGGGCTGGCGAGGTGCTCGCCGGCCGCGTCGTCCCCGAGCGCCGCCCGCTCGACGACGAGCCGAGCTGGGCGGCCGCCGTCGAGGACGCCGCCGCTCGCCTCGAGGCACGGTTCGCCGGCGGCACCCCGGCCCCGCTGCGCGCCCTCGAGCTCGTCGCGGGCTCGCGCACGGCCGAGCTCGACACCGCCTTCGCCGCCGAGGACGAGGCCCTCGCCGACCTCCTGCTCTCTGACCAGCTGCGCGCGGGTCTCTACGCCTTCGACCTCACCAACCGCAGGGCGCGCCACCCGGCCGGTGCCCCCGACGCGTCCTGCGCGCTGCCGATCCGTTCGGTCGGCATCGCGGGCGCCGGACTGATGGCCGTCCAGCTGGCCGTCCTCATCGGCCGGCGGATGCGCGTTCCCGTCGTGATGCGCGAGATCGACGAGGAGCGCGCTGCGCACGGACGCGAGACCGTGCGGTCCTCGGTCGAGGCGCTCCTGGCCAAGGGCCGGATCGCCACCGGCGAGGCCAACCGCCTGCTCGGCTCGATCACCGTCGGGACCGAGCTGTCCTCCTTCGCCGGCTGCGACCTCGTCGTCGAGGCGGTGACCGAGGTCCTGGACGTCAAGCGCCGCGTCTTCGCCGAGCTGGAGGAGGTCGTCCGGCCCGACACCGTCCTGGCGACGAACACCTCGGCGCTGTCGGTGACGGCGATGACGCAGGGGCTGAGGCATCCCGAGCGCGTCGTCGGCCTGCACTTCTTCAACCCCGTTGCCCAGATGCCCCTCGTCGAGGTCGTGCGGGCCGAGCGGTCGAGCGAGGCGGCCCTCGCGACAGCGTTCGCCGTCGCCAAGGCCTGCGGGAAGTCGGCCGTGGGGGTGGCCGACCGGCCGGGGTTCGTGGTCAACCGACTGCTGCTGCGGCAGCTCGCCGAGGTGGCTGCGGCCGTCGAACGCGGAACCCCTGTCGAGGTCGCCGACGCCGCCCTGCGTCCGCTCGGCCTGCCGATGGGACCGTTCGCCCTCATGCGGCTCGTGGGGCTGCCAGTGACGCTGCACGTGCTCGGCACGCTCCACGAGGCCTTCGGCGAGCGCTACCCGCTCTCCCCCGGGCTCCAGGCGCTGTCCGAGGCCGGCCGCCGCGTGACCCCCACGCCGGACGGCACCGGTCGCGAGCGAGGGGTGGACCCGGACATCCAGTCCGCCTTCGGCCCGCCCGGCGGGCCCGGCGCCCCCGATGCCCAGGGCGTCCTCGACGCCGTGCTGAAGGGACTCACCGAGGAGGTCGGCCTGATGCTCGACGAGGGGGTCGTCACCGCACCGCAGGACATCGACCTGTGCATGATCCTCGGCGCCGGCTTCGGCTTCCACCTCGGTGGTCTCGTCCCGTACCTGGACCGCACCGGCTGGACGACACGCGTGCTGGGGACCCGACTGCTCGAGCCGGGCCTCGCCTCGATCGGCTGAGCTCAGACGCCGACGGGTGCGGCGCGCGCCGAAGGGCACGACGGGGAGCCCGGAGGCCAGGAGCTGCTGCGTGACGCGCTCGAGGAGCGCGTCGTCGGGCGGCTCGGTCACCTCGAGGCGGTACGTCTTGCCGAGGCTGTGCCAGGTCTCCCGCCCGCTCTGCTCGAACGGGACGACCTCGACACGCTCGAGGGTGCCCAGCGCGGCGAGGTGCTCGGCGACGGCTGCCACGTTGTCCCAGCCGTCGGTCAGTCCGGGGACCACGACGAACCGGGCCCAGATGGCCGTCCCGCGCGCGCTGAGACGACGGGCGAACTCCAGCGTCGGGGCGAGGTCCCGGCCGGTCACCTCACGATAGACGTCCGGCAGCCCCGACTTGAGGTCGAGGAGCACCAGGTCCACCTGCGCGAGCAGGTGCTCGTCGGCGCGTCTGCCCAGGTAGCCGGAGGTGTCCAGGGCGGTGTGGATGCCCTCCTCGTGGCAGCGCTCGAGCACCGCGGCCACGAAGGCCGACTGGAGGAGGGGCTCGCCACCGGAGATCGTGACACCACCGCCGCCCGCACGCAGCAGGGGTGCGTCGCGGACGATCCGCGCCACGGCCGCGTCGACCGTGTGCAGGCTGCCGTCACGCATCAGCCACGAGTCGGGGCCGTGGCAGTACTGGCAGCGCAGCGGGCACCCGGCCAGTCTCAGGACCAGGCGTGTGCCCGGCCCGTCGACGCCCGTCGAGCGGCGCCACGAGTGCACGGCACCGATCTCACCCGTCCGCAGGGCGGCGATCTGGGTGCCGCGACCGTCCTCGCAGCACCGGCTCGGAGCCAGGACGTTCATGTCTCCTCCGTCGGCGAGCATCGGTTCTCGGGCATGCGGGCCCGACTGCGGCGGTGGGCCCGCCCCGTCGGACGAGGCGGGCCCACCGTACTGCGGTCGAGCGGTGTCGCGTCGGAGCTCAGAGAGCGCCGTGGAAGGTCCGCGAGAGCACGTCCAGCTGCTGCTCACGCGTCAGGCGGACGAAGTTCACCGCGTAGCCGGAGACCCGGATGGTCAGCTGCGGGTAGTTCTCCGGGTGCTCCATCGCGTCCTCGAGGGTGTCGCGGTTGAGCACGTTGATGTTGACGTGGAAGCCCTCGGAGACGTTGTACGCGTCGAGCAGCCCGACGAGGTTCGTCACCTGCTCCGCGCGGTCACGGCCGAGGCCCGAGGGCACGACGGTCGAGGTCAGCGAGATGCCGTCCTGGGACTCGTCGTACGGGAGCTTCGCGACGGACAGCGCGCGAGGCGAGCATGCCGTGCGTGTCGCGCCCGTTCATCGGGTTGGCACCGGGGGCGAAGGGCTCGCCCTTGCGACGGCCGTCCGGGGTGTTCCCGGTGTGCTTGCCGTAGACCACGTTCGAGGTGATCGTCAGCACCGACTGCGTGTGCACCGCGTTGCGGTACGTCGGCTGGCGGCGGATCTTCTCCATGAAGCTCTTGACGAGCTCGACGGCGATGTCGTCGGCACGGTCGTCGTCGTTGCCGAAGACGGGGTACTCACCCTCGACCGTGAAGTCGACGACCAGTCCCGTCTCGTCGCGGATCGGGGTGACCGTGGCGAACTTGATCGCCGAGAGCGAGTCCGTCGCGACCGAGAGGCCGGCGATGCCGCAGGCGAGCGTGCGCAGGATGGTCCGGTCGTGCAGGGCCATCTCGATGCGCTCGTACGCGTACTTGTCGTGCGACCAGTGGATGCAGTTGAGCGCGTCGACGTAGGTCTCGGCGAGCCAGTCGAGCAGCTCGTCGTACTTGGCACGCACGTCGGCGTAGTCGAGGACGTCACCGGCGACGGGGGCGGTGACCGGGGCCACCTGCTTGCCCGAGAGCTCGTCGCGGCCGCCGTTGATCGAGTAGAGCAGGGCCTTGGCCATGTTCACCCGCGCACCGAAGAACTGCATCTGCTTGCCGACGGCCATCGCCGAGACGCAGCAGGCGATCGCCGCGTCGTCGCCGCACTGGCTGCGGACCAGGTCGTCCGACTCGTACTGGATCGCCGAGGTGTCGATCGAGACCTTCGCGCAGAACTCGCGGAAGCCGAGCGGCAGCTCGGGGCTCCACAGCACCGTGAGGTTGGGCTCGGGGGCCGGGCCCAGGTTGTACAGGGTGTTGAGGTAGCGGAACGAGCTCTTGGTGACGAGCGAGCGGTTGTCCTCGCCGAGCCCACCGATCGACTCGGTGACCCAGGTCGGGTCGCCGGAGAAGAGGGCGTCGTACTCCGGGGTGCGCAGGAAGCGCACGATCCGCAGCTTGATGACGAAGTCGTCGATGATCTCCTGGGCCTGCTCCTCGGTGAGGGTGCCCTCGGCGAGGTCGCGCTCCATGAAGACGTCGATGAAGGTCGAGGTGCGGCCCAGCGACATCGCGGCGCCGTTCTGCTCCTTGACCGCGGCCAGGTAGGCGAAGTACAGCCACTGCACGGCCTCGCGACCGTTGCTGGCCGGGCCGGAGATGTCGAAGCCGTAGGAGGCGGCCATCGTCTTGAGCTCGCCGAGGGCGCGGATCTGCTCCGCGTTCTCCTCGCGCTCGCGGATGACGTCCTCGGTCGACCGCTCCATCATCGAGCTCGGCGCGCTCGAGCTTCTTGGCCTCGATGAGGCCGTCGACCCCGTACAGGGCGACGCGGCGGTAGTCGCCGATGATGCGGCCGCGGCCGTAGGCGTCGGGCAGGCCGGTGATGAGGTGCGAGCTGCGGGCGGCCTTGACGTTCGGGGGGTACACGTCGAAGACGCCGCTGTTGTGCGTCTTGCGGTACTTGGTGAAGATCTCGGCGACCTTGGGGTCGGCCTCGTAGCCGTAGGTCTCCAGGGCGTTCTCCACCATGCGCCAGCCGCCGAAGGGCATGATCGCGCGCTTGAGCGGGGCGTCGGTCTGCAGGCCGACGATGACCTCGTTGTCCTGGTCGATGTAGCCGGGGGCGTGCGCCGTGATCAGCGCGGGCGTGTTCGGGTCGACGTCGTAGACGCCCTTCTCGCGCTCGACCGGGAACATCGCGGAGAGCTTGGCCCAGATGCCCTTGGTCCGCTCGGTGGCGGGGGCGAGGAACGTGTCGTCACCGGTGTACTCGGTGTAGTTGCGCTGGATGAAGTCGCGGACGTCGATCCCGTCCTGCCACGGGCCGGCGACGAAGCCACGCCAGGCGGACTCGGGCTCGTGGGGCTGCGGGGTGACCGCGCTCCCCTGGTCTGCGGTGATCGCCATGGCAGTTGTTCTCCCTCGTCGTCGGCGTCGGTGAAGGCCACGCTACGCGGCAATACATGGGATGACCCGGGACTTTCGGTCCAGACTTATTCCGCAGTCCGTGACGCGCGTCACACTACGGTAGCCCCGGCCTCGGTACGAGCGCCTGTCCAGGACCCCGCGGGGGGCCTCAGCCGGCCGAGCTCCAGGCGAGCACGTCGTGCGCGATGTCCTCCGGACGCAGGCGGAGGCTCTCCAGGAGCTCCGCCCGGGTGGCGTGCGGAAGGAACTCCTGGGGGACCCCGATGGAGCGGACGGGCGTCCGCAGCCCGGCGTGGGCGCAGCGCTGCCCGAGCAGCGCCCCGATCCCGCCCTGCGCGAGGCCGTCCTCGAGGACGACGACATGCGCGTGCTCGCCTGCCATCTTCACCAGGGCGTCCGAGACCGGGAGCGCCCACAGCGGGTCGACGACGTCGGCCGGGACCCCGGCCTCCCCGAGGAGCCGTCCGACCTCGACGGCCGTCGCGGCCATCGCCCCCACCCCGACGACGAGGACCGACCCGCCGGAGCCGGCGCCCCGTGCCAGGACGTCGATCCCGTCGACGTGGTCGATCGCGGGCAGCGTGTCAGGGAGCGGGCCCTTGGGGTAGCGCACCACGCTCGGTGCGTCGTCGATGTCCACCGCGGTGCGCAGCGCCGATCGCAGGGTGACCTCGTCGCGCGGCGCGGCGAGCCGCAGCCCCGGCACGATGTGCAGCAGCGCCATGTCCCACATGCCGTTGTGGCTGGCACCGTCGTCGCCCGTGATCCCGGCCCGGTCGAGCACGAACGTCACTCCGGCGCGGTGCAGGGCGACGTCCATGAGGACCTGGTCGAACGCCCGGTTGAGGAAGGTCGCGTAGACGGCGACGACGGGGTGCAGGCCGGCGAAGGCCATCCCGGCGGCCGAGGTCACCGCATGCTGCTCGGCGATGCCGACGTCGTGCACGCGTGAGGGGAACTCCGCGGCGAACGGTGCGAGCCCGACGGGCTGGAGCATCGCCGCCGTGATCGCCACGACGTCGGGGCGGCGACGTCCGATCTGCACCATCTCGTCGGCGAAGACGGAGGTCCAGCCGAACCGCGAGGGCGCGACCGGCAGGCCCGTCTCGGGGTGGATCTGCGCCGACGGCGTGGAACCTGTCGGCCACGTCCTGCTCGGCAGGCTCGTAGCCGCGGCCCTTCTCGGTGATCACGTGCACGATCACCGGCCCGCCGAAGGCCTTGGCCCGCCTCAGGGAGGCCTCGACGGCCGCGACGTCGTGACCGTCGACCGGACCGATGTACTTCAGGCCCAGGTCCTCGAACATGCCCTGCGGGGCGACGACGTCCTTGATGCCCTTCTTCAGCCCGTGCAGCGCGTCGTAGGCCAGGCGCCCGGGCGGCCCCGAACGACGCAGCGTGCGCTTGCCCCAGGCGAGCACGTCCTCGTAGCCGCGAGTGGTGCGCAGCGTGTCGAGGTGGTGGGCCAGGCCGCCGATGGTCGGGTCGTAGGAGCGCCCGTTGTCGTTGACGACGATCACCAGTCGGCGGTCCTGCCCGGCGGCGATGTTGTTGAGCGCCTCCCAGGCCATCCCCCCGGTCAGCGCGCCGTCGCCGATGACCGCGACGACGTGGCGGTCGGTGGTCCCGCGCAGGGCATGGGCCTTGGCGATGCCGTCGGCCCAGCTCAGGGCCGTCGAGGCGTGCGAGTTCTCCACGACGTCGTGCTCGGACTCGGCGCGGCTCGGGTACCCGCTCAGCCCGCCGCGACGGCGCAGCTCGGAGAAGTCGGCACGGCCGGTGAGCAGCTTGTGCACGTAGGACTGGTGGCCCGTGTCGAACACCATCGTGTCGCGGGGCGACTCGAAGACGCGGTGCATCGCGATGGTCAGCTCGACGACCCCGAGGTTGGGTCCCAGGTGCCCACCGGTGCGCGAGACGGCCTGCACGAGGAAGGAGCGGATCTCCTCGGCGAGGGGTGCGAGCTGCTCCGTCCGGAGCGCCCGCACGTCAGCGGGGCCGGTGATCCCGGGCAGCGTAGCCATCCGAGCATCCTACGGTCTCGCTCCCCGGTACGCCCGCGAGGCCGGCAACGCCCGCCCGCGTGACCGGGGCCGGGACGCACTCCCTACTCTTGTCCCATGCGATTCCTTCCCGGCCAGAGCCCAGCGACCGACCTCACCTACGGCGACGTCTTCCTCGTGCCCTCCCGGTCGACGGTCTCCTCGCGCTTCGACGTCGACCTCGCGAGCGGGGACGGCACCGGGACGACCATCCCCCTCGTCGTGGCGAACATGACGGCCGTCTCGGGCCGCCGGATGGCCGAGACCGTCGCCCGCCGCGGGGGCATCGCCGTCGTGCCGCAGGACATCCCCGAG
Organism: uncultured Actinomycetota bacterium; assembly: GCA_963777075.1. Lineage (GTDB taxonomy): Bacteria > Actinomycetota > Actinomycetes > Actinomycetales > Cellulomonadaceae > Actinotalea. The sequence goes on along the minus strand of CAVZPH010000003.1, from coordinate 145,319 downwards.
GACGTCGTCGCCGATGTCGTCGCCTCCGTCAAGGCGCGGCACACGGTCGTCGAGAGCGCCGTCGTCGTCGGTCCCGGGTGACACCGTGCACACGGCCCTGACCCTGATCGGCAAGCGCTCGCACGGGGCCGCCGTCGTCGTCCGTGACGGGCGCCCGGTCGGCGTGGTCACCGAGGCCGACTGCCTCGGCGTCGACCGGTTCACGCAGGTCGGCGACGTGATGACGAGCGAGCCGACGCTCCTCGGCCTCGACGTCCTCGACGGGGCGACGGGCCTGGAGGCCGCCTTCGAGCGCCTGCACGCCTCCCGCCGCCGCTTCTCCCCCGTCGTGGCGGCCGACGGCTCGCTCGTCGGTGTCCTGACCCGGACGGGCGCCCTGCGCTCGTCGGTGTACACGCCGGCCCTCGACGCCGCCGGCCGGCTCCGGGTCGCTGCGGCCGTGGGGATCAACGGCGACGTCGCGGGCAAGGCGGCCGCCCTGCTCGCCGCCGGAGTCGACGTCCTCGTCGTGGACACCGCGCACGGCCACCAGCAGCGGATGCTCGACGCCCTGGCCGCCGTCCGCTCGGTCTCGCCGACCGTCCCCGTCGTCGCGGGCAACGTCGTGACCGCCGAGGGCACCCGGGACCTCATCGAGGCCGGGGCCGACATCGTCAAGGTCGGGGTCGGCCCTGGCGCCATGTGCACGACCCGGATGATGACCGCGGTCGGTCGCCCGCAGTTCTCCGCCGTCCTGGAGTGCGCGGCCGAGGCCCGGCGCCTCGGCAAGCACGTCTGGGCCGACGGCGGCGTCCGCCACCCGCGCGACGTCGCCCTGGCGATCGCCGCCGGTGCGAGCCAGGTGATGATCGGCTCCTGGTTCGCCGGGACGCACGAGAGCCCAGGCGACCTGCACGACGACGGCTCGGGTCGCCTGTACAAGGAGAGCTTCGGGATGGCCTCGGCCCGCGCCGTCGCCGCCAGGACCAAGGGTGGCTCCCCCTTCGAGCGCGCACGCAAGGGCCTCTACGAGGAGGGGATCTCGTCCTCGCGGATGTTCCTCGACCCGGCCCGTCCCGGCGTGGAGGACCTCATCGACCAGATCACCTCCGGGCTGCGCAGCGCCTGCACCTACGCGGGCGCGGCGAGCCTCGAGGAGCTCGCCGAACGGGCCGTCGTCGGCATCCAGTCCGCTGCCGGCTACGACGAGGGCCGGCCGCTCCCCGACGGATGGTGAGCCGGTGAGCCCCTCACCGGGCGCCGGCTCCCCCTCGGCAGGCGCTGGAGGAGCTCGCCGCACGCGGCACCGCGTGGCCCGCCTGGGCCACCGCCTCGCCCGCCGGGCTGCGCCCCGCCGCCGTCCTCGTGCTCTTCGGCGTGCTCGACGCCCTTCCGGCCCAGCACGCCTCGCGCGCGGTACCCGCCGATCTCGACCTCCTGCTCGTCGGCCGCTCGACGGAGCTGACGCACCACCCGGGGCAGGTGGCCTTCCCCGGTGGCCGCATCGACCCGGGGGACGAGGGCCCGGTCGGCGCAGCGCTGCGCGAGGCCGAGGAGGAGACGGGGCTCGATCCCGCAGGAGTGGCCGTCCTCGGGACGCTCGCCGCGCTCCCGGTCCCGGTCAGCAGGCACCTGGTGACACCGGTCCTCGCCTGGTGGGACCGGCCCTCGCCCGTCGCCGTCGTCGACCACCGCGAGTCGGCTGCCGTCTTCAGGGCACCCGTCGCGGACCTGGTCAGCCCGGAGCACCGCGGCACGCTCACGCTGACGCGCGGGTCGGTCACCCACCGGACGCCCGCCTTCGACGTCGCCGGGCACCTCGTCTGGGGCTTCACCGCCGCGGTGCTCGACCATCTGCTCGACGAGCTCGGCTGGGCCGAGGAGTGGGACGCCGCGACGCCCGATGAGCCTGCCCGGTGACGCGATCTCGCGCCTCGCGGGGCCGGGATGGCGGGCAGGGACGCCCGGCTAGGGTCGCACCATGGCCGCCCGTCCCGTCCTCGTCCTCCAGCACGTGCCGTGGGAGCGCCCCGGCCTCATCGCCGTCGCGCTCGAGCAGGCCGGTGTGCCCGTGCTCACCCGGATCGTCGTCGACGAGCAGGACCCCGAGCTGCCGCGCGTCGACGCGCTCGCCGGGCTCGTCGTCATGGGCGGTCCGATGAACGCCGACGACGCACGCCGGCCAGGGCTCGCGGCCGAGCGTCGCCTGCTCGCGCAGGCCGTCGACGCCGAGCTCCCGACGCTGGGGATCTGCCTCGGGATGCAGCTGCTCGCGCGCGCCCTCGGAGCGGCGGTCCACGCGGACCACGGGACCGAGCTCGGCTTCGCACCGGTCCGGATGCACGGCCCCGACCCGGTGCTCGACCCGATCGCCGGCCTCGCCGTCCTGCACTGGCACAGCGACGCCGCCGAGCTCCCTGTCGGCGCGAGGCTCCTCGCCTCGACCGCGATCGACCCCGGTCCAGGCCTTCCGCGCGGGCAGCGCTCTCGGGCTCCAGTTCCACCCTGAGGCTCGACGCTGCCCTGCTCGCCGCGTGGCTCGACGAACCCGAGATGGCCGGCGACGCCGTCGACGCACGGGGTGCTCGACCTCGCCGAGCAGGGCCGCGCGGCGCTCCCTGCCCTGCTCGGGCCGGCGTCCTCGGGTCTCGCGCACTTCGCCGGAGAGGCGGCCGCGCGCTCCTGACGCAGCTCGCTGGTCAGGGCGCACGCCGGTGCGCCCCGGCGAGGTGACTCAGCTCGGCGGCCAGCCTCCCGAGGAGACCTTGCGGTAGGACGCGTCGAGGATCTGCTCGAGCACGTCGAGGTCGACCGCGCCGAGGCTCTTGAGGTACAGGCAGGACTTCCCAGTCGCTGTGCGGGCCGAGGCGGCCGAGCAGCTCGCTGGTAGTCGTCGAAGCCGTCCATGACGTAGACGGTGGTCGACGTCGAGCGCGGCGAGAAGCCGGCGGCGGCCGCGTCGCCCTCCCGGCCCGCTGGCGTACCGGTAGTGGTACGCTGCCGAAGCCGACGATCGACGGGCCCCACATGCGTGGCGGCCGGCCCGTGACCCGCCCGAGCAGCTCGAGCATCGTCCTGGCGTCCGCCCGCCGGTCCTCGCGAGGGACCGACGCGAGGAAGGCCTCGACGTCGCCGTCGTTCTCGGTCGTCTTGTTCGGCGCCCGGCCGTCACCCATGTCCGCTCCTCATGCCACCAGGGACCTCAGCACGTACTGGAGGATGCCGCCGTTGCGGTAGTAGTCGGCCTCTCCGGGGGTGTCGATCCGCACCACGGCGTCGAAGGAGACGACGGTACCGTCGGCCTTCGTCGCCCGCACGGCGACGGTGCGCGGGGTGACTCCCTCGTTCAGCGCCGTCACGCCGCTGATCTCGAAGCGTCTCCGTGCCGTCGAGGCCGAGGCTCGAGGCCGACTCCCCCACCGGGAACTGCAGCGGGAGCACACCCATCCCGATGAGGTTCGAGCGGTGGATCCGCTCGAAGCTCTCGGTGATCACGGCGCGCACGCCGAGCAGGCTCGTGCCCTTCGCGGCCCAGTCGCGCGAGGAGCCGGAGCCGTACTCCTTGCCGCCGAGGATGACCAGCGGCACGCCGGCCGCCGCGTACTCCTGCGCCGCGTCGTAGATCGTCGTCTGCTCGCCGCTGAGGTGGTTGACCGTGAAGCCGCCCTCGACCCCCGGCACGAGCTGGTTGCGCAGCCGGATGTTGGCGAAGGTCCCGCGGATCATCACCTCGTGGTTGCCGCGGCGCGAGCCGTAGGAGTTGAAGTCCTTGCGCTCGATCCCGTGCTCGGCGAGGTAGCGACCGGCCGGGCTGTCGGCCTTGATCGCGCCGGCCGGGCTGATGTGGTCGGTCGTGACCGAGTCGCCGAGCACCGCGAGCACGCGGGCACCGGAGATGTCCGTCACCGGCGCGGGCGTCGCGGGCATGCCGTCGAAGTACGGGGGCTTGCGGACGTAGGTCGACTCGGGGTCCCAGGCGAACGTCGATCCCTCGGGGGTCTCGAGCGAGCGCCACCGCTCGTCCCCGGAGAAGACGTCGGCGTAGTCGGCGGTGAACATCGCGCGGTCGATCGTCGCATCGATGGTCGCCTGGACCTCGGCGGGCGTCGGCCAGATGTCGCGCAGGAAGATCGGGCTGCCGTCCTCGGCGCGGCCCAGCGGGTCGGACTCGAAGTCGGTGTCCATCGTGCCGGCCAGGGCGTAGGCGATGACCAGCGGCGGGGACGCGAGGTAGTTCATCTTCACGTCCGGGTTGATCCGGCCCTCGAAGTTCCGGTTCCCGGAGAGCACGGCGGCGACCGCGAGGTCGTGCTCGGCGACGGCGGCCGAGATGGCCGGGTCGAGCGGGCCGGAGTTGCCGATGCACGTCGCGCAGCCGTAGCCGACCAGGTGGAAGCCGAGCTTCTCCAGGTACGGCCAGAGGCCCGCCTTCTCGTAGTAGTTCGTCACGACCTGCGAGCCGGGTGCCATGGACGTCTTGACCCAGGGCTTGGCGCTCAGGCCCTTCTCGACGGCCTTCTTGGCCAGCAGCGCGGCCGCCATCATGACCGAGGGGTTCGAGGTGTTGGTGCACGAGGTGATCGAGGCGATCGTCACCGCACCGTGACGCAGGTCGAAGGTGCGACCCTGGGCGTCGGTCACGGGCACGTGGCGAGCGCCGGCGCTGGAGACGGCGGGCGGGTCGGAGGCCGGGAAGGACTCCTTCTCCGCCTCGTCGACGTTGTTCGTCTCCGGGGCGTAGGTGGGCAGGTCGCGCGCGAACTGCTCCTTGGCGCGCGAGAGGGCGATGCGGTCCTGGGGACGCTTCGGACCGGCGATCGACGGGACGACCGTCGACAGGTCCAGCTCGAGGTACTCGGAGAACGCCGGCTCGACGTAGGAGGAGTCGCTCGGGTCGAGCCACATGCCCTGCTCCTTGGCGTACGCCTCGACGAGCGCGAGCTGCTCCTCGCTGCGGCCGGTCAGGCGCAGGTAGTCCATCGTCACCGAGTCGATCGGGAAGATCGCGCAGGTCGAGCCGAACTCGGGGCTCATGTTGCCGATCGTCGCGCGGTTGGCGAGCGGGACGGCTGCCACGCCCTCGCCGTAGAACTCGACGAACTTGCCGACGACGCCGTGCCGGCGCAGCTGCTCGGTGATCGTCAGCACGACGTCGGTCGCGGTGACGCCGGCGGGGATCGAGCCGGTGAGCTTGAAGCCGACCACGCGCGGGATGAGCATCGAGACCGGCTGGCCGAGCATGGCGGCCTCGGCCTCGATGCCGCCGACCCCCCAGCCGAGCACGCCGAGCCCGTTGACCATGGTCGTGTGCGAGTCGGTGCCGACGCAGGTGTCGGGGTAGGCGCGCAGCACGCCGCCGACCTCACGGGTCATCACCGCACGCGCGAGGTACTCGATGTTGACCTGGTGGACGATGCCCGTGCCGGGCGGGACGACCTTGAAGTCGTCGAACGCCGTCTGGCCCCAGCGCAGGAACTGGTAGCGCTCACGGTTGCGCCCGTACTCGAAGTCGACGTTGCGCTCGAAGGCGTCAGGGCGTCCGGCGACGTCGATCTGCACGGAGTGGTCGATGACCATCTCGGCGGGCGCGAGCGGGTTGATCCGCGCGGGGTCGCCGCCGAGCTCGGCGACGGCCTCACGCATCGTCGCGAGGTCGACGACGCAGGGCACACCGGTGAAGTCCTGCATGATCACGCGCGCCGGCGTGAACTGGATCTCGGTGTCCGGCTGTGCGTCCGGGTCCCATGCGGCGATCGCACGCACGTGGTCGGCCGTGATGTCCGCGCCGTCCTCCGTGCGCAGGAGGTTCTCGGCGAGCACCTTGAGGCTGAACGGCAGACGAGCCGTGCCCTCGACGGCGGCGAGGCGGAAGATCTCGTAGGCCTTCCCGCCGACCTCGAGTGATCCCTTGGAACCGAACGTGTCGACGCTGCTCACCGATGCTCCTTCGTCCTGTCGGTACGCGATGGGGCGCCACCGCGGTCCACCGCCCCAGGCTACCGAGCCCTCGGGTGCGGAGATATCTTGACATCAAGATACATGATGCGGGCTCAGACGCGGTCGACGACCGCCACGCACTCCACATGGTGGGTCATCGGGAACAGGTCGAGGGCACGCAGGCCGGTGAGCGCGTAGCCGTGGCCCGCCAGGTACGCGAGGTCCCGTGCCAGAGCGGCCGGGTCGCAGGCGACGTACACGACGCGCTCCGGGCGCAAGCCCGCGACAGCGTCGATGACGGCACGGCCCGCGCCCACCCGCGGCGGGTCGAGGACCACGACGTCGGCGCGCTGCGTCACCCCCGACGCCAGCACCGAGGCGACCGGTCCGAGGTGCAGCGCGACCTGCGGGTGCTGGTGCACGTTGCGCCGTGCGTCCTTGACCGCACGCGCATCACCCTCGACCGCCATGACCGTCCCCTGCGGACCGACGAGGTCGGCGAGCGGAACGGTGAACAGGCCGGCACCCGCGTACAGGTCGACGACGCTCGCCCCGGCACGGGGGCCGACCGCGTCGACGACGGCCTGCGCGAGCACCGTCGGGGCCGCGCGGTGGACCTGCCAGAACCCGTCGCCCGCCACGCGCCACCGGTAGCTGCGTCCAGAGACCTCGGCGACCTCGCGGACGGCATGCCGGGCGGTGGGGCGACGGTCCGGCCCGCGGTCGGTGAACGGGAGCCCGTCCAGCAGCAGGAGGGGGGCGTCACCGCCGACGGGCGCGACCGCCGTGAGCCGGGCGCCGGGCGTCCAGCGCCTGGCGAGCAGGGCCTCGACGTCCAGCTCCGCCGACGCGAGAGGCATCGAGGTGATCGGGAGCACGTCGTGGCTGCGGGAACGGTGCATCCCGGCCCGGCCCTCGCGATCGGCCACCAGCTCGATCCGTGTGCGCCAGCCGAGCCCGTCGCTCTCCCCCGGCGCCGCCTCGACGAGGACCTCGGCCTCCAGGTGCGCGAGCCGCCTCAGCTGCTCGGCGACGACCTCCGCCTTCCACCGCCGCTGCGCCCCGAGGGCGACATGGGCCAGCTCGCCACCACCCACACCCCCGGGACCCGCCTCAGGCCACGGCGACTCGACGCGGTCGGGGCTCGGCTCCAGCACCTCGACGGCGTCGGCTCGCCAGAACGCCGCGGAGTCGCCCGCCTCGGTCAGGACGGCGCGGACCCGCTCACCGGGCAGGGCGTGTCGGACGAAGACGACCCGGCCCTCGTGCCGCGCGACGCAGTGGCCGCCGTGCGCGACCCGCCCGACGGTCAGCTCGATCGTCGGAGAGCTCATTCGCCCGCGACCGGCGGACGGACCTGGTCCGCACCGGAGGACTCGAGCTGCCACGGCACGGAGGCGACCACGACCCCGGGGGTGAAGAGCAGCCGGCTCTTGAGACGCAGCGCGCTCTGGTTGTGCAGCAGCTGCTCCCACCAGTGGCCGACGACGTACTCGGGGATGTAGACGACCACGAGGTCGCGCGGGCTCTCGCGGCGCACCGAGCGCACGTAGCCGACGATCGGCCGGGTGATCTCGCGGAACGGCGAGTCGAGGACCTTGAGGTCGACGGGGATGCCGAGCGCCTCCCACTCCGCGCGCAGCTCGAGGACGTCGTCGGGGTCGACGGCAACGGTGACGGCCTCGAGCACGGAGGGCCGCGAGGCCCGCGCGTACGCCAGGGCCCGCATGGCCGGCTTGTGCAGCTTCGACAGGAGGACGATGGCGTGCACGCGGCTCGGCAGCGCCTTCTCCGCGCCCGGGTCCTCGCCCAGCGCGAGCTCGTCGCGCACCGAGTCGTAGTGCTTGCGGATCGCGAGCATGAGCATGAACACGATGCCCATCGCGAGGATCGCCAGCCAGGCACCGTGCGTGAACTTCGTCAGCAGGACGACGACGAGGACGGTCCCGGTCAGCCCGAGGCCGATCGCGTTGATGATGCGTGAGCGGTACATGCGCGCCCGGGCGGCCGGGTCCGGCTCGGTCCGCAGCAGGGCGTTCCAGTGCTTGACCATGCCCAGCTGGCTCAGCGTGAACGAGACGAACACGCCGACGATGTAGAGCTGGATGAGCCGGGTGACCTGGGCGTCGAAGGCCCAGATGAGCACCATCGCCCCGGCGGCGAGCGCCACGATGCCGTTGGAGTACGCCAGCCGGTCACCGCGCGTGTGCAGCTGGCGCGGCAGGTAGCCGTCGCGCGCAAGGATCGAGCCGAGGACGGGGAAGCCGTTGAAGGCCGTGTTGGCCGCGAGCACGAGGATGAGGCCGGTGACGACCGAGAGCGCGACCACCGCTGCCGGGAAGTCGTGGAACACCGACAGGGCCAGCTGCCCCAGCACCGGGTGCTGCACGTAGTCCTCCGGGACGAGCACGCCGTCCTTCATGAGGTTCTCCGCCGGGCGCTCGACGTAGTGGATCTGCGTCGCCTTCGCGAGCAGCAGGATCGACATCATGAAGAAGATCGAGATCCCGCCGAGCAGGCCGAGCGTCGTCGCGGCGTTGCGGCTCTTCGGCTTGCGGAAGGCGGGAACGCCGTTGCTGATCGCCTCGACCCCGGTCAGGGCGGCGCAGCCCGAGGCGAAGGCGCGCAGCACGAGGAAGGCGCCGGCGAGGCCCATCAGCCCCTGGTCGACTCCCGACTGCGGCACGATCTCCAGGCCGGCGCTCTCGGCTGGGGTCAGGGTGCCCGTCGCCCACTGGACGAAGCCGTAGATCGCGGTGGCGCCGACCCCGAACATGAACAGGTAGGTCGGGATCGCGAAGAAGGTCCCCGACTCCTTGACCCCGCGCAGGTTGAGCAGCATGAGCACCCCGACGACGCTCAGCGCGAACTGCACCTCGTGCCCGCGCAGGAACGGGATCGCCACCGCGGCGTACTGCGCCCCGGAGGAGATCGACACGGCGACGGTGAGGACGTAGTCGACCAGCAGCGCGCTGGCGACGGTGAGCCCCGCGCGCGGACCGAGGTTCGTGGTCGCCACCTCGTAGTCGCCACCACCGGAGGGGTAGGCGTGCACGTTCTGCCGGTAGGAGGCCACGACGACGACGAGCACGACGACGACGGCGAGTCCCACCCACGGCGAGAACTGCGTCGCGGTGAACCCGAAGATCGCCAGGGTCAGCAGGATCTCGTCCGGCGCATAGGCGACCGACGAGAGGGCGTCCGAGGCGAAGACCGGGAGCGCGATCCGCTTGGGGAGGAGGGTGTGGCCCAGGTTGTCACTGCGGACCGGACGGCCCACGAGTAGACGTTTGGCCGCATCTGCGATGTCCGACACGCGGGACATGCTAGGCCCGCCGTCCCGCTGGACCTACCGCGACGGCCGGAGACGGACGCCCGAGCCTCCGTTCTCGCACCCCGGGCGCCCCGGGCGACGCTCCCTGCGCGAGACCAGGTGAGACGCGGTGAGGCCCCGGGGGCCGTGACGGTATACCGTCAGCGGTCGTGCACTTCGTCATCATGGGTTGCGGCCGAGTCGGCGCCACGCTCGCTCAGTCCCTCGAGCACCGTGGCCACTCCGTCGCCGTCATCGACCAGAACGCCGACGCCTTCCGTCGGCTCGACGCCGACTTCTCCGGCAAGAGGGTGACCGGCCTCGGCTTCGACCGCGAGACGCTCACCCAGGCCGGGGTGGAGGACGCCTTCGCCTTCGCCGCCGTCTCCGACGGCGACAACTCGAACATCCTCGCCGCGCGCGTCGTCCGGGAGAACTACGGCGTCTCGAACGTCGTCGCGCGGATCTACGACCCGCACCGCGCCGAGATCTACCAGCGCCTCGGCATCCCGACGGTCGCCACCGTCCGCTGGACGGCCGACCAGGTGCTGCGCCGGATGCTCCCGATGGGCGCGACCGACGAGTACCGCGACGCCTCCGGCCAGATCGTCATGGCGCAGGTGGACGTCCACCCCGCGTGGGTCGGCCGGCCGCTGGCCACCCTCGAGTCCGCCACCGGGGCTCGCGTCGCGTACCTCACTCGCTACGGGGACGGTGTCCTGCCGGGGCCGACGACGGTGCTCCAGGAGAGCGACGTCGTCCACCTCCTGCTGAAGGCGACCGAGCTCGCAGCGGTCGAGCGGATCGCCACCCACGTCCCCACGGAGGTTGACTGATGCGCGTCGTCATCGCCGGAGCGGGCTCCGTCGGCCGCTCCATCGCCAACGAGCTGCTCGCGAACGACCACGAGGTCACGCTGATCGACCGTCAGCCCTCCGCGATGCGGGTGGCCTCGGTGGCCGATGCCGAGTGGATCCTCGCCGACGCCTGCGAGCTCTCGACGCTGAGCCAGGCGAAGGTCGAGGACTGCGATGTCATCGTCGCGGCGACCGGGGACGACAAGGCGAACCTCGTCGTCTCGCTGCTGGCCAAGACGGAGTTCGGCGTGCCGCGCACCGTCGCCCGCGTCAACAACCCGCGCAACGAGTGGATGTTCGACGAGGCCTGGGGCGTCGACGTCGCCGTCTCGACCCCGCGGATCATGACGGCGATGGTCGAGGAGGCCGTGTCCGTCGGCGACCTGGTGAAGATCTTCACCTTCCACCAGTCCGGTGCCGACATCCTCGAGGTCACGCTGCCGGTCGACGCACCGTTGGTCGGGACGCGGGTCGGCGAGGTCGTCTGGCCGACCGACACCGTGCTGGCCGCCATCGTGCGCGACACGAGCCCGATCGCACCGTCGCCCGACGACACCCTCGAGGCCGGCGACGAGCTGCTCATCGTTGCGGGGCGCGACGCCGATCCCGACGATCTGCACGCGCTTCTCGTGACGCCACGAGCAACCACGTGAGCCACAGCACGACGGCGTAGAGCGGGACACCCATCGCGAGCTTCGCGACGCCGAGCGCGCCGACGGCGTTCGCGAGGTACAGCGGCACCTGGACCACCAGGCGCAGCGCGAACAGCCCCGCCCAGAGCCACGTCGCCCAGACGTAGCGTCGCCGCAGGTGGTCGAGCTCGGGGTCGCTGCGCCATGTCATGTCGAGCTTGCCCTCGAGCAGGCTCACCAGGACGCCCACCACGGGCCAGCGCAGGACGATGGACAGCACGGCACCCGCGGCGTAGCCGACGTTGACGAGCAGGCCCCAGCCGAAGTAGTCCTTCGCCTCTCCCGTCCGCCAGGCCCAGACGACGGCGATCGCCACGCCCAGCAGGCCAGAGAGCGCCTGCGTCACGGGGGTGCCCTGCACGAGCCGCACGGCGACCGCGACGAGCGCGACGCCCGAGGCGGCGACGAGGGCAGGGGTCAGGCTCGACGCGACGAGGTAGACGACGACGAAGACGAGCCCGGGGGCAACCGCCTCGACCGTCCCACGCACTCCCCCGAGCGCCTGGGCGAAGGAGAACTCGTCGCCGACGAGGGCCCGCATCCCGCGGCCGGCCCCCGTCGTCTCGGCGGCGCCGGCAGCCTCCTGCGGCATGCTCTCGTCCCCCGCGGCGTGCTCACTCACCGGGTCGCGGGGTCAGCTCGTAGCGCGGGTTGTACATCGTCTTGTGGCCGCCCTTCTCCGAGACGAGCCCGCTGAACCGACCCCGGCGGCCCGGTTCGATCCCGGCGATCGCGCGCCGTCCCAGCCAGACGAGCTGCATGCTCCCCGAGCCGTCGTACAGCTCGGCCTCCAGGGCCTGGACGCGCTCCTTGGGGCGCAGCGTGACGCTGCGCAGCACGCCGTACACCTCCCCGCGCCGGCGCGGGGTGAGGTCGGCGACGGCGCAGCACTGGTGGCTGGCCGCCTCCCTGCGCTCCTCGTCGGCCTCGAGCTCGGCGCGCGAGGCGAAGGCCTCACGCAGCACGGTGGCCAGTCGACGCGGCATCAGTGCACCTCGGTGATCTCGGGGCCCCGCTCGAGCGGGTCGAAGGCCGGGCGCCCGCCGGCCGGGGGCAGTCCAGTGACGGCGGGGCCGCGCGCCTCCGGCATCGTGAGGGCGATGAGCTCGCGCGGGACCCGCGCGTCCGTCCCGCGCAGGACGACGACGTCGGCGAAGAGGCCTTCGAGAGCGGCGGCCTCCTGCGGGTCGACAGCGGCGCGACCGGTGAGGACACCGCGCAGGAACCATCGGGGCCCGTCGTGACCGATGAAGCGGGCCGGCCGACTGCCGGTCCGTCCGTCCTCGGTCCGCACCGGCAGGCGCACGAGCAGCTCACGGCCGAAGGGACCGGGGAGGTCGTCGACCGAACCGCCCTGCTGCGTGACGGACTCCGCGATCTCGGCGCGGATCCCGTCCCAGATCCCCTCGCTGCGCGGAGCGGCGAAGACCTGCATCTGCAGCGTCGACCCGGCGAGGGTGACGGCCGCAGCCGTCACGATCCCGCTGTTCTGGTCGAGCTCCATGCGCAGCTCCATGCCGTCACGGCCAGGGATCCACAGGGCACCGAGGTCCACGCGGGCGCCGCGCTCCTCGACCTCGTCCACGTCCCACGGGCCGCGCTCGCGCACGGGGGCCGGTGTGCTCTCGAGGGCCTCAGCGGCGCCCTCGGCAGCGCCGAGAGCCTCGCTCTCCTCGGACGACCTGGACCGTCGGAACACTCCCACGGGTGCTTCCTTCCTCATGCGTCTGACCTTCTGGAACAACTATCCGCGCGTCGGCACCGGCGGCGCCAGCCGAGCTCAGCCGGGCAGGTCCTTCGCCGCGAGACCGCCGGTCGAGCCGAACCCGTCGCTGCCGCGGTGCGAGCCGGGGAGCATCGAGGCCTGGATGAACCGGGCACGCTCCACGCGCTGGATCACCAGCTGGGCGATCCGGTCGCCTCGCCGCAGCTCGACCGCCTCGGCGTCGTCGGTGTTGATCAGCGTGATCTGGATCTCTCCCCGATAGCCGGCGTCGACCGTCCCTGGAGCGTTGAGGACCGTGAGGCCGTGCCGCCGGGCGAGCCCCGAGCGCGGGAGCACGAAGGCCGCGTAGCCGTCGGGCAAGGCGATCCGCACGCCGGTCGGGACGGTGTGCCTGGCGCCCGGGGGGATCACGACATCGATCCGGGAGACCAGATCGGCACCCGCGTCGCCGGGATGGGCGTACGCCGGGAGCGGCAGGTCGGGCTCCACAAGGGTCAGCAGGACCTCGACCTCGTCGGCCGCGGGCCGGGCGTGGCCCGGAGCAGGCGCTGGCATGTCCACGGGCGACGACTCTAGTGCCCCCGCGGCCCGCGCCTGCGATGCTGGGACCGTGAACGCCCCCGTGAGCTTCGACGAACGCCTCTGGCCCGGGCCTCTCGGCTGGGCCGCCGTCCTCGCCTTCGCCGCCGTGCTCGCCATGACGATGGCGCCCGTGCGCGCGTGGCTCGCCGTGGCGGTCGGCCTCACGGCGCTCGTGCTCGGGCTCGTGGCGGCGGTCGCCTCCTCGGCCCGGGTCCGCATCGCCGACGGTGTCCTCGCTGCGGGCAGGGCCCACATCCCCGTCACCCTCCTCGGCGCCGGTGAGGTGCTGGACCGCGAGGGCGTGCGGGCCGCCCTGGGCCCTGGCTCAGACGCGAGGGACTTCGTGGTGCTGCGCTCGTGGCTGCGCCGCGCCGTGTCGGTGCCGGTCGTCGACCCGGCCGACCCCACGCCGCGCTGGGTGGTCTCCACCCGCCGGCCCGAGGCCCTGCTCGCCGCCCTGGAGGCGGCACGCGCTCAGGCCGCGCACTCCGAGCAGATCGGCTGACCGTTCTTCTCCCCGGCCAGCTGGCTGCGGTGGTGGACGAGGAAGCAGCTCGAGCAGGTGAACTCGTCCGCCTGGCGCGGCAGCACACGGACCGACAGCTCTTCGCCCGACAGGTCGGCTCCGGGCAGCTCGAAGCCCTCGGCAGCTTCCGTCTCGTCCTCGTCGACGACACCGGAGTTCTTGTCGCTCCGCCGAGCCTGAAGCTCCTGGAGCGAGTCCTCGGAGAGGTCTTCCTCAGTCTTGCGAGGGGCGTCGTAGTCAGTCGCCATCAGCCGTGTTCACACTCCGTGTTGTCGCGATCGTGCCGGCCGGGTGCGGCGGCAACGGGGCCCAGCAGCGCTGGGTACGTGCTCAATGCCCAACGGCAGGAAAATGTTCCCGATCCGGCGTGGCGAGGGGATTGTGCCCTATCGCGGGCCACATTGCACGCAGTGGTGCCCACTCGGCGGACGGGCCTCCCTCAGCCGGCGTCACGATCCGCGTCGAGGGCGACGAGCAGCTCGGCGAGCTCGCGGACGGCGGTCGGCGGGCCGGCCACCGTCATCTCGTACCCGGGACCGGCGCCGCGCAGGCCGGTGACCTGCGCGCCGGACTCCAGCGCGACGAGCATCCCCGCCGCGAGGTCCCAGGGGTTCAGGCCACGCTCGTAGTAGACGTCGAGCCCGCCGGAGCCGAGCGTGCACAGGTCCATCGCGGCCGAGCCGATGCGCCGGATGTCGCGCACCCGCGGCAGCAGCGCGGCGACGACGCCCGCCTGGTGGCGCCTGCGGTCGGCCGTGTAGCCGAAGCCGGTCCCGAGGAGCGCCCCGTCGAGACCGCGATCCTCCCCGATGCTCAGCGGGCGGCCGTCGAGGAAGGCGCCGCCGCCCCGAGCGGCCGTCCAGGTCCGCCCGTCGACGACGGCGTGCACGCAGCCGGCGAGCACGGTCCACGTCGCGGGGTCCGTGCCGCCGGTGACGGCGGCCACGCTCACGGCATAGGCGGGGATGCCGTAGAGGTAGTTGACGGTGCCGTCGATCGGGTCCAGGACCCAGGTCACGCCGCTCGTCCCGGGCTCGTGACCGCGCTCCTCCCCCAGGATCCCGTCGGCCGGCCGCAGCTCGGTGATCCGCCGGCGCAGGAGGTCCTCGGCGGCGACGTCCATCGCCGTGACGACGTCAGCGGCGCTCGACTTGGTCGCCGCGACGAGCACGCTCTCCGGGCGCGTCCGCACCAGGTCCCCTGCCTCCCGCGCGAAGCTCTCGGCGAGGTGGGCGAGGGTGGCGTTGTCGGTCTCCATGGCTCCATCCTGCCCGAGCGGGCCGCTCGTGACGCCGGACCCCGCGACACCGCGCGGCGCACCGGCCGACATCCCGGGCAGTGGCGGCACCAGATGGCACTCTCATGGGGTCTGGGAGGAGGAGTCGATGGGCGAGCTGACGCTTGTGGGGCTGCACGACGACGGTGAGCATGTCGTTCTCGAGGGGCCGGACGGACAGCGGTTCAGGCTCCCGATCGACGAGGCGCTGCGCGCCGCCGTGCGCCGTGACCGGCCGGGCCTCGAGCAGGTCCGCGCGGGCGAGCGCGGGAACCTCCCGCCCCGCGAGATCCAGGCACGGATCCGCGCCGGGGCGACCGCCGAGGAGGTCGCCGAGCAGGCGGGCGCGAGCGTGGAGACGATCCGCCGCTACGAGGGCCCCGTGCTCGCCGAGCGCGAGTGGGTCGCCCAGCAGGCGCGCGGGACGCGGATCGGGCACGAGGTCGGCGCGCCGACGCTCGGGGACCTCGCCGCCGACCGTCTCGCGACGAGGGGGGTCGTCCAGGACTCGATCCGCTGGGACGCCGCCCGCGACGGTGCCGGTCCCTGGATGGTCGACCTCAGCTTCGAGGTCTCCGAGGCGCGACGCTCCGCGCGGTGGACCTTCGACGTCTCGGCACGCACGCTGCGCGCCCTGGACGACGAGGCCCGGTGGCTGTCGGAGACGGAGCTCGCCGACGAGCCGATCCCGCGCCGTCACCTCAGCGCCGTCCGCAGCTCGGTGTTCGACGTCGAGGTCGACGACGCCCTGCGCCCGCTGCTCGCCGCCGTCGACCGTCGCCCCGAGGCCTCCACGGCGCCGCCGCTCGTCGAGCACGCTCCCGCCGCTCCGACACCGGCCGAGGCCACCGCGGCGCTCCTCGACGACCTCCAGGGTCGCCGGGGCGTGCGCCAGCCCCTGCTCGAGGACGGCGACGAGGAGCCGGACGACGAGGAGTTCGAGGGCTTCGGCCCGCAGCACGCCTTCGACTTCGAGCGGCCGGGCCTGACCCAGCCCGTCCCCGGAGCGCACCCGCCGCACTCCCACCCCGAGCTCGCGACCGACGCCACCGTGCTGTCGATGCCGCGCCGCTCGGAGCCCGTCGACCAGGACGCCGAGCCGGACGGGACGCCCACGGACTCCGATGACGAGCCGGTGGCCCTCGACCCGACGTCACAGGACGCGACCGCGGAGCACCCCCCGCGTCCGCGTTCGCGCAAGGGCCGCGCAAGCGTGCCGACCTGGGACGAGATCGTCTTCGGCGCCAAGCCGGAGTAGCGCCCCGCGGCTGCTCAGCGGACGTCGAACTCCAGCGTGTCCGGTGCGGATGCCGTCGCCCGGGCCACCGCGACGGTCATCCGGCGCATGTGGTGGCGACGGCACAGGACCTCGTAGCCGACCGCCTCGGCCGCGTCGGTGTCGCCGATCACGACCTGCTCGCCCTCGACGACCATGTGCCCGCCGACGGTCCGTGCGTTGTGCGTGGCGCGCGCCCCGCACCAGCACAGGGCCTGGACCTGGAGCACCTCGACGCGGTCCGCGAGCTCGACGAGCCGGGCGGAGCCGGGGAACAGCCGCGTGCGGAAGTCGGCGGTGATGCCGAAGGCGTAGACGTCGACACCCATCTCGTCGACGAGCTGCGCGAGCTGCTCGACCTGCGTCGGGCTGTAGAACTGCGCCTCGTCGCAGACGAGGTAGTCCACCCGCTCGCCGTGCGTGCGACGCCGGACGACGTCGTCCCAGAAGTTCGTCCGGTCGTGGACCTCGACGGCGGGCCGGCGCAGCCCGAGCCGTGAGGAGAGCACCTCGGATCCCGCGCGGTCCTGGCGCGTGAAGAGAATGCCGCCCCGCCCGCGTGCGGCGTGGTTGTGGTCGAGCTGGAGAGCCAGGGTGGACTTCCCGCAGTCCATCGTCCCGCTGAAGAAGACGAGCTCCGCCACGATGACCTCCTAGCCGACGACGACAAGGGGAACGTACATCTCCCCCGCCGTGAGTGAACCGTGCATCCCGCGCAGGAGCAGGGAGTGGGGTGTCTGGGTGCGCGAGTCGACGACACCGCTCGTCCCGCGGGCAGCGACGACGAGATCGCCGATCATCGGCAGCACCCCCGGCGCGACCGGGCCGAACCAGCCCTCGGTGACCGCGGTCTCCCGTTCGACGACCCAGGCATGGCCGTCCAGCAGCTCCCGCCACCGGTCACGGACGGCCGCGTGGTCGGCGCCGGGCTCGAGGTGCACATGACTGGCTCTCGGCTCCCCCGCGACGAGCGCGACCCCCTCGCGCAGGGCGGGCGTCGTGGCGACGTCGACGAGGCGATCGCTGTCCACGTCGACCATCCCGTGATCGGCGGTGACGAGCAGGAGCGTGCCAGGGGGCAGTCGACGGGCGAGCCGCGCGAGCTCCCGGTCCGTCTCGCTGAGGGCGTCGCCCCAGGCGCCCGACTGCCAGCCGTCCTTGTGCCCGGTCTTGTCGACGTCCCCCCAGTACAGGTAGACGACCCCCGGCCGCGCGAGCTCGCGGACGGTGACGTCGACGCGGTCCGCGAGGGACTCCGCGCCGACGTAGCGCGCACCGCGCAGCGCGGCAAGGGTGAGCCCGGAGCCGGCGAAGCCCGCAGGGCCGACGGAGGTCACGGCCGTCCCGCCCGCGGCCATGGAGGAGAACCAGGTGGGTTCGCGCTGCCAGGCCACCGGGTCGTCGGCGCCGTCCCAGGAGACGAGGTTGGCCAGGCGCCCGGTCGCGGGGTTGCGCACGGTGTACCCGGCGAGCCCGGTCAGCCCGGCACCGCAGCCCGTCCCGAACAGACCCATCGAGGCGGCCGTCGTCGAGGGGTACCCGACCGTCAGCGTCCGCGCCGACGGCAGGTGGCCACGCAGGAAGGCCGCATGCCCACGCCGCTCGGTGAGCATCCGCTCACCGAGCCCGTCGACGAGCACGACGCAGACCCGTTCGGCGCTCGGCAGGTCGAGCCGGGCCCTCGCGGACCGGGCCTGAGCGGCACGCTGCGGCTCGAGCTCGGAACCGACGGCAGCGGCGACGGCGGGGAGCACGGCGTCCAGGCACATGCCGCCGTAGTCCGGCCGGACGAGGTCCGCCGGGTCGACGTCCGTCACGCTCACGCCAGTCGGGCCGTGGCCATCGACAGCGCCCGCGCGAAGGCGAGCGCGGCCTGGACGGCCTCACCACCCTCGGCCTGCGCGGAGACCCGTACGACGACGTCGTCCGGGGAGATCGAGCCGGTGAGCCCGTGGTCGGCCTCGCACTCCGGGTCGCCGCAGCTCGCCGGCTCCAGGTCGACGCGACGCACGGCGCCCCAGCCGAGGGCGAGCGTGAGCTCGGTGGGCGAGGCACCAGGGCGGTGCTTCTCCGGGTCGGCGACGACATGGGTGAGCGCGACGGTGTGCAGATGCCTCAGGGGGACCGACTCCGTGGTGGCCGAGGCGCTCGACGAGGGGTTGTCGGCGTCCGGCGGGTGGTCGTCGACATGGGCGAGCACGAGCCTGCTCGGCGTGAGGACGAGGACCGTCACATGCCGGCGGACCTCGGTCTCGTCGAAGGTCGTCTCCGGGTGCACGAGGTGACCCAGGACGTCCTCGCCGGCGAGCGCGACGTCGAGGACGTCACCCACCAGCTCCGGGTAGTAGCCGGCCAGGTGCAGGCTTCGACGGAGATCAGTGGACGCGGGATGCACCCGGACATCCTCCCACTTCTCGACCGCGCGGTCTCCGGACGCCCTCGGGACGAGGTCTCCTACTGCGGGAGGACCCGGCGGGGCGAGTCGACCCGCCCGGCATGGGCGAGCAGGACCCGGGCCGCCAGGACGGCCGCCCCGTGCTCGGCGACGACCACGGGGTGCAGCTCCAGGCTGCGCAGCTCCGGCAGGTCGTCGGCCATCACGACGACCCTGCCCAGGACGTCCTCCAGGGCCGCGACGTCGAGCGGTGGGACGCCTCGGTAGCCGAAGAGCCGCGCACTGGCCCTGACCGCGCGGACCATGTCGGCGACGTCGACGTCCGAGAGCGGAGCGACGCCGTAGCTCATGTCGCCGAGCAGGTCGACGGCGTCCCCGGCGAGGCCGAACGAGACGACCGGGCCGAAGCGCGGGTCCTCGCGCGAGCGGATCACGCAGGCGGCGCCCGTCGCAGCCATGCGCTGCACCTCCCACGGCCCGCTCTCGTCGAGCTGGGCCGCCATGGCCTCGACGGCGGCGCGCAGGGCCGCGGGACCGGTCAGGTCGAGCCGTACACCGCCGAGGTCGATCCGGTGGCGCAGCCGTGCGGACGTGCTCTTGAGCGCGACCGGCCAGCCGAGCTCCTCGGCCGCCGCGACGGCCTCGTCCGCGTCGCGAACGACATGCGTCGGCCAGACGGCGATCCCGTAGCAGGCCAGCAGCTCCGCTGCGCCGGCGGGGGTGAGCCGCAGCGGGGTCGGGTCCGGACCGGCGTCGCCTCGGTACGGGTCGACCTCCGGCTGGACGTCGATGACAGCGGTGTCGACGAGCGGCCCCTGCGGCTCGTCGAGGATCTCCGCGACCAGTCGCCGCGCCCGTGGCCGGTCGATCCCGGCGGGCGCCAGGGGGCTGCCCCGGTCGGCCGCGCGCCAGGCGCTGTACCGCGTCGTGGCGGCCAGCGCGAGCACGGCGTCCTCCGGCGTCGCGAAGGCGGGAACGGTGCGCGGCACCCCCGACGCGTCGGGGGCCGTGAGCTCGGGGGTGACTCCGCTGAGCCCGAGGATGCAGGCGATCGTCGTCCGGCCTGCCGCGGCTGCCGCCCGTGCGACGGCCGACGCGACCCGCGGGTCCGGCTCACCGATCGTCGGGACGTGCATGACGACGACGGCGTCGCAGGACGGGTCGGCGTACACCTCGGCGAGCTGCTCGTCGAGCCGTTCGAGGTCCAGGTCGCTCGTCCCGCCCGCCGGGAGGATCGCCCACTGGCTGCCGACGGTCAGGCCCGCGGAGATGCTCGCCTCGGCGGCGAGCGCTGCGAGGGGCGCCGAGTCCGCGAGCACCGCGACCCTGCGCCCTGCCGGAAGCGGCTGGTGGACGAGCAGCTGCGCGACGTCCAGGAGCTGGTGCTGGCTGTCGACCCTGATCACCCCGGACTGACGGAGCATCTCGTCGAGGGCGCGGCGCGGGACCCGGGTGCGCCGGATCACGTGGCCCGCGGGGACCACATGCCCCGAGCGCCCCGCGGTGACCACCACGACGGGCTTGGCGATGGCGAGCCGGCGCGCGACGCGGGCGAACTTGCGCGGGTTGCCGATCGACTCGAGGTACAGCCCGATGACCTTGGTGTGCTCGTCCTGGTTCCAGAACTGCATCGCGTCGTTGCCGGAGACGTCCGCGCGGTTGCCCGAGGACATGAAGGTCGACAGGCCGAGGCCGCGCCGGCGTGCCGAGGCGAGCAGCCCCACGGCGAGCGGCGCGGACTGGCAGAAGAGAGCGAGGGGCCCGGGCTCGGGCATGTGCTCGGCGAGGGAGGCGTTGAGCGCGGGCTCGGCGTCGAGCGCCTGGCGCAGGACGCCGAACGACGAGGGGCCCAGCACGCGCATCCCGACGGCGTGCGCGCTGCGCAGCAGCTCGCGCTGGTGCTCGCGCCCGCGCGGCCCGGCCTCGGCGAAGCCGCTCGAGAGGACGACGACGGCCCGCGGTCTCAACCTGGCGCAGCGGCGCACCGCCGCGGCGGCCCCCTCGGCCGGGAGCGCGAGGACGAGGAGGTCGACCGGGCCGGGGACCTCACCCAGCGTCGCCCACCGGTGCGCCGCCGGGTCGAGCGCGTCCTCGTCGATCCCGACGACGTGCACCTGCGGACCTGCCGCGCCGGCCTCGAGCAGGTGCCGGATGACCGTCGTGGCGAGCAGGTGCTCGGTGCGCGAGGCCCCCGCGTCGCTCAGCACCAGAACCGAGCGCGGGGTGAGCAGCCCGTTGACGCTGCGTGCCTCGGCCCGCTGCTCGCGGTCCGCCATCACCTCGAGCGAGCGCTCGGTGGGATCGATGTCGAACGAGACCGAGAGGATGCCGTCGTCCAGGTACTGGTCGACCACGTAGCCCGCGTCGCGGAACACCCCGAGCATGCGGGCGTTGTGCGGAAGAACCTCCGCGGTGAAGTGCCGGATCCCGCGCTCGCGCGCCGCGGCCGTCAGGTGCTCCAGCAGGACCGATCCCAGGCCCCTGCCGTGGTGGTCGTCCGCGACGTTGAAGGCGACCTCTGCCTCGTCGCTCGGGCCGTCAGGCCCCGGTGCCGCACGGTCGTAGCGCGCGACGGCGATGATCCGCTCACCGTCCTCGTCGGAGGCGAGCGTCACGAAGGCCACGCGGTCGTCGTGGTCGACCCGGGTGAACCGCGCGAGGTCCTTCTCGGGGAGCTGCTCGAGCGGTGCGAAGAAACGGAAGACGGTCGACTGCCGGGACTGCCTCAGGTGGAAGCGCTGCAGGGCCTGCGGCGTCCTCGGGGCGGATCGGCCGCAGGTGCGCCGTCCCGCCGTCCCGGAGCACGACGTCGGCCTCCCAGTGCAGGGGGTAGCCGGCGCCCGCGTCGGTGGTCATCGGCCAAGGCTAGCCATCGGCGGGCCCGCACGGACGATCCCCGGCCGCGTGGCTGTTCCGCGCGGGGCGCTCGGGCGCGTCGCACCGCGCACGGCATCGGGTCGGCAAGAATGGTCGACGCCCGCGCCCGGCCGAGAGGTCACGCACCTGCGGGTCGAGCCGGAGCGAGCCGGCCGGTACCGCACGATCGCCCCGCACAGAGGAGTCCCCCCGCGATGGCCCGCCGACCAGGCCCGTCCGACGAACCCACCGAGGTCATCCACGAGACGATCGTCGACATCGACGTCGCCGAGGAGATGCAGGGCTCGTTCCTGCAGTACGCCTACTCGGTGATCTACGCGCGGGCCCTGCCGGACGCGCGCGACGGGCTCAAGCCGGTGCAGCGCCGCATCCTCTACCAGATGTCGGAGATGGGCCTGCGGCCCGACCGGCCCTACGTGAAGTCCGCCCGCGTCGTCGGCGACGTCATGGGCAAGCTGCACCCGCACGGCGACACCGCCATCTACGACGCGCTCGTGCGGATGGCGCAGCCGTTCTCCCTGCGCCTGCCGATGGTCGACGGGCACGGCAACTTCGGCTCGCTCGACGACGGCCCGGCCGCTCCCCGGTACACCGAGGCGCGTCTCGCCCCCGCCGCGATGGCGATGGTCACCGATCTCGACGAGGACGTCGTCGACCTGGTGCCCAACTACGACAACAAGCTCACGCAGCCCGAGGTGCTCCCGGCCGCCATCCCGAACCTGCTGGTCAACGGTGCCTCCGGGATCGCCGTCGGCATGGCGACCAACATGGCGCCGCACAACCTCGTCGAGGTGATCGCCGCCGCACGGCACCTGGTTGCGCACCCGCAGGCCGGGCTCGAGGACCTCATGCGCTTCGTGCCAGGGCCCGACCTGCCGACGGGCGGCAAGATCGTCGGGCTCGAGGGTGTCCGGGACGCCTACCGCACCGGGCGTGGCAGCTTCCGCACGCGGGCCACCGCGCGGATCGAGAACGTCACCTCGCGACGCAAGGGCATCGTCGTCACCGAGCTGCCCTACCTGATCGGTCCGGAGAAGGTCATCGAGAAGATCAAGGAGGGCGTGCAGTCCAAGAAGCTCTCCGGGATCAGCGCGGTGACCGACCTCACCGACCGGACGCACGGGCTGCGCCTGGTGATCGAGGTCAAGGCCGGGTTCGAGCCGGAGGCCGTGCTCGAGCAGCTGTACCGCAGCACCCCGATGGAGGAGTCCTTCGGGATCAACAACGTGGCCCTCGTCGACGGCCAGCCGCAGACCCTCGGCCTGCGCGAGCTGCTCGTCGTCTGGGTCGAGCACCGGCTCACCGTCGTGCGACGTCGCTCGACCTACCGGCTCGGCCGTCGCAAGGACCGCCTTCACCTGGTCGAGGGCCTCCTCGTGGCGATCCTCGACATCGACGAGGTCATCCAGGTCATCCGTGCCTCGGACACCGCCGAGGCGGCGCGCGAACGCCTGCAGAGCGTCTTCGACCTCTCCCAGATCCAGGCCGAGTACATCCTCGAGCTGCGACTGCGCCGCCTGACGAAGTACTCACGCATGGAGCTCGAGACCGAGGCGGAGGAGCTGCGCGCGCAGATCGCCGAGCTCGAGGCGATCCTCGCCGACGACACCCGCCTGCGGACGCTCGTGAGCGACGAGATGGCGACGGTCGCGCAGACCTTCGGCACCCCGCGCCGCACCATCCTGCTCGAGCACGCCGGCGGTACCGGCGTGACCGGGGCGCCAGCACCCCGCGGTGCGGCGGCCCGCGCCGCTGCCGCACCCCTGGAGATCGCCGACGTGCCCTGCTGGGCCCTGCTCTCGGGCACGGGCCTCATCGCGCGGACGGCCGACGAGACGGCGCCGGCCCGGTCCGGCCGCCGCGCCGCGCATGACGTCGTCGTCGCTCAGGTCCCCACGACCTCACGCGGTGACGTCGGGGTGCTCACCTCCGCCGGGCGGGTGCTGCGGCTCACGGTGCTCGACCTGCCGTCCCTGCCGCCCACCGACGGCCCGCCGAGCCTCTCCGGTGGCGTGCCCGTCACCGAGCTCGTCACCCTCGATCCCCGCGAGCGCGTCGTCGCTGTCGTTCCCGTGACGGCGGACGCTCCCCCGCTGGCGATCGGCACCGCCGGCGGCGTCGTCAAGCGCGTCGCACCCGAGGCGGCCCCGGCGCGCGAGGCCTGGGAGGTCATCGGCCTCAAGGACGGCGACGAGGTCATCGGCGCGGCGCCGGCGGCCGACGGGGACGAGCTCGTGTTCGTGTCCTCCGACGCGCAGCTGCTGCACTTCGCCGCCTCGGCGGTGCGCCCTCAGGGCCGGCCTGCAGGCGGGATGGCAGGGATCTCCCTCGCTGCGGGCGAGCGGGCCGTCCACTTCGGCGTGATCCCCGCGGGAACCGCGTCCGACGGCGAGGAGCAGGCGGTCGTCGTGACGGTCGCCGGCTCAGCCGACGCCCTGCCCGGCACGCAGCCCGGCACGGCGAAGGTCTCCCCGTTCGCCGTCTACCCCGGAAAGGGCCGCGCGACGGGCGGGGTCCGCGCCCAGCGCTTCCTGCGCGACGAGAACACCCTGCTGCTCGCCTGGGTGGGGCCCGGGCCCGCGCGGGCCTCCGGCTCAGCCGGTCAGCAGATCGAGCTGCCCGCGCTCGACCAGCGACGCGACGGCTCCGGGACGCCGCTGCCGGCACCGGTGCACACGATCGGCTGAGCGCGCCGGCCGGACGTGACGGCGCGCTCCTGGACGGCCGGGAGCGCGCGTAGCGCCTTGCGTCTGGCTCGACGCCGGATCGAGGTGCTCGGCCCCGCTCCGAGCGCTCGCTCTCAGGGCGTGGGTGAGCCACCGGCCGGCGTGGCGCCCAGCGCTGTCGCGACCTGGTCCGCCTCGGCCGCCGTCCCGAACCCGAACGTGAACGCGCCGCCCGTGATCGGTTCCATCACCAGCGAGGCCGACAGCACCCGACCGTCGACGAGGAGCGCCAGCTGCTTCCCCTGGGCCGCCCGGGTGACCTCGGCGAGGGTGTCGCGGTCCGTCGTGCCGAAGCGGACGTCGACCTGTTGCTGGACCCCTTCGCCGGAGCGTGTCACCGAGGTGGGGGTCACGACGCCCAGCGGCTCGCCCACCGCGTAGGTGGTGGTGCCGGCGAGGTCGCAGGCACTGCCCGGCCCGTCAGAGCTCAGCGGCGGGACGGTGCACGTCTCCTGAGCCGACGCGGTCACGATGCGCAGCTCGAGCGGCGGTGCGGACGCTCCCCCGATGCCGCCCGCCGCGCCGCAGCCCGCCAGGAGGGTCGTAGCGGCGAGCAGGGCGACGAGACGGGCACGGTGCAGGGTGCGCATGGGTCGAGCGTATGACTCGCTCGATCCCTCCGACGGCGATTCCAGCGTGGACCTCAGGGCCGGGCCGCATCGGGCGGGATCGCACAGGACTGGGTCGATCCCGGCAAAGAGCCGCGGTTGCGCGCCGTCCAGCCGTACACGGCGCTCATCGGCCGTTCGAGCAGCGAGGAGCCGACGAGGCGGCCGAGGAGTCGCACGGCCGCGCTCCCGGTGCCGAGTGCTCCGGCGACGGCCCGATGCCCGTAGGCGACCTCGCCGGACGCCGCAAGGAAGGGCAGCTCACGCCGGGCGCGGTCCGGGTCGACCCCGAGGCCGGCCAGGTCCACGTCCTGCATCGCACGCACCTGGGTGGCGAGCCGAAGGCGTGGCGCCCATCGCACCGCCGCCTGGCAGAAGCCGCAGTCGGCGTCGAAGAGGAGCAGGGGTCCCGGCATGGAGCGAGGCTACGTCGGCGAGGGGTGTCCCGCCCGCTCGCCGGAGCGGGTCGGGCCTCAGGCCGACCGGGACGGCAGACTGGGGCCATGCCGAGCGTCGTCAGCCCGCCGATCCTCGGCGAGAGCGTCGTCCTGAGGGACTGGCGTTCCGAGGACCTGCCCGCCCTGCGCGAGTGGCTGCGACCGCACCACGAGTGGCACCGCTGGGACGGTCCGTACTTCCCTCGCCCCACGGACGTCGAGGCCGAGGCGTTCTGCGAGCGTCTTCGCGAGGACGTCTTGAACAGCGCCTGGCCCACGCCACGGCACCGTCTCGTCGTGGCGGACCGGGTCACCGACACGCTGATCGGCCAGGTCAGCTGGTACTACGAGTCCGAGGCGAGCGACTGGCGCCGGGTGGGCGTGGTGCTCTACGACCCTGCGTCGTGGTCGGCCGGCCGAGGGACCGAGGCCCTGCGGCTGTGGGCCGCGCACCTCTTCGCGACGACGGACGTGGTCCGGCTGGACTTCGCCACGTGGTCGGGCAACATCGGGATGTGCCGCATCGGGCAGAAGCTCGGCTGGCGCGAGGAGGCCCGCTTCCGCGAGGCGCGGGAGGTCGACGGCCGGCGGTACGACGGCGTCGTCTACGGGGTGCTCCGCGGCGAGCTCAGCGACTGCACCCCGATGCCCGACCGCCTGGAGACCGAGCGGTTCCACCTCAGCCGTGAGGAGCTCGGCGACGCGCCGTGGCTCGCCGAGCTGTTCAGCCACCGGGCCAGCGGCCCCGTGACCGAGGCGCAGGCCCGCGAGCGCATCGACGCCATGCATCGGCTCACCGGCGAGCACGGCATCGGCGCGTACGTGCTGCGCCCCAAGGACGGCAGTCCCCCGGTGGGATACGCCGCGATCATCCTCGGCCGCAGATCGTCCGACGAGCCCGAGCTCGCCTACGAGCTCTTCCCGGCCGCCCACGGTCACGGGTACGCCACGGAGGCCGCACGCGCCGTGCTCGCTGCCGCGTTCGCGACGGGACGTCGGCGGATCTGGGCGACCACCCGCCCCTCGAACGCCGCGTCCTTGCGGGTCCTGGCCAAGCTCGGCGGCTTCGAGCACGTCCGCACGACCTCCGACGAGAAGGGTCCGATCCTCTGGTTCGCCTGCGACCGGCCAGACGTCCGGACGCCGACCCACCGTCAGGACCGTCGGGCCCGTGAGGACCGGGGCGACCCTCGGATCCACCTGCGCCCGGCCACCACCACCGACCTCGACCTGCTCGAGCGACTGCTCGTCGAAGCGTTCAGCTGGAGCGGTGAACCGCGTGTCACTCTCGACGAGGTCCGCACGGACCCCCGGTACACGCACCACCTCGCGGGCTGGCAGCGCGCGACAGACTTGGGCGTCGTCGCCGAACACATGACGGGCGCCCCGATCGGTGCAGCCTGGGCCCGCCTCGCCACCTCTGCGACGGCCGGCTACGGGTTCGTCGCCGACGACGTCCCGGAGCTCGGCATGGCCGTCCTGGCCCCCCATCGCGGTATCGGCCTCGGCGGTCGCCTGCTGGATGCCTGCCTCGCGACACTCCGGCACGCGGGGCACACCGCGGTGAGCCTGAGCGTCGAGGACGGGAACGACGTCGCTCGACGGCTCTACGAGTCGCGCGGCTTCCACCTGGTGGGCCGCGTCGGAGGATCCGACACCCTCCTGCTGCGACTCTGAGCCAGCGCCCTCAGACCCGGTCGAGGAAGGCGAGCACCCGAGAGGTCAGCAGCGCCGCTGCCTCGGCGTCGTAGGACGGCAGCGAGCTGTCCGCGAAGTAGTGCTGGTCGCCCGGGTAGAGGAAGAGCTCGGCGTCGTCGACCGTGGCCACGATCTCGCGTGCCGCCTCCACATCGCCCTCGCCGACGAAGAACGGGTCGCCGTCCATCCCGTGGATCTGCACCGGCACCCTGTCCGGCCACGGGCCGAAGGCCCAGTCGCCGCTGATCGGGATGCACGAGGAGAACAACAGGGCTCCGCGTGCCCCCGGCCTGGTCTGGGCGAGCTTCTGGGCCGGCATCACCCCGAGCGAGAAGCCGGCGTAGACGAGGCCGACAGGCAGCTCCTCCGCCGTGCGCATGCCTCGCCCGAGGACCTCCTCGACACCGAGCTCCTCGACGTAGGCCATGCCCTCGGGGATGCTCGCGAAGGTGCGGCCGTCGAGCAGGTCGGGGGTGTGGACGGTGTGCCCGGCGCCCCGGAGCTCCTCGGCGAAGGCCAGGACGCCGGGGGTCAACCCCTGGGCGTGGTGGAAGAGCAGGATCTCGGCCATCGTCTCTCCGTCGCAGGGGTCGTCCGTCGATGCTCCCGAGAATCTAGCCTGCGTCGAACAGGGCTGTCAGGGGCGCGACCGGCACGATCCCCTCGGCCATGGCCGCGAGCCCTGCGTCGACGGTGACCAGGGCGTCGGCCTGGAGCTGGGCCACCGCCAGGTACTCCGCCTCGCGCAGCGTCGTCCACCCCATCCGGCGCGCGATCCGCCACGCCGTCCCGCGGGAGACCCGGTCACCCAGCAGTCGCATCGTCAGACTGGTGACGCGCTCGTGGGTCGCCAGGGCGTCCTTCTCGGTCCGCCGGCCCTCGACGACGTCGTCCAGCAGGAGCTGGAGGACCTCCGAACGGATCGAGCCGGGCGCGACGAGCCGGATGCCCGCACCGAGACGCATCTCGTGGTCCACGAGGTGCAGGACGGTCGGGGCGTCGACCACGTAGCGCGCCGTCACGCCGGCACGCAGCTGCGCGGTCACAGGACGCTGAACCCGGAGGGAAGGCCCGTCCGGCCCGTGGCGGCAAGCAGGAGGGGCCCGGCCCGCTCGCCGACGACCGCCAGGTCGGCGACCAGCCTCAGGCTCTCCGCGGCCGCGTCCGCAGGCGGCTCCTCGGCCAGCCCGAGCGCCGCCATGAGGTCGAGAGTGTGCACCACCAGCTCGAAGGTGCGCGTGGGCAGGTAGTCGGCCAGCCTCATCCCGCCGGCGACCGTGGTGACCAGCTCGGTGCCGTCCTTCTCGGCGAGCAACGGCAGCACGCGCCGGGCGATCGCGACGACGGAGCCTGCCGGGTCGGAGCCCAGCGCCTCACCGGCGGCCCGGCCGCGCTCCGCGACCTCCGGACCCGCCGCGATCGACCTCGTGGACAGGTAGTAGGCGAGCGGGGAGTCGAGCTCGACCTGCGGTGCCGGGATGCCGAGATAGCTCTCGACGGTCAGCATCGACCGTGCGGTGTGGCCCACCAGGGCCCGCACGTCCCACTCCCCGAGGCCCGGATCCGCCCAGCGATCACCCACCTGGGCGGCGACGGAGACGAACCACGCCGCTGCGTCGCCGAAGTGGCGACGGATGCTGGACCAGTCCTGCGACATGCGCTCACTATGGCGCACGGCACCGACGGTGCGCTCGCGCACCCCCCGCTAGCTGCGGTAGACCAAGATCGGTGTGCCGAGCGGGGCGCCGAACTCGTCCCAGATCCAGTCCATGGCGTCGTTGGACACCCGGACGCAGCCATGAGAGGCCGGGTAGGGAGGCACCGAGGGCGAGCCGTGGATCGCCCACCCGGAGAGGAAGTACACCGGCCGGTACATCGTGCCGAGCTCGAGTCCCGACTCGTGCCAGCCGTCGATCCGGCGGATGGCGGTGAACTCGCCGCGTGGCGTGTACGCCGTGTGGGTCCTGCCGAGGGCCTCGTACGTCGCCCCGTTGCCGCTCGACGCGTTGACGATCTCGAGCACCTGACCGTCCTGCACGGCCAGGACGAGCTGTGTCGTCAGGTCGATCTCGATCACCGTGCCGGTCGTCGACCGTGCCGTGGGGCGTGTCCCCGCGTCCATGGCGGCACGGGTGTCCGGCCCGACGACGCCGTCCCTGGTGATCCCCGCGGCCTTCTGCAGCGCCCACACGGCCTGCAGCGTGCCGTAGCCGAAGTCACCGTCCACCACGGGCAGGAAGTAGCCGAGCTCGACCAGGCGACGCTGGACCTGCGCGACCGCCTCTCCCTCATCCCCCGCCCGCAGCAGCTCCGGCTCGGGCTCGGGCTCGGGCTCCGGCGACGGCGTCGCGGCAGGGTCCGGGCTCGCCGTCGGTGACGGGCTCGCCGTCGATGACGGGCTCGCGGACGCACTCGGTGTCGCCGGCGATGTCGGGCTCGGGCTCGCGGTCGGCGTCGCCGGGAGCGTGGGACTCGGCGTCGCCGTCGCGGGCCCCTGCGTCGGTACCTGCGTCCCGCCGCCGTCAGGCCCCTGCTGCGAGGGCGCCGGGGTCGACGCACTCGCCTCCGCGACCGCGCCGCCGCCCTGGGGCGTGCAGCCGGCCAGCAGCAGCGCGAGGGTCAGGGTGGCCGCCGGCACCGCGGCGACCCGGCGCCGCCGGGGCGCCCGAGCCTCGACGCCCCCGCTCACGGGACTCAGAGCTCGACGCTGTAGAGCACGGAACCGTGGGTCGCCTCGTAGCCCCAGCGCTCGTACAGCCCGTAGGCACCCGTCGGGTTCGCGTTGTCCACGTTGAGGCAGGCGTACTGCATGTGCGAGCGCTTGTAGGCGTTCATCACGCGCGCGAGCAGCACCCCGGCCAGGCCACGACCGCGCGCCTGCGGGACCACGCCGAGCACGTCGGTGTACCCGCAGGTGTAGCCCTGGACGGGCCAGTCCTGCTCGTAGCGCACCGACAGCGCGTACCCGAGGACGACGGGCTCCTCGGCCGTCGCGTCGAGCGCGACGAAGCTCCAGGACGGCGCGAAGTGGTGCGGGTCGTGCCGCCAGGACTCGACCGTCTGGGGTTCGCTGCCCCAGTGGTCCCCGAAGGTCAGGTTGTGCGCGCGGCGCACGAGCTCGTCGAGCTCAGGGCTCCAGCGGACGATCCGGACGCCCGACGGCGGCCGGACGGAGGGGATCGGCACGCTGAGGTCGCGTCGCATGTCGGTGTACCAGCGCACCGGGCTGAAGCCCGCGGCGGCGTACAGCCTGCGCTGGTCGCGCGCGCTCTCCAGGACGAAGGCGGCCAGCCGCGCGGGCAGCTCCTTGCCCGTCTCGACGAGCTTCTGCCGCCCACGCCCCTCGAGCCACGCCAGGACAGCCCGCCCGAGACCCCTGCCGCGCCACGCCGGGTGCACCCCTCCGCTGAGGAAGGCGCGAACGAGCCGCTCGTCACCGGGACGCACCTCGACGAAGGCGTAGGCGCGCAGCACCCCGTCGTGGTCGAACCCGCCGAGGCTGTCGGCCTGGAGGTCCTTCCATGTGCCGACGAAGTACTCGCTGACCTCCTCGCGGGAGGTCAGCTGAGGGTGCCGGTCGGCGAGCTCGATCGCGCCGATGAGCGCGAAGAGGCCGTCGACGTCACGAGCGTGCAGCGGCCGCCAGCTCAGCTCGAGGTGGGTCGGGGGCAGGTCGAGAACCACGGGCGCGTCGGCGCGCACGGCGATCGGCTCGAGCTGGCTCACGGCACCAACCTAGGCGATCGTCCGTCCATGGCCCGCATCGTCAGGCGTCGATATGAGAACGGTCCAGCTGCGCGGCTCCGGCGACGATGAAGTCGCGACGCGGGGCGACCTCGGCTCCCATGAGCAGCTCGAAGACCTCCTCAGCCGCCGCCGCGTGGTCAGCCGTCACGCGGCGCAGCGTCCGGTGCCGTGGGTCCATCGTCGTCTCGGCGAGCTGGTCCGCGTCCATCTCACCCAGGCCCTTGTAGCGCTGGATGTCGGGCTTGTAGCGCCTGCCCGCCTTGTCCAGGCGCTTGAGGGTCGCGTTGAGCTCGTCCTCGGAGTACGTGTAGATGTACTCGCCCTTGCGCGAGCCGACGGCGACGGTCTCGATGCGGTGCAGCGGCGGGACGGCCGCGTAGACCCGGCCGGCGTCGACCAGTGGCCGCATGTAGCGGAAGAACAGCGTCAGCAGCAGCGTGCGGATGTGCGCCCCGTCGACGTCGGCGTCCGTCATCAGGACGATCTTCCCGTAGCGCGCACCCTCCAGGTCGAAGCTGCGACCGGAGCCCGCCCCGATGACCTGGATGATCGCCGCGCACTCGGCGTTGCGCAGCATGTCGCTGATCGAGGCCTTCTGGACGTTGAGGATCTTGCCGCGGATGGGCAGCAGCGCCTGGAAGTCCGAGCTGCGCGCGAGCTTGGCGGTGCCGAGCGCGCTGTCCCCCTCGACGATGAACAGCTCGCTGCGCTCGACGTCGTCGCTGCGGCAGTCCGCGAGCTTGGACGGCAGGGCAGAGGTCTCCAGCGCGTTCTTGCGGCGGG
This sequence comes from uncultured Actinomycetota bacterium, assembly GCA_963777075.1. Taxonomy (GTDB): domain Bacteria; phylum Actinomycetota; class Actinomycetes; order Actinomycetales; family Cellulomonadaceae; genus Actinotalea. The sequence continues at coordinate 113,884 of CAVZPH010000003.1, read as the reverse complement.
AGATCTCCTTCTGCTTGCGCGCCGACTGGCGCGCGCGCATCTCCGCGACGACCTTGTCGAGCACGAGCGTCGCCTGGGTCTTGAGGTCACGCTTCGAGGAGGTCAGCAGTGCCGTGAGCTCGGCCTCGACGACCTTCGCGACGACGGCGCGCACCGGCCCGGTGCCCAGGACCTCCTTCGTCTGCCCCTCGAACTGGGGCTCGGACAGGCGAACCGTCACGACCGCCGTGAGGCCGGCCATGATGTCGTCCTTCTCGATCCGGTCGCCGCTGTCCTTGGCTGTGATCTTCAGGCGACGCGCGTTGAGCTGGATCTGGTTGCGCAGGGTCTTGAGCATCGCCTGCTCGAACCCGGTGAGGTGGGTGCCGCCCTTGGGCGTGGAGATGATGTTGACGAAGGACCGCACCTCCGTCTCGTAGCCCGTCCCCCAGCGCAGCGCGACGTCGACGACGCACTCGCGCTCGACCTCCTGCGAGACCAGGTGCCCCCGGCCGTCCAGGACGGGGACCGTCTCGGTGAAGGTCCCCGAGCCGGCCAGTCGCCAGGTGTCCGTGACGGGGTTGTCCGGTGCGAGGAAGTCGACGAAGTCGACCGTCCCGCCGTGGTGGACGAAGGTCTCCTCGTTCGGGCCGTCCTGCCCGGGCGTCCCGGGCAGCCGCCGCTCGTCGCGCACGACGACGGCGAGACCCGGCACGAGGAACGTCGTCTGACGCACCCGGGAGACGAGGTCCTCGTAGGAGAACGTCGCCGAGGCGGGGAAGACCTGGCGATCGGCCCAGAAGCGCACGCGGGTGCCCGTCCGCCCGCGCGCGACCTTCCCGACGACGGCGAGCTCCGAGGCGTCGACGAAGGGGGTGAACGTCGCGTCCGGGTCCGGCCCGGAGACGTCGGCGAAGCGACCGGGCTCACCGCGGTGGAACGTCATCCGGTGGGTCTTGCCGCCGCGGTCGACCTCGACGTCGAGCCGCGCGGACAGCGCGTTGACCACGCTCGCCCCGACACCGTGCAGGCCGCCCGACGCCGCGTAGGAGCCGCCGCCGAACTTCCCGCCGGCGTGGAGCTTGGTGAAGACGACCTCGACACCGGTCAGGCCGGTCTTGGGCTCGACGTCGACCGGGATCCCACGGCCGTCGTCGCGGACCTCCACCGACCCGTCGTCGTGCAGCACGATGTCGATCCGGGTGCAGTGCCCGCCGAGCGCCTCGTCGACCGCGTTGTCGATGATCTCCCACACGCAGTGCATCAGGCCGCGGGAGTCCGTCGTCCCGATGTACATCCCGGGTCGCTTGCGCACCGCCTCCAGGCCTTCGAGGACCGAGAGGTGGCGGGCGGTGTAGCTGGCTTCGGTCAGTGCGCTCGTCACGGTGGCTGAGCCTAGACGCCCGCAGCGCCATGCCTCCGGAGGCGTGCCGCGCGCTGGGCCATCCGGGACCTTGGGACTACGCGGAGAGCGAACCGGGGCGGCCATCGGGAGCAAGCGGGGGGTCCGCATGGTTCCATGTCCTTGTGACCACCATGACGAGAGCCCCCCTGACCGCGGCGGACCGCTGCGACCGCTGTGGCGCCCAGGCCTACGTGCGCGTCGTGCTTCCCACCGGTGATCTGTTCTTCTGCGGCCACCACGCCCGCAAGCACGCCGACGCCTTCACCGACGTCGCCGTGCATGTCCAGGACGAGATGGACCGCCTCGCCCAGGAGCACGGCACCTCCACGCTCTGAGCCGATGCGCCCGCCCGGGAGCATGACATCGACGCCGCGCTGATCGCTCTGCTCGGCCTCGCGATCCTCGTCGGGCTCGTCGGGATCGTGGTTCCCGTCCTTCCCGGGTCGCTCCTGGTCGGCGCGGCGCTCCTCGTCTGGGCCGCCGTCTCGGCGAGCCCCGCGGCCTGGGCGGTCTTCGGCCTCGCTGCCGTGCTCCTCGTCGCCGGTGCCCTTGCCGGGTCCGTGCTCACCGGCCGACAGGTCTCGGCCGCGGGCGTGCCCCGACGGTCGATCATCGTGGCCGGCTGCGCGGGGATCGTCGGGTTCTTCGTCGTCCCGGTGCTCGGCCTCGTGCTGTTCTTCGGGCTGGGGCTCGTCGCCATGGAGTACCTGCGCGGCAGGGAGCTGCGCCCGGCGCTGTCGGCGGCCTGGGTCGCGATGCGCGCGGCCGCCCTCGGCATCCTGGTCGAGCTCGGCAGCGCGCTGACCGCGACGACGCTCTGGCTCGTCGCCGTCGTGCTCGGCGCCTGAGGGCGGCGCCGGGCCGGCCGCTCAGCGGGGCGGGCCCGCCTCGACCATCTGCTCGCCCGCCGCGTGGAGCACGACCCTCGTCCGCCGCGCGCGGGCCAGGGCCGCGAGCACCACGGGATGCTCCCAGCGACCCTCCTCCTGGACCCAGAGCTCGACCTGGGCCCCGGTCGACGCCGCGACGGCCGCGACCAGGGCGTCGTCGCTCGGGCCGACGAGCAGGACACGCTCGAGCCCACCCAGCGGGGCGCCGCTCGGCGTCGGTGCTCCGGTGAGCGCTTCCGAGGGCGACGGCAGGGCGGGGCGCTCCGGCTCGGGCGGGGCGAGACGGCGGTCCTCGCGGTGCACGGCCCAGTGGTACCCGGCGAGCGCACCGGCGGCCACGAGGATGCCGAGCGCCGCGCGCTGGTCGCGCACCGTCGACGCACCGAGCTCGCCCCTGAAGGCGGCGTCGAGAAGGCCGTAGACGGCGACCAGCACCGCGATGACCGCCACGACGCCGGTCAGCCCGAACAGCGCGTACAGGTAGATCCGACGCGTGGGGGACGCGGCCTCGACGGGACGGTCGGCCTCGACGGCGCGCCGGATCCCTCGCCAGAACAGCCACCACAGCGGCCCGCCGACCAGCAGCAGGGTGAGCGCCGCGAGCACGGAGTTCGTCAGGCTCGCGTCGACCAGGACCCGGTCGGTCGGCGTCACCGCCTCGACGAAGGCGACCACGACGAGCACGACACCGACAGCCGCCGCGAGCAGCGCGATCGCGGCGAGCAGGTACTCGTGGACCCGGACGACCTCCGTGCGGCCCGCCGGCGCGCGGTGCCGCACGACATCGCGGTGGTACGCCCAGCTGATCAGCCCGACGACGGCCACGGCGAGGGCGGTGAGCGTCCCGGAGAGCCAGTCGTTCGCCGAGGCGCCACCGGTGTCACCGACGAGGCGCACCAGCAGGCGGTACAGGGCGACGCTGGCACCGCTGACCGTCATGACGAGCGAGGCGCCGACACCGACGACGAGGACGTAGCCGAACCACAGCGCGTCGATCTCGGCCGTCCTCTGGTCCCGCCACCAGTAGGCGACCCAGATCGGCACCCCGGCGACCAGCAGCGCGGCGGCGGAACCGAGGGCGGACGAGCCGCCGACGACGACGTCGGCCGCGGGCACGCTCAGGGCGTCGAGCGCCGCGGCCAGCAGCGCGGTCAGCCCGATCACCGTGAGGACCCAGCCGAGCAGGGAGCCGAGGAGGTGGTGCACGCGCCACCCGCCCCGCTCGACCGAGGCGGACTCGACGCGCAGGTGGACGAGCCAGACAGCCGCCCACACGAACGCCTGGGCGATCGCCGACCAGTCGGCGTCGAGCCTGCTCGCGGCCGCGACGGACGAGTAGAGCGAGCCGGCCGTGACCGCCGCGGCGGTGAGCGATGCGAGGCCGAGGTAGACGAGCCAGCCGAGCGAGCTCCGCTCCCCCGGCACCCCGGCCAGGGTGCGCCGCGTCCACCGGATCAGGACGATCAGGAGCGGGATGCCGATGAGCAGGAAGGTCAGCGCCCGAGCGAGCGTTCCGCTCGTGTCGACCAGGGCGTCACGCGTGCCGACGAGCCCGAGCAGCGTGGCGAGCCCGCTCGCGACCACGACGAGCAGCCCGAACAGCAGCAGGTACTGGAAGAACCGCCGGATGACCTGACCGGGAGGCGAGGAGCTCTCACCGCCCCGGCGTCCCACGACGGCGCGCACGACGACGACCACGACGACGACGGGCACGACGAGGCTGAACAGCGAGGAGACGATCGCGAGGGCGCTCACGGGGTGCTGCCGGTGCACTCGAACATCGGCCACGGGGTCCCGGTCAGGGCCCAGGCCGACCCGGTGCGCTCCAGGACGAAGCGTTCACCGTGCTCGTAGCCGCTCGAGCCGAAGAGCTCGCCGCCCGAGGACTCCGTCACGTCGACCTGGACGACCGCGGTGTCGCCGGTCACCGTCGCCGTCCCGAGAACGGCACGCAGCGAGGAGGGCAGGTAGGCCCGGCTGAGGTCCTCGGCTGTGCAGGAGCCCTCCGGCGAGAGCAGGGCTGCCGCCGCGTCGACGTCACCCTTGGCGACCGCCTGGAGGTAGGCCTGCACGGCACCGGCCGGGGTCGACGGATCTCGCTGCGTCGCCGAGGTCTGCCCTGCGACGACACCCGCCACCGCCCCGAGGACGACGATCCCCGCCACAGCGGAGCCCAGCACCATCGAGGTCCGAGTTGCCATGGCCCCAGTCTGGTCCTGCTGGCGCTCGCGCGCCATGACCAGCCCCCTGCCGTGCGCGGTAGGTCGACGCCCCTGCCGCCGCCACCGACTCCCTGCCTCAGTCCAGGTAGTCGCGCAGGACCTGCGAGCGGCTCGGGTGACGCAGCTTCGACATCGTCTTGGACTCGATCTGGCGGATCCGCTCGCGCGTGACCCCGTAGACCTTGCCGATCTCGTCGAGCGTCTTGGGCTGGCCGTCGGTCAGGCCGAAGCGCATCGAGACGACGCCTGCCTCCCGCTCGGAGAGCGTGTCGAGGACCTGGTGCAGCTGCTCCTGAAGGAGCGTGAAGCTCACGGCATCGGCCGGGACGACGGCCTCGGAGTCCTCGATGAGGTCTCCGAACTCGCTGTCGCCGTCCTCGCCGAGGGGGGTGTGCAGGGAGATCGGCTCGCGACCGTACTTCTGGACCTCGACGACCTTCTCGGGCGTCATGTCGAGCTCCTTGGCGAGCTCCTCCGGGGTGGGCTCGCGGCCCAGGTCCTGGAGCATCTGACGCTGCACGCGGGCGAGCTTGTTGATGACCTCGACCATGTGCACCGGGATGCGGATGGTGCGGGCCTGGTCGGCCATGGCGCGCGTGATGGCCTGGCGGATCCACCACGTGGCATAGGTCGAGAACTTGTAGCCCTTGGTGTAGTCGAACTTCTCGACCGCGCGGATGAGGCCGAGGTTGCCCTCCTGGATCAGGTCGAGGAAGAGCATCCCGCGACCCGTGTACCGCTTGGCCAGGGAGACGACGAGGCGGAGGTTGGCCTCGAGCAGGTGGTTCTTCGCGCGACGGCCGTCGGCGGAGATGAGCTCGAGCTCTCGCCGCATCAGCTTGTCCATCGCCAGGTCGCCGGCGAGCTTCTCCTCGGCGAACAGGCCGGCCTCGATCCGCTTGGCGAGATCGACCTCCTGCTCCGCGTTGAGGAGCGCGACCTTGCCGATCTGCTTGAGGTAGTCCTTGACCGGGTCGGCCGTGGCGCCGGCCGTGACGACCTGCTGGGCGGGCGCGTCGTCGTCGTCGGCGTCGGAGACGACGAACCCGGCGTCCTCACGATCCTCGTCCGCCGCGGGGGCCGCCTTGGGCTTCTCGTCCGAGGACTCGTCCCCGTCACCGGCCTCGTCGTCGTCGACCGCCTCGACGACGACCTCGACCTCGACGACCTCGGAGGGGTCGGGCTCGATCTCGTCGGCGTCCGCGTCGCTCGCCTCGTCGGACTCGGTCGCGGCCCCGACCTTCGCCTTGGGCGCGGCCTTGGCCTTCGCCCCCGGAGCGGCCTTGGCCCCGGCAGCGGTCTTGGCCCCGGCGGGCGCCTTGGCCGCGGCCTTCGGTGCTGCCTTGGCACGGCTCGGGCGTGCGGCGGGTGCGGCGTCGCCCTCGGCACCCTCCGCGGCGGGGGCCGTCTTGGCCGCCGCAGCGCGACGACGGGCCGGTGCCGCGGGGGCCTCGTCCTCGACGGCCGCGACGGTGGTCGCGGCGCGGCGGGTCGTGGCAGCCGCGACGGGGGTGCGCACCTCGGAGATGCCGACGCCCAGCGCGTCGAGGGTGCGCAGCACCGTCTTCAGGCGGGCGGGTGCGACCTGGGCTGCCTCGCAGGCGTCGCGGATCGCCGGACCTCCGACGGAACCGTGCATGCGTCCCAGCCTGACGAGCTCCTGGAGTGCAGGGTGCTCGAACTCACGGGGCAGGGCAGAACCAGGTGAAGACAACGACACGGGGAACCTTTCAGCAGGACTCGCGAGGACGGTCCAGGAAACGGACCACCATTGTAACGTCCGGAGCCCCTCCAGGATGCCCACGGACCGGGAATCACCCCGCAGGAGGACGGACGGGACGGCGTTCACGCCCCGCCGAGCCGCGCGACGAGGACCGGCGGACCGGGACCCCGCGCGGCAGGAGGCGCGAGGGTCAGACGACGGGCTTGACCGCGAGCACGGGGCACGGGGCGTCGAGCAGGATCCGCTGGGCGTTCGAGCCCAGCAGGAGCTTGCCGACGGGGCTGCGGCGGCGCAGCCCGATGACGATGAGCTCGGCGTTGCTCGACGTCGCCGCCTCGATGATGTCGTCGGCGACGTCATGGCCGCGCGTCGTCACCCGGACGTCGGCGCGCAGGTCCTCGTCCTCGAATCGGGACCTCAGCTCCTCCGCCTGGCGCTCGACGCCCAGCGCGTCGGCCCCGAAGCGCGAGGTCCGCTCGCTGAGGATCACGACGAGTGGGAGGTTCCTGGCGCGCGCCTCGTGCACTGCCACCTCGAGCGCGGCCTCGCCCTCAGCAGTGGCGACATACCCCACGACCACACCCATGGCGCCTCCTCGGCCGACGACTGACTCGAGAGGGACGCTACCCGACTCGGGCCGGTCCGCCGGACCCCTGAGGGCCGCACGCTCGCCGAGATACGGCGCCCGAGGACCTCAGGCGCCGCGCGCGCGCAACCACCCGGGCGGCATCCCCGTGCGCAGGGTGGTGTCCACCAGCACCGCCAGCCGGTAGGTCTCGTCGACAGCGAGCGCCCGCTCGATGCAGACACCGGCACGCGCACCGTCGCCCTCCCACCACGCCACGAGGGCCAGGAGCGTCAGGGCAGGAGCACGACGTCCGCGCGAGGCATGCGCGTCGAGCTGCTCGAGGAGCCGTCGCGCGGGGTCGACGAGCGCGGCCTCGGGTGCGATCCCGAGAACGGGGTCGATGATCGCCCCGAGCGCGCGACCGACCTCCTCGCCGCTGTACCCGGCGACGACCCGGTCGGCGAGGCGCGCGCAACCGGGGACGAGGCCCAGGAGCACGGCATCGCGGACGAGGACGTCCCCGAGCGCGGCGAGGTGCCGACCGAGGCGAACCGGCTCGATGAGCAGCGAGGGTTCGGCGAGCAGGCGCTCCACGTCCCGGCGCCACTCGGCCAGGCCCGCCCTGCGCCACCGGTGGGCGGACACCGGGTCGGCCCCGGCGCGCAGATGAGCTGCCCACCTCTCGGCGGCCCTGCGTGCGGCCCGTCGCGCACCCGCGTCCGCCGTGGCCGTGCCGAGGAGCGCCTGCCTCGTCGGGACGACCTGCCGGCCGGCCATCACCATGTGCGCGCCGACCTGGGTGGACTGGAGATCGCTCAGCGGGCGACCCTGCGGCGGGCAGCAGTCGGCGTCGGTGCAGCCGAACGCCCGGTAGCCCGCCCTCCCCACGTGCCAGACGGCGACCTCGCCCAGGAGCGCGGCGGCCTCGGCACGGAAGGTGGCCACCGCCCGCTCGGTCGGTCCGGGACGGCACGGATCGGCCGGGCCGTCCGTGTAGACCACGAGGACGGCAGCACTCGCGCCGTCCGCGAGGAGGTGACCGACGAGCGACCGGGCGAGCTCCGGCCCGTCGACCGCGTCGGCGAGGTCGGCCAGGTCGACCCGGGCGACGAGCCCGACCCGCGAGCGCTCACGCCGCAGCGCCACCGCGACCGCGCTCTCGGAGGGGAGGAAGCCGAGCTGGTACGGGATGAGGGCGAGCAGCTCGCGGGGCTCACGGGTTCGGATCGTCGTCATCGCCCCATGAGAGCCGGGTCGAGGCAAGCACCGGCGGATCGGCCCGTGGCCCTGTTGATCGCCCGAACGGCCCCGACACTGTGGATCTCACCCGCCGCGTCCCTGCTCATCCCCCGGTTCGGGGAATATCCTCGACCCATGCCCCCCAGCGGCCGGTCTCACCGACGGCCTCCTCGTTCCGCACCGCTGTGGGCCGTCGCCACGAGCCTGGTGACGGCCCTGCTGGTCGCGGGCTGCGCCGGTTCGGTCACGGCCGACGAGGCGAGCCTGCTGGCGAGCGCGACGTCGAGCGTCGAGCCGAGCATCGAGCCGACGCCGACTCCCACGCCGGAGGCCAAGGAGTCGCCCGGTCCGGAGCTCCTCACCACGACGCCCGACGCGAGCTCCCACGTCGGCACGCTCGCACCCGACTTCCCCACCGACCTGGTCCCCCTTCCCGACGACGCCGTGATCCTGGTCACGGCTGCGCTCCCGGTGGGGAGCGCAGGGGTGCAGGAGGTCTCCCTCAACCTGCAGACCTCGTGGACGACGGCCCGGATCCTCGAGCTCTACCGGACGACGCTCCTCGCCGCGGGCTTCACCGAGGTCCCCGCCGTGGACACCGGCCTCGCGACCGAGTCGACCTTCACGCGCTCCGACGGCGACGAGGTCATCTCGGTCGGCGTGTACGACGACTCCACCGCACGCACCGTGACGGTCGGCGGCCGGATCCACTCCGCAGGCTGAGCGCCCGGGGCCGCGGGACGGCCCCTAGGGTGGAGCGATGAGCACCGCACAGCCCCTGGTGGACGTCGAGGACGTGCGCGCGGAGGTCGATGCCCGCCTCGAGTCCCACCTGGAGGGGCTCGCCGAGGAGCTCGCGCCGCTCGGCGGCGGGACGCTCGACCTGCTCGACGCGCTGCGCCTGACGCTGGCCGGCGGCAAGCGGCTGCGGGCCGCCTTCTGCTACTGGTCGTGGCGAGCCCATGCCCCCGCCGACGGCGACCGTGAGCCCGCCCTGCTGGTCGGTGCGGCGCTCGAGCTGTTCCAGTCGGCCGCCCTCGTGCACGACGACGTCATGGACGCCTCGGACACGCGCCGCGGCCGCCCGGCCTCGCACCGGGCCTTCGAGGCGAGGCACCTGGCGGCCGGCTGGTCCGGATCCGCCGCCCGCTTCGGGGAGTCCGCGGCGATCCTGCTCGGCGACCTTGCCCTGATCGCGAGCGAGCGGCAGGTCACCGCCGCCCTCGCCGACCTGGGCCCCGAGCGTGCGCGCGCCGTCCGCCGGACCTTCGACCTGATGCGCACCGAGGTCACCGCCGGCCAGTACCTCGACGTGCTCGCTCAGTGCGTCCCCTGGGGGCTCGACACCGTCGCAGACGAGGAGCGCACGCGCGAGGTGGTGCGGGCCAAGAGCGCGCGGTACAGCGTCGAGCACCCGCTCACCCTCGGGGCATGCCTCGCGGGGGCCGACGAGGCCGCGCTGTCCCGCTGCCGACGCATCGGGCTCCCCCTCGGCGAGGCCTTCCAGCTGCGCGACGACCTCCTCGGCGTCTTCGGCGACCCTCAGGAGACGGGCAAGCCCGCCGGCGACGACCTGCGTGAGGGCAAGCGGACGCTCCTGGTCGTCCGGGCGCTGCGCAGCTCCTCACCCGCCGACGCCGCGACGCTCACCGACGGCCTCGGGCGTGCCGATCTCGACGCCGACGCCGTCGACGAGCTCCGGGACGTCGTGCGCAGAAGCGGAGCCGTCGAGGAGATCGAGTCGCTCATCGCCGAGCTCTCGGCACCCGCCCTGGACGAGCTCGAGGGCTCGGGGCTGGCCGAGCCGGGGCGTGCGATGCTCCTGCGCCTGGCCGGCGCGGCGATCCACCGCTCGGCATGAGGAAGGCTCCCGAGGGCGCGGTGAGGACTCACCCGCTCCGGGGGCTCCGCGGCCGAGCCGGTCCTCAGAAAGCGAGCGACTGCGCCCGGCGACGGATCTCCGTCTTGTGCCCGGCGACGAGCGCGTCCATCGGCGTGCGCGGCGGGGTCCCCGTCCCGAGGGTGGCGAGGGACTCGTCCTGCGTGAAGAGCCAGCGGACGGCCTCCTCGTCGCTGAAGCCCGCGTCGCCCAGGACGACGATCGTCCCGGCGAGCGCCGGCACGACCTGCCAGCCGGAGCCGGACTCGACGAGGAAGCGCTCCGGCACGCTGCGCACACCGCGCTCACCGACGCGCAGGGCGAGCAGGGCGCGCTCCTGGACGAGCCGGCGCACCTGGCCGATCTCGACGCCGAGGCGCTCGGCGACGTCGGGGAGGGGCAGCCAGCTGCCTACGAGCTTCTCAAGGTCGTCCACGGGAGCAGCGTAGACGGTCCGCGGCCCGAGCCCCACGGTGCCTCGGAGGCCGTCGCGGCAGGCGGCGGGTCGCCCGTCCGGCTCAGCGGGACCTACCGCGCTCGACGGCAGTGCGCTAGGTTCACACCAGTCCCATCAGTATCAGTTTTAACACTCGTCACAAGGATGGACAGATGACCTCGGCCGTACCCCGCACCGCAGCCCTGTCCGTCGCACGCAGGCGGACGCTCGGTGGCGCCGGCGTCGGCCTTGCCTTCGCCGCGGCGACGGTCGCGACCGCTGGCCCCGCCCAGGCCGAGGAGTACACCGTCCGTCAGGGCGACACGGTGAGCCACATCGCACTGCGGACCTCGACCTCGGTCTCCGAGATCGTCGCGGCGAACCGGCTCACCCGCGCGGGATTCATCCGCGTCGGGCAGAAGCTCACGATCCCGCGTGCCGAGGCAGCAGCCACCCCCGCCGCGACCGCTGCGGTCCCCCAGTCGTCGACGTACACCGTCGCCGCCGGGGACACCGTCTCGCACCTCGCGGTGCGCTTCGGGACCTCGATCCCGGCGATCCTGTCCGCCAACGGGCTGGACCAGCGCGCCCTGATCCGCATCGGCCAGTCCTTGACGATCCCCGGCACCGCCGCCACCGCTGCGCCGACGGCCACCCCCGCACCCGCGGCAGCCCCGGCGGCCACGAGCTACCGCGTCGCCTCGGGCGACACCGTCGGGCGCATCGCCGCGCGCTTCGGGACGACGGTCGCCGCGATCGCCTCCGCGAACGGTCTCGACTCCCGCGCGTTCATCCGCATCGGCCAGACGCTGACGATCCCCGGGTCGAGCGCCGCTGCGCCGACCTCCGGCCTCGTCGGGAGCACCTTCGCCGGCCGCACCTACCCGGCCGCCACCGTCGCCTCGGCGAACCAGAACAAGGCGACCCTGCTGCAGATCGGCGTCCCGAGCACCACGGAGATGAAGGCGCTGGTGCGCAGCACGGCCGTCTCGATGGGCCTCGACCCGGCGCTCGCCCAGGCGGTCGCCTTCCAGGAGTCCGGCTTCAACCACTCCTCGGTCTCCCCCGCCAACGCGATCGGCACGATGCAGGTCATCCCGAGCTCCGGCGAGTGGGCCTCCGACCTCGTCGGGCGCCGGCTCAACCTGCTCGACCCCCAGGACAACGTCGTCGCGGGAGTCGCGATCCTTCGCCGTCTCGTGGCCGTCTCGCCCGACCTGTCCTCGGCGATCGCCGGCTACTACCAGGGCCAGAGCAGCGTCGCCCGCAACGGCATGTTCGCCGACACCCGGGTGTACGTCGCGAACGTCCGCACCCTGATGTCGCGCTTCTCCTGACCGGTTCGCCGCGTCCTCACCCGTAGACTGCCCTGGTGCCAGCCCCGTCGGACCTCCTCGTGGGTCGAGTCATCGACGGACGGTACGAGATCCTCTCGCGCATCGCGCGGGGCGGGATGGCGACCGTCTACGTCGGTCGTGACCGACGGCTCGACCGCGAGGTCGCCGTCAAGATCATGCACGCGCACCTCGCCGAGGGCACCAGCGGTGCCGACTTCGTCGCCCGGTTCCGTCGCGAGGCGCGCTCGGCCGCGCGGCTCGACCACCCGGGCCTCGTCGCCGTCCTGGACCAGGGCGTCGACGGCGAGCTCAGCTACCTCGTCATGGAGTACGTCGAGGGAACCGACCTGCGCAGGCGGCTGCGCACCGAGGGCGCGCTCACGGTGGGCGATGCGCTGACGACGGCCGAGGCCGTCCTCGACGCCCTGGCCTCGGCGCACTCCTCGGGGTTCGTCCACCGCGACATCAAGCCAGAGAACGTCCTGCTCGCCTCGCGCGGCCGGGTGAAGGTCGCCGACTTCGGGCTCGCCCGCGCCGTGACCGAGGTGACGGCAGCGACGACGGGCTCGTTGCTGGGCACCGTGGCCTACCTGGCCCCCGAGCTCGTCGCCCATGGCACGAGCGATGCGCGCACCGACGTCTACGCCGTCGGGATCCTGCTGTACGAGATGCTCACCGGCCGCCAGCCCTACTCCGGCGACAGCGCGATCCACATCGCCTACCAGCACGTGCACGCCCGGGTGCCCGCCCCCTCGGACCTGGTCGCGTGGCTCCCCGCCGAGATCGACGACCTCGTCGCGAGCCTCACGGCACGCGAGGTCGAGGAGCGACCGGAGAACGCCACCCACGCGCTCACCCTCCTGCGCACCGCCCTCGCGACGCTGGACGACGCCACGCTCGAGCGCCGGGCGGACGTCGCACCGGCCGTGGTCGCCGACGCCGAGACCCCGGAGGCCGACGACGCCGAGGGAGAGCAGCCGGACGGCCCGACGGAGGTCGACCCCGACGCGACGCAGGCCCTTCCCGTCCAGCCCCCGCCCGCCCCCGAGTCGTTCGACGACCCCGACGCGCTCGGCCGCACGATCAGCCTCAAGATCGGCTCCGGCCTGGTGGACCCGCGCTCGCGCCGTCGCCGGATCATCGGCCTCGGCGTGCTCGTCGCGCTCCTGGTGGCACTCATCGTCTCCGGGATCTCCTGGTACCTGACGACCGGCCCGGGGGCCTACACGCGGGTGCCCCAGGGCCTGGTCGGGGTCACGCTGAGCGAGGCCGCCTCAGCGCTCGACTCGGCCGGCCTGGCGATGACGAGCACCGAGGCCTTCGACCCGTCCATCGCGGCGGGTGAGGTGGTGAGCGCGAACCCCGCCTCGGGCGAGCGGATCCGCAAGGACGGCGGCGTCGCCCTCACCGTCTCCAAGGGCCCCGACATGCGCACGGTCCCCGACGGCCTGGCGGGAGCGACGCTCGAGGACGCGGTCGCGGCCCTCACCGCGGCGGAGTTCGCCGTCCCGGACCCCGTGCACGTCTTCGACAACGTGGTGGCGGCAGGAATCGTGATCGCCGTCGACCCGGCCTCCGGCGCCTCGCAGCCCGTCGGCACCCCCATCACGATCACGGTCTCCGACGGTCCCGAACCCGTCACGATCATCTCCGTCGTCGACACCGACGCCACCGAGGCCAAGAAGGCCCTGGAGTCCCTCGGCCTGCGCGTCAAGGAGACCAAGGACTTCTCCACGACCGTCCCCGAGGGCCAGGTCATGGCCCAGGACCCCGCAGCCGGCACCCCCGGCCACGCCAACGACACCGTCACGATCACCATCAGCCAGGGCCCACCCCTGGTCGAGATGCCCGACGTCGTGCGCAAGTCGTTCACTGACGCAAAGGCCCAACTGGAGGCGCTCGGCCTCGTCGTGAAGCAGGATCGGGTGTTCGCCGTCCTCGGCCAGGTGGTCGCACAGGATCCGAAGGCTGGCACGGTCCTGCGCGTAGGTGACTCGGTGACGCTTCGGACCGTCTAGCGACAGGCCCTCAGCGCCGCGAAGGCCGCAAGGGCACCTCCGGGCGCACACGCGAAACTGCGGGACATATCTCGACAGCGGGCCCCGCGCGACCCCAAGGCGTCGCTCGTCCGCCGCGTCCCCCGCCGGGTGTCCGGCCGTGCGCGCGCCGGACGTGGTGGGCCTGGCAGGCGTGCGAGGAACGAGCACGCGGGAAGTCCGGCGCGCGCACGGCCGGACGCCCGACCAGCCCACCCGGAAAAGACAGCTATCGAGCCCGCAACATCTCCGCCACCTGGAACGCCATCTCCAACGACTGCTGATGATTCAGCCGCGGATCCACCAACGTCTCGTACCGCAGCGCAAGCCCAGCATCGTCGATCTGCTCCGACCCACCGAGCACCTCGGTCACGTCGTCCCCCGTGAGCTCGACATGCAGCCCACCCGGGTGGGAGCCGACCTCACGGTGCACCTCGAAGAACCCACGGACCTCGTCGATGACGTCCTCGAGCCGGCGCGTCTTGTACCCGCTGGCCGAGGTGATCGTGTTCCCGTGCATCGGGTCCGTCACCCAGGTGACGGGCCGCCCGGAGGCGGTGACCTTCTCCAGCAGGGGCGGAAGGGCCTCACGGATCCGGCCGGCACCCATCCGCGTGATGAAGGTGAGCCGCCCCGGCACGTCGTCCGGGTTGAGCTTGTCCATCAGCGCGAGGGCGTCGTCCGCCGACGTCGTCGGGCCGAGCTTCACGCCGATCGGGTTGCGCACCCTGGACAGGAAGTCCACGTGCGCGCCGTCGATGTGCCGGGTGCGCTCGCCGATCCACAGGAAGTGGGCCGAGCAGTCGTACGCCGTACCCGTGCGCGAGTCGATCCGCGTCAGGGCGCGCTCGTAGTCGAGCAGCAGGGCCTCGTGGCTGGAGAAGAACTCCACGGTGCGCAGCGCGTCGAAGTCGGCGCCCGCCGCTGCCATGAAGCGGATCGCGCGGTCGATCTCGCCGGCGACCTGCTCGTACGCCGCGTAGGCCGGGTTGGCCGTGAAGCCCCGGTTCCACTCGTGCACGCGGCGCAGGTCGGCGAAACCACCCGTCGTGAACGCCCGGATGAGGTTGAGCGTCGCCGAGGAGCGGTGGTACGCGTCGACGAGCCGGTGCGGGTCCGGGATCCGGTGCTCCGGGGTGAACGCGTGGGCGTTGACCGCGTCGCCGCGGTAGGCCGGGAAGCGTCACGCCGTCGCGCGTCTCGTCGTCCGAGGAGCGCGGCTTGGCGTACTGCCCGGCCATCCGGCCGACCTTGACGATCGGCGTGCTGGCGCCGTAGGTGAGCACGACGGCCATCTGCAGGATCGTCTTGATCTTGTTGCGGATGTTGTCGGCCGTCGCCTCGGCGAAGGTCTCGGCGCAGTCCCCGCCCTGCAGGACGAAGGCCTCGCCGCGACCCGCGGCGGCGAGCTTGCTCCATCAGGACGTCGGCCTCCCCCGCGAACACCAGCGGGGGCATGGACGAGAGCTCGGCGACGGCGCGACGCACGGCCTCAGGATCCGGCCAGAGCGGCTGCTGCTGAGCGCCCATCGACCGCCAGGTGTCGAGACCCTCGACCAGACCGGGCTCGGGCTCGACGCTCATGAGGCGCTCAATGGGAGCTCGCGGGGACGAAGGGCTGGCCGATCTCGGCGAGCATCGGGGCGAACCACGCGACCGAGGTGTCGAAGGGCTTGCCGCCGGCGATCCGCGGGAACGCGATCGCCTTGAGACGGTCGCCGTCCTCCTCGTCGTGACCGATGACGCCCGACTCGCCGCGCAGGGCGCACTCGACCGCGAGGTCCGTCATCGACTTGATGAGTCGCAGGTCCTCGGCGTTGGCCGCGGCGGCGCGCGAGTAGTAGCCGGACTTCTGGACCATCGTCTTCTCGGCGCCGAGCTTCGCGGCGAACTGCTTGGCGAACCACTGCCCCGGGTTGACGGTGTCGAGCTTGACGTGGCCGAAGGGGTCGCGCTGGACCGTCTCCCCCGCCGCCTCGAGCTGCGCGACGATCTCGTGCATGCCGGCGCCCTCGGACAGGAAGATGTTGACGTTGCCGACCTCGTCCATGACCGTGCGCAGGCGCGCGGCCTCGGCGTCGATGTCGAGCGCGCAGCTCGGGCAGGAAGACGGCGTGGATGTCCCAGCGCTCACGCGACAGGCCGAGGCTCGGGACCCACTCCTGGGTGTCCAGCCAGCGGCGGTACTCCGCGGCGGCGGCGGCGGTCAGCCAGCCGCAGTGCCGTCCCATGACCTCGTGGACGATGAGCATGCGGTTGCCCGAGCGGTGCTCGCCGATGACGTTCTTGGCGAAGTGCGCAGCCTCCTCGGCAGCGGTCCACGCGCCGAGCGACTGCTTGATCGGGATGACGTCGTTGTCGATCGTCTTGGGCAGGCCGACGACCGTCAGCTCGTAGCCGTTCTCGTGCAGGTAGGCGGCGAGGTCAGCGGCCGTCGTGTTCGTGTCGTCGCCACCGATGGTGTGCAGCACGTCGACGCCGTCCGCCTTGAGCTGCTCGGCAGCGACCTCGAGCGGGTTCTGACCCTCGGCGACGAGCCCGCGCTTGACGCAGTCGGCCGCGTTGGTGAGCTTGACGCGCGAGTTGCCGATCGGGCTGCCGCCGAAGCGGTGCAGGATCCCGGCCTTGGCGCGGCCCTCGGCGTCGACGACGATCTTCGTGCCGGTCAGCAGGCCGTGGTAGCCGTGCTGGTAGGCGATGATCTCGATCTCGGGCGAGATCTCCGTGTACCGCTCGATCAGGCCACCGACGGCTGAGGACAGGCACGGGGCGAACCCGCCGGCGGTGAGCAGCGCGACACGACGAACCGACATGGTGGAGAACCTTCCGTAGATCAGGACGCAGACCACCGCAGCATGGGCGACGGACGCGGGCAGCAGCAGGCCGTTGGTCCTGCCAACGGCGCGCGAACGACGGCGTCATCCTACCGACGAGTCGTCGTCCTCCTGCGGGGGTACCGGAACGTGGACGTCCGGGACGGAGCGGCCGCCGGGCGCGGCACCGGAGCCGTCGAGCGGGGCGCCGCTCAAGGGGTCCTTGCCCGCCGCGATGCGCGCCTTGGCCGTCGCCGCGTACATGTCGACGTACTCCTGGCCGGAGATCGACAGCAGCGCGTACATGATCTCGTCGGTGACCGAGCGCAGGATGAACCTGTCGTTCTCCATGCCCTGATAACGGCTGAAGTCCAGCGGCTCGCCGAAGACGACACCCAGGCGCATCGGCTTGGGGATCACCTGGCCGATCGGCTGGGCCTCGTTGGTCCCGATCATCGCGACAGGGATCACCGGGACGCCGGACTCCAGGGCCAGGCGAGCGACGCCCGTCTTGCCGCGGTAGAGGCGACCGTCGGGGCTGCGGGTGCCCTCCGGGTAGATGCCGAACAGGTTGCCCGAGTTGATCACGCCGAGGCCGGTCAGCAGCGCCGCCTCACTCGCCTTGCCGCCCCCACGGTCGACGGGGATGGTGCCCACGCCTCGGAAGAACCCGGCCTTGAGCCGGCCCTTGATCCCGGTACCGGTGAAGTACTCGGCCTTGCCGATGAACCGGATCTTGCGGGAGAGCACGAGCGGCAGCACGAAGGAGTCGATGACCGCCAGGTGGTTGCTCGCGAGGATCGCGCCGCCCTGAGCAGGGACGTTGTCCAGCCCGCGCACCCATGGCCGGAACATGCCGCGCAGCAGCGGCCCGGCAAGGATCCGCTTCATGAGCCAGTACAACAAGCCATCACCTCCGCTGCGGCGCCCGCGCGATACCCGCGCAGCGTGCCTACGACTCTAGAGTGCTCAGCATGGACTCACGTCCCATACCCGGCGAAGGTCACCCCGACGGTCCTGACGACGTCGAGGCCCGCTGGGCAGAGATCATCGCGGACCTCGGCTCGCTGACCGAGCCCGGGGACCTCGACGACCCCGACGGGCCAGACGCGCTCCCCGATGGCCTCTCGGGCACCGGCCGCGCCCGGCCGGCCGACACGGTCGACGACGACATCATCCTCCCGCCGCGCCGCCGCCGAGCCGACGACCAGCGGTCCGACGCGAGCCGTGGCGGACGCGTCATCCGGCCCGCGGCCCCCGAGCCCGGCGACGAGCAGGGCACCGGTCCGAGCGGACCACGTGCCTGGGCGCCCGACCCCGAGGTCGAGGAGGCCGAGAACCACTTCGTCCCCCCGGACCCCGGCCCGGTGCTGGGAGGCAGCCCGCTGCTCACGCTCGCCTGGGTCGCGGTCGCCTTCATGCCCGTGCTGGCCATCGTCGCCGCCCTGTTCTGGCGCGAGATCCCGGTCGTCGTGCTCCAGGTCGCCGGCCTGGCGTTCCTCGGCGGCATCGGCGTGCTCCTGTGGCGCATGCCGCACCGCCGCGACCCGGACGACGACGACCCGGGCGCCGTCGTCTGACCGGCAGGCCCGGCCGGCGCCGGGCTGAGCGTCATGGCGCTCAGAGCCGAGCGAGGTCCGCCGCGCCGACGATGCCCGCGTCGTTGCCCATGGCCGCGAGCGCGAACCTCGCCTCCGGCCGGAAGCCGCGGGCCGACAGGGCGCCGAGGAAGGCCTCACGCGTCGGGTCGAGCAGCAGGTCGCCTGCGGCGCCGACGCCCCCACCGATGACGATGAGCGCCGGGTCGAGCAGGGCGGCGACGGAGGCGGAGCCCTCACCGATCCAGCGACCGAGCTCGGCGAGCAGCGAGATCGCGAGCGGGTCACCCTCCTGCGCGGCGATCGTGATCGCCGGGCCGGCGATCTTGCGACCCTCGGAGAGCTCGATCATCCGTGCGGCCGCCTCCGGCTGGTTCGCTGCGGCGTTGCGCGCCGAGCGCACGAGGGCGCGGCCCGAGGCGTACTGCTCCCAGCAGCCGTGCAGCCCGCAGCCGCACAGGTGCCCGTCCGGGACCATCCGCATGTGACCGACCTCCGCGGCGACGCCGTAGGCGCCGCGGACGAGGTTGCCGTCCACCACGAGGGCCCCGCCCAGGCCCGTGCCGATGGTCAGCAGGAGCATGTCGCGCACCTCCCGGCCGACCCCGAAGCGGAACTCCGCCCAGCCGGCCGCGTTCGCGTCGTTCTCCACGACGATCGGCACATCGGTCCCGAGGCCCGCCGCGACGCGGTCGCGCAGCGGGTGGTCGCGCCACGGGAGGTTCGGGCACAGCAGGACCGTCGCCTGGTCGGAGCTGACGAAGCCGGGCGCGGCCAGGCCGATGGCACCGATCGGGTACTGGGCGGACAGCTCGCGGCATGCGGCGATGACGCCGTCGTCGACGCTGTCGGCATCGGTCGGGTCCGTCTCGCGCCGCACCTGCGCGAGGATCCGACCCTCCTCGTCGACGACGCCCGCCGCGATCTTCGTGCCGCCGATGTCCACACCGATCGCGTACATGTCCGTCCTTTGCGTCGTCGACGGGCCCGGGTCCCCGATCGTCAGGCTGAAGGGTAGCGACAATGCCTCGGGGGGCGGCAGGACGATCGGGCTGGGATAATGTGCAGCACCCTTCCCGTCTGCCAATGGAGTCAGCATGGACGAGCACCACCGGCCACTCGTCGTGGAGCCGGCCACCGACGAGAACCTCAACGACCTCCTCGCGCAGCGCGTCGCACGGTGGCCGCGGGAGACCTTCGTCGAGACCAAGGCCGAGGACGGCTCGTGGACCCCGCGCTCGGCGACCCAGTTCGACGCCGACGTCGTCGCGGTCGCCAAGGGTCTCGTGGCACGCGGTATCGAGCCGGGTGACAGCGTCGGGATCATGAGCCGGACGCGCTACGAGTGGACGCTGCTCGACTTCGCGATCTGGGCAGCCGGGGCGGTGCCGGTACCCCTGTACGAGACGAGCTCGGCGGACCAGGTCGAGTGGATCCTCACCGACGCGGCGGTCCGGCTGCTCGTCGTGGAGTCCGACGAGCATGCCGAGACGGTCGGGCAGGTGCGTGCGAGCTGCCCCGCGCTCGGGGACGTCCTGGTGATCGACGCGGGCGCGCTCGACACGCTGCGCGCCGAGGGTGCCGAGGTGAGCGACGCCGAGATCGCCCGGCGCCGCGCCGTCGCCGCCCCCGCCGACCTCGCGACCATCATCTACACCTCCGGCACGACGGGCCGCCCCAAGGGCGTCGAGCTGACCCACGGGAACCTCGTGGACCTCTCGCGCAACGCCGTCGAGCGGCTCGGCGTCGTCTGCCCGCCCGGGTCGAGGACCTTGCTCTTCATGCCCCTCGCGCATGTCTTCGCGCGGTTCATCGAGGTCCTCGTCGTGCCGGCCGGAGCGATCATCGGGCATGTGAGCGACACCAGGACGCTCGTGGCGGACCTCGGCTCGTTCCGGCCGACGTTCATCCTCTCCGTGCCGCGCGTCTTCGAGAAGGTCTACAACTCCGCAGAGCAGAAGGCCGCCCTCGGCGGCAAGGGCGCGATCTTCCAGCGCGCGGCGAAGACGGCGATCGTCTACTCGCGGGCGCTCGACCAGCCGGGCGGCCCGAGCCTGTGGCTCCGGCTGCAGCACAAGGTCGCCGACGTGCTCGTGCTGCACAAGCTCCGTGCTGCCCTCGGCGGTCAGGCGGAGTGGGCCATCAGCGGCGGAGCCCCGCTCGGTGAGCGCCTGGGGCACTTCTACCGTGGCGTCGGCCTGAAGGTCCTCGAGGGCTACGGCCTGACGGAGACCTCGGCGCCCGCCTGCGTGAACCTCCCCGACGCCACCAAGATCGGCACCGTCGGGCCCCCGCTCCCCGGGACGGGGATCCGCATCGCCGACGACGGCGAGATCCTCATCCGCGGGATCGGCGTCTTCCGCGGGTACCACGAGAACCCCGGGGCGAGCGCCGAGGCGATGCAGGACGGCTGGTTCCGCTCGGGCGACCTCGGCTCCCTCGACGCCGACGGCTTCGTCCGGATCACCGGTCGCAAGAAGGAGATCATCGTGACCGCCGGCGGCAAGAACGTCGCCCCTGCGCTGCTCGAGGACCGGCTGCGCGGGCACCCGCTCGTCAGCCAGGTCGTCGTGGTGGGCGACGCGCGGCCGTTCATCGGGGCCCTCGTGACGATCGACCCGGAGGGGCTCCCCGGCTGGCTCACGCGCCACAACCTCCCGCCGATGGACGTCACCGAGGCCTCGACGAACCCCGTCGTCCTCGCCGGGATCCAGCGTGCGGTCGACCGGACGAACACGGCCGTCTCGCGTGCGGAGTCGATCCGCAAGTTCACGGTGCTGACCTCGGACTTCACGATCGCCAACGACCTGCTCACCCCCTCGTTGAAGGTCAAGCGGGCAGGCGTCCTCGCGGCGTTCGCTGCGGAGATCGACGCGCTCTACGCGGGCGAGCGGAGCGACGCGACGGCCTGATCACCCCCGCGCGCGGCTCCGTGGCGACCCGGTCGCCACGGAGCCCCGTGCGCGGCGTCCCATGCTCAGCGGGCTCAGGTCCGGATCCAACGGCCGACCAGCGCGATGACCTGCTCCTCGTGGGTGGCGACGGCCTCGAGGTCCGGGAGGTCGACGACCGCCCGGTCGGGTGCCGGCCAGGTCATCAGTCCCGAGGGGTCGCTGAACGTGAGGCCGGGGTCGGCGGGACGTGCCTTCGCGCCCCGGTGGAAGATCAGCTGGAAACGCGCCCCGGGGTGGAGCCGGAACGTCACGCGATCGACCCCGTCGTAGCAGAAGCTCGGTGCGTTCCACTTCACGTGCTCGGTGATCGCCTCGTCCGAGGCGAGGATCGCCAGCCGCAGGCGCACGATCCCCGGCTTGAGGGGATGCTCGAGCGCGGCGATGTACCGGTCGACCTCGGCGCTGGTGCCCACCCGCACGACGGTACCGGCACGGTGCAGCACCTGACGAGTGCTGCGTCCGGCCGCTCGTCCTTAGCGAAGCCTTAGCCAGGGGTTGCCTCCACCATGGTGCGCCGCGCACGACGGTGGTCGGAGCAGCGCCGCCGGTGCTCCGACCGAGAGGGACCTCGATGAGCCGGAAGTCACGCACTTTCCTGGGCAACGCGTCCCCTCGCCTCGCGCTCGTCGCGCTCGTGCTGCTCGGCACGAGGCAGACGATCGGCACCGAGGCACTCCTCAAGCCGGCCGAGGTCGCGGCGCTGTTCAGGGTCGACCCCAAGACCGTCTCCCGCTGGGCCAAGACGGGCAAGCTCTCCGCCGTGCGGACGCTCGGCGGGCACCGACGGTTCCGGGAGGCCGAGATCCGCGCGCTCGTGGACCAGTCGGCCGCGGTGGACCCCGGGGTCGTCCCCAGCCCGGGCCTCCCGGCGAGCTGAGTGCCGGGAACGAAGCTCCCGGCGAGCTGGGCTCGCCAGCACTGCGGCCCGGCGAGCCCGGTACCGCTGAGCCGGCCCGCACCCGCTTGATCCGCTGACGCGCAGCGCCGACGATGGTCTCGACCCCGAGGGACGGGACGAGAGGCGGCACATGTCCTACCAGGCGTATCTCGACGCGATCGAGAGGGCGACGGGACGCACCCCGAACGAGCTCCTCGACGAGGCCCGTGGCCGCGGCTACGGACCCGCGACGAAGGCGGCGGAGGTCGTCACCTGGCTCGACGAGGAGTACGGCGTCGGACGGGGCCACGCGATGGCGCTGTTCGGCGTGCTGAAGAACGGACCCACCGTGCCGGGCAAGCATGTCGGCTCGACGGGCAGCCACCGGGACGAGAGCGCCGAGCTGCGCCTCGACGGCATCGCGCAGCGTCAGTAGCCGGCGCCTCCCGGCGCCACGACTCAGATCGCCTCGAGCCTCAGCGGTGGGACGAGGCCCGAGGCGGCGAGGACGCTGATCGCCCCGCGCTCGGCCTCGTCGAGCTCGGGTGGAGGGACGGCGGAGATGCCGGGCCGGACGGGAACCGTGAGGAAGGTCACCACACAGTCGCCGCATGCGGCACCTCGGACACTGCACTGGCCACAGTCGATGATCATGTCGGCGACGCTAGCGCCGGGGTCCGACACGCCCGAGGCGTGACCCCAGGGCACCGGCGCGCCGCCGCGGTCGGTGCGCGCCCGAGCGGCCGCCTGCGCCCCGATGTCGCAGGGCGGGCCTACCGTGTCGCCATGCCCGCCATCGCTCCCGCGCCGCCCCTGCCGCGCACCGAGCACGGCCCGGGCCGGCAGCGTGCGATCCAGCCGACGCTCGAGGACATCGGCACGCCGCTGCACGAGGTCACCTTCGTGGTCGTGGACCTCGAGACCACCGGCGGGACACCCGCGACCTCGGCGATCACCGAGGTCGGTGCCGTCAAGGTGCGCGGCGGGGAGGTGCTCGGCGAGTTCCAGACCCTCGTCGACCCCGGCGGCCCGATCCCCGCCTTCATCTCCACGCTCACCGGGATCACGACGTCGATGGTCGTCACCGCGCCGCGGATCGGCGAGGTCCTGCCGAGCTTCCTCGAGTTCGCCCAGGGGGCTGTGCTCGTCGCCCACAACGCACGCTTCGACGTCGGCTTCCTCAAGGCCGCCGCGGCTGATCTCGGCCACCCCTGGCCTGCGCCCCAGGTGCTCGACACCGTCGCCCTGGCGCGGCGGGCGGTCACCCGGGACGAGGTCCCCAACCACAAGCTCTCGACGCTCGCGGCCTTCTTCGGCGCGACGGTCACGCCGAACCACCGTGCGCTGGCCGATGCGCGCGCGACGGTCGACGTGCTGCACGCGCTCCTCGCCCGCCTCGCCCCGCTCGGCATCACTCACCTCGAGGACCTCGCCACCGCGACCGATCCCGTTCCCGAGGCCCGCCGCCGCAAGCGGCACCTGGCCGACGGGCTGCCGGACTCCCCCGGCGTCTACCAGTTCCGCGACGTGCACGGCGAGGTGCTCTACGTCGGAACGGCGACCTCCATCCGGCGCCGCGTGCGCAGCTACTTCACCGCGGCCGAGCAGCGCCGCCGGATGAACGAGATGGTCGGGCTCGCCCATGAGGTCGTGCCCATCGTCTGCGGGACGGTGCTGGAGGCACAGGTCAGGGAGCTGCGCCTGATCGCCGAGCACTCCCCGCGCTACAACCGGCGCTCGCGCTTCCCCGAGCGCATGCCCTGGGTGCGCCTGACCGTCGAGCC
This sequence comes from uncultured Actinomycetota bacterium, assembly GCA_963777075.1. GTDB lineage: Bacteria > Actinomycetota > Actinomycetes > Actinomycetales > Cellulomonadaceae > Actinotalea. Next base: position 90,144 of record CAVZPH010000003.1, on the reverse strand, counting down.
CTACCCGCGGCTGTCGATCGTGCGGGAGGTGCGGGCCGGCGGCGGTCCGGGGCCGCACGAGGCCGAGGCCCATATCGGGCCGTTCGGCTCGCGCTCGGTCGCCGAGCAGGCGCTCGAGGCCCTGCACGCGACCTTCCGGCTGCGTCAGTGCACCCCGCGGCTGCCCTCCGTCCCATCCGCGACGGCGAGCCCCTGCGCGCTCGCCGGGATGGGCCGCTGCGACGCGCCGTGCATCACGAGCGACGCACCGCAGGACTACGCCGCGATCGTCGACCAGGTGCGCGGCGCGATGCTCGGCGACCCGAGCGACGTCGTGCAGCACCACGCCGAGCGCATCGCCCGCCTCGTCGACGCCGAGCGCTTCGAGGAGGCCGCGGCCGTCCGCGACCGTCTCCAGGCCTTCCTGCGCTCGGCCGCGCGTGCCCAGCGCTCGCGGCGCATCGGAGCCGTCGCCGAGCTCGTCGCGGCCCGCCCGCACGACGGCGGCTGGGAGATCGTCGTCGTCCGGCACGGGCGCCTCGGCGCCACCACGACCACGCCCCGCGGGGCGGACCCTCGCGACGCGATCGCCTCGCTGCTGGGCACCGCGGAGCATGTCGACCCGCCCGTGCTGCCCGCCACGAGCGCCCACCCCGAGGAGTCCGACCTCATCCTCGCCTGGCTCGAGCAGGACGGCGTCCGGCTGGTCCAGGTCGAGGAGGGCTGGGCCTGCCCGGTGCGCGGTGCGGAGGCCTTCCGGCCGAAGGGCGCGACGGCCGCTGCGGTGGCCGACACCGCCCTCGCCCTGCGGACGGCATGATGGAGCGACACGCACCGACCGGAGGGCACCGATGATCACCGCCATCGTCCACATCGACACCGATCCCGTCGCGGATCCCCGAGATCGCCGCCCAGCTCGCCGAGATCCCCGCCGTCTCGGAGGTCTACTCGGTCACCGGCGACGCCGACCTCATCGCGATGGTCCGGGTGCACGAGCACGAGCAGCTCGCCGACGTCATCGCCGACCGCATCAGCAAGGTCGACGGCGTCCTGGCGACGCGGACCTACCTCGCGTTCCGCGCCTACGCCGCGAAGGACCTCGACGCCGCGTTCGCCATCGGCCTGGAGGGCTGAGGGCTCAGCGCTGCGAGGCGTCGACCCAGCGCGCGAGGAGCTCGCGGGCCCGGCCGTCGTCGACGGCGGCCGCTGCGAGCCGCAGGCCCGCGGCGAGCCGGTCGACGAGCGGCCCCTCGCCCGTCCCGGGCAGGGAGCCCTCGGCCGCGAGCCCGGCCGCCGCGTTGAGCAGCACCGTCTGACGCACGGGGCCCGGTCTCACCCGCCAGCACGCGCCGCACGACGTCCGCGTTGAACGCGGGGTCCGCTCCACGCAGGTCGGCCACGGTGATCGCGTCGAGACCGAGGTCGGCGACGGCGTCGAGGACGAGCGCCTCGACCTCGCCATCATGGACCCACCAGACATCGGCCGGACCGGTCGCCGGCGAGCTCGTCGAGGCCCTCGTGGCCCGCGGAACACCACGCCGGAGACCCCTCGACGCGCCAGGACCCCCGCCATCAGCGGAGCGAGTCGCGCGTCGGGGCACCCGATCGCGGCAGCCGCCGGCCGCGCCGGGTTGGTCAGCGGTCCGAGGACGTTGAACGCCGTCGGGATGCCGAGCTCACGACGGACCGGCCCCGCATGGCGGAACGAGGGGTGGAAGACCTGCGCGAAGCAGAAGGTGATGCCCACCTCGCTCGCGAGCTCCGCGACCCGCTCGGGCGTCTGGTCCAGCCGCAGGCCGAGCGACTCGAGCACGTCGGCCGTGCCGCTCGACGAGGACGCCGCGCGGTTGCCGTGCTTGACCACGCGCACCCCGGACGCCGCCGCGACGATCGCCGCCATCGTCGAGATGTTGACCGTGTGCATGAGGTCGCCGCCCGTGCCGACGATGTCGAGGCACCGGCCGGGGACGTCGATGAGCCGCGCGTGAGCGAGCATCTCCTCGGCGAGGGCCGTGAGCTCGGCGACGGACTCCCCCTTGGCCCGCAGCGCGACGAGGAACGCGGCCAGGTGCACGGGGCTCGCCTCGCCGCCCATGACCTGGGCCATCGCCCAGCGTGCCTGAGGCTCGCCGAGGTCCGTCCCGGCGAGCAGCGCGCGCAGCAGGACGGGCCACGTCGGCTGCGTCGGCGTCACCGCCGGGCTGCTCACGCGGAGCGCCCGCGCAGCAGACCGGCAACCGCCTCCTGCAGCTCGAACGGGTCGAGCGGTCGGCAGACGGTCACGTCGGCCGCGCTCCAGGCGGCGAGCCAGGCGTCCTGCGGGCGGCCGGTGAGCAGCAGCACCGGCGGGCACTGGTAGATCTCGTCCTTGAGCTGGCGGGTCAGGGCCATCCCGCCGACCTTGCCGGCCTCGCCGTCGAGCACGAGCAGGTCGAAACCACCGGCGTCGACCGCCTCGACCACGGCGGGGGCGGTCGCGGCCTCGAACCACTCGACGGGCGGCAGGTCCGCGGCGACCGTCGTTCCGAGCGCCTGGAGCACCTGCTCGCGAGCCTCGACGTGGTCGCTGTAGAGCAGGACGCGCAGTGTCGCGGGGGCCGCGCCCTTCGTCGCCTCGGCCCACTCGTCGTCGTGCGTCGTTGCCATCTCGCCTCACTCGTCCTCGTGCTCGGATGCCGGACGGATCCGGCACACGCATCTTGGCACGGACGACCGCCTCGCACGGGATCGAGCCACCGTGCGTCGTCGTGCTCACGATGCCGCTCCGCCCGCCGTGGGCCGTCGCACCGGCCGGGGCGCGCAGATCCACAGCCGAAACCAAGTTGTTGCGCCAATGGGTAGGTCTTAGGGCCCACGCAGCGTCGATCTCCGCCATAATGACCAGGTGTCCACTGCGCCCGCCGCCGCCCTGTCCCGGCCCACGCTGACCGTCCACCGACCGAACGCCGGTCTCCGTCGGGACGATCGTGTGGCTGGCCAGCGAGCTGATGTTCTTCGCCGGCCTCTTCGCGATGTACTTCACGATCCGCTCGACGGTGCCGGAGCTGTGGACGACGGAGACCGAGAAGCTCAACATCACGTTCGCCGCGATCAACACGACGGTCCTGGTGCTGAGCTCCTTCACCTGCCAGGCGGGCGTCTTCGCGGCCGAGCGCTTCCAGCCGGTCGCGCACGGGCTCGCTGCTCGACGTCCGCCGCTGGGGCATGCACGAGTGGTTCACGCTCACCTTCGTCATGGGCGCGTTCTTCATCGGCGGCCAGGTCTACGAGTACGCGGCGCTGTTCCAGGAGGGCCTGACGATCTCCTCGAGCGCCTACGGCTCCGTCTTCTTCCTCACCACCGGCTTCCACGGCCTGCACGTCGTCGGCGGCCTCATCGCGTTCCTCGCCGTCCTCGGGCGCTCGTTCTCCGCCAAGAAGTTCGGCGCACCACGAGGCGACCACCGCGATCGTCGTGTCGTACTACTGGCACTTCGTCGACGTGGTGTGGATCGCCCTGTTCGCCTCGATCTACCTGATCAAGTGACCGCAGCACCCGACCGCTCAGAGAAGAGGCCACGACCCGTGAAGGCGCTCATCGCCCGTCGGCACCACCGGTTCGCACCGGTGGTGCTCCTCGCTCTGGCCCTCGTGCTCACCGGAGGCGTCTACGCCGCGCTGTCCCCGGCGCCCGGCGAGCGCGGCCGCAGCCCCGACGGAGACGGACATCGACATGGGTCAGGCGCTCTTCCGCGCGAACTGCGCCACCTGCCACGGCACCGGGAGCCGCCGGGCGCGAGGGTGTCGCACCCTCGCTCGTCGGCGTCGGCGCCGCAGCCGTCGACTTCCAGGTGAGCACCGGCCGCATGCCGATGATGGCCAACAGCGCCCAGGCGCCGGCCAAGCCCCCCGTCTTCGACGAGCGAGCAGACCCAGCAGCTCGCCGCCTACGTCGCCTCGCTCGGCGCCGGCCCGGCGATCCCCACGGCCGAGCAGGTCGACGCCTCGAAGGGCGACACCGCGAACGGCATGGCGCTCTTCCGCACCAACTGCGCGATGTGCCACGGCGCCGTCGGCCAGGGTGGCGCGCTCTCCGGGGGCAAGTACGCGCCGAACCTCGCGAACAGCTCGGCGAAGACGATCTACGAGGCGATGCTCACGGGCCCGCAGTCGATGCCCGTCTTCAACAACGCGAACATCACCCCCGAGGAGAAGCGGGACATCATCGCCTACCTCGCCGCCCAGGAGCAGGGCTCCCCGGGCGGCGCGACCCTCGGCTCGATCGGCCCGGTGGCCGAGGGCCTGTGGGCGTGGGTGGTCGGCATCGGCCTGCTCATCGTGGCAGCGGTCTGGATCGGAGCGAAGTCCTCATGAGCAACGAGAACCCCGGCACTGACGTCGAGGCGGCGTCCGAGGGCAACCGGCTGCCCGAGCGCTTCGCGGACCCCGGCCTTCCCCCGCACAAGGCGCGGCTGACCGACACCGACCCGCGCGCGGCCAAGCGCGCGGAGCTCCAGGTCGCGATCCTCTTCGGCATCTCCGTCCTGGGCACGATCCTCGCGATCGTCGCCTACGCCGTGATCCGTCCGGGCGAGACCGTCGAGAGCATCCGGACGTCCAACCTCGTGCTGGGCGTCGGCCTGGCGATGGCGATGGGCGGGATCGGCCTCGCCGCCGTGCACTGGGCCAAGACCCTGATGAACGACCACGAGAAGATCGAGTACCGCCACCCGCAGGCGAGCACGCCCGAGGAGCGCGCCGGTGCGCTCGCCGCCCTCAAGGACGGCGCCGAGGACTCCGGCATCGGCCGCCGCGGCGTGCTCAAGGGCGCGGTCATCTCCGCGCTCGTGCTGGCCCCGCTCGGCTTCGTCGTCCCGCTGATCGGCGGCGTCGGCGGCGACTGGAACGTCTCGAAGTTCCGGCACACGCTGTGGACCAAGGGCAAGCGCCTCACGCACGACCCCTCGGGCAAGCCGATCAAGGCATCGGACATCACCATCGGCTCCGCCGTCCACGTGATCCCCGAGGGGCTCCGGGAGCACGAGGAGTGGATCGAGGAGAAGGCGAAGGCCGTCGTCCTGGTCATCCGCCTCGACCCGCGCGACCTCACCGAGGCCGAGGACCGCAAGGACTGGTCCTACCAGGGCATCGTCGCCTACTCGAAGATCTGCACCCACGTCGGATGTCCGGTCGCGCTCTACGAGCAGCAGACGCATCATCTGTTGTGTCCGTGTCATCAGTCGACGTTCGACATCGCCGACGGCGCGAAGGTCGTCTTCGGTCCTGCCAAGCGTGCACTGCCTCAGCTTCCGATCACCGTGGACTCCGAGGGCTACCTCGTCGCCCAGAGCGACTTCCTCGAGCCGATCGGCCCGAGCTACTGGGAGCGTCTGAAGTGAGCCAGCAGACCGCCGCCGCGCCCCGCGCCGCCGCAGCCACCGCCGACTACCTCGACCAGCGCACGGGTGTGGGCAAAGCCGTCAAGGAGTTCGCCCGCAAGATCTTCCCCGACCACTGGTCGTTCCTCATCGGGGAGATCGCGCTCTACTCCTTCGTCGTCCTGCTGCTCACGGGCGTGTTCCTCACGCTCTTCTTCGTGCCGAGCATGGACCAGGTCACCTACTCCGGTCCGCTCGCCGCGATGGACGGCGTCGAGATGTCCAAGGCCTTCGAGTCGACGCTGCACCTGTCCTTCGAGGTGACCGGCGGGCTGCTCATGCGGCAGATCCACCACTGGGCAGCGCTCGTCTTCATGGCGTCGATCGTCACGCACATGATGCGCGTGTTCTTCACCGGGGCGTTCCGCAAGCCGCGCGAGATCAACTGGGTCGTGGGCTTCACGCTGATGATCCTCGGGCTCGCGGCCGGCTTCTCCGGGTACTCGCTCCCCGACGACGTGCTCTCGGGCAACGGTCTGCGCATCACCGACGGCGTCGTGAAGTCGATCCCGATCATCGGCAGCTACATGTCGTACTTCCTGTTCGGTGGCGAGTTCCCGGGGACGCACATCATCCCGCGCCTGTTCACGGTGCACATCCTGCTGATCCCGGCGCTCATCCTCGCGCTCATCGGCCTGCACCTGTTCTTCGTCGTGCTGCACAAGCACACGCAGTTCCCGGGCTCGGGCCGCACCGACCGCAACGTCGTCGGCTACCCGCTCTTCCCGGTGTACGTCGCCAAGGCCGGTGGCTTCTTCTTCGTCGTCTTCGGGCTGCTGGCCCTGATGGGCGCGACGATGACCATCAACCCGGTCTGGAACTACGGGCCGTACGACCCCTCGCCAGTCTCGGCGGGCGCCCAGCCCGACTGGTACATGCTCTTCCTCGAGGGTGCGCTCCGACTGACCCCAGGGTTCCTGGAGTTCACCGTCGCCGGGTTCACGATCTCGCTCAACGTGCTCATCCCCGCGATGGTGGTGCCGGGGATCCTGTTCACCGGGCTCGCCCTGTTCCCGTTCATCGAGGCCTACGCCACCGGTGACAAGCGTGAGCACCACGTCCTGGACCGCCCGCGCAACGCACCGGTGCGCACCGCCTCCGGCGTCTCGATCCTCACGGCCTTCATGGTGCTGATCCTCGCCGGGTCGAACGACCTCATCGCGACGCACTTCGCGCTGTCGATCAACGACATCACCTGGGTCTTCCGGGTGCTGCTGTTCGTCCTGCCCGCGATCACCTTCTGGGCGACCAAGAGGATCGCGCTGGGGCTCCAGCGCAAGGACCGCGAGCTCGTCCTGCACGGTCACGAGTCGGCAAAGATCATCCGCTTCGCGCATGGCGAGTACGTCGAGGTCCACCAGCCGCTCGACGCGCACGAGCAGTGGCTGCGCGTGCAGCACCAGCCCGAGCGCCCGATCCCGCTGCTGCCCGCCGAGGACGCCAACGGCGTGGCCCGCAAGGGCTACCGCAAGGACGCGCTGCGGGCACGGGTCTCGTCCTTCTTCTTCGAGGACCGCATCGAGCCGGTGACCCCCGCCGAGCTCGCCGAGGCGCACGCCCACGGCGAGCACGCCGCGATCGAGGGGGCCTCCGAGCACGGGGCCACCGACCTCGTCGGCGCCGGGCCGACGTCCTCCGGTGCGGCACTCGGCGGAGGACCGAACGCTCCCCACGACGACTGAGCCCGTTGCCCTCGCCAGGGTCGTGAGCAAGGTGCACAGTGGGGTACGTCGCACGGGAACCCCCGGGCGATGCAACGAGAGTCGCGCTGCGACCCTGACCGGAGGTGCCTCGATTGGCTGACTACGCTCTGCCCGACCTGCCCTACGACTACGCCGCTCTCGAGCCGCACATCTCCGGGCGGATCATGGAGCTGCACCACGACAAGCACCACGCCGCCTACGTCGCGGGTGCCAACACTGCGCTCGAGCAGCTCGCCGAGGCGCGCGACAAGAACGCCTTCGGCACCGTGAACATGCTCGAGAAGAACCTCGCGTTCAACCTCGGCGGTCACGTCAACCACACGACCTTCTGGCAGAACCTCTCCCCCGACGGTGGCGACAAGCCCGTCGGCGAGCTGGCGCAGGCGATCGACGACCAGTTCGGCTCCTTCGACGCCTTCCGTGCGCACTTCACCGCGACGGCCATGGGCATCCAGGGCTCCGGCTGGGCGATCCTCGCCTGGGACTCGCTCGGTGGGAAGCTCGCGATCTTCCAGCTCTTCGACCAGCAGGGCAACATCCCGATGGGGCTGACGCCGATCGTGCTGCTCGACATGTGGGAGCACGCCTTCTACCTCGACTACGTCAACGTCAAGGCGGACTACATCAAGGCCTGGTGGAACATCGTGAACTGGGCGGACGCCGGTGCGCGCTTCGACCGTGCCACGACGCAGACCGCGGGCCTCATCGTCCCGTAGCTCGTCGGTCGACGACGATGCCGGGCCCGTACGAGGGGCCCGGCATCGTCGTCTCAGCCCATGACGCCAACGGTCAGCGGGTACGCGGAACAGCGATCTCGTCGAAACCCCCGGTCGGGGTCACCTCGAAGACAAGCGCTTCGGGGTCCGCCGGGACGTCCTCCAGGCTCGTGACGGCCGTGACATCGAGGGACCCGACAGCCGAGTTCGCCGCGAGGAGATCCGGAAGGAAGGTTGCCCAGTTGGCGGTCACGACCGGCTCCACCACATAGATGTGGTGAGACGAGAGCAAGGTGCCATACTTCCCGACCGTCTTGGCGACGATGTCCGCTGCAGCCGCTCGCGCGCTCATGAAGTAGACACGATCGGCAGCGCTCCGGTACTGGAGATTGAGCCCGACCGACAAGACAAGGACCACCAGGAGCGAGACCGTCGCCGTGACGTGTTCTCGACGACTGCGGTTGCTGAGGGAGAGCGAGTACGCCCACATCAACATCAGGACCACGAACGGTGCGTAGAACCAACGAGGCTCCACCTGGACAGTGATCGAGAAGGACAGGATGAGGACGAGGATGAGCACCGTGCCCGCCAGAAGCGGCCTGCGGTGCCCGAGGCCTCCACGCCATCCCTGGGCCCCGCTGACGGGGCGGCCGAAGGCCTCGATCACGACCATGATGACGATCCCTGCCACGACGACCGAAGCGACCTGCCAGGGGATGGACAGGTCCGAGAAGGTCAGCCCGTTGAGATCTGCAGGTCCGATGTTGAGCCCGATCGTCTGGAAGACACTCTCTGCGTAGTACACGAGAGCAGTTCGAGGCGTGAAGCCGAGGCTGGAGTCGCTCGTCGTGCCGACGAGAAGAGGGATGTGCAGGACCGTGGACCGGACAGCGATGCTGAGCACCACGGGAAGGGCACAGGCGGCGGCCCACCACAGGCGCGACGTCCGGGTCAGCCGCGTGGACGTCAGGATGACGGCCACGAGCACGGCGGCGAGGACGACATAGCGCTCGTGCGTGTGCATCAGGAGCGCGAAGTAGCTCAGCGAGAGGGCGAGGTACGCGCGACGGCCCGATTGCTCGAACGACCACAGGGCGTGAAGGAGGAGCAGAAGCAGGATCAGGCAGACCGCCTCCAACGGGCCCCCGATCACCTGTGTCACCTGGTAGTACGAGAACCGCGCGGTGAGCACGACGAGCGCCGTCGCGAGCGCCACCACCCTGCTCGACGACAACCGGAGCGCGAACGCGTGAACGAGTAGGACGACGACGGTCGTCAGAGCGACGTTGAACCAGAAGTAGGCCGTGTAGCTCTCCCCGAACATCCAGACCGCGACGGTGAGGATCACCGTGAACACCGGGCGCCAACGATTGAAGGTCACGTCGAGCACCGTGCGGTCCGCCAGCCCGACGGAGGGGTCCTCCCACCGCAGGACGGCGCCGACGTCGTCGTAGGCGATCACCCCGTGACTGAGTCGAGCGAACCACAGCACGCTCACCACGATCAGCAGGATGGGCCCGAGCACATCGCGCAGGAGCGTCTCTCGGCCGGTGAGCGAGGGATAGAGCCCGAGGCTGAGCATGCGCCTCGCGCGGAGTCCGCCAGAGCGGCGACCGACGCCCTGTGTCCCCGACATACCTCGCGCGACGCCGCCCGGGGTTGCGACCTGCTGAGAGCCGGAAGCGGGAACTGGAGGGTCGCTCGGACTCCCGGTGATCACGGGGCGACCCTACTCGGTCGCTCGTTCCGTGCCATCCGCGTCGCGTCGACGACTCTCATCTGAAGGATCCGTCGCTCTGGGCGACGGATCGCCGGCAAGCGTCGAGCCTGGCACTCCATCGCGAGCGACCGTCGGTCAGTGCGCGTGGATCCCGCGCGAGTACTCGAACACCCAGCCGATGAGCCCGATGACGCCGACGAAGGCGCCGATGGCCAGGAGCCACCAGCCGACGGCGAGGGAGGCGAACGAGACCGCCGCGCCGAGCGCCAGCACGAGCGGCCACCAGCTCCACGGGGCGAAGGTGCCCTGGTCGCCTGCGCCGTCCTCGACCTCGGCCAAGGGGTTGTCCTCGGGGATCTGCCCGCTCCGGCGCTCCGCGACGGCCAGGTAGAAGGCGATCATCCCGGAGAGCCCGGCGCAGAGCAGGAGCGCGCCGAGACCGACGGCCTCGCCATGGCTCCAGATCCCGTAGACGACGCCCACCACGACGAAGAACGCCGTGAAGACGCCGAGGATCCAGACCGTCGCCTTCATCGCTGCTCCCCGCTCTCGTCGTCCTCGGCCGGGCGCTCGTCGACGATGGTCATCGAGGACTGCTCGGGCTGGTCCTCACCCTTCGCCATCGTCTCGCGGGCACCCTCGGTGCTCCCGCGACGATCGGCCTCCCAGGTCCAGACGCCCGGGTCGGGCTCCACGTGGTCCATCGCCGCGACCTCGGGGTGGTGCAGGTCGAAGGCGGGACGCTCGGACCGGATGCGCGGGAGCGAGGTGAAGTTGTGCCGCGGAGGCGGGCAGGAGGTCGCCCACTCGAGCGAGGCGCCGTAGCCCCAGGGGTCGTCGACGGTGACCTTGGGAGCCCGCTTCGCCGTGACGTACACGTTCCACAGGAACGGGAGCGTCGAGGCGGCGAGCAGGAAGGCGCCGACCGTCGAGATCTGGTTGTACAGCGTGAAGCCGTCCTCGGGCATGTAGTCGGCGTACCGCCGCGGCATGCCCTCCACGCCCAGCCAGTGCTGGATGAGGAAGGTCGTGTGGAAGCCGAAGAACAGCAGCCAGAAGTGGATCTTGCCGAGGCGCTCGTCGAGCATCTTCCCGGTGAACTTCGGCCACCAGAAGTAGAAGCCGGCGAACATCGCGAAGACGACCGTCCCGAAGACGACGTAGTGGAAGTGCGCCACGACGAAGTAGGTGTCCGAGACGTGGAAGTCCAGGGCGGGGCTCGCGAGGATGACTCCCGTGAGGCCACCGAAGAGGAAGGTGACGAGGAAGCCGATCGTCCAGAGCATCGGTGTCTCGAAGGTGAGCTTGCCGCGCCACATCGTGCCGATCCAGTTGAAGAACTTCACGCCCGTCGGCACGGCGATGAGCATCGTCATCAGGGCGAAGAAGGGCAGCAGGACCGCACCGGTGACGTACATGTGGTGCGCCCACACGGTCACCGAGAGCGCGCCGATCGCGATCGTCGCGTAGATGAGGCCCTTGTAGCCGAAGACCGGCTTGCGGCTGAACACCGGGAGGATCTCGGTGACGATGCCGAAGAACGGCAGCGCGATGATGTAGACCTCGGGGTGCCCGAAGAACCAGAACAGGTGCTGCCAGAGGATGGCGCCACCGTTCTCGGCGTTGAAGACCTGCGCACCGAGGCGGCGGTCGGCGCCGAGGGCGAAGAGCGCTGCGGCCAGGGGCGGGAACGCCATGAGGATCAGCAGGCTCGTGACCAGGGTGTTCCAGGTGAAGATCGGCATCCGGAACATCGTCATGCCGGGCGCGCGCATCGTGAGGATCGTGGTGATGAAGTTCACCGCGCCGAGGATCGTGCCGAAGCCACCCAGCGCGAGGCCGAAGACCCACAGGTCGCCGCCGAGCCCAGGCGAGTTGATCGCGTTGGACAACGGCGCGTAGGCGAACCAGCCGAACGAGGCGGCACCACCCGGCGTGAGGAAGCCGGACACGGCGATCAGGCCGCCGAAGAGGTACAGCCAGAACGCGAACATGTTCAGCCGCGGGAAGGCGACGTCGGGCGCGCCGATCTGCAGCGGCATGATCACGTTGGCGAAGCCGGCGAACAGCGGCGTCGCGAAGAGCAGCAGCATGATCGTGCCGTGCATCGTGAAGAGCTGGTTGTACTGGTCCTTGCTCACGATCTGCATCCCGGGCTCGAAGAGCTCGGCCCGGATCAGCAGCGCCATGAGGCCGCCGATCATGAAGAACATGAACGAGGCGATGAGGTACATGTACCCGATCGTCTTGTGGTCGGTCGACGTCACCCAGCGGATGACCTGCGACCCGAGGGACCGCTTGCGGGCCGGGAGGACCCCGGCCGTCGGCAGCTCGGCGTAGGTGGCCATCAGTTCTCCCCGGTGGCGGCGGACGGCTTGTCTGTGGGGTTCAGGTCGGCGCCGAGGACGCCCACCTGCCCGGCGGCCTCGAGGTCCGCCATGTGCTGGTCGTACTCCTCCTGGGTGACGACCTTCACGTTGAAGAGCATCCCCGAGTGGTTCTCTCCGCAGAGCTCCGCGCACTTGCCGGCGTAGGTGCCCAGCCGCTCGGGGATGATCTGGAAGGAGCTCTCGCGCCCGGGGATCATGTCCCGCTTGAAGAGGAACGCCGGGACCCAGAACGAGTGGATGACGTCACGCGAGTCGACCTTGATCTCCACGCGCTTGTCGACCGGGAGGTACAGCGTGGGGAGCGTCGCGGGGTTGCCCTCCGCGCCGACGTCCACCACGTGCTCACCGGAGTCCCAGACGTTCGAGTCCAGGTAGTTGAAGTCCCAGCTCCACCGCTTGCCCCAGACCTGGACGGTGACGTCCGGCTCCTGCGAGGTGTCGACGATCGCCGTGACGTCGCGCTGCGTGTAGAAGTACAGGACGCCGAGCATGAGGAACGGCAGGATCACGTACATGATCTCGAGCGGTACGTGGTACCGCAGCTGGATCGGCAGGGTCTCGTCGTCGCGACGCTTGCGGTAGACGGCGACGCACCAGACCATCAGGCCCCAGGTGATCACGCCCACGGCCAGAGCCGCGATCCACGACCCCGTCCAGAGCGAGGTGATCCGGCCGGTCATGTTGGTGACCTGGCCGTCGTCGTAGCCCGGGAGGAAGCCGCGCTGGGCCTCCGCGGAGCATCCGCTGACCGCCACGGTGAGCACCAGCGCGAGCACGGCGAGCTGTGCCGACCGCCTGCGTCGAGGGTGTTGCACGTCAACACTCGCCTTCACGTCGTCGACCCCACCGTCGCCGATGGGGCCGGGGTCCGAGCCCTGCTTCTGAAGATTCCTCTGGTGGGACCTAGGTCCCCGGTGATCACAGTAGCGCCACCAGGGCGGACGGGTGCGGCGAATCCGTCTCGCGTCGCCGGATGCATGCCCCGTAGCGTGGTCATGTGACACGACCACGGGTGTACCTCGACGCAGGCGGCCGCGCGCCGATCCACCCGGCGGCGCGCGAGGCGCTCCTGGCCGCCATGGACGACGGCTGGGCCGACCCGCGGCGCCTGCACTCCGAGGGCCGACGCGCCCGTCACCTGCTGGACGGCGCGAGGGCGGAGATCGCCGAGGCGCTCTCCTGCCGCGTCGAGGAGGTCCACCTGACCGCAGGTCACACGGCGAGCCTGCACGGCGCGGTGCTCGCGGCAGCGGCGGGCAGACGGCGCGTCGGCGGCTCGGTCGTGACGAGCGCCGTCGAGCGAGCGGCCGTGCTCGCCGCCGCCCGGCACGTCGACCCCGGCACGCGTCCCGTGCCCGTCGACGGGGACGCCCGGGTCGACCTCGACGCCTGGTCGCAGGCCGTCGCGCAGCCGGGGGTCGCCCTCGCGGCCCTGCAGCAGGCGAACGGCGAGGTCGGGACGCGTCAGCCCGTCCAGGCAGCACATGAGGCATGCCTCGGCTCGGGCGTCCCGCTCCTGGTCGACGCGGGCGCGAGCGTGGGCCACGACCTCGTCGGTGCGCAGTGGGACCTCCTCGCGGCCGACCCCGCCGACTGGGGCGCCCCGGCAGGGATCGGCGTGCTCGCGGTCCGCTCCCGGGTGCGCACCCGGCCCGTCGTGCCCGAGGACGAGGACCCGTGGGCTCCGGGCGGTGTGGGCGTCCCGCAGGCGCTCGCCGCCGCCGCCGCCCTGCGCGCCGTGCTCGACGACCGGTCCGAGGCAGCGGACCGTCGTTTCGCGCTCGTCGCCGGCCTGCGGGAGGCCCTCGCCGCCCTCCCCGACGTCGCCGTCCTCGGCGACCCGGTCGACCGGCTGCCCCATGTGCTGACGTTCTCGTGCCTGTTCGTCGACGGGGAGTCGCTCGTCGACGCACTCGACCGCAGGGGCTTCGCCGTCGGCTCAGGCTCGGCGTGCACCTCGAGCACGCTCGAGCCGAGCCATGTGCTCGCGGCGATGGGCGCGCTGACCCACGGCAACGTGCGGATCGCGCTGCCCCGCGAGGTGACCGGCGAGGACGTCGACCGCTTCGCCGCGGCCGTCGGCCCTGCCGTGGAGGCGGTGCGGTCGATGCTCGGGGCGGGGGGCCTGTGATCCTCGACGCACGCGGCCTGCGGTGCCCGCTGCCGATCATCCGCCTCGCTGCCGCCGCCACGGGGCTCGGCCCGGGCGACCGGGTCGAGGTGTGGTGGACGGACGTCGCAGCGCGGCACGACATCCCCGCCTGGGCACGGATGCGCGGTCACCGCGTCGTGGAGACCACGGAGCTCGACGAGGGATGGGCGACGACGGTCGAGATCGGCCCCTGACGCGAGACGGGCGGCCACCCGGTGGGTGACCGCCCGTCTCGTCGAGGGGTGCTGCTCAGGAGAACGAGCCCCCGCAGGCGCAGGCGCTGCCGGCGTTGGGGTTGTCGATCGTGAAGCCCTGCTTCTCGATCGTGTCGGCGAAGTCGATCGTCGCGCCCTCGAGGTACGGGACGCTCATCCGGTCGACGACGACCTCGACGCCGTCGTAGTCGCGGGTGACGTCGCCGTCGAGCACGCGCTCGTCGAAGTAGAGCTGGTAGATCAGGCCGGAGCAGCCACCGGGCTGCACGGCCACCCGGAGGCGAAGGTCGTCGCGACCCTCCTGCTCGATCAGGCTGCGGACCTTGCCCGCGGCCACGTCGGTCAGCACGACCCCGTGCGTCGTGGTCTCTGTCGTGTCGGTCATGGTCCCTCCGCAGGGATGGTCGGTCACGTCACTGAACTGTCGTCGACGGTGCGGGCCGGTGGCCTCACTCCGACCAGGGTACGTCGTCGTGCGGCCGACAGGCGATCAGGCCGTGGTGCTCTGGGCGAACAGCCAGACGGGCGCCGAGCACCGTCAGCGCGACCAGGTCCTGGCGACGCGTTCCGACCGCCGGGCGGTGCTCCCGAACGGGTCGGCGATCGCGCGATCGAGCGCAGTCGAGGTCCTCGGCGACCGCATAGGCCGCGGCGAGCCCGATGGCTGACCACTCCCGGCGCCCGAGCGCGACCTCCTGGGCCACGACGACGACGGGGACGCCGCTGCTCAGGCCGAGGGCCGCGACGACCGTGACGGCCGATCCGTGCAGCGCATGCGGGTCGAGCGCCGGGCCGCCCGTGACGAGCGAGCTCGCACTGCGCGGCGAGCGTGTCGAGTCCGGCGAGCTCGGCGAGGAGCTCGGCACCGGGGCGCAGTCGCGCGCCGAGCAGCGCGAGGGCGAACGCGAGGCCCCCACCGGCGCCCGCTCCCGGGAGCGACGCCGCAGCCCTGGCGGCACCGGGCCCCAGGACGCGGCCGATCTGGTGGACGGCATGGCCGAGGGCGCGCTCGAGCTCCTGGGCGGTGCCGGCGGCGACCGGGGCGGCGAGGAGCGGGGTCGCGAGGCCGAGGCTCGCGCTGGCGCCGTGGAGCCCGAGGAGCGGGTCCTGCGTGTCGACGGCGACCTCGAGCTCGAGCCCGGCGAACCGCGACACGAGGCCGGCCCAGCCCTCCAGATGAGCCTCGCTCAGCCCGCCGAGCGCGAGACCGCCGGAGCGCAGCGGATCCGGACCGGCCTCGTCGCCGTCCGACCGCGCGGACCCGCCGGGACGCGCTGACCCGCCGCGACGAGCGAGCTCGGCGAGGGCGCCCACCCCGGCGTCATGGGCGCGCACTCCCCCGACCCCGACGACGATCCGGCAGGGCTCGAGTGCCAGCACGGCGTCGAGCAGAGCGCCGAAGGCCGTCGAGGGAACATCGGCAGGCGAGCGACCCGTCCCGATCGCCGCGGCACCGAGCACCTGCGAGGCCTCCACGACGACCGTCCGCCCGGGGCGTCCCGGCAGCCCCTCGACGACGAGCACCGCGACGGGGGTGCCGACGCCCTCGACCTCCAGGACCACGAGCGACCCACCGGCACGCGCGGCGACGGAGTCGACGAGTCCGGGGCCGCCGTCGCCCAGCGGGACGAGGTCCAGCGTGTCGTCGGGCGCCGCGCGGCGCCAGCCCTCGGCCATCGCCTCGGCGACCTGGGCGGCGGTCAGGGCACCGGGCAGCCCGTCGGGGGCGAGGAGGACGCGCACCGCACCATCCTCCCAGCCTCGGCTGCCGGCACCCCATGTGGGACAATCCGACGGTGAGCGCCACCTTTGCCGAGCCTGCACCCAGCCCAGCCCTCCTCCTCATGGGACAGGGCGTCGACCTCGCCTCCGAGCGTGGCGTCGAGTGCGCGGGCGCCCTGCCCGCCGCGAGCGACCCGGGTCTCGTCGAACGCGCGCGGGTGGCCCGTGCCGCGCTCGGCGAGCGCGCCTTCGTGCTCGGCCACCACTACCAGCGCGACGAGGTCATCGCCTTCGCCGACGTCACGGGCGACTCGTTCAAGCTCGCCCGCGAGGCCGCGGCCCGGCCGGAGGCCGAGTTCATCGTCTTCTGCGGCGTGCACTTCATGGCGGAGTCGGCGGACATCCTCACCTCCGCCGACCAGGCCGTGATCCTCCCCGACCTCCAGGCCGGCTGCTCGATGGCCGACATGGCAGCGATCGCGCAGGTCGAGGAAGCCTGGGAGGTGCTCACCGACGCCGGGGTCGCCGAGCGCACCGTCCCGGTCACCTACATGAACTCCACCGCCGCCATCAAGGCCTTCACCGGGCGCCACGAGGGAACGGTCTGCACCTCGTCGAACGCGAAGGTCGCCCTGCAGTGGGCCTTCGACAAGACCGGCGGCCTCGAGGGCGACGGCAAGGTGCTCTTCATGCCCGACCAGCACCTGGGGCGCAACACCGCCGTCGAGCAGCTCGGCCTGTCGCTGGAGGACTGCGTCGTCTACGACCCGCGGCGGCCGGACGGCGGGCTCACCCCGGCCGAGCTGCGCCGCGGCCCGGATGATCCTGTGGCGCGGGCACTGCTCGGTGCACGGACGCTTCTCCGAGGCCAACGTCACGGCGATCCGGGCGGCCGTCCCCGGGATCAACGTGCTGGTGCACCCCGAGTGCAAGAACGAGGTCGTCCGCGCGGCGGACCACGTCGGCTCCACCGAGCACATCGTGAAGATGCTCGACAGCGCCGAGCCGGGCAGCGCCTGGGCGATCGGCACCGAGCTCAACCTCGTGCGCCGCCTCGCCGCGACGCATCCCGAGCTCGAGGTGCACTACCTCGACTCGACCGTCTGCTTCTGCTCGACGATGAACCGCATCGACCTGCCGCACCTGGTGTGGACGCTCGAGTCGCTCGTGGCGGGGCGCACCGTCAACCAGATCGTCGTCGACGCCGACGACGCCCACTGGGCACGTGTCGCGCTCGACCAGATGCTCGCCCTGCCGGGGATCTGATCCCGTGGCGACCTCGCGTGCGGTGCGGATCGGCATCTTCGTCTTCGACGACGCCGAGGAGCTCGACGTCGCCGGCCCCTACGAGGTGCTGACGGCATGGGCGCTGAAGAGCCCGCTGCGACCCGAGGTGGTGCTCTTCTCCGCCGAGGGCAGCGGTGTACGCCTCGCGAAGGGCATGCGGCTGCTCCCCGACACCTCCCTCGAGGAGCTCGGTCCCCTGCACGTCCTGGTCTACCCGGGCGGCCACGGCACGCGCCGGCTCCTGCTCGACAGCGAGCACCTCGAGTGGCTGCACGAGATGCGGGCGACGACGCCGCTGATGACCTCCGTGTGCACCGGGGCCCTCGTCTTCGCTGCGGCGGGTCTGCTCGCCGGACGGCCGGCCACGACGCACTTCTCGGCCTTCGACGAGCTCGCCGAGATCGACCCGAGCATCCTGCTCGACACCGAGGCGCGGTTCGTCGACGACGGTGACGTCGTCACCTCGGCGGGGGTCTCTGCCGGGATCGACATGGCGCTGCACCTCGTGGCGCGGCTCGAGTCGGCGGACGCCGCCCGCGCGGTGCGCCGCGAGATCCAGTACGAGCCGGGACCGCCCCTGTGACCGGCCGGGGCACCGGACGCACCACGGTGGCCTGAGGCGCGAGTACCCTGCCGGGGTGTCCCGCCAGATCCAGCTCGCCCTGACCAACGCCCGCCCTCGGCCCGCCCTCCCCGGCCACCGGATGCTCAGCCCGTCGACGACGCAGATGCGGGTCCGGCTCGGCGACCTCGACATGTACCTGCACGTGAACAACGGCGTGTACCTGCAGATGATGGACATCGCCCGGACCAACCTGCTGGCCGACCTCGGCGCCCTCCCCGCGCTCAGGGCCCAGGGCTGGTACCCGGTCGTCGCGGCCTCGACGATGACCTACCGGCGCTCGCTGCAGCTCCGCGAGCGCTTCGAGATCGTCAGCCGCGTGCTCGCCTGGGACCCGCGGGTCGTCTACCTCGAGCAGGTGTTCACGCGCGACGGCGAGCATGTCGCACGCGGGCTCGTCGCCGGGCGCTTCCTCGGGCGCAAGGGCGCACGGGTCTCACCCGCCGAGGTCGTCGAGCTGCTCGAGCCCGGGACGCAGAGCCCAGAGCTGCCGGCGGACGTGGAGGGCTGGGCGCGCGCCGTCGACGTCGCCCACCGCGGGGCCTGACGGCGCGGCTCCGGGCGGACGGGGCTCAGCCGGCCGCGCCGAGCCCTGCCACCCGCGCCAGAAGCAGCGCCTCGGCCAGGACGACCTTCTCCAGCTCGGCGAGGTCGACGGACTCGTTGGCGCTGTGCGCACGGGAGTCCGGGTCCTCGACCCCGGTGACGAGGATCGCGGCGTCCGGGAACACGTCCAGCAGGTCGGCGATGAACGGGATCGAGCCGCCCACACCGATGTCGACGGGCTCGGTGCCCCACGCGTCGGCGAAGGCCTGGCGTGCGAGGCGCATGGCGGCGGTGTCCGTCGGGGCGGCGAAGGCCTTGCCGAGCTCGCCGTCGGTCACCGTGACCCGTGCACCGAAGGGGGCGTGGCCCACCAGGTGGGTCCGCAGCGCCTGCGCGGCCTCGACCGGGTCCTGCCCTGGCGCGATGCGCAGCGAGAGCTTCGCCCGGGCCGACGCCGCGATCGTGTTGGACGAGTCGGCGATCGAGGTGACGTCCATGCCGATGACGGAGAGGGCCGGCTTGCTCCACAGACGGCCGGTGAACGTGCCCGTGCCGGCGAGCCGGACACCGGGGAGCACCGAGGTGTCGGCCCGCAGGTCGGCCTCGTCGTAGTCGACCGTCGGCTCGGGCGCGACATGCAGCCCGGCGACGGCGACGGAGCCCTCGTCGTCGTGCAGCGTCGCGATGAGCCGGGCGAGGAGGGTCGGCGCGTCGAGCACCGGACCGCCGAAGAAGCCGGAGTGGACGGCATGCTCCA
Source organism: uncultured Actinomycetota bacterium (assembly GCA_963777075.1). Lineage (GTDB taxonomy): Bacteria > Actinomycetota > Actinomycetes > Actinomycetales > Cellulomonadaceae > Actinotalea. The sequence continues at coordinate 70,918 of CAVZPH010000003.1, read as the reverse complement.
GGACGGCGACCTCCACGACGCAGTCGACCAGGCCACGCAGGCTCGTGGTCAGGCTCGGGACCCCGACCTTCCAGTTCGCCGAGTCCGCCACGACGATGACGTCGGCGGCGAGCAGCTCGCGGTGCTGCCTGAGGAAGTCGACGAAGACCGGTGAGCCGATCTCCTCCTCGCCCTCCACGAAGACGGTCACGCCGACCGCGAGGTCCTCACCCACGGCGCGCAGGGCTCCGAGGTGCGCAGCGATCCCCGCCTTGTCGTCCGCGGCCCCGCGCCCCCACAGGCGCCCCTCGCGCTCCGTCGGCTCGAAGGGCTCGGTCTGCCAGTCGCTGCGCGGGCCGACCGGCTGGACGTCGTGGTGCGCGTACAGGAGCACCGTGGGCGCTCCCTGCGGTGCCGGCTTGCGCGCGACGACAGCCGGACGGCTCACGACGCCGTCGGGACGCGTCGCGGTGAGCACCTGCGTGTCGACGAAGCCCTCGGCGCGCAGCAGCGCCGCGACGGCGTCCGCGCTGCGCTGCAGGTGGGACTGGTCGAAGGTCGGGCTCGAGATGCTCGGGATGCGCACGAGGTCCTCGAGGTCGGCGCGGACGGCGGGGAAGCCGGCGGCGACGCGGGCGCGCAGGTCGGTCAGGGACGGGGCGGGAGAGGTGCTCACGGCCGATCACGCTACCCCTCGGCGCGCAAGGTCCCGGAGCAGCACGGCGGGACGGCGCGTCCGGCTCGACTACCCTTGTCCCGTGTTCTCGCGCAACGCTCCGACGCCCCCGCCCGCCGACGACCAGCCCGGTGCGGCCGGCAAGGGTCACCCCACGCCCAGCCGCAAGGAGGCCGAGGCCGCGCGCCGTCGCCCCCTGGTGCCGAGCGACCGCAAGGAGGCCGCCAAGTCGCAGCGCGCCGCAGCGCGGGAGATGCGCGCACGCGAGCAGGCTGCGCTCCAGACGGGTGACGAGCGCTACCTCCCGGCGCGCGACAAGGGACCGGTGCGCCGCTACACGCGCGACTTCGTCGACGCCCGCACGAGCCTCGGCGAGTACTTCCTTCCCGTCGCCTTCATCGCGATCTTCGGGATGATCCTCACGCAGAACAACGTGACGGCCGCGTTGATCGTCCTCGTCGTGCTGTACCTGCTCGTCTTCGCGACCATCGTCGACGGGTTCATCCTGTCCCGCCAGCTCAAGAAGCGCCTCGCCGCCAAGTACGACGCGGCCCAGGTCCCGCGCGGCACGCTGATGTACGGCGTCACGCGGGCGTTCCAGATGCGGCGGCTGCGACTGCCGAAGCCGCAGGTGGCTCGGCGGGCGTACCCGTCCTGACTCCCTGCTCCTGCAGCGCCCGCTGCGGGACGGTCAGTCGCGGCAGGAGAAGGTGCACGAGCGGGCCGATGGCCACCGCGTAGAGCACCGTCGCTGGCCCGGCGGTCCCCCCGAGCAGCCAGCCGGTCAGCACGACAGCCACCTCGATGCTGGAGCGCACGAGCCGCACCGAGCGCCCCGTGCGACGGACGAGGCCCGTCATCAGCCCGTCGCGTGGACCGGGACCCATCCGGGCGCCGATGTACAGAGCCGTCGCGATGCCGTTGAGCACGACCCCCACGAGGACCATGCCCACCGTCACGGGCAGGGGCAGGTCCTCCGGCAGGTGGCCGAGCAGCGCGAGGAACGGGTCGACCAGCGCGCTGATCACCACGACGTTGGCCACGGTCCCCACGCCGGGGCGCTGGCGGAGCGGGATCCAGCACAGCAGGACGAGCAGTCCGGTGACGAGCGTGACAGCGCCGATGCTCAGCGGGACGTGGTGGACGAGCCCCTGGCTCAGCACGTCCCAGGGCATCGAGCCGAGGGCCGCGTGCAGCAGGACCGCCATGGACAGGGCGTAGAGCGTCAGGCCGACGAGGAGCTGCGTGCCGCGGCGAAGGAGGCGCTCGCCCCCGACCGGCCGGGTGATCGACCGGCGGCTCACCGGCGCACCTCCACGGACGTCCCCTGGTCCCAGCGCGGGTGGCTCATGGGAGGCGGGTGGTGCCCCGAGCCGTCCGCACGCACGACGCGTGGCAGCAGCAGGAGCGGCGGGACGACCACCACCAGCAGGAGGACGAGAAGGACCATGGCCTCATCCTGAGTGGAACTGGCCTTGTCATCTATAGCCACCTGCGAAAGAGTGGCCACATGTCACCCGTCCCGTCCGAACGTCGCATCAGCGCTCCCGCCCTCGCGCGACTCCTCGGCACCCTGCCGCCGCACACGCCCGGCTACCAGGCCGTTGCGGACGCGACGCGCCGCTGCATCCTCGACGGGAGCCTGCCCCTGCACACCCGCATCCCGAGCGAGCGTGAGCTGGCCGAGACCCTCGGTGTCTCGCGGACCACGACGGCAGCAGCGTTCGAGCGCCTGCGGTCGAGCGGCTTCCTGCTGACCCGGCGGGGCTCGGGCAGCGTCACGACCGTCCCGCACGGTCCGGACGGCGGAGCGGGGGCCGCAGGCGCCTGGAGCGGGCAGGTCGCCGACAGCCCCGGGGCACCCGTCGACCTCACGCTCGCGGCCCCGTCGGCGCCCACCCAGCTCCACGGGGCCGCCCAGCGCGCCCTCGAGGCGCTGCCCAGGCACCTGGCGGGCACCGGCTACACCTTCCTCGGCCTCCCGGCGCTGCGCGCCGCCCTTGCCGAGCGCTACACGCGACGCGGGACCCCGACGAGCCCCGAGGAGATCCTCGTGACGACGGGCGCGCAGCAGGCGATCTACCTGCTGATGGCGTCCTTCACCGGCCAGGGCGACCGCGTGGTGGTCGAGCACCCCGCCTACCCGCATGCGATCGCGGCCGTCCGCGGCGTGGGCGGCCGCCCCGTCCCGGTCCCCGTGGGCCGTGGCGGCGTCGATCTCGACCTGCTCGAGTCGACCATCCGCCAGAGCGCCCCTCGGCTCGTCCACCTCACCCCGGACTTCCACAACCCCACCGGTGCCACGCTCGACCCCCAGGCGCGCGAGCGCCTGCGGGAGATGGCGGCGCGGTACCGGACCCCCGTCGTCGGCGACGAGACCCTGACCGACCTCGCGCTGGACGGGCCGGCGCCCGTCTGCTGGCTCGGCACGAGCCCTGGTCAGCACCTGCTCGCGATCGGCTCCGCCTCCAAGTCCTTCTGGGGTGGCCTGCGGGTCGGCTGGGTGCGCGCCCGGGCTGACGTCATCGCACGTCTGGGCCAGGAACGCGCCCGCCACGACCTCAGCACCGGCCTGCTCGACCAGCTCATCACCCTCGAGCTCCTCGCGGAGGAGGACGTCGTGCTCGCCGAGCGCCGCGTGACGCTGCGGCTCCAGCGCGACGCCCTGCTCGCCGCCGTCGAGCGCGAGCTGCCCTGGCGGGTCGAGCGACCGGCGGGCGGGCTGTCCACCTGGGCCGACCTCGGCGCGCCGCTCTCCTCTGCGCTCGCCGCCATCGCCCCGCAGCACGGCGTCGTCGTCGTCCCCGGGACGATCTTCGGCGTCGACGGCGCGTTCGAGAACCGGCTCAGGCTCCCGTTCGCCATCGACGTCGAGCGCCTCGAGCGCGGCGTCCTGGCCCTCGCCTCGGCCTGGCGGGTCCTGGACCAGGGCGCCCGGGCCGGATCGTCCGCCGAGAACGCCGTCCTCGTCTGAACGGGTCTCGTCCGAGCCACCGTCGCCGGAACCGGCAGGGGTGACCGGGAGATCAGGCCCGGGGCGCCATGGCCTGCGGGACGTCCAGCCGCACGACGACGCCGACGGGTCGGTCGCCGTCGCGCAGCTGTGCGGCCACGACGCGTTCACCGGCGAGGCGGTGCCAGTGCTCCCCCAGCCACGCCTCGGCGTCGAACCGGCTCGTGAAGGTCGGGCTCAGCGGCCGGTCGACGGTCGCCCCCGAGGCGGAGCGCAGGTCCCAGGTCCACTGCGCGCGACTCATCGCCGCACCCCGGTCCCGGCGAGGTCCCGGTTGATCCGCGAGGCCCAGAACGGACCGCGGTAGATGAACCCCGTGTACCCCTGGACCAGGTCGGCACCGGCGTCCAGGTACGAGCGGGCGTCCTGGGTCGTCGAGACGCCGCCGACCCCGATGATCACCGGACCGGAGCCCAGCCGTGCCCTCAGTCGCTCGACGACCGCGAGACCGCGCGCGAGCACGGGCGGCCCGGAGAGCCCGCCCTCGCCGAGCTCGTGCGCGATGGTCGTGTTGACCGCGACGACCCCGTCGAGCCCGAGCTCCAGCACGAGGTCCGCGACATCGTCGACATCGGGGTCGCTGAGGTCCGGCGCGATCTTGACCAGCAGCGGGACCTGACCGGGAGCCGTCGACTCGTCAGCAGCCTCGCGCGCGGCCACCAGCAGCGGACGCAGCGCCTCGACGGACTGGAGGTCGCGCAGGCCCGGCGTGTTGGGCGAGGAGACGTTGACGACGAGGTAGTCGGCCCATGGGGCGAGCAGGCGCGCGCAGCTCGCGTAGTCGGCGGCTGCGTCGGCGGCGGAGGTCAGCTTGTTCTTGCCGATGTTGACGCCGACGACGGCCGAGCGGCCGGCCGGGGTCGAGCGCAGGGCCCGCAGCCGCGACGCGACGGCGGAGGCTCCGCTGTTGTTGAAGCCCATCCGGTTGCGCAGCGCCTGCTGGTCGAGCTCGCGCCACAGACGTGGTGCCTCGTTGCCCGGTTGGGCCAGGGGCGTCACGGTGCCGACCTCCACGAAGCCGAAACCGAGCATCGTCAGGCCGAGCACGCCCTCGCCGTCCTTGTCGAAGCCCGCGGCGAGGCCGAAGGGGCCGGGGACCTCGCGACCAAGGACGTGCACCCCTGGCCCGCGTGGCGCCAGCGCCCGGCGCAGCAGCGGGCCGAGGCCCGGCGTCGCGGCGGCGATCCTGATCGCGGTGAACGCGAGGTGGTGCGCGCGCTCGGGGGCAAGACGGCGAAGGACGGTGGTGAACAGCAACCGGTACACGCCCGGAAACCTACCCGGGTGCGGCGTCCTGCGGGGTGCGCGACAGGCCCGTCCGGCGCAGCCACCACAGCCCGAGCACGGGAAGGACGAGCGGGACGAAGCCGTAGCCGCTGCCGAACCCCGACCAGACGGTCGCGTCGGCGAACAGCTCGCGGCGGCCGAGCGAGAGGGCACCGACGGCGAGCACCCCGACCATCTCGACGGACACGGCAGCCCAGGCGAGGGGACGCAGGCGCAGCGAGCCGCTCCCCAGCGCCACGGCCGCCACGAGGTAGACGACGGCGGCCACGGCCGAGAGCGCGTAGGCCAGAGGCGCTGCGGACCAGTCGGTGAGGATCTGCACCACGGACCGGGCGCCAGCGGCGAGGGCAAGGACGCCGTAGGCGGCCACGAGGGCCCGGCCCGGCCCGGAGGCGGTCGACGTCGTCATGCCCACACCGCGAGCATCCTCAGCTGGAGGACCGCCACCGTGAGGGCGGCGAGGAGCAGGACGACAGAGCTCCACCTCGTCCGCTCGGCGAAGCCCCACACGGCGGCGAGGGGAAGGACGATCAGCGTCGTGACGGCATAGCCCCAGAACGTGGGGGCGTCGCCCGGCGGCGTTCCGGTGAGCGCTCGCACCACGGCGACGACGAGCTCGACCAGCAGGAGTGCTTCCACGACCGCCGCTCCCCACAGCTGACGCAGCACGACGGCGCGGTCGCGCAGGGCCGACCAGCCGGCCCAGGCCGCCACGACGAGCGCAGCGAGGGCGACGATGACGGCGAGCGGTGTCCACACGGGGGCGAGGATACGGAGGGCTCGGGCCCGACCGCATCGCGAGGAGGCGTGTCGCAGCAGGGATCTGAGCTCCTCGCGCCTCCCGCGACCGGGGATCGTGGGCTGGGCCGTTCGTCGCGAGGACTCCCGGCACGGCGTCTAGCATCGTCGGGTGATCACGCTGACCTCTCTCGACCCTGCCCGCTGCGCCGCCGACGTCCTCGTCGTCGCCGTCGCCACCTCCGGCCCGGGGACCGTCGTCGTCCTCGGCGACAACGTCCCCGCGGCGATCCGCACCGCTCTCACCGCCCCCGGGCTCGGGGTGTCCGGGGAGGTCGACGCCGTCCAGCGCATCCCGTCCGCGGGAATGGCCAAGGCTCCCGTCATCGCCACCGTCGGTGTCGGCGCCGCCGGCAGCGCCCCTGACACCGAGACGCTGCGCCGAGCGGCCGGTGCGGCGACGCGCCAGCTCACGGGCGTCACCTCGCTCGCGCTCGCCCTCCCCGCCAAGGACGCCGACCTGGTCGCGGCGGTCGCCGAGGGCGCCCTCCTCGGTGCGTACGCCTTCGACCGGTACCGCGAGGTCCCCGCGCACGCACGCCCGGCCACGCAGGTCCAGCTCGTGACGCCGGCGGCGAAGTCCTCGGCGGCACGCGCGGCCGTGCAGCGCGCCGAGGTCGTCGCCTCCGCCGTGCACGGGGTGCGCGACCTGGTCAACACGAGCCCGCTCGACCTGTTCCCCGCGGCGTTCGCCGACGTCGCCCGCGCTGCAGCCAAGGGCACGAAGGTCAAGGTCACCGTCCTGGACGAGAAGGAGCTCGCCTCCGGCGGCTACGGCGGGCTCGTCGGCGTCGGGCAGGGCTCGTCCCGCCCGCCGCGCCTGGTCAAGGTCGTCTGGTCACCGCTGCGCGCGAAGAAGTCCGTCGCCCTCGTCGGCAAGGGGATCACGTTCGACTCGGGCGGCATCTCGATCAAGCCGGCCAAGGGCATGGAGGCGATGAAGTCCGACATGGCCGGTGCCGCCGCCGTGCTGCACACCGTGCTGGCCGCGGCGGCCCTCGGGCTGCCGATCAAGGTCACCGGCTGGCTCTGCCTCGCGGAGAACATGCCCTCCGGCTCGGCCCAGCGGCCCTCCGACGTCATCACCCAGCGCGGCGGGAAGACGGTCGAGGTGCTCAACACCGACGCCGAGGGCCGACTGGTGCTCGCCGACGGCCTCGTCGCCGCCTGCGAGGAGAAGCCCGATGCCGTGATCGACGTCGCGACGCTCACCGGCGCCCAGCTCGTCGCGCTCGGCCCCCGCGTCTCGGCCGTCATGGGGACGGACGACATGCGCGAGGCCGTGGTGACCGCCGCCGCGCAGTCCGGCGAGCAGTTCTGGCCGATGCCGCTGCCCGTCGAGCTGCGCGCCGGGCTGAAGTCCTCGGTGGCCGACCTCGCGAACATCGGCGACCGCTTCGGCGGGATGCTGATCGCCGGGCTGTTCCTCAAGGAGTTCGTCGGCGAGACCCCGTGGGCGCACCTCGACATCGCCGGCCCGGCGTTCAACGAGGGATCGGCCCACGGCTACACCTCCGTGGGCGGCACCGGTGTCGCCGTCCGCACGCTGCTCAGCCTGCTCGAGGCCCGCTGAGCCTCGCGGCACACCGAGCGGGGACGTCGCAGAGGCGCGCGGGTCAGCGACCCGTGCGCCTCTGTCGCGTGTTCCAGTCCCTCATCCGCTGGGGGTAGCCCGTGAGCTGGACGTCGTAGACCGGGATCGCGAGCTCGCGCGCGATCTCGCGAGCGGTGCGCGCGTCGGGTACCTTGCGCCGGGTCCACTCCCCCGTGGTCGCGATGAGCACGACCGTCGTCTGGGTGACGCGTGTGGCCGGTTCGATGTACGCCTCGACCCCGACGCGCGTGCGGGCGAACTCCGCGAGGTACGCCTCGGTCGCCCGCCGGGCGGCGTTCCCGGTGCAGAGGTGCCGAAGGATCGTCCTCACGCCGGCGTCGCCCGAACAGTCGCATGGGGCAAGACTACGTGCGGGCAAGTCGTAGGATGTTTCTCGACGAACGCGTCGGTCTCATCAACGGCGCTCGGGTACGCGTGCCCGCGCAGGTGATGACAAGATGGCCGGAGCGCCCGACCCACTGCCGTGCCCGAGGGGAGCCTGACCGTGCCTGACACCGTCTTCGACATCGTGGTCCTGGGTGGAGGGAGCGGCGGATACGCCACTGCCCTGCGCGCCACGGAGCTCGGACTGACCGTGGCCCTGATCGAGTCCGGCAAGGTCGGCGGGACCTGCCTGCACAACGGCTGCATCCCGACCAAGGCCCTGCTGCACGCGGCCGAGGTCGCCGACTCGGCCCGCGAGAGCGAGAAGTACGGCGTGCGCGCCACGCTCGAGGGCATCGACATGACCGCCGTGAACGCCTACAAGGACGGCGTCATCTCCCGCCTCTACAAGGGCCTGCAGGGCCTGGTGAAGGCCCACGCGATCACCTTCGTCGAGGGCCACGGCCGCCTCGTCGGCCCGGACACCGTCGAGGTGAACGGCGAGCGGTACACCGGCAAGCATGTCGTGCTGGCCACCGGCTCCTACGCCCGCTCGCTCCCTGGCCTGGAGATCGGCGGTCGCGTGATGACCTCCGACCAGGCGCTCAACCTCGACTACGTGCCGTCCTCCGTCGTCGTGCTCGGCGGCGGCGTCATCGGCTGCGAGTTCGCGAGCGTGTGGACCTCCTTCGGCACCAAGGTGACGATCGTCGAGGCCCTGCCGCACCTGGTCCCCAACGAGGACGAGGCCGTGTGCAAGGCCTTCGAGCGTGCCTTCCGCAAGCGCAAGATCGACTTCTCGATCGGCGTGCGCTTCCAGGGCGTGACCCAGGACGACAACGGCGTGCACGTCACGCTCGAGAACGGCACCAGCGTACGACGCCGACCTCCTGCTCGTGGCGGTCGGCCGCGGCCCGCGCACCGCCGACCTCGGCTACGAGGAGCAGGGCGTCCCGATGGACCGTGGCTTCGTCCTGACGGACGAGCGCCTGCACACCGGCGTCGCGAACATCCACGCGGTCGGCGACATCGTGCCCGGGCTCCAGCTCGCGCACCGCGGCTTCCAGCAGGGCATCTTCGTCGCCGAGGAGATCGCCGGGCTCAACCCCGCGCCGATCGTCGAGTCGGGCATCCCCCGCGTGACGTACTGCGAGCCCGAGGTCGCCTCGGTCGGTGTCACCGAGGCCAAGGCGCGCGAGCTGTACGGCGCCGACGGCGTCGACGTCGTCGAGTACAACCTCGGCGGCAACGGCAAGAGCCAGATCCTCGGCACCGCAGGGTTCGTCAAGCTGGTCCGCCAGAAGGACGGCCCCGTCGTCGGGGTGCACATGCTCGGCGCTCGCGTCGGCGAGCTCATCGGCGAGGGCCAGCTCATCGTGAACTGGGAGGCCTACCCGGAGGACGTGGCCACCCTCGTCCACGCCCACCCCACGCAGAACGAGGCGCTCGGCGAGGCCTTCCTCGCTCTCGCCGGCAAGCCCCTCCACGCCCACAACTGATCAAGGAGACGCGAGGTCATGTCTGACTCCGTGCTGATGCCGGCGCTCGGCGAGAGCGTCACCGAAGGCACCGTCACCCGGTGGCTCAAGAACGTGGGCGACACCGTCGAGCTCGACGAGCCCTTGCTGGAGGTCTCGACCGACAAGGTCGACACCGAGATCCCCTCGCCGTTCGCGGGGACCCTCGTCGAGATCCTCGTCGGCGAGGACGAGACCGTCGAGGTCGGCACCGCGCTGGCCAGGATCGGTGCCGCAGGCGACTCCGCCGCCGAGGCACCGGCGGCCGAGCCCGCCGCGACAGCGGCCGAGCCCGAGCCCGCGCCGGAGCCCGAGCCGACCGCCGCTCCCGAGCCGCCGCGGCCGAGGCACCGTCTGCCGAGCCGGCCGCTGCACCCGCTCCTGCCGAGCCCGCGGCATCCGCGGGTGGCGCGAGCCAGGCGGTCTCGATGCCCGCGCTCGGCGAGAGCGTCACCGAGGGCACCGTCACGCGGTGGCTCAAGGCCGTCGGCGACAGCGTCGAGCTCGACGAGCCGCTGCTCGAGGTCTCGACCGACAAGGTCGACACCGAGATCCCCTCGCCCGTTCGCCGGGACCCTCGTCGAGATCCTCGTCGGCGAGGACGAGACCGTCGAGGTCGGCACGGCGCTCGCCCGGATCGGCGCCGCTGGGGCGCGCCGGCCGCTGCACCGGCCGAGGCACCCGCACCTGCTCCGGCAGCCGAGGCGGCCCCGGCTCCCGCAGCCCGCGCCGGCGGCAGCACCTGCTCCCGCAGCGGCACCGGCACCCGCTGCTCCCGCGTCCGCACCTGCAGCCCCGGCGGCCCCCGCCGCCGCTGCTCCCGCGGCCCCGGCTGCTCCCGCGCCGACCGCGGCCTCGGCAGCGGCGGTGGCGGCTACCTCACCCCGCTCGTGCGCAAGCTCGCGGCCGAGAAGGGCGTCGACCTCGCTGCCGTCACCGGCACCGGCGTCGGCGGGCGCATCCGCAAGGAGGACGTGCTCGAGGCTGCCGAGGCAGCCGAGCGCGCACGCGCGGCTGCGGCTGCCGCCCCGGCAGCCCCGCGCCCGCAGCGGCCGCCCGCAGCCAAGGCCCGCCGCCCCGGCGGCGGTCTCGCCCGCTGCGCGGGACCACCGAGAAGGCGAGCCGGCTGCGCCAGGTCATCGCCTCGCGCATGGTCGAGTCGCTGCACTCGATGGCCCAGCTCACCTCGGTCGTCGAGGTCGACGTCACCAAGGTCGCGCGCCTGCGCACCAAGGCCAAGGCCGGCTTCGCCGCACGGGAGGGCGTGAACCTCACGTACCTGCCGTTCTTCGTCGCTGGCGGCGACCGAGGCGCTCAAGGCGCACCCGAAGATCAACGGCGATCCTCGACGGCAACCAGATCACCTACCACGGCGAGGAGAACGTCGGCATCGCCGTCGACACCGAGCGTGGCCTGGTCGTCCCGGTGATCCGTGGCGCCGGCGACCTCAACCTCGGCGGCATCGCCCGCAAGATCGCCGACCTCGCGGCCCGCACGCGCGACAACAAGGTCACCCCGGACGAGCTCAGCGGCGGGACCTTCACGGTCACCAACACGGGCTCCGGCGGCGCGCTGTTCGACACGCCCATCGTGCCCGGCGGCACCTCGGCGATCCTGGGCACCGGAGCGATCGTCAAGCGCCCGGTCGTCGCGGTCGACGAGATGGGCGGCGAGTACATCGCCGTCCGCTCGATGTGCTACCTCGCGCTCAGCTACGACCACCGGCTGGTGGACGGCGCAGACGCCTCGCGCTACCTCATGGCGGTCAAGAAGCGCATCGAGGACGGCGACTTCGAGGCCGAGGTCGGCCTCTAGGTGCAGATCGTCGTCGCCGGGGCCCATGGGCTCATCGGCTCAGCGCTCGTCGCGCGCCTGACGGCCGCCGGACATCGCGTCCGGCGGCTCGTCAGGGGCCCGGCGGCGTCGAGCCGCGACCTCAGCTGGAGCCCCTACCAGGACGTCCTCGACCCGGCGAGCCTTCGCGGGGTCGACGCCGTCGTGAACCTCGGCGGCGCAGGCATCGGCGACCACCTGTGGACCCCGGAGTACCGGCGCACGATCCTCCGCTCGCGCACGGTGCCGACCGGTCTCCTGGCGCGGACCATCGCCGGGATGCAGGAGCGGCCGTCCGTCTTCCTCCAGGCCTCCGCCGTCGGCTTCTACGGCGATCGCGGCAGCGAGCCGCTCACGGAGGCCTCCGCCCCCGGTGAGGGCTTCCTGGCCGACGTCGTCCGTGCCTGGGAGGCCGCGACCGCGCCGAGCGACGGCGCGGGCGTGCGCACCGTGCACCTGCGCACGGGGATCCTGCTGGCGCCCGACGGCGGCGCGCTGGGCCGGCTCCTGCCGATCCTGCGCCTCGGCCTCGGCGGGCCGCTCGGCACCGGCGAGAACGTCTGGAGCTGGATCACGCTGCACGACCACGTCCGGGCGATCGAGCACCTGCTCACGACCCCCGTGGTGGGGCCGGTCAACCTGACCGGTCCCTCGCCGGCCACGCAGCGCGAGGTCGTCGCCGCGATCGCCGACCAGATCAACCGTCCCTCCCGGCTCGCGGTCCCGGCACCCCTGCTCAGGCTCGTGCTGCGCGACATGGCGGACGAGCTGCTGCTCTCGAGCCAGCGTGCCCTGCCGACCGTCCTCGAGGACTCCGGCTTCAGCTGGGAGCACGCGAGCCTCGACGAGGCCGCCGCCTGGCTCACCCGGGCTCGCTGACCTCCCGCACCCGCCAGGGCTCGGGCTCGAGCACGAGGACGACGCGCCGCACCTCCCCGCGCGTGCCCCCGGACGAGGTGACCATCCGGACCAGGACGCATGCGGCAGGCTCCTCGCAGGGGACGACTGCCTCGGCGGCGACGTCCAGCTCCCAGTCCCTGCGTCCGCCGCGCTGAGGGGCCGGCTCAGCGCTCCGAGCGCTGCCCGATCAGCGAGCGCCGCTGCCGAGCCGGGGACCGTCACCTCGGCGAGCGCCGCCGCGTCCCTGGAGAGCAGGGCCTGCGCACGCTCCCTGGTCAGCCGGACGGCCGCCTCGGCGGGTGACTCCTGGGCACTGACCAGCGTGAGGACGATGACCCCTGCGGCGAGCAGCAGCGCTGCGCCGAGCCCGCCGAGCCGCAGCCCCCTCTCCACCCAGGGCGCACGTCGCCCCGGCCGCGCACCCCGTGCGCGCAGCATCCCGAGGGCCCCCACCGCCCCCGCTGCCCGGTGCGCCCGCCCGTCGGCTCCTCGCCCGGAGCGGTGACGCCCGTCGCGCCGTCGGCCCGCGATGGACCCCCGAACCGTCACGGCGGCCCGATCGACGAGCTCCTCGGCTCCGGACAGGCGGCGCAGCCCGAGCCTGGCGAGCACGGCCGGGTCGGCGGGTCGCAGCACGGTGGGCGGGCAGGCCCGGCGCAGGGCGTCCGCGAGCTCCGCTGCCCCCGGGCTGTCGTCGGCGGCCGAGACTGCCTGCGCGCAGACGGCGAGGACGGCCTCGCGCTGCGCATCGGTTGCCTCCTGCTCCGCGTCCCAGGGCGTGCCCGGCGATCGAGCGCCCGGGCGCGGCTCAGCGGCCCCGAGGAGCGCCAGGCCGACCAGGCCGAGGGAAGCGACGTCGCCGGCCGCGCTCGCGCCGTGCTCACGGCCCGGAGGGGTGAACCCGGGCGTGCCCCGCTCGACCGGGTCGCAGGCGCCCAGGAGGTCGACGAGCACGGGCCTGCCACCGGTGACGACGATGTTCCCCGGGGAGACGTCACCGTGGACCAGCCCGGCCGCGTGCAGCGTCGCGAGCGCCTCGGCGACCGGGGCGAGGAGCCCGACGGCCTCCCCCGGCTCGAGCCTGCCCCGCGCCTCGAGCAGCACCCCGAGGTCCGTACCGGGCTCGGCCTCGACGAGGACGACGACGCCGTCCTGCGCGGAGAGGATCTGCGCGCAGCGCGCGAGCCCCGGGTGCGTCACGGCGAGGAGCGCCTGGGCCCGCGACCTCAGCCGGACGCCCGGCTCGCCGGCGGCGTGCACGACGGCGTAGCGCTGTCCCTGCGGGCCGAGCGCGCTCCACCGCAGCCCCGAGGCCCCCACACCGAGCGGACCGGAGGGCTCGACGCCCTGCGCGCTCAGGGCGTCGCGCACCGCCGCAGGAAGGGCCAGCTCCATGTGCAGAGTCCAGCAGGGCCGGAGCCGCTGGGGCGGCCGTCCACAGACCCGGCCCGCGACGGACCCGCCAGGCACCTGGCCCGGCGCGCGTCAGTCGGCGATGCGCCCCGTCCACGGCCACCACGAGCGGGCACCCATGTCGTGGATCAGTCCCGGCACGAGGAGCGTGCGCACGACGAGCGTGTCGATGAGCACGCCGAGGGCCACGAGGAAGGCGATCTGGACGAGGAAGAGCAGCGGCAGCACCGCCAGCGCGCCGAAGGTGGCCGCCAGCACGATGCCGGCGCTCGTGATGACCCCGCCGGTGACCGCCACGCCGCGCCGGACCCCCTCCCGCGTCCCGTGGACGAGCGACTCCTCGCGCACCCGGGTCATGAGGAAGATCGAGTAGTCGATCCCGAGGGCCACCAGGAACACGAAGGCGTACAACGGGACGGTCGCGTCGGCGCCGGGGAAGCCGAAGACGTGGTTGAACACCAGGGCCGCGATCCCGAGCGTCGCGCCGAAGGAGAGCAGGTTCGCCAGGACGATGAGCACCGGTGCGACCACCGCCCGCAGCAGGAGCATCAGCAGGACGAGGATGACGAGCAGCACCGCGGGGACGATCACGCGCAGGTCGCGCTCGCTCGTCAGCTGGGTGTCGAGCCGCTGGGCCGCGGCTCCCCCGACGAGCGATCCGGGGACGGCCTCGTGCACGGCGGCCCTGACAGCGGTGACGACCTCGGTCGCCTCCTGGCTCTCCGTCGCCACCTTCGTCACGGCCTCGACGAGCACGGTGCCGTCGACGACGAGGGGCGCGGCCGTCGGGTCGGCGGGAGCGCCCGAGGGGGTCGCCGTCACCGCGGAGGCGGAGACGATCCCGTCGACCGCGCCGAGGGCGTCGAGCACGGTGCCGAGATCGCCCTCGGGCGCGACCACGGTGATCGGCTGCGTCTGGCCGGCGTCGAAGTGCTCGGCGAGGATCTCCCCGCCCGTGACCGAGTCCACCTGGGCGAGGAAGACGTCCGACTCGCTCGTCCCGGTCGCACGAAGGGTCGGGAGCCAGGCCGCGGCAGCCAGGAGCGCGATCGCCGTGACGACCCAGACGCGGCGCGGGTGGCGCCCGAGCAGCCCGGAAACCCTCCCCCAGACTCCCGAGCGCTCCTCGACCTCGGCGAGCGTCTCCTCGATGTGCACACCGGTGTCCTCGTCATGCGAGGGCCGGGGCATGCGGGGCCAGAAGATGAAGCGCGCGCGACGACCACCGATGAGCAGGAGGGCCGGGAGAAGCGTCAGGGCCGCGACGACGGCGGCCGCGACACCGATCGCAGCGACGGGGCCGAGGCTCCGGTTCGAGGAGAGGTCGGACAGGAGCAGGCAGAGCAGACCGGCGATGACCGTCCCGGCACTGGCGAGGATCGGCTCGAGCGAGGCACGCCAGGCCCGGCGCATCGCCAGGTGGGGGGCGTGGATGCGGCGCAGCTCCTCGCGGTAGCGCGAGACGAGGAGGAGCGAGTAGTCGGTCGCAGCGCCCACGACGAGGATGAACAGGATGCCCTGGCTCTGCCCGTTGAGGACAAGGACGCCGGACTTCGCGAGCTGGAACACGACCAGCGCCGCCCCCGAGAGAGCGAACAACGCCGTGAAGAGCACGGTGAACGGCAGGGACGGCGAGCGGTAGACGAGGACGAGGATGACGAACACCGCGACGAGCGCGACCAGCAGGAGCACCCCGTCGATCCCGCCGAAGGCCTCGACGATGTCAGCGATCGACCCGGCAGGGCCGGTGACGTAGGCCCGCAGGTCCCCGAGCTGATCGGCGGCGGCCGTGCGCACCTCGGCGACGACGAGGTTGACGACGCGCTCCTCACCGACCTGCGCGAGGGCCTTCTCGGAGTCGAGCGAGATCGCGACGAGCGCCGCCTGGCCGTCCTCGGAGGGGAAGGCGACGACGGGCGCCGTGACGAGCTCGGACAGCGGCGTGCCGTCCACGTCGAGCGTGTCCAGCGAGGCGGCGAAGGCCTGCACCCGGCCCAGCTCCTCTGCACTGAGCGCCCCGTCACCCTCGACGACGACGAGGGCCGGGAGCGTCGTCGTCTGCCGGAACCCTGCGGCGAGCTCTGCGGCGCGGGTGGACTCGGCGCTCCTGGGCAGGAAGGATGCCGTGTCGTTCTCCTGCACCTCGGAGAGCCGGCCGATCGACATCCCACCGACGCCGCCGATCGCCAGCCAGGCGAGGAGGACCCCCAGCACGGCGAGCCCCCTCAGCAGTCCGGATCGTGCGCCCTCTCGATTCCTCAGCATGCTGAGTATCATGGGGTGCCCGGACTCCCAGGACAACTCGGAAGGAGCGCGCAGCGATGACGAGCGGCCACAGCGTCAGCCCTGGCGGCGCCGCCGACGCGTCCCGGGGCGAGCCGAGCACGTGGCCGACGGGACGGCTCATGTCGGCCGTCAACCGCCGCGTCGAGCGCGAGTGGAACGCCCACCTCGCGCACTGGGACCTCAACCACGCCTCGCTCCCCGTCCTCGCCCACCTCGCCGGGGGCCCGCGGTCCCAGCGTGAGCTGGCCGTGGCCTGCGAGGTCACCGAGCAGACGATGAGCAAGACCGTCGCCCGCCTGGAGCGCACCGGCTACATCGAACGACCGACGCGCGCCCAGGACCGTCGCCGGCACGACGTCGCGCTCACCGCCGCGGGGTTCGCCGCGCTGCGTGCCGCGGGCGACCCGGGCAGGGCCGAGGAGATGGTGCTGCGCGGGCTCGACGACGAGCAGGTCGAGCAGCTGCGCTCGCTCCTGCTGGCGATGTACGCCGCCGACGGCTCGCTCGACGCCGACGAGCTCCCGGCCGCGGCGTACGGCGGTTCCACGAGGTAGCCTGCGCCCGATGGACAGCGGCAGCCTCACCTTCCTGCGACCGTCCCCACGCCTCGTGCCCTATGACGAGGCCTGGGGCCTCCAGCGGACCCTGCACGCCGAGGTGGCCGACGGCAGCCGCCAGGACACGGTCGTCCTGCTCGAGCACCCGCCCGTCTACACCGCAGGCCGGCGGACGGCGAGCGCCGAACGGCCGACGGACGGCACCCCGGTGGTCGACGTCGACCGCGGCGGCCGGATCACCTGGCACGGACCGGGCCAGCTCGTCGCGTACCCGATCCTGAGGCTCGCTTCCCCGGTGGACGTCGTCGCGTACGTGCGCGCGCTCGAGGAGGCCGTCCTCGGTCTTTGCGCCGAGCTCGGCGTGCCCGCGACGCGTGTCGAGGGCCGCTCGGGGGTGTGGTGCCCCGCCGACGGCGTCCGTCTGGAGCGCAAGGTCTGCGCGATCGGCGTCCGGGTGGCCCGGAGCGTCACGATGCACGGACTGGCCCTCAACGCCGACCCCGACCTGTCCGCCTTCGGCCGCATCATCCCCTGCGGGATCGACGACGCCGACGTCACCTCGTTGTCGGCAGAGCTCGGGCGCGAGGTGACCGTCGACGAGGCGGATCCTCTCCTTGCCGTCCACCTGGAGCGCTCGCTGCGACCACTGCTCGCGACTCACGTACCCTGACCGGATGACGATCGCTCCCGAGGGTCGGCGCATGCTCCGGGTCGAGGCCCGCAACGCCGAGACCCCCATCGAGAAGAAGCCCGAGTGGATCCGGACGAAGGCCACGATGGGTCCGGCGTACACCGAGCTCAAGGGCATCGTGAAGGGCGGGGCCCTGCACACGGTGTGCGAGGAGGCCGGCTGCCCCAACATCTTCGAGTGCTGGGAGGACCGCGAGGCCACCTTCCTCATCGGCGGCGACCAGTGCACGCGGCGCTGCGACTTCTGCCAGATCGACACCGGCAGGCCGGCCGACCTCGACCGCGACGAGCCGCGCCGGGTCGCGGAGTCGGTGCGCGAGATGGGCCTGCGGTACTCGACGATCACCGGCGTCGCCCGCGACGACCTGGCCGACGGCGGCGCCTGGCTGTACGCCGAGACGGTGCGACAGATCCACGCGCTCAACCCGGGGACCGGCGTCGAGCTGCTCATCCCCGACTTCACCGCCGTCCCCGAGCAGCTCGCCGAGGTCTTCTCCTCGCGACCGCAGGTCCTGGCGCACAACCTGGAGACGGTCCCCCGGATCTTCAAGCAGATCCGCCCTGGCTTCCGCTACGACCGCTCGCTCTCGGTCCTCACCTCCGCCCGCGAGGCGGGGCTCGTGACGAAGTCGAACCTCATCCTCGGGATGGGCGAGACGATGGAGGAGGCCGCCGAGGCCCTCGCCGACCTGCACGAGGCGGGCTGCGACCTGGTGACGATCACGCAGTACCTGCGCCCCTCGGTGCGGCACCACCCCGTCACGCGGTGGGTGCGGCCCGAGGAGTTCGTCGCGCTCTCCGAGGAGGCCGAGCGCCTCGGCTTCCTCGGCGTGATGGCCGGCCCGCTCGTGCGGTCCTCGTACCGTGCCGGGAGCCTGTGGGGCCAGGCCATGCGCCGGCGCGGCTGGGAGATCCCCGCGGAGCTCGCGCACCTCGCCGAGGAGCGCACGGCGCGCCAGGAGGCGGCGAGCCTGCTCGCGCGCTGAGCGCCGGGCGGCTCGGGGCGACCGCGACGCGGCGTCGATCAGCCGACGGCGTCCACCTCGAGCAGGAGCGCCTGCTGCGGGAGCAGCAGCGGCATCGGCAGACCCACCTCGGCGAGGACCCGACCGGGGAGCGTCACCTCTCCGGCGGCGAGCCACGCGGGAGCCGCGTCCTGGAGCACGGCGGGCGGGTCGACGAGCGTCCACGGGCGCACCCGGTAGCTCCGGTCGGGGTCGAGACCGACGAGGCGGACCGGCGCGGGCAGGGCATGCTCCGGCGCAGCGAGGGCGACGTAGGCGAACAGGCGCACCGGAGCGATCGGGTGCCACGACACCGTGCAGCAGCAGGGCCGGGTCGCTCAGGTCGCCGCGCACGACGGTCCCCGAGTGCAGGGCAGCCCGGCGCTGCCGGTAGGCGGCCGTCCAGGACGCGATCTGGACCCGCTGGGCGTCGTCGGCGGTGAGCAGGTCCCACTCGATCCCAGCGCTGCCGAAGAGCGCGGTGGCCGCGCGGAAGGCGAGGTCGCTGCTGCGGCCGGTCGTATGGGCACGTGCCGCGCCGAGGTGGCTGCCCAGGTACTCCGGCGGCACGAGGACCCCTGTCCACCGCTGGATCTGCTGCCGCTCGAGCGGGTCGTTCGTGTCCGAGGTCCACACACGCTCGACGCGCTCGAGGATCCCCAGGTCGATCCGCGCCCCGCCCGAGGCACAGGACTCGATCTCCAGGCCCGGCGAGGCGGCGCGCAGCTCGTCGATCAGCCGGTAGACGGCGGTGACCTGGCGGTGCGCGACCGGCTCGAGCAGGTCACGGTTGTGGTCCCACTTGAGGTAGGCGAGCGGGTACTCGCGCACGAGCGCGAGGAGGCTGTCCAGCACGTAGGCGTACGCCTCCGGGTTGGCCAGGTCGAGCGTGCGCTGGAACCGCCAGGTCGGCGCCGTCCCGTCACCGAGCACCCAGTCCGGGTGGGCGCGGGCGAGTGCCGAGTCGGGGCTGACCATCTCGGGCTCGACCCACAGGCCGAGGTCCATCCCGCGCGCGTGGACGAGCTCGACGAGCGGGTGCAGGCCCTCGGGCCAGACGACGGGATCGACCGTCCAGTCCCCCAGCGCCCTGCGGTCGTCGCGGCGGCCGGCGAACCAGCCGTCGTCCAGGACGAAGCGCTCGACCCCGACCTCGGCAGCGGCGTCGACGAGCCGGGAGAGCACGGAGAGGTCGTGGTCGAAGTAGACGGCCTCCCAGGTGTTGAGCACGACCGGGCGGGGGCCGCTCAGGGTCGAGCGCGAGCGGACGTAGGGGTGGAGCCGCGCCGAGATCCCGTCGAGCCCCTCCCGGGACCACGCGGCGATCACCCAGGGTGTGGTGTACGCCTCCCCCGGCGCCAGGCGCACCTCTCCGGGGGCGAGCAGCTCACCGAGCGCGAGCACCGCGGGGCCGAGCGCCTGCCGGTCGACGTGGACGGCCTTGTCGCCGCTCCACGCCAGGTGGGCCGCCCAGACCTCGCCAGAGCGGAAGGCGAAGCCCGGCGTCCCGACGACGGTCAGGAAGGGGTCGTCATGGCCGGGCCGGCCGTGGCGCGTCTGCCTGCTCCACGTCCCGAGGCCGAGGCCCGTGCGCTGGGGGCGACGTTCATGGGTCCACAGGCCCGCGAAGTCCAGGACCTCCCTGGCCCGGTCGGGGACCGGGAGGACGGCGTCGAGAGCGGCGAGCTCGAGGCGGTCGGACGAGTCGTTGAGCAGTCGGTGCCGCAACCTGAGCACACCGTGCTCGGTCAGCTCGAGCTCCGTCGTCACGACGACGGTCGCTGCCTCATCGGCACTGGTCAGGCGGACGGTGCTGCCGTCGCGCTCCACACCCCGCAGGCTCAGCCCACCGAGGGCACGGCCGGTCGACGCCCAGAACGCCTCGAGCGCCGGGTGTCCCGACCAGCCCTCGGCCGTCGAGGGAAGGATCGACAGGCGCAGCGGCATGTCGATCGAGCTGGGCCCGACGGCGGGTGCTGCGGAGTCGGCGAGCGCGGCGAGCGCCTCGTCGTCCAGGTCACCGAGCCCGGCGCCCCAGTGGACGATCGCTGGCAGCCGCATGCCGCGGGCATCCAGCACGAGGCTGGAGCCCGCGGCACGCAGGTGGTGGATCAAGCACTCACTCCTTGACGGGGATCGACTGCGACTTCAGGGTCGCGATGGTCGAGGCCTGGGTGGCCGTGAGCGCGTCGGTGAGGGTACCGCCACCGGTGACCGCAGCCTTGAAGCCGTCCGAGGCGTCTGCGTAGACCTGGGTCATGGTCGGGCCCCACGTGAAGTCGGGGTTGACCTGGCCGGAGGCCTCGGCGAAGACGTCGTAGATGGCCTGGCCGCCGTAGAACTCGACGCCCTCCTTGAGCGCAGGCAGGCTCGCGCCGGCCTTGGTCGCCGGGTACAGGTTGGCGGCCTTGTTGAGCGCCGTCAGGGCCTCGTCGGAGGTGTTGAGCCACAGGGCGAACTTCGCGGCCTCGTAGACGTGCTCCGAGCCCTTGAAGACGGCCGTCGACGAGCCGCCCCAGTTCCCGGCGGCGTTGTCACCGGCACTCCACTGCGGCATCGGCGCGACGGCCCAGTTGCCCGAGGTGTCGGGGGCACCGCTCGAGATGGAGTTGGCACCCCACACGGCGGAGATCCAGGTCCAGTCCGAACCGGTGTTGTAGGCGTTGTTCCACTCGTCGGTCCACGCGGGGTTGGCCGAGACGAGCTTCTGGTCGATCAGGCCCTGCCAGTAGTCGGCGACCTTCACCGACTCGGGGCTGGTCAGGTCGACGGTCCACGCGGAGCCGTCGTTCTGGAACCACGAGCCACCGGCCTGCCACACGAGCCCGGCGAACTGGTTGATGTCGCTCTGCGAGAAGTTGGTGATGTACCCACCGAGCGCCTGGATCTTGACGGCGGCCTCCTGGTACTCGGCCCACGTCGTCGGGACGGGGATGCCGGCCTTCTCGAAGAGGTCCTTGCGGTAGAACATCGCCATCGGGCCCGCGTCCTGCGGGACGCCGTACGCGTGGCCGTCCTCGCCGAAGCTGACCTGGTTCCAGGTCCAGTCGACGAAGTCGCCCTGGGCCGCCATCACGTCGGCGCAGGCGCCGAGGTCCGTCAGTCCGTCCTGGACGCGGAAGTTCGGCAGCGCGTCGTACTCGATCTGGCCGAGGTCGGGAGCGTTGCCCGCCTTGAGCTGGTTGAAGAAGTTCTGGTAGGTGCCGCCGTTGCCGTTCGGGCCGGTCTGCACGGTCAGCAGGGTGCTCAACGGGGGCTACGTCTCCCCCGAGTCGCGTGCCGCGATCGAGGCGGCGATCAGCGCCGTCGGGTACGTGCCGAACACCGCAGCCCGCAACCTCGTGCGTCGCCGCACCCAGGCCGTTGCCTTCCTCGCGCACGAGCCGCACTCGCCCTTCCTCGAGGACCCGAACATCGGCAACGTCATGCTCGGGGCCAACGAGGCGCTCTCGATGGCCGACTACCAGATGGTCTGCCTCGTCATCGACTCGGCCCGCGACACGGAGCGCGTCAGCCGCTACCTGGCCGGAGGCTTCGTCGACGGGGCGATCATCGTCTCGGCCCGCTCGCACGACCCGATCACCGAGGTCATCACGCGCCTCGGGCTGCCGACGGCCTTCGTCGGCCACCCGCCGGACCTGCGCGACGTGCCCTACGTCGGGATCGACAACGTCTCCTCGGCCCGGGCGATCACCGAGCGGCTCATGGCCACGGGGCGCGAGCGGATCGGGATGATCGCCGCGGCCCTGGACCGGGACTCGGGCACCGACCGGCTCGAGGGCTTCCGACAGGCGCTCGGCTCCAGGTTCGACAGCGGGCTCGTCGTCGAGGTCCCCTTCTACGAGTACGGCGCGGGGATCAGCGGGATGGACGAGCTGTTGAGGCGCGAGCCCCGGATCGACGGGGTCTTCGCCGCCTCCGACGCCGTCGCGGCGGGAGCGCTGGAGGCCCTCAAGGCCGCCGGACGCTCCGTCCCCGCCGATGTCGGGGTCGTCGGCTTCGACGACAGCTCGTGGTCGCGCCGGGTCCGGCCTGCCCTGTCCACGGTCCACCAGCCGGCCGTGGCGCTCGGCCGGCGTGCCGCCGAGGTGGTCCTCGCCCAGCTGCGCGGGGAGAGCGTCGAGCGCGGCGGGATCCTGCTGGAGACCCCGACGGTCTGGCGCGACTCGGCCTGATCGCGCGGCCCGGACGCGCGGCGGCCCGCGCCGCCGCGGGTCCGCTCTGGCACGGAGCCGCGCGCACTAGACTCCTGCCCCATGGCCCGCGAAAAGACTCCCTCCCCCGCTGCCCCGGGGGGCAAGCCCGCCAAGGTCCGCAAGACCAGGTGGTACCACCAGGTGTGGCAGGCGTACCAGATGACCCGTCGCGCGGACCCCGCCGTGACGTGGTGGATCCTCGCTGCCTTCGTCGGCATCCTCGCGATCGCCCTGGTCATCGGGTTCGTCGTCGACCAGGTCGTCTACCTGCTCATCCTCGGCCTGCCGTTCGCGGCACTGGCGGCGATGTTCATCCTGGCGCGGCGCGCGGAGACCTCCGCCTACCGGCAGATCGAGGGGCAGCCCGGGGCCTCGCTCTCGGCCCTGCGCACGATCCGTCGTGGCTGGGACTTCCCCGAGGAGCCCGCTGCCGTCGACCCGCGCACCCAGGACCTCGTCTTCCGCGGGATCGGCCGCGCGGGCATCGTGCTCGTCGGCGAGGGCACCTCCGGTCGCGTCGACCGCCTGCTCGAGGCCGAGCGCAAGAAGCTCAACCGCATCCTGCCGAACGTGCCCGTCACGCTCCTGCAGGTCGGCGACGGGCCCGGCAAGGTCGCGCTGCGCAAGCTCCCGCGCACCGTCCAGAAGCTCCGGTCGACGCTGACCAAGCAGGAGGTCGCGGAGATCACCAAGCGGCTGCGCGCGATGGGCGGTCCCCGCCTCGCCGTGCCGAAGGGCATCGACCCGATGCGCGCGCGTCCCGACCGCAAGGGCATGCGCGGCCGCTGAGCCGCCCGGACCTCAGCGCCGCACGATGACCGTGCGCGCGGCGACGTCGTGCAGCCCGCGGCCGGCGCCGTCCCAGACGGCCGCCGGGACGACGAGCGCGAGCAGGCCCGTGCGCAGTGCCGCGGCGGGGATCCCCGCCGGCCCGGGAGCCGCGGTGCGGACGGCGTCGCCGCCCGAGCCGGTGCGCAGCAGCCGGGCCACCCGGAGCCCGAGCAGTCGGTGACCGACCGTGTGCCCCAGGAGCCCGACCAGCACGATCGTCGACCCGACGAAGACGAGCAGCGTCGCCCAGGGCTGGGCCGTGAGGAACCGCGAGCCGAGCGCCGAGGGGTCCGGCCAGAAGAGCGAGGCGACGGCCATGCTCAGCAGCCAGTCGACGAGCAGCGCGAGGCTGCGTCGACCGAGCGGTGCGCGTGAGCCCGGACCGGACTCCGGCAACCGGATCCCGGTTGCCGACCCCGAGGCACTGCCCGCGGGAGTACCCTCCAGCCAGGCTCCGAAGTCCTCCCGCCGTGGTGACATCGGTCCAGCGTACGCAGTGTTTCGGCATGTGCCGGGCCTGCCGCCTGGGACGAAACGCTGACGAAACATTCGGTACACGGTGGGGAAACCGCGGACGCCTAGCGTCGGCGTCGACGCCGTCCCCATCGCCATGCCAAGGGAGAACACCGGATGTTCAATTCCGCTGACGAGCTGATCACCTTCATCGAGGAGGAGGATGTCAAGTTCGTCGACGTCCGCTTCTGCGACCTGCCAGGTGTGATGCAGCACTTCAACGTCCCCGCCTCCACGGTGGACGCCAGCTTCTTCACCGACGGCCAGATGTTCGACGGTTCGTCGATCCGCGGCTTCCAGGCCATCCACGAGTCCGACATGAAGCTGCTCGCGGACATCAAGACGGCCTACATCGACCCGTTCCGCACCGAGAAGACGCTGAACGTGACGATGTCGATCGTCGACCCGTACACCGACGAGCCCTACAGCCGCGACCCCCGTCAGGTGGCTGCCAAGGCCGAGGCGTACCTCAAGTCGACCGGCATCGCGGACACGGCGTTCTTCGCCCCCGAGGCCGAGTTCTACATCTTCGACGACATCCGGTTCTTCACGAGCCAGTCCGAGAGCTACTACCACATCGACTCCATCGAGGCCGCGTGGAACACGGGCCGCAAGGAGGACGGTGGCAACCTCGGCCACAAGACCCCCTACAAGGGCGGCTACTTCCCCGTCCCGCCGGTCGACCACTTCGCCGACCTGCGCGACCAGATCTGCCTCGAGCTCGACAAGCTCGGCCTGCAGGTCGAGCGCTCGCACCACGAGGTCGGCACCGCCGGTCAGGCGGAGATCAACTACCGCTTCGACGAGCTCGCCATCTCGGCCGACAAGGTCATGCTCTTCAAGTACGTCGTGAAGAACGTGGTCCACGCCGCCGGCCGCACCGCGACCTTCATGCCGAAGCCGCTCTTCGGCGACAACGGCTCGGGCATGCACGTGCACCAGTCGCTCTGGAAGGACGGCGTGCCGCTGTTCTACGACGAGAAGGGCTACGGCGGCCTGTCCGACATGGCGCGCTGGTACATCGGTGGCCTGCTCAAGCACGCCCCGTCGCTGCTCGCGTTCACCAACCCGACGGTGAACAGCTACCACCGCCTCGTCCCGGGCTACGAGGCCCCGGTCAACCTGGTCTACTCGGCCCGCAACCGCTCCGCCTGCGTGCGCATCCCGGTCACCGGCTCGAACCCGAAGGCCAAGCGCATCGAGTTCCGCGTGCCCGACCCGTCGTCCAACCCGTACCTGGCCTTCGCGGCGATGCTGATGGCCGGCCTCGACGGCATCAAGAACAAGATCGAGCCGCCGGAGCCCGTCGACAAGGACCTCTACGAGCTGCCCCCCGAGGAGCACGCCGCGATCCAGCAGGTCCCCGGCATCGCTCGGCGAGGTCCTCGACGCGCTCGAGGCCGACCACGACTACCTGACCGAGGGCAACGTCTTCACGCCCGACCTCATCGAGACGTGGATCGAGTACAAGCGCACGCACGAGATCGACCCGATCCGCCTGCGCCCGCACCCGCACGAGTTCGAGATGTACTACGACTGCTGAACCTGCGCAGGCGTGACGTCGAAGGGCGGTTCCTCCGGGAGCCGCCCTTCGGCATGTCGCGACACATCCGCAGGCACCGTGGACAATCCGATCCGAGCCAGGCTGCGAAGACCTAGTACGCGGGTCGTCGCGCGCCCCGCCGCTCGCACCTGCGGGCACGCCCGACACCGAGATCCACGAGGAGGGTGATGGACATCGTCGCCGCACCGCAGGGCCCTGCACCCGTCACGTCCGCTGGCCGCGCTCACCGGTCTCGTCGCCGCCGGGCTGACCCTCGGGGTCGCCCACCTGGCCGCGGCGGTCATCGACCCGCCGGCGAGCCCGCTGAGCGCTCTCGGCGACGCGTTCATCGACCTGACGCCCGAGTGGCTCAAGGAGGCGGCGATCGCCGCCTTCGGGCTGCACGACAAGCTGGCGCTCGCGGCCGGCATGGTGGTGGTGATCGCGCTGGTCGCCGCCCTGACGGGCCTGCTGGCGCGCGTGCGCCTCCCGGCCGGTCAGGTCGCCGTGCTGCTGCTCGGGCTCGTCGCGGCCATCGCGGCGTCCACCCGGCCCAGACCGGTGCGCTCGCTCCCGTGCCGAGCATCCTCGGCGCGCTCGTCGGTGTCGTGGCAGCAATACGCTGCAACGAGTAGACAACAAAGCCGAAGAACGTATTGCTAAGTAGCCTTCAGACCATATTGATTCAGTCCCCCAGTACACATTTTTAAGGAATGGGAATTTTTGTTTTAAGAACCTAGCTGTATTTTGTTTAATAATTCCTACAACTTTACCAACTGCAATAGTTGGCGGAATGGAAACAAGAAGGTGTAAATGATCTTTGTCATGATTTACTTCCTTAATATTTATCATTGGGTAATGTTCCTTAATTTCCGCCAACTTAATATCAAAGTATGCAAAAATTCCTTCATTAAAAATGTTCTTTCTGTACTTAGTGGCTATGACTATGTGGTAATCACATTGGTACACGCAGTGTGATATGTAAATAAAGTCCATACATATATTTTACAACCAAAAAAGCTGCAGGGGTAACTCCATCCCACGACCTTACGGTCGGGGATTTAAGTGAGGAAGGTTAAATAAAAAGAAGTAATCCCCCTTAAATTCCCCTAAATTATTTATATTAAATAAAATAAAGAAATTATTAAGCCAAAAATTATGTAGAAGATTCCCCAACGAATTGCAACATTTCCTTCAATTTCTTTCATGGGGCCGTTTTCTGAAATATTTACAAGCGATCGTTTAGAGATTGAAACTAAAATACCTAAAATTACGCATGTCATTGAACTTGCAAGTAACCAAATTTTTCCACCAAAAAGTGCAGCCGAGAGTAATGATAAAAAATTCCTAAAAAAGCTACTATTGCTTGAGTTTTAAATTCCTTAACTTCTAACACTCTTTTTATTATTCTAGGAGTATCACTATATATCATGTCTAAATATTAGCATATTTTAATATTTCTTAAATCCCTCTAAAATCCTCTAAATTTCTATAATCTCAACTGGAGTTTCTATTGGAACCACAGTAGGTTCTACTGTAGGTGCTGACGTTGAAGTTACTGTTGGTATTGGCATCGGGGTTTTTGATAATACCTCTAAGTCCTGTATATCTTTAACAACCAAGATTTTATTTTTTGAATCGTAAGATCCAACTGCCAAAATCCTTTTTCCAACAAGTGAATTTAGATTAAAAATATCTGGAACTTCTAAGGTCACCGCTTCAGTGGAAGCCGTAACTAAATAAAATTTAATCGGAAGTGTATTTATTTTTGTTAGTGTTCCACGAAGAGCCGTGTCTTTCAAGAATTGTGGTGTTGCAGTTGGAGTTGCCACAGCAATTATGTCAACTTTTATCCAAGGAAAAAATGTAGGTAACACCACCCCACCTAGACCGAATGCCATGGCAGACCAAATTAAAGTAACTCCAAAAACTGTAATTGGTTTTGCTTTAAACTTTATTTCTATCCCCTCATTGGCCATTATTTTCTTCCACCAATATTTGATATAAACAAGAGGGTTTGTGATTTTAATGTCAACAAGATCAGGTGGGGTTGTAGTATTTACAGGATCCATAATTAAATATTAATACTCTCCAAAATTTTCTGCAAGTACAATCATATTGGTGTAAAATATTAACCATATGAATGAAAAGTTCAGACTAAAGTTAAGACAGTTATTAAATAAATCTAATGCTGATTCTGTTAGCTTTAAAGTAAATTACATTTATGATGATTTCGAAGGCCGCGATTGGCCTCATACCGATATAATTGTTAATGGCGAATCAATACTTGAAAAAATTAAAAAATATGAAGTTTTTGAAGCAGAAAGAACAAGTACTGATGAAAAGTTGGCAGGAAATTATGTTGGAATTGATCCTAGTCATTTAATTACATACTTTTACTCCAGAAAAGGAATACAGATATTTGCAAAAAAGAATTTTACAATTTCTATTAGCCAATGTGGTAAATGTATGTCGAGAGATTGTACTTCTCACCTATATTGTGAATGCAAAATAACACCACTAACTATAGAATTTTCAAACTTCAGACAAGAATTTACTCCTGTAAGATTTGATAACGCAAAAAAATCTTGCCTTGAAAATATTGCAAAACATAAATGGAACTACGAAGCATTTGGTCCGTTTAAATTTCCAAAAGGAGAATTTTTACAAAATCTAAGAAAAGTAATTTAATTGTTAGTCATAAAAAAATACATTGTTTGTTTTGCACCAGGCATCGTACTCTTCTTTAGTTTTAAGAAATACACAATTCCTTTGTTTACATTTATTTTTTACTTCCCATGCTCTAGGCATTTTACCAGGATGTAATTTATAGGTACACCTAAATCCGGTTTCGTGAATATTTTTCTTGAATCGATCTTTCTCTTCAGTTCGTTCAACCACATCTATGTTTTAGATCTTTTTTATGAAATTATCAACGTGTAGATTTTTTCCTAAGTTTTATAGCTTTGTCTATAAAAACCAATTGATCAACTGGCAATAGAGGTAAATTTTCAAATTTGAAAAACTTTGCCTCGATTATTTCTTTTGAAGGTTTATAAGCTCCGCCTAAAAATTCTCCCATATAAGTTATATCAAGTCTGGCATTGTCTTTGTCAGTTCTTGTTTTAAGTCTTTCGTCAGCACTCACAATATAACCTGTTTCTTCATCAACTTCTCTTTCTAAACCCTCCCTTGGATGTTCTCCCTTTTTAATGTATCCTCCCAACAAACTCCACTTTCCTTCTCCCCTATAAGAATGTCTGACAAGTAATATCCTATCTTTTTTATCAAAAAATATTCCAGTAACTCCAATTAAAAATTGATCATTAAAAAATTTCATGATCCAAATTTTTATATGTACTGTAAAATTTAGTTTGCTCCAGATCTTAAGTAATATTGTTGAATACATTTTTAAATTGAATCTTCGTCTTGGGGTTCTCCAAGTTCGTTTTTAAACTTGGCGTTTTCAAGTTCCAGTTTATGAAGTTCTTTAGTTACTTCTGCCAAATCTCTTTTTAAACCATTAATTAACTTTCTTTGGTGTTTAATTGTATAACTGGATGATAAATTTCTAATAATTTGCACAAATGCACAAAATGATAAAGCTAACAAAACAGGAATTAAAATAACTAAGTAAATTGGAATGTTGGGTATGTAATATCCCAAAAAATAAAGAGTTACAGTTCCTATATCTTGAGTTGCGAATACACTAAAAATAATACTTAGTGCTACTATGCAGAACAGTGTGAATATATACAAATTTAGTCCTCGTCTTCGTCCTTGTTGTTTTTCTTATCTTCTATGACCTGTTTTCTTGCGTCTTCTCTCTTAACCTGTTCATCTTTAATAAATTTTCTCTTTGACGCTTCTTGCTTCAAAGTTTTGTTAACTAATTTTTGGCATTCTGGATCAGAACATTCTGTAATAGTATAAGTTACAGTTGAAGTCTCTACTTTTTCTTCGTAGGTATCTACGACTATTCTTGGTTTACCACATCTTGTGCATGGGCTTGTTGACATAATTATTGATTACTAAATCCGCCTCTTCCTCCGCCTCTTGAGAATCCTCTGTCATTACTTCTGTCTCCTCCACCTCTAGAATCTCTTCTTCCTCCACCGAATGATGGTCTACCGCCTCCAAAACTTGGTCTTCCTCCACCTCTTCTGTCATCTCCGCCTGACCTAGGTGCAAATTCTCTTTTTTCCATTGGTTTTGCCTCGGCTACGATTAATTTCCTTCCACCAAAATCTGTTTCGTTAAACATTTTGATAGCGTTTGCTGCCTGTTCTTCAGTCTCAAATTCTACAAAACCAAATCCTTTTGATCTTTGAGTCATTTTGTCTGTAATGATTTGAACCATGGTAACTACACCAGCCGAGCTAAAATGGGTTTTGATATCTTGGTCGTTTGAGGAAAAAGGTAGGCCTGCAATAAATAAGCGTTTGTTCATGTCTAGAGGTATTTTAGCACAAAACTGACAAATTAGATATATGATGATAAAATGACTAAACCATGGAGAGATTAAATACAAATACTAAAGTTGATGGAAGTCAATTACTTGAGGGAATCGAAAAAGAAATAGATTATAAAATAAAAAACACATGGCATAAATGCCATGGTTTTACCCCTTCTGTGGCATACTTTCCACTTGATTTTTAATGTATTTTTTAACCTGGATGAAACTTGTTGCACCCACTGATTCTGCAAAGTAGCCATCAGACCAGAATGAGTCACCCCAAAGAAATTCTTCTAACTCTGGAAATTCTTTCCTTAAGATTCTTGATGAACCACCTTTCAGTTGGTTAACAACTTTTGAGATGGACAAGTTTGGTTGGATTTGTATAAGCATATGTACATGATCATGCAATATTGTAATTTCTTCAATCCACCAGTTGTTAACCTCACATGCTTTGAAGAATAAGTCTTTAAGTCTTGTAGCTACTTTGCCACGTAATATCCTTTTTCTGTATTTTGGTAAAAATACCAAATGAATCATAATTCTGTGCTTTGTGTGTGCACCATGCCAGTACTTTAACATTTCCCTCAAGTATGCCACAAACTATACTTGCTCCACCAGCCTAAAGGCTGGGGATTAATGTGCAGAAGATTTAGTGAAGATCAGACAAACGAGATAAGAGATAAAAACGGAGAAGTGCAAAGCATCACCACAGCAAGAGATGAAAAAAGACCTTTTGCAAAATTATCCCTAGAAAAAAGTAGATGGACAAGAAACAGAGGTTTTTCTAGTACCTTTGGATTGGCGGCTTCCAAAACAAGAAGGATCTACGTCACCACTGAGTATGATATACAAAAAAATGATAGGCTGGTTAGAAATCATATCGATATTGAATTCACTGAAGAACAATGGAAAAACGGACCAAAAATATATATTACAGGTGGAAGTGAATTGACTGATCGATTCGCAGTTTTAGAAAATATGAAGTACACAAGAGTCGAACCCCGAAGCTGTTTTGTTTTAACTGATAAGATAACAAATATGGCAAAATATATAAACGAGATTAAAAAATGATTAGAAAAAATTCTTAACCACTAGTTCTTGACCAGACCATATCAAAAATAGCAGATTGTGTTTCGGCTAGTTCTTTATTCCATATTTCTGTAGCCACAATATCATTATCAGAATATCCAACCAAAAAAATCTTCTCGTTCGTAATAATTGTATCTGAAGAGAATTGTACGTTTGAATTCAAAATTTTTATCTCATGTTTATTAGAACTATATAATTTTTGATACTCCCTAGCCTCATCACAGTCTATCAATAACTCTTTTGCATTTTTTTTGCTATTTTTAATTGCCTCAGGAATTTTATAAAAATATTCTGGTAAATAAGTCTTTATTTTTTTCGGATTAAAAAATGATTTAAAAGATCCTTCTTTAATTACATTTTCATACATTAACTCTACTTTCTTCTTACCTTCATAAAATACAATTTTGGGAACTAGATTGTGATTTTTCTCAAGTTTTTGTAAATCAGGTAGATTTTTAACAAAAAGTTCTCTTGTTTGCTCCAGCTTTTGTTGTTTATCAAATAGAATTGCGGGTAATTCTGCCATAGCCACAGCCTGAACATGTTTTACACCTTGATGAACAAAACTAGTTATTAATCCTTGAGACTCAAATCTATTAAGCAAGACGTACATTGAAGATCTGTTTATTTTAGAATGTTTTGCCCAAACACTTACTGGGCATGGGCCAAGTTGAACTAATTCAAGAAAAGCTTGGCTTTCTTTGGCAGATAAACCAATTTTTTGAAATATGCTGGTTGTGTTGTTGTAATTTGACAACATGTTTAATATGTATATATTAGCCTCAAATTTTGACTTTGTCAAGTACCGTTGTTGTAGATATATGACATTTACAAAACATAGACCTATAATACAACCTCGCTCGTTATCATATTCTGCAAGTCCAAAAGGAGAATTGAAATGTCCCAGTTTAGAAAGCTCGATATCGACGACGATGATGAATCTATTGTAAGTAATTCATCTGACAATAATGTGGTACAAGGATCTGTTATCAGAGATGCGATTGCCTATGCAAACCATCTCGGCATGGATATCACTCTGCACATGGCAGGCAAAGAAATTTGCATCGCACCAAATGCGGACTGGTACAAAGTATGTGAAGAATTTTTTGATTAGTTTTGGCTCGACCCTCCTCTATCTTTGTTTAAACAACAAAACAAACAAGATAGAGGAGGTGTAATTTTTGTTCTTCTTGACACTTCATTAAATTATTTCCATACTTAGTTTAATGAAAAAATATTATTGGGATAATGTAATTAAAAATTTAGCAATCTCTTTTATTCTCATTCTCTCTTACTCACCCATTTATACAGCCATTACAAATTCTTCAATAGCAGAAGATAAAGCTGCCCTTGGGAGTTTACTTGTAGCCATATCCATTCTCTCAGTAACAGCTTGTTTTGGAAACTTTGCATTTACCTATGAAAAAGTTAAATTCAAAAGTATGAGTTCAAGAGTTGTGGCACATATTACAACTGGACTACTTATGTTATTGATTGGATTAACTCTTGAGATGACCTCCGTTACTATTGGACTACTTATGGGTAATTTCTTGATTTTTAATTTAAGCCTATTTATATTGTATTTTGCATCTGTCTTTTACGACTTCTGGGACTTACAGAGGTCTACATTTATCATTCATTAACTTTGGCTGGTATAATAGCCATATGCAGAGAATGGATTCTAAATATTTACGGAAAAATCCACCCAAGGCGGATCAGTTGAAGCAACTGAAACAAAATCCAATTTATTTGGTTTTGGATAATGTGTTAGATACTTATAACATAGGCTCTGTATTTCGATTAGGTGACGCTATAGCAGCAGAAAAGATCTATATCTGTGGAGAACATTCAGAGTATCCTCCATCCTCAAGGATTCATAAAGCTGCAGTAGGAACTGAAGAATGGGTAGCATGGGAACACAGTGACTCAGTAATTCAGTCAATCAGTGAACTCAAAAAACAAGGAGTACAAATAGTTGCAGTTGAACAAGATAGTAGATCTATCCCCTATACGCTATTACCTACCAACCTAAGATTACCTGTAGCTTTAGTCGTTGGGCACGAAACTACAGGAGTATCAAAAGAAGTTTTAGATATGGCAGATTTAATTGTAGAAATGCCAATGTTTGGGATAAATAAATCGATTAATGTCTGGGGATCACTAGCAATAATTAGTTATAAGGTTATAGAAAGTCTCTAAAGATTATATTCTTTATAGAGTGTTTCTACTCCGTCTTTCATCATGTAGGCAGTAATAAGCATATGTTTTTCCATATTAGAACCCTTTAATTTTTCCTCCATAATATCATCTCCTTGGAAAATTCCTGCGGGATTTGTCATATGAATTCTAACTTCAATCGCTTTTTCTTTTCCTTCTAATATCTCTACACTAGAGATAGCTAAATCTGATTCAGAATAAATGTTTTTCTCTCCTCTTTTATATGAAATTCTACTTCTGCCCTTACCCATATCTATTGCATCTGCAATTCTTACAATTCCTGCCTCGACCGTAGAAGGTTTACCATTTGCTCTGTGAGAAATAATTGCGTGGAGAGTCTCGGACATAACAACCATTTTTTCCTCCATTGGAAGAAAATCTAACAAGCTCTTCATCATGTCGCGCGCTATGAACAAACTAAATCCTTCATGCCCCATTCTGTGGATAGAGATTCCCAAATCATGCATAATGCATCCTAAAAAAACTACTACTTCGGCATGATCGTTTGTTAAACCAAAATCTTTAACTATAGACATCTCAATATTATTTTTTTCTAAAATTTTTACAATTTTTTGGCCATTACTTGCAACGATTTGGAAATGGGTTGGTCCATGGTCACTCATAGAGAGTCTATCAATTGCCATTATATTCATAATCTTCCAAAGAGTTTTTATCTCGTCACTTTCATTTATACGTTTTAAAACTTCCTCAAGAATTTTATTTTCTCCAACAGGAATATTTAACTTAATTTGGTCCAAAGAAGACTTTGTTATTTTTTTGAATGATCGATCCATGATTCGTCTATTATACACTATGAGTCTCTTACTTTAAAGCTGAAGTGACTACCGATTCCATATCTTTAAAACTATATGCTCCTGCAAAATTACTTTCGTTTACAAAGAAACCAGGAGTTCCTGATACTCCTAATGCTCCTGCCAAGGTCATATCACTTGCAAGTCTTGCATCATATTTTCCACTATCAAGACATTCTTTAAGTCCATCTACTTGAGCAGACTTCAAAAAATCTGCAAGCTTTCCTGTCTGTGTCTTGTCATTTTTAACAACGTTGTTTAATAAATCGTATCCAGAGGCAGTCATTAAAAGTTCATTTACATCCCAAAACTTTCCTTTTTCATATGCACAGAACAAGGCTTTCGATGCAAGTTCTCCATTTCCATGACCGTTGTAATACAACCAAACGTATGAGGCCTTTCCATCTTCAACCAATTTCTTCATTTCTGGAACGGGGGCTACATATGTACCACCATCTTTTACCATCTTAAATTGGGCACCAACCTGAGCATTTAGTGTAGGATTTAATCCTCCTGCAACGTGACAGTAAGGACAAGATGGATCAGATGCTTCAACAAAAATTAATTTACTATCAGCATTTCCAAATTTAACAACATCCTTACTGAACAAATCTTTTATCTGTGCAAGATCTATTTTTGGCTGGGCTGCTGCAGGTTGTTGTGCTGTAGTTGTGGTTCCAGTAGCCCCACCTTTACCAAGATTCTCTACTTTCTGCCAAAGTACACCAACCAAAAATGACAATCCTACAGTAATTACCAAAAGAGCTGGTACTAATTTTTCAAAAATCGAAGATTTTGGTTCGTTATTCGAAGTTTTAGTTTCTGAAGTTAATTTAATATCTTTCTTTACTTTTTGCATTGGTTAATAATGCCCAAAAAATCCTAGTTTGTCAACCCCGAAACAATCGTGGTCAACCCTGAAATGTAATTCACCAAGTCCATTCCTGCCATGCAGCCGTAACCTGCAGCAGTTATTGCCTGTTTATAAGTATGATCGTGAATATCCCCTGAAACAAAAATCCCATCTATATTAGTTTTTGACCCGTCATATCTTTTAACAAATCCTTTTTCATCTAGATCAACCAAGTCTTTAAAAATTGCACTCATCGGATCATGTCCTATTGCGACAAAAACCCCATCAACTTTAACTTGCTTTATTTCTTCTGTCTTTAAATTCTTAATTATTATTTCTTCAATCTTATTTATCCCCTTAACTTCTGTAATTTCAGTATTCCACATAACGTCGACTTTTGGATTTGCAAACACTTTTTCTTGCATAGCTTTACTTGCTTTAAATTCCTCTCTCCTATGAATAATAGTTACTTTACTTGCGTATTTTGTTAAAACTAAGGCTTCCTCCATTGCAGAATCCCCTCCACCTACGACAATTACATATTTTTCCTTGAAGAAAGGGGCGTCACAAGGTGCGCATGATGATATACCGCGACCTATTAATTCTTTCTCACCTTTAACTCCTAACCATTTTATTTCAGCACCAGTAGCGATAATCACACTGAGTGATTTAATTATGAGTTCTGAAGTATGAAGTATGAAAGGAACAGAACTAAAATCAACAGAGGTAACATTATCTTGAATAAATTCAGCTCCAAAGCGAAGCGCTTGTTTCTTCATGTTTTCCATGAGAGTTGGACCCATAATACCTTCTGGAAAGCCAGGGAAATTATCAACCTCTGAAGTTAGCATTAATTGTCCACCCCAAGAAGAACCCCCCACTATTACAGTTGAAAGGGCTCCTCTAGTGGTATAGATACCTGCAGTCAAACCCGCAGGGCCTGAACCAATAATAGCTACATCCCAAATCTTCTCTTTCATATTAATTATAAAACTGGTGCAGTTGTAACAGGAGCTTCAGAAGAAACTACTGGCATTTCTGGTAATTCAACTTTAACATCAGTTTTAACTTCTTCTACTGGCATCGGTGCCTCTGGCATAATAGGTGCTGCAACTGGTGTTTCAACTGGCATTTGTGGTGCTGGAGTTGTTACAACAGGTGCTGCCATTGTTGGATCTGTTACTACTGGAACTTGTGGTTGTGTATTATCTTGCATAAAAAATCACCTCCCTAAAGTTAGGATTTATAATCCTTTTTTCATTAAATCTTCAAATGTTTGTTTTCCTCCAAAACCTGTTTGTCTTCCTATCTCGTTGCCACCCTTAAATAAAATCGTTGTAGGAATTGACATAACTCCAAATTTTGATGGAATTTGATTTTCATCAACATTAACTTTAACTATCAACACTTTATCTTTGTATGATTCACTTAGTTCCTCTAACACAGGTTCTGCCATTTTGCATGGACCACACCATTCAGCATAAAAATCAACCAAGACGGGAAGGGTACTTTTGAGAACTTCTTGATCAAAGCTTGAATCGGTTACTTTTATTATTGCCATATCAAGTAACACTATACTGATGGCGTTATTGACAGTCAACCCCTAACTACATACAATGCAGTCAATGGAAAAGTTCTTCTCAATTTTTGGTAAAATAATGCTAATAGTTTTAGTTCTTGGATCGCTAACTTATGGAGGTTACTACTTCGGCAGGAAAACTGTTTCTGTAAAAGAAAGAGTTGCTGGCAATGACGAAGTTGTTCCCGCATCTGCTGTTCCTACTCTATTACCTACACCCCATGCACTATCAACTATCGTTGCCGGTCTTCCAAAATCTGCAGGACTTTCATTTGATCAATATTCTGTAATAACCCCAAGCGATTGGGTGTCAAAAAAAGAAAGTCAAACTGCAATGGACGAAAAATTAGTTCTTTCTAATGGCGAATATATAATTAATATTTTTCAAGCAGCAACTGGAGGGGCTCTCTGTTTATATAATGGCGATGCAGAATTTGAAGGTCCAAGCTCAAGATTTACAAAATTTGTAGATTTGACAACAAAAGACAATAGAAGTTTAAGAAGAAGTGGAGAAGGTAACGCCTTTACTGTCTGTCAAAAATCAGGAGATGGAAGTTACCAACAACCAACAAATTATGGGCACATTGCAATTAAAACTGCAGCAAATCCCACTGCCGAGATGCTCTCAGAAATCGACCAAATCATTTCTTCATTAAAGAAAATTTAATTAAATTTTTAAATTTTAAAAAATTAGATGCGTATTTTATTTAATCTTAAAGAATTTAGAACTACTGAGATTGAGGAAAGGGACATCGCTCCGGCGGCGAGCATTGGATTTAATAAACCTAGAATAGCAACAGGAATTAATATCGAATTATAGCCAAAAGAGAAAAATAAGTTTTGTTTGATGACACTCATTGTTGCATGAGACAAGTTAAACGTAGTTAAAACAGATTTAAAATCTTTATTAAGTAAAGTTATTCCGGCCGATTCAATTGCAACATCAGTTCCTGTTCCCATTGCAATACCTACACTAGCTGACGCAAGTGCTGGGGCATCATTAACTCCGTCACCCACAAAGGCCACTAAGTCAAATTCTTTTACCTTGTTTGCTTTGTCAGCTGGCATAACTTCTGCAAGTATATTTTTTATTCCTGCAACTTTAGCAATTTTTTCTGCAACTTTTTTACTATCCCCTGTTATCATCCAAGTAGTAATTCCTTTTGATTCCAGTGATTTAATTGTTTCGTTTACATTGGACTTTAGTTTGTCTTCAATTACAAAAGTAGCAAGAGATTTTTGATTAAAGATTAAAGATATTGAAGCGTCTTCTGTTTTTCCAAGGAAATATTTTTTATTGTTAATAACTCCTTCTATTCCAACACCTTCTATATTTTTAAAGTTCGTTACTTTTAGTAATTTTGGGAACTTAATTGCATCAGCTATTGGATGAGAAGACAGACCTTCTAAACTTGCAGCAATCTGCAAGTATTTATCTTCTACTTTGTTAACTAAAATAGGATGACCAATCGTTAATGTACCAGTTTTGTCAAAAACAATGGTTTTAACTTTATTTAATATTTCTAAGCTTCCAACATCTTTAATCAAAATTCCTAAACGAGCGCCTCTTCCGACCCCGACCATTATTGCAGTGGGTGTTGCAAGTCCCATAGCACAAGGACAAGCAATTACAAGAACGGCGATAGCATTTGTCAAACCAAAAGCAAAAAAGGTAATAACAGCAATTACCAAAACAGTCGGGATAAAGTATGAGGAAACGATATCCACCAATTTTTGGATTTCTGCTCGGCTTCCCTGTGCATCACTGACCATTTTAATAATTTGAGAAAGCATCGTGTCACTTCCAACTTTAGTAACTTTACATACCAAGTACCCGTTTTTATTTATAGTTCCACCAATTACTATATCTCCAATGACCTTTTTATTAGGAACAGACTCGCCTGTAATCATTGACTCATCGATATAAGAATATCCTTCTA
The DNA here is from genome assembly GCA_963777075.1 of uncultured Actinomycetota bacterium. Taxonomy (GTDB): domain Bacteria; phylum Actinomycetota; class Actinomycetes; order Actinomycetales; family Cellulomonadaceae; genus Actinotalea. The sequence continues at coordinate 32,955 of CAVZPH010000003.1, read as the reverse complement.
TTATTATTCCATCTGTTGGAACCTTTTGACCAGGCAATACTTTTACGATGTCTCCAACTTTCAAATCTTTGATATCACTTTCTTGTAATGCCACAAGCTTTTTAATAGCGTCAGAAGTACGATTTTTAGCATTACTTTCTAAATATCGACCTAACAATATCAAGGCAATTATTGTTACTGAAGTTTCATAATATCCAGCAAAAAGAGATGCCGTTGTTCCAATTGCTACCAAACTATTCATCCCCAAAGATCTATTTCTAATTTCTGACCAAAGTGATTGATAAAACTCAAAACCAATAGCAAACTGGACAAAAACAGCTAACAGTAGAATGTAGAATGTAGAATGTAAAATAGGGAAAAAACCAAAAATCATAACGACAACGGCAATTGAAGCAGAAACGACAACCTTAATTTTTAATATCTTTAACTCTTTTATTTTTTCTTTCTCGACATCTTTTCCTATTTTATATCCTGCTGAGGTTACTGCTTCTTCAATAATTGAATCTTTAATATCCCTTGTTACTTCAATTGATGCGGTTTCATTAGCATAGTTAACATTTGCACTTTTAATACCATCAACTTTAGAGAGTTTTCTTTCTATTAATTTAGCACACGAAGAACAATGCATGCCAATAATTGGATAACTTTTTCTCTGTGTCATTTCTTCTTTAAAACCTCCATCACTTCTTTAATTGCGTCATCCGCTTCCCCTTTTTTGATAGAATCAGCCACACAAGTTTTCAAGTGATTTTCTAAAATTAATTCGTCTACTTTCTTTAATGCAGATTGAACTGCAATCGATTGATGCACTACATTTATACAATATTCACCCTTCTCAACCATGGAAATAACTTTGTCTAAATGGCCTCTAGCAATCTTAAGTCTGTGTAATGTTATGTCCATTTTGGTATCCCCCCATAGGGGATTGACTTTATTATAAGGCTCAAGTATCCTTAAAGTCAATGAATCAGATATTTTTAAGTTTCCTAACAGGTCTTACTACAGGTGGGTTATCTTGCTTTGCAGTGCAAGGAGGATTAATTGCAGGAACATTAGTAGGTCAAGAAAAAAAGCAGCAGCAAAAATCTTTACTAACATTTTTAGGAGCAAAACTTATCGCTCATATAATTTTGGGGGATTTATTGGGATTAATCGGATCAGCTCTTATAATCTCTCCCAAAACTCAAGGGATAATGCAAATTTTTTCTGGTTTGGTAATACTTTTGATGGCTTTAAAATTATCTGATATTCATCCTTTTTTTAGGAACCTTAGTATTACTCCTCCAAAATTTGTGTTTAAAACTCTCAAGAATCAATCTGCACCTATTATAATTGGTTTGTTAACAGTGTTAATTCCTTGCGGAATCACCCAAAGCATAATGATTCTTGCTGTTGCATCAGGAAATTTTTGGTATGGAGGGTTAATACTTGGTGCATTTATTTTAGGAACTACACCAGTTTTTTACCTCTTAGGAATTGCATCAGAAAAAGTATTATCAATAAAGCCACTTAAAACATTTGCGATATTAGTGATGATTTATTTAGGACTAACAGCAATAAATAGCGGTCAATTATTAAGAGGGTCTGTCCATACATGGCAAAATTACAAAAGTGCGATATTTGGTGAGGAAAAAGCAAAGGTTGCACAGTCTGAAATCACAATTGATGTAAAAAATAATGGTTATACGGCCTCAACTAATACTCTTAAAATCGGAGTCCCTGTAAAAATAATTCTTAGAACAAACAAAACCGCCGGCTGTGCTAGAGCTTTTACTATTCCTGAATACAATATCAGCAAAGTGTTACCTGTTACAGGCACTGAAATAATTGAGTTTACACCAACCAAATTGGGCAGGTTAACTTATACTTGTAGCATGGGAATGTATAGTGGAATATTTAATGTAACAGAATGATTTACAAAATTGATGGTATGACATGCGATAGTTGTGCCAAAATGATTGAACTTGATCTGGAAGATATTGGCGTTAATGCCAAATGTTCTTATGCCAAAGAAACACTAGAAATAAAAAATGACCATGAAAAGGAAAAAGTAATAGATATATTAAAGAAGTCAGGATATACTTTAAAAAATGGATAAAAACATCTTAGTTATGATAGCCTTTATATTAGTACTCCTCGGAGGTGGAGCCTATCTTGCAACCAAAGATAATTCAAAGCCGCTCCCTACTCCCGAACCAAATACCTACCAATATTTTTGGGGGAATGGTTGCCCTCATTGTGTCAACGTTGCAGCTTTCATGGATACTTGGTCAGGAAAAGACAAAATAAAAATTAATAAACTTGAAGTTTGGAATAGCGTTGATAATGCCAAAATAATGGCGGAAAGAGCTAAAGTCTGTGGTATAAAACAATCAGAACTTGCAGTTCCCCTTCTAATTACACTTGATGGAAAATGTTTAATGGGAGACACACCGATAATAGAACATTTCAAAAAACTAGATTTATGATTTACGAATTAAGAATTATGAAAAAAACATTTGTTTTCGTTGGTGTTTTGTTAACTCTCATAATTCTTAAATCATCATTCTTAATTCAGCCTGTAAAGGCGGTATGCCCTATTTGTACTGTTGCAGTTGCTGGAGGCTTAGGACTTTCTCGATATTTTGGAATTGATGATTCAATTACAGGAATATGGGCAGGAGGATTGATGGTTTCCGTTACAATGTGGACTCTTGATTGGTTAAATAGAAAACAGTTTGCCTTTACCAAGAAACTAAGTGACAAAGTAACGAAGTTACTAGTCTTTCTTTTCTGGGTTTTAACTACCTATGTTCCCCTTTTTGAACTAGGAATAATTGGTCATCCATTTAATAAAGTCTTAGGTATGGATAAATTAATTTTTGGAAGTATTCTAGGCTTTTTCGCATTTTTATTTGCGGTCTGGGGAGATAAAAAGGTAAGAGAACTAAAAGGAAGACAACTATTTGCCTATCAAAAAGTTGTTTTTCCTGTTGTTACTTTGACAGTTTTAAGCCTAGTGATATACTTCTGGGGCGGATATTTATACAAAATATAATGGCTAAAATACAAAACTACAAAAACTTATTAGACAAAGTAGAAGAAGTTACAAAGCAAAAAGAACTTGATCTGTCTTCTGGTGAAGATTTATCGATAGGGATAATGAACTTAATTTCAATTGAAGAGCATTTATTTTTTACTTCACAAAAAACTAAAGACAAAAAATATCTCGATTTATTAGATGAAGTTCGTTTAATGCGAACAGATTTGTTAAAAGAAATTATCAAAGATTATGAAGGTGAAGTTTGGTGTATTAGCAAACATTTATTATCAGCATCAATGAGGCTTATGGAAGTTGGCACAAAAGAACTTAAGAAACATGACAAGGATAAAGCTTGGGCAATGTTTGAAAAATCATACAAACTTTATTCCCTATTTTGGGGATTGAACCTTGGAATGGTTGGGGGTAAAAACACAAAATTAAAGATGCCAACTGAGAAGTTAGAAAATAAATCTTCAGTATTTGATAAATTGGGATCTCTTGTTCAGAAGGCCATCGACTGCTGCAGAGAGTAAGCCACCAATTAAATATTTAATATTCTTATATCTTTCATTGGATAATCTTTTTTATCATGAGTAACTAACGTAGCGTTGTTCACTTTACATGTGGCGGCTATCAAACAATCCATCAACCAAACTTTTTTGGTTTTTTTGTTAAATTTTCTTCTGTATTCCCCTCCAATTTGAGCAACTTTTTTATCAACAGAAAGAACTTCCATTATGTTTAACATTTTTGCTATAGATTTCTCCTCATTTTTATTTGAACCAGACAATAACTCTGCCAGCACCACGGCAGACAACAGCATCTTTCTTTCTTTGATATTTTCTACTAGCCATGAAGCATATGGATCATTACCCAAAAAGGCTTGAATTATAATATTGGTATCCGGCACAAACATATTATTTTTCTTCTCTTAGTTCTCTCACCCATTTATGGACCTTTTCAGTGGTTTCCCATTCAGGATGATCAGATGACTTTATAGAACCTATCAAACTACTTGCTACTTTTCCCAAATCTTCTTTTTCTTGCTTATCTAATAAAATTTTTATTATTGCAGCCCTTCTTAAATATTCTGATAAGCTTTCCCCTCTCTCGCTAGCCATCTCAGTAACCAAAGCTCTCAGGTTTTCAGTCAAAGTTATCTGAGTTCTTACTGATTTGTCGTTCTTCCCTATGGATTGTATTTGTATCATGATGATGTAATAGTATTACATCATGAAGAACTTGTCAAATTTGTGCACAATAACTAAAAACAGTATAATAACGGCCATGATTACGTTCAAATTTGATTTAGAAAAACAAAACGAATATTACTGTTTAGTTAAAAAAAAGTTAAATACTAATTTTTATCAAGATCTTCATTTTTACGTATTGCCGTTTATGCCTGAAAAATTCAGAAGTAGGATTATTTATTTACCAGAGACCTGTGATCCAGAACTAATTTATAGGAAACATAAAAAAGAGATTGAAAACTTGGAAACGATTTGGAATCGTACCAAACAAGAATTTATAACAAAGTTATCTAGGTATTTTCCTAATTTCAGTTCAATTGACATTTTAATATCTCCTTCACTATATGGATCTATGGGATCATTTAAAGTTAAAGACGATACAGTATTCATTTTTCCAAGATATGATCGCGGAATTATTGGATTACAAAAATTGATGATTCAATCTATAGTGAGATTTTACAACCCAGATTTGAGATGGGAAGAAATCGTTGATGAATCCACGAAAATTCAGAACATTCTTTTTCCTAACAAAAAGGGACTTTTTAAAATCCTAGATACTCAATTTGTTGGTGGCCTAGCTGAAGAAAGTGCAAAATATTTAGAAAAACTAAAGGTACCATCAAAAAAGATTGTAGATAAACCTGACAATTTAACTAAGTCAGAAAATATAGTATTTAATTTGTTACTTAGAAACAAAAATAAATTGGTTACATTTGATGAAATTGCAGACTGGCTATGGAAAGACAAATCAGAAGAAAAATTTTCAGAATATGCAATTACAAAACTCATAGAGAGACTAAAGAAAAAATTACCTAAAAACATGGTTCATGCCCAACGAAGTATAGGGTACCTTCTTCATACATAATTCACAATCCCTCAAGAAAAAGTCAAGATATTCTAGGAATCAAAACCTATGATATTAGCATACGGTCCCAGTCAATGAGGAACCTTAACATCAAGCAAGCCAGTTTTTCGGAGGAAAAAATGTCTGATTTAATTCTACAAGTAATTGTATCTATACTCCTTGGTCTTAGCCTATTAGGAGTAGTGGCAGGAATTTTGCTATTTGCCACAGGTTTTGAACCATTGGTTGTCGTTGCCGTTTTTGCCCAATTTGGATCTCCGGTAGGATATTTACTGCTCTGGATCCTCAAGGCGCTCGGATGGCAAGTTCCAATCGTTACCCTTACAATTGGGTCCATTGCATTTTTGCCATTCATTATCATTCTGATTGGTGAAAAAGTTTGGTTCCAATTTGCCAAGGCCCCATCATTCGATGTCAAAACAGGAAAAACAAAGGCAGGATCAGAACATCCACTAACAGGTTTGGCCAATGGATGGATTATTCCCGCTGTCGTCATCTACAACCTATGCAATATCTGGATCATTGGATCAATTATTTTACCGATGCTCTGAACATAGACAATGAAGCTGGAGGTACTCCTCGATTTTTATTCTCGAGGAGTATTCCTTCAAAAAAATGTGGCTTGCTTGATGTAATTATTTTGGCAACAAATGTCAAGATCTTCTAGAAATTAAAAATTAAAATACACACATGGAGGAGAGAAGAAGTAACAAAATTTTTGAAGCAATTGATTTAACTATCCTTGGTATTCCTGAATTTAAAATAGCAACAAAAAGAGAAGAAATTTTGAAACATCTGAAAGTTGGTGTTACCACAGAAGGAATTCCATACAGAGTTTTTGCTAGAAAAAGAACTCATCAGTTAGATGATGACAGAGTTTATGTCTATGTTGAAACTCCAAAGGATCATGAAGGCGAAGAAACCGGCGAATTTGCACTTTCAATGACGGATGAGCACATTAAAGGACTATGGAGGTTAATTGATAAAAGTAGAAAGAGAACAAATGGAGAGTATAAAAAATTAGTTGAAAAATATAAAAAAGTTAATAATTAAGCTCTTCCTCTTTCCATCATTGAATCTATTATTCTTTTTGTTCCCAAAAAAACACATGCTTCTTTATAATTAATTTTCTTTTCATCAACAATATTTTTAATTTCATTAAATGTTTTTATCATTACAGCATTTAATTTTTTCGATACTTCTTCTCTACTCCATTTGTAACCATGCATTTTACAAATCCAATCTAAGTGGGCTATAACGTTAAATCCACAGTTTAACAATTCACTTGGTAAAGTCTCTGATTTAATTTTAATTTCGATTTCATAACCATCGGCAACAACTAAAATATCCACAGGTAATTCTAATAGCTTCTCGTTATTTATAAATTCTTTGTTACACATAGTCGAAACCTCCTTCAAATCAGAATACTTTTCCTTTAATGAATTGATTTCTTCAATGTCAAAACCATTACTATCAACAATTCCACCTTTGTCATCAGTTAGGGCAACAACTCTAAAATTCTGAGAACTTAAATTTGACGCAAAAATATAAGACCTATCTCCAAACCCCGATATCGCAACATCTAATTTCCGAAATCTTGATGAAAAATCAGACTGCTTCAAATATTCACCCAATACGATGGAAGCACCATCTAAATGGTATTTATTAGAAGTAAAAGTTGCAGGAGAATGAAACTTTTTCTTTTTCTCATACGCCTCTTTCATCCAGCTCATGGTCATATCATCCGTGCCAGAATTGGTTACCAAAATATCTTTCCAGATACCAATATGGACAGACAAAAACTGAGAGTAAATCTTAGATAGTCTTTCTAAATCTCTGTTTGTTAATTTAGACTTTCCAATTTCAATACCTCCAAATGCACCACCAAAAGGAATATCTACGATTGCAGATTTAATAGATTCCTGAGTAGCTAATTCTCTTACTTCTCTCTCATCCAAATATTTAGAATATTTAACTCCCCCCAAAAAAGGTCCGTAGGTATCACTGTGTTGGATTCTAAACGATTGAAAGACCTTTTTTTTACCGTTTGAGAGTTTTAATATTAATTTCTTTTTTAATATATTCTGAGGTCTATTTAAAATGCTAATTGCTTTATGGAATCTCTTTTTATCAAGATATTCTAACTCGAGAAGTGGAACAATTGAGTCAAGCACCATCGTGCGTGTATATTAAAGCAAAATACCGAAAATAAAAAGTGCTAAAACCAGACCGTAAAATAAATTTTTATTCTCTTCTTTATATTTTTTGTAATTATATATTGATAAACTGAGCATGAAAGACAAAACTAATCCCCTTGCAAATAAATTTCCTGAAGAGGTAACAACCCAAAAAGTCAAAACAGCAAAAATAATTTGGAAAAGTGGAGTGTGAAATATCAGGTCAATTCTTTCATCAGCAGTATCATACAAGAGTCTTAAGACGTCCTTGTAAGGACTGTTATGAACAAGTGCAATAATCCTCTGGGAAGTAAGTTCTTGCGGTTTAAACACAAACACATAAAGCAGATGATCAAGATCAGGCATAATAAATAATCCAACTAATCCTCCAATATAAAGTGGCCAATAGCTAAATGAATACATACTATTTACAACAACTAAAAATACAAAATATCCAAGCCAAATTAAAAAATTGTTAATAATATATTTTTTCATAGTTTATTTATTATATGCTAATCGGTAAATACTTGTACAAAGATCTTTCCATAAAATACATTATCAATCACCCCTATTCCCATTTTGGAAAACCTCGGATTTAATATATTTTCTCTATGACCTTTTGAAGCCATAAGCCCAGAATGTGCAGTTTTTATTGTTGGTGCCAAAGCCAAATTTTCGCCAGCATAAGAATAATTAATTTTAGTTAGGTTAAGTCTATCTCCTACATTTTTGCCTTCTGGAGAGTAATGACTGAAATAGTGTCTAGTCCACAAATCAGTTGCATACTCTCTCGACAAAAGAACAATTTTAGGATCCCAAGTTAGTTCACGAATTGCTATCTTTTTGCGCTCATTATTTACCAATACAAACAACTCTTTTTCAGATTTTTCATCAACTTTTAGATCTAAGGTTCCAACGTCAAGATTTATTGTATCTTTACTATTTGGATTAACAGTAAAATAAGTCAAAGAATCGTTTATTACACCACCAAAAACTTCATTTAGTGATTTTTCAACAGCTGTCGCTCTGTCTAATATAACTCCGCCAATTTTAGATTCTGAAATATCCGTTTTTACTTGAGGTTTAATTGGCAAAGCCATCATCAAGGTCAAAATGAAAGCAATAATTATTAAACCTTCCCCCATCGCAGGAATGACTCCAAACCATTTGTTTAGTCTGTGTTTCCTAATTTTATCTGGAAGCTTATGTATTAGATACGCTGTTACAAAGGCCAGTATCGATTCAAAGATAATTGCTGCAAACAAATAATCAATTGCATTCGCAACAGACAAATTAAGCGAAAAATTGGCTTTCAAAAATAATGCAACATATTTGTAAAATCTAAGTGAAAGAATAAGCGACCCAAAAAAGGATGTGAAATCTGCAAGTATTATCCAGAATCCATGACGAAATGCTTCAGATATATAAAAGACTAGGATTAGAAGAATAACTAGATCAATATAATTTCCATTAAGAAACTGTGGCATGCTTCAGTTTAGCAGAATCTTTAAGCTGTTTCAGCTTCCACATATAAAGTCTACCCTTTGATTTTGCGTTTGTAGCATCTTTTACAAAGCCACGAGCTGATTCCATTAAACCTCTGGGGGTATTTTTAGCAAGTCTCATGTATAGAGATTTATGAGGTAAATCCTCAAGTTCCTTAGCTAATTCATAGGCATATTTCTGAAACTCCTGAGATACATACTTGTCAGTGTCAGATGGGTTAAATTTTTTAGAAACTAAAGAGCCAATTGATTGCATATTTGTTTAAAAAGAATACATTACATGTTAACATAAAAAATGGCCGACATTTTGCGTACCGAATATATAAAAGCTAGAAATTTACCTCAGTTTCAAGATCTAACAGATAGACCTTTTAAAAAAACTGATGATTATTCTGCAAAAGTTGTAGTCAGTTCAGGAAAATATGATTTAACGCGGAGAAGAAATAGTATTCATCACGGTCGAAATGTTACACATAATTTAGATACTGAAGGTAAAATTAGAGTTTTGTCAGGCGGTGTAAATGAAGCAGACGTCTACGGTGATACAACAGACAAGGGGTCAACCATGGATGCAACACCATATTTATCAGAATATCGTTTTAATGATTTAGGTGTACACGCAATGGGATTAATGGATCTAGATATGGTAGATAGAGTTGTTCAGGTTTCAAAAGTTATGAGAGAAAATGGAATACCAACAGAATTTCCGAGAGAGGTTAAAATCATTGAAGAAATCTGGATAGAAAATGAGGATGGGAGTAACACAAAAGTTAAAGTAAAAGAATGGAAGAAACAAAGAGCTAAAGAATGCAGGAAAGAGCTAAGTAATATTTTTTGGGGCAAGCTAACTTTTAAAACTGATTTACTCAAAGCTGAGCGAAAAACATATCTTAATAATGCACTTAAATATTTGGATAAATCTCAATTTGTAATTTTGACACGAGATGTTCAATCAGACACCAGACTTCAAGATATCGAGAGTGCAGCAAAGACAGGAGAACTAAAAGAAACGATGGACCCGATATTTCGTTGGCTAAACACAGCAATGAAATACCGAGACAAAGGACTTATACCAGGAACTCCACGATGCAAAGACTTCACTACTAGCAATGAAGATCTCATTAGGTATTTTGGTGAATATTATCCTGCAAATGCTGGCATGGTTACAGGACGAATCAGAGGACTAGAAATTCATGGAGGTTTTATGCATATTGGTAATTGGCAAGGAGTTCCCACACCATTAGATTTGGATAGCTTTACCGGAAAAAAAATATATGAAACCGATGGCGTGCCAAGCGAGGAAGACTACGCTCGAGATTTAACAGACTCTGTTGATAGCATAAGCTCATTAATTTCGGGTGTTTTTAAAAATAAAAAAATACTTGGCGACATCGATTACGATGCACTCGCAAAAAAGGCAAGCAAATTGTTCTTGACAAATTACCTACTGGAAGCTTTTGACAAAGATATAACCAAAGAGAAGATCGAATTAACACAAGACAAGATGTTAGGAAGCAACCAAAAATATGCGGATTTACTTGAAGAAATAAAAAAAGATATTGGACTCGTTAACTCTAACTAGCCAATTGATTGCATATTTGTTTTATAACACGGTCTAAAACTATTTTTTCTTCTTCTGTAAAGTCTTGCAAGACATATTCATCCCCTTTTACTCTGTTTTCCGTATCTCTGTTATCGACACCGACACGAACATGCCAAAATTCACTCGTTCCTAACTTTTCTTCGATATCAATAATTCCATTATGTCCCTTTGGTCCTTTTCCAAATTGAATTTTAAAAGTTCCAAGAGGGATATCTAGGTCGTCGTGAATTATATAAAGATCTGAAGTTGAAACGCTTGGGTATTTCGACATTTGTTTTTTAACAAAAAAACCAGAATCATTCATAAAACTATCAGTTTTTTTAATTATCAGCCCTTTGATACGTGTCGATGGCTGCAATTCATCAATTACCATATGCCCAACATTATGTCTGTTATGAGTATATTTACTTCCAGGATTTCCTAAACCAACAATTAGTTTCATTACTGAATAATAACATTTATCAGACAGTATTGTCAGTTCCCCCTTCCAAAATTTGATTTCAATTTAATGGAGCGAATTCAATTAAAATGTTTGCATCTATCTGACGAGGGTTTATCCCGATGGAGTCATGCAAACAATGTATGAGCGAAACAAATTGAATTCAATATTTTGGCAGGGGTGTCTTTTCTTCTTTCAATTCTTCTATTGGACAAGCAAAGAAGAATTGAGGTTAACTTATTTTTTCTTAGGAAGCATGAATTGAAGGATAAATCCCCCAGCAAGACCTAGAGACATTCCAGTAATCATTAATATCATCCAAATTTCCATCTTATTTTTTATTTTTTTTCTTAGGCTTATTTTTAAGTGAGTAAACCAATATTGACCCGCCAAAAACAATCAGCCCCACAATTAACCAAAAAACACCTAACGCTAATTTGTAATTAATCATTTTCGTTTAGTAAAAACATCCCAACCTTTACACATAAATATATCATAAACATGCCAATAAATATATTTGAAATCAACGCAAACAACGAAATGTCGGGAGTAGTGATCGATAGTCCAAAAATTCCAAGTGCTATACCTTTTGCAACGTCAAAGAAAAAGCTAGAAAGCCTACCAGCTTGTTTGGAGTTTATACCAACCAACATAAAAAAATTATAACATACGGCAAAAAAAATACTCCCGATTAATCGAGAGTATTTTTCTTCTTAAAGCTTTAAGAATCAAGCTTTCTTCAAGATCTGTCTTGCGAACTTTCCTAGGAATGGAACTTCCCACTCTTCACCTTGCCATGCCTTATATATACACATAAGCCATAATACAAAGCTAACTATTCCAACTAATGGAACTAAAATTGCCAAGATTATCGTTAAACCTAACATCGCTTGCAATGCAAATAAACCAACGAAAACCACGATTGATTGCATAGAATGGAATCTAACAAATGGATCTTTCTCTATTATTAAAAATAAAACTCCTGTGATTGGCCCTAACACGTAGGCCAATGCTCCTGAAGTTTCTTTTTTAAGTCCTGTAACTGTTTTTGCTTCTGCCATTTTCTCTATCACCTCGAATCTAATATTTAAAATATAGCAGCTATTGTCCTAAAACTAAAGTAGCCAAAGAATAGAAAAGCTACTACAACCATCACTATTCTAAATAAATTTGGTCTTATTTCTTTTTCCAAATCTCTAATATTTAAATTTAAGGTTAATCCAACATGAACAAACATAGCAATTGCATTTAGGACTGCAGAGATTGTAAGTAATAAAAGAGGCTGATCAAACTCGAATAATAATATTATTATTCCAAATGCAATTTGAGTCCAAAGAAAAACGTAGTAAAATTTAGCTAGATTTCCTACCTTCTTAAGAATTAAAAAATTTTCTGCCATAATTCTACTTGTTGCATCAAGCACCGTAAGTTGGGTATTAAATAGCATAAAACTACCAACAACCAGAAACAACGCTCCTACAAATTTGTTAACAATTTGTCCAATTACTGCAGCTTCATAAATAATAAACGATACTCCTGATGGTAACCCTTGCATATTATTGGTAGTGGCATAAGCAAGAAGAGATAGCATCAAAATCGAAACTGTTCCACCTAACCAAAACACCAGAAAATGTTCCAAATTAACTACCTCCCACCAATCGTTAAATTTCTTTAAAGACTGACTATTAATTTCAAATCGAGATCCCTCCAACTTTAACTCTCGAAAGGAATCTGCGAGGATACTTGAAATTTTACTTCCATATTTTCCCATTCCATAGCCCTTTTCTTTAATATAAAAACTCTGAGCCAAATTTAAATTTCCTCCTGCCCCAGCAAAAGCAAATGCTGCCAAAAATGATGCAAATGGAACTCCTGCTGGAAGCTGAGGAAAGTTGACAATTCCCTTGGAGAGATCAGTCCAGTCGCTTTTAGTTGCAATGTAAGCTGCCAATATAAAAATTGCAGGAACTGCAACAGAAATTAAAATGGTTGATATTTTTTCTACTTTTTTATACAAACCTGATCCAACAGTTAAAATGGCACCAATTATAATCATCATGGCAATCCCTATTAACCTGACGTCAAAAACGCCTATTACAGATTGAAGAAGTTTTGCTGATATTGCTATAATTCCAGGCCAAATCCAAGCAAAAAAAGTAGACAAGATGAACCAAAACGGCAAGTATTTGTAACGTCTGGCAAAGCCAACAAAAACACTTTCCCCCTTTGCCAGAGTGTATCTTTCAATTTCCATGTTAATAAAAAATTGAAAAGTAACTCCTAATACTGCACCCCAAATCATCCCCATTCCCCAATTAGAAGTTAAATATGGCCAAAGAATTAACTCACCACTCCCCAAACCTAAACCAAGAAGGATAAAAGAAGGTCCAAGAAGTGCTCTTAATCGTGGTGCCTCAGGGAGAATATCTATTTTGTGCTTTTCCATAATTTAAGATTTTTAATTTTCAAAAAGTGTTTTGTGTTACTAGTTGCTACCTGAGCACCTAATTCTATAGCAGTTGCGGCTACTATGGCATCAAAGCCAAAAATGCCTGAGTCCCTTGAAATTGTTCCTGCAAGTTTTGCCGTTTTCTGGTCAAGATTAATAATCTTAAACAAACTTAATATCTTTTCTAACTTTTCTTCACTTTTTTTACCTTTAGTTTCTTTTCCTGACCAAAGTTCTGTAATTACAACTGAGGGTATGTATAAATCACAGTTCCCTAGTTTTGAATCGTTTAATAAAGTTGCAAATGAACCCAAATTAGCCCTTGTGTAATCAATAATTACTGATGTATCTACTACTATTTTCATGGTTTCAAACTGAATCTCATAGCCTCAAGCTGAATTTCATCTCTTTCTTGCTTCTTCAAACCTTTTATTAAAACTATCTCTAAATCTTTTCATAGATTTAATATTAGCGTCACTTGATAAAAATCCACTTCCACCTATTTTTTCAATAAATTTCATATAATCATCCCAGTCAAAATTATCTTCATCAGCCTTAACAATCTTAAACATAGAAATACCTCTTTTTTCGTCATTTACAGTCACAGTTTTACCCATGTTAACCATATCTGAAAATTTGCTTATGTTTTTTCTAAAATCAGTGAAGGATACAATATAATTCATATACAAATATTATATGTACATTATGTACTTATTGTCAAGAAGCAGTAGCAATATTTTTTAATTCTTCCAATGTTGTGGCTTCATTAAGACCTTTATCTTCCCTAATTTTCAAAAACCTCGGGAAACGAAGTGATAATCCAAGTGAATGCTTTGTACTTTTAGAGATACTGTCAGCCGACACTTCAACAACCAAGCTTGGGATAGCCCAAACGTCAGGAATTAGGTCCTTTTGTGCTTCATATTCTTTAGGTTTCTCTTTACTTTCTAATTTGTCTAATCTTTTTCTAATCTGAACTAACATATCTTCAGTTAATCCCGTACCAACTTTAGTTAGAGTCAATATTCTGTCTCCATCTTTGATGCCTACTAATATCTTTCCTAATCCAAACTGTGCTCGTTTACCTTTTCCACTAAAGTAGCCCATTACAATGCAGTCTAGAGTGTCAGAGAGACGTCCTTCCATGCCCTCTTCTTCTTTCATTTTGACCCAATTCCAACCAGTTCTACCTGAGACATATTTTCCATTTGATTTTTTAACAACAACCCCTTCTAGTCCCATCTTTAGATACTTCTCATGAAGTGCTTTGATAACTTCTGGATCTTTTGTAATAGTATTTTCGTCAACTCTTAATAATTTGCCGTTCTCAATCCTCTTTACTAATTCCTCCCTCCTAATTATATATGGTTCGTCTATTAAGCTTTTGCCATCTATCAGCAAAATGTCAAAGACTTGAAATTGTAACGGAATTTCATTTGAGTTTTTTTCTATCTCATGTTTTCTACGCCTTTGAATCGTTTTTTGAAAATCTAAAAACATTTCCCTCTCTAGATCGAGTCCTACTGCCTCTGTATCTAAAATTACTTCATCTGCTTTAATAAATTTGCCAACTTCTAAAAGTTCAGGAAAAGTATTAATGTCTATGGCGTTCATATTACGAGTAAAAATCTGAACTGGAAACCCACGTTTGAAATGAATAAAGATGCGGAGCCCATCAAATTTAGGCTCAACTGAGACTTCTCCCATTTTTTTAATCATTTCAGTAGTGGAATTAAGGCGAGCAGCAAGCATTGGTACGACAGGCACGCCGATTTTAGGAATCACATCTTTGAGTTTTTGGTTTTTTGAGTTTTCTGCAATATATCCTATATCCGGTCTTATATTGTAAGCTTCGTCTCCAATACCTAAAGCGTCAAGAACTGTCTTTTCAGAAAAACCAAGTCGAAGTTTACCTACTGGAATTCTTGCCACATACTTAACCGACAGTGGATCCAAATTCTTAAGTAGCTCTGCAAATTTTTCTATTTTTCTATCTTGTGACCCCTCTCCTCCATCTTTTGCTATTTCAACGAGTTTTTCGTACACATCGTGTACTGAGTACTTAGTACTTATGGCGAAGCTGTATCTCAGTACTTTGTACTGCGCAAGTTTCTCTGCCACATTTCCCAAATCACCCTCAGTTTTATATAATTTAGTGACCTCATCCAAATCTCTGTCATAGGCAATCGCTATCGCTCTTACCACCATTTTTTCAGCCAAATTTAAAAGAATGCTTTCATAATTTGGAGCAAGTATTCCAAGTGATAAATAAACGACTTCCCTAATTTCTTGTTCAGAAGTTTCGTCAAACAATTCTTTTAGAATTGCAGTTATTTCAAGTCTTGATTGAGTCTTTTCAAGTCTTTCTAAATACTGATTGAATTTACTAAAAAGCATATTTCTAGAATTGTACACTTACACCAGGCATGTTTGTAGAGAAAAATAGATAGGCAAAAACGACCATGCAAATAAACAATAATCCAAAAAAAACACTTATTAATCCACTCCACTCTTCATGAATACATTTATACATCCCTTCGCCCATTAAAGTTAAACCAAAAAGACTTGGTAACACTAGTATCATATATAAAAATTGTGGATCTTTTGGTGTCATATAATTAGGTTATAGCGAAAAGTTAATAGCGTATAGGACTATTTCTTTTCTTTTAATTTCTTTATCAAAACATATAACATTTTTTGTATTTCAGACAATATAACTTCAGCTTGTTGATAATGATCCATGTTTCCAAAATTTAATTTTTTTGATAGTAGAAGTTGTGTCTCGACTTCTGATGCCGAGCCAGAAGAAATATGTAAAAACTGAATATACTCACCAAGTCCTTTTCTTGCCCAACCTTCAGCAATATTAGAAGGAATTGAGACAACAGCTCTTCTTATCTGATTCGATAAACTGAAAACCTCAGACTTAGGAAAATTATCAGTAAGTTTGTAAACCAACTCCGCTAGTTCCATTGATTTCTTCCAAACTATTAGATCTTTATAACTTTCTATTTTCATATTGTATTATTAGTTCCCTTTACGCTGTACGCTATTACCTATTCACTACCAGCACGTATCGTGCTGACTTTGTACTACCTTCTTTTTTAATTATATTCTTTTCTTGTAGGGCTTTTAAGTCACGCAGAATCGTATCTTCTGAAACCATAGGAATGAGCTTCCTTAATTCAGGCATCGGAGCGCCGCCTTGATCTGCAATGTATTCCATCAAACGCATTTGACGTTCACTTAATGCAATTTGTTCTCCAAACTTAACTTTCATCCTAGTATCTAGAGACAGTTTTCTCACTTTTTCTTTTATCTTAGACATTTCAACAGCAACTACTTGACTGAAATATTCAATCCATGGAGTTAAATTTCTAGAAACTATATTTTGAGATTCTTTGTCGACTTGAAAAAGGGCGTCATAATAACTGGCCAGATCTGAATCAAAGTTTTCTTCTAACGAGAAAAACTTTTTGATATCAAATTCTTCTTTCATCAAAAGTAATTGAGTAAACGCTCGTACTGTACGTCCATTTCCTTCAACAAAAGGATGAATTGCAACTAACACATAGTGAGCAATTGCAGCTCGAAGAACTGGATGAATTTCTTTCGACTCAGCCGAGTTTAACCAAGTAAAAAAATCTTCCAAAAGATATGGAACTTCAATAAATGGTGGTGGTTTTAATACAACTTTATCAGTTCCTTCTTCTTTTATAATAACCTGCGTAGTTCTTAATACACCAACCTTTTCCTCAGCAATAATCTTTTCAACGGTAGTTTTGTGAATATCTAATAAAGTTTCTAGATTTAAATCTCCTTTTTTGAAAACAAGTTCATCAAGAAGAGTCATTACATTTCTATAATTGACTACTTCTTGTATATCTCGTGGGCGGCCATAAACCTCTTGCCCTTCAAGTATCTTTTTTGTCTGCAAAAGATTTAATTCATTCCCTTCAATATGAGTTCCATGGTGAATAGTTCTTGCTCTTGCATCAGTTTGAAACTGTTTTTCGTAGCTTGGTACAAGCGGAGCATTGTCTATAACTTCACGAGAACCCTCAATAACTCCAATATTTTTTAAAATTTTGTTAGTGATGTTATACTTTGGAGAGTACATATATTTATATTACTGCAAATTATGCGGAAATCCAAGACAAAAATACATAAAGAAGTAATGTCAGAAATATTGAAACTTTCTACATCTAGTTTTGGCCTTGTAGCAGCACTTGCGTGGAATGAACTAATTAAGGAAGTTGTAACTACTTACATTAAACCACTTGTAGGAGGAGCTTCGGGATTAATTTCACTTTCAATTTACGCAATAATTGTTACAACTCTTGCAGTATTGGTAACGATTAGCCTTTCTAAACTAGCAAATAAGAATTAATCTTTTTCTCCATAAACAAGAACTGCATTCTGATTTGGATGATGTAATGATAATCTCTGATCCGCGGGCACAATCTTAATTGCTTCTTTTGGTGGAATAATTGTTGAAGCGTTTGCTTGCACAAAAACCCATTCGTCGTTATTTTTTGTCTCAGCTTGACCTATTAATAATGCCCTAGCACGAGAATCAGTCATCTTAATATGAGGAGGCTGAACTACCCACCATTGTTCTGCCGTCATAGATTTATATTTATAATTCGTAATTCGTCATTCATAATTCCTGTGATATTATGTTCGTCTGCAGACGTAATTATTACCTGATGATTATTAATTGCTTCCATAACAATTTTTCTATTGACATGATCTAACTCCGAGAAGATATCGTCAAGAAGCAAAATTGGTTTCATCTCAGTTTTTCCTTCAACATATGCGAGTTCTGCGAGTTTCAAATACAAAACTTCCATTCTTTGCTGACCCCTTGAGCCATAGCTTGCTATATTTCTGTCATCTTTTAAAAATACAAAATCATCACGATGAGGACCAACAAGAGTTGTGGCTGAGGCCACTTCTGCATCTTTATATTGTTCGAGTCTACTCTCACTTATACTTGACGGATCATACTGCAGATTACATTTCCCTAAATTATTTATAAATTCAATTAAATTTCTTCTGGAATTGCTTATAAAATCTCCATTTTTAATTAACAATTGATTCCAAAAAATAAGACCTGATCTTGAAGCTCCATTCTCTCTGATTTGCATTAAGAGTCTGTTTCTTTGTCTTACACCTTTTTCATATGACAAAAGTGATCTTCTATATTCTCTATCAGTAACACATAAAACATTATCCAAAAAATTACGCCTGAGGGATGGTCCATCAGTTACGAGTTCCAGATCTTGAGGCGCAAACAAGACTGTCTTAATATTCCCTGCAAAGTTGACTAATCTTCTAGGTACACCATTTACAAGAAGTCTCTTTTTTGACCAACCATTTTCGCCAGTAGTTATCTTTATTTCTAAATTAGTACCACCTGTATTACCTGTAATACTTGCTATACTTTCTTCATACTTGATGCATTCATCAATCTTTCTTGTTTTAAAACTTTTACCAAGTGAGAGCATAAAAATAGCTTCTAAAATATTTGTTTTTCCTGAAGCATTGGGGGCATTAATAATGTTTATCCCTTCACCAAATTCAATCTCTCTTTTTTCAAAATTTCTGAAATTGGATAATATTATTTTCTGAATCATGCATTATTTAATCTATTTACCGCATATATGTACATACCAGACGTCCAAGCCATACCTTTTTGAGAATTATAAAACAGTATGTCGACTGGCTTTCCCTCGTTTGTCACGACTTCATGACAGGTACCATATTTTGCAATGATATCAGATATCTTAGCAATTTCCGAAATCGAATTCGTTTTATCAAGTAAAAGAGTATATACACATGACCACAGCAAAAAAGAATAATTAGTTTTGTACATTGGAAAAATTAAAAAATTAATAATACTGTCCCACCAAACAAGCCTTGGATAGCCTATTGGAATAAATTTTGTACTTAATTTATTATCAATTATATATTTAAGAATTTTTTCTGATTGTTCTTTATCTGCTAATCCCCACCAAATTGCAAGCAAATTTCCATCCGAATAAAATTCTTTATTTAGTCCTCCATACGGACCAATATAGTGTATAAAATAATTTTTATCGACGTCCCATAAATATTTATTAATATTTTTCTTTAATTCATCTGCCAAGTCAAAATATTCTAAATCATTTAGGGCCTTCCACAACAAAACATTATTATAAATTGTGTTTCCGCTTACCAGATTACAATCAGACCAATTAGCTGTGAATCCTTCTTTTATAAGTCCATTATTGCCCAATTTCGAAATAAGCCAATCAGCAGCTAAACGGAGAGGTTCTTTGTTTTTTCTGAACCAATTGACATCACCAGAGGCTTTAACATAATTAATTGCACTTATAATAAACCATGAGTTCGAATCTACCACATCACCAGCCCACGGCTGACTTTGTTTGTGTAAGGATTTTAAATTTGGTCTTTTCAAATAGATGCCTAAGACTGTTAAAATATGATAATTTTCCTCTATTCTTGCCGGTATGTGACCGTCACTCCTTTGAAATTCTATAAATGTATTTAAGTTTTTCTTTACATGATCAAAATCTCCAACAGAACAAGCTCCGTAGGAAGCGATGAAACTATCTCTCGCCCAATATTGTCGATGCTTAAATGGATTTGCATAAATACCAAATTCCCCATAATTAGATCTGAGTTCTTCTAAAGCTATTTTGTATGTGTCATTCATAAGTAATTAAATAAATAACTGGACGATACCTGTTGCAAGAATTGTTGTTATTATGGTCGATATAAAACTTGTTATCAGTACAAAAATATATTTATACTTAAAGTTGTTTAATAAAATTCGTGTTGTGAGAGATAAAAAAATCGGTCCTCCAATTGTTCCAATTAAAAAAGTTGCCAATATTTTGCCATGGTGAATATATTTTTTGAGATATTTCTTTTCTTTTTTTTCTTCTTGTTTTTCAATGTCTTTTGCAAAAGGAAAAAACTTTTCGTGAGAAAAAAGATACAAGAAAACATATGTAAAAATTGTCCCAAAAACAAACAATTGCATAAATGTTGCAACAAAGCCATCTCTTAATAAAGCATGAGCTAAATTAACTTTTGACAGTACAAAATAAACTCCCAAGATAAACACTGCCATTAAGTGAATCCAATGTAATTTGTTTCTTTTCATTTTTGTAAATTAATAATATCTAGAACTAGCGCTGACCAGCTAAGATTTGGCTGACCATAACCTTCCCCTGTATCTGGATTATAAAATTCCCAAAATCCTTTTTGTTCAACAAGGAATTTTGTTTTTAATATTAAATCATTAGCTTCCCTAGTATAACCAAAATATATAAGAGATTTTATCAAAAACCAATTTGTATTTATCCAAGTAGGTCCCCGCCACAAAACTATACTTTTGCCTGGGTTAAATGTTTTCTCATCCATAGATACTGACGACAATGGATAATTTGACCAAAATTCCTTATTATTTAATAAATGTTTACTAATTAAATTTACCACATATTTTTTAGGTAAATCTTCAATTATTAAAGGCATTAACGATGAAATTGTTTTTATCTTAATTTGTTTTCGATCATTGTCCAAATCATAAAAAATTTTGTCGGTATCGGACCAGCAATATTTTATTAAGGAATCAACTGCTTGCTTGTATCTAGTATTATACTTTTTGGCATCGTCTGTTTTATTAACTATATTAGCCAATCGAGACATAGATTTTAAAGACTTTGCATAAATACTGTTCATTAATACATTTTCTGATGCAAATTTTTTGTTAAATATTATCCAATAAAATCTTGCCATAACTTCAAAAAAACTAGGATTATTAATCTTGACACCAAGTTGTTTATCAAAGGCTGGGCTACTATCTATTCCAGTCTCCCAAGGATGAATTATCTTTATGAGACCTATGTTATCTAAATCACGTTTTTCATAAAACCAATCCATAAATAAAGCTAATTTGGGATACGTCTCATTCAAAAATTTTATATCATGAGATTTCTGATATATGATTTCTACAGCAATTGGTGGAACAGGAGGTTGCGTTATTTTAGTCATATAAAACATCTCCTCGAATGGAAATCTTTTTTTCCAGATCGTTACACATGGTACAAATCCATTTTCAGATTGGTTTAAAAACAAAGTTAAAATTTCTCTTTTAGCCCGATTAATATCAAAATTAGATAAAACTATTGAATGAAATGAAGAATCCCATAACCACTGATGTGGGTAATTGGTTAATGATGGACATGTGTAATCGTAATGGACACCGTTTAACTCACCAACCTTATAATGTAATTTATATAATGCTTTAACTTTACTTAATAGATCCATAATAAATTTTATATTTGGCAATTATTACACCAGTATGTTCCTCTACCTCCTAAGAAAAACTTCTCGATTTTATTAACCTTGCATGAATTACAAATCTCACCTGTATGTCCATATACCAAACTATGATTTTGATATTCTCCTTCTTTACCATCAGGAGTAACAAAAGCAAGTTCTGAGGCCCCACCGTATTTAAGTCCAGCCTTGAGAACAGCATGAATCGAGTCATATAGTTTTTGTTGTTCTTTTGTGGTTAAACTAGACGCTATACGCTTTGGACTAACCCCTGACGCCCAGAGGGCGTCATTGGCATAGATATTCCCTATTCCCCCGATCTTGGCTTGATCCATCAAGAGAACTTTAATGTTACGTTTTGACTTAGATAATAAGTTTGAAAAATACTCCAGTGTAAGTTTAGGGGGCTTACCCTGAGCGAAGCCGAAGGGCTCTGGTGCATACCTATTCGCCATTACCTGTTCGCTATTAACTACTTTAATCCATCCAAATTGTCTAACATCGTTGTAATACAAATCTCCATCATCAAGATGAAAAATAACATGAGTGTGTTTTCCCCCAAGTCCGCCTATAACTTTAGGTGATAGCGTATGAATTTCAGCTTCGCCATAGCGTTTAGCTGATAGTTTCGAACCTTTGTAAATTAACTGGCCTGTCATTTTGACATGAATCATGATTGAATAATTATTATCAAGGTCTATTGATAACTGTTTTGCAAACCTTCTTACCCCAATTATCTTCTGCCCGACTATGTCTTTTGTATCTATTTCATACTTCTTGTTTCGTACTTCTATATTTTGGATCTTCGATCCAATGATAAACTTCTCAAGTTGTAATTTTATTGACTCAACCTCTGGTAATTCCGGCATTTAAAGTACCCTCCTTGGTGTAATTAATACTCCTGCAAATGAAACTAGAGCAAGCATACTCATCGCCACAAACAAAACACTAAATCCAAAATAGGTCACAAGTATTCCACCCAAAATTGTAGATAATGCTACTAATAAATTGTTAATAATATTCCAATTAGAATAATCCATAATCTCTTTGTGACCATCTAAGTGTTTTGCAAAAATTGCATTCCAAGCGGGAGTTCCTAATGCCTCTCCCAATCCTAAAACAACTTGAATTAAAATAAGTCCAGTTATGTTTGTGACAAAAAGATATCCGAGCCAAGCAATAGCCCTTACTAAAAATCCTCCTGCCAACAAATATTCTTGTTCTTTAACCCTATCTCCATATTTTGAAACAAAATACATGAATAAAGTTGAAGAAACCATAAAGATAGCCCAAGATAAACTGACTGTGACTATTTTATCATCTAGTCCTTGTACATAAATTGCATAAAGTGGTCCAAAAAGTGACCCACCAAATACAAAAATTGAATTAAGTGCAAAAAGTGTTTTTAAAGATTTATTTATTTGCATATTATTTTTTCTTAAAAACGTGGCGTAATTCATATAATCTAATCACAATGATCGAAGCGATAAAAATAGAAACGATTGCAATTATTGTTGCCGAATGTGGAATAAACAAAACAATACTTGTAAGCTGCTTTGTATCCCCCATCCAAAGAAGAAACTCGTCCAAAACAAGTCCAAGTCCGATACCATAAAACAATGCAAACCAATTTTTATGTTTCCTAATTCCTAGTCCAATTGCCAAGAAACTTGTAATAGTAATTAAAATATTTCCATAAACAAAATGGTGAAGTCTAAAGAAACCGAAGTCTAAAAATAAATATGAAGGTAGCGATTTTTGAACTAAGATCATATAAGTTAAAGTTCTTGAAATTAAAAATACTGAGATAATTGATAACAAAATGATTACAAGTGGGGCAATGTTACTTTTCTTTAAGCTTTGCATGTACAAATTGTAGCATTTCTTTTTTAAACCTTTCTTTACTAAATTTCTTTGCCTGATTTACACAGTCCTCTGTTTTAAATTTCATTTTCTGAAATCTTTTGATTGCATCAACAACGCTATTAACACTAAGTTCATCAAAAAATATGCCAGTTTTGCCATCAACAATTGATTCTATTAGCCCTCCAGAACGATATGCAATTACAGGAGTTCCAGATGCCATCGACTCAACCGCCACAATTCCGAAATCCTCATTATCTGCAGGCAAAATATAGCCTCGGGACTCTGCAAATAATTTCATTTTTTCTGAATCTGTTACTTCTCCAACAAACTCAATATTTTTAGATGATATTTTTGATAATTCATCTCTTATATTTCCAAACCCTTTTCCAAATACTTTTAATTTTAAATTGAGCCTATTGCAGGCTTCAATAGCAAGATCAATTCGTTTTGCTCTTGAGAGTCTACCACCAGCCAATAGAAAATCTTGTTTTTTGACATTTTTTACAACATGATTAAGTTCAACAGGAGGATAAATAGTTGTAGCATTTCTTCGATAAAATTTTTTAATTCTTGAAGCTACTTCGTTAGAATTAGATATAAAATAATCAGGCCTTTGTGCAAACTTAAAATCTAAAATTCTTAAGAAATGCATCGGTATTTGGCCTAAACTCAAAAGTATTTTTCTAAACCAATTGTTAGTCCAGTCATTAGCGACAGCATAACCATATAAATATCTCGGAGGAGTATGGCAATAACATATATGCAATGTTTTGTCTCCCGTCCTTAAATAGCTTGGGCTTGTGTAAGTACCAGTAGTCGATGTTATTACTAAATCGTATTTTGTTAAATCAAATTGAAAAAACATTAATGGAGCAACAAATCTTGCAAGGCTTATTAGTTTTGAATTAAAAGGTATAAATTGTAAGAAAGATGTGTGTATTTTCCATTTATCAAATCTTTCTTTGTGAGGTCCCAAAAATTTAGGTAAGTAAACTGATGTGTAAACATCTGCATCTGGATAGATTTCATGAAGTGTTTCCAATACACGCTCTGCCCCCCCAAATTCCTTTATATAATCATGTACAATTGCAACTTTCATAAGCGTAGCTTGTATATCATAATCGTAGATTGAATCTCATATGCTAAAAAGACTCCCTTGTTTTTCTTTTTCTATTTGTTCACCTAATTTCTTTATTCTAGCAGTTAAAGTTTTGAATCCGAAGTCCTGAAATAAGTTCAGGACCTGACTTGAAATTAGATCCCATTTATCCGCAGAGTCGACATCAATTTCAATTGACATATCTCTGACAATTGTTGCAAGTTTATATGAAAGCTTTGCTGATTCTTCGCCTTTGACAAGTTTTTCGCGAAGCTTCTCTGGAATTTCATTTATGTGTTCATATATTCCACTTAAGGTCTTGTACTTGGCCAAAAGCGTATTAGCTGTCTTTGGCCCAATTCCACTAATTCCGAAGTAATTATCTGATGGGTCACCAACAAGGGCTTTATAATCTGGGATTTGAGAAGACTCAACCCCCATCCTTTCAAATGTTTCTTTTTCCGCAAAAATCTTGCCATTGGCAAGCCCTCCAATCGGCATGAAGAGCTTTATGTTTTTTGAATCGTCTACTAATTGGAGTATGTCTCTATCCCCCGTCACTATTATCAATTCTTTGTACTCTGTACTATGTACTTTGTACTGCTCTGCAATAGTTCCTATTACATCATCTGCTTCGTAACCACTTTTTGAATACACTGGAATATTTACTGACGTTAAAAAATCACGAGCCTTAGAGAATTGTGAGATAAGATCATGTGAAGTTTCAGGTCGTTGCGATTGATAAGTTGAGAGTAGTTCATTTCTAAAAGTTGGACCTTTTTCATCAAAACAAAAAATAATATGTGTTGGTTTTAAATTCTCAACAATGTTGATTAACATCGAAATAAGACCATATACAGCGTTAATCGCTTCTCCATCTTTTGTGGTAAGTGGTGGTATCGCATGAAAGGCTCTGTGCATCAACGCATTTCCATCAAATACTACTAATTTATTTTGCATATGCTATATTTTAATCTATATACATGAAGAAAGAAAAAGTAATTAAATATTTGATGATTTTTGGATCAATTTTAATCAGTGGACTAATTATTTACTTTAGAAACGATTTGGCAAGGCTTCAAGGTTATGGAATATTTGGGATATTTTTAATCAGCATTTTAGGGAACGCCACAGTTGTCATTCCTGCGCCAGTAATACTATCTGCCTTCATTGGCGGATCTATCTATAACCCCATCCTTGTTGGCCTTATAGTAGCCCTTGGTGCAACGATTGGTGAACTGACAGGATTCATGGCAGGAATTGGAGGACAAGTTGCTATTAAAGATCACAAGCATTTTAAATCTGTTGAAAAATGGATGACAAAATCAGGTTTTTTGACTATTTTTGTACTGGCTGCAATTCCAAATCCACTATTTGATTTAGCAGGAATATTTGCAGGAGCAACCAATTACCCTATCAAAAAGTTTCTTTTAGCAACTTTTTTAGGTAAATCAGTGAAGTTTTTGGGGGTAGCCTTACTTGGAAGATACTTTTTCTAACATTATTTTCTCATCATCATTTATCCTCTTGCCAACAAGTTTTTCAAATTCTTCCTTATCAATTGTTTCAGTTTTAAGAAGTGCCTTTGCAACTTCTTCTAATTTTACTTTGTGTTTTTTAATTAAGGCCTCTGCATCTTTCAAACCTTTATCCATTATCTTTTTAACTTCTAAGTCAATTTTTTCTTGTGTTGCTGGAGCAACTGCATTTTCTTGATAATATTCAGTCTGTCCAAATTCTCCTGCGCCCATGTCAGGGCCATAGTTAACAGTTCCCATAGCACTCATTCCCCATTCAACGACCATAGCTCTGGCAATTCTTGTTGCAACTGCAATATCATTACTGGCTCCTGAGGTCATTTCATTAAATTTAAACTGCTCAGCGGCACGTCCACCCATCATGGCAGAGATCTGATTTAATAGCCTTGTTTTAGTATCATGTGATCTGTCAGCTGCAGGTGGAATCAAAGTGTGTCCCAAACTCATACCACGAGCGACGATTGAAATTCTATGTACTGGGTCCATTCCTTTTGTAAAGTGGGTTACGATTGCGTGTCCTGCTTCATGATAAGCAGTTATCTTTTTATCCTCAACACTTTGCAATCTTTTCTTAGCAGGTCCCATTTTTACCTTTGTAGCTGCTTCTTCAACATCAAGCATATCTATTTCCTCTTTACCGCCTCTTGCAGCTTGGATTGCGGCTTCATTTAACATGTTTTCAAGATCAGCTCCAGAAAAACCTACGGTTCTTTCTGCAATCTTTTCCCAATTTATCTTCTTACCAAACTTTTTACCTCTAGCATGAATTTTCATGATGTCATCTCTTCCTTCTTTGTCAGGCATGTCAAGAGTTACTCTTCTGTCAAATCTCCCAGGACGAAGGAGTGCTGGATCTAACAAATCACCTCTATTGGTTGCAGCCAAAACCATAACTGATTCATTTGGGGTAAATCCGTCCATCTCAACCAAAATCTGATTTAATGTTTGTTCCCTTTCATCGTGTCCTCCAACCATTCCACTTCGTCCTCTTTGCCTACCAATTGCGTCGATTTCATCAATAAAAATAATTGATGGGGCCTGAGCTTTGGCCTGAGCAAATAAATCTCGAACACGAGAAGCTCCAATTCCAACAAGCATTTCCATAAATTCTGATCCTGCCATGGAGAAAAATGGAACATTTGCTTCACCAGCAACAGCCTTTGCAAGAAGTGTCTTTCCAACTCCGGATGGTCCAAACAAAAGAACACCTTTTGGAGTTCTGGCTCCAATCTTTTTAAACTTCTCTGGATTTTTTAAGAAATCTACAACCTCAATAAGTTCTTTTTTAGCTTCATCAACTCCAGCGACATCGGCAAATTTTGTATTTTGCTTACCCTTGGCAAATATCTTAGCTTTACTTTTACCAAATGAAAATATGTCCTGTGCTCCTCTAGTTTGTGATTTCATTATGTAAAAGAAAAAACCTCCTAATAAAACAATCGGTAGGACAATACTTAAAAATTCTGCAATAGCTTTAGCGAATGTTTGATCTGTAATTGTAAAATTAAGTTTTGTGGAATCAATTTTTGACTTATCGAGTAAACTTGCAAGGCTTTCACCTTCTTCTTTTGTAGCTAACTTTGTTGAACCATCTTTATAAGTTAAAACTAAGTTATCTTTTTCAATCACAATTTTTTCTATCTTTTCTTCTCTCATGTCCTTTAAGGCAACAGACAAATCAACTTTATTTTGAACATTTGAAAATCCAAACATTGACATAAGTGAAGGAACAAAGAAAAGAACAAGTAATATTCCAAATACAATTGTCCAGATATTTACCTTCATTTTTACAGTAACTTGTTTCTTAGTATTTTTCTTGGAGTCTATCTTTTTAATTGGTTCAGGAATTTCTTGTGTAGGCTTCATGTTTAGTGATTCTACCACAAAGTGGCAAGCTTGTCTTATCTTACTTTGCAACCATTTTCCACCTTCTCTTGAGGATTGAGTAAAACTGTAGGGGTAGTTTCGTCTTCTTTAGGAACACACATGATCATCATTGCTTCTGAAAGTTCTTTGTCAGGTCCTATTGTTCGAGGTTTTAAATTAACTACAAATGGAAATTGTTTTCCAATCAATTGTTCAGGTGTAAAAAACTTCATGATTCCAGAAAAACATTTTTTTGCGCCCAATTCCTCACCTAGATCAACAGTCATTCTGATAACCCAATGGCTCCATTCTGGTACATCAGCCGAAACAACCGTCCCCATTCTAATGTCTATTTTTTCAAAATCTTCAAATAATATTGTATCCATATTTAAATTAGTCCCATTTTTTCTTTAACTTCCAAGACTGTTTCTTGCGCAATCTTTCTTGCTTTTTCTGCACCACTCTTTATTACTTCATCAACATAACTTGTTTTGTGTAGAAGTTCTTCTCTTTTCATTTGAATTGGTTTAAGTTCTCTATAAATTGCCTCTGCTAAATTTTCTTTAAGCTCCCTATACGCTATACCCTGTCCTCTATACGCTTGCTCGTATTTTTTACGAGCATCTATTCCTTGGAACAATTCAACAAACTTTAAGATATTAGCAACTCCTCCTACTTTTGGAATTTCTTCGCCTTTTCCGGCATCGGTTGGAGCTCCAGCTAATCTTTTTTGAATAGTTTTAAGGTCATCAGTTAAATTAATATAACTTCCTTCAACTGATTTACTCATCTTACCTTCACCTGCAAGCGACGGTACGTATTCTCCACTTGTGGCAAAACGAACTGGTTCAGGAAATTTTGTTCCATATGTTTCATTTATTTTTCTGGCAATTTCTCTTGCAATTTCCAAATGTGGTTCTTGATCAATTCCTACAGGAACAAGTGAGGCATTATAAATAAGAATATCTGCTGCCATTAAGATTGGGTAATTCAAAAGTGCCATTGTGACGTTGTCTGGATGTTGTTTTACTTTATCTTTAAAAGTTGGAAGATGATTCATTCGAGCGACAGATGCAACTGAAGAAAAAATGAATGCTAATTCTGTGTGTTCTGGAACAAGAGATTGTTTGGTAATTATTGCCTTTTCAGGATCAAGCCCAGCTGCTAAATAATCAAGAATTATATCTCTAGTTTTTGCAGCAAGAGTTTTTGGATCATATGGCGTTGTAATTGTGTGCAAATCAACAGCCATAAAAACACACTCCAAATCGGCTCTGTCTTGGAGTTCAATATATCCTTTTACAGCACCAAGATAATTACCTAGATGTAATCTTCCCGTTGCCCTTGTTCCTGAAAATACTCTTTTCTTCATATGAATAGAATTCTAGCATTTATGGGTGCCGAATAGAAGATTATTTATTTTTACTTACCTTCTTGTCAAATTTACTGAGTGCAAGCATCCAAACTCCAATGCCTATTAAGAAGAACAATCCCCACACACTCATATTTGTACCAATTAAATTAATTAATTCAGAAAAATTCATATAACTATATTTCTAATTTTAACAGCAAAATAATAAAACGCAAAACCAAACAGCAGGCTTCTTACCATTGCAAAAATATCCAAATTCGTAAAAGGTAAGAACAATACATAACCAAAAAAAAGCGGATGACAAATTTACTAAAAGTTCTGATGTTACCTGAAACTGGTTTTTATAGTTTCTACCGACCATATTTAAATATTATCAGATTAAAAACAAAAAATCCGCCATTTCTGGCGGACTTTTTAACTTGTTGCGGAGCCGGGAGTTGAACCCGGCCTGCGAGATTATGAGCCTCGCGTGCAGCCGTACACTACCCCGCATATAATTTGAAAGAACAATCTGATTATAACTGAAACCATTGCCATTGACAACCTATCCGAACTGATGGATAATTAAAGTACTGTATATATCTCGTCGGTATGGCAAAATCAGAACAAAAAATCAAGGCTAGAGAATTAAGAAAAAAAGGTGAAAGTGTAAAAGACATATCTAAAATTGTTGGCGTTTCAAAAAGCACGGCAAGTATGTGGGTCAGAGATATAATTTTAACTGTAGAGCAGTTAGAAAAATTAAATCAAAAAATGCTGAAAGGTTCAGAACTTGGAAGAACTCGTGGTGCATTTGTCCAGAAAGAAAGAAGAATGAAGTTAGAACAAGATTACGAAGAAGCTTCGATTCAGGAAATTAACTCGCTTACAGACAATGAATTATTGTTCTCTGGATTATGTCTTTATTGGGGTGAAGGATCAAAAAAACAAAGAGAATTAAGTTGGTGTAATTCTGATCCGCAGCTAATTAATTTTATGATTTTGTGGCTAAAAAAAAGTTATGATATCGATACAGATAGATTAGCTGTAAATGTTGCGATTAATGAGGTGCACAAGGACAGAGATATTTTAGTAAAAGATTATTGGTCAAAAACGATTGGAATACCCTTGGATCAGTTCAGAAATACAATTTTCAAAAAAACGAAATTGCATAAAATATATGAAAATTTTGATGACCATTATGGTACATTGCGGGTTCGTGTTTTGAAACCTGGAGCATTATGGTATAAAATAGTCTCTCAGATCAAAGCACTTTCTTTAATTGGCCAGCGTAGCTCAACGGTGGAGCAAAGATTTCATAAGTCTGAGGTTACTGGTTCGAATCCAGTCGTTGGCACATAATTCGGATACCGTTGCATAAACGGTCACTTGTTTAGCCTTAAATGATTTGTTGTTTTTCGTTAAAATAATAACACTTTCGTCCGATTACTCGGACAATGCTGAAATTGGTTGTAGAAGCGTTTACTTAGTGAAACTACCTTTTTAGGCCGAAAGTATAGTAAAATCAGTGTGTTTTAGGAGACCGAAATGTAACGGTCTCTAATTCGGTCAGAGATATAGTTTTCGGGCTTAATAGCATAGTGTGTTGATATAACAGAAAGATATAGTTGATAATACGCCTCATTTTGAGTTTGAATAGTATTCAATGGGTCAAAGAACACTTTTGTGCATATCCTGTAATAGTAAAATGTTTCTGTGGGGAAAGACTGGAACTGGAAAGAAAAGATGGTTTTGTAAAGTTTGTAAAACTTCAAGAATTTACCACAATAAAAAGAAAGATTTTAAAGTAGTTGATCTTTTCAGACAGTATATTTTGTGGGGTTTGACATATGAAATGCTGTCTTCTGTCTCAGGTTTGTCTGTAAGATATTTGGAGGGTGAATTTCATAAGTTATTGCTTCTTGATCCTCCAAAACTTCCTAGATTTGATCAAACTTTGTCTGGAAGAATTGATACTGCATATCTTTTGATTGATGGGCTTTGGTTTGGAAGATGGTTTGTCTTGATGCTGTATAGACAAAGTGGAACTTTGTACCTTTTGCATGTATCTATTGCTGGTAGAGAGGCTTCAACAAAAATAGTTAAGGATTTGAGGTTCATAAAGGAGGAATTAAAATACACATTTTCAGGCTCTGTAACAGATGGAGGAACTGCCATTTGTTCTGCGGTTGATGAAGTGTATCCCCCACTCTCCACATCAGATATGTCTTGCTCATATGCATAGAGATATTGTAAATGCACTTGGTAGACACTCAAAAGATAGAAGAATTGAAGAATTAATAAAAATTGCAAACCACATTTGGTTCATAGAAAGTCATGAAGCTTTGAAATACTGGGAAACAATCTTAAAAGATTGGGTTAAGGCTAATTTCTTCTTTCTGAAAGAGATGAGGACAGATGATTCTGGCCACAGTTGGTATATTCATAAAGGTGTGAGAAAAGCTGTCAGGATCCTAATTAAACTTCCAAAAACCTCATTCAAGTTTTTAGACCACCCAACTATGCCAAAAACAACAAATGAAATTGAAGCTACATTTGGGCATATAGGACAAAGATGGTTAAGACATAAAGGCCTTAAAAAGACTCGTTGGGAAAGTTACCTTAAATGGTTTGTATATTATTACAACTTTGAAAAAATGAAGGCCGATAATAAAACAAAACAGGATTAGAAAAACAACACATTAGTTCCATTAAGCCAGTTTTCGTGTTTAATAAAACTGAAGCTCACAGCTAAGCCGACGATCATTTAAACAATTCCATCCACTTCAGCCAGTTAGGCTTTGGTTTAGCCTCAATTTCTTCTGGAATTTGAGGAGTAAGTTTTTTGACTATACTGGCTTCAGATAAAATAAGAACGATCTCCCCTTCGCGGGCAAGCCCCATTTTATCTCGAAGCTGTTTCTCTATAAATTCTTCGCTTTGAACAAGTTTGAGTTGATCTTCAAGCTTTTTGTTTTCTAACTCCGCTTGATCAACTTTTGCCTTAGTTCTTTCAATCACATTGTCACCATTCCTGATTCTACTTATGCTTTTAACTAGAGACAAGCTTAAAATTATAAAAATAAGCGCAGAGACAACTAATCCCATAATATTGACTATCTTAAAATTCATTGTATAATACCTCTCTAGCGATATTATGACACAATCAACTATCAAAAGTTTAGTTCCTTCGTTTATTACAAACCTAGGTGAAAAAGGTAGATCTCCTGCCACAGTATTGGCATATAGATCTGACCTAGAGCAGTTATTGGAATTTTTAACTAAAAATTCTATAGCTACACCTGATCAAATCAAATCAAAAGATTTAGATTCATTTAGAGACACTTTACTTGCTCAGAAATTTACTCCAAAGTCTGTGTCCAGAAAATTAAATGCTGTCAAAACATTCTTTAGATGGATGGTTGAAGAAAACTTCTTAACAACTGATTTATCTAAGAGTGTAACTCACCCAAAAGTGGTCTCAACTCAGCCTAAGTTTTTAACCCCTCTAGAATATAGAGCCCTCCGCGATGTAGTTAAAACTGATACTAGAATTTCAGCAATGATTGAGCT
>CAVZPH010000002.1:0-99277 GCA_963777075.1 uncultured Actinomycetota bacterium | reverse complement strand
TGACTTCGCCAATTAAGTGCCCTGAATAAAAGATAGAAGTTTGGTGTTTTAAGAAGTTGAAGTTGCTCTGTTGTTGGTTCTGTAAATTTTGATATTTCTTCATTTGAGATTTTGTCTTTGATAGTAATTTCTTTTAAGCTTGATAGAATTTGTAGTATCTTTTTTGTGCTTTTGTTGTTTTTAATTTCTGCATATCTTGTAATTGCAAGACTGGTAAAAACAATTAACATGTGGGTTAATATTTTTTCTTTGGCTGTATGAAATATTGGTCTAGCTTGGAGGTCTGATTTTGTGATTCTAAATGCCTTTTCAACTTGCCAGAGTTCTTGATATTTGGTAATTATTTCTGTGTTTGTTAATTCTAGTGCATTTGTAACATAACCTTTTAAGCCTTCAAGCTGTTCTGCTTTTTTAAGTTTAGCTTCATTTATTTTCCATTCTTTTTTAATTCCCTTTTCTTTTTTTAGAAATTTGTAGTTTTTAGTTAAGTTGCTTGGATTATTTAGTGCATAATTTGCTCTTTTTAATTGTTTTTCTCTGTCTGATTTGTCTTTTGATGCTCTTTTGACTGAGTAGTTGATAATTAAAAATTTAGTTTTTGTAAGTTCAAATCTTTCTGTAGAGCCATCTATTTTAGGTACACTAATTACTTTTTTAAAAATAGTTTTGTCTAAATTACCAAGTCTTGCTCCAACTATAAACTTTAAGTTTTCTTTTTCCAATTCATCTGTATTTTTCTCACTTAACATACCAGCATCTGCAACAAGAATAATGTCTTTCAAGGAATGCTTTTTGATGAGGTCTTTCATTACAGGAAGCATTGTGTGGCCTTCAAAAGTATTTCCTTCAAAAGCCTGCATATGAACAGGGAAACCTTGTTTTGTGACTGTTAAGGAAACAACTATTTGAGGTTGATTTGATTTTTTGTCTTTTGAAAAGCCATTTTTTCTAAAATCATCTTCTGTAAAAGATTCATAATATAAAGTTGTGACATCAAAAAATAAAACTGAAATTACAGATGAAATATTTGTTTTGGCAAAATTAAATAACAAATCCTCAACTATCTCTTTGTAGCCACCATCAAAGGCTTTTTTCATGCCTCTGTAGATTTCTGTAAGTGAGTATTTGTGATTTAATTTCTCTTCAAGATAATTTCTAGTTTCAAGTTTTGAAGTTGGATTTAAAATTCTTGCAATAACAAGATCCTTAAAACAATTGTCTTTTAAGTCATTTAAACCTAAAAAATGATAGTAAAAATCAAAAAAATTGTAAGAGACAGTATCCATTACTTTGCCAAAAGTTACCTTTGAAAGTAGCTCTTTAAGTTCAGATTGATTAAATCTGTTGTCAAAAAGTGAAATTCTTCCTTCTTTGATACGACAATCATCAATGTATTTTAAGCCTAATTTTGTAAGTTCAATTAGCTCCAACTCATTTCTTGCAGTTCCAATGTGCTTCACTATTTTTCTTCTTCCTGAAACTTTTTGGGCAACTTGAACTGATGTATTAGATTTGTTTTTGACCTTTCTTAAGTACATTCAAACCTAATTTTAGCAAATAAAACAGTAAGTGCCCTAAAGTACATAAAAATACAAACAATTAGCCTCAAGAAGTTACATAAAAACTAGGTTGGCGAAGTCAGGATATCTTTTAAATCATCAACTTTTTTGGAGGAAACCTTTAAATCATTGGCTTCATTAAAACCATATAGCCATAAACTAATAAAAAGAAGAAATAATATAACGATAAGAATAATCATAATCTTCATGAATTAAGTTTATTCTAATTAGTAGTGTATATAAAGAGTAAAGAACAACTTATCAAGCTAATTTGATTTACGAGTGAGAGTCCATCTATCAAAATTTACTTCACCCCACATTGGTCCACCATATCTATTTGTTTGACCTTCTAGCACTTCTTGTTTAACCTCAAGACTTAGTGAAGTAGTAACAGGAGCCGAAGCTTCGCTTTCAGGTAATTCTACTGAATATTTGTCAACAACTCCCAAAATTTCGCCAGCTGAAGCTTTACTCCATTCTTTCATTTTTGCTTTTTCAAACCAACCGGTATCTTCAATGTTTACATCTCCACCTCTGATACTTTTAATCTTTAATAAACCTGCTTCAGAAAGTGCTTTAACAACATTGCTAGAAATTATTGTATGACTATCTTCTCCTCCAAAAAGTGAACTAAGTTCTTCTTCTTTTTCTCCATCACCTTTTAAGGAATCTTTAATCGCAGACATCGCCTTTTCACTTAACAATTTATTGTAATCGCCACGATAAGCATGCTCAGCCTGAGGATTTCTTAAAGCTGTTTCAATATCTGGAGCTCCTGTTAAATCTTCTGCACATTAATCCCCAGCCTTTAGGCTGGTGGAGCAAGTATAGTTTGTGGCATACTTGAGGGAAATGTTAAAGTACTGGCATGGTGCACACACAAAGCACAGAATTATGATTCATTTGGTATTTTTACCAAAATACAGAAAAAGGATATTACGTGGCAAAGTAGCTACAAGACTTAAAGACTTATTCTTCAAAGCATGTGAGGTTAACAACTGGTGGATTGAAGAAATTACAATATTGCATGATCATGTACATATGCTTATACAAATCCAACCAAACTTGTCCATCTCAAAAGTTGTTAACCAACTGAAAGGTGGTTCATCAAGAATCTTAAGGAAAGAATTTCCAGAGTTAGAAGAATTTCTTTGGGGTGACTCATTCTGGTCTGATGGCTACTTTGCAGAATCAGTGGGTGCAACAAGTTTCATCCAGGTTAAAAAATACATTAAAAATCAAGTGGAAAGTATGCCACAGAAGGGGTAAAACCATGGCATTTATGCCATGTGTTTTTTATTCTGTAGGTATTCTATCTGACATAAATTATTTTCTAATTATCAGAATACACCCAAATATTTAGGTATTCAACTAGGTGTTTTCCTGCCCATGCACATGGCGTAAGCCACATCCCTGTAGCGTTGGGATGTTTTGTGTAGGGCAGGATTCCCGTTAGGGAATATTTCAGGAGCAATTGTGTTCTGTGCCTGTAGCTTCCTAACCAAGTGCTGTGCGTAGCACTTGTCCGTCCTGTAGCACTTGGGTAGTTGCCCTATAGGGCAAATTGCTCCTGAAATGTACAGGTTTGGTGTCCTAAGTTTGGTCTTCTAGGTCGTTGCGGTAACCGCATCCGCAACCGCATGACCGCAATGCGGACAAAAGCCCTATAATACGGTACGATTGCGGTGTCTACCGAGTACCTTGCGGTATACCGCAAGGACACCGTCAGGAGTCCGCAGACGACTGACAATCCCCTTTCTTCAATTGGGTTAGCGAACCCCACGAAGTGGGGTGAGCGAGAAACCCGATCATGTAGAGTTCGCGAGGCTCCGCGTAGCGGAGCTGAGCGGGAACCCGAGCTCCGCAACAATTCCTTCCCCTTTAACCCCTCCCTTGTTGCTCCGCTAAACATCAAAAATTTGTTGTAAAATAAGTCCGAGCTAAATTGTAGATACGAGCCCAGTGATACCGTTGCATAAATGGTCACTTTTTCTAGTTAATTAGCTTCAGAAGTTCTTTGTAGTTTTCTTTGTTTGATAAAGTGTGTTCAAGTGATGCAGTTCCGTTTAACTTTTTAAATTGTTTTTCGCAATCTGTAAACTTTTTGAGTCTTCTTCTAAGAAAATAAATATTTAACCAAGTTTGTGCATTTTTAAAGTTTTCAAATCCTTTGATTGTTTTCAATCTTCCTTGTAGGTGTGAGTTGAAGCTTTCGATAAGGTTTGTTGTTCTTGGAGTATTTTTAAGTTTGAGATATCCAAGAAGATCGGGAGATCTTCTTGCAATATCTACCATAACTTTTTTGCATAATTCATCTGTAATTGCATACTTGTTGTATATCTTTGAAGCTTTGCTTCTGAAATCCTCAATTGATATTTTTCCTGAAAATAATGTTTCAACTTCATTCATAAAAGGTCTGTATGTTGGGTCATTATTTAAGTTTAAAGTTGTTCTTAGATTGTGTTTGTAGTGATTCTGGCATAACTGCTAGATTGCATGAGGATAAACCTTTAAACACGCCTGTTGAGTGTTCTGGTTGTCATCTGAAACAACTGCTTGTAATGGGTAATTCGCTAATTTTAGTGAGGAGAAAAATTTGAGGAGCAGTTGAAAGTTTTCAGAAGGTCCAAGAACAAAGTGAACAACATCATGGGTTAAATAATCAATACCATAAATAACTGGAATTTTCTTTTTGTAACCTTTAACTTTTAGGTACTTCCCGTCAACCAAAAGTATTCCACAAAATCTTGAACAATAATTCCTAGTCACATCAATACAAAGTGGAATACTTTTTGAAGCTTTGAGATAGGCTCTGAAGGCTGTAGGAGCAGTAACATCATGGCTTTCTGCAATTGATCTAAAAGATTGTCCTTGAATGTGAGAAAGTAAAACTTTTTCCAAACCTTTCTCTTTTGACCTATTTATTTGAAACCAGCCACAACAACTTTTGCAATAAAACTTCAATTTTCCTCTCCTAACACCTCTTTTTAGAACTTCTTTTGAACTACATTTTGGACAACTATAAACTCTTTTTTCATGCCTGAATGATACCAGAATTAACTACACTTCACATAGTCAAAATAGTAGTTTAGATGGAATTATGGGGAATAACTGTCAAAAAAAGAGACCAAAAATGAACGGTCTCCACACTTTTTGAGTAATTAAATTACACACAATAAATGAGCTCATCGTTAAAAAACAAACTTTGGTTTAGGGCTAAGAATTATGGTTGGGGTTGGTATCCTGTCACTTGGGAGGGATGGTTAGTAATAATAGCTTTTGTTTTATTTATAACACTTAGAGGCATTAATCCTTCAGAAACTTATGTATCAGAAGTTTTTATTGCAATTATTCCCCTAATTTTAATTTCATATTTAAAAGGTGAAAAACCGCAGTGGCGCTGGGGAAAGAAAAAATAAATTATGGATACTTATAAATGGTACAAGAAGTTAAAAAAACCTTTTTGGTCTCCACCTAATTGGATTTTTGGACCAGCTTGGACTTTTTTATATATTCTCATCACCATTTCTTTTGGCAAAGTTTTTTTAATGTCTTTTGCAAAAGAAATTCCATTTGTATTCGCCCTACCATTTATCCTAAATCTTGTTTTCAATTTTAGTTTTACTCCAATTCAGTTTGGACTTAAAAATAATCTTCTTGCATCACTCGACATAATTTTAATTGTAATAACAATTGTTTGGTCAATGGTTCTTATTTTCCCAATTATCCCGTGGGTTATGTATTTAGAAGTTCCTTACTTAATCTGGGTAAACAATTGCTACAGTTCTCCAATTATCTATTACATATATGAATAGACCCACGACCTGACGGTCGGGGTTTCATTAGAACACAAACAGAGTTTGCCCTGCATCTTTTTTACCTTGGTTTTCTATGTACCTCTCTATCACACTTTTGTTTATTCCCACAGTTGATACGGTGTCGTGGCGCTCAAGGCGCTCGTCGTCCGGCTGCCGGGCCCGCGCGAGCGCCGGCGGCCGGACGGGCCGACGGCCGACGGCTCCCTGTCGACTGGCCAGGGCGGGACGAGCAGACGGACCTTCCTGCGGACCGCCGTCGTCGTGAGCGTCGCCGGTGCGCTCAGCGCAGCGGCCGGCAGCATCGTCACCGGTGCGCGCAGCACGGCGGCCGCGGTGCGCGCCATCGTCCTGCCGAAGCCCTTCCGGGCCGCTCCCCCGGTACCCGCCGACGCGCAGTCGCCCGTCGCCGGGGTCGTGGACGTGGTCACACGCAACGCGGACTTCTACCGCATCGACACGGCCTTCTCCGTCCCGCAGGTGGACCCGGGCAGCTGGGAGCTCCGCGTGCACGGGCTGGTGGACCGCGAGGTGCGCCTCAGCTTCGACGAGCTCCTCGCGAGCGATCTCGTCGAGAGCTACGTGACGCTCACCTGCGTGTCGAACCAGGTGGGCGGCAGGCTCGCCGGGAACGCGAAGTGGCTGGGGCTGCCCGTGCGGGAGGTGCTCGCGATGGCCGGCCCGCAGGCGGGCGCCGACATGGTCCTCTCGCGCAGCATCGACGGGTTCACCGCCTCCACGCCGATCGAGGCGCTGACGGACGACAGGGACGCGCTGCTGGCGATCGGCATGAACGGCGAGCCCCTGCCCGCCGAGCACGGCTCACCGGTGCGGCTCGTGGTCCCCGGGCTGTACGGCTACGTCTCGGCGACCAAGTGGGTGGTGGACCTGGAGGTCACCCGGTTCGCGGACGCCCAGGCCTACTGGACCACACGCGGCTGGTCAGACCGCGGACCGATCAAGACGGCCTCGAGGATCGAGGTGCCGGCGTCCGGCAGCAGCGTCCCGGCGGGCCCGGTCGACGTCGGCGGGACCGCCTGGGCGCAGCACACCGGGATCGTCGGCGTCGAGGTCCAGGTCGACGACGGCCCGTGGGAGCCCGCGACCCTCGGCGGAGAGATCTCGGTGGACACCTGGCGGCAGTGGTCCTGGCGCTGGCCGGACGCCACGACGGGCCGTCATCTGCTCCGGGTGCGCGCGGCGGACGCCGTGAACGGCGTGCAGACGCAGGAGTGGACGGACGTCATCCCCGACGGGGCCACCGGCTGGCACGAGGTGTCGGTCTTCGTCGAGTGAGGAGGACTCGTCGCGGACCTCGCCACCCCGCGCGGGGCAGGACCTCCAGGAAGCGAGCGTGCCGGGGGCCTCAGACCTCGAACCGGTACCCGATCCCCGGCTCGGTGATCAGGTGCCGCGGTCGCGAGGGCTCGGCCTCCAGCTTGCGGCGCAGCTGTGCGAGGTAGACGCGCAGGTACTGCGTCTCCTCGACGTACGACGGGCCCCAGACCTCACGCAGGAGCTGCTGCTGCGTGACGAGCTTGCCGACGTTGCGGACCAGCAGCTCGAGCACATGCCACTCGGTCGGCGTCAGCCGGACGGGAGCCCCGTCCTTCAGGACGCGCTTGGCCGCGAGGTCGACGGTGAACCCCGTCGCGACGACCACCGGCGAGGTCGGCTCCGGCGCCGCCCGCCGCAGGGCCGCACGGATCCGCGCGAGGAGCTCGTCCATGCCGAAGGGCTTGGTCATGTAGTCGTCCGCGCCGGCGTCGAGGGCGTCGACCTTCGCCGACTGCGTGTCCCGCGCCGAGAGCACGATGATCGGCACGCTCGTCCAGCCGCGCAGGCCCGCGACGACCTCGACACCGTCGAGGTCCGGCAGTCCGAGATCCAGGACGACGAGATCGGGCAGGCTGCTCGCCGCCTTGCGCAGCGCCGTCGCGCCGTCGGCGGCGGTCTCGACCTCGAAGTGCCGCGCGCGGAGGTTGATGGCGAGCGCGCGCAGCAGGGCGGTGTCGTCGTCGACGACGAGCACGCGGCTCATGACCGCGCCACCGGGAGCCGGACCGTGACGGTCAGCCCGCCACCGGCCGTCGGGCTGGGCACGACCTCGAGGTCCATCGCCGAGCAGAAGCCCTGGACGATCGCCAGCCCGAGCCCCAGCCCCGTCGCCGCATCGCGGTCCCCGAGCCGCTGGAACGGGGCGACCATCGCGGGCCACAGCGCCGACGAGACACCCGGCCCGTGGTCGACGACGGACAGCTCGACCCAGCCGGCGACGGCCCGGGCCCTGATCGCCGCGGGATGACCAGGCGGGCTGTGCTTGACGGCGTTGTCGACGAGGTTCGCCACGACACGCTCGAGGAGACCGGCGTCGGTCAGCACGAGCGGGAGCGAGTCGGGGATCTCCAGCCGCACCTCGGCCGCGGCGACGTCGATCAGGGCGAGCGCGGCGACCTCGTCCACCGCGACCGGCTCGGCGTGCACCGTGACCGCGCCGACCTGGATCCGCGTCATGTCGAGGATGTTCCCGATGAGGTCGGCGAGACGGTCGGACGACTCCTCGATCGTCTCGAGCAGCTCGGCCTGCTCCTCGGCGCTCCACTCGACGTCGTCCTGCCGCAGGCTGCTCACGGCCGCCTTGAGGCCGGCGAGCGGGGTGCGCAGGTCGTGCCCGACGGCGGCGAGGAGCGCCGAGCGCACGCGGTCGACCTCGGCGAGGTGGCCGGCCTCCGCGACGAGGTGCTGCGTCTCCCAGGCGCGGGCGGCCGCGGCGGCCAGACGCTCGACGACGCCCCTGTCCTCCGCGAAGAGCGTCGGGCCGCCCGCGACGAGCTCGAGCGAGGCCCCCGCCGGAACACGCAGCGCGGACTCCTCGCCCCGGACCGGGCCGACGCCTGCGACGACCACCTGCTCGCCGTCGGGGCCACGCCGGACGAGCGCGGCCGAGGTCATCCCGAAGGTGGCCCTGACCTGCTCGAGGATCTCGGTCAGGCTGAGCTCCTCCGCCGGGCGCGCGGCGACCTGCGAGAGCAGGTCGGCCTCGATCCGGCTGCGCACCGCCTGCGCACGGTCCCGCGCGGCGACCTCGACCGTCAGCGAGACGATGAGCGCGACCGCTGCGAAGACGGCGAGCTCGACGACGGCGTCCTCGCTCTCCACGAGCAGGGTGCGGTACGGCGGGGTGAAGAACCAGTTGACGATGAGCACCGAGGCCACGGCCGTGGCGACGCCCGAGAGCAGCCCGCCGACGGCAGCCGTGGCCACCACGACCGTCAGGTAGAGCAGCAGCAGGCTGCCGAGAGCGAGGTCCCCTCTTCCCTGCAGGAGCACTCCCGTCAGGACGATCAGCAGCACGGCCGCGAGCGTCAGCCCGCCGAGACGGCGGCGCCGCGAGATCCCGGCGCTCGGGACGGGAAGGCCACGCTGCGGCTGGGATGCCCCTGCGGTCTCGCTCACGCGCTCAGCGTCCCACGGACGCGCTCTCGCGCCGACGTCGCCCTGCCGACTGCGCCCGCGGCGTCGGCCCGCCGTCGGTCACGATGCCGTCGACGAGCGCGCCGTCGGCCGCCGTGCGAGCCGGGCCCGCGGGCGCGCCCTCCTCATGGCCCAGGCGCCACGGGACGCTCGTGACCATCACTCCCGGCTGGAACAGGAGCCGGGACTTGAGTCGCAGCGCGCTCTGGTTGTGCAGCAGCTGCTCCCACCAGTGGTCCACGACGTACTCCGGGATGTACACGGCGACCGCGTCGCGCGGGCTCTCACGCCGGATGTCCGCGATGTACTCGATCGCGGGGCGGGTGATGTCGCGGAACGGCGAGTCCAGCACCGTGAGGCTCACCGGGATCCCGCGTGCGTCCCACTCGCGCAGCAGCCGGTCGCTCTCGGCGGGGTTGGTCCTGACGGTCAGCGCGACGAGCGTCGACGGCCGGGTGGCGCGCGCGTAGGCGAGCGCCCGCAGCGTGGGGGTCGTCAGCCGCGAGACGAGCACGACGGCGTGCACACGGCTCGGCAGCGGTACCCCGCTCGCCGTCGGGACCAGGCCCTCGTCCGACCGGCGGTAGTGGCGGTTCACCCCGTGCATCGCCGCGTAGATCACCGGCATCGCGATGACGACGAGGTACGCGCCATGCGTGAACTTCGAGATCAGCACGACGACGAGCACGACGGCCGTGAGCACCGCGCCGAAGCCGTTGACGAGTCGCGAGCGGTGCAGCCGGCCCCGTGCCGAGGCAGGGGCGGTGAGCATGACGCGCGACCAGTGGCGCACCATCCCGGCCTGGCTGAGCGTGAAGGAGACGAAGACCCCGAGGATGTACAGCTGGATCAGTCGCGTCGGGTTCGCGCGGAAGACGACGAGCAGCAGCACGGCCGCCCCGGCGAGGATGAGGATGCCGTTGCTGAAGACGAGCCGGTCTCCGCGGCGGGCGAGCTGGCGCGGCATGAACCCGTCCTGACCGAGGATCGAGGCGAGGATCGGGAAGCCGTTGAACGCGGTGTTCGCGGCGAGCACGAGCACGAGCGTCGTGAAGAGCTGGACGACGAAGAAGCCGATGCTCCCCTGGCCGAACACGGCACCGGCGAGCTGCGCGATGACGGTGCGCTGGTGGTAGCCCGCAGGAGCGCCGAGCAGTGCCGAGGGGTCCGCCGCGACGTGCACGTGCGTGACCAGGGCGAGCACCGTGAGGCCGATGAACATCGTCACCGTGAGCACGGCCATCAGCGCGAGGGTCGAGGCGGCGTTGCGCGACTTCGGGACGCGGAAGCTCGGCACGCCGTTGCTCACCGCCTCGACCCCCGTCAGCGCCGTGCAGCCCGAGGCGAAGGCCCGCAGCACGATCGCGAGGACCGCGAGCCCGCCGACGGTGCTCGTCGACGGGGCGATCGCCAGGTGAGCCGACTCGGCGACCGGGGCCGTCCCGGTCATCGCCCGCACGAGGCCCACGGCGATCATGGAGAACACCGCGAGGACGAAGCCGTAGGTCGGGATGGCGAAGGCGCGCCCGGACTCCTTGAGCCCGCGCAGGTTCGCCAGCGTCAGCAGGAGCACGAGCGCGACGCTCAGCGGCACGACCTGGTGGGCGAGCGCCGGCACGGCCGAGACGATGTTCGCGACCCCGGCGGCCACCGAGACCGCGACGGTCAGGACGTAGTCGATGAGCAGCGCGGCGGCGGCCACCAGGGCGGCGTTCTGGCCGAGGTTCGCGCGGCTCACCGCGTAGGCACCACCGCCGTTGGGGTACGCGTGGCAGGTCTGGCGGTAGGAGATGACCACCGTGACGAGCAGCACGATCACCGCGGCCGCGACCCATGGCGTCAGGTGCAGCAGGGCGAGCCCGCCCACCGAGAGGACCAGCAGGATCTCCTCGGTCGCATAGGCGTTGGAGGACAGCGGGTCCGAGCAGAAGACCGGGAGCGCGAGCCAGCGCGGCAGGAGCGTCTCCCCCATCCGCTCGGAGCTCAGCGGCCGGCCGACGAGCAGCCGCTTCGGGATGGACACGGTGGACGACATGAGGCCAGCGGACACCTCGTCGACCCGGACCGACCGGGATCTTTACGCCGCCCTGACGCCCGGCGCGGAACTCCTGACGCGACTGCCCCGCAGGGCCACGCCCCGGGTGCCCGCTTCATCAACTCTTCATGATCCGCACCGTGCTCGCCTCATCGGGGCGAGCGAGGCTGGAGGTGAACCGAAGGACCACCACGAGAGGAGA
Source organism: uncultured Actinomycetota bacterium (assembly GCA_963777075.1). Classification (GTDB taxonomy): domain Bacteria; phylum Actinomycetota; class Actinomycetes; order Actinomycetales; family Cellulomonadaceae; genus Actinotalea. The sequence continues at coordinate 88,192 of CAVZPH010000002.1, read as the reverse complement.
ACGAGATGAGGATCAGGACAGCAGTCACCGCCACCGGCATCGCCCTGGGGCTGACCCTGACCGGTGCCGCCGCCGCGAGCGCCGCACAGACCCCCGACGGCTGGTCGCCGGCGACCTGGACGCAGCACATGATGCGCATGGTCGGCAGCGACGCCGACCCGGACGCGACCCCCGGCGGCTACGGCTGGGACGGCGACGCCCGGCCCGCCGACGCCACGGGCGACCCGAGCACCTGCCCCTACGCCGACGACGCGACGGCCGATCGCCCGCAGGACAGGGACCGCGACCGGCTCCGTGCCCAGGACGGCACGGGCGACGTCGAGCGCCGGCAGATGCGCGAGCGGATGCACGTCTCCGACTGAGCACCCGCACCGGGCGGGCGGCGGGATCGGTGAACCGGTCCCGCCGCTAGCCTGCTCCCAGGAGGTCCCATGCGCACCGTCCTCGTCGTCGACGACGAACCGCACATCCGCGCTGTCCTTCGCGGCTACCTCGAGGCGGACGGGTACCGCGTGCTCGAGTCGGCGAGCGGGGAGGACGCGATCGACGTCGTCCGCCGCGAGCCGCCGGAGCTCGTGCTGCTCGACGTCATGCTCCCGGGGATCGACGGGCTCGAGGTCCTTCGTCGACTGCGGACCTGGACCCAGGTCCCCGTCGTCCTGGTCACCGCGCGCGCCGAGGAGCTGGACACGCTCGTCGGGCTCGCCGTCGGTGCCGACGACTACGTCACCAAGCCCTTCAGCCCGCGGGAGGTCGTCGCACGGGTCGGCGCGGTGCTGCGTCGCGGGGCCGGCTCGGCGTCGCCCGAGTCCGCGATGCGGTTCGACGGCCTGACGCTCGACCCTGTCCGCCGTGAGGTCACCGTCGACGATGCGCCCGCCGCGCTCACCACCCTCGAGTTCGACCTGCTGGCCACGCTCATGCGCTCCCCCGGCCGCGTGTGGTCGCGGGCGCAGGTCCTGCGCGAGGTCTGGGGCGGGGACTTCTTCGGGGACGAGCGCGTCGTCGACGTGCACATCCGCTCGATCCGCGCCCGCCTCGGCGACGACGCCGGTGACCCGCGGTTCATCGCCACCGTCCGGGGCGTCGGGTACAAGTTCATCGGCACACCGCGATGAGGGCCCGACTGCCCGTCCGCCTCCTGGTCTCCTACCTCGCGGTCCTCGCGATCGGCGTGGCGGCCTCCTGGATCACCGTCCGGCTCCTGACCCCCCAGCTCTTCGCGCACCGGATCGGCCAGATGGCGGGGCGGCGGATGGGCCAGGCCGCGTCGTCCGAGCAGGCCGAGGTCACCCAGGCGCTGCTCGGTTCGCTCGACACGGCGCTCGGCGTCGGTGCGCTGCTCGCGGCACTCGCGGCCGGGGGCGTCGCCGCCTTCGTCACGCACCGCCTGCTCACCCCGCTCGACGCCGTCCGGACCACCACGAGGCAGATCGCCGCCGGGCGCTACGACGCCCGCGTCCCGGTTCCCGACGAGCCGGAGCTCGCCGCCCTCGCCGAGGACGTCAACACCCTTGCCGCGGCCCTCGGCGAGACGGAGTCGCGACGGCTGCGGCTCCTCGGCGAGGTCGCGCACGAGATGCGCACCCCGCTGACCGCCGTCGAGGGCTACGTCGAGGGGATGATCGACGGGGTGTTCACGGCCGACGAGGCGACCCTGGGTGCGGTCGGCGCCGAGCTCGCGAGGCTGAGGCGGCTCGCCGAGGACCTCTCGGCCCTCTCGCGCACGGAGGAGGGCCGCACCGCGTTGCGCGCGGTCCCGACGGACCTGGCCGAGCTCGTCCGGCGCGCCTGCGAGCGGCTCGAGCCCCAGTTCGCCGACGCGGGCGTCCGCCTCACCGTCCACCCCTCGCCCCCCGCGCCCGTGGTCGTCGATCCCGACCGGATCGGCCAGGTGCTCGTCAACCTGCTGGGGAACGCCGTCGTCGCGAGCCCGCACGGCTCCGTGACGGTGCGCGTCGAGGTCCGGGGCGACCGGACCGTCGTCGAGGTGGGCGACACCGGGGTCGGCCTGGCCGGCGAGGACCTCGAGCGCGTGTTCGAGCGCTTCTACCGGGTCCCGGGCGGCGACCGCCGCCGCTCGGAGGGCTCGGGGATCGGGCTGACGATCGCGCGGGGGCTCGCACGGGCGCACGGCGGCGACCTCAGCGCCGCCTCACCCGGACCGGGATGCGGCGCGACCTTCACCCTCACCCTGCCCTCGGCAGCAGCGAGCGGTCAGCCGTAGAACACGCGGTCGACGACCCCGCGGGCGCGGCGCGCGACGCGCAGGTACGAGTCGGCGAGGTCAGCGTGGTTGCCCGGCGGGTTGCCCAGCAGGCGGTCGAGACCGATGAGGTCGCGCCGGTCGTGCGGCAGGATGTCCGCCGAGGCGCCGCCGATCCGGCCGGACCACAGCACGACGGCGTTGCGCAGCCGCGAGGCGAAGACCCATGCCTCGTCCAGCAGCGCCATGTCCTCCGCGCTCAGCAGTCCTGCCTCGCGGGCGGCCGCGAGCGCACCGAGGGTCGAGGTGGTCCGCAGCCCGGGCACCGTCGCGGCATGCTGCAGCTGGAGCAGCTGGGCGGTCCACTCCACGTCGGAGAGCCCCCCGCGACCGAGCTTGAGGTGCCGCGTGGGGTCGACCCCGCGCGGGAGCCGCTCCGCCTCCATCCGGGCCTTGAGCCGCCTGACCTCCTTGACGACCGTCGGTGAGGCACCGCCCGCGGGGTAGCGGATCGGGTCGATCAGCGCGACGAACCTCTCACCGAGGCCTTCGTCGCCGGCGACCGGCCGGGCGCGCAGCAGCGCCTGGCTCTCCCAGGGGGCCGACCAGCGCTCGTAGTACTCGGCGAAGGAGCCGAGCGTGCGGACGAGCGGCCCGTTGCGGCCCTCGGGGCGCAGGTCGGCATCGACCTCGAGCGTCGGCTCGGGACCCGACCTCGCCGAGCAGGGAACGGACGCGCGTCGCGACGGCGATGGCCTGGGCCTGCGCACGCGCCTCGTCGACTCCGGGGAGCGGCTCGTGCACGAAGAGCACGTCGGCGTCGGAGCCGTAGCCGAGCTCCGCTCCACCGAGGCTGCCCATCGCGACGATGCACATCCGGGTGAGGCTGCCGTCGGGACCGTGGCTCGTCTCGTACTCGGCGATGCGCAGCACCCCGGCCAGAGCGGTCTCCGCCGCAGCGGTCATCGCGGCCGCGGCCCCGAGGAGGTCGGTGCTGCCGAGCACCTCGCCGACGGCCGTCCGCGCCGTCTCGCGTCGACGCAGCGCGCGCAGCAGCGTCGCTGCCGTCCTCGCATCGTCCTGCCGGGCCAGCAGGGCGTCGGCCTCGGCTGCCATCCGAGCCCGGTCACGGGGTGCGAGCTCTCCGTCGTCGTCGAGCCAGGCGACCGACTCCGGGGACCGGGCCAGCGCATCGGCGACGTACCGGGAGGTGGACAGAAGCCGCGCGAGGCGCTGGGCGGCCACGCCGGAGTCCCGCAGCAGCTTGAGGTACCAGTGCGTCGTGCCGAGCTCGTCGGACAGACGCCGGAACGCGAGCAGGCCGGCATCGGAGTCGGCCCCCTCGGCGAACCAGCCGAGCAGCACCGGGAGCAGCTGACGCTGGATCGCCGCGCGACGGCTGAGCCCCTCGGTCAGGGCCGTGATGTGCCGCATCGCGCCCGCCGGGTCGCGGTAGCCGATCGCTGCGAGCCGGGCACGTGCCGCCTCAGGGGCGAGCGAGGCGTCCTCGCGGCTCAGGCTCGCCGTTGCTGGGAGCAGCGGCCGGTAGAAGAGCTCCTCGTGCAGCCGGCGGACATCGCGCCGCGCCGTGCGCCACCGCTCGAGGACGGCGGCCTCGTCGCGCAGCCCGATCGACCGGGCCAGGCGCCTGAGGTCGCCGTCGGCCGTCGGCATCAGGTGCGTGCGGCTGAGCCGGTAGAGCTGGATCCGGTGCTCGAGCACCCGCAGCAGGCGGTAGCAGACGGCGAGCCGCCCGGCGTGGTCGCGACCGACGTAGCCCCCGGCCGACAGCGCTGCCAGCGCGGAGAGCGTGTGCGGGCTGCGGATCGACTCGTCGGACCTGCCGTGCACGAGCTGCAGGAGCTGCACGGTGAACTCGACGTCGCGCAGCCCGCCCGCGCCGAGCTTGAGCTGCCGGTCGGCCTCGGCGGGCGGGACGTGCTGCTCGACCCGCCGGCGCATCGCCTGGGAGTCCTCGACGAAGTTCTCCCGCTCGACGGCCGACCAGACCATCGGCGACATCGCTGCGGAGTACGCCGCGCCGACCTCGAGGTCGCCCGCGACGACGCGTGCCTTGAGCAGTGCCTGGAACTCCCAGGTCTTGGCCCAGCGCTCGTAGTACGCCCGGTGGCTCGCGACCGTCCGCACGAGCGGGCCGTTCTTGCCCTCCGGGCGCAGGGCGGCGTCGACGGGCCACAGGGCCGGCTCGCCCGAGGGGGCGGAGCAGGCCCGCGCCATCCCGGTCGCGAGCCGGGTGGCCGAGGCGAGCGCCGCCTGCTCCTCGACCCCGTCGACGGGCTCGGCGACGTAGATGACGTCGACGTCCGAGACGTAGTTGAGCTCGCGGCCGCCCGTCTTGCCCATGCCCATGACGGCCAGCCGGACACCGGCGCCGTGGTCCGGCTGCTCAGCGCGGGCCAGCGCGAGGCCCGCCTCGAGGGCGGCGGCGGCGAGATCGGCGAGCGCCGAGCCGACGGCGGCGAGCAGCGAGATCGGCTCGGGGTCGACGAGGTCGGCGGCGGCGATCATCAGCAGTCGCCGGTGGTAGGCGCGTCGCATACGGTCGATGCCCGCCCCGCCGGTCACCGTGGCGACGGGTGCGGGGTCCTCCGGCTCGGCACCGACGGCCAGGAGGAGCTCGGCCCGCACGACGGCGCCGTCGATCCCGATGGGCGTGGGCTCGCCGAGGGCGTCGAGGTCGTCCGGGTGACGCACCAGGTGGTCGCCCAAGGCCGTCGAGGCCCCGAGAACGGCAAGCAGCGTGTCGCGCGCCGGGCCGTCGGACAGCAGCAGGCTCCGGACCTGCTCACGGTAGGGAGCGGGAGCTGCGGAGAGCCTGGTCACGGCGATGAGCGCGTCGTCCGGAGAGGCCGCCCTGGACAGGGCACCGATCAGCGGGTGCGACTCGTCCACCGCGCCGAGCAGCCCGAGCAGGTCAGGGTCGGCCAGCAGCCCGACGGCGCGGTCGGGGTCGCTGAACCCCGAGCGCCCCAGCAGGCCACGAAGGCTGACGGAGCGACCGGACGGCGACGAGATCTCGCTCATCCCCGCCTCACAGGACCGGCAGGTACCGCTTCAGCTCGAACGGGGTCACCTGCGAGCGGTACTCCTGCCACTCGGCGCGCTTGTTCTTCAGCACGAAGTCGAAGACATGCTCCCCGAGGGTCTCGGCGACGAGCTCGGAGGTCTCCATGATCTCGATCGCCTGGTCGAGCGAGGACGGCAGCGGACGGATGCCGAGCGCACGACGCTCGGCGTCGGTGAGCTCCCAGACGTCGTCCTCGGCGCCGTCGGGCAGCTCGTAGCCCTCCTCGATGCCCTTGAGGCCCGCCGCGAGCATGAGCGCGAAGGCCAGGTAGGGGTTCGCCGCGGAGTCGAGCGCGCGGTACTCCACGCGGCTCGAGTTCCCCTTGCCCGGCTTGTACATGGGCACCCGGACGAGCGCCGAGCGGTTGTTGTGGCCCCAGCAGATGTACGACGGCGCCTCGGCCCCGCCCCACAGTCGCTTGTAGGAGTTCACGTACTGGTTGGTGATCGCGGTGATCTCCGCCGCGTGGCGCAGCAGGCCGGCGATGAACTTCCGGCCCGTGGCGGAGAGCTCGAGCGGGGCTCCCGGCTCGTAGAACGCGTTGCGGTCGCCCTCGAAGAGCGACAGGTGCGTGTGCATCCCCGAGCCCGGGTGGTCGGCCATCGGCTTCGGCATGAACGAGGCGACGATGCCCTGCTCGAGTGCGACCTCCTTGACCACCGTGCGGAAGGTCATGATGTTGTCGGCCGTCGTCAGGGCGTCGGCGTAGCGCAGGTCGATCTCGTTCTGACCGGGGCCCGCCTCGTGGTGGGAGAACTCCACCGAGATGCCCATCGACTCGAGCATCGTGATCGCCGCGCGGCGGAAGTCGTGACCGGTGCCGCGCGGGACGTGGTCGAAGTAGCCGCCGGAGTCGACGGGGACGAGCGGCTTGCTCGGGTCGGCCGGGTCCTCGAAGAGGTAGAACTCGACCTCGGGGTGCGTGTAGAAGGTGAAACCCTTGTCCGAGGCCTTCTCGAGCGCGCGCTTGAGCACGTAGCGCGAGTCCGCGAGCGAGGGCTCGCCGTCCGGCGTGTGGATGTCGCAGAACATGCGCGCCGTGCCGTGGTGGTCACCGCGCCAGGGCAGCACCTGGAAGGTCGACGGGTCCGGCTTGGCGAGCATGTCGGCCTCGTAGACGCGGGTGAGGCCCTCGATGGCGCTGCCGTCGAAGCCGATGCCCTCGCGGAAGGCGGACTCGAGCTCTGCCGGGGCGACCGCCACCGACTTGAGCATGCCGAGCACATCCGTGAACCACAGACGGATGAAGCGGATGTCACGTTCTTCGACCGTGCGGAGCACGAAGTCCTGCTGCCTGTCCATGACCCCATCCTGCCGCACGGAGGCCGATCACCGCGCAGTTAGGGTTGAGCCATGCCGTTGAGGATCGCCCTGGCCCAGATCGACACCTGCGTCGGGGACCTGGACCAGAACGCCGCCCGCGTGCTCGAGTGGTGCGCACGCGCCGCCGAGGCCCGCGCCGATGTCGTCGTCCTGCCCGAGATGACCGTGACGGGGTACCCCATCGAGGACCTCGCGCTGCGCGACTCCTTCGCGCGCGCGGCGGACGCGACGGTCCGGTCCATCGCCGCCGACCTGCTGTCCGCCGGGCTCGGCGAGCTCGTCGTCGTGCTCGGCACGCTCGGTCGCTCCCCCGCCGGCCGCGCGACCAACCGCGCCGTGACGATCCACCGCGGTCGCGTCGTCGCGAGCTACGACAAGCACCACCTGCCGAACTACGGCGTCTTCGACGAGTTCCGGATCTTCAGCGCCGGCGCGTCGACCTGCGTGATCGACGTCGCCGGGCGCCGGGTCGGGGTCGTCATCTGCGAGGACATCTGGCAGGACGGCGGCCCGGTCAGCCAGATGGACGCCGCCGACGTCGACGTGCTCCTCGTGCTCAACGGCTCGCCCTACGAGGAGGGCAAGGGGCATGCCCGCGTCGAGCTCGCGGCGCGCCGCGCACGCGAGGTCGGGCGCTCCCGTCGTCTACGTCAACCTCGTCGGCGGCCAGGACGACCTCGTCTTCGACGGCGGCTCGTTCGTGGTGGGGCAGGACGGCACCGTCCTGGCCAGCGCCCCGCAGTTCGTCGAGCACCTGCTCGTCTGGGACCTGCCCGACGAGGGCCAGGCGCCGGTCCGCGGCGAGCGCGTCCCGCCGCTCGAGGCCGACGCCGAGGTGTACGCGGCCCTGCGTGACCGGGCTGCGCGGCTACGCGACCAAGAACGGCTTCACCTCCGTCGTCCTGGGGATGTCCGGGGGGATCGACTCGGCGCTGGTCGCGGCGATCGCTGCCGATGCGCTCGGCGGCGCCAACGTCGTCGGGGTCTCGATGCCCTCGGAGCACTCCTCCGAGCACTCCCGGGACGACGCCGCCGACCTCGCGCAGGCGGATCGGTGCCGACTACCGCGTGCAGCCGATCGCCCCGCTCGTCGAGGCGTTCGAGGCGCAGCTTCCGCTCGACGGCGTCGCGGCGGAGAACCTCCAGGCGCGCATGCGCGGGGTGCTGCTCATGGCGATCTCCAACGCCGAGGGCCACCTCGTCCTCGCGACGGGGAACAAGACGGAGCTCGCCGTCGGCTACTCCACGATCTACGGCGACGCCGTCGGGGGCTACGGCCCGATCAAGGACGTCGACAAGTCGCGCGTCTGGGCCCTGGCCCGGTGGCGCAACCGCGCGGCCCTGGAGGCCGGCCGGATCCCGCCGATCCCCGAGTCGTCGATCACCAAGCCCCCATCGGCAGAGCTCCGCCCCGGTCAGCTCGACACCGACTCCCTGCCGCCGTACCACCTGCTCGACGAGGTGCTCGACGCCTATGTCGAGCATGCCGAGGGCCGCACCGAGCTGCTCAACCGCGGCTTCGACGCACGCGTCGTGGACCGCGTGCTCGCGCTCGTGGACCGTGCCGAGTGGAAGCGTCGCCAGTACCCCGTCGGCCCGAAGGTGACGGCCCTGGCCTTCGGGCGCGACCGTCGGCTCCCGATCACCAGCCGCTGGCGCGAACCCGTGCCGGCCGCAGCACCCCGCAGCGGTGTGACCGACTCGCACCACCGTGTCGACGACCCGGAGGACACATGACCGAGACACCAGCCCCGCGACGCGTCCGCGTGCACCACCTGCGCGAGGCGAAGGAGCGCGGCGAGCGGATCACCATGCTCACCGCCTACGACGCACCGACGGCGCAGATCTTCGACGAGGCCGGCACCGACGTGCTGCTCGTCGGGGACTCGCTCGCGAACGCCTTCTACGGCCATCGCGACACGCTGCCGATCACCGTCGACGAGATGATCCACCACACGCGCGCCGTCTCCGGCGCCGTCCGGCGCGCGCTCGTGGTCGCCGACCTGCCCTTCGGCTCCTACGAGGCCTCACCCCAGCAGGCGCACGCGACCGCGGTGCGCATGCTCAAGGAGGCCGGGGCGAACGCGGTGAAGTTCGAGGGCGGCCGGCGCGTCGCCGATCACGTCCACCTCCTCACCGAGTCGGGCATCCCGGTGATGGCGCACCTCGGGTTCACCCCGCAGTCGGAGAACACCCTCGGCGGCAAGCGCGTCCAGGGCCGTGGCGAGGGAGCGGCCGACCAGCTGTGCGCCGACGCCCTCGCCCTCCAGGAGGCCGGCGCCTTCGCACTCGTCCTGGAGATGGTCCCCGCCCCGGTCGCCGCACGGGTCACCGAGATCCTCGCGATCCCGACGATCGGGATCGGTGCCGGGGTCGAGTGCGACGGCCAGGTGCTCGTCTGGGCCGACATGGCGGGACTGAGCGACTGGACCCCGCGCTTCGCGAAGCGCTACGCCGAGATCCGCACGAGCCTGGCGCAGGCTGCGGCCGAGTACAACGCCGAGGTCAGGTCGGGGGCGTTCCCGGCGCCGGAGCACACCTTCACGCAGTGAGCATCGCAGGAGGGGGCCCCGCGCTCGCCGAGCCGACGAGCGACGAGCAGCGCAGCCGGGCACCGCAGCGACGTGGGCTCGGGTCAGCGGGCGTCCTGGCGGCCGCCGGTGCGCTGATGGTGCTCGTGGTGCCCGAGCGGCTCGGGCTCGCGGGCACGACGGGGCTGGCCCAGCTCGTTGCGCTGCGCGGACTCCTCGGCGTGACCCTGGCGACGCTCGGCCTCGTCCTCGGCCTCCTCGCGCTGCTGCTCCGGCGGCGCGGCCTCCGGAGGCGCTCGACGGACCGAGCCGGGCGGGCGCCCGGCCTGGTCGGCGCCCTCGCCGTCCTCGCGCTCCTCGGCGCAGTCACCGAGGCGGGGATCCTCGTCGCGCGCGGCACCGACGGCATCGGCGGCGACGGCGCGGCCGCGCAGGCCCGGCCCGGCGACGTCGTGGTCCTCGTGCAGAACACGAAGGCCGCCCTCGATGCCGAGCAGATCGCCACGCAGGTCCTCGACCGGGGAGCGGAGGTCGTCGTGCTTCCCGAGACCAGCCGTGCGACGGCCGAGCGCGCCGCCTCCCTCGTGCGCGAGCAGTCAGGTCGCGAGCTCCAGGTCCTCGCCCACTCCGCACGCCCGACGGAGATCTCCTCGACCGCGCTGCTGGTGGACGCTCGCCTCGGCAGCGTGCGCCTGACGCAGACGCTCCCGGGGATCCAGGGCTCCTTCGTCGCCTCGGGGTCGCAGGGCGCCCCCACGATCACTGCCGTCCACACCACCTCCCCCTCCGGGCCCGAGCTCGACGGCTGGGTCCTCTCGACGCGCGCCGCCGTCGCCACCTGCGGGACCGCCAGCATCGTCGCGGGCGACTTCAACGCGACGCTCGACCACCCGGCGCTGCGCGAGCTCGGCGGCTGCGTCGACGCCGGCCTGGAGACCGGGACGGCCGGGGTCGCGACCTGGCCGGTCCGGGCGCCGCGCTGGCTCGGCGCGCCGATCGACCGTGTCCTGGTCGACCCGTCCGTCTGGCAGGTCGTCTCCAGCGCGGTGCTCGAGCCGCCGACGGGGACCGATCACCGTGCGGTCGAGGTCCTGCTGCGGCCGGTGGGCGACTGAGCCGCGCTCAGTCCTTCGTCCAGCGCTCGTCGTCCTCGTCCCACTTCTCGGTACGGCGCCGGGCCTCCTCGAGCGCGTGCTCGGCCGCCGCACGCGTCGGGTAGGGCCCGATCCGCTGCTCCCAGCTGCTCTGCCGACCCTGCTCGACGGTGCGCGTCCGGACGTTGAACCAGAACTCGTCCTCGACGTCGGTCATCGTCGCTCCTTCGGTCGGCAGCGGGCCCGTACCTCCGTAGACTGCCACCATGGCCACCGCTCACGCGCCCCGAGGCACGCTCGTCCCGGGCACGGTGAGCCCGCTGCGCACCGTGCCCCCGCATATCGAGCGCCCGGAGTACGTGGGCAAGGACCGTGAGCTGCCGTTCACCGGCTCGGAGGTCAAGTCCGCCGAGACCATCGAGCGCATCCGCCGCGCCTCTCGCATCGCCGCGCAGGCGCTGGAGGAGGTCGGCCGGCACATCGTCCCCGGCGTGACGACGGACGAGCTCGACCGGATCGGCCACGAGTTCGTCTGCGACCACGGCGCCTACCCCTCGACGCTGCGCTACCAGCCGCACCCCCGCCAGGTGCCCTTCCTCAAGTCGCTGTGCACCTCGGTCAACGAGGTCATCTGCCACGGCGTCCCGGACTCGACGGTCGTGGCCGACGGCGACATCGTCAACATCGACATCACGGCGTACCTCGACGGCGTGCACGGCGACACGAACGCGACGTTCCTCGCGGGCGACGTCGACGAGGAGTCGCGCCTGCTGGTCGAGCGCACGCGCGAGTCGATGATGCGCGGGATCGCCGCGGTCGCCCCCGGTCGGCAGATCAACGTGATCGGCCGCGTGATCGAGAAGTACGCCCACCGCTTCGGCTACGGCGTGGTCCGTGACTTCACGGGGCACGGCGTCGGGGAGACCTTCCACTCCGGCCTGGTCATCCCGCACTACGACTCGCCGTTCCACACCACGACGATCGAGACGGGCATGGTCTTCACGATCGAGCCGATGCTCAACCTCGGCACCCCCGACTGGGACCAGTGGGACGACGGCTGGACGATCGTCACAGCCGACCGCAAGCGCAGCGCGCAGTTCGAGCACACCCTCGTCGTGACCGAGACCGGAGCGGAGATCCTGACCCTGCCATGAGCCTCCCCACAGGACCCCACAGCGCCCGCACGGGCGCCTTCGGCATCGACATCGGCGGGAGCGGTATCAAGGGCGCACCGGTCGACCTCGTCGTCGGCGAGTTCAGCGCCGACCGCGTGCGCATCCCGACCCCGCAGCCGGCGACCCCCGAGGCCGTCGCGGCGGCCGTCGCCGAGCTCATCGACTCCTTCAACCTCCCGCTGGACATGCCGGTCGGCGTGACGTTCCCCGCCGTCATCCAGCACGGCGTCGCGCTCAGCGCCGCCAACGTCGACGACTCGTGGATCGGCACGAACGTCGAGAAGGTCATCGCCAAGGCGACCGGACGCAGCGTCCACGCCGTCAACGACGCCGACGCCGCCGGCTATGCCGAGGCCGTGTACGGCGCGGCCCGCGGGCACTCCGGCGTCGTCCTCGTCGTGACCCTCGGGACCGGGATCGGCTCCTGCCTGGTCGTCGACGGCACGCTCGTGCCCAACACCGAGCTCGGCCACCTCGAGATCGACGGGCACGACGCGGAGAGCCAGGCCGCGGACAGCGCCCGCGAACGGGAGGACCTCAGCTGGAAGGACTGGGCCAAGCGCCTGCAGCGCTACTTCTCCGTCGTGGAGGCGCTCTTCTCCCCCGACCTCATCGTGGTCGGCGGCGGGGTGAGCAAGAAGCACGAGAAGTTCCTGCCGCTGCTCGACCTGCGCGCGCCGATCGTCCCGGCGACGCTGCTCAACGCCGCGGGGATCGTCGGTGCCGCGGCGCTCGCCGCCGCTACCGCGCCGGCCGCGACACCGACCGACTGACCTGCCGACAGGCGGACCCGGGAGGCTGTCGATGCCCGACTGGCCATGGCTCGCGATCCCGGCGGCCGTCCTCGTGCTGGTCGCCGTCGACCGACTGGTCGCCCACCTCCCCGAGCGCACCGACCGCCCGGCCGGCCCGCCCCGAGTCCGGACGGGCTCCGGCGGCTCCGGAGCGCTGGGCGAGCTCATCGCCCTGTTCCAGCCGGGCGTGCGCCACCTGCACGAGGAGGCCGAGCGCAAGCGCCACGACCTCGTGACTCCGGGCGTGCCCGACCCACGCTGGACGATCGACCTGGACGCCGGGACCGTCGTCGTCCCGGAGCGGTCCGCGCACCCCTGCCGCCTGCGCGCCGCAGCGCCCGGGGTGTGGACGATGACCTCGCAGCCGTGGTCGTCCCTGACGACGGTCGTCGTCGCTGCCGACGCGACGTGCCTGGTCGTCGACCCGAACATCGGGCCGGTGGACCTCGCGACCCTGGTCGACGAGGTGGCGGCCCACGGGTGGACCCCGGTGGCGGGGTTCAGCACCCACCCGCACTGGGACCACGTGCTGTGGCCCGCCTCGTGGCCGGACGTGACGCGATGGGCGAGCCCCGACGGCGCCCGCGAGGCCCGGGCCCGCCGTGACGAGATGTGCAGCGATGCCGATGAGGTCGTCCCCGGGCACGACCACCGGTGGACGGGCGAGCTGACGGCAACCGACGGGGACCGTCTGCCCTGGGACGGCCCGGAGGCCGTCCTGCTCCCCTACGACGGTCACTGCCGGGGCAGCGCCGCCCTCTGGCTGCCCGGGACCGCGACGCTCCTGTCGGGCGACATGCTCTCGGACGTCGAGATCCCCCTGCTCGCCGACCCGAGCCACGAGGTCCCCGACCCGGTAGCGGCATATCGCGCGAGCCTCGACCTCCTCGAGGGCGTCCCTGCCCGGGTGCTCGTGCCCGGCCACGGCTCCGTGACCGACGAGGCGGGGATCCGCGCGCGGCTCGCGGCCGACAGGGCGTACCTCGACCTCCTCGACCCGAGCACGAGCACGAGATCCCACCGCGGCGACGACGCACCCGCCGACGAGCGCCTGGCTGATCCGGAGCAGGCGGAGCACCACGCGCGCCAGGTGGCGCTCGTGGCCTCGCTGCGTGCGAGCGGATGAGTCGGTCGATACGCCGGGTTCTGTCCCTGGGTCCGGTTGCCCGGTCCCAGGTGGCGGCCATCCCTCTACGACGTACGTTGCCGCACGCCTCCAGCGGTCTACCCGGGAGCTCGGGCGAGCAGCCCTCGAACGCTCCCTGTCTGACCTTGCTCCAGGTGGGGTTTACCTAGCCGCACCGGTCACCCGGCACGCTGGTGGTCTCTTACACCACCGTTTCACCCTTACCGCGGCTGCCGAGGCAGCCGAGGCGGTCTCTTCTCTGTGGCACTGTCCCGCGGGTCACCCCGGGTGGGCGTTACCCACCACCTTGCTCTACGGAGCCCGGACGTTCCTCGGCGAGGTCTCCCTCGACGCGACCGCCTGACCGACTCATCCGCGGAGCAAGCCTAGCCCGCCGGGACGTAGAGTCCTCACCGTGCTCGTGCTGCTGCCGCCCTCCGAGGGCAAGACGAACCCGCGGCGGGGCCGTCCGCTCGACGTCGACCACCTGAGCCACCCGAGCCTCACGGCGACGCGCGAGGCGGTGCTCGATGCCCTCATCGCCCTGTCCGGTGGCCCGCACGCGGCCGCCCGGCTCGGGGTCGGGGCCTCGCTCCTCGACGAGGTGGAGCGCAACACCCGCCTGCGCAGCCTGCCGACCGCTCCCGCCAGGCTCGTCTACTCGGGCGTCCTGTACGGCGCCGCCGGCCTCGCCGGGCTAGGTGGGACGGCGGCACGCAGGGCCCAGCGCTCGGTGCGCACGGTCTCCGCGCTGTGGGGCCTCGTCGCCCCGCTGGACCGGATCCCCGCCTACCGCCTCTCGATGGGGACCGACCTCGCCGGCATCGGGCCCCTCGCCCGCCGATGGCGCGGACCGCTCGCCGAGGAGATGTCCTCCGTGGCGGCGAGCTCCTCCGGCCGGCTGCTCGTCGACTGCCGCTCGGCCGACTACCTGGCGGCCTGGCGCCCCTCCGGCACCGAGTGGGACCACGTCGGCGTCCGCGTGCTCCGGGACGACGGCGACCGGCTCACGGTGGTCTCGCACGAGGCGAAGTACACGCGCGGGCTGCTCGTCGGGCACCTGCTCGGGCGCGAGCCCGCGCTCCCTCGCAGCGCCGACGAGCTCGCCGACGCGGCCTGCGCCGTCCTCGGCGTCGTGGGAGCCGATCTGACGGGGACCGAGGGCCGCCGGGTCCTCTCCCTGGTCACGCGGCCCGCCGAGCGCTGACGCCCGCTTCACCGGCGACCCGACGGGTCAGCGGGAGCTCGGCGTCGACAGCGTCACGAGCTCGCGCCCGCCATCGGCCCACAACCGCAGGATCGTCACCGAGGCGGGCAGGACGCGCAGGCTCCCCCACAGCTCCGGTGGCATGCCGAACGCCCAGCCGACGCCCGACCTGATCGCCATCGCATGGGAGACGACGACGACCGTGCGGCCGACCCCGCGCGCCACCTGGTCCTCCAGGGCAGCGGCGAAGCGATCGCCGACGGTCACGATCGCCTCGCCCCCAGGGGTGGGACGTCGCGGGTCGGCGTTCCACTCCCGCAGACCGCCGGGCTCGGCCTCCTCGATCTGGGTCGCGGTCAGCCCCTCCCAGCGTCCGAAGTGGCACTCGGCGAATCGGGCGTCCGTCTCGACGTGCAGGCCGAGGCGACGGCCGACGGCAGCCGCGGTCTCCTGGGCACGGACCATCGGCGAGGAGACGATCGCCGAGGGGTGCGGCAGGTCCGGCCAGCGCGAGCGGCCGATCCGGAAGACGAGGTCGGCGGCCTCCGCGGCCTGCACCCGCCCGGCCGGCGCCAACGACGGGCCGGGGGTTCCCGAGCCCGAGAAGGTCCGGGAGATCGTCGACGGCGTCTCGCCGTGGCGCACGAGCACGACGGTCAGCGGCAGGGCGTCGTCGAAGCGGAGGGCCGCCCCGCTGGGCCGGGCAGCCGACGCCGAGCCCTCGCCGGGCCCCTCGCTCACGTGGCAGAGGCCCGCACGAGGATCCGGCCGCACTCCTCGCAGCGGACGACCTGCTCGGGCGGCGCCGCGTTGAGCTGCGCGACGTCACCGGGGTTGAGCTCGAGTCGGCAGCCCTCGCAGGTGCGGCCGCGCAGGCGCGCGACCCCGAGCCCGCCGAGCTGTCCGCGCAGCTTGTCGTAGAGCTGGACGAGGCCCGCGTCGATCCCCTCGGCGCGGGTGGCTCGCTCGGCCGTGACGGTCGCGACCTCGGCGTCGATCTGGGCGATCCCCTCGGCGAGCTGCGCATCAGCCTGCCGCTGCGCCTCGAGCAGGGCCTCGTGGGCCTCGGTCACCCCGGCGAGCGCCGTCTCATGGGCCTCGAGCCGGACCATGACGTCCAGCTCGACCTCCTCGAGCGCCGCCGTCCGCCGGGCGAGCGCCTCGACCTCAGCGGCCAGCGCCTGGACGTCCTTCACGCTCGCGGTCCCCGAGTCCATCCGCGCCTGGTCGCGCGCGGCGCGCGCACGGACCTGCTCGACGTCGGCCTCGGCCTTCGTCAGCTCACGACGCAGGTCGGCGACCGCCGTCCGCGACTCCACGACGGCCCGCTCGACGTCGGCGCGCTGAGCGGCGACCTCGGCGACGCGCGCATGCCCCGGAAGCGTCCTGCGCGAGTGCTCGAGCTGCTGCAGGCGGGTGTCGAGCGCCTGGACGTCGAGCAGGCGCAGCTGGTCGGCGACGGGAGCAGTGGTCACGGGAGTCCTCCGGGAAGTTCGTTGGCCGGCGTCGAGGGGTCGGACGCAGGTCGAGGCGGGGAGTCGACGCGGAAGGTCCACGGATCGGTCCGCAACGTGCTCACCCGGGTCTCCAACCTAGTGCCCGGCCAGCGCCCGGCCACCTCCGTGCGCAGCGCCTGCGCCGCGCCGGGGAGCCAGAGCCACTCGCTCGCCGAGTGCGCGACGTCGACGAGGTACGGCACGCCGACGCTCGGGTCGGAGGTACCCGCCTCGAAGGCGGCCCGCTCACGCAGCTCAGAGGCCGGGTGGTGGCGCAGGTCCGCCGTGACGTACGCGTCGACCCCCGCCGCCCTCACGTCGTCGAACAGCGAGTCCCCCGAGCCCCCGACGACGGCGACGGTGCTCACCTGCCCCTCCGGGGCGCCCGCCACCCGGACGCCCTGCTCGGTCGGCGGGAGCGCTGCTGCGACCTGGGCAGCGAACTGCTCGAGCGTGAGCGGTCGCGGCAGGCGGCCGATCCGGCCGGTACCCGTCGTGTCGTCGATCGGGACCATCGGTCGCAGGTCGACGAGGCCGATCGCCACGGCCAGGGCCTCGGCCACTCCCCCCGCGGCGGCGTCCGCGTTCGTGTGCGCGGCATGAAGCCCGCAGCCGCCACGGATCAGCCGGTGCACGAGGGCGCCCTTGAAGGTCGTCGCCGCGACGGAGTGCACGGGACGCAGGTACAGCGGGTGATGGGTGACGAGCAGGTCGGCGCCCCACTCGAGCGCCTCGTCGACGACGGCCGCGGTCACGTCCACCGCGAGCATGACCCGGCGCACGGGGGCGTGCGGGTCACCGCAGACGGTCCCGGGGGCGTCCCAGCCCTCGGCGGTCGAGGGCGGGTACCACTCGTCGAGGAGGGCGATGACGTCGGCGAGCGTCGGGCTGGTCACGGTCCGACGCTACCGGCCCGAGTGCTGGTGCCGCCCGCACGACGCCGCGTGGACGGGGGCCTGCTGTCGGGGACGGTGGGCCCGGCCGGTCTCGAACCGGCGACCTCCGCGGTGTAAGCGCGGCGCTCTGACCAACTGAGCTACAGGCCCGACGGCGCGCAGCCTACCGGCCGGGCGGCCTCGGCCGACGAGGGCCGCCGCTCGCCTCAGAGCGCGGCGAGGGCCGCCCGGTACTCACCGAGCGAGCGGGCCTGCCCTCGCGGGTTGACCACGCTCCACCGCACGACCCCGTCGGCATCCAGCAGGAACGAGCCGCGCAGCGCCGTCCCCGAGCGCTCGTCGAAGACCCCGAAGGCCCGCGCCGCCGCGCCGTGCGGCCAGAAGTCCGAGAGCAGGTCGAAGCCGAAGCCCTCCTGCTCGGCCCAGGCGCGCAGCGTGAACATCGGGTCGCAGGAGACGACGAGGAGCCGCACCCCTGCCGCCTCGAAGTCCTCGATCGAGTCGCGCAGCTCGCAGAGCTCGCTCGTGCAGGTCCCGGAGAACGCGAACGGCACGAAGACGACCGCAACGGGAGCCCCGCGCAGACCAGTCAGTGAGACGGGGGTCCCATGGGTGTCGACGAGCGTGACCTCGGGCGCGGCCTCACCGATGCCGACAGCCGCCGGCGCGAGCGCCTCCGTCATCCGCGAGCCCGTCGTCGCGCGCGTCTTCAGCGGCCGCGGGAACGGGTCCCGAGCCGGGTGCCGTTCCAGTCGGCCGCCAGGGCGAGGGTGCTGGTCGCGTGGAGGCCCGCCGTCGTGGCGGCCTCCTCGATCTCGCTGTGCGCCACATGGCCGGGACGGCCGGGCTTCGGCGAGAACAGCCAGATCAGGCCGCCGTCGTCGAGAGCTGAGCGGGCGTCCACGAGAGCGTCGGTCAGATCGGTCACGTCACCGTCGTCCGAGCGCCACCACAGCACGACACCGTCGATGACGTCGTCGTACTCCTCGTCCTCGAGCGGGGCACCGATCGCCTCCTCGATGCCGTCGCGGAGGTCGCCGTCGACATCGTCCCCGTACCCGAACTCCTGGACGACGTGACCGGCTGCGAAGCCGAGTCGTCCCACTCCGGTCGCGCCCTGGCTCGCGTCGGCCCCTGCGGTCGATCCCACTGGTCCGTCAGTCCTCTCGTACGGTACGAGCCGGTCCATCGAAGGTCCCGGGCCGATCGTCTGAAATCGATGTGGCGGTCGAACCCGGGAACGCCCGTGTTCGGGGTAAGCCCACAGCATCCTCCCCCGCCGTGGCAAGCGCCACACGCCCGCGCGTCGCGTCCGACTCGCCTCCCGCAGGCCCGCAGCCACCCGGCGGGGAGCCTGCGGCGTGCTCACGGACCCCTCGGTGTGACAGGCGCACCCGAAAGGTCGGAGAATGGTCCGACGACCACTGGCGAGCGCACGCGACCGCGCTCCCGGGGCAGACCGTCGAGGCCGACCGGCCTGTGGCGGCGCGGAGAAGAAGTGAGGGTGCTGGTGGCTGCGAGCGACACGACCGGTCCGCTGATCAACGGACTGCTCAGCCAGGTTCCGGACATCGATCCGGAGGAGACGGGCGAGTGGCTCGAGTCCTTCGACGGACTCGTGGACGACCGCGGCGGGCCGCGGGCGCGGTACGTCCTGCTCAGCCTGCTCAAGCGCGCGCGGGAGAAGAACGTCGCCGTGCCGACGTCGCTCAACACGCCGTACGTCAACACCATCGGCGTGCACGAGGAGCCGTACTTCCCGGGCGACGAGGTCATGGAGCGCGCCTACCGCCGGCTGATCCGCTGGAACGCAGCCGTCCTGGTCACCCGGGCGCAGCGACCCGAGATCAGCGTCGGCGGGCACATCTCCTCCTACGCCTCCGTCGCGACGCTGTACGAGGTGGGCCTCAACCACTTCTTCCGCGGCAAGGACCACCCCGGCGGTGGCGACCAGGTCTTCTTCCAGGGCCACGCCGCCCCCGGCATCTACTCGCGCGCCTTCGTCGAGGGCCGGCTCTCCGCCGAGCAGCTCGACGGGTTCCGCCAGGAGGTCTCGGCCCCCGCCGGCGGGCTCTCGTCCTACCCGCACCCGCGCCTGATGCCCGAGCTGTGGGAGTTCCCGACGGTCTCGATGGGCCTGGGCCCCGCCTCGGCCATCTACCAGGCGTGGACCAACCGCTACCTGCACAACCGCGGGGTCAAGGACACCAGCCAGCAGGCCGTGTGGGCGTTCCTCGGCGACGGCGAGATGGACGAGCCGGAGAGCCGCGGCATGCTCCAGCACGCCGCCCAGCAGCAGCTCGACAACCTCACCTTCGTGGTCAACTGCAACCTGCAGCGGCTCGACGGCCCCGTGCGCGGCAACGGCAAGATCGTCCAGGAGCTCGAGGCGCAGTTCCGCGGCGCCGGCTGGAACGTGATCAAGGTCATCTGGGGCCGCGAGTGGGACGTCCTGCTCAACGCGGACAAGGACCGCGCGCTGGTCAACCTGATGAACACCACGCCCGACGGCGACTTCCAGACCTTCAAGGCGAACGACGGCGCCTTCGTCCGCGAGCACTTCTTCGGCCGCGACCCGCGGACCAAGCAGCTCGTCGAGAAGATGACCGATGACGAGATCTGGGCGCTCAAGCGCGGCGGCCACGACTACCGCAAGGTCTACGCGGCCTACGCGGCAGCCATGGCCCACACGGGCCAGCCGACGGTGATCCTCGCGCACACCATCAAGGGCTACGGCCTGGGTTCGGGCTTCGCCGGTCGCAACTCGACCCACCAGATGAAGAAGCTCAAGCTCGACGACCTCAAGTCGCTGCGGGACACGCTGCACATCCCGATCAGCGACGAGGAGCTCGAGGCGAACCCCTACGCGCCGCCGTACTACCACCCGGGGCCGGACGCTCCCGAGGTCAAGTACATGCTCGAGCGGCGCAGCGCGCTCGGCGGGTTCGTCCCGGAGCGCCGCGAGACCTACGCGCCGGTGACCCTGCCGGAGGCACCCGTCTACGAGGTCCTCGCGAAGGGCTCGGGCAACCAGCAGGTCGCCACGACGATGGCCTTCGTCCGCCTGCTCAAGGACCTCATCAAGGACAAGGAGTTCGGCCACCGGATCGTGCCGATCATCCCCGACGAGGCACGCACCTTCGGGCTCGACTCGATCTTCCCGACGGCCAAGATCTTCAACACGCTCGGGCAGAACTACCTCGCGGTGGACCGCGAGCTCATGCTCAGCTACAAGGAGTCCGAGTCCGGGCAGATCATGCACACCGGGATCAACGAGGCGGGCTCCGCCGCGGCGTTCCAGTCCGTCGGGACCTCGTACGCCACCCATGGCGAGGTCCTCGTCCCGGTCTACATCTTCTACTCGATGTTCGGGTTCCAGCGGACCGGCGACCAGTTCTGGGCCGCGGGCGACCAGATGACGCGCGGGTTCATCATCGGCGCGACGGCAGGCCGCACGACGCTCACGGGCGAGGGCCTCCAGCACGCCGACGGCCACTCCCCGCTGCTCGCCGGGACCAACACGGCCGTCATCCACTACGACCCGGCCTACGGGTACGAGATCCGGCACATCGTGCGGGACGGCCTGCAGCGCATGTACGGCGACGACGGCCGCGACCCGAACGTCATGTACTACATGACGGTCTACAACGAGCCGATGATCCAGCCCGCCGAGCCGCAGGACGTGGACGTCGAGGGCATCCTCCGCGGTATCCACCGCATCTCGGTCGCCGAGGGCGAGGGCCCGCGCGCCCAGATCCTCGCCTCCGGCGTCGGTGTCCCGTGGGCCCTGGAGGCCCAGGAGCTGCTCGCCCAGGACTGGGGCGTCCGCGCTGACGTGTGGTCGGTGACGAGCTGGAGCGAGCTGCGCCGCGACGGCCTCGCCGCCGAGAAGCACAACTTCCTGCACCCGACGGAGCCGGAGCGGACGGCCTACCTGACCGAGAAGCTCGCCGGCGCGCCCGGTCCCTTCGTCGCGACGAGCGACTACGACCACCTCGTCGTCGACCAGGTCCGCCAGTGGATCCCTGGCGAGTACGCGACGCTCGGGGCCGACGGTTTCGGCTTCTCGGACACGCGCGCCGCGGCACGCCGGTTCTTCAAGATCGACGGACCGTCGACGGCGGTGCGGGTGCTCCAGCTCCTCGCCCGCCGCGGCGAGGTCGCCCCGGACGCCGTCGTGCAGGCGATCGAGAAGTACCAGATCCACGACGTGCGCGCCGGGACCTCCGGTGCCGCCGGCGGCGACTCCTGATCCACGCGAGGTGAGCGCCACGGCGCTCTGCTGAGCAACGAGGACGGGCCCCGGAGACCTCTAGGTCTCCGGGGCCCGTCCTCGTTGCCCGTCCGTCCGGGGCTCAGCTCGTGGCGCGGCGCTCCGCACGCTCGATGGCCGGCTCGACCTCGGCACGGATCGCGTCGACCGCGGCGTGGTCGGGGTGGAGGCGGAGGGCGTCGAGGTGGTGGCGGGCCTCGGCCGGCCGATCCGCCTCGAGGGCGGCGAGGGCGAGGTGACGCCCGACGGCGGGCTCGTGCTCCTTGACGCGCCAGTGCCCGACCCCGAGCCCGAGCGCCTCGACGGGCAGGCCTGCCTCCCGCAGGACGACGAGCCCCTCGGCGAGCGCCGCCCCCGAGGGGTCGCGCTCCGTGGCCGTCGCGAGGCGGCGCATCGCGCCCTCGCGGTCGTCGTCGACCGAGAGCCGCGCGAGCTCGATGAGCGGGTACCAGGCGCGCGGGTGGCCGGCGAGCTCCTCGGCGAGGGCCCAGACCGCGAGGTCCGCCGCCCGGCGGGTGGCGGCCTCGTCGACGTCAGCCGTCAGCGGGTCGCCGTCGCCCGCCGTCTCGGCCGCGTGCCGCCGCACGATCTCGGCGAGGGCGGAGAAGGCCCGTGCGTCGTTCGGGTTCTCGTGCAGCGTGGCCCGGACGGCGTCCTCGTGGATGGTGTCGCCATGGTGCGCAGCGGACGGACGGCGCAGGCCGACGGTCGAGGCGGAGACCGGTCCGCGGAGCAGGTGGCGAAGACGTTGGATCAAACCCATACCCAGACGATAGCCGCCCATGACTCGAAGCACCGGGGCGACGGCTCGCGAAGCCCCGGCGGGCACCCCGGAGAGCCGGGAGGAACTTGTCGCCTTCCTACAAGCGCTGCGGTGCTCTGCGCGGACCTCAGCCTCTATGCTCGCTCCCATGGCAACGTCGACGGAGCCGCAGGCCCACACCCTGCGCCGGTTGCACGACGGCTCCGGGATCCTGGCGGCCGCCGCGATGCGCAAGCTGGACGAGAACCTCACCTGGTACCGCGCGCTGCCCGCCGAGGACCGCAGCTGGGTCGGCCTCGTGGTCCAGGCGGGCATCTCGAGCTTCACGACCTGGTACGCCGACCCGTCGACCCCTCCGCACGGCGCCGGGGAGATCTTCGCCGCCGCCCCGCCCGAGCTCACGCGCTCGATCTCCTTGCAGCACACCCTCCAGCTCGTGCGCCTCATCGTCGAGGTCGTCGAGGACCACAGCGACCGGCTCGCCGCACCCGGCTCCGAGCGCGACCTGCGGGAGGCGGTGCTGCGCTACTCGCGCGAGGTCGCCTTCTCCGCCGCGGAGGTCTACGCCAGGGCTGCCGAGGTCCGTGGCGCATGGGACGCCCGCCTCGAGGCCCTCGTGGTCGACGCCCTCGTCCGCGGGGAGAACGACGACGCCCTGCACTCGCGCGTGGCCGCACTCGGCTGGAGCGGTCACGGCAGCGTGATCGTCATGGTCGGCTCGGCGGCTTTCCCGCTCGACGAGGTGCGCACCGCCGAGCTGCGCCGGGCCACACGCCGCGCGGCGGACGACGCCCTCGTCGGCATCCAGGGCGATCGCGTCGTCGTGGTCCTGGGCGGTGTCGGGGACCTGCGCGCGGCCGCCACCGGGCTCGTCGCGCGCTTCGGCCCGGGGCCCGTGGTGCTCGGTCCGCCGGTGCCGAGCATCGGCGACGCCGGACGCTCGGCCGCTGCGGCACTCGCCGGCCTCTCGGCAGCAGCCGCCTGGCCGTCGGCCCCCCGGCCGGTCTCCGCCGACGAGCTCCTGCCCGAGCGCGTCCTCATCGGCGACGCTGCGGCCCGGCGACTCCTCGTCGAGCAGGCCTATGTGCCGCTCTCGGCGGCAGGCGGCTCCCTGCTCGAGACGCTCGCGGCGCATATCGAGCACGGCCGCTCGCTCGAGGCCGCGGCCCGGGTCCTGTACGTGCACCCCAACACGGTGCGGTACCGCCTGCGCAAGGTCGCGGAGGTCACCGGCTGGGACCCGCTCGACGCGCGCGAGGCCTACGTGCTGCAGATCGCCCTCGCCCTCGGACGCCTCGGGGACACGCGCCCGTCGTTGTAGGTTCCGCACAAGCAGGCGTGACGAGCTTGGTGCCCGTCGTTGGCCGGTCCTGGCCCGTTCGGCGGGCACAGTGGTCCGGTGCTCGCACTCGTCTGCCCTGGACAGGGCTCCCAGTCCCCCGGCTTCCTCTCCCCGTGGCTCGAGCTCGAGGGCGTCGAGGCCCGGCTCGCCTCCTTCTCCGAGGCCAGCGCGACGGACCTGCGCCTGCACGGGACCGTCTCGGACGCCGACACGATCCGCGACACGGCGGTGGCCCAGCCGCTCATCGTCGCCGCCTCGCTCCTCGCCCTCGACGCCCTGCTCGACGGCCGCGAGGCGCACGGGCTGGTCGACGTGACCGCCGGTCACTCGGTCGGCGAGCTGGCGGCCGCAGCCGTCGCCGGGGTGCTGGACCCGGCGGGCGCCGTCGGCCTGGTGTCCGCCAGGGCACGCGCGATGGCCTCGGCCGCGGCGCTCGAGCCGACCGGGATGACCGCCGTCGTCGGCGGCGACCCGGCCGAGGTGCTCGAGGCGATCGCCGCTGCCGGCGCCTTCCCCGCGAACGTGAACGGCGGCGGCCAGGTGGTGGCCGCGGGTTCGCTCGAGGCGCTCGCCCGGCTCGCCGAGGCGCCGCCCGCCAAGGCGCGCGTCATCCCGCTCCAGGTCGCAGGCGCCTTCCACACGCCGTTCATGCAGCCCGCCCTCGACGTCTTCGGCCCGGTGGCCGCCGCCTGGCCCGCCCAGGCACCGCGGATCACCTTCCTCTCGGACGCCGACGGCGCCGCCTACGCGCCGGGAGCCACCGGCGCCGACGTCCTCGCCCGGCTCGCCGCCCAGGTCGTCGCACCCGTCCGCTGGGACCTGTGCCAGGAGACGATGGCGGCCATGGGCGTGACCGGCCTCATCGAGCTGGCGCCCGCCGGTGTCCTCGTCGGCCTCGCGCGGCGTAGCCTCCCCGGGGTGGAGACCGTCGCGGTGAAGGGTCCAGCAGACCTCGACGCCGCCCGAGACCTCATCGCCCGGCACTCGGGCACCACGACCGACGAGGAGACCCCCGCGTGAGCCGACCGACCCTGCGCCAGGCCACCGGCCCGGCCCACACCCGCATCCTCGGTCTCGGCGCGGTGCGCGGCGAGAACATCGTCACGAACGACGAGATCGCCGGTCCGATCAACTCCTCCGACGAGTGGATCCGCCAGCGCACCGGGATGGTCACGCGCCGCCGCACGACGGCGGACCGCGATGTCGTGAGCCTCGCCGAGGAGGCCGCACGGGCCGCCGTCGCGGACGCGGGGCTCCAGGGCTCCGACATCGACGCCGTCCTGCTCTCGACGGTCACCTACTTCCACCAGACGCCGTCCGCGGCCGCGATCGTCGCCGACCGGATCGGCGCGACGCCCGCCGCCGCGTACGACATCTCCGCGGCCTGCGCCGGGTACTGCTACGGCATCGCCCAGGCCGATGCCCTCGTCCGCTCCGGAGCCGCCCGCAACGTCGTGGTCATCGGTGCCGAGAAGATGAGCGACTTCATCGACCCGACGGATCGCTCCATCTCGTTCCTGCTCGGCGACGGGGCCGGCGCCGTCGTGATCGGCGCCTCGGACACGCCCGGCATCGGTCCGACCGTCTGGGGCTCGGACGGCTCGCAAGCGCAGCTGATCAACCAGACCTACTCCTGGCAGGAGGCCTTCCGCGACAAGACGCCGTGGCCGACCCTCCAGCAGGAGGGCGCGAGCGTCTTCAAGTGGGCCGTGTGGAAGATGGCCCCGATCGCGCAGCAGGCGATGGACGCCGCCGGCGTGACGCCCGACCAGATCGAGGCGTTCATCCCGCACCAGGCGAACATGCGGATCATCGACCAGATGGTCAAGCAGCTCAAGCTGCCCGAGTCCGTCGTGATCGCCCGCGACATCGCCGACACCGGCAACACCTCGGCGGCCTCGATCCCGCTCGCGACGGAGCGGCTGCTGCGTGAGGGGCAGGTCCCCAGCGGGGCGCTCGCCCTGCAGATCGGCTTCGGCGCTGGACTGGTCTACGCCGCGCAGGTCGTCGCTCTACCCTGAGTCCCGCGCACCACCCACCCACCACGGCGCCCGTCCGGATGCCGAGAACCACCACCGAGGAGAGCACGATGGCTTACAGCGAGCAGGAGATCCTGACCGGCCTTGCCGAGATCGTCAGCGAGGAGACCGGCCTTCCCACCGACTCCGTCTCGTCCGAGAAGTCCTTCACCGACGACCTGGACATCGACTCGCTGTCGATGATGACGATCGTCACCCTCGCGGAGGAGAAGTTCTCCGTCCGCATCCCCGACGACGAGGTCAAGAACCTCACCACCGTCGGCGACGCCGTCTCGTTCATCAACGGCGCCCAGGAGTGACCCGGCGCGCAGGTCGGGGCCCGTCCGCGGACGAGCCCCGACCTGCGCCCGCCCCCACCGTCGGCCGGACCTCCCGGCCGCCCCGCTACCCCGTCCGCGTGGCCCCGGCCGCTGAGACCCGCCAGGAGATCCCGTGAGCACCCAGAGCACCGCACGTGAAGTCGTCGTCACCGGCCTGGGCGCCACCACCCCCCTCGGCGGAGACGTGGCGAGCACCTGGGCCGCGGCCCTCGCCGGGACGTCCGGTGCCCGCACCCTCGACAACGACTGGGCGACGAAGTACGAGATCGCCGTCTCCTTCGCCGCTCAGCTCGCGGTCCCGGCGATCGACGTCCTCCCCCGCCCCGAGACCAAGCGGATGGACCCCTCCGCGCAGTACGCGATCATCGCGACGCGCGAGGCCTGGGCAGACGCCGGCAGCCCCGAGGTCGACCCCGAGCGCCTGGGCGCCGTCGTGTCGTCAGGGATCGGCGGCATCTGGACCACGCTCGACGCCTGGGACACGCTGCAGTCCAAGGGTGGACGCCGCGTCCTGCCGATGACCGTCCCCATGCTCATGCCGAACTCCCCCGCCGCGTACGTCGAGCTGGAGATCGGCGCCCGCGCCGGCGCCCATGCGCTCGTCTCGGCCTGCGCCTCGGGCGCGGAGGCCATCGGCTACGCCGTCGACATGATCCGCTCCGGCCGAGCCGACGTCGTCGTCGCCGGCGGGACCGAGGCGGCGATCCACCCGATGCCGATCGCCGCCTTCGCCGCCTCGCGCACGCTCTCGACGCGCAACGACGACCCGGCGAGCGCCTCGCGGCCCTACGACCTCGGCCGCGACGGCTTCGTCCTCGGTGAGGGCGCGGGGATCGTCGTGCTGGAGAGCGCCGAGCACGCCGCGGCCCGCGGCGCCAAGGTCTACGCGCGGATCGGCGGCGTCGGGCTGTCCTCCGACGGCTACCACATGACCTCGCCCGAGCCGAACGGCCGCGGCCAGATCGCCGCCATGTCGATGGCGCTCAACGACGCCGGCTTGACGACGAGCGACGTCGTGCACGTCAACGCGCACGCCACGTCGACGGTCGTGGGCGACCTCATCGAGGCGCGCGGGGTCAGGGCGCTGCTCGGCGCCGACGCCGACCGCGTCGCGCTGTCCGCCACGAAGTCGATGACCGGGCACCTGCTCGGCGGCGCCGGAGCCCTGGAGACGATCTTCACGGTCCTGGCGGTGCGCGACCACGTGGCGCCCCCGACGATCAACGTGACCGACCCGGACCCCGAGCTCGTCCTGGACCTGGTCCGCGACGTCCCGCGTGCCCTTCCGGACGGTCAGATCGCCGCGATCAACAACTCCTTCGGCTTCGGCGGCCACAACGTGGCGCTCGCGGTCCTCAGCGCCTGAGCGCCTGACCGCCCGCCGTCGCGGCCGCTAAGGTGCGTCCAGGGCGCACGGGCGTCGGCACGAGGGGGCGAGGGGCCAGTGATCGAGGTGCTTCCGGAGATCGTCTGGTTCGTGCTGCTCGTGTACGCCCTGATCGACTGCATCCAGTCGCCCGAGGGCCAGGTGCGCAACCTGCCGAAGGTGGGCTGGATCCTGCTGATCGTGCTCGTCCCCGTCGCGGGCCCGATCGCGTGGCTGGTCGCGGGGCGGCCCCTCGGCGCGAACAGCGGCAGCTCCGCGGTGCCGTGGCCGTCGACCGCGACGGCTGGCTTCCCGGAGTACGAGCGTCCCCGCCGTCTCTCGGCCCCGGACGACGACCCGGAGTTCCTCTCCGGCCTCGACGCACCCGACCCCGAACGCGAGGAGCTGCTGCGCCAGTGGGAGGCCCAGCTCCGCGAGCGTGAGGCGCGACTGGGGACCGGCGAGGCGGCCGGGCGCGAGGCCGACCCCCCGATCGACGGGGAGGACGGCGCCGGCTCGGCGCGCTGAGCTCAGCCGACGCGGTGCAGCCAGCGCACCGGTGCGCCGGCGCCTGCGTAGCGGAAGGGCTCGAGCTCGTCGTCCCAGGCCTGGCCGAGCGCGAGGTCGAGCTCACGACGCAGCTGCGCGGCATCCCCCGCGTGCTCGAGGGCCGCGCGGACCCGGTCCTCCGGGACGAGCATGTTGCCGTGCACGTCGGTCGGGGCGTGGAAGATCCCCAGCTCAGGGGTGTGGCTCCAGCGGCCGCCGTCGGTGCCGTGGCTGGCCTCCTCGGTGACCTCGTACCGCAGGTGCGCCCAGCCGCGCAGCGCCGAGGTGAGCCGGGCGCCCGTCCCGGCGGGTCCCTGCCACGAGACCTCACCGCGGAACATGTCGGGCGCAGCAGGCTGGTCGGTCCAGTCGATGCTCACGCGCACACCGAGGACCCCACCCGCTGCCCACTCGATATGAGGGCACAGCGCACGGGGCGCAGAGTGCACGAAGAGAACACCGCGGGTGATGGCACCTGCCATGACGGCCTCCTTCCGGTTCGAGGTTCGTCTTCCCCAACGACCTCATCCGGAAACGGGCTGCACGGCGCTCGCGGCGTACGGGTCAAGCATGCCCGACGATCGGCCCCACGCGCCAGCGGCGCGCGCGGTTCGTCCTGCGGGCCGCCCTGCTCAGGCGAGCTGCTCGCGCAGGGTCCGCATCGCCTTCTTGCGCACCGAGCGCTCGAGTCGGTCGATGTAGAGCATCCCGTCGAGGTGGTCGACCTCGTGCTGCAGGGCACGCGCCATCAGCTCGGTGCCCTCCACGACGACCTCCTTGCCGTCGAGGTCCTCACCGACCACCCGTGCGTACCAGGCGCGCTTGGTCGGGTACCACAGGCCGGGGACCGAGAGGCAGCCCTCCTCACCGTCCTGGTACTCGTCCTCCGACAGCTCGACGATGCGCGGGTTGAGCACGTAGCCGACCTCGTCGTCGATGTTCCAGGAGAAGGCGCGCAGGTTCACGCCGATCTGGTTCGCGGCGAGCCCGGCACGCCCGTCCTGGTCGACCGTCTCGAGGAGGTCCTCGACGAGGGACCGCACGCGGTCGTCGACGACGGTGATGGGATCGCACGGGGTGCGGAGGACGGGGTCACCGATCACGCGGATCTCTCGGAGCGCCATGGCGCACATCGTCCCACGAAGCACGCCCTGCTCGCTCACTCCCGACACCCGGGTCGCTCACCTAGGGTGGTGCCAGGAAGAGCGCCTCAGGCGTCCGGCACCACAGGAGGAGATCCCCATGGGCAAGAAGGCCGCGTTCGTCGCCGGAGGAGTCGTCGGCTACCTGCTCGCGACACGCACGGGGCGCGCACGCCTCCAGGACGCCCTCGACGCGGCCCGTGCCGCCTGGCAGGACCCGCGCGTCCAGGACACCGTGACCGACGCGGCCCACCGAGCGGGCGACGCCGCCCGGGCCGCCTGGGAGGACCCGCGCGTGAAGGACGCCGTCAGCGACCTCGGGCAGCGGGCCGGCGACTTCGCGCGCGCCAAGGCCCCTGACCTCAAGGACGCCGTCAGCGGGGCTGCCCGCGCGGCCGCCGAGACCCTCCGCACGCAGGCCGACCGCTCGTCGTCGGGCTCCTGAATGGTGTGGTTCTGGCTCGCGCTCGGCGCGGTCGGCACGATCGGCGGCGCGGGGATGCTCGTCGTGGCGTTCCGATCCGGCCAGGGCGGCGACCCCGCCCGCGAGAAGGTGCAGTTCAGGGGCGCCGTCGCTGCGCTCGCGGTCGGATCGGCAGCGCTCCTCGCCGCGATGATCGTCGGTACGCCTCGGGGATGACGCTCACCGGCCGCGGCCACCGGGTCCGGGGTCGAGCACCGACCTGCGCACGCGGGTGGGCCAGGTGGGGCTTGAACCCACGACCGACGGATTATGAGTCCGCTGCTCTGACCGGCTGAGCTACTGGCCCGCGTCCCGCAGGTTACCGGTCGACGACGGCCGCCACGGCGTAGGCCCGCTCGAGGTCGGCCGCGGCCATCGGGCGCGCGAAGTGGTAGCCCTGCCCGTGGCGGACGCCCAGGGCGATCAGTCCCGCGGCTTGCGCCGAGGTCTCCACGCCCTCGGCGACGATCGCCAGACCCATGGCCCGCGCGAGCGCGACGATCGCCACGAGGACGGGGGTGGAGGTCGTCTCGGCGTCGAGGAGCATCACGAAGGCCCGGTCGATCTTCAGCTGGGTGACGGGCATGAGCTGAAGGCGGCTCAGGGAGGAGTAGCCCGTCCCGAAGTCGTCGATCGAGACACCGACGCCCGCGGCCCGGAGCTCGATGAGGTTCGCGGCCACGTGCTCGTCCTCCCGGCCGAGGGTCGTCTCGGTGACCTCGACGACGAGCGACCGGGGCACCACGCCCGCCTGCGCGCAGACCTCGAGCACCTCGGCCGCGTACCCGGGCCGGCACAGCTCGGCATGAGAGACGTTGACGGCGATCGTGCGCGGCATCCCCGGGACGTCGCGCCACGCGGCGCACTGCCGGCAGGCCTCGGCCATGACCCATCGGCCGAGCTGCACGATGCTGCCGTCGCGCTCCGCCCGCGGGATGAACTCGTCGGGCGGGACGACCGTTCCGTCGGCGAGCACCCACCGGACGAGCGCCTCGGCCGCGTCCAGACCGCCACCGTCCAGCCGGACGACGGCCTGGTAGGAGACGCGGAGCTCCTGGTTCGCGATCGCCCGCTTCAGTCGGGCACTGGCCCGGTCATGGCCCTCGACGACGACGGAGCAGTTGCCGCCCTGCTCCCCCGCCTGGTGCAGCGCGTTGATCAGCCGACGGGTGAGCGCGGCCCTGGTGTCCGAGGTGCTCGCACCTGCCACCGCGGCGGAGAAGGTCACCGGGGCGACGGCCTCCCGCATGCGGTCGACGAGGCGCACGGCCTCGTCGGGGTCGTGGTCGGGAAGGATCACCGCGAACTCGTCGCTGCCGAAGCGGAACACCGCACCGCTGCCGGCAACGCTGCGCTGCAGTGCCCTGGCCGTGAGGACGAGGACCTCGTCGCCTCGCTCCGGACCTCGCTGCTGGTTGAGGGCCCCGAAGCCGTCGAGGTCGAGCAGCACGACGGAGAGCTCCTCGCCGCCCGGGCCCATGGCGCGCAGCACGCGCTCGACGTGGCTGTCGAAGCCGCTCCGGTCGACGAGGCCGGTGAGGGCGTCCACCGAGGCGACGGACGCGGCACGGACGAGGAGACCGACGAAGGCCCCCGTCGCGCCGAAGGCGACCTCCTGGACCACCACCTCGAGGAGCGGCTGGCCGGTCGCCAGCGTCGTCGTGGCATGCAGGCCGGCGCACACCGCCAGGTGGACCGAGGCGTAGGTCCAGCCGAAGAAGACATAGCTGTCGATGACGACGAAGAGGAAGAGGACCGCATACGCCGGAGCCAGTGCCGTACCCGCCGCCAGGAGCACGGCCGCCGTGATCACGAGTGCACCGGTCGCGGGGACCACCTGAAGGACCCACCACGGCAGGCGCGCGGCCCCACGCACCAGCACGCCGCCCGCGAGCACGGAGACGATCGCCAGCGCCGAGCCCGACACCGTGTTCGGTGGCCGGACCACGAGCGTGGTGACCAGGCCGACAGCTCCCGCGACGACGAACAGCAGCCCGATGGCGATCCCCATCGTGCGTCGTGTCGCGACCGACGGCGCGACGCGGAGCACCCGGAGCACGCCGGAGCGTCCCGTCAGCCCGGACCACCGTCCGGCGGTCTCCTCGTCCACGCCTGCTGCTCCTCGCCCGTCTGGTCGACCACCCATCGGCACGCGTCGCCGCTCGGTGAGGAAGATCACCCCCCGAGCGGCGGATATCGTGGCCGGATGGTCCGTCGCCCGCTCCGACTGCCCGCCGACGCGCGCACCGCCCTCGGCATCGACGGACGCGCCCTCGCCGTCGAAAGGCTCGTGGGCGGCGGCTGGGTCGCGGCGACACGCGCCGGGCTGCATGTGCTCGACGACGGCCGCCTGCTCGTCCGGCACTGGACGGACGTCGACGGAGCCCGGTTCGACGGGGACACGGACCGGCTGACGGTGACCTGGGTCGACGGGACGCCCTCGACGGTGATCTCCCTCGACGACCCGGGCAGCCGCCTGGTCCGCGCCGTCCACGACCGGGTGCAGTCCTCCGTCGTCCTCGCGGAGCGGGTCACCCTCGCGCGGGCAGGACTTGTGCGCGTCGTGCTGCGCCGGGGTGCGGGAGGCGAGCTCTTCACCCAGGTCATCGGGGACGGCCGCGTCGACCTCGCGGACCCGGAGGTCGCCGCGGTGGTGGACGCCGCCGAGGCCCGGCTGCGCGAGTCCGCAGGGCTCTGAGCACCGGTTTCGGTCAGGGGCTCACCTTCGGGTAGCATCTGAGCCGCGATCCCGCGTAGCTCAATTGGCAGAGCATCCGACTGTTAATCGGACGGTTACTGGTTCGAGTCCAGTCGCGGGAGCACAGTCCCCCAGGTCAGGGCCCCCTTCGAGGGGCCCTTTCCCGTTCCCGCCCTGCATGCGGCCGTCTCGCCACCCGCGAGTTCTCACAGGGGACTCATGGTTGCTCCCGGCGCGCCGATACTCCTGGTGTGCCAGCACCGACACCCGCGCCGTCGCCGAGCGCACCGGAGCGCCCGGGCGGCGGCGAGCGTCGTCGACCGCTCCGACGCCTCGTGGGCCGCGCCCGGCACGCCGTCGGCAGACCGCTGCGCGTCCCGGTGAGGGACCGCAGCCCGCGGAGGACGGCCGTCATCGGGGTGGTCGTCGCCCTCGAGGTCGTCGCGATCACCGTGATCCTCGCCCTGGTCGGCGGCGCACCGCATCCCGTCGTCCACCTGTACTACATCCCGATCGCCACGGCGGCGACCCAGCTCGACTGGCGGGCGGCCGTCGCTGCTGCCGTCCCGGCCGGACTGTTCGCGGGTCCGCTCGGCACGCTCGTCTTCGGCGCCGCCACCCAGGTCGACAGCTCGTGGACCGTGCGGGCGGTGATGTTCGTCGTCGTCGGCCTGCTGGTCGCGGCGTTGTCCGGCCAGGCGCAGCGCTCGTTGTCCTCGACGATCCGGGACGTGGCCGTCTCGCGGCGGTTGCGCCGCGCCGTGGCCCGGGGTGCGGTCGAGGCCCACTACCAGCCGATCCTCGACCTGGGCTCCGGGCGCGTCGTCGGCGTCGAGGCGCTCTGCCGGTGGCGGGACACCGACGGGACGCTCGTCCCTCCCTCGGAGTTCATCCCGCTCGCCGAGCGCACCGGGGTGATCCTGGATCTCGGGCGGTTCATGCTCCGGCAGACCACGGCGCAGTGCGCCCTGTGGTCCGCCGAGGGCCTGGGGCACCTGGTGGCGAACGTCAACGTCTCTGCGGAGCAGCTCTCGGACCGCGGCTTCCTCGGTGACGTCTCCGCTGCGCTCCTCGCCTCTGGCCTGCTGCCGGAGCAGCTGTGCCTGGAGATCACCGAGACGGCGATCATCCGCAACCCCGAGGCTGCCCTCGCCACGGTCACCGCGGCGCACGGTCTCGGCGTGCGGATCGCGCTGGACGACTTCGGCACCGGCCACTCCTCGCTTGCGGTACCTCCAGGACTTCCCGATCGACGTCATCAAGATCGACCAGTCCTTCGTCGCCGGCGTGGACGTCGACCCGAAGTGCTCGACGCTCGTCCTCGGCATCATCGAGATGTCCCATGCGCTCGGCGCGCGCTGCATCGCCGAAGGGATCGAGCGGGAGGCCCAGCGCCGCTCGCTCCAGGTCCTGGGCTGCGACGAGGGTCAGGGCTACCACCTGGGCAGGCCCGAGCCGCCCCCGCAGCCCGGGGAGGGCTGGCTCCTCGCGGCCGGGCAGGGCAGACTCCGGGGGTCCGAACGCACGCACCCCGGGCCCGCAGCCTCCACCGAGCCGGCCCCCGCCCCTCCGACGACCCCCCAGCCGAGGAAGAGCAGCCGATGAGCGCACGAGCACCGGAGCCGTCCGAGGCCAGCCCCGCCGCGGACGACGTCGCCGTGCCCGGGCGCGAGTCGTTCCACGCGTCGCTGCGGACCGAGTCGCGTCGCTGCGCCCGCTCGTTCGAGCCGCTCTCCGTCCTCCTGGTCGACGTCGACGGGCTCGACGGGACCCCCGGGTCACCGTCGCGCGAGACGGCCGTCCGCGCGATGGCGGAGGCGATGACCCACTCGGGCCTGCGAGCAGGGGACGTGTTCGCCGAGCTCGGTGGCCGCGCGCTCGGGCTCGTGCTCCCCGGCGTCGCGGAGTCGGGAGCACTGTCCGTGGCCGAACGTCTCGTGGACGTCGTCGGGACCCTCGTCGTCCCGGCGCTGCCCGGCCAGGGCTTCCGGGCGACCGTCGGCTGCGCGACGTCCTCGCACCTCGACGTGAGCATCGACCCGGCCACGCTCCTCGACAGGGCGGGTCAGGCGCTGGACACGGCCCGCGCCTCCACGCACCGCCGCACGGTCGCCTACGACGACGCGCTCGACGAGCGCAGCCTGCTCCACTCGGCCCTCGCCGCGGCGCTGACGACGGGCGAGCTCCACCTGCACTACCAGCCGACCGTGGAGCTGCGATCGGGCTCGGTGAGCGGCTTCGAGGCCCTGATGCGATGGGACCGTCCCGGTCACGGTGTGCTCCCGCCTGCGGAGATCCTCGCGATCGCCGAGGGCTCGACCCTCGGCTGCGAGCTCGGACGGTGGGCGCTGGCCGAGGCGGTCCGGCAGCTCGCGTCCTGGTCCCGCTCCGGGCTGGACCCCGCGGGCGAGCTGCGGATCGCCGTCAACATCTCCGCCAGGCATGTCGCGTCGGCGTCCGTCCTGGACGACGTGCGTGATGCGCTGCGCGGTACGGGGATCACCCCGAACCAGCTGGAGATCGAGATCACCGAGAGGGTCCCGGTCGACGCCGGGCCCGCCGCCTCGCACCTGCGCCAGCTGCGGGCCAGCGGCGTGCGCGTGGCGATCGACGACTTCGGGACCGGGTCGACGGGGATCATGCAGCTCCCCCGCCTCGCCGTCGACTCGCTGAAGATCGACCAGAGCCTCATCGCGTCCCACGACCAAGGCATCCAGTCCCTGGTCAGCGTGATCCTCGACGCCGCACGGACCTTCAACCTGCGCGTCGTCGCCGAGGGCGTCGAGGACGACAGCACGCTGCTGGCGCTCCGGGCGCTGGGCTGCGACTCCGCCCAGGGCTTCGTCTTCACGCAACCCATGCCGGCCGAGGCCGTCGGGCCGTGGCTGACGGCCTGGCGCGCCGCGGTGGCAGCCGGACGGTGGCGCCGCGCTGACGACATCCAGGACCGCCACGGCACGATCGCACGCTGAGCGCCGGGACGCCCGGGACCCTTCAGGGCCGCGAGACCTCAGGCGCCCGGCGACGAGCCCGGCGAGGCTCGGACCCCTCCCAGGTGAACCGCCATGCCACGACGACCAGCCCGAGCACCGCCCACCCGGCCAGGACCCCGAGGTGACCGAGGTCCAGACCGCCGGGAAGGCCCGCCGGTGCGGCGGCACGGGTGATCGCCGCCGTCGCGTGACGCAGCGGGAAGAACCACGAGACCCGCTCGATCACGGTCGGGAAGGTCGCACCGACGATGAACACGTCGGAGATGAAGGACAGCGGGAGCAGGACGCCAAGGCTGACGCCGATGACGCTCTGGGCTGACCGCACCAGGGAGACGACCGCCAGGCCGAGCCCGGCGAAGCAGGTAGCGGTCACGACCAGGACGAGCACGACGGCCGGCCACGAGGCGGGCATCGGGGATCCGTACACCAGCAGGGCCACCGCGTAGCAGCCGACCAGCGTGATCAAGGACACGGCGACGGCGCCGACGACCCGCCCACCGAGCATCGCCCAGCGTGGCAGCGGGGAGCCGTGCGCCCGCTGGAGGACCTTGCGTGCCCTGTCCTCCGCCGCGCCCTCCGCCACGCTGACGAAGCCCGTGACCGCCGCGCCGTAGACCGCCATCGTCCCCGCGAGGAAGGCGGGCAGGGCGAGCCCGTTGTCGAGCACGGCGTCACCACCGCCGCTCGTCGCGGGGATGAGGACGACGAGCAGCACGGGGAAGGCGACGGAGAAGAAGACAGCCGAGAACTCACGGAAGAGCCCTGCGCCCGTGTGCAGGACCTGGTCCAGCAGGAGCGCGAGCGCGCCGGGCCGCCCGTCCCGGCGCGGGGACCGGTCGGACCTCGTGGAGCGAGCGCCGGCGACCCGCGCCGTCGACCGCTCACGCGAGGGGCGCAGCAGCCACGCTGCCGCCACGGCACCCGCCAGGCCCCAGCCGACGATGACCGCCAGGTGGCCCCAGGCGAAGCCGTTGCCGGGCAGGAACGGGTTGAAGGCGTCCCCCACGGCGTTGACGAGGTGCTTGAGGGGGAACAGCCAGCCGATCGTCGAGAGCCAGCCCGGCATCTGCCCGCCGCCGAAGGTGAAGATGTCGGAGACGAAGGCCAGCGGGATCACGACCCCGTTCGTCAGAGCCTGCGCGACCTGCGGGGTCGGGGCGAGCGCGGCGACGGCGATCCCGAGGGCGCTGAACGCGAGCGAGGCCACGACGATCGTCACGACGACGGCCGCGAGCGTGCGCCCGAGGATCTGCACGTCGTACAGCGCCGCCCCGACGCCGATGACCAGCCCCGTCGACGCCAGCCCGAGCAGCAAGGCCGCCCCCATCCGCCCGCCGAGCTGCGCCCACCGCGGCAGCGGGGTGCCGTTCTGCCGCTTGATCACTCCGGTGGCCCGCGCCTCTGCGAGACCGACACCGAGGAAGGAGAACGTCGACATGACGACGCCGAAGGAGGCGAACGCCGGTGCCAGGAACTGCGCCACGCGGATCCCCGAGCGCTCGTCGATGCTCGCGTTGCCGACGAAAGCCGCGATCAGCGCGAAGAACGCGAGCGGGAAGGCGACGGCGAGGATCAGCACGATCGGGGTGCTGCGCAGGACGGCGAACTCGTGCCGGACCTGACGCCACAGGAGACCGAGGTCACGGCGCATCGCCGGCTCCCGTCCCCTGGCCGGCCTCGGACGAGGAACCGATCAGGTCGAGGTAGACGTCCTCCAGGCTCGGCCTGACGAGGCTGAGGCCGTCGAGCATGAGGCCTCGCTCCAGGGCCCAGCCGGTCAGCCGGTGCACATCGCGCGTGGCGTCGGCCGTGCGCACCTCGACGACGGCTCCCGCGACGCGCATCGACTCGCCGACCACGGGAAGGTCGGCCTCGCCGAGGCCATCGGGGAGCCGGAAGGAGACGACCGTCGCCGAGCCCGCTCGAGCCGCGAGCTGGTCCGGCGGTCCCTGGGCGATCACCCGGCCGTGGTCGATCACCACGACGCGGTCCGCGAGGTGCTCGGCCTCGTCGAGGTAGTGCGTGGTGAGCAGGATCGTCGTCCCCAGCTCCCGGAGCCTGTCGACGAGGTCCCAGGCCCGACGCCTCGCCGAGGGGTCGAAGCCGGTGGTCGGCTCGTCGAGGAAGAGCATCTGCGGATCCCCGACGATCCCCAGCGCGAGGTCGAGGCGACGACGCTGCCCGCCGGAGAGCGTCCGCACCTTCGCGTCGGCCTTGTCCGCGAGGTCGACGAGGTCGATGACGTCGTCGACCGACCGCGGGTGGGGGTAGTAGCCGGCATGCAGGCGGATGAGCTCGCGGGGCGTGAACGACTCCTCGAAGCCGGCCTCCTGCAGGACGATCCCGATCTTCTCCCGGTAGCCTCGCCCACCGGTCATCGGGTCCGTGCCCAGCACGGAGACGCTCCCGCCGTCAGGCCGTCGATAGCCCTCGAGGATCTCCACCGTCGTCGTCTTGCCCGCACCGTTGGGCCCGAGCAGGGCGACCACCTCATGCGGTTCGATCACCAGGTCGAGGCCGTCGACGGCGGCGAGGCCCCCGTAGCTCTTGCGCAGACCCTGCACCACGACAGCCGACATGGCAGCCACCTCCACCTCAGTCCTACCGCGCGAGGCGTGAGGAGGCCAGGGCGTCGCGCGAGGGGACTGCCCGCCCCTCGCCCCTGGCCGAGCGTGCGGAAGGGCTCAGGGCCTCAGCAGCTCCGCGAGCGCCAGGGGTTCGGTCACCGGGCGCTCGCAGACGAAGCCGCGGCAGACGTACGCCGCCGGCGAGCCGTCGACGAGCGAGCGGTCGGCGAGCAGCGGCACCTCGGCTGCGGGCACGATCCCCCGGTCGAGCGGCACTCCCCTGACGTGGACCGCCCCGGGCGCCGTCGTCCGCAGGGCCACCTGCCAGAGCTCGTCGGCCTCGCGTGACCCCGGCGGGCCGACCACGGCGATCTCCCGCGGACCGTCGAGCGCGGCCTCGGCGACCGCGAGGGCCCAGCCGGCGGCGCGGGGATGGGCCGCCGCCAGCGCGAGGGGCTCGGCGAGGGCGCGTTCGGCCGCCGCACGGTGGGTACCGGAGCCGGTGAGCGCGGCGTAGGTGAGCAGCGCGCCGGCGGCCGCTGCCTGCCCGGACGGGCTCGGCCCGTCCGCCACGTCGCGCGGCCGGACGATCCTCGCCAGGACGGGGTCCGTCTCGTCGTCCGCCGTGTCGTGGAAGGCCCCCGCCTCGTCCTGGAACCGGCCGAGGACCTCCTCGAGCAGTCCGCCGGCCTCGTCCAGCCAGCGCGCGTCGCCTGTCGCCTGACACAGCGCGAGGAGGCCCTCGGCGAGGTCGGCGTAGTCCTCCAGGACAGCGGGTGCCGCACCGGCGACGCCGTCGCGAGAGGTGCGGACGAGCCGGCGACCTGCGGCGCTCTCGCTCGCGTGCACCCGCAGGACGAGCTCGGCCGCGCCGACGGCTGCCGCGATCCAGTCCGCTCGGCCGAGGATCTCCCCCGCATCGGCCAGGGCGGCGATCGCCAGCCCGTTCCACGCCGCGACCACCTTCGCGTCGATGCCCGGACGCGGGCGCTGGTCCCGTGCGGCCATGAGCCGTGCGCGCACCTGCGCACAGCGCTCGGCGTCCTGCGGCTCGGGGTCCGCCCTCAGCTGGAGCACCGAGCTGCCGTGCTCGAAGGTCCCCGCCTCGGTGACGTCCCAGAGATCGGCGGCCCACTCGCCGTCGGCCGTACCGAGCGCCTCCCGGAGCCCTGCCCGGTCCCAGACGTAGAAGGCGCCCTCCCGATGGCTGCCGTCGGGTGCCTGCGAGTCCGCGTCGAGGGAGGCGGCGAAGGCGCCCTCCGCTGTGCGCATCTCGCGCAGCAGGAACGTCGCGGTCTCCTCCGTGACGGTGCGGGCCAGCGGCGACCCGGTGGCCCGCCACCAGTGGGCGTAGACCCGCAGGAGGAGGGCGTTGTCGCTGAGCATCTTCTCGAAGTGCGGGACCACCCAGGCGGCATCGACGGAGTACCGCGCGAAGCCACCGCCGAGCTGGTCCCGCATGCCTCCGCGTGCCATCGCCTCGAGCGTCCGCTGCGCCATGGCCATCGCCTCCCCCGCGTCGGGGACGGAGGTCGCGGACCGGCGCAGGAGCCACTCGAGCAGCATCGACGGCGGGAACTTCGGCGCTCCTCCGAAGCCCCCACGCCGTCGGTCGAAGGAGGCTGCCAGGCGTTCCCGGGCGGCATCGAGCGCGGCCGGGAGGACGGTTCCCGGCTCGTGATCGAGACCGGGGATCGCCACTGCGGCGACGGGAGCGGGACGCCCGGCATCGGCGAGAGCAGCCGTCAGCCGCCGCGCGTCCTCCTCGAGCTGCCCGCGCTGCTCCTGCCATGCCTCGCTGATCGCCGCGAGCACCTGAGTGAACGAGGGCATGCCGCTCACCGGCGTCGGAGGGAAGTACGTGCCGCACCAGAAGGGCGCGCCGCCGGGGGTGGCGAAGACCGTCATCGGCCAGCCGCCGCTCCCCGTCATCGCCTGGGTCGCGCGCATGTAGACGGCGTCGACATCGGGACGCTCCTCGCGGTCCACCTTCACCGCGACGAATCGCTCGTTGATCAGGGCCGCCGTCACCTCGTCCTCGAAGGACTCATGGGCCATGACATGGCACCAGTGGCACGCGGCGTAGCCGACGGAGATGAGCAGCGGGACGTCGCGCCGCACGGCCTCGGCGAAGGCCTCGGGGCCCCACTCGTACCAGTTGACGGGGTTCTCGGCGTGCTGCTGCAGGTAGGGGCTGGTGGCGGCCGCCAGGCGGTTCGACATGGACCCACTGTTCAGCACGCCGCCCGTCGAGGCGAGCGGACCGCCGTCAGCGTCGCCTGGTCGGCGTCCGGAAGAGCACGAGCGGGCGCCGGGCCGGGACGTCGTCCGCACAGCCCGCCTGGCCCGGGTCGCCGTGCCCGGGGCGGGCGTCGACCACTCGGACCTCGGCGAGCCATGGAGCCCCGGCCCGCAGATCGGCCTCGAGCCGGCGGTGCACCGTGAAGGACTGCGCCGGGCAGCCGTGGCACGCACCGCCGAGCGTGACCGAGACGACGTCGTCCTGCACCGAGACGAGCTCGATCCGGCCGCCGTGGCTCGCTGCGTAGGGGCCGGCACCGGCCACGACGAGCTCGGCGAGCTCGCGCAGGGCCGCGTCGCGCTCCGCGGGCGGCAGGGGCGGGCGGGCCCGCAGGGCGGACACCGTCTGCTGGACAGCGGTCCGCACCGCCGCGCCCTCGACCGACCAGGACCGCCCCTCGGCGAGCGTCGTCGACACCTCGTCGGTCCCGACGACGGCGGCGACGAGGATCCCCGCGTCGACGAGAGCCGCCAGGGCCTCACCGCCGTGCGGATCACCCGTGCGCGGAAGTGCTGGACCGGGGACGTGCCAGCGCAGCGTCGCCGGGTCGGGCGTGCGCTCGGGGTGCAGGGCGACGACCTCGTCGGCGCCCCCCGCTGCCGGCCCCGCCTCGGGGCTCGTCATGTGACCAGGACGGTGACCGAGCGCGCCGCGAATGCCGCGACCCAGGCCAGAGCGGTGAGGCTGACGAAGGAGAAGGCAGGCCACCGCCAGGAGTTGGACTCACGTCGCATCACCGCGAGGGTCGAGATGCACTGCATGGCGAACACGAAGTACACGAGCAGGGCGACGATCGTCGGCGCGGTGAAGACGGGCTCGCCCACGTGCTCGCCGTCGGTGAAGGTCATCTCGCGCAGGACGTCCTGGGGGTTCTCCGGGTCCTGCGCGGCAGCGACCTGGCCGAGGGTCGAGACGAAGACCTCGCGGGCGGCCATCGCGCTGACCAGGCCGACGTTGATCCGCCAGTCGAAGCCGAGCGGGTCGAAGACGGGCTCGACGGCGCGCCCGATGCCCGCGGCGACGCTGTGGTCGAGGGTGTAGGCCGAGGCCTCCGTCGGCGTCATCCCGGCGGTCTCGCCGGTGCGCGAGGGGAAGGTCAGCAGCGCCCACAGGACGAGGTTCGCGACGAGGATGATCGTGCCGACCTTGCGCAGGAACATGCGCACGGGCATCCAGACCGACTGGGCGAGCGTCGAGAGCGTCGGCACCCGGAACGGCGGGAGCTCGAGGTAGAACGGCAGCCCGCCGCTGCGCAGCACGGTGGCGCGCAGCACGGAGGCCACGACCATGGCCGAGAGGCCGCCGGCGAGGTACAGCGCGAAGAGCGCGAGACCCTGCATGCCGAACGGCCCCCACCGCGCCGTCGAGGGGACGAGCATCCCGGTGAGCAGCAGGTACACCGGCAGCCGCGCGGAGCAGGGCATCAGGGGCGCGGCGAGCATCGTCGCGAGGCGGTCGCGCGAGGACGGCATCGTGCGGGTCGACATGATGCCCGGCACGGCGCAGGCGATCGAGGAGAGCATCGAGACGAACGCGCGCCCGTCGAGGCCGCTGACCGCCATGACGCGGTCCATCAGCACCGCGGCACGCGCGAGGTAGCCGACACCCTCGAGGAGCGAGAGCAGGGTGAACAGCAGGACGATCTGCGGGAGGAAGACGAGGACCCCGCCGAGCCCGCCGATCAGCCCCGTGCTGACGAAGTCGGCGAGCAGCGGGTTGGTCAGGTGCGCCGCCGCCAGGCCGCCGAGCCAGCCGAAGAAGGTCTCGACGTAGCCCTGGAGCGGCGCGGCGAGCGTGAAGATCGCCTGGAAGAAGGTGACCATCACCAGCGCGAAGGCAAGCAGTCCCGAGACCGGGTGGAGGAGGACCCGGTCGATCGAGCGGCTGGCCGTCGGTGGGCCGGCCGGGGTGTAGGCGATGCGGTCGAGCACGGAGGCGATCCAGCCGTTGAGCTCCGCCTGCTCCCCGACGGGCGGCGCGATGACCGGTGACGGCCACGAGCCCCAGCCGAGGACGCCCTCGCGCAACGCGGGGACCCCCCGCCCGCGGTGGCCGATCACGGGGTACACGGCGACGCCCAGCGCGGTCGAGAGCGCGTCGGCGTCGAGATGGCCCCCGCGCAGCTCGAGCTCGTCGGTCATCGTCAGCACGACGGCGCAGGGCAGGCCGGTCGCCATCGCCTGGGCGACGAGCGAGAGCGAGCGGCGCAGTGTCGTCGCATCGACGACGACGAGAAGCGCGTCCGGGGCCCGCGTGCCGGCGAGCCTGCCGGCGAGGTGGTCGAGGACGACGTGCTCGTCGGGGCTGACCGGGGTCAGTCCGTAGGTGCCCGGAAGGTCGACCAGAGCGACGGCCCGCTCCCCCGAGCCGACGGCACCGACCGAGTGGGTCACCGTGACGCCCGGGTAGTTGGCCGTCCGCACCCGCATGCCGGTCAGCCGGTTGAAGACGCTCGACTTGCCGGCGTTCGGCGCGCCGACGAGCGCGACGACCGACCCGGCGGTTGCGGTCGTGCCGCCACCGCCGCCGTGGTCGTGGCTCACGCCGGTAGCTCGACCTGGATGTAGTCGGTCAGGGACCGGCGCAGGCAGAGGTCGGCGTCACCGATGCGGTAGACCGTGGGGCTGCCGAGCGGGGCCCGGCGCAGGCAGGTCACGGGGGCGTCGGTGCAGAAGCCCAGCTCGCACAGTCGCTGCATGACCAGGGCGGGGCAACCGGCATCGATGCCGACGATGCGCGCGTCGTCACCGCGACGCAGCGAGCTCAGCGTCGTGGTGCGGGGAGCCGTCGTCTCCGACGAGGTCCCGAGCGCCGTGGCGGTCATCGTGTCTCCGTCCGCAGGTCCGTGCCCTGCTGTCAGCGTAGGTGAGGCTTACCTTACTGCGCGCGGGCCGTTCGTCCCAATCGGGTCCTGTGATCCTCAGCACTCCCACAGCGGCGCCACATGGTCGGCACATGGCCGCTGCCTAGACATGCTCCATGGACACCGCACCTCGCTCCCGACGCGCTCAGCGCGCTCAGCGCCCCCGGCGCGTCCGACGGGCCGTCATCGCCACGTCGCTCGCCGTCGTCCTCGCGGGCGGCAGCACCGCCGCGTGGGCCCTCGACCGCTTCGTCATCGACCACGTCGAGATCGCCGACGTCGACGCGTACGTCGCGGCCCAGTCGGCGAGCACCGCCGACACCACCGCGGCGGTCAGCACCTCGGCGCAGGCGGAGGGGTCGACGGCAGGCGTGCTGACCGACACCACCTACACCTCCGACGACGCGACGGTCACGATCAGCACGGTCACGACCGGGTCGGGCGACTCCACCGTCACCTACTACGTCGCCGACCTGGTCCTGTCCGACGCGACGGTGCTCGAGTCGGCCTTCGCCGACAACGCCTTCGGCACCAACATCACCGAGACGACCTCGGCGATCGCCGCCGCGAACGACGCCGTCTTCGCGGTGAACGGCGACTACTACGGGTTCCGCGACACCGGGATCGTCATCCGCAACGGCGTCGCCTTCCGGGACGAGGGCGCCCGCGAGGGACTCGCCTTCTACCGGGACGGGCACGTCGAGGTCTACGACGAGACGTCGACCACCGCGGCGGCACTCGTC
Organism: uncultured Actinomycetota bacterium; assembly: GCA_963777075.1. Taxonomy (GTDB): domain Bacteria; phylum Actinomycetota; class Actinomycetes; order Actinomycetales; family Cellulomonadaceae; genus Actinotalea. The sequence goes on along the minus strand of CAVZPH010000002.1, from coordinate 44,833 downwards.
GAGGCGGGCGTGTGGAACACCCTCTCCTTCGGTCCGGCGCTCCTTGAGGACGGTGAGGTCGTCGACGGGATCGACGAGGTCGAGGTCGACACGAACGTCGGCAACCACTCCATCCAGGGAGAGCAGCCCCGGACGGCCATCGGCGTCGTCGACGACAACCACATCGTGGTCGTCGTGGTCGACGGCCGGAGCCCCGGCTACAGCGCCGGAGTGACGATGACCGGCCTCGCGGAGATCTTCCAGGGGCTCGGCGCCCAGACCGCGTACAACCTCGACGGCGGCGGCTCCTCGACGATGGTCTTCGGCGGCGAGCTGGTCAACGACCCGCTGGGCAAGGGCACCGAGCGAGCGACCTCGGACATCCTCTACATCGGCGGTCTCAGCACCGCGACGGAGGGCTGAGGAGATGATCGCCCTCATCCCGGCCTACGAGCCGGACGAGCGACTGGTGACCCTCGTGCGCGCCCTGCGCGCGGACGGGCTCGGCCTGCTCGTCGTCGTGGTCGACGACGGGAGCGGCCCGCAGTACGGGTCCGTGTTCGCGGAGGCACGGCTCGCCGGAGCGACCGTCCTGCACCACCCGGAGAACGCCGGGAAGGGCCGCGCGCTGCGCACCGGCATCGAGCACGTGCTGAGCACCTACCCCGGCCAGGGCGTCGTCTGCGCGGACTGCGACGGCCAGCACACCGTCGAGGACGTCCTCGCGGTCGCGGCTCGTGCGGAGCAGGGGTCAGCGGCCGTGGTCCTGGGCGCGCGGCAGTTCACCGGGCGCGTGCCGCTGCGAAGCCGGTTCGGCAACACCGTGACGCGATGGGCGTTCCGGGCGGCGACCGGCCGCGCGATCCAGGACACCCAGACGGGACTGCGCGCGTACCCGGCAGCCACCCTCCCGTGGATGCTGACCGTCCCGGGCGACCGCTTCGAGTACGAGCTCGTGGCTCTGCTCCGTGCGGCCAAGGTCGGCCAGCGGATCGAGGAGGTCCCGATCGCGACGGTGTACCTGGACGAGAACTCCTCCTCGCACTTCCGGCCCGTCGTCGACTCGGCGCGCATCTACGCCCCGCTGCTGCGGTTCACGGCCTCCTCGCTCCTCGCCTTCGCCGTCGACACGGCGGCACTGCTGGCGCTGGCGGCCCTGACCGGTGACCTGCTCCTGTCGGTCGTGCTGGCGCGGCTCGCGAGCTCGACGGTCAACTTCCTCACCAACCGGCACTGGGTGTTCCGGCACGGGCGACCCTCCCCCGTGGCCCGGCAGGCGGTGCGCTACTGGCTGCTCGTCGCGAGCCTCGGGGTCGCCGGCTACGGCGGGCTGTGGGCCCTGACGACGATCGGCGTGCCGCTCCTCGCGGCGAAGATCGCCACTGACGCCACCCTCTTCGTCCTCGGCTTCCAGGTGCAGCGCACCTCCGTGTTCACCGGCCGGCCCGACTCCGGACGCGAGGCACACACCCCGCTCAGCAGGTCCACAGCCCGCGCCTAGGTGCACCGGGCTCAATGGACTCACCACGTTCCCCCAGGAGGTCAGCATGTCCCCGTACGCACTCTTCGCCGCAGACCTGGTCGCGATCAGCATCCTGACGCTCGGCTTCTACCTGCCGAGGCACCGCCGTCGCGACCTCGTCGTCGCCTTCCTCGGCGTGAACGTCGGTGTCCTCGCGGTCGCCGGTGTGCTGTCGCAGAGCACGGTCGGCGCCGGCCTCGGCCTCGGCCTCTTCGGGGTGCTGTCGATCATCCGCCTTCGCTCGACGGAGCTCGAGCAGCACGAGGTCGCGTACTACTTCGCTGCCCTCGCGCTCGGTCTGCTCGGCGGGCTCGGCGACTCGGAGATCGCGCTGAGCGTCGGCCTGATGACCCTCATCGTCGCCGTGATCGCCGTCGCCGACGCCCCGGGGTTCCTCGCCGGGTACCGCGAGCAGACGGTCGTCGTGGACCGGGCCTTCACCGACGAGCCCGCGCTGATCGCCCACCTCGAGGGGATGCTCGGCGCCCGCGTGCACCACGTGACCGTCTCGCGGCTCGACCTGGTGAACGACACGACCTCCGTGCACGTGCGGTTCGACGCCGGCTCGGCTCGTCGCCCCGCCGCCGCGGCGGCGCTCCAGGACGGGGCCGTGCGATGAGCACCCTCACCGTGGAGCCGACCGTCGGTCTCGACCGCTTCGCCCCCCTCGGGCTCGAGGAGCTCGACTCCAGCGCGGCCCTCCAGACCCGGGTCGACCGCAAGTACCTCGTCCCGCTCGACCGGCTCGAAGAGGTCCTTGCCGCGATGGACGAGGGCACCCGGGTGCTCGAGATCGACGGCGAGCGCTCCTTCGCCTACGCCTCGGTCTACTTCGACACCCCCGGGCTGAGCAGCTACCTGGGTGCCGTGCACCGCAGGCGGGACCGCTTCAAGGTCCGCACCCGCAGCTACCTGGACACCGGGTCCTGCTGGGTCGAGGTCAAGACCCGCGGCCCGCGCGGCGCGACCGTCAAGACCCGGCAGGAGCACACCGGCGAGCAGGCCGACGCCCTGCCGACCCAGGCCTGGCAGTTCGCCTCCGGCGCTCTGGGCGGGAACCGGGTCGCCGACCTGGACGGGCCCCTCGCCCCGACCCTGGTGAGCACCTACCGCCGCACGACCCTTCACGTCCCCGGCCAGCACGGCGGCCCCGCGAGCCGGACCACGATCGACACCGGCCTGGTGTGGACGGACCCGCTCACCGGCGCCGAGCACCCGCTCGGCGACCTCGCCATCGTCGAGACGAAGACGGGCTCGGCCGCATCGCCGACCGACCGCCTCCTGTGGAGGCACGGGATCCGGCCGGTCCGGATCTCGAAGTACGGGACCGGGATGGCCGTCCTGCACCCGGGGCTCCCGGCGCACCCGTGGCGTCGCGTCCTCGACCGGCACGTCCTGCCGCGTTCCGCCTGACCTCGCCCCACCACCGAACGGATCTCCCATGCGACGCACCACCGCCCGACTCCTGGTTCCCGCTGCCCTGGTCGCAGGTCTGCTGACCGCCTGCTCGAGCGGCACCACGAGTGCCGATCCCACCGCCACGGCGACGCAGGAGGCGGTCGTGTCGACCACCGAGGTCGCCGACACCTCCACGGTCGACGCGAGCGTGGCGGAGGTCCTCGCTGCCAACACCGCCTGGCACAGCAGCGAGGTGAGCCCCGACGTCGAGGCGGGCACGACGATCACGCTGAGCGGGTCGAGCGCGAGCGTCGAGGGTTCGGGTGCGAGCGCCGAGGGAAGCACGGTCACCGTCACCCAGGCGGGCACGTACCGCGTCACCGGCACGCTGGCCGACGGGCAGCTGGTCGTGGACAGCACCGGTGACGGCACCGTCGTCCTGGTCCTGGACGGGGCCGACGTGAGCAGCTCGACCACCTCACCCCTGCAGGTGACCGACGCCGACGACGTCGTCGTCGTGCTCGCCGCCGGCTCGACCAACCGCCTGTCAGACGCGAGCACGACCAGCTACCCCGACGCGGAGACCGACGAGCCGAACGCCGCCCTCTGGTCGACGGCGGACCTGACGATCACCGGAACGGGGAGCCTGAGCGTCGAGGGCAACGCGAACGACGGGATCACCAGCAAGGACGACCTGGTCATCGAGTCGGGCACGATCACCGTCTCGGCCGTCGACGACGGCATCCGCGGCAAGGACGCCCTCGTCCTGCTCGGCGGGACGATCGAGGTGACCGCCGGAGGCGACGGCCTGACGTCCGACAACGACGAGGACGCCGCACGGGGCTACGTCCACCTCGACGGCGCCGACGTGACGGTGACAGCGGGCGACGACGGCGTCGACGCGCAGACGGACGTCCTGGTCGCCGCCGGCAGCCTGGCCGTGGCCGCTCAGGACGACGGTCTGACGGGTGAGGCCGTCGTCGTCATCGGCGGCGGGACGGTCGACGTGACCCAGGCGACCGAGGGTCTGGAGGCCGAGCACCTCATCATCGCCGGCGGGGCGACCTCGCTGGTCACGAGCGACGACGGGATCAACGCCTCCTCCTCGTCCACGAGCACGAGCTCCGGGGGCGAGCAGGCCGATCCCGACCTCCTCGTGACGATCAGCGGCGGGACCCTGACGATCGACGCCGCGGGCGACGGGCTCGACTCGAACGGCTCGCTGACGATGACCGGCGGCACCGTCGTCGTCGCCGGCCCGACCCAGGACAACAACGGGTCCATCGACGTCAACGGCACCTTCGCGCTCAGCGGAGGGGAGCTGATCGCCGTCGGCTCCTCCGGGATGGCCGAGACGCCCGACGCCGACTCCGCGCAGTCCTTCGTCGCCCTCACGCTCGACCCGGCTCAGCCGGCCGGGACGATCGTGCACGTGGTCGACGCGAACGGCTCGGTCCTCGCCTCCTTCACCGCGAGCAAGACCTTCTCCTCTGTCGTCTACTCCTCGCCCGAGGTCACCCCGGGTGCCACCTACACCGCCATGGTCGGCGGGGTGGCCGGTGGCGACGGGCTCGCGGGACTGAGCCACGGAGGCTCGGTCGAGGGTGCGAGCGCCGTCGGCACCGGGATCGCCGGCCAGGCGAGCACGGGGACCGGCGGCGGTCGCGGTGGCGGCCGCGGCTGACGGTCAGCCGGTCGGCAGGGTCACCCGGATCGCACGGACGAGGCCGGTGCGGCGGAAGACCTCCGCACTGGCCTCGGCCGAGAGCGCCGGGCCGTCGACGGCCACCGTGCTGCCGTCGGCCAGGTCCAGGCGGAGGTCGAGCGCCCCACCCCGGCGGTAGACGACGGGCACCTGGCAGAAGGTGAACGCGAGGCTCCCGGTCGGGAGCTCGATCACCTGCTCGGCCCCGGTGAGGTCGACGTACCGCAGCGTGCTCGGCGTCCTGGTCCACTCGTCCTCGCGCAGCAGGACGGGCCGGATGACGACTCGGCCGGCCTCGACGCGCAGCCCGAGCTCGCCGAGCCGCGTGAGCACCTCCTCCTTGACCTGCCCCGTCATCCCTGGCTGACGCGCCCCGCTCCCGGCGGGCGTGTGGGAGTACGGGTCGACCGGGAACGCGCCGTAGACCTCTGGCGACTTGCAGTAGCCCAGGCCCTGGCGGATGTCCTCGTAGCTGCTCCGCAGGGCGTCGACGAGCTGCGGCTCCGCACCCTGGGCGACCGCCCGCTCGAGGATCTCCTGCACCGCGAGCAGCAGCTTCGACACCATGTGCCAGTAGATGCTCCCGAGGCCCTCGTAGCGCGAAGAACGAGCCCGGAGCGGCCGGTGAACTCGGCGTGGCGGAAGACCTCCTCGAAGATGCCGAGCAGCCGAGCCCTGTCCTCGGCACGGACGCGCACCGTGGCGCCGCCCCGTCCCGCTCGACGGCGTCGAGCGCCGCGTCGAGGTCGCGGGCGTTGTGGATCGCCGGTGCGAAGCGGTACTCGCCCGTCACGTCGCGCAGGATCAGCGAGCGGTCACCTGCCGTCGACGAGCTGCGTCCACCAGCGGGGCACCCGGCGGCCTGCTCGGCCGTGACGCGGTTCTTGTCGAGGAAGGAGGGCAGCTCGCGGTCGGGGTAGAGCAGGTAGCTGTGCTGGTCGGCGCGGTACAGCGCGCTGCCGCGCAGGGCCCGAAGGACGTCGATCGACTCGGCAGGGTCGAGCAGTCCGCAGGAGAGCACCGCGACCTGGCCCTCGAGCATCTCCTGGAGCCGGCGCGACGCCCATGCGCCCCTCGCTCGAGCTCCAGCACGTTGTACGAGTGGAAGAGCCCGTCGGGCCGCCGGTTGGCCCGCAGCCCGGCGTCGACGACGTCCTGGACGGCGTCGAGCAGGGCGTTGACGGTCTCGGCCGGCACCGAGGCCGTCCGGCCGCAGAGCGCCGGCGTAGACGGCCTCGCGGTACGTCCGTCGCCGCCGCACCGAGCGCCGTCGACGACCTGGCGCCGCTCGACGTCGTCGACGCCCTCGCCGCAGCGCGAGCCCATGGCCCGACGAGCACGGCCAGCACCTGCGTCGAGCAGCTCGGCGACCTCGACCCCGACGCGTGACGTCCGCCGTCGAGCAGCTCGCGCAGGGACCTCGAGGTAGCGGCGCAGGTAGGCGAGCGTGACGACGGACAGGCCGTTGCCGACGAGCGCGTTGTTGGCGTCGTTCCACTCGGGGCGCTGGGTGTTCATCCAGATGCCGCCGCCCGGGACGAGGTTGGCCAGCTTGGCCAGCAGCAGCACGAGCAGCTTCTCGGCGAGCGTCGCGTGCAGCACGCCGCCGTCGCGCGTCGTGGACGAGCTTGCCGTCCGCGCCCATCGCGCGGCGACCCGCCGCGGCGATCGCCTGCGGCCGCGTCCTCGTCGAAGTCGATCGTCGCGCGCGGGTCGGCGAGCGGTCGCCGCGTACGAGGCGATCCGGTACGGGACGTCGCGCGTAGGTGAACACCGGCCGCGTCGAGCAGGCGCGTCGAGCCGCCCGGGGTGGAACCGTGCGGAGGTCTCCAGCAGCTTGACCAGGTAGACGAGCTGGTGGTCGCTCCAGTACCCGATGTTCGCCCACGGGTTCTCGGGCTCGGGGACCTCCCAGTCGATGCCGTCACGGGAGATCCGGTAGGGGTTGTAGCCGTCGGCCGTCGTGGCGTCGAGGAAGACGGCGACCATCGACTCCAGGTACTCCGGGAAGGACCAGGCGAGCGCCTCCCAGTTCTGGAAGATGTCGCGCCAGTTGCCCTGGTAGTCCGAGCAGCGGCGCGCCGTGGGCGTCCGTGAGCGCGATCTGGAAGCTGTTCCACGGACGGCTCGGGTCGCCGTGCCGGCGGCTGAACGTCAGCGGCAGGTACTCCGTGACCAGGCGCCAGAGGTCGACGTCACCCGACTCCTCGGCCGCCGCGACCAGCGCCGTGTGCGTGGCCGTCGGCGGGAGCGCGGCGAGCAGGTCGGCGCACCGCTCGGCCGTCAGCGGCGCACGCGATCGCAGGAAGGCACGGAGGTCGTCCGTCTCGACGAGGTAGCCGCGCGCCGGCACTCCCCCGCGGAGCGAGTTGAACAGCACGTTGGCACCGTGATGGGCCGCGGCGATCTCGTCGCCGGTGACCTGGGCCGCGTCGGCGGAGGCCAGGACGAGCTCCAGCCCGTGCCGGGTCGCCTCGACGTCGTCCTCCAGACGCCTCCGCAGCGCCTGCGGGTCGGCGAGCTCGGCCCGCAGCGCGACGACGTCGGCCGCCGAGCGCGAGACGTCGGCGACCACGTGCCAGCTGCGGCGCTCGTGCGGCGCCAGGACCAGACGGCTGCCGACCAGGTACGCCCCTCGCCGCCCGCGGACGTCGAGCTCTGCGTTCAGCGGGAGGCCGGCCCGGAAGGCGTCGAGCTGCGTCACGGCGAGCAGGTGGTCCTGCGCGGGGATCCCGACCTGCCAGGCCACGGTGGCGACGAGCGACTCGCTCGCCTCCGCGAGGTCGGTCAGTGCCGAGCTCATGGAGTAGGTCCCCAGACCCGTGCCTCGGTCGAGCTCGGCGCGCTTGTAGGCGTCGAGCAGGACGCTCAGCTCGTTCTGCGTCTGCGCGGTCACACCCGCCGGGACGAGGTTGCGCACACCGTCGAGCACCTCGACGTCGACCGGCTCGTCGAGCAGCGAGGTCAGCTGCGTGGTCCGCACGACCCCGTAGCGGGCGCTCGTGCTCCACACCGTGCGCAGGCGCAGGCCCAGGTCGCGTCGCGTCTCCTCGAAGACGACGGCCGTCCCGAGGACGTCCTTGTACAGGCGACGCTCCGGGACGACGTCGCCGGGTCGGGTCGCACCGAAGGGCTGCCACCACAGGACCGTCCCGTCCGGCCGGTGCACCCGCAGCTCGGTGAGCCCGCCGGTGTGGCCTGCGCCCTCGGTGACCTTGTCCTCGGTGTAGTACGGGAACAGGGCGTGGTCCGCGTCACGCCTGCCGGCCGTCAGGCCGCCCGAGCTCGAGAGGAAGAGCCACAGGTCGCTGGCCCCGACGACCGTCATGAGGAACGGCGGCATCCGGTCGTAGGAGTCGATGCGGTAGTACCGCCTGGCGTCGAGGCCGAGGTCGCCACCGTCGATGACGGCATGGGTGACCTTCTGGTCCGCGTGGGCTGTCGGGGCGGCCATCCGCTCCTCCTTGAGTCGAGACGTCCGGAATCAGAGAGCGCTCCCTCGTGCGGCAGAGCCGCGCGCGGCCGTGCAGAGCAGGGGGTCTCGACTCGCACGAGAGAGCGCTCTCTCATCCTTCCACGAAGCACGGCGCGCGGCAACGACCGGACGTGACGGACTCGCGGGCACGAGGTCGTCACGGGAGGGGAGCCCCGCACCTAGCATGGGTCGCGATGCGAGCGGCCCCGCCGCTCAGAGAGGTGTGCGTGATGCCGCCGTCGGTCCGCAAGAGTCGCCCGAGCCTCGAAGAGGTCGCTGCCCTCGCCGGGGTCTCCCGTGCCACCGTCTCCCGCGTCGTCAACGGCGCGACGACGGTCGATGGCGCGATGAGGTCACGCGTCGACGACGCCGTCCGCGAGCTCGGCTACCAGCCCAACCTCAGCGCACGGGCGCTCGTGCGCCGCCGTACCGACACCCTCGCCCTGGTCGTCTCCGAGCCCGACGTGCGCGTCTTCGGCGATCCCTTCTTCAGCGGCATCATCCGCGGGGTGACGGCCGAGGCGAGCGCCGCCGGGCTCCAGGTCGTCATCCTTCTCGCGCAGAGCGACGCGGACCTCGCTCGCGTCGAGCGCTACGCGCGGTCCGGCGCGGCCGACGGCGTGCTGCTCATCTCCGAGCACGCCGGGCTCGACCCGCTCCCCCGCGCGATGGTCGAGGCCGGGATGCCGGTGGTCATCGGCGGGCGCCCGCACGACGAGAGCCTCGACGTGCTCTACGTCGACAACGACAACGTGCACGGCGGGCACCTCGCCGCCCGACGACTGGTGGAGATCGGCCGGCGCCGGATCGGCACCGTCGCCGGCCCCACCGACATGACCGCGGGGACCGACCGCCTCGACGGCTTCCGGGCCGAGCTCGGCGAGCGGTTCCGGCCGGAGCTCGTCGAGCACGGGGAGTTCACCCAGTCGAGCGGAGAGGCAGCGACGGAGCGACTGCTCGCCACCGCTCCCGACATCGACGGGATCTTCGCGGCATCGGACCTCATGGCGCTCGGCGCGATCGCCGCCCTGCGCCGGGCCGGGCGCCGGATCCCCGAGGACGTCGCCGTCGTCGGCTTCGACGACATCGCGACGGCCGCGTCGGCCTCGCCGCCGCTGACGACCGTGCGTCAGCAGACGGTCCTGCAGGGGCGTGCGATGGTGCGCCTGCTGCTCTCGCACACGCGCCCCGACCTCACGCTGGAGCCCGTCGACTCGATCCCCGCGACGCACGGGCCGCTCGCACCTGCTCCTGCCCGTCGAGCTCGTGGTGCGCGACTCCGCCTGAGTGCACGTGTGGGCGAGTGGGGCCTCCTCGGCCCCGACCGCCCACACGCCTGCGGCCGAGTGGTGCTCAGCCCTTGACGGCGCCCTGCATGATGCCGGAGACGAGCTGGCGTCCGGCGAAGACGAACAGGACGATGAGGGGGACGGTTGCCGCGACGACGCCTGCCATGATCAGGGAGTAGTCCTTGAAGAACGACGCCTGCAGCAGCTGGACGGCGACGGGCAGGGTCGGGTTGGACGAGCCGAGGACGATGAACGGCCAGAAGAAGTTCGTCCATGAGGCGACGAAGGTGAACAGCGCGAGCATCGTCGCCGCGGGGCGTGCGGCGGGTAGGGCGACGTACCAGAAGGCCTGGAACAGGGAGCAGCCGTCGATGCGTGCGGCTTCGACGAGCTCGTAGGGCAGGGCGCTCTCCAGGTACTGGGTCATCCAGAACACCCCGAACGCCGTGACCATGCCGGGCACGATGACGGCCTGGAGCTGGCCGACCCAGCCGAGCTTGGCCATGAGGATGAACAGCGGGACGACGCCGAGCTGGGTGGGCACGGCCATCGTCGCGATGACGAACACGAGCAGCGGGCCGCGACCACGGAAGCGGAGCTTGGAGAAGGAGAACCCCGCGAGGGTGGAGAACAGCACGACCGACAGGGCGGTGATGCTCGCGATGAGCAGCGAGTTGGCGAACGCCGGCCAGAACTTGATGTCGGCGTCCAGGACGCGGCTGAGGTTGGTCCACAGCTCCCCGCGCGGGATCAGCGACGGGATCGGGTTCTGCGCGATGACCGGCGCGGTGGAGGAGGCGAGGAGGATCGCGAAGTAGATCGGGTAGGCCGAGACCGCGAGCACGAGTGCGAGGAGCGTGTAGGTGAGCCACCGGGGCCGGCGTTCGGCGCCGAACCCCGCGTTGGCGCGCTTGCGAGCCGCGGAGCGGGCCGCCCCGCGACCGGCGGACTGCGCGATCGAGACGACCGAGGACTGCCTGGTCTTCATGGTGTCCATCAGCGCTTGCCTCCGCTCGGCCCGGACGCGGCGATACGTCGGGTGATCATGAAGTTGATGACACCGATCACGACGATGATCAGGAAGAGGATCCAGGCGATCGCCGAGGCCCGTCCGAAGCTCTTCTGCGCACCCCAGCCGAGCTCGTACAGGTACATCGTCAGCGTCATCCACTGCCGGTCCGCGCCGCCCTGACCGAGCTGGTCGAACAGTCGCGGCTCGTCGAAGATCTGCAACCCACCGATGGTCGAGGTGATGATCACGAAGATCACCGTCGGGCGCAGCATCGGGATGGTGATCGAGAAGAAGGTCCGCACCCGGGTGGCGCCGTCGATGATGGCCGCCTCGTACAGGTCACGCGGGACGGCCTGCATCGCGGCGAGGAAGATCAACGCGTTGTACCCGGTCCACCGGAAGTTGACCATCGACGCGATCGCGACATGGCTCGCGAGCACGTCCGCGTGCCAGCGGATCGCGTCGATGCCCACCGCACCGAGGATCTGGTTGATCATCCCGGACTGGTCGGCGAAGAGCTTGGAGAAGATCAACGAGACCGCGACCGGAGCCACGACATAGGGCAGCAGGACACCCATCCGCCAGAAGGTCTTCGCCCGGATGTTCTGATCGAGCACCGCCGCGATCGCGATCGCCGCGATGACCTGCGGCACCGAGGACAGCAGGAAGATGCTGAACGTGTTGCGCAACGCCGTCAGGAACCGCGGCTGCTGCAGCACGTCGACATAGTTCTGCAGACCGACGAAAGCGCCCTGCCCCGAGATCAGACCCCAGTCGTGCACCGAGACGAACGCGGTGTACGCGAGCGGGAACAACCCCACGATCAGGAACAGGATGAAGAACGGGGAGATGAACAGGTAGGGCGAGAGCGTGACGTCGAGCTTGCCGAGGTTGAGGCGCGAGGCGCGCCGGCCGCTCCCCCCACCTCGACCTGACGCCGGCCCGGCGGCCGGCCGGGTCGTTGCTGCAGTAGTCATGGTTCCTCCGTAGGTGTCGAGAGCAGCCAGAGGGCGGGACCGGGCGTCAGGCCCGGTCCCGCCCTGATGGCTCAGCCGAGGCCGAGCTCCGTGAAGCCGGTCACGGCCTTGTCCCACGAGGCGTTCGCGTCATCCGTCTTGTCGACGTCGACGCGGTTGATGGCGTCGGAGACGAGCTGCTGGATGGCGAAGTAGTTCGGGCCCTTGAACGGAGCGACGGTCACCGCCGCGGCACGGTTGGCGAGGATCTCGCCGGTCGGGGCGTTGTTGAAGAACTCGTTCGTCACACCGAGCAGGTCCTGGCTCTTGAGCGCGTCGACCTGGCTGGGGAAGGTGCCCTTGGCCTTGAAGGCCTTGATCTGCTGCTCAGGGGCGGTCAGCCAGTCGGCGAGGGCCTTGGCCTCCTCCGGGTGCGCACCCTGGGTGGGCACCGTGAGGAACGAGCCGCCCCAGTTGCCGCCGCCACCGGGGAAGGTGTCGGCGATGTCCCAGCCGGTCACGCCGGCCGCGTTGCCCTCGATCACGCCGAGCATCCAGCCCGGGCAGAGCATCGTGGCGAAGCCGTCGTTCTGGAAGGAGTTCGTCCAGTCCTCGCTCCACTGGGCGTAGTGCGCCGAGAGACCGTCGGTCTGAGCTGCCGTGAGGACGTCGTCGTAGATCGTGCGTGCCTGCGTGTTGGTGGCGAGGTCCATCGGGGTGCCGTCGGAGTTCTCGTAGGCGTTCGAGACCTGGTTGATCATGCCCTGGTAGATGGCACCGGCCGAGTCGAACCACGGGACGCTCGAGGCGGCCTTGAACTGCTTGCCGGCCGCGAAGTAGCTGTCCCACGTCGTGCCGAGCAGCGTGGCGACCTCGGCGCGGTCGGTCGGCAGACCGGCGGCGGCGAAGAGGTCGGAGCGGTAGCAGATGCCCTCGGGGCCGATGTCCGTGCCGTAGCCGATGAGCTTGCCGTCGGCCGTCGTCGCCTGGGCGACCTTCCAGTCGAGCCAGCGGCCCTTGACGTCGTCGGACGTGAGGTCGACGAACTTGTCCGGGTACTGCATGAGCTCGGGCAGCCAGTCGACCTCGATCGCCTCGACGTCGGACAGGCCGGAGCCGGCCGCGAGGCGGGTGTTGAGGTTGTCGCGGGCCTCGTTCGAGGTCGCGGCCTTCTTCTGCTCCACCGTGATGTTCGGGTGCAGGCTCGTGTACTCCGCGAGCAGGTCGTCGTAGCCGAACTCGTTGAACGTCGCGACGGTCAGGGTGATCGTCTCGTCACCGCCTCCGCGTCGACGAGCCGCTCTCCGCCGGGGTGCTCCCGGAGCTGCTGCAGCCGGTCGCGACCAGCGCGAGGCCGATCGTGCCGGCGCTGATCGCCATCCACGACTTCTTGGTTGTCCGCACGTGTGACTCCTTCGTCATCGGGGCGGCCGAGCCGCCCCAGCAGGGCTGTCCCCGGGAGTACCCCCGGGGTGGTGCGCGAGGATCACCTGCTCCGGTGCGGTGATCGTGTCCTACCGACTGAGAGAGCGCTCTCTCCGCCTGAGAGAACGCTCTCTCATGACTAAGGGGCTCGTCAAGCGTCGTGATGAGATCGTGACCGGCGAACCTCGTCAGAGGTCGACGAGGGTCACCGCGAGGCGGACGGAGCCGTCGGCCTCCAGGCCCTCGGCCCGGCGGACCGCCTTCTTGATCGGCAGCACGTAGGTGCCCGCCTTCGAGTCGGGGAAGATCGACGTGCGCCAGGTCGTGCGCGCCGACCGTCACCTCCACGCGCACCGAGCCGAATCCGCGCGTCACCGGCCCCGCGAGGTCGAGGACCTCGTCGGCGACCTCCGGCGGCAGGCTCACGAAGGTCCAGCTGTCGGTGCGCGCCTGCCACTGCCACAGCACGGCGTCGAACTCGTAGCGCATGGATCGTCCTCAGGTCATCGGCGGCCGGTGCCCAGGATCGTCGCACGGGCGCGCCCGGAGCGGCATCCACCGCTCCGGGGCCTCGACGCTAGGCGGGCTCGACGACGCAGGTCAGCTCGATCGAGCCGGGGTCCCCGTGGAAGACGCCGACCTCGAGGCTCAGCTCGCCGGCGAACGCCTGCCAGCGCCGGGCGGCGCCGTCCCAGACATCGAGGGCGCGCAGTCCGCACCCGGCACGTCGACGTCGACCTCGCTCCGCGCCTCGAGGTCGACGCGGGCGAAGCCGAGGAGCTCCCGCACCGGCCTCTCCGGATCGACCGGCACTCGCGTCCCGTAGACCTGCACCACCTGGGTGCCCGTCCTCGGGCCGGGGCAGGACAGCCTCGCCCGCACGACCGGCCCCCGCTCCCCCGACGCCACCTCGGCGCTCGTGATCGTCACGGGCGTGTAGCCGAGACCGAAGCCGAAGGGGTAGCGCGGCGCGATCCCGTCGCGGTCGAGTCCTCGGTAGCCGAACCAGCGGTCGTATGTCACCTCGGTCGCCTCGCGATCGAAGGTCGGCAGGTCGGACTCCTCGGCGCGGGACGACGAAGGGAAGCCGCCCGCCGGGCTCCGCCGTGCCGCAGCAGGATGTCGGCGAGCGCGTCCCCGCCCTCCATCCCGGCGTACCAGCTCACCACTATCGCCGGCGGCAGGTCCACCCACGGGTCGACCACCACGGCGCTGCCCGCCACCAGGACGACCACCGTGCGCGGGTTGACCTCGGACACCGCCCGGATGAGCTCCTCGTGCTCGGGGACAGCCTGCAGGTCGGCACGGTCGCCGCCGCTGCCCGGAGCCGAACGTCCCGGCGTTCCGGCGCTGGGCCGCCTCGAACGCGTCGACGAGCGCCGGGTCCTCAGCGGGCGGGAACACGCAGGTCGATGAGGCGGCGGTTGCCGTCGTCGACGTACTCGCCCTCGTCCCGCGCGGTGTATCCGACGACGACGACGGCGAGCTCGCTCCGCGCGCGCGCGCGGCGCGCGGCCTCGTCCGAGCGTCCGACAGGCTCCACGACGACTCGCTCCGCGCCCAGGGCGCGCTGCAGCCCGTCGACGACCGTCGACACCTCCGGGGCCCTGACGTGCGACGAGCCGAAGTCCCCGGTGTTGCTCATCCCCGCCAGCCTGCCGATCACGGCGACCTGCCGAGCGCTCGCCGCGTCCGAGCGGCAGCATCGGGGCGGCCGTCGACGTGCTCGTTGCGCAGCAGGATCGGCCGATCGCGCTCGCGGCCCGGCGTGCCAGGGCCCGGTGCTGCGTGCCCGCGCACGATGCCGCGGCGACGGCACCGTCTGCGGAGATCCGCGCGGCGAAGCGCAGCTGCATCCGCAGGATCCGGGTCGCAGCAGCGCGTCGACGTCGGCGAGCGTCGAGCGACCCGTCCTCCACGGCACGCGGGAAGCACCTGCGCACGCTGCTGCCGGAACGGCATCTCGATGTCGAGCCCGGCGCCGGACCGAGCCGATCGGGTCCCGCAGCCCGTAGATGAAGTCCGAGACGACGAAGCCCTCGAAGCCCCACTCCTCGCGGAGCACCGTGGTCAGCAGCTCGGTGCTCTGCCCCGCCCACTGGCCGTTGACGGCGTTGTACGAGCTCATCACCGACGCCGCACCGGCCTCGACCACCTGGCGGAAGTGCGGCAGGTACACCTCGCGCAGCACGTCGTCGCGCGACCGTGACGTCGACCGTGAAACGCGCGTTCTCCATCGAGTTCAGCGCGAAGTGCTTGACGCAGCCCATGACGTGCTCCTGCGCCCCCGCGCAGCAGCGCCTCGCCCATCGCCCCGAGCAGCACGGGGTCCTCGCCGTAGGTCTCCTGGGCGCGACCCCACGCCGGGTGGCGCAGCAGGTTGATGCAGACCCCGCCGAAGTAGTTCCCGCCCTGGGCCCGGATCTCCGCGCCGATCGACCCGACCGATCTCCCGCTCGAGGTCCGTCGTCCCACGTCGCGCCCCGGGCCATCGCGACGGGGAAGCTCGTCGATCGGCCGAGCACGCAGCCGCGCGGACCGTCGGCGAACCGGATCCCGGGGATCCCGAGCCGGTCGACCCGGCCCGCGACGATGCGGCTCGGTGTTGTACCCGGCCTCGTAGAAGCCCAGCATCCCGCGCCCAGAACTCGCCGTCGCCGTCGAGCAGCCGAGCTTCTCCTGCGTCGTCAGCTCGGCCAGGAGCAGCCGCGACGTCTCGGAGCCTTCGTCCGCACCGGCTCGCAGGGCGGCGACCGGCGTCGTCAAAGCTGTGCGGCATCAGGGGTGTCCTTCGGGTCCGGGGTACGGGTGGGAGGGGAGGCACGGCGGCCGGGCCAGGGCTCACTTGCCGAACCCGGCCGTCATGCCGGCCAGCAGCTGCCTGCGCCCGAACACGTACACGGCGAGGATCGGCAGGCTCGAGAGCACCACCGCCGCGATCACGGCCGGGACGTTGATCGTGAACATGCCCTGGTACGACGTCAGCGCGAGCGGCAGGACGCGGGTCTCGGGGCTCTGCGTGAGGATCAGCGGGAACAGGAAGCCGTTCCACACGTTGAGGCCGTCGTAGATCGCGACGGTGACGATCGCCGGCCTGCTCAGCGGCACGGCGAGCCGCAGCATCGTCTGCCACTCGCTCGCCCCGTCGATCCGCATCGCCTCGAACAGCGGCCCGGGGATGTCCCGCAGGAAGTTCACCAGGATCAGCACGGTGATCGGCAGCGCGAACGCGACCGACGGGAGGATGATCGCGAGCAGGTTGTCGTACAGCCCGGCCTTCACGATCATCAGGTAGATCGGGATGATCGTGGCCTGCAGCGGGATGGCGAGGCCGAGCAGCAGCAGGTTGAAGACCTGCCGCGTACGCCGCCCCGGTGCCCGCACGATCGCGTAGGCGCACAGGTAGCCCGACCACGACGATGAGCAGCACGGCGGAGACCGTGACCACGCCGAGTTGAGCAGGTAGCGCCGAAGTCGTTCGCGAGGACGAGACGGTAGTTGTCGAACGTCGGGTTCGCGGGCGGGACCAGCGGGTTGTCGCCGAAGAAGCCCTGCTGCGTCCGGACGCTCGTGATGACGATCCAGTAGAGCGGGATCGCCACGATCACGAGCCAGAGGGCCGAGAGGACTCCGCCGACCACGTTGGGCGGAGCGCTGCTCTGGGACCTGGCCGGCTGCGACCGGAGCATCTTCACCGGTCTCGTGCGTCGGGCGGTCATGGTCATGTCACTCTCCGTCCAGCTGGCTCTCCATCCGGGAGAACCCGGACACCTTGGAGATCGTGAGGGACAGGACCATCCCGAAGGCGACGAGGACGACGGCGACCGCGCTCGCCAGGCCCATCTGGTTGCCGGTGAAGCCGGTCAGGTACATGTCGAGGGGCAGGATGCGGGTGGCGTTGCCTGGCCCGCCCTGGGTGAGGATGTAGATGACGTCGAAGTACGTGAGCGCACCGACGAGCATCAGGGTCGTCGAGGTGACGATCGTGTACCGCAGCTGCGGAAGCGTGATGGCGAAGAACTGACGCACCCTCCCCGCCCCGTCGATCGCCGCCGCCTCGTAGAGCGACTGCGGGACCTGACGAGCACCGCCTTGGTACAGCAGCGTGTGGAACGGGATGAACTGCCACGCGATGATGAAGGCGACCGTGACGAAGACGAGGTCCGGGTCGCCGAGCCAGTTCCGGTTGAGCCAGTCGAGCCCTGGCCCGGCGAAGAGGCCGAAGTTCGGGTCCAGCAGGTTGCGGAAGGCGATCGCGATCGCGGCCGAGGACAGCAGGAGCGGCACGAAGTACACCACCGCGAGGATCTCGCGGTAGCGCTGGCGGCCGGCGAGGAAGACCCCGAGCATGATCGAGATCGGGGTCTGGACGAGCCAGGTCAGCACCATGAGCTCGACGGTCAGCACGATCGCGTGTCCGGTGTCGTGACTCGTGAACAGCGCCTGCCAGTTGTCGAGCCCGGACCACCGAGGGTCGCCCAACCCGCTCCACTCGGTGAAGCTCAACCAGATCGCTGCCCCCAGGGGGACGATCGCGAAGGTCACGAAGAAGATCAGCGCCGGGACGGTGAGGAGCACCGAGGGGCCGGACCGACGCACAGGCCCGGCCCCTCGCTCGCTGTGTGCGGTCATCCCTTGGCCGCGGCGTCCATGTTCTTCGAGAACTGCTCCGGCGTGATCTGGAGCAGGAAGACCTGCTCCAGGTTGGTCAGGAGCGCCTCTGCCTGAGCGGCGTCGAGAGCCTGGTCCCAGGAGAGCTGGAAGTTCCCGGCCGCCTCGGCCGTCTGGTAGACGAACTGGTTCCACTCGGGCGCGGAGGACGAGGCGATCGCCGAGTCCACCCCGGAGATCGGCGGGACCGCGCCGGTGTCGACCAGCTCGGAGACGTAGGTCTCGTCGAAGACACCGTGCATGAGCCAGTCCGTCGCGTTGGCCTTGGCGGCATCCGACGCCCCTGCTGAGATCTGGAAGTACGAGGACAGGTTGCCCGTGACGTTCTTCGGGTCGCCCTTGCCGCCCTGGACGCTCGGGAAGGTGGTCCACCCGAGCTTCCCCTGCTCGAGGAAGTCAGGCGCACCATTGAGGTACGACCCCGAGTACGCCCACGCACCCATGAGCTCCATGGCCGCCTTGCCGCTGTACACCAGCGCCTCTGCCGCACCCTGGTTGGCGTCGATCGAGGAGTAGCCGTCGACGAATCCGCCGGCCCCGACCAGGTCCTGGATCATCGCATTGGCCTCGATGATCGCCGGGTCGTTCCATGCGCCGGGCTCGCCCGCCACGACGGCGTCGAAGACCTCCGGGCCGCCGATCCGGTCGGTGAGGTAGGCGATCCACATGAGGTACGGCCAGCGGCTCGCACCGCCGATCGAGAACGGCGCGATCCCCTTCTCCTTGAGGGCCGCGACAGCCGTCATCATCTCGTCCCACGTCGTGGGGACGGCGACACCCGCCTGCTCGAAGACGTCCTTGTTGTAGTAGATGACGACGGGCTGGACACCGTTGTACGGGGTGCCGTAGATCGTGCCGTCGACGATGCCGCCCTTGAGGACGGACGGGAAGATGCGGTCGCGCAGCGCGGGCTCGGCGTCGTAGGCAGCCTGCAGCGAGGCCACCTCGCCGGCGTCGACGTACGTCTTGAGACCGCCACCGCCCCAGCCCGAGAAGACGGACGGGCCCTGACCGGCGCTGACGGCCGTGCGCAGCTTCGACTTGTACGGGTCGTTCTCGAAGATCTGCAGCTCGATCGTGCCGGACGGGTGGTCGGCGTTCCAGCGGTCGATCGACGCCTGGAGGACGGCGTCCGTGCCCGCCGTGACCCAGACGGTCGTGACGTCGGCCGCCGCGACGGCCGTCGAGGTCCCGTCGCCTGCGTCGTCCGTCCCGCCGCTGCACCCGGCTGTCACGAGCAGGGCGCTTGCCGCGATGATCGCGCCGAGCAGCCGGAGTGGCTTCGTTGCCATGCGTGTCTCCTCACATCATTGTGTACGTCGAGCAGATGGTCGATCTCGCAATTTCGATTCGATTACGACTCGAACTTGCGCAACTTTCGACGCTAAGTTACGCTAACGGGGAGCAGATCGTCAAGCGCGTCCACGGGCTGGCCGAAGGGGAGCAGATGGCTGGGGAGTCAACGAAGGGCGCGCGTCGCGCCGGGGCAGCCCGGGCGACGCTCCAGGACATCGCCGCCGAGGCCGGGGTCTCCGTGCCGACGGTGTCCAAGGTGGTCAAGGGGCGGTCCGACGTCGCGGCCGCCACCCGGGCGCGGATCCAGGCTCTCCTCGTCGAGCACGGCTACACCCCGCGCACCAGGGCGTCAGCACAGGCTCCCTCACGGGTCGTCGAGCTCTGCTTCGACACGATGGACTCGACGAACAACCTCGCGACGATGCGCGGCGTGCTCGAGGTGGCCGACCGCGAGGGCGTCGAGGTCGTGATCAAGATCGCACCGCACCGCAAGGGCCCGGCCTGGGTCGACGAGGTCATCTCCGCGCACCACGCAGGGGTCATCCTCGTGACCTCGCTCCTGGACAAGGTCCAGCAAGGGCGCTTCGCCGACGCCAGGATCCCCGTCGTGGTGATCGACCCGGTCAACGTCCCGACCGACTCGCTCCCCTCGGTCGGGGTGAACAACTTCACCGGCGGGTACCTGGCGACCAAGCACCTGCTCGGGCTGGGCCACACGAAGATCGCCATGATCCAGGGCATCGCGAGCGAGTGCGCTCAGGCACGCTTCGCCGGCTACCACGCAGCGCTCCGTGAGCACGGGGTGGTCCCGCCGGACAGCTACGACGAGCGCGGCGAGTTCCGCTTCGAGCAGGGTCGGCAGGCCGCGCTGCGCCTCCTGGACCTCGACGAGCCGCCGACCGCCATCTTCGCCGCGAACGACCTCGAGGCGCTCGGGGTGCTTGACGCCGCCCGCAACCGGGGGGTCCGGGTCCCCCAGGACCTCTCGCTCGTGGGCTTCGACGATGCTCTCCAGGCGACCTCCGCCTCCCCGCAGCTGACCACCGTGCGCCAGCCCTTCGCCGAGATCGGCTCGACGGCGCTCCAGGTCCTGCTCCAGCTCGCGAACGACGTACCGCTCCCGACGAACCGCCTCGAGCTGTCGACCCAGCTCATCGTCCGGGAGTCGACTGCCGCCCCACCGGCATGACCGGGGGCGGGAACCGGCCCGGGCGCCCCCGGTCAGCAGTACCGTGAAGGTGCAGGCGACGGGGCCTGCCGCCCCACCCTCGCGAGGCGTCGTCCATGAGACGGGAGCCGTGAGATGCGCGAAGCGACCCTGACCTTCCTCGGCGGGGCCGGGACCGTCACCGGCAGCAAGTTCCTCCTGCAGACCGACGGGCACCGCGTCCTGGTCGACGCGGGTCTCTTCCAGGGCCTGCGGAACCTCCGACGGCGCAACTGGGAGCCGTTCCCCGTCAAGCCCTCGGAGATCGACGGCGCCGTGCTCACCCACGCCCACCTCGACCACTGCGGCTACCTGCCGGCGCTCGTCGAGCAGGGCTTCGACGGACCGGTCGTGTGCACCGCCGGCACCTCCGAGCTCGCCGCGATCGTGCTCAAGGACAGCGCGCACCTGCAGGAGGAGGACGCCCGCTACGCCGCGACGAGGGGCTTCTCCAAGCACGCGCAGCCACGCCCGCTCTACACGACCGCTGACGTCGCACGCGCGCTGCCGATGCTCCAGCCGATCGACTTCGGGCGGACGGTCGAGCTCTGCCCCGGTGTCGAGGTCACGCTCCAGCCGGCGGGGCACATCCTCGGGTCGGCCAGCGCCACGCTCGACGTGACAGGGCACCGCATCACGTTCAGCGGGGACCTCGGACGCCCGGACCACCCGCTGCTCCGGCCGCCCCCTCCTCCCCCGGCGAGCGAGACGATCGTCGTGGAGTCGACCTACGGCAACCGCAGCCACTCCGACGGTGGCTTCGACGCCCTCGCCGCGATCGTCAGCAGGACGATCGAGCGCGGCGGGACGGTGCTCATCCCTGCGTTCGCCGTCGACCGGACCGAGATCGTGCTCCTCGCGCTGGACCGACTCATGGACGCCGGCCGGATCCCCCGGGTCCCCGTGCACGTCGACAGCCCGATGGCGCTGGCCGCCCTTGGCGTCTACCGCCGGGCCCTTGCCGCCGGCAATCCCGAGCTGCGCACGGATCTCGAGCCGGGGGTGCTCGACCCGCATGACGTCCGCGAGGCGCGCACCGCCGAGCAGTCGATGGCGCTCAACGTGCCGGCCACGCCGTGCATCATCGTCTCCGCCTCCGGCATGGCCAGCGGCGGACGCGTCGTGCACCACCTGCGGCACCTCCTGCCCGACCGCCACAACTCCGTCGTGCTGGTCGGCTTCCAGGCGGCGGGCACCCGCGGGCGGAACCTCGTCGAGGGGGCGACCGAGATCAAGATGCACGGGCTCTACGTGCCCGTGCGCGCCGAGATCCTGCAGATCGACGCCTTCTCCGTGCATGCCGACGCCGACGAGATCCTCGCCTGGCTCGGCGGCACGCCGGAACCGCCTAGGGTCCTGTACGTGGTCCACGGTGAGCCGGAGTCGTCGGCGGCGCTCGCGGCGCGCGTGCGCTCCGAGCTCGGCTGGCTCGCCGTCGTCCCCCGCGACGGGGAACGTGTCCGGCTCGGCTGAGCCACCGGCTGAGCTCGTCGCGACCTTGCGCGCGGCCGGCTGCGTCTTCGCCGAGGACGAGGCCCGCCTGCTCGCCGAGGCCGCACCACCCGGGCCCGGGCGCGACCGCCTCGTGGCCCTGCGGGTCGCCGGGACGCCCTTGGAGCATGTCCTGGGCTGGGCCGAGTTCGCCGGGCTGCGCATCCAGGTCGACGACGGCGTCTTCGTCCCGCGGCGCCGCTCGGCGCTGCTGGTCCGGCTGGCCGTCGACGCCCTGGAGCACGTGCCCGAGGGCCGGCCCGTCGTCGTCGACCTGTGCTGCGGCACCGGGGCGATCGGCGCGGCGATCGCCCACACCTCGACGAGCGAGGTCGAGCTCCATGCTGCCGATCTCGACCCGAGGGCGGTCGCCTGCGCGCGCCGCAACCTGCGCGCGTCGGGCGGGACGGCCCACCTCGGAGACCTGGACGAGCCCCTGCCCCGAGGGCTCATGGGGCACGTCGCCGTCCTCGTCGCGAACGCCCCCTACGTTCCGAGCCAGGCGCTGGGGCTGATGCCGCGCGAGGCGAGGGACCACGAGGCCGCGATGGCGCTCGACGGGGGCCACGACGGGCTGGACCTGCTGCGCAGGGTCGCCGCGCTCGCACCGCGCTGGCTCGCCCCGGGAGGGTTGGTCGTGGTGGAGGTCGGCACGCGCCAGGTCGAGGAGATGCTCGGCGCCATGCGCGGCGCAGGGCTGCGTGCCGAGGTCGCCGCGGACGAGGAGCTCGATTCGACGGCCGTCCTCGGCTTCGCCTGACGGGGAGCACCGGCACCGACCGCTAGGGTTCCCGCGTGCACAGCGCGTTCCCTGGCCTCGGGACCCTCATCAACGTCGCGACGATCGTCCTCGGCTCGCTCGTCGGGATCGCCGTCGGGCACCGGCTGCGCGAGCAGACCCGCCAGGTGGTCACGGACAGCCTCGGACTGATCACGCTGCTCGTCGCCGCGCGCTCGGCGATGAGCGTCGCCGACGGCGCGTTCACCTCCGCGGTGCCCTCCGGCGCGCCGACCCTCATCGTGCTCGGCTCCCTGCTGATCGGTGGCGGGCTCGGTTCCGCCCTTCGACTCGACGAGCGGCTCAACGGGCTCGGCGGCGCGCTGCACTCCTGGACCCAACGACGCTGGGGCACCGGCGTGTCCCTGTCGGGGCGGGAACGCTTCATCGACGGCTGGCTCGCGGCCTCGCTGCTCTTCGGCATCGGGCCGCTGATGGTGCTCGGCAGCCTCTCCGACGGGCTGGGCCGCGGGATCGACCAGCTCGTGCTGAAATCGGTCCTCGACGGCTTCGCCTCGCTCGCCTTCGCCTCGACCTTCGGGGTCGGCGTGATGTTCTCTGCCCTGACCGTCCTCGTGCTCCAGGGCTCGTTGACGCTCGTCGGCGTGGCGCTCGGCTCGTTCCTGCCCGATGCCCATGTCGCCGCGCTCACCGCGACGGGCGGGCTCATGCTCGTCGGCATCGCGATGCGGCTGCTGAGGATCCGTGAGGACTTCCCCGTCGCGGCGCTGCTCCCTGCGCTCGTGGTCGCCCCGGTGATCACCGAGGTCGTCGTCCGGCTCTCCTGAGCACGGCCGGCCCCGGGAACCCGTCAGTCGGCGGCGCGAACCGCCCGACGACGCGCCTCGAGGCCCACGAGCTCGGCGAACGCCTCGCCCGCCTCCGCGCTGCTCGGCTCGAGCCGCTGGAGCCGTCCGCGGGCCTCGGCGATCTGCCTCGTGAGCCCTAGCTCGACGAGGTGGCCGACCACCCCGCGGACGTACCCCTCGACCGCCTCCGGGCGGTCCTCCGGGAGCGGCGTGACGGCGAGCTCGGTCACGAGCGGGGCCACCGTCGAGGCGGCCTCCTCGCGCACCATCTCGATCCAGCCGTGGACGTCGGGCGCACCGGCGGCTGCCGCGAGCCCGCCGGCCGCGCGGATCGCCTCGTGCACGGCGCGCAGGGCCGGGACGGAGAACGCATCGGGGCCGAGCGCGTCGAAGGCGGCAGCATCGACCGCGGAGGGCTGCTGGAGCACGGCCTCGAGAGCGTTGCGCTCGAGCGAGGCCACCGGGTCGCGACGATCCGGCCCGACGGGGCGCGCGGTCGAGCGGTGGCCCTCCTGGCTCTCGTTGCGGCCGCCCGGCCCGGGGACCGTCGGGCCCGACTGGCGCGGGTCGCCGCCGCGCCCCTGACCCTCGGACCTGGCCGCGCTCGAGACCGCCCGCTGGACGGTCTCGGAGTCCATCCCCAGCCAGCCGCCGAGCATGCGGGTGTACTCGGGCCTCAGTGCGGTGTCCCGGATCCCGGCGACGACCGGCGCCGTCGCGCGCAGGGCGGCGACCCGTCCCTCTGCCGTGTCGAGGTCATGGGCGCGCAGCGTGGAGCGCAGCACGAACTCGAAGAGCGGCTGCCGCCCGGCCACGAGGGCACGCACGGCCTCGGGCCCCTGGGCCTGCCGCAGCTCGCAGGGGTCCATCCCGCCGGGAGAGATCGCGACGAAGGTCTGGGCGTAGAAGCGCTGGTCCTCGCCGAAGGCCCGCAACGCGGCCTTCTGACCAGCCGCGTCGCCGTCGAAGGTGAAGATGATCTCGCCGCCGGTCGACGCACCGGAGGAGAGCTGGACCCCGCTGCCCACCGCGGTGTCCCCCATCAGCCGCCGCATGATCCGCACATGGTCGTCGCCGAAGGCGGTCCCGCAGGTCGCGACGGCAGTGGTCACGCCGGACAGGTGCGCGGCCATCACGTCGGTGTAGCCCTCGACGACGACGGCCTGGCGGTTCTTCGCGATATCGCGCCTGGCGAGGTCGAGGCCGTAGAGGACCTGCGCCTTCTTGTAGAGCGCCGTCTCCGGGCTGTTGAGGTACTTCGGGCCCTGGTCGTCCTCGTGCAGGCGCCGCGCTCCGAAGCCGACGACGTCCCCCGTGACGTCACGGATGGGCCACATGAGCCGGCCGCGGAACCTGTCGTAGGCCCCGCGGTTGCCCTGGCTCATCAGCCCGGTGGCGGTGAGCTCCGCCTCGGTGAACCCGCGGCCGCGCAGCAGCCGCTGCAGGTGGTCCCAGCCCTGGGGCGCGTAGCCGACCCCGAAGTGCTCGGCCGCCGAGCGGTCGAAACCGCGCTCGGCGAGGAAGGCGCGCCCGACGGCACCCTCGGGCGTCAGCAGCTGCTCGGCGTAGTACGTGGCGGCGATCCGGTGCGCCTCGACGAGTCGCTGGCGCCTGCCCGGCTCCTCGCCCGGCTTGTAGGCACCGCCCTCCTCGTACTGCAGCTGCACGCCGGTGCGGCCCGCGAGGTACTCGACCGCCTCGGTGAACCCGAGCCCGTCGACCTTCTGGAGGAACGAGATGACGTCGCCGCCCTCCGAGCAGCCGAAGCAGTGCCACAGGCCGACCTGCGGCCTGACGTGGAACGAGGGCGAGCGCTCGTCGTGGAAGGGGCACAGGCCCTTGAGCGAACCGACACCGGCGGGCCGCAGCGTGACGTGCTCGCCGACGATCTCCTCGATCCGGGCGCGCTCCCGGACCGTCGCGACGTCTTCGCGTCTGATCCGCCCTGGCACGCCGTGAGTCTAGGTGCTGCCGCCCACGGCCGTCGGCCGAGCGTCGCGCCCGGGGCAGGCCGCTACCGTCGCGGCGGCGGTGCCAGTCGCGCGTGCCAGTCCGCCGCCGAGACGTCCGTGAGCGAGGCCACCTGGTCGACGACGACGCGAAGTCGGGCGGAGTCGTCGGCCGCGGCACGCCAGTCGTCGGCGAACGGCGGCTCGAGGGCCACCGGGGCACGGTCCGACAGCACCCGCACGAGGTCGGCCACCAGCTCACGCTGACGCCGGAAGAGCGGCTCGGCCTCCCGCGGTGCCATGACGTACGTGACGGCGAGCCCCTTGAGGACGAGGATCTCCGCGAGCGTCCCGGGCGGGACGACGAGACCCGCCGCGTACCGGGTGAGCGGCCCGTCGCCGTGCTCCGCCCTCGTCGCGTCGATCGCTGCTCCCGCGAATCGCCCGATGAGCTGGCTCGTCATGTCCTTGAGCGCGGCGAGCGCTCGGCGAGAGCCGTCGAAGCCGCGTACCCAGGCCTCGACCTCGGGGAGCCGTTCCATCGCCGCGTAGAGCTCGGCCTCCTCGATGGCCGAGCCGTACCAGGAGCGCACCTGCGCGACGACCCGGTCCCTCGCCTCGGCGTCGTCGAGCACCTCGAGCTCCAGGCGCCCGCCGACGACGGCGTCCTCGACGTCGTGGACGGAGTAGGAGATGTCGTCGGCGAGGTCCATCACCTGGGCCTCCATGCAGCGGACGTCGGTCGGTGCGTCGGCGCGCAACCACGCGAAGTCGGCGAGGTCGTCCTCGTAGACGCCGAACTTGTGGCCGCTCCCGGCCGGGCCGAGCCCGCGCCGCCACGGGTACTTCACCGAGGCGTCAAGGCTCGCCCGGGTGAGGTTGAGGCCGACGGCGCGCCCGGTGCGGTGGTCGATGACCTTCGGCTCGAGACGCACCAGCAGGCGGAGGGTCTGCGCGTTCCCCTCGAAGCCGCCGATCGACTCCGTGAGGTCGGCGAGCGCACGCTCCCCGTTGTGCCCGAAGGGCGGGTGGCCGAGGTCGTGGGCCAGGCATGCGGCGTCGACGACGTCCGGGTCGCAGCCCAGCGCCTTGCCGAGCTCGCGGCCGACCTGCGCGACCTCGAGGGTGTGCGTCAGGCGGGTCCGCACGAAGTCGTCGCTGGCGGGTCCGAGCACCTGGGTCTTGGCCCCGAGCCGGCGCAGGGCCGAGGAGTGCAGGATGCGCGCGCGGTCACGCTCGAACGGCGTCCGCTGCTTGCTCTTCTCGGGCTCGGGCCACCGTCGCTCACGGTCGTCCTCGCCGTAGGCACCCGCGATGACCTGCACAGGAGCACCTTAGCCGCGCACTGCGACGGCCGGACGCGCGGGAGCGCAGCGGCGCGGCTAGCCTCGACGGATGGTCGATCCCGCAGCCGCGTCGACCGGCGTGCCCGGCCCGGCCGACGACGCCGACGTCGTGGTCGTCGGGGCGGGCCTCGCCGGGCTGGTCGCCGCGAGGCACCTGGTGGCGGCCGGGCTGCGCACCCTCGTGCTCGAGGCCTCGGACGCCGTCGGCGGCCGGGTGCGCACCGACGTGGTCGACGGCTACCGCCTCGATCGCGGCTTCCAGGTGCTCAACACCGCCTACCCGCAGGTCCCCAGGATGCTCGACCTGCCCGCCCTCGACCTGCGGCCCTTCGTGCGCGGGGCGCTCGTGGTGACCGAACATGGGCAGGTGCCCGTCGGAGACCCCCGTCCGGCTCCGTCCTGGGCGTCGTCCCTGCTGCGCGGCCCGCTCGGCTCCCCTGCCACGGCGAGCCGACTCGCCCGCCTGAGCGCACTGGCCGCACTCGGCAGTGCGAGACGCGCCCTCACCGCCCCCGAGCGCACGACGGCGGCGGAGCTCTCGGCCAGGGGCCTGGACGGGCCGGTCCTGGAGTCCTTCCTGCGCCCCTTCCTCGCCGGGGTCTTCCTGGAGGACCGGCTCGAGACGTCGAGCCGCTTCTTCCTGCTGGTCTGGCGGTCCTTCCTGCGCGGGACGATCGGCGTGCCGGCGCTCGGCATGGGCGCCATCGGCGAGCAGCTGGCCGGCCGGCTCCCGCCGGGGACGGTGCACCTGCGCACCCCCGTGCACTCCGTCTCGGCGGACCACGTCATGACCGCGGCCGGGCGCCTCTCGGCGCGCGCCGTGCTCGTCGCGACGGACCCGGCGAGCGCGGCGGCGCTGCTCCCCGGGGTGGACAGCCCCCGGATGCATGGAGTGACGACCTGGTACCACTCCTGCCCCGAGGAGCTCGGTGCGGGCACGCGTCGCGGACCGGCCGGGGCGATGATCCGGCTCGACGGCCGGGGCCCCGGTCGCGGCCCGGTCGTCACGAGCGTGAGGGTCACCGACTCGGCCCTCTCGTACGCCCCGGCAGGCCGCTGCCTCATCGCCTCCTCGGTGCTCGGCACGGAGATGCTCGACGACGAGCTCCTGCGCCGTGAGGTCGGCCGGCTCCAGGGCCTCGCGCCCACCGATCTCGAGCTCGTGGCGCGCGTCCCGGTCGCCGAGGCGCTCCCGGCGGCCCCGCCGCCGCTCGGCGACCTCCGGCGCCCGGTCCGCCTGGCCGACGGCCTGTTCGTCGCGGGCGACCACCGCGACACCCCGAGCATCCAGGGTGCGATGGCATCGGGCGCGCGTGCCGCCCGATCGATCATGGACGAGCTCGGCGGCAGCCGTGCCAGGGCCTCGCTTGGCCCGTCGAGGTGACGCCGGTCCTGCTCGGACCGGCCTGACGCATGGAAGAGTGGGTGCCCGTGACCGAGGTTCTCCCCGCCCCTCAGCCCACCACGACGACGACTCTCGTGCACCGCGCGACGAAGTCGGACTCCGCCTGGTGGCGCTCCGCCGTGATCTACCAGGTCTACCCCCGCTCGTTCGCGGACGCGGACGGCGACGGGATCGGCGACCTGCCCGGCATCACGAGCCGCCTCGTCCACCTCGCTCGCCTCGGGGTCGACGCCCTGTGGCTGTCGCCCTTCTACCGCTCCCCGCAGAACGACGCGGGCTACGACGTCGCCGACTACCGCGACATCGACCCCGTCTTCGGCACCCTCGAGGACGCCGACCGTCTCGTCGAGCAGGCCCACCGCCGCGGCATGAAGGTCATCATCGACCTCGTCCCCAACCACACCTCCAGCGAGCACCCGTGGTTCGCCCGTGCCCTGGAGGCCGGACCAGGCAGCCCCGAGCGCGCGCGCTACATGTTCCGCGACGGGACGGGTCCGGACGGCTCGCTCCCCCCGAACGGCTGGCGCTCGGTGTTCGGCGGGCCGGCATGGACCCGGGTCACCGAGAACGACGGCACGCCGGGCCAGTGGTACCTGCACATCTTCGACGTGACCCAGCCCGACCTCGACTGGACGAACGCCGAGGTCAGGGCGGAGTTCACCTCCGTCCTGCGCTTCTGGCTCGACCGAGGGATCGACGGCTTCCGGGTCGACGTCGCGCACGGGCTCGTCAAGGAGGCCGGCCTGCCCGAGATGCCGCCGCCCGCCGACGAGGGCGGTGCGCCGGCCGCGCACCACGGGCCGATGTGGGACCAGGAGGGCGTCCACGAGATCTACCGCGAGTGGCGAGCCGTGCTCGAGGAGTACGAGGGCGACCGCGTGCTCGTGGCCGAGGCCTGGGTCAGCCCGGTCGAGCGCCTCGCGCGCTACGTGCGCAGCGACGAGATGCACCAGGCCTTCAACTTCGCCTTCCTCACCACCCGGTGGGACGCACCGGCGCTGCGCGAGGTCGTGACCTCCTCGCTGCGGGCCAACGACGAGGTCGCCGCCCCGACCACCTGGGTGCTGTCGAACCACGACGTCGTGCGGCACGCGACCCGGCTCGGCCTCGACCAGTCCGCGCCGCTGCCGAACGGGATCGGCGCGCAGGACACCCAGCCCGACGAGGAGCTCGGCCTGCGCCGGGCCCGCGCCGCCGCCCTGCTGATGCTCGCCCTGCCGGGCTCTGCCTACGTCTACCAGGGCGAGGAGCTCGGCCTTCCCGAGCACACCACGCTCGACGACGAGCAGCGCCAGGACCCGACCTGGATCCGCACGGAGCGCGTGCACCGCGGCCGAGACGGCTGCCGCGTCCCGCTGCCCTGGAGCGCTGCCGAGCCGGCGTTCGGCTTCTCGCCGAGCGGCGCCTCCTGGCTCGACCAGCCGGAGTCCTTCGCCCGCTACGCCCTGGACGCCCAGCGCGGCGTCGCGGGATCGACGTACGAGGTCTACCGCTCGGCGCTGCGTCTGCGTCGTGAGTTCGCCCTCGGGACGGGATCGCTCGCCTGGGTCGACGGCCTGCCCACCTGTGCGAGCGAGCATGTGCTCGCCTTCGTCAACCGTGACGTCCTGGTGCTGTGCAACCTGGGGACCAGCCCGCTACGACTGCCGGCCGACCTCACGCTGCTGCACGCCTCGGCCGACCTCCCCGTCGCCGACGACGACTCGGTGCTCGTGCCCTCGGACACGACGGTCTGGGCCCGGCTGACCTGAGCGGACGCCCGGTGCGCCGCGCTCAGCGAGCCAGCCGCGCCGGGGCGAGGACGGCGACCTCGGACCCTGTCACCTGGGCGAGCAGCCCCTGCGGGAGCGCGATGAGCTGGGACGGCTCGTCGATCGGCAGGGCCTGGCGCCAGCGCTGCCTGCCGTCGGCCACGCCGAGGACCACCATGGACACCGCCGGGGAGGTCGTGTCGACGAGGGCGATCCGGAAGCCGTCGCACGGCGCCGGCCCGGCACCGAGGCCGAGACCCGAGGACCAGCGCAGCCGACCCGTCCGGCGGTCGACGGCGACGGGTTCGCCGGTGCCACCCACCACGACGAGGTCCGCGACGCTCGCGAGCGGGTACCGGTAGGTGGCCTCGCCGGGCGAGGCACGCCCCGTCCAGCCGGTCGGCACGCTCCACAGCTCCCGGCCGCTCCGGGAGTCGACCGCGACGAGCCCGCCGTCCACCGAGACCAGCAGGACGTCCCGGGCGCCGGGCTCCTCGACCGCCGGGAGGAGAAGCGAGCCGGCCCGGCGCAGGCGCAGGGACCCGTCCGGCTCGCGCACGGCGACCGCGAACGCCGCGTCGGCGGTCCGCTCCGTCACGACCGTTCCGCCGTCGGGGAGGTCGAGCGGGCCGAGGACGACGACGGCACGCCCGGCGTCCACCTCGGCCACCTCACCCCCGACGAGCGCCCCGGTGCGCAGGTCGACGGCCACCTGCCGCTGCCCCGTCACGACCAGCAGCCCCTCGGCGGCGTCGAGGGACGGGACCGCGAGCGCGTCGTCGACGATGACGAACCACTCCTGACGGCCCGTGACCAGCGACCACCGGGCCGCGATCACCCGGTTCTCGAGGTCGATGCCAAAGGCGATCAGACCCTCGCCGTCGGCGTAGGTCCCACCGCCGCCCGAGGAGGTCCACGGCACGTCGAGCACGGTCCGCCCGGTGAGCGGGTCGAGCACCTCGACCCGCTGCTGGCTCCCCGAGGGCGAGCCCGTGTAGGAGTCGCAGACGAGTGCGACGTCCTGCGGCTCTCGACGGACCACGAGCGGCAGGGGTAGGTCACCAGGGCCCCGGCCGAGGTCGTGCACCGCGCAGAACCCGAGCTCCGGCGGGCCCTGCCAGGTCACGGTCCCGTCATCGAGGCGTGCTGCGACGACTCCCGTCCCGCTCGGCCCGCCCTGGAGCAGGAGCAGCTCGCCGACGACACCCAGGACGCCCCCGGCCTCGGTCCTCCACTGCTCCGCGAACGGCCCGGCGAGAGAGCCCGAGAGCCCCGTGGCCTCACCGGCCCTGGCGACCTCGAGGCCCTGACGGAGTCCCTCGACGAGCACGTTCACCGCGAGCAGGACGGCGATCGACGCCGTCACACGTCCCCAGGCCCGCCCGGACCATGGCGGACGCTCGCGAGGGGACGTGGCCCACGGCTCGGGCTCGTCCTCGAGGCTCACCTCGACGAGGCCGTCCCGGTCGACCTTCACCCACTCACTGTAGGTCGGTCACCGGAGCTCGGTCAGGGGCGCAGCCCCGAGAGCCGGCCGCTCCCCGTGACATAGATGATCGTCCCGTCGGGAGCGGCGCCCCACAGCCAGCCGCTCACCGAGGCGTAGCTGAGCGACGCGTCAGGGGACGGGCCGTCGAGCGGCGTCTGCGTCCGCGGGGCCCCGGTGCGCAGGTCCACGACACGCAGGACGAGGCGGCGATCCGGCGGCGAGCCGTCCGGGTCGGCCTGGGCGAGGTAGCCGACCGATCGGCCGTCGGTGACCGCCTGGCCCGCGGACTGGTCCGCCGGGATCGGGACGGTCCAGAGCTGGTCGCGCGTCGCGACCTCGTAGGCCGAGAGCGCCTCGCTCTGCACGAGGACGACCACGCCGTCCCTCACCGCCACGACGCCCTGACCGGGGATCGTCCACCGGGTGCTCCCCGAGGCCAGGTCGACCGCGACGACGTCGCCGTTCGTGCTGAGGGCGAAGGCCAGCCCGGGGACGGACCCGTCGTCGACCCCCACCGCGATCGGCCATCCCGGGTAGGCCGGCAGCGCGCTGCCGTCGGCAGCCGTCCGCTCGACGCTGAGGGCCGCGTCCGCGCTCCCGCGGACCACGGAACCGTCGGCGAGCGTCAGCTCGAACGTGGCGGCGAGGTACCCGCCCTCGGAGGTCGTGGCGTCGTCCTCCGAGGCAAGCACCTGGCCGGTCGCGACATCGAGGAGCAGAGCGGGGTCGCCCTCCACCCGCAGGTAGCCGGGCCCAGGGCTCAGGCCGTACCCGCTCGTTCGATCGATGACGGGCTCCGTGCCGGTGTAGCTCCAGAGGGTCTCGCCGGAGTCCGGCGACCACCGCGTCGCCAGGACGCGCCCGTCGGGGGTCACCGTCGCGATCACGACGTCCCCGCCGACCGGGACCATCCCCAAGGCATCGCCGTCGAGGTGCGGCCCGGGAAGGGTGGACCCGTCAGCGGTGTCGAGCATGACGACACTCAGCCCGCCCTCGGCACCGACGGAGCCGGTCAGCGCCTGGCAGGCGAGCCGGACGCCGTCCAGCTGCGGGATCCCGATCCCGGTGAAGAACCCCCGCTGGTGGTCGTCGACGGGGGTGCACCACCCACCGAACGGCACCGACCACCGCACGGCACCCGTGCTCGGGTCGATCCGTTGGGTCACCTCGGCGCTGCCACCGGTGACGAGGAGGTCGCCGCCGAGCCAGCCGATCGGCCAGACGTCGTCGAGGTGCCACGCCTCGTGGAGCGGTGCCTCGAGCGACACCGAACGCCCCGACAGCGCCGCGAGCTCCGCCTCGTCCGCAGCGACGGCCCCCTGCTGGACGACGACGGCCACCAAGGACATCGCTGCGATGCCCGCGGCGAGCCGGGCCACGCCGGACCTCTGTCGGGCCGGCCGGGCCGACCACCAGGTGCCGAGCCGCCGCCGCGGCGACGGGCCGGCGACGTGGTGCACACGCGCGAGCTCGTCCGCGTCGTCCTCGACGAGCTCGACCTCGACGAGCCCGTCCCCCCGCTGCCCCATGCTCGGAGGCTATCCGAGAGGCGTGCCGAACCACCCGGGACCGTCAGCCGCCCGAGACGCCGCTCTCGGCCTCGGCGAGCGCCGCCCGGAACGTCTCGCTCAGCTCGCGGGACTCCAACCAGCCCTCCGGGAGCGACGGGCGCTTCGGCGAACCCGCGCGGCCGCGCTGCCCCTCGGCGCCCGCACCCGGGTAGCCCTGGTCGAGGTCGAGCTCGGCCAGAAGCTCGTCGAGCTCGACGAGCGTGCTCACGAGCCCGAGCCGCGCCCGCAGCTCGCCGCCGACGACGTAGCCCTTGAGGTACCAGGCCATGTGCTTGCGCATCTCGCGCAGTGCCTTGGTCTCGTCGCCGTCCTCGACCATGAGCTCGGCATGGCGCCGGATCGCGGCGGCGACCTCGCGCATCCCCGGCTGCACGCGCACGTCCGAACCATGGAAGGCGGCGGCGAGATCGGCGAAGAGCCACGGGCGCCCCTGGCAGCCACGCCCGACGACGACCCCGTCGCAGCCCGTCTGCTCGACCATCGCGAGCGCGTCCTCGGCGGACCAGATGTCGCCGTTGCCGAGCACAGGGATGTCGGTCACCGTCTGCTTGAGCAGGGCGATCGCCTCCCAGTCGGCGGTGCCGGAGTAGTAGTCGGCCGCGGTGCGCGCGTGCAGGGCCACCGCGGCGACCCCGGCGTCCTGGGCGACGAGGCCGGCCTCCAGGTACGTGAGGTGGTCCTCGTCGATGCCCTTGCGCATCTTCACCGTGACCGGCACCCCGTAGGGCGCCGCCGCCTCGACGGCCGAGCGGACGATCGACGCGAAGAGCCCGCTCTTCCAGGGCAGCGCCGCTCCCCCGCCGCGGCGCGTCACCTTGGGCACCGGGCAGCCGAAGTTCAGGTCGATGTGGTCCGCGCGATCCTCCGAGGCGAGCAGGCGCACCGCGGCGGCGACGGTGACCGGCTCGACTCCGTAGACCTGGACGGACCGCGGGCGCTCGCCGACGTCCTGCTTGATGATCCGCAGCGACTCCGGGTTGCGCTCCACCAGGGCGCGCGAGGTCACCATCTCCGCCACGTAGAGCCCGGCGCCGTGCTCGCGGCAGAGCCGACGGAAGGCACGGTTCGTCACACCCGCCATCGGCGCGAGGACGACGGGGGTCTCGACGGCGATCGGGCCGATGTGCAGCGGCGGGAGCACGGCAGTCGAGGCGGGCTGCGGGCGCGGCGGGGCCGCGGGCTGAGGAACGGACACCCCTCGATTGTCCCTCACCGCGCCGCCGGCCCTGCGTCGGGAGCCGGGCGCTGGCCGGGTACCTGGCGTCCGGCCGGATGAGGGATGATCGCGGCGTGCCCCGCCCGAGCCGTACGACTCTCGCCCTGCTCGCCGTCCTGCTGCCCATCGCGATCGCGACGGTGGTCGGGATGCTGCTGCTCTGGCCGAGCGGCGCCAGGCCCGCCACCGGGATCGTCGACCTCGGCGCCGACTACCCCAAGGCCCGCGTCACCGCTGTCGAGACGAGCGCCTGCAAGGGTGCCAACGAGGACCGTCAGGCCGACGGCTCCATCCCCGACACCGTCCCGTGCACCCAGGTCACGGCCCAGCTGACGTCCTCGGACCAGGCCGGGAAGCTCGTGCAGGTCTGGACCCCGGCCACGGTGAGCGCCGCCGACGTGCCGACGGGCACGCGTCTGGTCCTGCTGCGCTACCCGCCGACCACCACCGACGAGGAGGCATGGGTCTGGTACGACTACGACCGCGGGATCCCGCTGTCGGTCCTCGCGATCGCCTTCGCCGTGGCCGTCGTGGCCGTCGCACGGTTCCGCGGGCTGCGGGCCCTGGTCGGGCTCGCGATCGCCTTCGGCGTCATCGGTGTGTTCGTGCTGCCGGCCGTGCTCGAGGGGCGCGACGCACCGATGGTGGGCCTGGTCGCGGCGGCGGCCATCATGTTCGTCGTCCTGCCCCTGGCGCACGGCTTCACGCACCGGACCACGACGGCACTGCTCGGCACGCTCAGCGGGCTGGCCGTGACGGCGGCCCTGGGAGCCGTCGCGGCGAAGGCCGCGCACCTGACCGGCACCTCGACCGAGCAGAGCTACCAGCTCTCCCTGGCGATCGGCCGGGCCGACGGCACGGCGCTCAGCGGGATCTTCGTCTGCGGGGTCATCCTCGCGGGGCTCGGGGTGCTCAACGACGTGACGATCACGCAGGCCTCGGCCCTGTGGGAGCTGCGCGCCGCCGACCCCGGCGCGAACCGCCGATCCCTGTTCGCCGGTGCCATGCGGATCGGCCGGGACCACATCGCCTCGACCGTCTACACGATCGCCTTCGCCTACACGGGCGCCGCGCTGCCGATCCTGCTGCTCGTCGAGGTCTTCCAGTACCCGCTCATGCAGACGTTGACCAGCGGCGAGTTCGCCGAGGAGATCGCGCGGACGGCCGTCAGCTCGATCGGCCTCGTCCTGGCGATCCCGCTCACGACGGCCATCGGGGCGCTCGTCGTGACGAGCATCCCGGCGGCGCAGGCTCGTGGCGGCCGCCATGCCGACCAGCCGGAGATCCACTCCCACGGCCACGGGGCCTGAGCGGCCCCGCGTCGCTCAGCCCTTGACGGCGCCGGCGGTCAGGCCGCCGACGATGTACTTCTGCAGGAACTGGAAGAGCAGCACGACGGGGATGGCCGCGAGGACGGCGCCGGCCGCGAACAGGCCCCAGGGCGCCGTCCGCTCGTCCGCCGCCCACTGGTAGAGCCCGACGGCGAGCGTGAACTTGTCGACCTTCTGGAGCACGACCTTGGCGATGATGAACTCGCCGTAGGAGCTGACGAAGGACAGCAGCCCGACGACGGCGAGGATCGGCGCGACCAGCCGCAGGATGATCGTGAAGAAGATCTGCGCATGCGAGGCGCCGTCGATCTTCGCCGCCTCGTCGAGCTCGCGCGGGACGGTGTTGAAGAAGCCGTACATGAGGAAGGTGTTCACCCCGAGCGCCCCGCCGAGGTACACGGCGATCAGGCCCAGCTGGGTGTTGAGGCCGATCGCAGGGAAGACCTTCGACAGGCTCAGCAGCAGCAGGAAGATCGCGACGAACGCGAGCATCTGCGGGAACATCTGGATGAGCAGCAGGGCCGTGAGCGAACCGCGCCGACCCCGGAAGCGGAACCGCGAGAAGGCGTAGGCCGCCGAGGCGCCCATGAGCACCGTTCCGAAGGCGGTGATCGTGCAGACGAGCAGCGAGTTCACGTACCAGGAGCCGTAGTGCGTCGTGAAGAGCTCGGCGTAGTTCTCCAGCGAGACGGTCCGGAACAGCTGGTTGGAGCCGGTGAGCGTGCCACCCGGGTTGAGCGAGGCCGAGAAGGCGTACAGCAGCGGGAGCACGCAGACGACGATCATCACGACGCCGACGACATGCCGCCAGCCGATCTCGCGCCACCAGCGCAGGCCCGTCACCTTCACGTGCTGCTCGACGGTGTTCGCGGCCATCTCAGATCTCCTCGAGGGTGCGGGTGCGGCGGAAGCCGAGGTACGAGATCAGACCGACGACGAGGAAGATCATGATCGACAAGGCGCTGGCCAGGCCGTAGTCCTTCGAGCCCGCTCTCGAAGGCCACCGAGTAGACCATCGAGATGAGGATGTCGGTGTGCCCGACGACGATCGGCGTGCCGACGAAGTTCGGCCCGCCGCCGGTGAGCATGTAGATCAGCGAGAAGTTGTTGAAGTTGAAGGCGAAGGACGAGATCAGCAGCGGCGCGACCGAGATCATCAGCAGCGGGAGCGTCATCGAGCGGAACACCCGCCACCTGCCCGCGCCGTCCATCGTCGCGGACTCGATCACGTCGGAGGGGATCGACTGCAGGGCCCCGGTGCAGACCAGGAACATGTACGGGAAGCCGAGCCACAGGTTGACCATGAGGATCGAGAGCTTGGCCATCCACGGGTCGGTGAGCCACGGGATCTCCGCCCCGCGCAGCAGCACCTCGTTGATGAACCCGAAGCGCGGGTTGAGCATCCCGCGCCAGACCAGCGCCGAGAGGAACGCCGGGAAGGCGTACGGGAGGATCAGCAGCGAGCGGTAGATCTTGCGCCCGCGCATCCGCGGGTCGTTGAAGGTGATCGCGAGGAACAGGCCCAGCGCGAACGTCGTCGCGACGGACAGGAACGCGAAGGCGAAGGTCCACAGCAGGATCTCGACGAAGGGGCCGGAGATGCGCGAGTCGGAGAAGAACTGCGTGAAGTTCTTCAGCCCGACGCCGACGCGCCAGCCGGGCGTCAGCGTGGTCCCGTCTGCGGCGGCGAAGTTCCCGGTCGCGCTCGGCGTATAGACCGTTCCGGTGGCCGGGTCGGTCATCGTGTCGGCCTGCGCGTCGTAGACCAGCGCCGGGGCGTACACGTAGCCGGTCGAGGCGTCCTGGGTGCGGATCGAGCCCTCGGTCGGGTCGGTCGGAGAGCGCGACGCGCAGCGCGGTGATCTGCGCCTGGAGCGGGACGATGTCGGCGAAGCGAAGCACGTCGTAGCCCGGCACCGCCGTGACCTTGCCGTCGGTCACCGTCGCGTCGGGGACGGGCGTCGAACGGCTCGTCCGCCGTGCCGACCTCCGCCGTCCCGTCGCGCACGATGGCGAACCCGAGCGTCCCATCGGCCCGCACCACGCTCAGCGGGAAGCTCGCGGTCGCCCTCGACCCGCACCTCGTTCTGCGCGAGGACGGCCGCGACGGCGTCCTCCTTGGTGGAGTTGTGGCCGTCCCCGTAGTTCGTGAACGCGACGTAGCCCGTGTAGGCCATCGCGAAGATCTGGTAGACGAGCAGGAAGATCAGGCCGGGCACGAGGTACTTGGCGGGAGCATCCGCCCTGGGAGAAGTACGTCCACGTGACCAGCACGAGCACGAAGGCGCTGAACGCGACGATCCCCCACTGCTGGACCGCCGCGGCCGACAGGATCCCGTAGATCGCGACCGCGTCGATCAGGCCGACGAGGACGAGCTTGGCGAGGAAGCCCTTGCGGAGGCTCCTGGCGTGCGAGGGCCGGTACTCGCCGGGTGTCCGCGCCCCGCGCCGAGGTCCGGCGCCGCCGCCGGCCGGGTCGACCTCGGGCCCCTCGGCTCTCCGAGGGCTGTCGTCCCGGGCATCGATGCCTCCGTTGGTGCGCGCCGGTGCGCGGTGCGAGCGGTCGGGCTGGTCGTTCCTGCGAACTGCCGGGTTGCTGCCGCCCGAGGGCGGAGCACGCGCCCTCGGGTCCCGGTGCGGGACCGAGGGCGACTGGTCTCAACCCTTGATGGCGCCCTCGATGTTGGTCACCATCGTGGTCCAGGCGGCGGCCGGGTCAGTCGCCTGGCCCGCCGATGATCTGCACCTCGGTGGTGCCCCAGAAGCTCCAGACCGAGCCCATCTCGGGGATGGACGGCATCGGGAGCACCGGTGGCGCCGGCCTCGTTGAAGCCCTTGAGGATCGCGTCGTCGACCTTGTCGGCGGAGGCGGTCAGTGCCGGGGCACGGCCACCGGCCTTGTAGAGCGCCGTCTGCACGGGCTCCGTCGTCAGGTAGTTGACGACGAACTCGTTCGCCAGGACGGCGTTCTTCGCACTTGGCGGAGATGAACGCAGCCCTGCACCCCGACGAAGGGCTGGGCGGGCTGGCCGCCGGCGCTCGGGATCGGCAGCACGGAGATGTCCATCCCGGCCTCGGTGAAGGCCGTGGTGTTCCACGGGCCGGTGATCATGTACGGCGCCTTGCCGTCGAGGAAGGCCTGCTTGGCCTTGTCGCCGTCGATCGCCGGGTCGAGCACCTTCTCGGTGCCGAGCTTGGCGAGGTAGGCGGCGAACGCGGTGCCGGCGTCTCCGCCGAGGCCGAGCTCGTTGGGTGTAGCGAGCCGTCGGTGTTCTGCTTGAACACCGGGGCGCCCGAAGGAGGTCTGCAGCGGGTACAGGTGGTACGCGTCGCCCTGGTCGCCCTGCTGCGATCAGCACGGAGAACGTCGGTGCCGGCCGTCTTGGCCTGGGTGACCAGGTCGTCGAAGGACGCCGCGGTGGTCTCCGGGACGAGCGCGTTGTTGCGCAGCAGCGCGATGTTCTCGATCGCGTACGGGACGCCGTACTGCTGCCGTCGTACGCGAAGGCGCTGAGGGCTGCCGGCGAGAAGCCGGAGGCCTTGTCGCCGAGCTCGACCGGGGCGACGACGCCGTTGGTGACGAACTTGCCCGTCCAGTCGTGCGCGCCGATGATGACGTCCGGGCCCTCACCCGTCGGCACCTGCGCCACGAAGTCGTCCGGATGTCATCATCGGCACAACTGGACAGGTGGCCTTCGTCGCCGACGGCCGCCCGCTCGAGCTCGGCGACAAGGCCT
Source organism: uncultured Actinomycetota bacterium (assembly GCA_963777075.1). Classification (GTDB taxonomy): domain Bacteria; phylum Actinomycetota; class Actinomycetes; order Actinomycetales; family Cellulomonadaceae; genus Actinotalea. The sequence continues at coordinate 6,025 of CAVZPH010000002.1, read as the reverse complement.
CCGGCTTCGCCGGCGGCCTCAGCGCCTTCGCGTACGAGGCGCAGAGCGTGCGCGTACGCGATGGAGAACATCGCGCTCGTGCGCAACAACGCGCTCCTCAGCGGAGACCACCGCGGCGTCTACGACGAATTGGTCGCCCCGCCCACGAGTTCTGCGTCTGATCCACGGGTACGGTCGCCGCCTGCTACCCGCTGCAGAACCTCCCTCGGCGCCCCGGTGAGACGAAACACCGACGGCTCGTACACCAACGAGATTGGCGGAGACGCCGCTCGTTCGCCGCCTACTCGCCGACTGCCGCACCGGAGAAGGTGCTCGACCCGGCGATCGACAGCGAGGCCAGCGGCCTTCCTCGACGGCGAGGCGCCGGTGCTGATCACCGGCCCGTGGACGCGACGGCCTTCACCGACCCGGGTGGACATCTCGTGCTGCCGATCCCGAGGCGCAGGCGGCCAGCCCGCCCAGCCCTTCATCCGGGTGCGGCCTGCGTCGTCCGCCAAGTCGAAGAACGCCGTCCTGGCGAACGAGTTCGTCGTCAACTACCTGACGACGAGACCGTGCAGACGGCGCTTCAAGCCAGTGGCCGTGCCACCTGACCGCCTCCGCCGACAAGGTCGACGACAATCCTCAAGGGCTTCAACGAACTGCCGTGCCATTCCATCCCCCGAGATGGGTTCAGTATCGAGCTTGTCGGGCACCCACCGAGTAGGATCGGCGGGCAGGCCACTGACCCGGCCGCCGCCCTGAACGCGATGGTGACCGACGGTGGAAGAGGGTGCCATCAAGGGTTGAGACCAGTCGCCCTCGGGTCGGCACCGAGGGCGCTGCTCCGCCTCGGGCGGCGGCGACCAGCTGCGCAGGAACGACCAGCCCGACCGCTGCACCGCGCACCGCGCGCCAACGGAGAACGATCCGGAACGACAGCCCTCGGAGAGCCGAGGGGGCCCGAGGTCGACCCGGCCGGCGGCGGCGGCGCGGACCTCGGCGCGGCGCGGGGAGGACGCCCGGCGAGTACCGGCCATCGCGCACGCCAGGACCTCCCGTTCCTCGCCAAGCTCATGTATCGTCGGCCTGATCGACGCGGGCGCGATCTACGGGATCCTGTCGGCCGCGGCGGGTCCGCGGCGGGGGATCGTCGCGTCACGCCTTGTCGTGCTCGTCGCCGTGGACATACTCTCCACGGAGGCTCCCCGCCAAGTACCTCGTGCCCAGCTGGTGCTCCTCGTCTACCAGATCTTCGGCGATCGCCTACACAGGGCTGCGTCGCGTTCACGAACTACGGGACGGCCACGACTCCACGAAGGAGACGCATCGCGGCCGTCCTCGCGCAACGAGGTGCGGGTCAAGGGGTTGGCGAGCTTCCGCTGAGCGTGGTGCGGGCCGATGGGAGGCATTCGCCGTGCATGCGCGGAACGGGACGGCGGAGGTCAGCAGGCGGACGAGCCGTTCACGCCCGTCCCCGACGCGACCCGTGACCGACGGCAAGGTCACGGCGGTGCCGGGCTACGACGTGTTCCTCGCCTTCCGCGACATCGTCCCCCGCTCCAGGCGCAGATCACCGCGCTGCGCGTCGCGCTCTCGACCGACCCGACCGAGGGCTCGAATTTCACCACCCAGCACCTCGAACCAGCTACGCCGGCGCTGAGTTCTACGACGCGCGGAGCAAAATGTACCAGCCTACGGAACGGGTCTTACACGCCGAGCGCGACCGGGAACCTCGCCGCCGCAGAGCGGAGCCCGCGCTGAGCGCCCGGCTGGCGCGTCGGCGTCGGGCTGAAGAACTTCACGCAGTTCTTCTCCGACTGGCTGTTCCGCCCCCTTCGTCGAGATCCTGCTGTGGACCCGCCTTGACCTATTCCTGTAGATTCCAACGACGTCGCTGGGCCTGTTCCTCGCGATCGTTCAACGACCCGCGGTCGTCGTCGCGTCTAGCGCCTCCTCTACTGCTCCGTACGCGTCGCGTTGTTCTGCGGCGCTGCTCTGCGCGGGATGCTGAGCCCCGCTGGGTTCATCAACGAGGTGCTGCTGCGCGGGGCGGAGATGCCCCATGGCTCACCGACCCGTGGATGGCCAAGCTCTCGAATTGTGATCCGTGTCGCTGCACTTCCCGTACATGTTCCTGGTCTGCACCGGGGCCCTGCAGTCGATCCCCTCCGACGTGATCGAGTCCGCGACGATGGACGGCGCGGGCAGGTGGCGCGTGTTCCGCCTGCTGATGATCTCGGTCGCTCCGCTGCTCATCTCGTCCTTGCACCTTCAACAACTTCTCAGCTGATCTACATGCTCACCGGCGGGTGTGGCCGAACCGTCGGCACGCCGATCGGTGCGCGACATCCTCATCTCGATGGTCTACTCGGTGGCCTTCGAAGCGGGCTGAAGGATTGCGCCTGGCAGGCGCCCTGTCGATCATGATCTTCCTCGTCGTCAAGCTCTCTGATCTCGTACCTCGGCTTCGCCGCACCCGCACCCTCGAGGAGATCTGAGATGGCCGCGAACGCCGTCGAGCAGCACGTGAAGGTGACGGGCCTGCGCTGGTGGCGCGAGATCGGCTGGCGGCATGTCGTCGGCGTCGTGGTGATCGTCGTCTGCGTGCTCCCGCTGCTGTACGCCTTCTCGGCCTCGCTCCAGGGTGGCCGCCGCTTCCGGACATATTCGACGTGTCCGCTGGAAGAAGATTTTGCGCCGACGACGCACTACGCTCCTGGTACGTGAACTCGCTGCTCGTCTGCACGACCGCCTTCGGAACGGTGCTCATGGGCGCCTCGGCGGCCTACGCCTTCTAGGTACCTTGCGGGTCGGCGCGGTTCCTTCACGGCCCCTGTCTCATCCAGATGTTCCCGCAGATGCTCGCGTTCGTCGCGATACTCCTGCTGCTGCTGAGCCTATCGATTTCTTGCCTGCGATCGCCCTCAACACCGGCTCTGGTGCCGCTGCTCGGCGGGGTGCTGGGGGTGAACACCTTCCTCGTGTACGGCTTCTTCGACACCGTCCCGCGCGAGCTCGACGAGGCGGCGAAGATCGACGGCGCCTGCGCATGCGCAGATCTTCTTCACGATCATCGTCGGGCTGATGATCGCGCATCGTAAGTATTCGTGGCTAAGCGCGCAAGCTCATCATCGCCAAGGTCATCTACAGAAGGTCAAGCGGCACCATCAGGCGTCTGCCGGTGGGCGGCGGACAGCGGACAGCGGCAGGTCGGCGCGGCCGGCGCCGTCCTCGCGGCCATCCCGTGCTGCTCTCGTCCTCGGTGCATCATCAGCAGCCTGACCGCCGCTAGCGACGCGGGGCCGCGCCCCGTCGTGGCCGTGGGATGCATCGGCTGGTGCGGTCGGCGGCCGCCACGATTGCGCCGCCGGGATGCTCGTAGACAAGCGCCCAATCGGCCGTCGGCCGGGATCGCCAGGACGAGGCCGATCGAGCTGACGGCCGTCCGCGCGATCTCCTCGGCGAACTCACTGCAGGATCAACGTCTGCATGAGCGGGTACTGGAAGAACCTCGACGAGCAGCAGGAGAATGGCAGCGGCGCCCCGTGTAGGCGAAGGCGATCGTGTAGACAGTCGAGCTGGATCCGGCCGATCCGCGGATCGCACGGCAAACAGGATCCGGCAGCGCACCAGGGTCGGCTGCGCGCAGCTCCACCGCCCGAGGCTGCGTCGTACAGCGTCGTTGAGCACCCCGACCCGCCGAGGATGACCCCGCAAACGAAGATCCCGCTGAGCGCCGTGCCGTCGGCCCGGCCATCGCCAGGGAGAGCTGATCGTCTGCTCGGTCGAGGCGGCCCGGTGCCCGCGGCCTTGGCGGCAAGCCCGGCCGCCGTACAGGCCGGCCCTATGAGCGTGCCGGACGGTGGTGGTGCGGGTGCGTGAAGCCCTGCGCCAGGGCGCAGCGACGAACATGATGGCCGCCGCCGCGACCAGGCCCACCATGGCGCCCCTCGAGCGCGCGCAGCGCGAACACACCGATGACGCCGAAGGCGATCGCGAGCCCGACGGCGCCGACCAGAACGTCGAGACGGCCGCGACGGCCACGGCGAAGGCCATCGCGAGGACCGACAATCACGGTGATGCCGGCATTGCCTCCTCGTCGGTGGTAGGAGCGGGTGACGCAGCGAGACCAGGGAGCGGCCGTTCCCGTGGGCGGGTCGGCGGGACGCTCACCGTGTGGCCGGGGTCCGAGACCTGCCGGCCTGGTCCAAGGACGTCGGCTGGGCCATAGTTATCGTGTGCACGGGACGGTGTGCGGGGATGGAGCCGTCGGCCTGACCCGTTGAGCATCCTTGCAGGCGCTCGTTCTCGACAGCGGTGACGCGGCCTTGGGTAGTGGGCGAGGTCGACGATCCCGGTGGAGCGCCTGGCGCCGCTCGGCCAGAGCAGCATCATCGACCACCGTCGCGATCGCGATGGGCAGGACGGCGAGCAGGCGAAGGTGCGTACGGCTCGGGCGGGGCCGCACGATGGTGCCGTCCGGCGACGCCCAGGTACCCGGCCGGCGCCGGCTCCCCCAGCGGCGGCGCGCGGGACGATGGAGGGGTCTGCCGCGGCCCCGCCGCGCCCCGCCACTGCACCTCGACTGCCGTGCTCCCGCCGCTGCACATCGGCCCGATCCGCCGTCGAGACCCATCGATCCTGCGCCGAATGGCGGGCGTGACGAACCGTCTCTTGCGTCGGCTGCCGCAGTTACATAGCGGGAATGAGGGTGACCTCGCGCGCCCTCGTGGATGGTACAGATCGTGAGCAACATCGACGAGCCGTCGTCCAGGTCTACGGAGTCGAGCCGGTCACCGTCGCCGCCGCGGTGCCGCCTGCTCGCCTCGGACACGCGGACCACATCGACCTGAACTTCGGCTGCCGGTGCCAAGGTGGCGCGCAGCGGCGCGGCGCTGCCCTGGAAGAGCGGCTCTTCGCGTCGATCGTCCTCGGCCGTCGAGGCGGCGGCGCCTACCGGGTGCGCGGTCCACGGTGAAGATCGCGAGGCCATCGACGAGGACCGCACGTACCTGGAGGCCGGCCTCGTCGCCCAGGACGCCGGGGTCGCCGCGGTGGCCGCTGCACGCGCGCCGCGGCCCATTGCCTGCTCTTCCGCACCGCCGACTGGGAGGCGATCGCCCTGCTCGGCGACGGGGTGACCGACATCCCCTTGCTCGGCAACAGCGACATCTGGTCCGCCGAGGACGGTTCCGCCGCAATGGTCGAGCGAGAACGGGCTGCGACGGGGTGGTGCGTGGCGTGGCTGGGGCGCCGTCGCGCCGATCTCGCCGCCGCTCCATGGTCGGACGTGCGCGTGCAGCCGGGGATGCGCGAGGTCGCCGCCGCGATACCAGCGCCATGCCGAGCTGATGGTCGAGGACGGCGACGAGACCAAGGCGCTGCGGCATGCGCAAGCACATGGCCTGGTACCTGGCTGGCGTCGGCGGCGAGTTGCGGGCGCGGCTCGGGCTCGTGAGCACGCTGCGTCGAGCTGGACGAAGAGCTACCTGGCCGACTGAGCCTCGACCAGCTGAGGATGCCGGCGCCGAGGGCGGCGCGGCGCGGGTTCGCCGAAGCATTCGCCCGTCGCTCCCGGAGGGCTGGTTGGAGTCCCGCGAGCTGGCGACTTTCAGCATCGCCGAGGCCAAGCAGCGTATCGGCGGCGGCCCGGGTGGTTCGGCACGCCTCTCGGATAGCCCGAGGTCCGGGGCAGCGGTCGGGCTCGTCGAGTACGACTTCATCAAGCGGACCGCGTCGCCCGGCCCGTCGCCGCGGGCGCTCGGCCTGGTGGTCGGCCCGGCCAGCCGACGAAGGTCCGCGTGGCCCGGCTCGCCGCGGGCATCGCAGCGATCTGGTGGCCGTCGTCCTCCAGCAGGGGCGTCGCTGCGGGACGAGGCGGAGCTGGCGGTCTGGGGCCTTCATCGCTCGAGGGCGCGCCGGTGTCGGCCTGCGACGATCCTGGCCGATCCGCTGGCTCAGCAGCCGACCTTCCTGGTCGCCGCTGGCGACCCGACGATCAACCGGAGCAGTGCGGTGGTGACTTGCCGTTTCGATCATCATC
>CAVZPH010000001.1:0-26444 GCA_963777075.1 uncultured Actinomycetota bacterium | reverse complement strand
CGGTGCGACCGGGCCTCCGCCATGACGACAGACCACCAGCCATCCAAGGAGGGACGCCCTGTGGGACGCGCATCCGGGACGCCGACGTTGCGGTATAGCCTCGGGCGTCGACCAGCACGAGGGGAGCTCACGATGGCGCGCGCCGTGGATCGCGGCCCCGCGAGGGATCGGTCTCGCCCCGGCCACGCGGTGACCGAGCGGCGCTCGTGAGGATCGCCCTGGTCGGCACCCGCGGGGTCCCGGCCCGGTACGGCGGCTTCGAGACCTGCGTCGAGGAGGTGGGCAGGCGGCTTGCCGCGCGCGGCCACGACGTCGTCGTCTACTGCCGCCCCCGCCGGGGTGAGCCACGCCCGGCGGAGTATGCCGGGATGCGACTGGTCCACCTGCCCGCGCTGCACCGTCGCTCGCTGGAGACCCTGAGCCACACCGGCCTCTCCGTCGCGCACCTGCTCGGACACCGGGTCGACGCCGTCGTCGTGTTCAACGCCGCGAACGCGCCGTGGTTGCCCTTCCTCCGCTGGGCCCGGATCCCGGTGGCGACCCACGTCGACGGCCTGGAGTGGAAGCGCCGGAAGTGGGGGCCCGTCGGCCAGCGGTACTTCCGCGCCGCCGAGGCGATGGCGGTGCGCTGGTCCGACGCGATCATCGCCGACGCCCGGGGGATCAGCGACTACTACCGCGCGCGGTTCGATGTGGGCACCGAGCGCATCGCTTACGGCGCTCCGCTGATCGACCCACCGGCCGACCGGCTGCATGAGCTCGGCCTCGAGGCGCGCGGCTTCCACCTCCTCGTGGCTCGGTTCGAGCCGGAGAACCAGGTCGACGTGATCGTCGACGGCTACCGGCGCAGCTCGGCTCGGTACCCGTTGGTCGTCGTCGGCTCGGCACCCTATTCCGACGCCTACACCGCCGCGGTCCATGCGGCGGCGGACGAGCGCGTCCACTTCCTCGGCCCGGTCTGGGACCAGGACCTGCTCGACCAGCTCTATGCGCACGCTTTCCTGTACCTGCACGGGCACTCCGTCGGGGGGACGAACCCGACGCTCCTGCGTGCCCTGGGCGCCGGGACCGCGACGACCGCGTTCGACGTCGTCTTCAACCGGGAGGTGCTCGGCGAGGCCGGGCACTACTTCCGAGACGCTGCCGACGTGACCTGCGAGATCGAGGCGGCGGAGTCCGACCCGGCACTCACCCGGGAGCGTGACGCGCAGGCTCGGGCCGCCGCCGCGCCCTACGACTGGGACGACGTCGCGTCGAAGTACGAGCACCTCTGCGCCCGGCTGGTGGTGGATCGCCGACCGGCACCGGGAGCATCGCGGCGGGCGACATCCGCGGGGGGGACGTGAGCAGCATGGGCCCACGGCGTGGTGCCGAGACCTACCGGCAGACCGTCGCCCGGCTGGCCAGCGCCCAGAAGCCCGCGGCCAGCGGCGCGCCCGCCTACTCGTTGCTCGTCAACCGGCCGGTCGGGCGGCTCTTCGCCGCGTGGGCCTTCCGATCGGGACTCTCGCCGAACGCCGTGACCGGGATCAGCGCTGCCTTCACCTTCGCCGGCATCGCGGTCGTCGCGACGGCGCCGCCGAGCCTCGGCTCGGGGCTGGCAGTCTGGCTGCTGCTCGCCGTCGGCTACGCGCTCGACTCGGCCGACGGCCAGGTGGCCCGGTTGCGCGGCGGGGGAAGCCTGGCCGGGGAGTGGTTGGACCATGTCGTCGACAGCCTCAAGATCTCCTCGCTGCACCTGGCCGTCCTCGTCCTGACGTACCGCCACCTGGCTCTCCCCGGTTCTGGCTGGTTGCTCGTCCCGATCGGGTTCACTGCGGTCGCGGCGGTCTCCTTCTTCGCCCAGACGCTCAACGACCAGTTGCGCCGGGTCCACGCCGCGCGGACCGGGATGCCGGTCGCCCGCCCTCCCGGTTCGTGGCTGCGGCGGGTACTGGTGCTCCCGACCGACTACGGGGTGCTGTGCCTGGCCTTCGTGCTGCTCGGCGCCCCGACGGTCTTCTTCTGGGTCTACGCATCCCTGTTCGTCGCTTCTGCCGGCCACCTCGCGCTCGCCCTCGTCAAGTGGTTCGGCGACATGAGGCGTCTCGACCTGCCGACCGGGGCGGACCGGTGAGCGGCGACCTGCACGACGGACCCCACCCGGGTGCTGCACCCGCGGCGGGGCCCGAGGGACGGTCCGGCCGGCCGGCCTGGCACTGGGCGGCCGCCGGGGGCGCGGTCGTCGTCGTCCTCGGCGTCGCTGTGCTCGCCTGGAACGGGCTGGGGCAGCGTGCCGAGCCGTCGGCGTCGGCGTCGGCGTCGAGCGGCCCTTCCCTCGGGCCGACGTCCACGGCCTCGCAGGGCGCCACCCCGTCCGGCACCGCGTCCGCGTCGGTAGACACCGAGCCTGCCGCACCGAGCCCGGAGCCATCCTCGGGGCCGACCGACGTGCTCCCGACCGCCGCCCCGGTGCCGCTGGACGAGTCGGCCGACTTTGGGACCGGCGTCAGTGCGATCGTCGACGCGGTCGAGTCGCTCGAGGCCAAGGCTGTCGGTCCCGGCGAGGTCTCCGGCCCCGCTCTCTCGTTCGCGCTCACGCTCACCAACGACGCGCAGGAGCCGGTCGACCTGGCCCGGGTGACCGTCACCCTCACGGATGCGCAGGGGAACCCCGGCGTCGCCATGCTCGGCCCTCCTGCGCGAGCTTTCACCGGCGCGCTCGCCCCCGGTCGGAGTGCGATGGGCACGTACGTCTTCGCGATCGGTCAGGGAGCGCGCTCGCCGGTGCGGCTCGAGGTCGCGTACTCGACCGCGGCGCCGGTCGTGGTGTTCACCGGCGACGTCCCGAGCAGCTGAGCGACCCGCAGGGTCGGTGGGAGCGCGAGCACGCCGCTCGACGTCCGGGTTCGCCCGGTCGGTGCATGTTTGTCCGACCTCCCGGAGCTAGGCTCTGGGAGGTCGCCCGGAGGTGCCGGACGACGTCGCGGATCGAGGCAGCGATGAGTCCCTTCACCCGCGCGACGGCCGGAGCGACGGCCGTTGCCCTGTGCCTCGCTCTGGCCATCGTCGGCGTCGGGTCCCCGGCCGTCGCGGACACCCAGCCGGCGGACCCGAGCGAACCGACGACGGTCTCCGCGGACGCGCTGCCGACCGCGCAGATCGACGGGGTCGTCTGGGACCAGGTCGTCGTCGGGAACACGGTGTACGTCGCAGGCAGCTTCGCCACTGCCCGTCCTGCCGGCTCGGCGCCGGGTGTCGACACGGTCCCCAGGGCCAACCTCCTGGCGTACGACCTGGCTACCGGAGCCCTCGTCCAGAGCTTCGCGCCCACGACCAACGCCCAGGTCCTGAGCATCGCTGCGTCCCCCGACGGCTCGCGCCTGTACATCGGTGGCGACTTCACCCAGGTGAACGGGGCAAGCGTCTGGCGGATCGCGGCGATCAACCGCACGACGGGCGCCCTCCTCACGACGTTCCTGCCGAAGCCTGACGCGAAGGTGCGGGCGATCACGGTGACCGCCGACACGGTCTACTTCGGGGGTCTCTTCAACGCGGTGGGGGCGGCGACGCGGCCTCGGCTCGCCGCGGCCCGCGTCTCCGACGGCGGACTGCTCGACTGGGCGCCCGCGGCGGACGGCGCCGGGGGCGTCAACGCGATGGCGCTGTCCCCGGATGGGACGTCCCTCGTCGTCGGCGGCTCCTTCACCACGCTGAACGGCTCGTCCAACCCGGGCTACGGCCTAGGGGCGGTCGACGCGACCACAGGGTCGTTGCTGCCCTTCGCGGCCAACACGACGTGGATCCGCAACGGCACGGACAACGGGGCGATCACCGACCTCACGGGCGACGCCGACTACGTCTACGGCAGCGGCTACACCTACGGCCGCACGGGCGGCACCCTCGAGGGGACGTTCGCGGCACGGTGGGACGGAGGCGCGATCGAGTGGATCGAGGACTGCCACGGCGACACCTACTCGGCCTTCCCGATGGGCGGGGTGGTCTACCAGGCCAGCCACAAGCACTACTGCGGGAACATCGGCTCCTACCCGCAGGTGGAGCCGTGGGTCGAGCAGCACGCGACAGCGCTCACCAAGGCGGCCACCGGGATCATCACGCGAGAGCCGTACAGCTACACGAACTTCGAGGGCAACCCCCGCCCGACCCAGGTCAACTGGTATCCCCAGATGACCACGGGCAGCTACACCGGCCAGGACCAGTCAGCCTTCGACGTCACCGGCAACTCCCAGTACGTCGTCATGGGTGGGGAGTTCCCCACCGTGAACGGCACGCCTCAGCAGGGCCTGGTGCGCTTTGCCGTCTCCTCGATCGCCCCCGACGCGATGGGTCCGGTGAACACCGGTGGCAGGTTCGACCTCTCGGGAGCCTCGTTGTCGGCTGGTGAGATCCGGCTGCGCTGGACCGCGAACTACGACTGGGACAACACCGAGCTGACCTATCAGCTCATCCGCAACAGCAACACGGCCTCGCCCGTGTACCAGACCGTCCAGTCCTCCCGGTTCTACGACCGCCCGTACATGGGCTACGTCGACACCGGGCTGGTGCCCGGGACGAGCTACCGCTACCGGCTGCGTGCGATCGACCCCTGGGGCAACATCGCGTGGTCGGACAGCATCGACGTCGTGGCCGCGTCGGCGGACGCCCCCACCAGCTCGTACGCCGCGACGGTGCTCGCCGACGACCCGAGCCTGTACTGGCGGATGGGCGAGGCGGGCGGCGCGCAGCTGATCGACTCCTCGGACGGCTGGAGCGACGCCTTCATTCGCGGCGCCCTGACCCGGGGGGCGACGGGCGCCGTGCGCGCCGATGCCGACGGCGCCACGACGTTCTCCGGCGCGAGCACCGACTTTGCCACCACGACGACCTCCCGGCTCGCGCCGGCGAGCTTCACGATCGAGGCCTGGTTCCGCACGACCTCGGGTGGCCGGGTTCTCGGGTTCGGCACTTCCGACCGGGATCCGTCGCGGTATACCGATCGACAGGTCTACCTCAGCAATGCCGGCCGGCTGTACTTCGGAGTGCGCCCCTACGGCATCGCCCGCGAGACGATCAGCAGCACGACCTCGTTCACCGACGGGCAGTGGCACCACGTCGTCGCCGTATCGGACCCGACGGGCATGTACCTGTACGCGGACGGCCTCCAGGTGGCGACGAAGCCGGGCGCAACCCTGGGATTCCCGTCGCCGGGGTACTGGCGGGTCGGCGGCGACGCGCTCACCGGCTGGACCCAGCGGCCGACCAACGACTACTTCTCAGGTGACATCGACGAGGTCGCCGTGTACGAGAACGCGTTGAGCCCCGCGCAGGTGGCCCGGCACTATGAGGTCGGGACGGCCGAGGCTCCGGTCAACCTGCCTCCGGTCGCGAGGTTCACCCTGACCCCGGAGGGTCTGGGCATCACGGTTGACGGCGCGAGCTCGTCGGACTCCGACGGCTCGGTCGTCTCCTACGCGTGGAGCTTCGGCGACGGCGCGACCGCCACGGGAGTGACGGCCGCGCGCACCTTCGCGGTGGCCGGTACCTACGCCGTCACCCTGACGGTGACCGATGACGACGGTGCCACCGGCTCGCGCGCCCAGTCGGTGACCGTCCCGGTCGAGGTGGGTTTGCCGACGGTGCTCTCGACCGCGCCGGTGTCCGGCGCGACGGGTGTGGTCACGTCGTCGTCGGTTGTCGCGGTTCTTTCGGCGGTGCCGGGATCGGGGACGCCGGTGCTGGCTGTGAGCACGTCGGCAGGTGCCGTGGGCGGGTCGAGCTCGTTCGACGTCCCGTCGCGGACGGTGCGGTTCACCCCGAACGCGGCGTTGCCGGCGGGGGTCGTGGTCTCCGCGGAGGTCTCGGTGGGTGGCACGGCGTTGTCGGGTGGTTCGTGGTCCTTCGCCACGGCGCCGGCGCCGCCGACCTCGGCGATTCAGCGGTACATCACCCGGGTCTACCTCGACCTGTTCGGTCGGGCGCCGGACCCGGCCGGGTTGGCCACCTGGACCGCGGCGTTGTCGAGCGGGACTCCGCGGGTGGCGGTGGCCAACGGGATCACAGGGTCCAGGGAGTACCGCTCGGGTCTGATCCGTGAGGCCTACCAGCGGTATCTGGGGCGGGCCGCGGAGCCGGCGGGTCTGGCGAGCTGGCTGGTGCAGATGGACCGGGGGCGGACGATCACCGACATGGAGGCGGGGTTCGTGGCCTCCGACGAGTACTACCGCAAGGCCGGCGGCACCGACAGCGCGTGGGTCTCGAAGCTGTACGCCGACGTGCTGGGTCGTACCGCCTCGGCAGCCGAGGTGCAGTCCTGGGTCGCCCAGGTTGGGGTGAAGGGTCGGTTCTCGATCGCGCGGGGCTTCTTGCTCTCGAGCGAGCACCTGACCACCGTGGTGAACGGGTACTACCAGGAGCTCCTGGGTCGCAGCATCGACCCGACGGGGCGGGCGACGTGGGTCGCCCAGCTCCAGCGTGGGGTGCGGCTGGAGGCCGTGATCGGCTCGATCATCGCCAGCGACGAGTACTTCAACAAGGCCTGAGGTACGACCCTCGTGGGTAGGGTCGGGTCGGTGAGCGAGAAGTCGGCGGGGGCGCCGTCGGCGCCCGGCCTTGGGGTGCCCGGCCCCGTGCGCACGGCCGGGGCACGGACGCCGTGACGCCCGTGGGGCGCAGCAGTGCGGAACGCACGGTGCTGGTCGCACACCCGGCGGCCGAGCTCTACGGCTCGGACCGCGTCATGCTCGAGAGCGTCACCGGCTTCGTCGAGGCCGGCTGGAGGGTGGTCGTCTCCCTCCGCGAGGGAGGACCGCTCGTCGCCGAGCTCGCGGATCGCGGCGCATCCGTCGTCTTGTGCCCCACCCCGGTAGTGCGCAAGAGCATCCTGACGCCGCGGGGACTCGCCCGGTTCGTCGCGGACACCGCACTCGGCGGGTACCGGGGGCTGCTGCTGCTCGGCAGGATCAGGCCCCAGGTGGTCTACGTGAGCACCGTGACCGTGCCCCTGTGGCACGTCCTGGCGAGACTTCGGCGGATCCCGGTGCTCTGTCACGTGCACGAGGCCGAGGGCAGCGCCTCGCCGCTGGTCCGGCAGCTCCTCGCGCTGCCGCTGCTGCTGGCGTCGCGGGTCGTCGCGAACAGCGAGTTCAGCGTGGAGACCCTGCGGCGGTCGATCCGCTCGGTCGGGGCAGGCGCCACCGTGGTCGACAACGCCGTTCCCGGGCCGTCGCAGATCGTGCCGCCGCGCGCGCGGATCGACGGTCCTCTCCGCGCTGTCTACGTCGGTCGGCTCTCCGCCCGCAAGGGGGTGCGCGTGCTGGTGGATGCGGCGATCGAGCTCGCGGCCGCCGGCACACCGGTGCACCTCGACATCGTTGGCGCGGTCTTCCCGGGGTACGAGTGGTTCGAGCGGGAGCTGCGGGACCGGGTGTCCGCGGCGGGTCTCGGTGAGTCGGTCGCCTTCCACGGCTTCAAGCCGGACGTGTGGTCCTTCCTCGCGTCGAGCGACGTCGCCGTCGTCCCGTCCACGGTCGACGAACCGTTCGGCAACACGGCCGTCGAGGCCGTCTTGTCAGGCCGCCCGGTCGTCGTGAGCGCGACGAGCGGACTGCGCGAGGCGTCGGCCGGGTACCGATCCGCCTGGCAGGTACCTCCTGGCGACTCCGCCGGGCTCGCCGCCGGACTCGTGGAGGTGCTCGAACGCTGGTCCTTCTTCCGTGACGCCGCCTTGGTCGACGCGGCCCGCGCGGCCGAGCGGCACTCGCCGGAGCGCTACCGTCGCAGGATGGCCGAGATCCTCGACGCGACGGTCCGGTCGGCCCGGTGAGCGGTCCGCGCGGGGAGTCGGGCGACCCGACACCCGAGGGGCCCGGCGTGTCGTTCAGTGGAGCCACGGCTACCTCGGCGGTGCAGTGGAACGCGCTCGCGGTCGCCGGTCGTCAGGGACTGACGGTCCTCACCGCCGTCGTGGTGGCTCGGATCCTCGGGCCCGAGAGCTACGGGGTCATCAGCGCGGCGACGCTCTACGTCACGTTCACGACCTTGCTGCTCGACCAGGGCCTGTCCTCGGCCCTGATCCAACGTCCGCACCTGAGCCCCCGGGCCCCCGGTGCCGCGGCCACGATCAACATCCTCGTGGGGTTCGTTCTCGCCGGGCTCACCTGGCTCGTAGCGCCACTGGTCGCGGACTTCTTCGACGTGGAGCGACTGACGCCCGTCCTGCGGTGGCTCGGGCTCGGGCTCGTGGTCAAGTCCCTGGCCATCGCACCCCGAGCCATGCGAGCGCGGACGCTCACCTTCCGGCCGATCGCGGTCGCCGACATCGCCGGAGCAGCGCTCGGAGCCGCTGCCGGCATCGGGGCGGCGCTTCTCGGCGAAGGTCCGGAGTCGGTGGTCTTCCAGGTCGTCACCACCGACGCTGTGGTCGGTGCGCTGCTCCTGACCTCCTACCGCGGGCCGGTCCCCACCCTGCACCTGCGGGAGGGCTTCGCGCTGCTTCCGTACGGCTCGCGGGTGATGGCGACCAACGCCATCGCCTACTTCTCCCGGAACATCGACAACATCCTCGTCGGACGCGTCCTCGGGGTCGTGGCGCTCTCCTTCTACGGCATGGCCTACCGGGTGCTCGCGATCCCCGTCCAGCTCCTCGGACAGACCATCGCCAGGGTGATGTTCCCCGCCTTCTCCCGCATGGCGCACCGGCGGGACCTGCTCGGACGGGCTCTCCTCACCGCCACCGGCCTCCTGGCACTCCTCGCCGTCCCGGCCATGAGCCTTCTCGCCGTGGCCTCCCACGAACTCGTGCTCCTCGCGTTGGGTGCGCCGTGGCTGCCGGCCGCCCCGCTGGTTGCCGTGCTCGCCCTCGCCGGTGCCCGGGAGACCGTCTTCTACGTGACCGGTCCCCTGATGAAGGCCACCGGCGCGGTCAGGCTGGCCCTGCGCTACGAGCTCCTGGCCACGGCGGTCCAGGTCGGCGGGATCGTGCTCGGTCTCCAGTTCGGTCTGTTGTGGGTCGCTGTCGGGTACGCGGGCGCCGGCGTCGCGCTCACCCCCGTGTTGCTCGTCATCCAACGACGCCTGGCCGGCGTCGCCATCGCCCGACAGCTGGCCGTGCTCGCGCCCGCGGTGCACGTCTCGCTCTGGGGCGCGGCAGCCTACCTGCTCGTTCGGCTGGGAAGCCTGTCGAGCGCCTGGACGCTCGCCGTCGGCGCGCTGGCCTACGTGGCGGTCGCCGGCGCCGTCCTGTGGCTCGTCCACCGGTCTGCGGCCCGCGTGGGGCTCGGTCACCTGCGGCGTATGCTGCCGGGCCGCGCGCCGATGCCGGGCCGCACGCGCTCATCCGAGGTATCGGGTCCCTGAGCCTGCCGAGGTCGGTCCATGCCCGCTCGTCCGCCGTGCCGCCAGAAGGGAGAGCACGATGCGTCCATCACCGTTGCCGGACGTGGTCGTGGCCGTCCTGACCTTCCGCCGACCGGGCGACCTGGCCGAAGTCGTGCCGGTACTCGTCGACCAGGTCGCTCGGGTCGACGTCCCGGCTGAGGTCCTCGTCGTCGACAACGACCCCGACGCCGGCGCGCGATCGTTCGTCGCCGGGCTCGGACTGCCCGGCGTGCGCTACGTCCACGAGGCCGACCCGGGCATCGCCGCCGCCCGCAACCGTGCGATCGCCGAGTCGTACGGGTCGCGCCTGCTCGTCTTCATCGATGACGACGAGCGCCCGTGCGACGGCTGGCTGGCCACCCTCCTGGGGTGCCACGCGTCGACCGGCGGCGCCGCCGTCGTCGGCCCGGTGATCTCGCGCTACGCGGCCGAGCCGGACCCGTGGATCGTCGCCGGCAGGTTCTTCGAGCGCCGTCGCCTGCCCACAGGCACCGTGGTGGACGTGGCGGCGACCAACAACCTCCTGCTCGACCTGTCGGTCCTGCGGCGGACCGGACTCCGGTTCGACGAACGCTTCGGCCTGAGCGGCGGGTCGGACACGCTGTTCACCCGGGCACTGACCGGCGCTGGGCACCGGATCGTCTGGTGCGACGAGGCCGTGGTCGTCGACGTCGTGCCGGCCTGCAGGTTGACCCGCCGATGGGTCCTGCGCAAGGCCTTCCGGTCCGGGAACTCGTGGAGCCGGACGTCGCTGGAGCTCGCGCCGGGGGGGCTACGCGGAGCGGGGGTGCGTCTCCGCCTCGCGGTCAAGGGAGCCGTGCGCGCGGCGGGCGGCGCCGCCGTGGTGCTCATCGGCACGGTCCGGTGCGACGAGGCCTGGCAGGCTCGGGGCTCCCGGACACTGGCCCGCGGGCTCGGCATGCTCGCGGGCGCGGGGGGACACGTGTTCCAGGAGTACCGGCGCTCCACCTGAGGGGTCAGGCGACGGGCCGACCGCCCCGAGCTGCGGCCGCGGCGTAGATGTCCTCGAGCAGGGCGCTCTGGCGCATCACGTCGAAGTCTCGCCGGACCCTGGCGCTGCCCGCCTGTCCCATCGTCCGCGCCCGTGCGGGATCCGCGAGCAGGAGCTCCAGGTTCCGGGCGAGGGCGGGGACGTCGCCCTCGTCGGCGAGCAGGCCCGTCACACCGTCCTGCACGGCCTCGGGTACCCCGCCGTGCCGGTACGACACGACGGGCAGCCCCTGCAGCGCAGCCTCGAGGAACACCATCCCGAAAGCCTCGGCGTCGCCGTCCGCCGCGGTCCGCGACGGCGCGCAGAAGACCGAGCTCTCGCGCAGCAGCGCCGCGACCTCGTCCGGACGGCGGAAGCCGAGGAACGAGACGTCGAGGCCGGCCGCGGCGGACCGTCGCTCCAGCTCGCCCCGCAGCGGACCGTCGCCGATGATGCGGACGGGCCGCCGGACACCGCGTCGGTCGAGTTCTTCGACCGCGGCGAGCAGGTCCGCGACGCCCTTCTTCTCCACGAGTCGCCCGACGAAGGCGATTCCGGCCCGCTCCCGCGGCCCTGGCCACGGTGCCTGGTCGACGGGGATCCCGATGTGGTGGACCCGGATCGACGACGGCGGAGCCCCGAGCGCCAGCAGCCGCTCGGCGATGAACTCGGACACCGCGATGAGGGTGTCGGCCTCCCGGATGACCTCGCCCAGCCTGCGCCGGTAGTGCTCACCGAGGTGCCCGGAGCGCTGGGCCTCGCGGGTCACGTCGTAGCCGTGGAAGGTGACCACCAGTGGCAGGCCGAGGCGACGGGTGACCGGCAGGATCGGGATCGCGCTCGTGCCGAAGTGCGCGTGGACCAGACGAGTGTCTTGGGTCCGCAGGAAGGTGTCGTAGACACCGCGGTAGCCTGTCGCTCGGCGGACGCGGTGCAGGGCGCGCGCCGGTAGACCCGATCCGAACGGTGCGAGATCGGGGATCACCGGGAGCCCGTCGGACACGGGACGCACGCCGATGAGCACGGGGCGCCACCGTCGCAGGGCGCCGACCTGGTTCTGCACGAAGGTCTGCGAGGACGGCAGCCAGGTCGACTTCCAGATCGCCACCACGGGTCTCGCGCTGGTCACCGGCCGCCTCCCGTCCACCACCCGAGCGGGTCTCACGCCGATCGCGGCCCTTGAGCATAGCCTCGGGGCACAGGGCTCCGAGGCCTTGGCGGGCCGCCCGGCCCCGGGCCCCGTCACCTGAATGGCCTAGTCTGGACCAGGTCCCGTCCCCGACCGGGCTCGAAGCCGAGCCCGTCGAGCGATCCGGGGGCTGCGCCCGGCGCCGGTCGACTCCCGGTCGTGGACAGCGGGCGAGGTTCGCACGGCGGCGAGCGAGCGAGCGGGAGGTGACGCATGTCGGGACGCGGAGCGCACCGGATGCCGGCACGCCCTCGCCTCGGTGCGGGCACTGCCGGTCGGCGGCGCGGAGCGCACCGCAAGCCGCCGCAGCGCCGACGAGGACGCCCGGTGCCCCTGCTGATCGGCGCGGTGATCCTGCTCGTGCCTGCCGGTGCCAGCCCGTCGGACGGTGCGATCGGCGCTGCGCCGACGCCGGCGACATCCGCCGTCCCGGTCACGTCGACGGCCGTGCCGCCGACTGACGCGGACGATCTCGACACGCGGCGTGGCACCCCCTACGTCTCCAGGGGCGACGCGGGCGTCCCCGAGCCCGAGCCGTCGCCCGCGTCGCCCTCCGCGACCGAGACCGCTGCCCCGGCCGAGGCGCCCGCCCCGGCCGAGGCCCCTTCGGCGCCCGCGGCTGCGCCGGCGCCCGCCCCGGTCGCGGCGCAGGCCTCCCTTGCGGCCGTCGGGAGCCGTCCGGGTGCGGGGAACACGGGTGTTCCGGCGGGTCGGTCGTTGACGGTGCGGAATGGTGATCTGACGATCACGACGCCGGGGACGGTGATCGATGGTCTGGACATCCGGGGTTTCGTGGTCATCAAGGCGGCGAATGTGACGATCCGGAACTCGGTGGTGCGGGGTAGTGGTCCGGGGTCGTACAACACGGGTCTGATCACGTGCTATGCGGGGTGCAGCAATGCGTTGATCGAGGACGTGACGTTGGTGCCGTCCTATCCGTCGGTGTGGCTCAACGGGGTCTTCGGGCACGACTTCACGGCTCGCCGGGTCAACACCTACAACGTGGTCGACGGGTTCAACGTGCACAACGTGGACAACGGTGGCGGTGCGGTCAACGTGGTGATCGAGAACTCGTGGTGCCATGACCTGAGCTGGTTCGCCTCGGACCCGAACCACAGCAACGGCCCGACCCACAACGACTGCATCCAGCTTCAGGGTGGCTCGAACGTGCGGATCACGGGCAACAGCCTGCAGGCGTTCATGTCGACCAGTGCTGGCAACCAGAACTACCCGAGCCGTAGTCAGGGCTCGGGGCTCATGGTGACGCCGAACGTCGCGCCGGTGACGGGGGTGACGGTCTCCCGGAACTGGATCGATGGTGGTGAGGCGTCGATGTTCGTCCAGCGGGGCAAGTACTCCTCGATGCGTTTCGGTGCGGTCTCGGAGAACAGGTTCGGTCGCAACCAGTTCGACTTCGGCAACGGGTCGAAGTACGTGGTCCGGGTCAAGCAGGGCGTGACGTTCGACGGGTCGTTGACGAGCAACGTCTGGGACGACGGCGCGGGTGCCCTCGCGATCGGCCGCGACCTGGGGATCCGTTACGACTCCTGAGCCCGACCCGTCCTGACGACCGCCCGACGCCCTGCCCGCCGACGGCCCGACGACGTCGAGGTGCGCCGCTCGGTGAATGCGGCGAGGGGGACGCGAATCATTCCACTGTGGCCTGCGTCACGCTTCAGCACCTAGATGTCCGGATCGACCGTTATCATCCCGTGATATTCGCCACAGTCCCTGGGGAATCGTCCCCGAACGGCCTAATGTCGGGTCTCGGCAAGCGATTCATGTCGTAATGCCGACCGCGCCCCAGAACTCGGGGGGCGGCGAGACCGGGCGCCGGGTCCGACGGTGAGTAGCCGCTGGGCCGTGCAGGTGCCGTAGACGAGAAGGGCAAACCCGTCGTGAGGCGGGGACGCAAAGCCATGGAACCCCTGCGGGGTCCGCCAGGCTACCGAACCGACGGAGCACACCTGATGGACGTCCTGACACACCGGCGCGCCCGGTCCTCCTCTTCGCAGCCAGCCGGCGACGGCCGACGTCGCGCCACCCGCTGGGGTGCGCGCTTCTTGGCGGCGGCGACGGCTGCGGTGGTGGGCGGTGGTCTCGCGGTCCCCTCGGCCCTTGCCCAGGGAGTCGCCGGGGTGCAGGCCGGGCAGCTCGCGCCGGTCGCGGCGGCACTCCCGGCGGCGGTGAGCGACCCGACCTCGGTCTACGTCTCGGCGGTCTACCGTGACCTGTTCGCGCGGTCGGTGGATCCCAGCGGGCTGGCGACCTGGACCGCTGCGCTGAACTCCGGGACGCCGCGGGTCGCGGTGGCGAACTCGATCACCTACTCCGCCGAGTATCGCAGTCGGCTGATCACTGGGTCCTACCAGCAGTACCTGGGCCGTGGCCCGGACGGTGCCGGGTTGGCGCAGTGGCTGGTCCTGATGAACCGCGGGTTGACGATCCAGGAGATGGAGCGGGGCTTCCTGGCCTCGGACGAGTACTACGGGCGCGCGGGTGGCAACGCTCGCGGGTGGGTCGCGGCCCTCTACCGGGACGTGCTGGGCCGGGCGCCGAGCGCGAGCGAGACGTCGGCATGGACGAGCACCTTGGCCCGGGGGACGAGCCGCAGCTCGGTCGCGCTGGGCTTCCTGCTCTCGAGCGAGCACCTGGGCACGGTGATCAACGGGCACTACACGACCTTGCTGCAGCGCGGCATCGACGCCACGGGTCGGTCCACCTGGATCAAGGCCATCCAGACCGGCACCCGGGTCGAGGCCGTGATCGGCTCGATCGTGGCGAGCAACGAGTACGCCTCCCGCAACGGCGGGATCGTGACCCTTGCGGCCGTCGGGAGCCGTCCGGGTGCGGGGAACACGGGTGTTCCGGCGGGTCGGTCGTTGACGGTGCGGAATGGTGATCTGACGATCACGACGCCGGGGACGGTGATCGATGGTCTGGACATCCGGGGTTTCGTGGTCATCAAGGCGGCGAATGTGACGATCCGGAACTCGGTGGTGCGGGGTAGTGGTCCGGGGTCGTACAACACGGGTCTGATCACGTGCTATGCGGGGTGCAGCAATGCGTTGATCGAGGACGTGACGTTGGTGCCGTCCTATCCGTCGGTGTGGCTCAACGGGGTCTTCGGGCACGACTTCACGGCTCGCCGGGTCAACACCTACAACGTGGTCGACGGGTTCAACGTGCACAACGTGGACAACGGTGGCGGTGCGGTCAACGTGGTGATCGAGAACTCGTGGTGCCATGACCTGAGCTGGTTCGCCTCGGACCCGAACCACAGCAACGGCCCGACCCACAACGACTGCATCCAGCTCCAGGGTGGCTCGAACGTGCGGATCACGGGCAACAGCCTGCAGGCGTTCATGTCGACCAGTGCTGGCAACCAGAACTACCCGAGCCGTAGTCAGGGCTCGGGGCTCATGGTGACGCCGAACGTCGCGCCGGTGACGGGGGTGACGGTCTCCCGGAACTGGATCGATGGTGGTGAGGCGTCGATGTTCGTCCAGCGGGGCAAGTACTCCTCGATGCGTTTCGGTGCGGTCTCGGAGAACAGGTTCGGTCGCAACCAGTTCGACTTCGGCAACGGGTCGAAGTACGTGGTCCGGGTCAAGCAGGGCGTGACGTTCGACGGGTCGTTGACGAGCAACGTCTGGGACGACGGCGCGGGTGCCCTCGCGATCGGCCGCGACCTGGGGATCCGTTACGACTCCTGAGCCCGACCCGTCCTGACGACCGCCCGACGCCCTGCCCGCCCCCCCACCACACCGAGGCGCGCGGGCAGGGCGTCGTCGGCCGAGGCGCCCCACTCACCCGAATGGCCGCCGCAGGACATCCGTCCCCTTCAGGCGGTCTCACCCACTGCCGATGGACCATGCAGGTGCCGTAGACGACAAAGGCAAACCCGTCGTGAGGCGGGGACGCAAAGCCATGGAACCCCGAGCGGGTTGGCCAGGCTACCGAACCGACGGAGCGCGACGTGGACTTGGCGACTGGGCGAGGATGCACCTCCGCCCCGACTGCTCGAGGCGGAAGCCGTTCACCGCTGCGCCGATTCCTGGCGGGGCTCGTCGCGTCGGTGGTGGCCGCCGGTCTTGCGGTTCCCTCGGCCCAGGCGCAGGAGGTTGCTGCGGCGCCGGGCGTCCAGCTCGGGCCGGTGGCGGCGGCACTCCCGGCGGCGGTGAGCGACCCGACCGCGGTCTACGTCTCGGCGGTCTACCGTGACCTGTTCGCGCGGTCGGTGGATCCCAGCGGGCTGGCGACCTGGACCGCTGCGCTGAACTCCGGGACGCCGCGGGTCGCGGTGGCGAACTCGATCACCTACTCCGCCGAGTATCGCAGTCGGCTGATCACTGGGTCCTACCAGCAGTACCTGGGCCGTGGCCCGGACGGTGCCGGGTTGGCGCAGTGGCTGGTCCTGATGAACCGCGGGTTGACGATCCAGGAGATGGAGCGGGGCTTCCTGGCCTCGGACGAGTACTACGGGCGCGCGGGTGGCAACGCTCGCGGGTGGGTCGCGGCCCTCTACCGGGACGTGCTGGGCCGGGCGCCGAGCGCGAGCGAGACGTCGGCATGGACGAGCATCTTGGCCCGGGGGACGAGCCGCAGCTCGGTCGCGCTGGGCTTCCTGCTCTCGAGCGAGCACCTGGGCACGGTGATCAACGGGCAGTACACGACCTTGCTGCAGCGCGGCACCGACGCCACGGGTCGGTCCACCTGGATCAAGGCCATCCAGGCCGGCACCCGGACCGAGGCCGTGATCGGCTCGATCGTGGCCAGCAACGAGTACGCCTCCCGCAATGCGGCACAGGTCTCCGCCGCCCCCACCGTTGATCCTGTCTCCGCGCCCGTCCCGGTCTCCACCCCGGCGACCACGGCCACCCCTGCTCCCACCTCCTCGTCGACGCCCACGTCCACGCCAGTGCCGGCCAGCAGCGAGAAGCCGGGCACCGCGAATACGGGCGCGCCGACGGGACGCACACTGACCGTCTACACCGGTGACCTGACGATCACGTCACCCGGGACGGTGATCGACGGCCTGGACATCCGCGGCTTCGTGATCATCAAGGCGGCGGACGTCACGATCCGCAACTCGATCGTGCGCGGCAGCGGTCCGGGCTCGTACAACACCGGCCTGATCAACTGCAACGACGCCAAGGTCAGCCGCGCCGTCATCGAGGACGTCACCCTGGTGCCGTCCTACCCGTCGGTGTGGATCAACGGGGTCATCGGGCACGACTTCACGGCCCGCCGGGTCAACACGTACCACGTCGTCGACGGGTTCAACATCTACAACGTCCACGGCTCGACAGCGAACGTGACGGTCGAGGCGAGCTATGTGCACGACCTGTCCTACTTCTCGCCGGACCCGAACCACTCGGACAACAAGACCCACAACGACGCGATCCAGATCCAGGGCGGGTCGAACATCTCGATCGTCGGCAACACCCTCAGCGCATGGCTCGCCACGACGGTCGGGACCCAGGCCTACCCCTACCCCCAGGCCGGCTTCGGGGTGATCCTCACCCCGAACGTCAACGCCGTGACGGGATCGCGCATCAACGGGAACTGGTTCGACGGGTCCTACATCCCGGTCAAGCTGTCGACCAGCTCGAAGACGGGTCCGATGGACTTCGGCCAGGTCAACGACAACCGCTTCGCTCGGGACATGCGCAACGTGCCGATGAACGGCGTGAACCAGTGGTTCACGGTGCTCACGACGCCGGACCTGACCGTCCAGACGGTCGGGAACGTCTACTCCGACAACGGTGCTGCGATCACGGTCCGACGCGACAGCGGCACCGGCACCGCGCCGTGATGCGGGCGGTCCGTCGGTGGCAGCGGATCGCGGTCGCCGGCTGGGCGCGCGTCGGCCATCGCGAGCACCAGCCACAGCAGCGGCCCGACGGCTGAGCCCGTCGCCAGAGCGCTGTAGGTGTTCGGGAGGAGGACCGCCAAGGTGGCGCACAGCGTCATGCCGGGCAACGACGGCCGGCCGGCGCCACGCATCACGATGACCGCCTGGGCCCCGAAGTAGAGGACGGCGAAGACCAGGCCGATGTCCACCGCGTACATGAGGAGTGAGTTCTCCAGGCTCGTGGACAGCCCTGCGACGGCCGCGAGCCGATAGCTCGAGGTGAAGCCGCCGCCGACGACGAGGTGCTGGCTCCAGGTCTCGCCGAAGAACGCCAGCGCGTCGCGACGTGCACCCGCCGAGCCGGTGTCGTTGCCGATGCGGGACTGCAGTCCTTGTCCGAGAGCGCTCGTTGCCAGCAGCGCGCCGGTACCGCCGAGCGTGACCAGGACGAGCGTCTTGGTGCCGAGCCCGGCCCTGCCTCGTACCACGACGTACACGATCCCCGCCGCGATGGCCACGGCGCCGACCCTGGACTGGGTCACGAGCACCGCGGCCCCCATCGCGGCGAGCAGGACGAGCTGCAGCCATGTCCGTCGGATCCCGAGCACGAGTGGGGTGACGACCGCCAGGAGGAGGGCCAGTGCCAGGGGGTGGTCGAGGGTTCCCATCCAGCGGTCGAAGCCCGACCGGGTGAACCAGCGCTGGGCGGCGTGGGCGGACTCGAACACCAGCAGGCGCCCCGTGGCGAGCTGGACCATGACCAGCGCCGACTCGAAGCCGGCCAGGGCGATCAGCGTGGTCCGCAGCGTCCGGAGCAGCGCAGGCGCCGAGTCGAGGGCGACGGCGACGAGCAGGAAGAGCAGCACGGGGCCGACGACCTGGTCCACGAGGAGGGCGAGCCCGCCGCTCCCGCCCCCGAGGACGGTCGCCAGGGCGCCTGCGGCGACGACGACGGCGAGCGTGAGGAAGAGGTAGATACGGCGCCCGACGACCCGCGCGACCGCGGCCGGTGCGGCGAGCAGCTGGACCACGATTGCCGCGAGGGCGAGCCAGGTCGCCGGGTGCAGCGAGAGCGGTCCGCGGGATCGCCCGGTGATCAGGTCCGCAGCGGCCGACGGCAGGAGGACCCACAACGCGATCACCGCGACGGCGGCGCCGATCGGGCGGCGACGGGAGGTGTAGGCGAGACCGACGCAGAGGACGACCCAGGCGGCGAGCTGCACGGCTCAGTACCGCGTCGGCCGAGTCATGATTCCGGAGTCCACCGGGCCGCCTTGCCGGCGCGGGCGCTCTTGCTCGCCTTCTTGGATGTCGGCGGCTCGGGCACGACCTGGTGGTAGGAGTACGCCTCGTTGCCGCTCTCCATCGGGACCATGTTGAGCGCGACCCCCGTCAACGGAGCCTCGACGGCGGCCAGGGCCTCCACCGCGGTGCGGACCTGGTCCCGGGTGGTCGTGCCGTGGCGCACCACAAGCACCAGCCCGTGCGCGTGTGCCGCGACGACCGCGGCGTCGGTCACCGGCAGCACCGGGGGAGTGTCAATGATGATCATGTCGAACCGTTCCCGCAGGGTGGACATCAGCTCCTTCATCCGGTCGCTGCCCAGGAGCTCGGACGGGTTGGGCGGGAGTGTGCCGGCCGGCAGGACGTGCAGGCCGCCCTCACCCCACGGCTGGAGCACGTCGTCGATCTCGGCCTGGCCCACGAGGACGTCGGTCAGACCGACCGCGCCCTCGACCCCGAGGTAGCTGGCGGTCATCGGCCGCCTCAGGTCCGCATCGATGAGCAGGACAGGCTTCCCGGTCTCTGCCAGGACGAGCGCGAGGTTGATCGCCGTGGTCGACTTCCCCTCACCGGGCACGGCCGAGGTCATCACGACGACCTTCATCTGCTTGCCGACGGCGCTGAACAAGAGGTTGGTGCGCATCTGTCGGTACGCCTCTGACCGCGTCGAGCGGGAGCCGATCACCGTCGTCGTCGTACCGCGGCGTGGTTGACGCTCGGCGGTGATCGAGGCGAGGACGGGCAACTGCGCCGCGTCCTTGAGCGCGTCGGTCGAGCGGATCGTGCGATCCGCTGACTCGCGGCTGATCGCCAGCGCGATCCCGGCGCCGAGACCCACGAGGACCCCGAGTGCCAGATTCAACGTACGGCGAGGGGAGACCGGGCTGGGGTCGAGGGAAGGCCCGGAGATCACGTTGAGCGACACGCTGGCGCTGCTCGGCGCACCGGTGTTGTCGAGCTCGGTCACCAACGGACCGAACTCCGTTGCGATCGCGTTGGCGATCTCCAGCGATCGCTCGGCGTCGCTGTCGACGACGGTCGCCGTGAGCAGGACGGTGTTGTCCGCCGCCACCGCCGAGATGTGCCGAGCGAGCGTGGTCGGGTCGAGGTCGATGCCGTGGTTCTCGACGAGCAGCCGGGCGAGCCGCTCGCTCGTCAGGACGCCGACGTAGGAGTTGATCCGTCGCTGGGCGAACTCGTCTGCCTGCAGCGCGGTGCCCGTGTCGGTCGACGCGGCGACGAAGAAGGTGACGGTGCTGGCGTAGATCGGCGTCGCGTACGCCGTCCATCCCACAGCCGCGGCGACGGAGATCACGAGGGAGATGGCCACGATCCGCCAGTGGTTGCGCACGGCCCTCAGATGATCCGACAGCTCCACTCTCGCGCCTCCTGCGGTGATGACGACGGGTCCGCCGGTCGTCGCGATGTCCGCGCCGGGCGTCCCGGGCCGGGAGAAACTGCCCGCGCTCATCGTCGCACAAGGGTGCGTGTCCGGACGCGGGGCCTCGATGCGGCCGCCGACGGGCGGTCCTCGCCGGTTCGAGGCGCCGGGGACTTCACCCGATGGACGGTGTGGACGATCACCCGAGTGGCCTAGTCTCGACGACGAGGTGGCCATCGCCGGGCCCGGCGACGGAGATGGTGCACGCACCGGGCGCCGGGGTGAGGTCGGAGGATCTGACGATGAAGGTCGGCTACGCACCCGGCGCATTCGACCTCTTCCACGTCGGCCACCTCAACATCCTGGTCCGCGCGAAGGAGCACTGCGACTACCTCGTCGCCGGCGTCGTCGCCGACGACGTCCTGGAGGTCACCAAGGGTGCCCGCCCGGTCATCCCCCTGGCCGAGCGGATCGAGATCGTCCGTCACGTCGACGTCGTCGACGACGTCTACGCCGAGACCCAGCCGGACAAGCTGATCACCTGGCGAGACGTCCGGTTCGACGTGATCTTCAAGGGTGACGACTGGCGGGGAACCCCGAAGGGGGCGAAGCTCGAGCGCGACTTCGCCACCGTGGGCGTCGAGGTCTGCTACTTCCCGTACACGGTGCACACCTCGAGTTCCGTGCTCCGACGGGTCCTTGCCGTCCTCGAGCACGGGGGCTAGGCCTCGGCCGACGGAACGGCCGGGCGAGGGCGCCGATCGCGATGGTCGGCGGTCGTGAAGCCATCGGGGCGGTGGTCGGCCGTGCGGGTGAAATCGGACAGAAAGGACATACAGGCGCAGTCGGGTCGGTATAGCCTCGGGGTTCGGGACACCTCGGGTGCCTCGGAGACGAGATCGGGAGCGTAAGCGATGACTCTTGCCGCCGAAGGTGAAACGGCCTCGGCCGAGAGCCGCGAGCGTCGTGGGGTCGCCGGTGAGCCCCGACGGTCGTGGGCCTCGCACCAACCGTTCGAGCTGCGGGGTACGCCCTACAACGACGAAGCAGTCCGCGCGCGCCGCTGGATGCGGGTCGCCAAGACCTACCAGTGGCGGACGGTCGCGCTGGACGTGCTCGCGTCCTCGGCCGTCCTTGCCGCGTTCCTCGTGATCCAGCGCAGCTCAGAGGCACTCACGCTGGCGTTCTACGGGTCGACGGTGGTTGCGTTCGTCGCGTTGGTGGCTCTCGCCCGCGGCTACGAGCAGCGCAACCTCGGTGACGGTCCGGGCGAGTTCCAGTCGGTGGCGCGGGCAGGCTTCTACGCCATGGCGCTGATCATGGCTGCCAGCTATGCGACCAAGGCCGACGTCTCTCGGCAGTTCGTGTTCCTGGAGATCCCGTTGGTGGTCGGGGCGTCGGTCGTGGTGCGCTACGTGCATCGGCGATTCCTGCACCGGGCTCGGTCCAGGGGCGAGTGGATGAAGCGGACGTTGGTCGTCGGTGACATCGGGGGCGTCTACCGGGTGGCCCGGGACCTCGGGCGGGCGAGCCACCACGGGTACGAGGTCACCGGCGTCTGCCTGCCCGAGTTCCAGCGGGGCCGGCAGGTGGCCGGGGTGCCCGTCATCGGCGCGGTGGCCGACGTGCCCCAGGTCGCCGCCGACCGCGCTGTCGACGTCGTCGTCGTCGCCGGGCCCAGCCTCTCGGGTGACGCGCTCCGACGGCTCTCGTGGGCACTCGACCGGGTCGGCGCTCAGCTGATCGTCGTGCCCGATCTCGTCGAGGTCGACGGGCCGCGGCTCGCGCTTCGGCCCGCGGCGGGGTTGTCCCTGCTCGAGGTCGAGGTCGGCGCGCCCCGCCGGCGATTGGTCGGCAAGGCCGTCTTCGACCGGGTCGTGGGATCCCTGCTGCTCGCAGTGGCCGCTCCGATCATCGGTGTCTCGGCGCTCGCGGTGCGCCTCACCTCGCCGGGTCGGCCGTTCTACAGGCAGACCAGGGTGGGCGTCGACGGCCAGATCTTCACCATGTACAAGATCCGGAGCATGTACATCGATGCCGACGCGCGGCGTGCGGACCTTGCCGCGCTCAACGAGGCAGGCGGCGTGCTGTTCAAGATGCGCAACGACCCCCGAGTGACGCCGGTCGGGCGGTTCCTGCGCCGCTACTCCCTCGACGAGCTCCCGCAGCTGTGGAACGTCGTCCGGGGCGACATGTCGCTCGTCGGACCGCGGCCCCCGTTGGGCGAGGAGGTCGCCAAGTACGAGGACGCCGCGCACCGGCGCCTGCGGGTCAAGCCGGGCCTCACCGGTCTGTGGCAGGTGTCGGGCCGGTCGAACCTCAGCGGCGAGGAGTCCGTTCGGCTCGACCTGCGCTACGTCGACAACTGGTCGCTCACGATGGACGTCATGATCCTGTGGAAGACGGCTCGCGCCGTGGTGGGTGCGGCAGGCGCCTACTGACCTGATCCGCCAAGCGGATCGAGTGCCCCGTCGGTCTCGCGGTAGAGCTCGCCGGTGGTCTCGCAGCGCCAGTGCCCGGGCTCGTCCTCGACGAGGGGCGTGCCGGCACGGCCCACCCAGCCGCGGCGATGGGCCGGGACGCCGGCCACGAGCGCGAAGTCCGGCACGTCCTTGGTCACCACGGAGCCGGCGGCCACCAGGGCCCAGCGGCCGATGGTCACCGGCGCGATGCAGACGCTCCGAGCCCCGATCGACGCGCCCTCGCGGACGGTGACGCCTATGGCGTGCCAGTCGTCGCCGGACTTGAGCGAGCCGTCGGGATTCACCGCACGCGGGTAGTAGTCGTTCGTGAAGACGACGGCGGGGCCGATGAAGACGCCGTCCTCGAGCACGGCGGGCTCGTAGACCAGGGCGTAGTTCTGGACCTTGCAGTGGTTGCCGAGCCGGACGCCGGGGCCGATGTAGGCCCCGCGGCCTATGACGCAGCCGGACCCGACGACGGCGTCCTCGCGGATCTGCGCGAGGTGCCACACGCGGGTGCCGGCTCCCAGGTGCGCACGTTCGTCGACGTCGGCGGTCGCGGCGACGACGGCCGGGCCGTTCGGGATCGTGGCGGGCATCGTGGCCTCCTCAGGCGGCGCCGCCAGTCCGGACGCCCTGCCGGCCATCATGCCGGACCCGTGATCCGGGCGACGGCGCCACGCGCTCACCCGATCGGGGGTGATACGGGTCCCGAGGTGGAAACCGAGCACGGGGAACTGCGCGCTATGTCAGAGTTCGTCCCAGGGCGACGACTACATGGGGGCGCGTCGCCGGATCACCTGGGAGTGCTGTCATGGTTCTGGCGATGCGTCGAGGAGTGTCCCAGCTGGCCTGTTTGGCGCTGGCCCTCGCTGGGGTCATGGTGGCGAGCCCGGCCCAGGCCGCGCCGACGGACCCGTGCGGTCCGGGGTCGAACCCGGTGGTGTGTGAGAACTCCAAGGCGGGGACGCCTGCGTCGGTGTGGGACATCGACGGTGCGGGGGACTCCTCGATCCAGGGGTTCGCGACGGACATCTCGGTGAATGTGGGCTCGACGGTCGGGTTCAAGGTCGACACGGATGCGTCGTCCTACCGGATCGACATCTACCGGACGGGTTGGTACGGCGGGGACGGGGCCAGGTTGATCGAGACGATCGCGCCGGTGGCGTCGCTGCCGCAGAACCAGCCGGCGTGCATGAACGATCTGACGACGGGGTTGTACGACTGCGGCAACTGGGGCCTGTCGGCGAGCTGGGCGGTGCCGGCGTCGGCGGTCTCCGGGGTGTACATCGCGTTGCTGCACCGCAACGACACCGGTGGTGAGAGCCACATCCCGTTCGTCGTGCGGAACGACTCCTCGACCTCCGAGGTCGTCTTCCAGACTTCGGACACGACGTGGCAGGCGTACAACGTCTATGGCGGCTCGAACTTCTACCAAGGCGCGGGGGACCTGACCAACGGGGGCGAGAGTGCGCTCTCGAGCGGGCGCGCTTTCAAGATCTCGTACAACCGTCCGTTCGTGACGCGGGAGGGTGTGACGGCGCGGGACTTCTACTTCTCGTCGGAGTTCGCGATGGTGCGCTTCTTGGAGCGCAACGGGTATGACGTGTCCTACATCTCGGGGGTGGACGCGGATCGGTCGGGGTCGTTGTTGCTCAACCATGAGGTCTTCTTGTCGGTGGGGCACGACGAGTACTGGTCGGGGGCGCAGCGGGCGAACGTGGAGGCGGCGCGGGACGCGGGGGTGAACCTGGCGTTCTTCGCGGGCAACGAGGTGTACTGGCGCACTCGGTGGGAGCCGTCGATCGCGGGTGCGGCGACGGACTACCGGACGTTGGTCTCCTACAAGGAGACGTGGTCGAATGCGAAGGTCGACCCGTCGGCGCAGTGGACCGGGACGTGGCGTGATCCGCGGTTCGCGTCGCAGGCCAATGGTGGGGGTCTGCCGGAGAACGGGTTGACCGGGACCATCTACACGTCGAACTTCACGGATCTGGCGGTGACGGTCTCGGAGGCCGAGGGCAAGCTGCGGCTGTGGCGCAACACGGGCCTGGCCTCCCAGGCGGCTGGTACGTCCACGGCGCTGGCCCCGCACACGGTGGGCTATGAGTCCAACGAGGACCTGGACAACGGGTTCCGTCCGGCGGGGTTGATCCGGTTGTCGACCGTGACGGGCGCGGCGCCGGAGTACTTGCAGGATTACGGCAACACGGTGGCGGTTGGGACCACGACCCATCACGCGACGATGTACCGGGCGGGCAGTGGGGCGTTGGTGTTCTCGGCCGGTTCGATCCAGTGGGCGTGGGGTCTGGACCAGGAGCATGACGGGAACGGCGCTCCGGCCGATGCGCGGATGCAGCAGGCGACGGTCAACGTGCTGGCGGACCTCGGTGCGCAGCCGGTGACGTTGATGGCCGGTCTGGTCGCGGCGTCGGCCTCGACGGACACGAGCGCGCCGAGCGTGGCGATCACCTCTCCGGTGGCCGGGGCGAGCGTGGCCAACGGCACCGCCGTGACCGCGACGGGCACCGCGAGCGATGTGGGCGGTCGGGTGGCGGGGGTGGAGGTCTCCACCGACGGTGGTACGAGCTGGCACCCGGCGTCCGGGACGACGAGCTGGACCTACTCCTACGTCCAGCACGGCAACGGCACGACGCCGTTGCGGGTCCGGGCGGTCGACGACTCGGCGAACATCGGCTCGACGGTGAGTGTCGATCTGGCCGTGTCCTGCCCGTGCAGCGTGTTCGGGGACCGGGTTCCGGCCACGACCGCGGCGGACGACCTCTCCGGGGTCGAGTTGGGTCTGCGGTTCAGCCCGACGAGCAACGGGTTCGTCACCGGGGTTCGCTTCTACAAGGGCAGCGGCAACGGCGGGACCCACATCGGCTCCCTGTGGAGCGCCGCGGGCACCCGGCTGGCGCAGGTGACGTTCGCCGGGGAGAGCGCGACCGGCTGGCAGCAGGCGACCTTCTCCACACCGGTCGCCGTCTCGGCCGGGACCACCTACACGGTCTCCTACACCGCACCCCAGGGCTACTACGCGATCCAGAGCGATGCGTTCTACGCGGCCGGTCTCGAGTCGCCGCCCCTACTCGTGGCGGGCGGCTTCGGCGCGGCGCCGGCGGGTGTCTACGCGGCCCCGGGCGCCTTCCCCTCCTCGAGCTTCGGCTCCTCCAACTACTTCGTCGACGTCATGTTCGACACCACCGACACCTCACCCCTGACCCTCAGCGGCCGGCAGCCCCTCGACGGCGCCACCAGCGTCCGGGTCGGATCGACCGTGAGCGCCGTGCTCTCCAAGCCTGTGCTTGCCGGTAGCGCCTCGCTCACGCTGACGGCGCTCGGCGGCGGAGAGGTCGCCGGCGCGACGACCTACGACCCGACGTCGCGACGGCTGACTCTCACGCCGTCCGTGGACCTCGAGGCGTCGACGACCTACACGGCCCACGCTGCGGCCCAGGACGAGCAAGCACTGCCCCTCTCGGGACCGTCGTCGTGGTCGTTCACCACCGCTGCGGCCGGTCAGCTACCGGGTGGCATGACCGTGTCCCTCTACGACGACTCGGACGTTCCCGGTGTCCTCGAGGCCGCCGACCCCCTGTCGGTCACGCTGGGTGTGCGGTTCGCCAGCAGCGTCGGCGGGACCGTGGACGGCGTCCGGTTCTACAAGGCGCCCAACAACACGGGCACCCATGTCGGCACCCTGTGGCGGGTCAGCGACGGAGCGCTTCTCGCGAGCGTGACGTTCGTTGACGAGTCGGCGACCGGATGGCAGACGGCCCTCTTCGCGAGCCCGGTGCCGATCGCAGCAGACACCGAGTACGTTGCCGCCTACGAGGCACCGGTCGGCCACTACTCGCTGACGGTCGATGCGTTCCTCGGGGCTGGGGTTCAGCGCGACCCGCTGCGCACCGCGACCGACAGCG